>NZ_JBNCLH010000011.1:38585-69132 GCF_049844575.1 Kribbella sp. DT2 | reverse complement strand
CCCGCGGTCCATCAGCTTCGTTGTTGCACGTCTGACGCGATACACCGCGTCAGTCGTCGAACAACGAAGCAGTCGACAGGTGATCAGAGCCCGGCGAGTCGGTTCTCGCCGCTGGTGATCGAAGCCCTGCGACGCTTCGCCGAGCCCACCTGAGCGGCGAGCCAGTACGCCGTACTGGTGAACGACCCCAGCCTCCAGGAGAATGAGCCAGGACAGTCGGCAGAGGAGGAGCACCATGATCGAAGGCGCAGCCATCCTCCTGGCCGGCCTCGTGATCGGATACCTCACCGGACGCCGCCGCGGCCGCGCGTCGGCCGGGCCGCCACCGAAGGCGGTCGAGTCGATGTGCTCCTGCAACCACCCCCGCGGTCAGCACGTCGACGGCAAAGGCGCCTGCAAGGCAGAGAACTCCCACTGGGCTTATGACGCCGGCACCACCGTCTTCCGCCCCTGCCCCTGCCAGCTGTACGACGGCCCGGAGCCCCTCCCGCAGTACTACGCCCCGGAGATCCACCCCTGAGCGCCGGCCAACGAAGAAAGGCCCAGGTCCGAGGGCCTGGGCCTTTCGTCGGAGCGGGTGACGAGAATCGAACTCGCGTAGTCAGTTTGGAAGACTGGGGCTCTACCATTGAGCTACACCCGCGTGCACCCGGTCTCCCGGGTACGAGCGTCATGATTTCACATCCGGCCGCCGGGCTCAAAACGGGTTACCGCGGGTGGGTTGATCCGGCCGATACGCTCGACAAGAGGGGTGGGGGCGCGAGCATGCCTCCGCGTCCACTAGACTCGTTCGGTCACTGCGGGGCGTAGCGTAGTGGCTAGCGCGCCTGCTTTGGGAGCAGGAGACCGCAGGTTCGAGTCCTGTCGCCCCGACAAACCCCTGCAGTACCTGTGGTGCGGCCTGTCCGGGCGTGCCGTGATCGTCATCGACCAAGGAGAACCGCCACCGTGAAGAGCACCGTCGAGTCCTTGAGCCCGACCAAGGTCAAGCTCATCGTCGAGGTGCCGTTCGAGGAGCTCAAGCCGAGCCTCGACGCGGCGTACAAGAGCATCGGTAGCCAGATCGTCGTACCGGGCTTCCGCAAGGGCAAGATCCCGCCGCAGGTCATCGACCAGCGCGTCGGTCGCGGTCCGGTGCTCGAAGAGGCGATCAACGACGCGCTGCCGAAGCTGTACTCGCAGGCCGTCCAGGACAACGAGGTCAAGGCGATCGGCCGGCCCGAGGTCGACGTGACCGAGTTCAACGACAAGGAGAGCCTGCAGTTCTCCGCCGAGGTCGAGGTCCGTCCGGAGATCGAGCTGCCGGACCTGACCGGTCTCGAGGCCTCCGTCGAGGACCTGGCGATCTCCGACGAGGAGATCGACGAGCAGATCGAGTCGCTGCGGCAGCGGTTCGGTTCGCTGAACCCGGTCGAGCGCGCGGTCGGCGACAACGACTACATCACCCTCGACCTGTCGGCCACCAAGGACGGCGAGCAGATCGAGGAGGCGCAGGCGACCGGCCTGTCGTACCAGGTCGGCAGCGGTCAGCTGCTCGACGGCCTGGACGACGCGGTGCTCGGCCTGAACGCCGGTGAGTCCAAGACCTTCGTGACCCAGCTGGTCGGCGGCGCGCTCAAGGGCGAGGACGTCGACGTCGCGGTGACCGTGACCGCGGTCAAGGAGCAGGAGCTGCCGGAGTTCGACGACGACTTCGCGCAGACCGCGTCGGAGTTCGACACCGCCGACGAGCTCAAGGCCGACGTCCGCGACCGCCTGGAGAAGGGCAAGCGCCTCGAGCAGGCCGGCGACGCGCGCGACGCCGTGCTCGAGAAGATCCTGACCCTGGTCGAGGTGCCGGTGCCGGAGGGTCTGCTGACCGACGAGGTCGCCGCCCGCCGGGAGAACCTGGACCAGCAGCTCGGCTACTCCGGGATGACCTTCGACCAGTTCCTCGAGGGCGAGGAGCAGACCCAGGAAGAGTTCGACGAGGACCTGAAGAAGCGCTCCGAGGACGCCATCAAGGCGCAGTTCGTGCTGGACCTGGTGGCCGAGCAGCAGGGCCTGAGCGTCAACGACCAGGAGCTGACCGAGCACATCGTCCGGCACGCGCAGCGTTCCGGTGTCAGCCCGGACCAGTTCGCCCAGCACGCCGTCGAGAACAACCTGGTCCCGAGCCTGGTGTCCGAGGTCGTCCGCGGCAAGGCGCTGGCCTACCTGGTCGAGAACGCCAAGGTCACCGACGCCTCCGGCAACGAGGTCGAGCTGAAGACCCTGCTCCCGGACGGCACCTACGCCGACCCGGAGGCCGCCGACGCCGCCGAGGCGCCCGAGGCCGCCGCCGAGGAGACCCCGGCCGAGGAGCCTGCCAAGGCCTGAGTACGCCGTACGACGACGCCCCGGATCCGCAGGGATCCGGGGCGTCGCCTATTCCAGGTCCAACCGGTAGCCGAGCAGCACCGGGTGAGGTGCGAACGCCGACCGTGTACTGCTCCCGGTCGGCACCCATCCGTGCTTGGCGTAGAACCGGCGAGCCCGCGCGTTGCCTTCGAACACGTGCAGCCGCGCTGCCGGCCAGTCCGCCCGCAGCCCGTCGATCACCGCGTCGTGCAGCTCCGACGCCAGCCCGGAGCCCCAGCTCCACACCGCGGTCCCGAAGTGCAGCAGCTCGTTACCCCGCGTCGCCGCAAACCCGGCCGGCTGGCCGGCGCGGATGCCCCGGTTCCCGCCGACGACAGACCCCGCGTCCCCGCCGGCCGCCGAGATCGCCACCCAGCACACGATCGCCGGATCCAGCAGCTCCTCGGCCCACCGCTCCCGGATCGACTCCCGCGGAAATGGGTACGAATCCTGCGGGAAGACCTCGCTCAGTCCCAGGACAGCGCCCTCCTCCTGGACCACCAGCAACTCGTCCAGATCGGATGCGTTCATCGGTCGCAGCAGCATCCGCCTATGCTCTCCCAGCCCCAGGGGCACCATTCGCTCACAGCAGACACGGTGCGCCGTGAGCGAACACCTGCCCACCGGCCTTAGCTCTGTCGCCGTCGCCCAGTAATGTCGGCTTCGTGAACGAGACATTTGCAGCCAGCCCCACCGCCGCGGGCGGCACCGGATCCGGCGGACTCGACGACCACATCTACCAGCGCCTGCTGAGCAACCGGATCATCTTCCTGGGGTCCGAGGTTCGCGACGACAACGCGAACGCGATCTGCGCTCAGATGCTGCTCCTCAACGCCGAGGACCCCAACAAGGACATCTGGCTGTACATCAACTCCCCCGGGGGTTCGGTGGACTCCGGCATGGCGATCTACGACACCATGCAGTGGATCTCCAACGACGTCGCCACCGTCGGGATGGGCCTGGCCGCCTCGATGGGCCAGTTCCTGCTCTGCGCCGGCGCGAAGGACAAGCGCTTCGCCCTGCCGCACGCGCGGATCATGATGCACCAGCCCTCGGGCGGAATGGGCGGAACGGCGTCCGACATCAAGATCCAGGCCCAGCAGTCGCTGCACATCAAGGCGCAGCTGTTCAAGCTGATCGCCGAGCACACCGGCCAGCCGCTGGAGCAGGTCGAGACCGACGCCGACCGCGACCGCTGGTTCACCGCGGACCAGGCGAAGGACTACGGCTTCATCGACCACGTCGTGGCCAGCGCTGCCCAGCTCACCAGCGGCAGCCCGAACTCCTGATCTCCCACTTCGTTCGTTAGGACACAGCATGAACTACTTCATCCCGCAGTGGGAGGAGCGCACGTCGTACGGCATGCGCCGGGTCGACCCCTACACCAAGCTGTTCGAGGAGCGCACGATCTTCCTCGGGACGCCGATCACCGACGAGATCGCGAACGCCGTGATGGCACAGCTGCTGTGCCTGGAGTCGATGGACGCCGACCGCGACATCAGCATCTACATCAACTCTCCCGGCGGCTCGTTCACGGCGCTGACCGCGATCTACGACACGATCCGCTACATCAAGTCCGACGTGCAGACGGTCTGCCTCGGCCAGGCGGCCTCCGCCGCGGCCGTGCTGCTCGCCGCCGGTACGCCGGGCAAGCGGATGGCGCTGCCGAACAGCCGGATCATCATCCACCAGCCGGCCACCGAGGGCACCTACGGGCAGTCCAGCGACATCGAGATCCAGGCGAACGAGATCCTGCGCCTGCGCTCGCTGCTGGAGAAGATGCTCGCCGACGCCAGCGGCAAGGACATCGAGGAGGTGTCCCGCGACATCGAGCGGGACAAGTTCCTCACCGCCGAGCAGGCAGTGGAGTACGGCCTGATCGACTCCGTGCTGGAGTCGCGCAAGGCCCCGGTGCCGGTCGGCGCCTGAGCCCCTGGCCCGCTGACGGCCCCGGTGCACCGCACCGGGGCCGCGGCGGTCCCCCGGTTCCCGACCGCGCGGCGGCCGGGCGGACCTTAGGATCCGCCGGGCGTCTCGTCAAGGGCCTCCCGTTCGCCACAGGCGTACTCGCGACGCTGTGGACAGGGCGGCACAAGGGCTCGTGGCGGGGTACCGTCGGACCAAGGTCCGAGACGGCACCATCGCTCGGCCGGCCTCAGCTAGTGAGAGAAGGGATCTGTCCCGGTGGCACGCATAGGTGACGGCGGCGACCTGCTCAAGTGCTCGTTCTGCGGGAAGAGCCAGAAGCAGGTCAAGAAGCTCATCGCCGGTCCCGGCGTCTACATCTGCGACGAATGCATCGATCTCTGCAACGAGATCATCGAGGAGGAGCTGAACGAGGGCTCCGAGGTCGGTCTGACGGAGCTGCCCAAGCCCCGTGAGATCTACGACTTCCTCAACGCGTACGTCGTCGGACAGGACGTGGCGAAGAAGGCGCTCGCGGTAGCGGTGTACAACCACTACAAGCGGGTCCGTGACGGTCAGGGCGCCTCGAGCGCGGGCCGGCACGCCAAGGACGAGGCGGTCGAGCTGGCCAAGTCCAACATCCTCCTGATCGGCCCGACCGGCTGCGGCAAGACCTACCTCGCGCAGACGCTCGCCCGGATGCTGAACGTCCCGTTCGCGATCGCGGACGCCACGGCGCTGACCGAGGCCGGGTACGTCGGCGAGGACGTCGAGAACATCCTGCTGAAGCTGATCCAGGCGGCCGACTACGACGTCAAGAAGGCCGAGACCGGGATCATCTACATCGACGAGGTCGACAAGATCGCCCGCAAGAGCGAGAACCCGTCGATCACCCGCGACGTCTCCGGCGAGGGCGTCCAGCAGGCGCTGCTGAAGATCCTGGAGGGCACCACCGCGAGCGTGCCGCCGCAGGGCGGACGCAAGCACCCGCACCAGGAGTTCATCCAGATCGACACCACCAACGTGCTGTTCATCGTCGGTGGCGCGTTCGCCGGCCTGGAGCACATGGTCGAGGCCCGGGTCGGCAAGAAGACCCTCGGTTTCAGCATGAGCAACGAGGTCGAAGCGCCGCGCGAAGCCGGTGGCTACGCCGACGTGATGCCCGAGGACCTGCTGAAGTTCGGGCTGATCCCCGAGTTCATCGGCCGGCTCCCGGTGATCACCACGGTCTCGCCGCTGGACCGCGACGCGCTGATCAAGATCCTGTCCGAGCCGAAGAACGCGCTGGTCAAGCAGTACCGGCGGTTGTTCGAGATCGACAACGTCGAGCTGGAGTTCACCGACGACGCGGTCGACGCGATCGCCGACCAGGCGCTGCTGCGCGGCACCGGTGCTCGTGGTCTGCGGGCGATCATGGAAGAAGTCCTGCTCAACGTGATGTACGAGGTGCCGAGCCGCGAGGACGTCGCCAAGGTCGTCGTCACCGGCGAGGTCGTGCTGGAGAACGTCAACCCGACGCTGATCCCGCGCGACCAGATCGAGCGCAAGCGCGAACGGCGCGAGAAGACCGCCTGAGCGTCGTACGGCAAGCAAGCTCCGGTGGAGGAAGCCGGCCATCCGCTGCGCGGCGGAGGGCCGGCTTCCTTCCGTTGGGGGACGCCGGGGGAGCGGGCCGGTTCCTAGCCTGGGCGGCAACTTTGTTGCCTGTCGAGGGAGACTGTCGTGCATCCTCTGGTTCGAAGACTTGGCGTGGTCCTCGGTGTCGCCGGACTCGCCGTCCCTGTCGGTTCCGCAGCCGCCGGTACGACGGACCGCGGGCCTGTCGTACCGGTGATCGCCTGGGGAAGCTGCGGCGCTGAGCCCGCGCTCGCGAAGTTCCAGTGCGCGTCGGTCGAGGTGCCGACGGACTACGACCAGCCGCGCGGTGCGACGACCACGATCGCGTTGACCCGCCTGCCCGCGTCGAAGCCGGCGGAGCGGATCGGGACGCTGTTCACGAACCCCGGTGGGCCTGGTGGCGCCGGGCTGCCGTTCGTGCAGCAGTTCGCGACCACGACCTACTCGGCCGACGTCCGGGCGAAGTTCGACATCCTGGGCTTCGACCCGCGGGGTGTCGGGAAGTCCGATCCGGTGACGTGCTTCCCGACCGCGGCCGAGGAGGCCGCCGCGATGACCGGGCTGCCACAGTTCCCGATGACGCGCGACGAGATCCGGCAGACCAACCGGATCAACGCCAAGCTCGGCCTCGGCTGCCTGAAGACCTCACCCGACCGGCTGAAGCACTTCTCGACCGCGAACGTCGCCCGCGACATGGACCTGCTCCGCCAGGCTGTCGGGGACAAGAAGCTGACCTACATCGGCTACTCGTACGGCACCTACCTCGGCGCCACCTACGCGGAGCTCTTCCCGCACAACATCCGTGCACTCGCTCTGGACGGCACCTGGACTCCCTCCTCGTACGCCGGGTCCAGCGCCGACTCGCGCCCGCTCGGCGTACGGCTCGGCCAGGCCAAGGCCGCGAGCGAGGTCTTCGCGCAGTTCAAGGCCGAGTGCAAGCAGGCCGGACCGAGCCAGTGCGCGCTGGCGGCGCTGGGCGACCCGGGGACCGCCGCCGAGCAGACGCTCGAGCGGCTGAAGACGCACCCGGTCGACGTGACCCTGCCCGACGGCAGCAAGCTGACGATCACCTACGCGTTGACGGTCGGGATGATCTTCAGCCAGCTCTACAGCCCGGCGGCCTGGCCCAACCTCGCCCTGGCGTTGACTGATCTGGCCGTTCCCCGTCGTACGGCGACGAAGACGCTCGGCAAGGCGTCCGCGACGGTGTTCGGGTGGAACCAGCGCGAGGAGGACTACGCCTCGCTCGGCACCGCCCTGCAGCCGTGCGTCGAGGCCCAGCAGACCGGACGGCCGTTCGCGTACCAGGCGATGGCGGACGCGGCGGACAAGAAGTACCCGCACTTCGGGCGACTGCGGACCTGGACCGGTCAGGCCTGCGAGTTCATCCCGGTCCGCGACACCGACGCCGTCCGCGGTCCCTGGACGAAGCTGAAGGCCGACGCCCCGGTCCTGGTGATCGGTACCCGGCACGACCCGGCGACGCCGTACGCGGCCACTCGTCCGTACGCCGACCTCTACCCGGACGCGCACCTGCTGACGGTGAACGGCTGGGGTCACACGACGATCGGCAAGAGCGCCTGCGCGGACGCGGCGATCACGCGGTACCTGGTGACGCTGGACCGTCCCGCCGACGGCGCGAGCTGCGCGCAGAACCGTAGGCCGTTCGATCCCCCGGGACGGTAGGACGGCCGGAAGGCTGATGCGGCGGTGTACTTCCGGGGGACGTCACCCGGAAGTACACCGCTTAGCTTCGTTGGTGTGGTGCCGACGGCATCTGCTGACCAACGAGGAGAACCATGCGAAGAACCAGCAGGACGCCTCTGATCATCGCCCTGGCCGCGGCGTTTGCCGGCTCGGCCGCCGTCGCACCGGCGATGGCCGGCTGGTCGTCCGGCACGCAGGCGTCGGTGGCCACGCAGACGGCGACCGACACGAAGGCCGGCGCCGACGCGAAGGCGGGCGCCGACGCGAAGGCAGCGGCCGTCGACCCGGCGATCGCCCGCCGCGAGGCCGTGAAGGCCGCCCGGGTCGCCGTACTGAAGATCAGCTGGACGTCGTGCGGCGCCGACCCGGCGCTCGCGAAGTTCCAGTGCGCGGCCGTCGAGGCCCCGACCGACTACGACAAGCCGCGGGGCGCGACGACCACGATCCGGATGACCCGGTTGCCCGCCAGTAACCCGGCCGCGCGGATCGGCACACTGTTCACCGACCCGGGTGGGCCCGGCGTGCCCGGCGTCGACTTCGTGCACAAGGCGGCCGTTGCCGCCTGGACGCCCGAGGTCAGGGCCAAGTTCGACATCCTCGGCTTCGACCCGCGCGGGGTCGGCACCTCTGACCCGGTGACGTGTTTCCCGACTGCCGCCGAGGAGGCCGCGGTGATCGCGAAGATGCCGATCTTCCCGATCAACGCCGCGGAGTTCAAGACCTACACCCAGGGCACGATCCGGCAGGCGATAGGTTGCCTGACCACCTCGCCGGACCGGCTCAAGCACATGTCCAGCGCGAACGTCGCCCGGGACATGGACCTGCTCCGCCGCGCGCTGGGCGACCGGAAGATGACCTACCACGGTCTCTCGTACGGAACGTTCCTCGGTGCGACGTACGCCAGTCTGTTCCCGGACAACGTGCGCGCGCTGGTGCTCGACGCGACGCTGGTCCCGGAGGCGTACTCCGGGACGAACCCCGACGACCCGCGTCCCGGCGGCATCCGGGTCGGTCAGGCCCTGGGCGGTCACGAGACGTACAAGGCGTTCCTTGCCGAGTGCAAGAAGGTCGGCGCCGACCGGTGTTCCCTGGCCGAGCTCGGCGATCCCGAGACGGTCACGGAGAACCTGCTGACGCGGCTGAAGACGAAGCCGGCCGAGCTTCCGGGTCCCGACGGGGCACTGATCAAGATGACCTACGCGGACACCGTCGCGCTGATGTTCGACAAGCTCTACTCGCCGCTCTTCTTCAGCGACCTGGCCGACACGCTGGTCGCGCTGGAGACCGCGACCAAGGCTCCGGCCGCGGCCCGCGACAGCAAGGCCGCCGCCCCGCCGATGCTGATCGACTGGGACCGGCGCAAGGAGGAGTACGCCTCGGTCGGCAACTCCGCCCACGCGTGCGTCGAGGGACGTACCCCCAGCCGTCCACAGGACTACCTGAAGCTGTCGAAGCAGGCCGACCGGGAGAACCCACACTTCGGCGCCTACCGGACCTGGGTCGACTACCTGTGCTCGTTCATCCCGGTCAAGGACGCCGACGCCTTCCGCGGTCCGTGGGAGAACTCGGTGAAGGCTCCGGTCGTGGTCATCGGCACCCGCTACGACCCGGGTACGCCTTACCAGGCGACCCGTCCGTTCGCGGACCTGTTCCCGGACCCGCGGCTGATCACCGTCGAGGGCTTCGGCCACGGCTCGATCACCGTCAGCGAGTGCGCGGACGCGAAGGTCACCGACTACCTGGTCAACCTGAAGGCTCCGGCCGACAACACCGTCTGCGAGCAGCACGTGAAGCCCTTCACGCCCAGGACGGCGGCCGATAAGGCGAGCGCCGGCACGGTCCGCGCGCTCGGCGCCGGCCGCTGGGGGTCCTGACGTCCGCCGGGGGGAGGACCGGGTCCGCTGCGCGGCGGATGGCGGCCTCCCCCTCGCGACGGACGCAGGGGGAGGCGTTCGGCTCATAGCGTCGAGTCAGCGGGTGCCGCTCCGTACCCGCGGAACAGTGAGGGAGAACCGTGCGAAAAACCACGAGGACGACCCTGGGCCTGGTGCTTGCCGCCACCTTGGCCGTACCAGCCGCCGCCGGTCCGCTGGCAGCGGTCGCCACGGCGGACGCGGGGACGACGGACGCGGCGGAGACTTCGGCCGACGCCGGTACGGCGGCCGCTGCGGGACGCTCGGCCGGGGCGGCGTCAGCGACGCAGGCCGGGGCCGGTGACGCGCTGGCGATTCGGGAGGCGGCGAAGGCGGCGCGCGTCGCCGTACCGAAGATTCCGTGGGCTTCCTGCGGGACCGATCCGAAGCTCGCGAAGTTCCAGTGCGCGTCGGTCGAGGTGCCGACCGACTACGACCAGCCGCGCGGTGCGACGACGACGATCGCGCTGACCAAGCTGCCCGCCTCGAAGCCCGCTGAGCGGATCGGCACGCTGTTCACGAACCCCGGCGGGCCTGGTGGGCCCGGTGTCGGATTCGTCCAAACCACGGCCGAGTTCGCGTACACGCCGGAGGTGCGCGCCAAGTTCGACATCCTCGGCTTCGACCCGCGGGGGGTCGGCAAGTCCGACCCGGTGACGTGCTTCCCGACCGCCTCCGAGGAGACCGCGCTGCTCACCGGCGTACCGGGCTTCCCGCTGACCGCGAAGGAGGCCAAGCAGTTCACGGTGGTGAACGCCAAGCTCGCGGTCGGCTGCCTGACCACGTCCCCGGACCGGCTCACGCACTACTCGACCGCGAACGTTGCCCGGGACATGGATCTGCTGCGCCGCGCCGTCGGCGACGACAAGCTGAGCTACGCCGGCTACTCGTACGGCACGTACCTCGGTGCGACGTACGCGAAGTTCTTCCCTGGCAAGGTCCGTGCGCTGGTGCTCGACGGGACGCTGAGCCCCGAGTGGTACTCGGGCTCGGACGGCGACCGCCGCCCGGTCGGCGTGCGGCTCCGGCAGGGTGAGGGTGCCGCCGACACGTACCAGCAGTTCCTTGCCGAGTGCAAGAAGGCGGGCGCTGCGGCGTGCGCGCTGGCGAAGTACGGCGATCCGTCGACGGTGACCGAGCGCCTGCTCGCGCAGTTGAAGACGAAGCCGATCGAGCTGCAGATGCCGGACGGTACGACGACGAAGCTGACGTACCAGGACGTCGTCCAGACCATCTTCTTCAACCTGTACGGGCCGGACGCCTGGACCGACCTCGCGGCCGGTCTCGCCGACCTCGTCGCCGCGAGCGCCCCGGCGCGGACCGCGAAGGCGTTGAAGGCGCCGAAGATCGTGATCGAGTGGAACCGGCGCAAGGAGGAGTACACGTCGGCCGGCAGCAGCCTGCAGCCGTGCATCGAGGCCCGGCAGTCCGGCCGTCCGCTGGCGTACTCGCAGTTCGCCGACGACGCCGACCGCCGCGCGCCGCACTTCGGCCGGATGCGCGCCTGGGTGGGGCAGACCTGCGAGTTCATGCCGGTCCGCGACACCGACGACTTCCGCGGCCCGTGGAAGAACTCGGTCAAGGCACCGGTCCTGGTCATCGGCACCCGGCACGACCCGGCCACGCCGTACCAGGCCACCCGCCCGTACGCCGACCTCTACCCCGACGCGCGGATGATCACGATCGAGGGCTTCGGCCACACCGCCCTCGGTAACAGCACCTGCGCCGACGCGAAGATCACGGCGTACCTGGTCGGTCTGAAGGCACCGGCGGACAACTCGACGTGCGCCCAGGACCGCAAGCCGTTCACGCCGGCAGCGAAGGCACGCGCGTCCCTGCCGAACCCGGCACTGGAGCTCGCGGGCTTCTAGCTTCCTCGGTAGTCGCGGACGGTTCGTCTCGCGAACCGGAAAGCCGCCGGTCCCTGTCGTGCACGGGGGCCGGCGGCTTTCTCCTTGTTTTCCAGGCGGGCACGTGATGCTCCCGGGCGGTGACAGGTCGACCGGGACCTACTTCATCGCGGTGAACGCTTCGTCCGACACCGCCCCGACGTCATCGACACTCACGCCGTCGTTCGCTGCCTGCACGATCACGGTCAGGGTGTTCGACCCGCGGTAGCACTGCGTCGGCAACGCGTCGGTCGACGCCACACAGGTCGACGACCCCACCTGCTTGACCTGATCCGGCTTCGCCCCCGAGTCGCTGATCGTCTTGTCGATGTCCACTTTCCCGCGCAACGCGATCACGACGTACATCCGCTCGCCGTTCAGATCGCCGTACGCCTCGACGGTCGCCTGCTTCCCGTCGTTGATCCGGCTCAACTCCTCCCGCGTCCGATCCAGCTTCAACTGATCCCGCAACTCCGGATCAGTGATCCGATCCAGCCCTGCCAGAGCAGTAGGCGGCGTGATCCCACGCGCTGTGTTCAGGCGACTCATCGGCCCGAGCCCACCGATGTACCCGAACAACGCGAGCACCAGGAGAACGACCACCACCCCACCAACAGTCACCCACGGGTTACGCCGCCAGGAGCGCTTGGGGCCGCTGCTCGGGGGTTTGCCGCCGCCCTTTGCGGGGGGCCCGCCGGTCTTCCCAGTGCCACCGCCAGCACCCCCGGCGCTTGGTTCGCCAGTCCCCGGACCGGCGGCACCCGGACCACCGGCTACCTTCCCCGCACCGGCAACCCCGCCAACCCCCCCGGAGGTCTTCCCCCCAGAGCCACCACCAGCAACCTTCCCAGCGGGTCCACCATCAGCAACCTTCGCCGCAGGCCCACCACCCGAAGCCTTCGCCTCCGCCGCACCAGCACTCGCCGCAGGTCCAGTACGAGCAGCAGCACCCGACTTGGCGCCAGCACCCGCACCAACACCCGACCCGGCACCCGCAGCTGCACCCGTCGAAGCCGCACCCGCCGCGGCCTCCGCGGCCGCTTTACCCGCCGCGGCGCCTGCACCAGCAGCACTCAAGGCCCCGCCTGCACCAGCAGGAGTCGCAGGCGTCGCAGGCGTCGCGCCAGCTCCAGCAGAAGTAGTCGGCGTCGCGCCTCCGCCAGCAGCACTCGACGCAGCGCCTGCCCCAGCAGTCCCCGGCGTCGCGCCTCCGCCAGCAGCACCTGGCGACGAGCCTGCACCAACAACACCCGACGTGGCACCCGCGCCAGCGGCTGCCGTCGAGGCAGCCTCACCAGCAGTCGTGGCTCCGGCCGAACCCGTGCCTACCTTCTTCGCATCTCCACCTGCCGGGGGCGTAGCTCCAGCCCCACCAGCAAACGTCGTACCCGCAGAACCTGTCCCACCTGGCCCGGCTGACGTACCGGGCGCACCCGCCGCTTTACCGGACACCGGCGCCGCCACCGGCGGACGCCTGACAGCTCCAGCATCCGACGCCCCAGCAGGCGGTGTCGCGCCGGCTCCACCAGCAAGCGTCGTACCGGAGGGACCAGCTGCACCCGAGCCGGTCGTCGGCGCATCCGCCGCAGGCCTGCCGGAAGCAGCCCCGCCCACTGCGGATCCAGCAGCACCTACCCGAGCACCAGACGCCCCAGCTGCAGGCCGATCCGTCCCAGCAGCCGGCCGCTCCGCCGCAGCACCGGACTCGGACCGATCTGCAACACCAGTCGTACCGGCAGGCGCAGTCGCGCCCGATGCACCAGCTGCCGGAGCAACAGGCGGACGCCTGACGACTCCAGCATCCGATGCGCCTGCAGACGGCGTCGCGCCGGCTCCACCAGCAAGCGTCGTACCGGAGGGACCAGCTGCACTCGAGCCGGTTCTAGGCGCATCCGCCGCAGGTGTTCCAGAGGCAGACCCATCCGCCGCAGACGCACCAGCTACAGGCCGATCCGCCGCAACACCGGACTCGGGCCGACTCGGAGCATCAGATGCCGGTCCACCCGCAGCAGCACTCGATGCACGAGCTGCCGGAGCGACAGGCGGACGCCTGATCGGTTCTGCAGCGGAGGTGTCTGAGGGTGGTGTCGCCCCGGGTCCACCGGCGAGCGTCGTGCCCGGTGCACCGGCGGGAGCAGTTGCTCCGGTTGATCCGACGCTTGGGGGAGTCGTACGGGAGGTTCCGGCGGAAGAGGATGCGTCGGCTGAGCCTGCGCTCGCAGGAGGTGCGCCAGCTGTCGCGGTAGGACCTCCAGCAGAGCCTGCGGAAGGAACTCCGGAAGGACCGCTGGTGGAGGCTGCGGTAGGACCTCCGGCAGAGGCTGCGGAAGGCTTGCTCGACGGCGTGCCGGTGGAGCTCGAGCCAGCCGGCTTTGCGGGAGCTTTGGCCGAGGTCTGCGCGCGGAGAGGAGTCTGCGGAGCCATCGGCGTCTGAGCAGGCATAGGAGTCTGCGCGGGCATCGGCGTCTGCCCGCCCTTCGAGCCGGCAGACTTACTCGCCGGACCCGTCGAGGGAAACGCGGCGGCGGGGGCCGCCGGTGCAGACCCGGAGCTCGCCGGTGGGGTGGCGGAGGTGTTGGGGAGAGTCCCGTCGCCAGGCTTCGGTGCAGTGCCGCCACGGGCTGGGCTCGCCTTCGCCGACTCCGCGGCGGGCGCCCCCGGCGTGGGCTTCGCCGACTCCGTCTCCCCAGCAGGCGGAGCGAAAGGCAGCTCGGGTGACTCCGGCACCGGAGCCGGCTCCCCAGCCGGCGGAGCGAACGGCAGCTCCGGCGACTCCGGAGCGGGCTTCTTCACCGCGCGTGTCGTGGCCTTCTTGCTCGTACGCCGGGTGGGCTTCTTGCCGGGCCGGTCCGCGGGGGTGGAGGCAGCCGGGGTGGGGGGCTGGTTCTCGTCGCTCACGGGGCTGCTCCTTCGGACTGGCCGGGGGGTCGGGCCGATGGTTCCACATCGGGGTGACTGGCTTCGCAGCGTAGTCGTTGGGGTGAAACCGGTGACGCCCGCCTCCGGGGGTGGAGGCGGGCGTCACGGCGTACGGAACGGCGAGGTCAGAGGGTGGCGACGACCGTGACGGAGTCGGCGGTGTCTTCGGGGCTCCAGAGGATCTCGCCGGTGATCCGGCCGGCGGCGCGCAGGTCGTTCTCGGCGCGTTCGGCCAGGGTGAGGCGGGCGGCGGGGCCGGTGACCTCGGCCTTGCTGACCTCGGTCTTCATCGACACCTGGGCCGTCGACTTGGCGCCTCGGATCCCGGCGAGGACCTCGGCGACCGCGTCCAGGACGGCGGGGTCCTGGTCGGCGACCGCGATGTCGACGTCGGCGACCGGCCAGGTCGAGCGGTGGATCGAGCCTTCCTGCCACCACGACCAGACCTCTTCGGTCGCGAACGGCAGGTACGGCGCGAGCAGCCGCAGCTGGACCGACAGCGCGACGGCGAGCGCCGCCTTGGCCGAGGCCGCCGGAGCGTCGCCCTGGCCGCCGTACGCGCGCTCCTTGACCAGCTCGACGTAGTCGTCGCAGAAGGTCCAGAAGAACCGCTCGGTCACCTCGAGGGCGCCGGTGTAGTCGTACCGGTCGAACGCGGCGGTCGCCTCGGCAACGGTCTGGCGCAGCTTGTGCAGCATCGCCAGGTCGACCGGCTCGGTGACGGCGGCGGCGTCCGCGGACGTCGCTCCGAAGCCGAGCACGAACTTCGACGCGTTCAGGACCTTGATCGCCAGCCGGCGGCCGACCTTCATCTGCGACTCGTCGAACGGCGAGTCCAGCCCCGGCCGGGCCATCGCCGCGCGCCAGCGCACGGCGTCGGAACCGAACTTGTTGAGGATGTCGTCCGGCAGCGCCGCGTTGCCCTTGGACTTGCTGAACTTCTTGCGGTCGGGGTCGACCACAAAGCCGGAGATCATCGAGCGCTTCCACGGCAGCGTGCCGTTCTCGAACTGCGCCCGGACGACCCGGGAGAACAGCCAGGTCCGGATGATGTCGTGGGCGTGCGTGTTCAGGTCCATCGGGAAGGTCCGCGCGAACAGGTCGGCGTCCCGCTCCCAGCCGCAGACGATCTGCGGAGTCAGCGAGGACGTCGCCCAGGTGTCCATCACGTCGGGGTCGGCCTGGAAACCGCCCGGCTTGCCACGCTGGGACTCGTCGTACCCGGATGGGACCTGCGAGGTCGGGTCGATCGGCAGCTGCTCCTCGCGGGGCAGCAGCGGGTGGTCGTAGTCCGGCTCGCCGTCGTGGGCGATCGGGTACCAGACCGGGAAGGGGACGCCGAAGAAGCGCTGGCGGGAGATCAGCCAGTCGCCGTTCAGGCCCTCGACCCAGTTCTGGTAGCGGTGCCGCATGTGCTCCGGGACCCACTCCTCTTCCTTGCCGAGGTCGACGAACTCCTGCCGCAGGTCCTCGCTGCGGCCGCCGTTCGCGATGTACCACTGGCGGGTGGAGACGATCTCGAGCGGCTTGTCGCCCTTCTCGAAGAAGTTCGTCATCCGGGTGGTCTTGGTCGGCTCGCCGTCCAGGTCACCGGACTCGCGCAGCTTGGTGACGGTCAGCTCGCGCGCGCTGAAGACCGTCTTGCCCGCCAGCTCGGCGTACAGCTCGGAGCCCTCGAGCCACTCCGGGGTGTCGCGCAGCAGCCGGCCGTCGCGGCCGATCACCGTCCGGACCGGGAGCTGCAGCTCGCGCCACCACTGGACGTCGGTCAGGTCGCCGAACGTGCAGCACATCGCGATCCCGGCGCCCTTGTCGGGCTCGGCGGCCTCGTGCGCCAGGACCGGGACCTCGACGTCGAACAGCGGCGAGCGGACCGTCGTACCGAACAGGTCCTTGTACCGCTCGTCGGACGGGTGCGCGATCAGCGCGACGCAGGCCGGGATCAGCTCGGGCCGGGTGGTCTCGATGTAGATCGGGCCGTTCGGGCCGTGGAAGGCGATCTTGTGGTAGGCGCCGGGATACTCCCGGGCCTCCAGCTCGGCCTGCGCGACCGCGGTCTGGAACGTGACGTCCCACAGCGTCGGTGCCTCGGACAGGTAGGCCTCGCCGCGCGCGAAATTGCGCAGGAAGGCCCGCTGCGAGGTCCGGCGGGAGTCGTCGGAGATCGTGGTGTAGAGGTACGACCAGTCGACGCTCAGCCCGACCTGGCGCCACATCGCCTCGAACGCCTGCTCGTCGATGTGCGTCAGCTCACCGCACAGCTCGACGAAGTTCTGCCGGCTGACCGGGACCTGCTTCTTCGGGTCCGGCTTCTCCGGCGGCTCGAACGACGCGTCGTACGGCAGCGTCGGATCGCAGCGGACGCCGTAGTAGTTCTGCACCCGGCGCTCGGTCGGCAGGCCGTTGTCGTCCCAGCCGATCGGGTAGAAGACCTTCTTGCCGCGCATCCGCTGGAAGCGCGCGATCAGGTCGGTGTGGGTGTAGCTGAAGATGTGACCGACGTGCAGCTTGCCGGAGACGGTCGGCGGGGGCGTGTCGATGGAGTAGACGTCGGCCCGCTCGGCCGTCCGGTCGAACGCGTAGGTCTCCTGGTCGCGCCATACAGCCGCCCACTTCTCCTCGAGGCCTTCGAGGGTGGGCTTGTCGGGAACGCGGGAGATCTCGGTCATGCGCACAATCGTAGTGGTTGTCAAGGGATGCTCCGACCGGATATCCACAGCCCTCACTAGACTGGTCCCCTGATGAGCGACCTCACGTACGCCGAAGTGTCGGCGAAACTCCAGGCCCGTTGGCCGGAGACCAAGATGGACCCCACGCTGGAGCGCGTCCAGCGGCTCACCGAGCTGCTCGGCGACCCGCAGAAGACCTACCCGGTCGTGCACCTCACCGGCACCAACGGCAAGACCTCGACGGCGCGGATGATCGACTCCCTGCTCCGCGAGGCCGGGCTGCGGACCGGCCGGTTCACCAGCCCGCACCTGGAGTCGGTCCGCGAGCGGATCACGCTGAACGGCGAACCGGTCACCGAGCAGCAGTTCGTCGAGGCCTACGTCGAGATCGCGCCGTACCTGGACGTCGTGGACTCCGAGCAGGAGCACCCGCTGTCGTTCTTCGAGGTGATCACCGCGATGGCGTACGCCGTCTTCGCCGACGCACCCGTCGACGTCGCGATCATCGAGGTCGGCCTGGGCGGCACCTGGGACGCGACCAACGTCGCCGACGGCGTCGTCTCGGTGATCACCCCGATCGCCGTCGACCACGCGCACATTCTCGGCGCGGACCCGGTCACGATCGCCGGCGAGAAGTCCGGGATCATCAAGCAGGGCGGCACGGCGGTGATCGCCCAGCAGAGCTACGAGGTGCTGGAGGTCCTGCAGCGCCGCGCCGCCGAGGTCGGCTCGCAGGTCGTGCGCGAGGGAGCGGAGTTCGGCGTCACCAGCCGGACGGTCGCGGTCGGCGGGCAGCTGATCTCGATCAAGGGCCTGGGCGGCGAGTACGAGGAGATCTTCCTGCCGCTGCACGGCGAGTACCAGGCGCACAACGCCGCGACCGCGCTGGCCGCCGTCGAGGCGCTGCTGGGCGCGACCGAGCAGACCGAGGGCCGGGTGACCACCGAGGTGGTCCAGGCCGGTTTCGCCGAGACCACCTCTCCGGGCCGGATGGAGGTCGTCCGGACCGGTCCGACCGTGATCGTCGACGCCGCGCACAACCCGCACGGCGCCGAGGCGACCGCGGCGACGGTGTCCGAGGCGTTCGCGTTCAACCCGCTGATCGGCGTGGTCGGCGTGATGAAGGACAAGGACGTGTACGGCGTGCTCGAGGCCTACGAGCCGATCATGGAGACGATCGTCTGCACCCGGAACTCCTTCGACCGGTCGATGCCGGCCGAGGAGCTCGGGGAGATCGCCGCCGAGGTGTTCGGCGAGGACCGGGTGATCGTCAAGCCGCGCCTGCTCGACGCGATCGACGAGGCGCTGCGGCTGGCCGAGCAGGACGCGATCGCGTTCGGCAGCGGCGGCGTGCTGATCACCGGCTCGGTGATCACCGCCGGTGAGGCCCGCAAGCTGCTGGTCCGCAAGCCGAAGGAAGCCAACCGATGAGGTCGATGGCGTCGATCGTGCTCGGCTTCGAGTCGATCGTGCTCGCGCTGGCGACGATCGTGATGATCTCCGTGGCCGACGTCGACGCCAGTACGGCGCTGCCGCTGTGCCTGGGCCTCGCGGTGCTGGCGATCGTCGCGACCGGCCTGCTGCGCAACCAGGTCGGCTACGTGCTCGGCTGGGTGGTCCAGGTCGGCGCGGTCGGCCTCGGCTTCGTCGTACCGGTGATGTTCGTGCTCGGCCTGGCCTTCGCCGCGTTCTGGGTGATGGCGATCGTGCTCGGCCGCCGGATCGACGAGGCCAAGGCCGC
This sequence comes from Kribbella sp. DT2, assembly GCF_049844575.1. Lineage (NCBI taxonomy): Bacteria > Bacillati > Actinomycetota > Actinomycetes > Propionibacteriales > Kribbellaceae > Kribbella > Kribbella sp. DT2. The sequence goes on along the minus strand of NZ_JBNCLH010000011.1, from coordinate 50,393 downwards.
GCAGGCCCGGGCCGCCGGTTAGGCTCGCGGCCCCGAGACTTTCGTAGAAGCCTTCGAGAAAGAGATGACCGACATGTCGCAGCGCACCCTTGTCCTGCTGAAGCCCGACACCGTACGCCGCGGCCTGGTCGGGGAGATCCTCGGCCGTTTCGAGGCCAAGGGCCTGTCGATCGTCGCGATGGAGCTGTGCACGATCGACGGCGAGACCGCCGACCAGCACTACCTCGAGCACGTCGAGCGGGACTTCTACCCGCCGCTGCGCACGTTCATCACCAGCGGCCCGTTGATCGCGCTGGTGCTCGAGGGCGACGAGGCGATCGAGGTCGTCCGCGCCCTGAACGGCGCCACCGACGGCCGCAAGGCCGCCCCGGGCACGATCCGCGGCGACCACTCGCTGTCCAACCGCGAGAACCTGGTGCACGGGTCGGACTCCCCGGAGTCCGCCGAGCGCGAGATCAAGCTCTGGTTCCCCGACCTGCCGTGAGCCGTACGCCGTACTGACGTGCGGCCCGGCAGCGAGCATTTGGTGGGTTAACTCATCACCTGGCCCGTTGGCCCATCGAAATTCGGTGGGCCAACGGGCCGTTTGGCGGGTTGACCCACGAAATGCGCGGGCGCGGTTGACGCGTGCTGAAGTGGCCGGAGTCTTCAGCGCAGCGCCGCCGCGACCTTGTCCCGGAAGGCCTTGGTCGCGAACGCGTGCCCCGGCGTGATCGAGCGCTGCACGATCTGGATCACCACCGTGTCGGCGCCCTTGATCGCCGCGATCAGGTCGGCCTCGCTGACGTGCCCGGTCCACAGGAACGTCCCGTCGGCGAACAGCGGCCGCAGGTTGCCCAGCGCGAAGTAGCTGAACGAGTCGCCGATGATCAGCGACTTCCCGCCGAGCAGTCCGGCACCGGCGCGGTGCCCGTCCGGTACGACGGCCGGCGGCTCCACCACCGACGACTTGTTCGGCCCTGCGGTGAAGACGACCTTCCGCCCCGACCGCTCGATCACCTCGGCCAGCTCCGCGAGCCCGTCGAGTCCTTGCCGGAAGCCCGGAGTCTGCTTGCAGGCCTTGGTGAAGTCCTCGCCGAGGAGCAGGTAATCATTAGGCCCCCGAACGACCTTGCCCGATGTCGGCAGCTCCCGCAGCACGTGGAAGTCGAACCACGACTTCCCCCGTACGGCGGTCGACCGCCCCGCGACCCGGTCCGCCGGCGCCTGCCGCAGCCCCACGACGTACCCGAACGCCGGCCGAACACGAACACCAGCGCGACGACCCCCGCGACCACCTGACCTCGCTTCACCACATCCTCCTGTCAGAACTGGAAGTACAAGAACGGGCTGAACGTGCCGGCCACCGCCACGATCCCGGCGTACGGCGTGAGCGCCAGCGCGACGGCCTTGATCGACCGGCGGGCCCAGACGGCGCCTCCTGCAGTCCGTCGATCACTCGGCCGGTCACCCGCGTCGCCGGCAGCAGCACCGTCGCGAGCACCAGCACGAGCAGCGCGATCCGGTGCCCGGACAGCAGGACGGCGACGTCCGGTCCGAGTGTCCAAGTCGTGGGGTGATCGTTGCCTGAAGCATCGATCCGGCGGCCGGCAACGACTCGGCGCGGAACAGCACCCAGCCGAAAACGACCAGCAGGAAGGTGATCCGCGCCGCGGTGCGGCCCAGCGGTCCGACCGGCCGAGCCCGGTGGCGCGCTCGACGATCAGCAGCAGCCCGTGGAAGGCGCCCCAGATCACGAACGTCCAGGCCGCGCCGTGCCACAGACCGGTGGCCAGGAAGACGATGCTCAGGTTCCGGTAGGTGCGGAACGTCCCGCCGCGGTTGCCGCCGAGCGGCACGTACAGGTAGTCGCGGAACCAGCGCGACAGCGACTGGTGCCAGCGGCGCGGTGTAGTTGACGTGATCAGCGCGAGCAGGAGCAGCACGAACTCCTTCCCGCCGACCGCGTAGAAGCCGAGCGAGAAGACCGCGAGCACGCCGTTGCGGGCCCGGTGCGGCAGGATCCAGCTCGCCGGCAGCACCGCTGGATACGGACGAGCCGCGTCCGAAGATGCCCCCACAGAGCAAGATGCTTCGCGCCGGTGAGATGTTGTCAGCCGAGCTTGGCCTGCAGATCGTCGGCGATGGGGTGGGCGAGGCCGGTCAGCAGGGTCAGGGCCGACTGCCACGAGCTGCGGGCCGCTGGCTGGTCGCCGAGCTCCTGGTGGACGTCGCCGAGGTTCTGCAGCATCAGGGCCTGGTAGTAGAGGTCGTTCAGCTCGCGGTAGAGCGACAGGGCCTTGCGGTAGCAGGCGATGGCTTCGCCGTACGCCGACTGGCAGCGGTAGGCGTAGCCGAGGTGGTCCCAGGTGGCTGCCTCGCCGAGCTTGTGGTCGACCTGCTGGTAGAGCCGCTGGGCCTGGAGGCAGTACTGCAGCGCCAGCTCGTACTCGCCGAAGGTGTTGGCGTGTAGCAGGCCCAGTGAGTTGAGCGCCAACGCCTGGCCGGTCCGGTGGCCCGCCGCCTTGAACAGGCCGGACGCGACGAGGTCATGCTCGTACGACTCCTTCAGACGGTCCTGCTGGGCCAGTACGAAGGCCAGCATGCGTTCGCACCAGGCCTGCGCGACCGGATCGCCCTTGGCCAGGTCGAGCGCGCGCTCGGCCTCGGTCTGAGCTTCGGGGAGTCGCTGCTGACGGGCCAGGGCGTGGGCGTGGTACCTCCGGGCCATCACCTGGGCGGCCGCGTCGCCGGACCGCTCGCACGCGTAGACCGCCGTACCCATCACGTCGACCCAGGTGCTCCACAGACCACGGCGCTCCAGGTAGCCGGTCATGGTCCGCGCGAGGTGCGTCGCGTGCCCGTCGAAGCCTCGTCGTACGGCGTGCTCCACCAAGGCGACCAGGGTCGGGCACTCCTGCTCGAACCAGTCGAACGCCTCCTGGTAGCCGCCGAAGCTCTGCGTGTACGGCGTACCGGCGGGCTCGGGCAGCTCGTCGGGGTCGCGGTGCGGGCGGAGCCACTGGTCGCCCGCGTCCGCCGTACGGAGGTAGTAGTCGAGCAGGCTGTGCAGCGGGGCGCGTTCCTCGGTGGCGAGCTCGGTCGCGTACGTGCGGAGCAGGTCGTGCGCCGAGTAGCGCCCGGGGGAGTGCTGGGTGAGGAGGTGCGCTCGCTCGAGCTCAGCCAGGGCAGGCGCGACGCGGTCGGGCGTCGTACCGGCTAGTGCGGCTGCGGCGTCGACGGAGAGGTCTGGGCCGGGATGTGCGCCGTACAGCTTGAACACGCGCGCCGAGGTCGCTTTGACGAGCTGGTACGACCAGGAGAAGACCGCGCGGAGGTCGGTGGCCTCGTCCTCGCCGGCGAAGGCGTCCAGTCCCTGCCTGGTACGCCGGAGGTCGGTGGCGACCGCGCCGAGCGACCAGGTCGGGTGGGCGGCGGCGTGGGCCGCGACCAGGGACAGGGCGAGCGGCAGCCGGGCCGCCAGCTCGATGAGCTCCTCTACGGCGTCCGGCTCGGCCTGGAGGCGGTCGCTGCCGACTGCGCCCTCCAGGAGGGCTGCGGCCTGGTCCCAGTCCATCAGGTCGAGGTTGATCGGGACGGCGCCTTCCGTGGCGAGCAGACCAGGCAGGCCGTCGCGGCTGGTGACTACAACTCGGCAGGTGTGGCCGCCTGGCAGCAGTGGGCGGACCTGCGCCGCGTTGCGGGCGTTGTCGAGCACGATCAGCATCCGGCGGTCTTTGAGCAGGGTCCGGTAGAGCGCGGACTGCGCAGCTTCACCGGCAGGGATCCGGCCGGGCATGGACTGCAGGGCGTCGAGGAACCCACGGATGGCGTCAGCCGGGTCGACCAGCTCACCGGAAGGGTCGAAGCCGCGCAGGTTGACGTAGAGCTGACCGTCGGGGAAGTCGGCCCGCTCGGCCCACTGGACGGCCAGAGCGGTCTTGCCGACACCGGCGGTGCCTGAGATGACCGCGATCGAGCCGGTGGGGGTCAGCAGGACCCGGCTGAGCTCCTCCAGCTCCTGGTCGCGGCCGATGAAGGCCCGCCCGACGGCCGGCAACTGGTGGGGGACTGTCTGGTTCGCCGTACGTGCTGCGGCTGCTCGGGCGTCTGTCGCGAGTACGGCCTGGTGGAGGCGGCGCAGGGCCGGGCCCGGGTCGAGTCCGAGCTCGTCGGCGAGGTGTCTGGAGGCCTCGCTGTAGGTGGCCAGGGCGTCGGCCGGCTGACCGGCCCGGATCTGGCTCTGCATGAGCAGGGCCCACAGTGACTCGCGCAGGGGGTAGCGGCGGGTCAGGCTGTGGAGCTCTGCGCTGACCTGGTCTCCCTGCTCGAGCCGGGCCGCCAGGAGGAGCTCGGTCGCCTGGAGGCGCTCCTCGGTGAGGGCTGGGATGGCATCCCGGATCAGCGCTCCGGCTGCCAGGCCCGCGAGCGGCTCACCACGCCACAGGCTGAGCGACTCGGTCAGCAGCCGCATCCGCTCCTCGGGGTCGGCCGTGCCGGTACTGGCCTCGACCAGGTCGCGGAAGCGGGTCAGATCGATCTCGGACGGGTCGACGGTGATCACGTAGCCCGCCGCCTCGGTCCGGATGAGCGGGCGGCCCAGCAGGGTCCGCAAACGGGACATGTAGGTCTGGAGGGCCGCCCGCGGCCGGGCGGGTAGGTCCTCCTCCCAGAGCGTGTCCATCAGCTCCTGCCCGGCGACCACCCGGTTGGGCTGCAGGAGCAGGGTCGCCAGCAGCACGCGGAGCCGGTTCGCGGCCAGCTCGATGCGCCGGCCGGAGTCGTCGAGGACCTCCACCGGACCGAGCAGCCGGAATTCCATGGCGCCATTGTGACCCCCCGACGGGCGTGAAAGCGCGAAGAAAGCGTCGTGAATGCGCCAACCGGCATGCTCACCGGGCGAGGAGTCCTCGGCGCCGGCCCGTCCGGCCGTGCCGGGAACCCCCTCGCCGCGCCTGTAGGGAGGAGCGCTCGCCCGTCAGGGGAGGGGCGAGAGTCTGGGGGCGCGTGGTGCCGCCGGTCGTTGCCGGCGGCACCACCCGGGCCTGTCGTACGACGGGGCTTCGGGCCGCCGTACGACGGGCGCGCGGCGAGGCGACGGACCGGCGTACCGGCGGGGTGTGCGCCGTTGTCCACAGCCGCGCCCCGCGTGCTGGCCAGGAGTGAGGGTACGGATACGATGCGTGGTGGACGGACGGAGTCGTGTCGGTCCCTGGGTGGCGCTCGGTCCGCGCTTAGCCTGAGAACCCGGGACCGTAGCGGCGGGAGGGGGCTTGCATGGCGAACAGCATGCTCGGCCGAGACATGGCGGTCGACCTCGGTACGGCGAACACCTTGGTGTACGTCCGGGGCCGTGGCGTCGTGCTGAACGAGCCGTCCGTGGTGGCGACCCGGACCGACGAACCGCGCGAGGCGGTCGCGTTCGGGCACGAGGCGAAGAAGATGATCGGCCGGACGCCGGGCAACATCACCGCGATCCGGCCGCTCAAGGACGGCGTGATCGCCGACTTCGACGCCGCCGAGCAGATGCTGCGGTACTTCATCCAGCGGGTCCACCGCCGACGGTACTTCGCCAAGCCGCGGATCGTGGTCTGCGTGCCGTCCGGGATCACCGCGGTCGAGCAGCGCGCCGTCCGCGACGCCGGCTACATGGCCGGCGCCCGCAAGGTCTACATCATCGAGGAGCCGATGGCCGCCGCGCTCGGCTCGAACCTCGAGGTCCGCGACGCCACCGGCAACATGGTGGTCGACATCGGCGGTGGCACCACCGAGGTCGCCGTGATCTCTTTCGGCGGCATCGTCACCAGCCAGTCGATCCGGGTGGCCGGCGACGCCATCGACAAGGCGGTCGTGAACTACTGCAAGAAGGAGTACTCGCTGATGCTCGGCGAGGCCACCTCCGAGCAGATCAAGATGACCATCGGCTCGGCCTTCCCGACCGCCGACGGCCCGGACTCCGAGATCCGCGGCCGGGACATGGTCTCCGGCCTGCCGCGCACCGTGAAGGTCTCCTCGGCCAGCATCCGGCAGGCGATCGAGGAGCCGATCACCGCGATCGTCGACGCGGTCAAGGCGACCCTGGACAAGACCCCGCCCGAGCTGGCCGGCGACATCGTCGACCGCGGCATCGTGCTGACCGGCGGCGGCGCGCTGCTCAAGGGCATGGACGAGCGCCTGCGGCACGAGACCGGCATCCCGATCCACGTCGCGGACAACCCGCTGGACGCCGTCGTGCTCGGCGCCGGCAAGTGCGTGGACAACATCGAGACGCTGAACCGCATCCTCGTCACCGACAACCGCCGCTGATCCCTGGACCCATGCTCAAAGACCTCGGCACCCCCGCGAGAGGCCTGGTCCGTGCTGCCGGGCTGCCGCGCGAGATCCGCCGTCGCCGAACCGTCCTGGTGCTGGTGATCCTGGCCTCGCTGACCCTGATCGTGCTCGACGCGCGCCGGTCGTCCGGTTCACCGGTCGATCCGCTGCGGCACGTCGCGGCGGCCGTCTTCGGTCCGCTGGAGTCCGGCGCGACCTCGGCCCGGCAGCCTGTGGACAACCTGCGCGACCGGTTCGCCGAAGTGGATACCTTGAAGGCAGAGAACGAGAAACTCCAAGCGGAGAACGAGAAACTCACCGAGGAGCTGCGCACCACCGACTACACCCGCAACCGCGCCGCCGAGCTGGACCGCCTGCTGAAGGTGGCCCCGCAGTTCACGGTGACGCCGGCCAGGGTGATCGGGATCGGCAGTGCGCAGAGCTTCAACCACACAGTGACCATCGATGCCGGAACGGCGGACGGAGTGCGGCCGGACATGACAGTGCTGAACGGGGACGGGCTGGTGGGCCGCGTCGTGCGGGCGACCGACGCGACCGCCACGGTGCTGCTCATCGGCGACCGGAACTCGACCGTCGGCGGCCGGCTCAACTCGACGCTCGCGCTGGGCTTCCTGTCCGGCCGGGGCGAGACGGCCGGCACGATGGACTACAAGCTGGTCGACCTGCGGGCCCGGCCGAAGGTCGGCGACCGGATCGTCACCTGGGGCTCGAAGGGCAACGCGCCGTACGTGCCGGGCGTCCCGATCGGCACCGTCACCACCGTCACGCCGAACCAGGGCACGCTCGGATCGACGGCGACGGTGAAGCCGTTCGTCGACCCGAGCCGGATCGACACCGTCGGCGTGGTCACCGGCCCACCGGCCCGTCCGCCGCGCGGCACGGTCACACCCGAGGAGGGGCGCTGAGATGATCCCGCTCCGGATGGCGGTCGCCGCCCTGTTCCTGATGATCGCCGTTACCGTGCAGACCTCGCTGCTGCCGCACATCGCGGTCGCCGGCGTCACCTGCGACCTGGTGATGATCGTCGTGATCGGCCTTGCGCTGGCCCGCGGGCCGGAGTGGGGCGCGATCACCGGGTTCGCCGGCGGCCTGATGCTCGACGTCGTCCCACCCGCCGACCACACCGCGGGCCGGTGGGCGCTCGCTCTGGCCGTCAGTGGGTACGTCGCGGGCCTGATCCGCCGTGAGACCTCGGCCGGGCCGGTCGGTCCGGTCGGCGTCGCCGGGACGGTCGTGCTCGGCGCCGCGCTGTCGCTCCTGCTCTACTGCGCGACCGGCTCGCTGCTGCACGACCCGGCCGTCGACTGGAACGAGTTCGGCGTCCGCCTCGGCATCGCCGCCGGGTACGACGTGGTCGGCGCGATCGTGGTGATCCCGATCGTGCTCTGGGTGATGCGCCGGGTGCTCCCGGCCCGTGAACGCCGCCGGGTCATGCCATGAGTTTCGACAGCTTCAACCCGGCGCCGCTGAAGGCCAGGATGCGCCTGTTCGTGATCGGCGTGCTGGTCTTCTCCTTGTTCTGCACACTGTTCGGCCGCCTGTGGTACCTGCAGGTGATGGCCGGCGACAGCTACGCGAACGCCGCCGACAACAACCGCACCCGCGACGTGCTCACCCCGGCGCCGCGCGGCACGATCGTCGACGCCGCCGGCCGGACCCTGGTCGGCAACCGGGTCTCCCTGGTGATCTCGGTCGACCGGTCGGTGCTGGCGAAGCTGACCGAGAAGCAGCAGGAGAGCGTGCTCGGTCGGCTCGCGAAGGTGCTCGGCCAGAAGCCGGCCGACCTGACCGCCCGGATCAAGCTCTGTGGCGAGCCCGGTGCGTCCAAACCGCCCGCCTGCTGGAACGGTTCGCCGTACCAGCCGATCCCGGTGGCCAAGGACGTCAGCGAGCAGGTCGCCATCGAGGTGATGGAACGCCGCGAGGACTTCCCCGGTGTCGCCGCCGAGACCGCCGCGCTGCGCGCCTACCCGGCGCCGTACGGGGTGAACGCGGCCCACATCCTCGGGTACCTGTCGCCGATCACCACCGAGGAGCTCGACAAGATCGACGCCGGCGGGCAGGACCCGGTGCCGCACCGGTCCGACCTGGTCGGCCGGGCCGGCGTCGAGCGCACGTACGACGCGATGCTGCGCGGGGCGCCCGGGCTGAAGACCGTCAGCGTCGACGCCGTCGGGTACACGACCGGCACGGTGAAGCAGACCGCGCCCGTGCCCGGCTCGACGTTGGTGACGAGCATCGACGCGCGCGTGCAGGCCTCGGTCGAGAAGGAGCTGCTCGGCGCGATCACGACCGCGCGCAAGCAGTACGACAAGATCACCAAGCGCAACTACGTCGCCGACTCGGGCGCCGCGGTCGTGATGGACACCAAGACCGGTCACATCGTCGGCATGGCCAGCTACCCGTCGTACGACCCGGGCGTCTGGGTCGGCGGGATCTCGCAGCGCGAGCTCGACGCGCTGTACTCGCCGCAGTCCGGGACGCCGCTGCTGTCCCGGGCGCTGCAGGGTCAGCTCGCGCCGGGGTCGACGTTCAAGCCGATCACGACGGCGGCCGCGCTCGGCGCCGGGTACAGCCAGAAGACCCGGCTGGACTGCTCGTCGTTCTTCGAGGTGGGCAACCGCCGGTTCAAGAACTACGAGTCCGCGTCGTACGGGATGATCGGGTTCGACCAGGCGCTCGCGCTGTCCTGCGACACGTTCTTCTACCGGATCGCCTATGCCCTGTGGCTCAAGGAGGGCGGCAACTCCGGCGACATCAACGCGGTCGACCCGCTGGTCGAGATGGCGAAGAAGTTCGGCCTCGGCAAGGCGACCGGGATCGACCTGCCCGGCGAGGCCTCGGGGCGGATCGCGGACCGCAAGTGGAAGAAGACGTACTACGACGCGCAGAAGGACTACTACTGCAAGCTCGCCGGCAGTCCGCCGGCCGGGACGTCGGCGTTCCTCAAGCAGTTCTCCCGCGAGTTCTGCGCCGACGGGTACCGCTACCGCGCCGGTGACGCGGTGAACTTCGCGATCGGGCAGGGCGACACCACGCTGACGCCGATCCAGCTCGCGACCGTCTACTCGGCGCTGTCCAACGGCGGCATCCTCTGGGAGCCGCGGGTCGCGCAGAAGGTGATCGGCCCGAACGGCAAGGCCAAGGACATCCCGAGCACGATCGCCGCCCGGCTGCCGGTCCCGGCCGCCAACCTGCGCTACATCGACAAGTCGCTGAAGGAGACCGTGCGCTCCGGGACGGCGGCCTGGAAGTTCAACGGGTTCCCGCTCGACCAGATCCCGATCCGGGCCAAGACCGGAACGGCCGAGGTCTACGGTAAGCAGACCACGTCGTGGCTCGCGTCGTACTCCGACCGGTACGCCGTGGTGATGATGATCAGCCAGGCCGGGACGGGCTCGGGCGCCTCCGGTACGGCGGTGCGCAAGATCTACGAGACGCTCTACAACATCAAGCCGCCCGCGCCGCCGGCCGCGAAGAAGACGCCATGAGCCTGCTGACGATGCGACCGGTCCGGTCGCGGGTGGACCGGCGGTCGGCGCTCTGGCAGGCCGACTGGGTCCTGGTGCTCGGGGTACTCGCGCTCGCCTTCCTCGGCGGGCTGCTGGTCTGGTCGGCGACGTACCAGCGATCATCGCTGACCGACGGGCACCCGCAGGCGTACCTGCTCCGGCACGCCCTGAACTTCGCGATCGGCGCGGTCCTCGCGGTCGGCGCCGCGGTCACCGACCACCGCCGCCTGCGCATCCTCGCGCCGGTGCTGTACGCCGCGTCGCTGCTCGGCCTGATCCTCGTCCTGGTGCCCGGCGTCGGCGCGGTGATCAACGGTTCGCGTTCCTGGATCCAGCTGCCGGGGATGTCGGTCCAGCCCAGCGAGTTCGCCAAGCTCGCGGTGATCGTCGGCATGGCCCTGCTGATCGCCGAGAAGGGCGAGACCAACCACCGCGAGAACGCCCGCACGATCGACGTGGCCCAGGCGATCGCGGTCGCCGCGTTCCCGGTCCTCCTGGTCATGCTCCAGCCCGACCTCGGCACGGTGATGGTCCTGGGCTCGATCGTCTTCGGCATCATCGCCGTCTCCGGCGTCCCCAAGCGCTGGATGCTGGGCCTGGTCAGCGCCGCGGTCCTGATCGCGACCCTGGCCATCCAGTTCAACGTGCTGAAGGAGTACCAGCTCGCCCGCTTCACCGCCTTCGCGGACCCGTCCCAGGACCCCCAGGGCATTGGCTACAACGTCAACCAGGCCCGTATCGCGATCGGCAACGGCGGAGTCTTCGGCCAGGGCCTCTTCCACGGCTCCCAGACCCAGAACGCCTTCGTCCCCGAGCAGCACACCGACTTCGTCTTCACCGTCGCCGGCGAGGAGCTCGGCCTGCTCGGCGCCGGCGCGATCATCGTCCTGTTCGCGCTGATCCTCTGGCGCGGCCTCCGGATCGCCGTCAACGCCCGCGACGCCTTCGACCGCCTGGTCGCCACCGGCATCGTCTGCTGGTTCGCCTTCCAGGCCTTCGAGAACATCGGTATGACGCTCGGCATCATGCCGGTCACCGGCCTCCCGCTGCCCTTCGTCTCCTACGGCGGCTCGTCGATGTTCGCCGGCCTGCTCGCCATCGGCCTGCTGCAGAACATCCACCTCCGTTCGCACGAGATCTGAACCCCCGCACCCACTCCCGGCACCTACGCCAGCCGATCGGCCAGCCGCCCAGCGGCGCCGATACGACGGGTCCAGTGGTCGACCCTGCGGACAAGCCCCACATCCGCCGGTCAGCCAACGTACGACGCTGGTCGGTCGCCGGTCGCCGGTCGCCGGTCGCCGGTTCGTCCGGTTCGCCCGGTCGTCCGGTCGCCCCGCGACCCCGAAATCGGTGGCCGACCTGGTCTGCAACGGACGCAGGCCCCCGGCGGGTACCGCGTCGGCACCGGCCGGCCGAATGCGGCGGGCCCCGTTCCTCTGGTCCCCTGCCGCGCAAGCTGGTCCGAACCGCCTGGCCCACTGCCGCGCATGTCGACGACTGCTCCCTTGTTCGACGACTGCCGCGTTGTACCGCGCCAGTCGTCGAACAACGAGCCAGTCAGCCGATACGCGACCCGAACCTGCGCCTCCGCCGACCGAGGGCCCAGCCAGTCAGCCGATACGCGACCCGAACCTGCGCCTCCGCTGACCGAGGGCCCAGCCAGTCAGTCGATACGCGACGCGAACCTGCGCCTCCGCCGACCGAGGGCCCAGCCAGTCAGCGTCCAGCGGCCCCCTGTACGACCGATCCGGTGAGTGGGCTGGTCCGCAAGCTGGCCCGAACGGCGCGCACTGCCCCGCAATGCGACGGCTGCTCTCTTGTTCGACGACTGCCGCGTTGTACCGCGCCAGTCGTCCAACAACGAGCGAGTCAGCCCCGACACCCGACCCGAACCTGCACCTGCGCCGACCGAGGGCCCAGCCAGTCAGCGTCCAGCGGCCCCCTGTACGACCGATCCGGTGAGTGGGCTGGTCCGCAAGCT
>NZ_JBNCLH010000011.1:0-38487 GCF_049844575.1 Kribbella sp. DT2 | reverse complement strand
CTGGCCCAAACGGCGCCCACTGCCCCGCAATGCGACGACTGCTCTCTTGTTCGACGACTGCCGCGGTACAACGCGGCAGTCGTCCAACAACGAGCCAGTCAGCCGCAGGCGAACCAGCCGTCAGGACGAGGAACTCGCGTGAGTGTGTGCCGGATGCCGGCTCGGCGGTCTGGGGCGGGAGCGGACTAAGTGCAGGCTGCGGCCGCCGGGCGTGTGGCGAGAGCTTGGGTGAAGCGCCGTGGCGCGTGGTGGTCAGGGGGCAGGAGGCGGTGAAACCGGCGGGGGGTTGTCGGAGGCACCGGCGTGCGTGGGGTGGCAACGCAGGGTGAACCGGTTGGGCTGTGTGGAGGGATGGGCGGGTGGACCGGTTGGGCTGTGTGGAGGGATGGGCGGGTGGACCGGTTGGGTTGTGTGGAGGGATGGGCGGGTGGACCGGTGGGGTTGTGTGGAGGGACGGGCGGGTGAACCGGTTGGGCTGTGCGGAGGGACGGGCGGAAGAACCAGCGGGGCCGTGCGGAGGGACGGGCGAGACAATTTGGTGAGGGGCTCGGGGAGTCCGCAGATGCCGGGTGGTTGGCGCAGGAAGGAGCCGGCGGGAGAACCGGCCGAGGTGCACGGGGAGCCGGCGGCGTATGAGAAGGCCGGCCTGGTGCGAGGAGATCGGCTGGGCGCTAGCCTCGGGAGAACCAGCGGCGGCGGGGTGCGGGGAGCGGGATCTCGAGGGAGCCGGTGAGGAAGACGTCGGCGCTGACGACGGCTCCCGGGAGGGGGACGGTCACGGTGGGCGGGAGGCAGACGTCCGCCTCGAAGCCGGCTGAGCGGACTCTGGCGACGACGAAGTCCTGGCCCGTGAGCATCGTCGTACGGCGCTCGGCGTAACGGACGACGCCGTTGAGCAGAGCCGCCGGCTCGGCCTTGCCGCCCGAGCCGAACATGCCGCTGGGGATGAAGGACTCGGCGGCAAGGCGGGGCGGCCAGACCCAGTCGTCCTCGTAGTGGTCGGGCCGCGGGCCGGAGTCGCCGTTGCCCAGCAGGCTGGCGTCGGCGGTGGCGAAGGCCTCCGCGTCGGCGAACACCTCGGCGTCCGGCGCGAGTGCGATCACGCTGGCCATGCCCTCGTGCTCGGTGTCGCCGAGCACGGCCAGTTCCTCGAGCTCGACGGCCATCCGGGTGACGGTGTCGCCGTCGACCACCACGTCGGCGACGGCGGCCTCCTCGCCCACCCGGCGTACGTTCCCGAGCCGGACGGTCCGTTGCCCGGCGTACGACGGTGTGAGGCGGGTGATTCCGCGCTTGCCGCGCGTGAGCAGCAGGCGGGCGCCCGAGGGGTCCTCCCAGCGCAGCAGCTCGAGTCCGTCGTCGGTGCGCGCGATGGGCGTTGCCTGCGGGCCGATCCGTTCGACCAGATCGGCGAACGCCTCCGGCGACCCGACACCGAGCCCGAGACAGTCCAAGTTCGAAGCCATACCGCCGACCCTTTCAGCCCGACCGCCGGCGTGCCAGGACATTTCCGTCCGTCCCCCACACCTTGCGGGAACTGTCACACGCTCAGCTGTCGAACTTGCGGCGGGAGGACTCGATGTCGGCGAGGTAGCGGTGGGTCCAGTCGCACATGCCGCTGACCACTGTGTGGAGGGCCTGGCCTGGTTCGGTCAGGGTGTAGTCGACGCGGGGTGGGACGGTCGGGTAGACGGTGCGTTCGACCAGGCCGTAGCGCTCGAGCATGCGCAGGTTCTGGGTGAGCATCTTGTGGCTGATGCCCTCGACCTGGTCGCGCAGCTCGCTGAAGCGCAGCGTGCGGTCGGCGAGCAGCTCGATGATCAGGAACGCCCACTTGTTGGCGATGTCGGAGAAGATCTCCCGCGCCAGCGAGTCCGCACGGGTGAGGTCCGCGTCCTCGGGCGAGCCGCTGTACTGCTTGGTCACCATCTGGTTCCCCGGTCACTGAAAAGTGCGTTCTTCCCTGGCCGCCAATACTCTCCTACGGTTTCTGGGTAACCACAAGAGAGTACGAGAGGCGACCCGATGAGCGTGACCTTGATCAACCCCACCGACCTGCCGCAGATCGACCTGTACCGGCAGGTGTCGGTCGCGACCGGCTCGCGGCTGGTGTTCGTGGCCGGCCAGGTCGCCTGGGGCGCCGACGGCGCGACGGTCGGTGAAGGCGACCTCGCAGCCCAGGCCGAGCAGGTCTACCTGAACCTCGCCAAGGCCCTCGCTGCCGCCGGCGCCACCTTCGACGACGTGGTGAAGCTGACCGTCTACCTGGTCGACTGGACGCCGGACAAGATGCCGGCGTTCCTCGAAGGCGCCGGCCGGGCCTTCGCGCGGCTCGGCGTGAACCCGGTCCCGCCGTTCACCGGCATCGGCGTCGCCGCCCTGGCCGCGCCGGACCTGCTGGTCGAGATCGAAGCCGTCGCCGTCCTCGACTGAGGTCCTCAGCGCTGGGGGAGGGGCATCACCGTCGTACGGCGGTGGTGCTCGAAGACGACCGAGCTGCGGATGTCACCGATCTCCTGGCGCTTGGCCAGCTGCAGCACGAGGTCGCGCAGCGCCTGCGTGTCCTTCACCGCGACGTGGGCGAGGAAGTCCGAGGCGCCGGAGACCATGAACATCTCCAGCGTCTGCGGCAGGCTCTGCACGTAGTCCTGGAACGCCGTCGCGACGGCCATCGCCTGCGGGCGGAGCTTGATCGAGATGATCGCCTGGGTGGACCGGTCGATCGCGTGCAGGTCGACCGCCGCGTGGTACCCGCTGATCACGCCGCGGTCGCGCAGGCCGCGGATCCGCTCCAGGCAGGTCGACGGCGCGATGCCGAGTTCGGCGGCCATGTCGCGGTTGGTGCGGCGTGCGTCGTTCTGCAGGATGCGCAGCAGGGCCGTATCAAGTTCGTCCATGCCGACCAGTTTCGCTCAGGGGCCGAACTTCGTTCGGTAGGTCAGCGCGTACGACGTACGGATGGCTAGCGTTGACGCGGATCTGTTGAGCACGTGGAAGGAGTCCGCCCGATGCTGGCGAACAAGATGGTGGTGGTGATCGCGGCCGAGGCGCCGGTCGGCGTCGCGCTGAACACGGCGGCGTTGCTCGGGGTCGCGCTCGGGCATCATCACGAGGAGGTCGTGGGCGCGGCGGTCGAGGACGCGTCGGGCGCGGTCCACGAGGGCATGTGCGCGCACCCGATCCCGGTGCTGCGGGCGTCGGGCGAGCAGCTGCGAGAGCTCCGCGACCAGGCGGCCGCGCGCGACGGCGTCACGGTGCACGACATGAACCAGGTCGCGCAGCAATCGCGGACGTACGAGCAGTACACGGCGACGGTCGGCGGGACGAAGGCGGAGGACCTGGAGTACATCGGCCTCGGTCTGTACGGGCCTCGCGCGGCCGTCGACTCGCTGACGGGCGCGCTGGGGCTCTACCGCTAGGACCTTGAGCGCCGCTCAGCCACGAAACTGGCGCCGGGGTGGCTGAGCCGTGCTCAAAGTGGCGGGTCAGATCGCGGGGACGATCTCGCCGACCGGTTGGCCGCCGCCGAGGACGGGGACGTGGCGGAGCGCGGCGGCAGCTGTGACGTCGGCGCCGCACTTCTCCAGCAGCGTCAGGGCCAGCGCCGTCGTCGCGCGCGGGTTGCCGTCGATGACCTTCACCGCGACCGCGTGGCCGTCCGGGGCGGCCATCGCGATGACGCCTTCCGCGCCGCCCTTCGCCAGTACGCCGGGCAGCAGTCGCATGGTGTCGGAGTTGAGATGGCCCCGGCCGCCGACGTACTCGGGGTGCTCGCGCATGGCCGTGGCGACCTGGTGCTCCGCGGTTCCGGGAGCGGCCGTGGCCAGCAGGCTGAACGAGCGGGCCAGGCCGATCAAGGGCATCCCGAGCAGGGGCGCGCCGCAGCCGTCCACGGTGACGATGCCGGTAGTTGCCTCGGTCAACCGCTCGATCTCGGCCTGGATGATCTGCTGGACCGGTGAGGCCGGGTCCAGGTAGTCGGCCGGACCGGTGAGAGTCACGGCCGCCGCGAGCATGGCCGCGTGCTTGCCCGAGCAGTTCATCCGTACGGCGTCCGGCGCGCCGCCCTCGCTGATCAGCCGGAAGCGGGTCGGCTCGTCCTCCGGCCAGTCCGGCGGGCAGCCCAACGCGGAGCGGTCGAGTCCGGCGGCGCCGAGGATCTTGTCGACGACGGCGACGTGCCGATCCTCGCCGGTGTGGCTCCCGGCGGCGATGGCCGTCTCAGGACCGTCCAGTACGGCGCCCGCCACCAATGTGCCGACCGCCTGCAGCGGCTTGGCCGTCGAGCGCGGCAGGATCACAGCGTTGACGTCTCCGGCGGTGAAGACCCGCGCACCGGACGGCGACAACGCGACCGCCATCCCGAAGTGCCGGCTCTCGACGAACCCGCTACGCACCACCGTGGCGAGCTCGACGAACCCGTCCACCCCAGGAACACCCTTAGACATGCCGCGAAGCTAACACCGTCACTAAGGTGACGAGTATGCGGCTCAACCACCAGACGACCGGCCCCGACGACGCGCCCGTAGTACTGCTGGCCTCGTCGCTCGGCACCAACCACGCCATGTGGGCGCCTCAGCTCGACGCCCTGTCCAAGAGCTTCCGCGTGATCGCGTTCGACCACCGCGGCCACGGCGCGTCCGAGGCGCCGCCCGGGCCGTGCACGATCGAGGACCTCGGCAACGACGTCATCGAACTGCTCGACACGACCGAGACCGAGCAGGCGTCGTACGTCGGAATCTCGCTCGGCGGTGCCGTCGGGCTCTGGCTGGCACAGAACGCGCCTGATCGGTTCCACCGTTTCGCCCTGCTCTGCCCGCCGGTCAACCCCGCCGCCAACGCCCAGACCTGGACCGACCGCGCCGCGCAGGTCCGCAAGGAAGGCACCCAGGCGATCACCGAGGCGACCCTCGGGCGTTGGTTCCTCCCCTCGTACGCCGAAACGCACCCCGAGGAGGTCGAGACGATCCGCCGGCAGCTCCTCAGCACCAGCGACGAGGGCTACGCCGCTTGCTGCGAGGCCCTCAGCACGCTCGACCTGACCGCCGGCCTCCAGGACATCACCGCGCCGGTCCTCCTGATCACCGCCGAGCAGGACACCTCAATCCCACCGGAAACAGTCGTCCCGCTCGCCCAGGCCATCCCCGGCGCCCACCTGGAGATCCTCGAGGACGCCGCCCATCTGGTGACGTACACCCACCCCGAACGGATCAACCCCCTGCTGCTGACCCACCTCAGCTGACCCCGACCGTGTGGTGCTCGACCTTGATCAGCGCCACGACCCGCTCCTGCTCGCGGGAGTACGGCTGCCCGATGTACTTCATCGCCACCCGGTCCACGATCGCCCACGCGGCGTCTCCGTCGATCCACTCGACGACCCGTCCGCGCAGCGTCACCGGCAGGAACGGGTTGTCAGGCGCGGTCAGCGAGAGCGCGACCCGCGGGTCCTGCTGCAGGTTGCGCGCCTTGCGGGACCCGGGCCCGGTCAGGAAGACGACGTGGTCGCCCTCGGTGTCGACCCAGATCGGCACCGAGTGCGGCGACCCGTCCGGAAGCACGGTGGCGAGGTGCCCGATCGCGGTGCTCTCGACGACCGCGCGGACCTCGGTGGTGAGTGAGTTGCTCATGAGCGCTCCTCCAGCTTGGGGTTCCTTGAGGAGACCGTAACAGTCAAAGTTCCCTCAGGGAACCCCAAAGAGCTACCCTGACACCATGCAGAGGACCCAGTTCCGTGACATGGCGTGCTCGATCGCCCGCACGCTCGACGTGATCGGCGAGCCCTGGTCGCCGCTGGTGCTGCGCGACGTCTGGGCCGGGATCAACCGCTTCGACCAGATCCAGGCCGATCTCGGGATCTCCCGCAAGGTGCTGACCGAGCGGCTGGGCCACCTCGTCGAGCAGGGCGTGCTCGAGCGCAGACCGTACGACGCCCGCCCGCGCTACGAGTACGCCCTGACCGCCAAGGGCACCGACCTGCTCGACGTACTGATGGCGATGTCCGGCTGGGGCGACAAGTACCTGGCCGGTGAGGCCGGCCCGCCCGTGCTCTACCGGCACCACGCCTGCGGCGAGATCACCAGGCCCGAGCTGCGCTGCGCGGACTGCGGCGAGCCGATGCGCGCCGCGGACGTCGATCTGCTCCCCGGCCCGGGAGCGAAGGTGCCGGGCTGAGCAAGGGATGCGGGGGATGGGCAACGGCGGCGTTAGGCTGGTAGGCGCCCTGTCCTCGTACGGAAGTGTCCTTGATGACTGTCGAGTCGTTGTTCCCCCGCCTGGAGCCGGTGCTGCCGGGTGTGCAGAAGCCGATCCAGTACGTCGGCGGTGAGCTGAACTCGGTCAGCAAGGACTGGGACAGTGTGAGTGTCCGCTGGGCCCTGATGTACCCGGACGCCTACGAGGTCGCGCTGCCCAACCAGGGCGTGCAGATCCTGTACGAGGTGCTGAACGAGCGCGAGCACATCCTGGCGGAGCGGACCTACTCGGTCTGGCCGGACATGGAAGCCGTGATGCGGGAGCACAAGATCCCGCAGTTCACCCTCGACAGCCACCGCCCGGTGCGGGCCTTCGACGTGTTCGGGCTGTCGTTCTCGACCGAGCTCGGGTACACCAACATGCTGACCGCGCTCGACCTGGCCGGGATCCCGCTGTACGCCGTGGACCGGACCGAGGACGACCCGATCGTGCTGGCCGGCGGGCACGCCGCGTTCAACCCCGAGCCGATCGCGGACTTCATCGACGCGGCGGTGCTCGGTGACGGCGAGGAGATCGTGCTCGCGGTCTCCGAGGTGATCCGGGAGTGGAAGGACGAGGGCAAACCGGGCGGCCGCGACGAGGTGCTGCTGCGGCTGGCCAAGTCCGGTGGCGTCTACATCCCCAAGTTCTTCACCGTCGAGTACCTGCCCGACGGCCGCATCCAGCGCGTCGCGCCGAACAAGCCGGGCGTGCCGTGGCGGACGGCGAAGCACACCGTGATGGACCTCGACGCCTGGCCGTACCCGAAGAAGCCGCTGGTCCCGCTGGCCGAGACCGTGCACGAGCGCTACTCGGTGGAGATCTTCCGCGGCTGCACGCGCGGCTGCCGGTTCTGCCAGGCCGGGATGATCACCCGCCCGGTCCGCGAGCGCAGCATCACCACGATCGGCGCCATGGTCGAGAACGGCCTCAAGCAGTCCGGGTTCGAGGAGGTCGGGCTGCTCAGCCTGAGCTCGGCCGACCACAGCGAGATCGCCGAGGTGGCCAAGGGACTGGGCGACCAGTACGAGGGCAGCAACGTCTCGTTGTCGTTGCCTTCGACAAGGGTCGACGCGTTCAACATCACGCTGGCCAACGAGTTCTCCCGCAACGGCCGGCGCAGCGGTCTGACGTTCGCCCCCGAGGGCGGCTCGGACCGGATGCGCAAGGTGATCAACAAGATGGTCAGCGAGGAGGACCTGATCCGCACGGTCGCGGCGGCGTACAGCCACGGCTGGCGGCAGGTGAAGCTGTACTTCATGTGCGGCCTGCCGACCGAGACCGACGAGGACGTGCTGGCGATCGCGGACCTGGCCAAGCGGGTGATCGCGACCGGCCGCGAGGTGTCCGGCCGCAACGACATCCGCTGCACGGTGTCGATCGGCGGGTTCGTGCCGAAGCCGCACACGCCGTTCCAGTGGGCGTCGCAGCTCGGCGTCGAGGAGACCGACGCGCGGCTGGCCAAGCTGGGGGCCGCGATCCGCTCGGACCGCAAGTACGCGAAGGCGATCGGCTTCCGGTACCACGACGGCAAGCCGGGCATCATCGAGGGTCTGCTGTCCCGCGGTGACCGCCGCGTCGGCCGGATCATCGAGGCGGTCTGGCGTGACGGCGGCCGCTTCGACGGCTGGAGCGAGCACTTCTCGTACGAGCGCTGGCTGGACTGCGCCGACAAGGCGCTGGCCGGCGAGCCGGTCGACCTGGCCTGGTTCACCACCCGTGAGCGCGAGTACGCCGAGGTCCTGCCCTGGGACCACCTGGACTCCGGCCTGGACCGCGACTGGCTCTGGGAGGACTGGCAGGACGCCCTCGAGGAGGACGGCGCGATCGAGGTCGAGGACTGCCGCTGGACCCCGTGCTTCGACTGCGGCGTCTGCCCGCAGATGGGCACCGAGATCCAGATCGGCCCCACGGGCAAGAAGCTGCTCCCGCTATCGATCGTCTGAGCGCCTGTACGCCGTCAGCCGGCTGAGCCGACGGCGTACAGCGTTTCGCTGAGCGGCTGTTCGGCGGCGCTCGCCAGCACGAAGCCGTCCATGGTCGCCGGATCCACGTACGGGTTGGGGAGTCCGACGGTCAGCATTCCCGCGGCGGCTGCCGCGACGATGCCGTGCGGCGTGTCCTCGACAGCCAACGCCGCCCGCCCCGGCAATCCGAGCCGCGCCAACGCGAGGTTGTACACCGCCGGATCCGGCTTGTGCCCGTCGACCTCGTCGCCGGCGGCGATGACATCGAACAGCTCCAGCGCCCCCACCCGCTCCAGGTGCCCAACCACCCACGTCCGGGGCGAGCTGCTCGCGATCCCGACCCGAAGGCCCAACGCTCGGGCCTCGAGCAACCAGTCGTGGATCCCCGGCCGGAAGTCCATCTCCGCGTGCAGCCGATCGCGATGCGCCGTCCGCCGGGCATGACTGGCGTCCCGGTCGAAGCCCGGCACGAGCTCCGCCAGCCGTGAGTACCGCACGGTGCTGGTGTCGCCGCCGTGCCCCGGCCAGAAGTCGTCCTCCAGGTCGAGCTCCAGCCCGTGGTGCGCCCACTCGGCCTTCCAGCTCTCGACCATCGTGGTCTCGGTGTCCATCAGCAGCCCGTCGAAGTCGAACACCACCGCCTCGACCTCGACACCGCCGAGCAGCCGCAGCCCGAGCCGATGGATCTCGCGCGGCGTCAGCCCGCACAACGCCAGATAAGCCCGTACGCCGCCGTACCGCTGATCCACGTGATCGAGCGCCGACAGGATCGTCTCCGGCAGCGACCGCCACAGCACACCGGTAGTCTCACGCTCATCAGAAGGCAGCGCCGCAATCCGCTCCAGGATCCCCAGGTTCGCCTCACTGACGGCGAAGTCCGCAGCGATCGTCTCCCGCGGTACGCCGGCCAAGTCCTGCAGCAACGCGACGAGCAGCCCGGTCCGGTCCTTGCCGGAACGGCAGTGCACGACGACCGCCTGGTCGAGCGGAACTGCCGCGATCGCGCGGTACGCCTGGAGGATCTGCCCGGTGTTGCGATCGAGGCTGCCGCGGTAGATGTCGGCCATCAGCGGCTCGTCCCCGGCGACGCGGAGCTTCTCCGCCGCCGGGTCGATCCACGGGATCCGCCGGTACGCCGGGTCGCCGTCGAGCGGGTGCGGCTCGGTCATCTCCCAGTCCGACCGCAGGTCGAGCACGAGACCCGCCTTCACGCCGCGAAACGCGGCCCAGC
This sequence comes from Kribbella sp. DT2, assembly GCF_049844575.1. NCBI lineage: Bacteria > Bacillati > Actinomycetota > Actinomycetes > Propionibacteriales > Kribbellaceae > Kribbella > Kribbella sp. DT2. The sequence continues at coordinate 29,058 of NZ_JBNCLH010000011.1, read as the reverse complement.
CGTCGTCGTCCAACTGGTGCAGGGAGTCGGTCCGGACCAGCCCGGCGCGCGTCGTACCGCCGTACCGGGTGGGCAGGCCGGCCAGGTCGCGGGTGTTCAGGCATCCGTTCCAGCTCAGGTCCGTCACCTCCCCAAATCTATGACACCGTGCTTATGACACCTCCCAGGGACTCGTAATCCGTCCAGGAGGTCCCGTCCCACGCTTTGTGGTGCATCGCATGGTCCGTGCCGACGACGAACACGTCGAGCAGACCGGGGCCGCGGGAGACGATCGAGCCCGCTGGTCGCGGCCGGGCTGTGGTTACCTCGACCTCGACCAGCCAGCCCGCGAGCGCCGCGGTGTTCATCCGCAGGATCTCGGCGGCGAGCGGCCAGTTGAGCGTACTCAAGGTGTCGTTGGCCGAGTGGATGTTGCCGTTGGCGCTGTCCGCGCCCTCGATCGTCAGCAGCGCGGGCATGCCCGCGGTGATGAACGGGACGTGGTCGCTGGCGAACGGGTTGAACGACGTCTCCACCTTCAGACCCGTGTACGTCGCCGCGGCCGCGGTCAGGTCCGCGATCTGCGTCGCCGACACGGCCGCGCCTTCGAGCAGGACGGTCGGGGTCGAGCTGTTCTTGGACGCGATCATGTCCATGTTGAGTACCGCGCGGATCCGCGCCCGGTCGGCGGCGGGCAGCGCGGCGACGTACTGCTTGCTCCCGTGCAGGCCCTGCTCTTCACCGCCGAAGAGGATCAGCCGTACGTCGTGCTGCCAGCTCCGCGTCGCGAGCACCCGCCCGAGTTCCAGTACGCCGGCCGAACCGCTGCCGTTGTCGTCGGCACCGGGCGCGGACGCGGCCGGGCCGCCGGCGTGGTTGATCGAGTCGAGGTGCGCGGTGATCAGCACGAGTTCGCGCGGGCCCGGGCCGGCACCCGGGCGGTCGCCGATCAGGTTCTCCGAGTGGCCGGCGCCGACCGTGATCGGCATCCGGGTCGTCGAGTAGCCGTGGGCCACCATCTTGGCTTCGGCGAAGTCGGCCGCCTGGGTGTACGTCGCGCTGAGCGAGTGCCGGGTCGGCAGGTTCGCGAACCAGGTGAGGTCGGCCTGGTAGGCGGCGGGGGAGAGCTGGGCGAGCAGGTCGGTGGTGGTCCGCTCGACCCGTTGCGCCCCGAGGGCAGGGACGTCGACGACGACCCCGGGACGCAACGGTTCGACGCGCCAGTGGTGGTTGGACCGCCGCCGAGGCTTGTCGGCGGCGGAGATCACCAACTGACGGCCGTGGTCGAGCAGGGGAACCACGTCCGGGAAGTCGTCCTGGAACGACCGCCCGACCTGCGTGACCAGCAGCAGCCCCGGCACGGTCCGCGAGGCACGACCGAGCCGTTGCTCGGCCGCACACCACAAGATGGTGCGGTCGCCGAGCCGAGCCGCCCGCTCGGCATCCGCCGCCTCGGCGGCCGGTACGACGAGATAACGCACAGGTGGTGTGGTCATGGATCCTCCTGCCAAACCAGCTCTTCCAGCCCACGGCTGCTTCCGTTTCTCACCACTGGCCCGTTGTACGGCGTCAGTCGTCGAACAAGGGACCAGTCATCCAACAAGGGACCAGTCATCGAACAAGGGACCAGTCGAGGGAGCGGGGTCTACTGCCAGGCGAGTTCGAGGCGGTCGGCCGTCGCGTTGACCACGAGGGCCGAGCCGGTGGCGCCGCGGGCGACGACGCCCGACGGCTCCCACTGACCCAGGTGTTCCTCGGGGGCGTCACCGCGGCCGATCAGGCGTTCGACGAAGGTGCCGTCGGCGCGGAACTCCACCCCCCGCCGGCCGCGGGCCGGCGGGAAGGCGAAGTCGTCGCGGCGGTAGACGCTGAGCCCGTCGTGGTCCTCCTCGAAGGAGTGCGTCCACCGCCCGACCACCAGCTCGGGGCTCAGGTCGGCACCCTCTCCCCGATGGTTGCCTTGGGCATCATCGCGGGTGCGGCACCCGGCGACGGTGCCGGCAGCGTGACCTTGAAGTCGCTGATGATCCCGCCCAGCGGTTCGTACCCGGTGGCCGACGGTCCCCAGGCCGTCCCGTCCCACCACTTGTGGTAGAGCCCGCCGTCGGTCCCGACCACGAACACGTCCAGCCGGTCGCTGTCCCACGCCGTCACCCGCGGCTCGTCGACGCAGATCCCGCCGAGGGACTCGAAGCCCGACCACGCCGTACCGTCGTAGGCCTGGTGGTAGAGCGCGGAATCCGTTCCCAGCACGAAGACGTCCAGCCGGTCCGGACCCCACGCGACCGCCGTCGGCGCGCTCGCGCAGATCCCGCCCAGCGACGACCAGCCCGACCACGCCGTACCGTCCCAGGACTGGTGGTAGAGCGCCGAGTCGGTGCCGAGCACGAACAGGTCGATCCGGTCCGGGCCCCACGAGACGACGGTCGGCGGGCTGGTGCAGAGCCCGCCGAGGGACTCGAAGCCCGACCACGCCGAGCCGTCCCACCACTTGTGCCAGACCGCGTTGTCGGTGCCGAGCACGAACACGTCGAGCCGGTCAGGTCCCCAGGAGACCACCTGCGGCGGGCTCATGCAGGTCCCGCCGAGGGACTCGTAGCCGTTCCACGCCGACCCGTCCCACCACTTGTGGTAGATCGCGCGGTCGGTGCCGAGCACGAACAGGTCGAGCCGGTCCGGCCCCCAGGTCGCCACTCGAGGCGGGCTCATGCAGATCCCGCCGAGCGCTTCGTAACCCGTCGCGGACGGTTCCCAGGCCGATCCGGTCCACGCCTTGTGGTAGACGCCGTGGTCCGTTCCGAGGACGAACGCGTCCAGCCGGTCAGGTCCCCAGGACGCCACTTCCGGAGCACTCATGCAGACACCACCCATGTACTCGTACCCGCCGGCCGACGGTCCCCAGGCCGATCCGTCCCACCACTTGCGGTACATCGCCCGGTCGGTGCCGAGCACGAACGCGTCCAGCCGGTCGCCGCTCCACGCCACCACCGGGCCCGCCGGCACCGGCGTACCGGCTTGTTCGTACGACGAGCTGAGTTCGGTCCGGACGGTGTCCAGGCACGCGTCCATCCGGGCGACCTGGTCGGTCGTGAACATCACCATGCCGCGGTCGTCGGTGTAGTCCATGTAGTTCACGAACAGGTCGCCGTCCGGCCCGTTGCTGCAGGACAGCTTCGGGAACACCGGTACGCCGAAGTTCGGCCCGCCCTGGTTCGGGGTGTCGGCGACCTCGTCGCTGCCGGAGCAGCCCGAGCCGTCGTCGCCCCAGATGTGGAACAGGTTCAGGTAGTGGCCGATCTCGTGCGTCGTGGTCCGGCCGAGGTCGAACGGCGCGGCCGCCGTACCGGTGGTACCGAAACCGCTGTGCAGGATGACGACGCCGTCGGTCTCGGCCGGTCCGCCCGGGAACTGGGCGTAGCCGAGTAGGCCGCCGCCGAGCTGGGCCACCCAGATGTTCAGGTAGCGGTCGGTCGGCCAGGGGTCGATGCCGCCGGTCACCGAGGACTTGACCTGGTCGTCGTGCGTGAACGAGGTCTTGCTGGTCTGGGTCCGGGTGACGCCGATCGTCGGGTTGCCGTCCGGGTCCTCGGTGGCGAGGAAGAACTCGATCCGCGAGTCGGCGACCAGGCCGGTGAACGGCGCCGGTACGACGCCGAGGTCGGTGTTGGCGGCCCGGAAGTCCCGGTTCAGCACGTCGAGCTGGCTGTCGATCTGCGCCTGCGAGACGTTCTGCACAGCGGTGTTCCAGACGACGTGGACCACGACCGGGATCTTCGCGACGCCGGAAAAACGATGCTGACGGGCCACGTACTGCGTTGTCGCGTTCTCCAGAGCGGACCGGGCCGCCGCGTACGCCGGATCGCTGGACAGCAGCCGCCGGTGAACCTCCATCACCCCACAACTGCGCCGCCCCGGCCGCTCCACGTCACCCCCGGACCCACTGGTGTCCCCACCCATCCCACCACCGGCGCCAGGCATGCTCATCCGTGGAGGTTCGGTCACTCCGTTGGACATCGGCCCGCCCGGCATGCGGTCCGGATCGGTCCCGTGGATCTTGTCCGCTCTCCCGTTGGCCTTTCTCGGCATTGCTCCCCCAAGGTGTCCGGGGGCGACGAGCAGGACGGAACCCCGCGCACGCACCGACGGTCCCGGACCGAGACGCTTCCCAGATCCCCCAGACCCACGTTTCAGCTGAAGACGGAGTCTTCCCGTCTTCCCCCACGAACAGGCTGCCCCCCAGCGACTGCTCGCTCTCACCATGCGACGGTACGCACGTACAGTGCAAGACCTCAGCCTCCGGCAACCAGATTCACCGAAAACCCAACAAACGTTGGAGAATTGCTTGAAACCTCAAGGGGGAGGCTCGATGCGCCGAGAACTGTCCGTCCCGTTCGAGACCCGCGGGCAACGCGGCCTGGTCAACGTCCGCGTGCTCGCCAACGACGACCCGTGGGCGTCGGGCCACCAGCTGATCGTCCCCGACCTGGACGCCGAGACCTTCCGCGGCTTCCCGATCTGTACGGCGAGCATCCGCTACCACGGTCAGGGCCTGAACGCGGTGATGGGCTGGATCCAGGTGGTCGCCCGCAGCTTCGACGGCGACACCACCGTCGACGTCCTGCCGTACTTCGCCGGCGCCGCCCCGTTCCACTCCTACGGCCACCTGCCGACGTTCTTCGACGCCCCCGCGAACCCCGACCACCCCGACGGTGTCTGGACGGCGACCACGTTCCTGGCCGTCGTCCCCGACGTGATCCGCAGTCGCGAGGCCGTCCCGATCGCCGCCTTCACCTGGGGCTACCGCCTGGTCGGCGGCCACCCGTCGACCCTCGACCCCGAACGCCGCGACCACGCCAACTGGTCCGGCCACCGCGCCGTACTGGACCGCGACTACCCGGCCTGGACCTTCAGCTGACGATCCGCCAGGGGACCGTTCAGCCGAGCTCGAGCTCCAGCAGCACCCGGTGGTCGCTCGCGCGAAAACCGAGCTTGGAGTTGACCGCGATCATCGGCGCGTTCTCCGGCGCGTTCCACGTGTGCAGCACCGCCGGGTGATCCAGCTCGGCCTGCAGCGACCGCAGGTTCGGGATCTTGACCGCGATCCCCAGCCCCCGCCCGCGATGCTCCGGCCGCACGAACGTGTCGTACTGGTAGAGCCGTTCCGGCACCGCGACGTTGCCACCCATCTGCGTGTACGCCGCCAGCTGCCCGTCCGCGTCGACCGCGACCGTCGTGTGGGTGAACCGCCGCTGCTCGATCCGCCGCGCCTCCCGCGCGACCAGCCGCTCCGGCGTCCACACCTGAAGCTCGACGCTGCGGTCGCCGTGCGGCACGTCCCGGCTCATCGCCGTGTACGCGTCGGCGAACTCGCCGAGCCACTCGTCCGGCGTCCGGTCGCGCCACTGCACGAGCTCGTACCCCGGTACGACGCGCTCGAGCGCGTCGACCACCGCGTCGTCCATCGGCAGCTCGATCACCTGGTGCAGCTCGCTGTGCTTCGGCACGAACCCGCGGGCCTGCGCGAACGCCGTACCGGCGCTGGATCCGGTCTCGGCCGAGGCGATCACGGACGTGGTCAGCAGCGTCCGGCCGTCGGCCCGTGCTCGCCTCTCGACCTCGTCGAGCAACCGGGACGCGACCCCGCGGCGGCGGAACCGCGGGTCGACCGCGATCTCGACGTCGACCACGTGCGTGTTCTCGGTCAGCCACCAGTCCAGCCAGACCATGCCGAGCCAGTCGTCGCCGTCGACCAGACCGAGCCCGTTCGAGCGTTCGTCGGGGTCGTTGCCGGTGAACAGCCCGCGCGTCTCCTCCTGCCCGAGCCCCACCGGGAACTCCTGCTCGGCCCGCCGGACGTCGTCCCGGACCTTGAAGAACTTCTCGAACACGACCGGGTCGTGCCCGTCCACCTCGACGATCTGCATCCCCGAACCCTAGGTCCCGTACGTTGTCGACCGCGCGGCAATTATCCACCGGACGTTTTCCGTCGAGGTGAAATGTTTGCCGCCGGCGCCGGACATGTGTGAGGTGAAGGCCGACGACGAAGGAGTGACGCGTGCGCAAGCGACGATGGACGACCCCCGTACTGGCAGCTGTCCTGCTGCTGGCTCTGGTCCCGCTCAACCAGGCCAACGCCGAGCAGCCGAACGAGACCGGTGCGAAGGACCGGACGATCACGCTGGTCACCGGTGACAAGGTGGTCGTCAAGGCCGGCGACCGGCTCGCGGTCGACGGGCGCGACGGGATCGGGTTCGAGGTCCGCAAGAGCGCGGAGGCGTGGACGGTGATCCCGTCCGACGTCCGCGGCGCGGTCGAGTCCGGCAAGCTGGACCGCCGGCTGTTCGACATCGCCCTGCTGCTCAGGGACGGGTACGACGACGCCGCGCGCGCCGACATCCCGCTCATCGTGACCGGCGCCGCCGTCCAGTCCCGGCAGGCGACCAAGCCCCTGAAGTCCGGTACGGCGCTGTCGGTGCCGAAGGAGAATGCCGCGGCCGACTTCAAGCAACTCACCCAGCAGTTCGGCCGCCAGTCCACCCGGAGCGCGCCGACGAAGATCTGGCTCGACGGCAAGCTGCGTCCGTCGCTCGACCACAGCGTCCCGCAGATCGGCGCCCCGGCCGCCTGGCAGGCCGGCTACACCGGCAAGGGCGTCACGGTCGCCGTGCTCGACAGTGGCATCGACGCGACCCACCCGGACCTCACCGGCCAGGTCGTCGCCAGCAAGAACTTCACCACCGAGCCGGCCGCCGACGTGGTCGGTCACGGCACCCATGTCGCGTCGACCATCGCGGGCAAGGGCACCGACGGGTACAAGGGTGTCGCTCCCGACGCGAAGCTGCTCGACGGCAAGGTGTGCGACGACTTCGGCGGTTGCGCGGAGTCCGAGGTCCTGGCCGGCATCGAATGGGCCGTTGCGCAGAAGGCGAAGGTCGTCAACCTCAGCCTGGGCGGATCCAGCCAGGAGGCCGGTCCGCTCGACCAGGCCGTCGACCGCTGGACCCACGAGACCGGAACCCTCTTTGTCATTGCCGCAGGCAACAACGGCCGCGAGGTCGAGTCACCCGGTACGGCGGCCTCGGCGCTCACCGTCGGCGCGGTCGACCGCGACGAGAAGCTGGCGTACTTCTCCGCGCCCGGCCCGGTCAGCGGCGGCCTGATCAAGCCCGACGTCACCGCCCCGGGCGTCGGCATCGTCGCCGCGAAGTCCTCGGCGTCGCACCCGGAGGAGCCGGTCGGCGACAAGTACGCCCGGATGTCCGGTACGTCGATGGCCACGCCGCACGTCTCAGGCGCCGCCGCGCTGCTCGCGCAGCAGCACGCCGGCTGGAAGGCGACCGAGCTGAAGGCCGCGCTCACCTCGACCGCGAAGGAGAACCCCGAGCTCACGCCGTACCAGGAAGGTTCTGGACGCGTCGACGTCGCGCGGGCGGTGCGGCAGACGCTGGTCGCGACGACGTCGAGCGTCTCGTTCGGTACGGCGCAGTGGCCGCACGCGGACGACAAGCCGGTGACCAAGGAGGTCGGCTTCAAGAACCTCGGTACCGCGGCCGTCACGCTCGATCTCAAGGGTGAGCTGACGAAGGGCAGCGCCGCCGGCGTGCTGAAGCTGAGCGCGGACAAGCTCACCGTGCCTGCGGGTGGGACGGCGTCGGTGCAGGTGACCTCGGAGACCACGCACAGCGGCCCGGACGGGCTCTACACGGGTCGACTGACGGCAACGGCCGGAAGCCAGCAGGTCGGCGTCCCGCTGGTCGCCGACAAGGAGGTCGAGAGCTACAACGTGCCCGTCAGTGTGCTCGGCACCGATGGCAAGCCCCTCCCGGCCGACCAGGTCTACCCCGGGCTCGTGAACGTCGACACGCTCGAGTCGAGCGATCCCGGTCGCGTTGCCAAGGGCAAGTACACGCTCGACGTCACGGCGTTCGGGCCGAACGGTGAGCACTACCGGATGATCCAGCCCGAGCTCACCGTCAGCCGCGACGCCAAGGTCGTCGTCGATCTGCGGAAGGCGAAGCCGGTCAAGATCACGGTGCCGCGGGCCGACGCCGGCACGTTCGTCGTGTTCTTCGGGTACGAGATGACGAACCAGGCCGGCCGGAAGGCGCTGACGTTCAACCTGCAGCCCGAGGGCGAGAACCTCTACCTCGGCCGGATGGGCAGCCCGGTGCCCGGTGACCGGTTCCAGAGCTTCGTCGCCTCGTACGTCGGCAAGGTCGCCGCGGACGGCACGCTCACGAACACGCCGTACGTGTACGGGCTGATCGACACCCGCTCCGGCCACTTCTTCGACGGGCTGCAGCGACGGATTCACACCGACCGCCAGCTGGCGCACGTCGTTGCCCAGTACAAGGGTTCGGGTGAGTCCGACTGGGCGCTCATCGGCCGCCGCCCGGGCGTAGACACGTTCCCGATCGCCGCGTCGGTGAAGCTGCCGGGCACGGTGGATCAGTACCTGGAGCCACGCACCGACTGGCAGCAGATGCTCGGCGAGGTCGAGAACGAACCCCGGCAGTACCCGATCGGCAGGACGACGTACGAGACGCTGACTACGCCGTAACTATCACGTTCTAGTGATGAGGTCGCAGAGCCCGGTTCGCCGCGGGCTCTGCGATCTGCGTGCGGAACGGGTGGGCGGGGTAGACGCCGAGCAGGCGGACCTCGACCGAGAAGAACGCGAGCTCCTCGAGCGCGAGCGCGACGTTCGGGTCCTCGGGGTGGCCCTCGACGTCGGCGTAGAACTGGGTCGCGAAGAACGTGCCGCCGAGCTGGTAGCTCTCCAGCTTGGTCATGTTGACGCTGTTGGTGGCGAAGCCGCCGAGCGCCTTGTACAGCGCGGCGGAGACGTTGCGGACCCGGTAGATGAAGCTGGTGATCACCGGGCCGGACCCGACCGGCGGGACCTCCGGCTCACGGGACAGCACCAGGAAGCGCGTCGTGTTGTGGTGCTCGTCCTCGACGTCCGTGGCGAGCACGTCCAGCCCGTACAGGCCGGCCGCGGCCCGCGGCGACAGCGCGGCGACGGTCGGGTCACCGAGCTCGGCGACCTCCCGCGCGGCGCCCGCGGTGTCGTCGGCGACGACCGTCGACCAGCCGTGCTCGCGGATGATCTTGCGGCACTGCCCGAGCGCGTGGACGTGGCTGCGCACGGTCGTGATCGCGTCGAGCGTGGCGCCCGGCGTGACCATCAGCTGGAAGTGGATCGGCAGGAAGAACTCGCCGATGATGTGCAGCCCGGACTCCGGCAGCAGGTGGTGGATGTCCGCCACCCGCCCGGCGATCGAGTTGTCCACCGGGATCATCGCCAGCCCGGCGCGCCCGGTGCTGACCGCCTCCAGCGCGTCCTCGAACGTGGTGCAGGGCAGCTGCTCGCGCTCGGGAAACATCTCGGTGCATGCCATCGCCGAGTTGGCGCCTGGCTCACCCTGATAAGCGATCGGTCCGTCCACGGTTTCCCAGCGTACGCCTAGGCCGTCTCAGTCTGCGGATCAGGTGTCCGACTTGCGGACCTTCTTGGGGGCGCCGGTCGTGGCCCGGCCCTCCAGTGACTTGGCCTTGGTGGCGTACATGTCGACGTACTCCTGGCCGGACAGCTCCATGATCCGGTACATGATCTCGTCGGTGACCGCGCGCAGGATCAGCCGGTCGCCCTCCATCCCGTCGTACCGGGAGAAGTCCAGCGGCTCGCCGAACCTGACCGTCGGGGAGGCCAGCGAGGCGACCACCTTGCCGGGCGGGGCGACGACGTCGGTGCCGATCACGCCGACCGGGATCACCGGCGCCTTGGACTCCAGCGCCAGCCGGGCGACGCCGGTCCGGCCCTTGTAGAGGCGGCCGTCGTGCGAGCGGGTGCCCTCGGGGTAGATGCCGAACAGCTCACCGCGCTCGAGCACCTTCATCCCGGCCCGGATCGCGCCCTCGGACGCCGAACCGCCGGAGCGGTCGATCGGGACCTGGCCGGTGCCCTTGAAGAAGCCGCGCTGGAACCGGCCCTTGATCCCGGCGCCGGTGAAGTAGTCGGACTTCGCCACGAACGTGATCCGGCGGCGGACCGCCAGCGGCATGAAGATCCAGTCCGCGTACGACAGGTGGTTGCTGGCGATGATCGCCGGGCCGAGGTCCGGGATGTTCTCCGCGCCCTCGATCCGCGGCCGGAAGATCCGCCTCACCGGGGGACCGAGCACGACGTTCTTCAGCACCCAGTAGATGCCCTTGCCGTCACCGTCGCCAGTGTCGTCGACCGGTTGGTCGCGGTCCGGTTCGGGCCGCGGCGACTGTGCCGGTTGCGTCATCGATGTCCTCTCCTCACGTTCCCCGAGCCCTCATGATGCCGTACGCCGCGTGAACATGCGGTACGACGGCGGCGCGCGGCAACCGCTGACAAGGAGGGGCCATCGTTCGTAGGCTTCTCACGGCGGGCTCCGGACGAGCCGCACGGGAACGCCCAAGCAGGAAGGCCGCAGTTGTGAGGACTGGTTTCAGGGTGCGCCGGCTGACGGCCGTCGTGGGGGTGGCGGCGGCGGTCTTCGCCGGGCTGCCGCTCGCGACGGCGGCCGCGGACAAGACCGACTTGGGCGTGCAGGCCGCACCCGAGGCCAAGGTGGTGCCGCTGCAGGTGACCGGACCGGCGGCATCGCGGTTCAACCTGGTCGTGATGGGCGACGGCTACACCGCCGCCGAGCTGCCGAAGTTCCGGGAGCAGGTCGACAAGCACCTGAACATCCTGTGGAGCATCGAGCCGTTCAAGTCGTACCGCAACTACGTCAACGTCTACGCGATCGAGATCCCGTCGCCGCAGAGCGGGGTGGACTGCGATCCCGACCTGACCTCGCCGAAGGTCGACACCCCGCTGCAGATGGGCTTCTGGGGCGGCTGCAACGCCGGCAGCGTCCAGCGCCTGCTGACGGTCAGCTCGAGCGCCGCCGCGACGTACGCGGACCTGGTCGCCGGCACCACCTCGTCGAACCGGCAGATCCTTGCCATCGGCAACAGCGACACGTACGGCGGCGCCGGCGGCAGCTACGCGACCGCGTCCGGCGGCAACGCGCTGTCCGCGCTGATCACCCCGCACGAGCTCGGGCACTCGCTCGGCGGGCTGCAGGACGAGTACGACTACTACGCCCGCGGTGAGCGCGGCGAGCCGTTCGTCGGCCCGGAGCCCAGCTCGATCCACCACACGCTGCTGACCGAGCAGCAGATGCTCGCGGAGCAGAAGAAGTGGTGGCGCTGGCTCGGCGACGACAGCGAGAGCGGTGGCACGATCGGCCGGTTCGAGGCCGGCCAGTACGCCGGGTCGGGGATCTGGCGGCCGAGCAAGCACTCGATGATGAAGGTGCTCGGCTACTACTTCGACCAGGTCTCCCGGGAGCGGATGACGCAGCGGATCTCGTCCCGCGCGACGCTCTTCCAGGCCGGTACGCCGGCCGGCGCGGTCGCCGGCGACCAGGTCGTCTGGCTGCAGACGCTGCACCCGGCCAGCCACGAGCTCGACGTCAGCTGGACCCTCGACGGTGTCGAGCTCGAGAACGGCAACGCGCGCTTCCTGGACCTGGCGAACCTCGACCTCCCGCCCGGCGCGCACACGCTGACCGCGAAGATCGTCGACCCGACCGAGTTCGTGCGCGACCCGGCGGTTCGGGCGTCGTCCGCCCTGACAGCGACGCGCACGTGGACGGTGGACACCACCCAGCAGACGCCCGCCCCCGCCTCGGCCGGCGCCCCCTCTTTCACCACCTCCACCGCCACGGATCACGCCGTCAACGCCGACGAGGTCGTGTACGTCGAGACCACCCAGTCCGACACCGACCAGCCGGCCGTCAGCTGGCAGCTCGACGGCGCCGACGTGCCGAATCCGGGCAACGACCGGGACTTCGACCTGTCCGCGCTGCACCTGACCGGCCGGCACACGCTGACCGCGACCGTCGGCACGAGCACGCTGAGCTGGACCGTCGACGGCGTCCAGGCCGAGGTCACCTCGACGCTGTCCAAGCCGCTGCTGACCGTGCAGAAGCCGACCGGCCCGGAGTACGTCTACAACGACGCGTTCACGATGAAGCTGGCCGCGACCGACGACAGCCCCGGGTACGTCGTGCCGGAGTTCCGCGTCGACGGCGACGGTTGGTACAACTACTACGGCTGGCCGACCGACGCGAACGCGCCGTTCAGGTTCACCGCCGAGGGCACCGAGATCGACCAGCTCGTCTACGGCAAGCTCGGCGTACCGCGGGTGGTCCCGTGGGACGACGTCCCGCCCGGCTACGGCCGGCACCAGGTCGAGTACCGGGCGATCGATGCCTCCGGCAACATCGGGGACGCGCGTCGGTTCGCGGTGACGTTGTTGCATCCGGCCCCTGCCTGTACGACGACGGTCACCGGCGTACGGAACGGGCCGCTGACGGTGGCGAACGGCGTTACCTGCTTGAAGAACGCGACCGTCAACGGTCCGGTCAGCCTCGGCGCCGGAGCGTCGCTGGTTGCCACCGACAGCAAGATCTCCGGACCGGTGCGCGGGGCTCGTGCGGCGCAGGTCCACCTGCTCCGGACGACGGTGAACGGACCGGTCGCGCTGGAGGGGATCACCGGAGCCGCGGTGGTCGTCGGCAGCACGGTCAGCGGTCCGATCTCGGTGACCGGCGCCCGGACGGCGGAGCCCGTCGTACTGGCCGGCAACACCGTCAACGGCCCGCTCGCCTGCTCCGGCAACACGGCGGCCCCGAGCAACCTGCAGGCACCGAACAAGGTCGCCGGCCCACGCTCGGGGCAGTGCGCCGGGCTCTGACGGAGGGGCCGCGTTCGCCTGACGGCGGGCCGGGGTCGTCTGACGGCGGCCCGAGTACCCCGCATTCGGCCCGGTGACAGGTCCGTGGCAGCCCCGCAGCGGTAGTTTGCCGCTGCGGGGCTGACTTTCGGGCTTGGGAGGGCTGGATGAACGGACTACGGGTGGCGTCACTGCTGGCGGCCACCATCACGACCGGGCTGGTCGCGGGCGTGTTCGGGATCTACGCGAACGCGATCATGCCCGGGCTGGCCAAGACCGACGACAAGACCTTCGTCGGCGCCTTCCAGTCGATGGACCGGGCGATCCTCAACCCGATCTTCCTGGGTCTGGGCTTCGTCGGGGCGCTCGTGTTCACCCTGCTGGCCGGCGTACTGCACCTGAAGGAGGACGCCTTTCCCTGGATCGCCGTCGCGTTCGTGCTCTACCTGGTCACCTTCGTCGTCACGATCGCGGTGAACGTCCCGATGAACGACGCGCTCAAGGCAGCCGGCGACCCGGGCACGATCGACGTCGCCGCCGCCCGTGCCGCCTTCGACGAGGCGCGCTGGCGCTCGTTCAACCTGCTCCGGGTCGCGCTCAGCACCGTCGCCTTCGGCCTGTTGGGCTGGGCCCTGTACGTGAGCGGCCGGTCCTCGGTTCAGCCGTGACCGTCCGTCGCCGCGGTTGCTGCCAGTGACGATGTGAGTCTGCGGCGCCGGGCTGTCAGAATGCCGTCGTGGCACCTGTACAAGCTCCGCCGTCCCAGCAGCTCCCCGCGGTCCAGAAGTTGCGCGTGCGCTTCGCCAAGCGCGGGCGCTTGCGCTTCACCTCGCACCGCGACTTCCAGCGCGCCTTCGAGCGGGCGGTCCGGCGCGCGGAGCTGCCGGTCGCCTTCTCGCACGGCTTCAGCCCGCACCCGAAGATCTCGTACGCCGGCGCCGCGCCGACCGGCGCCGCCTCCGAGGCGGAGTACTTGGAGATCTCGCTCACACACGAGCGCGCGCCGGACGTCGTACGGGCTGCTCTGGACGAGGCGCTCCCGGCGGGGCTTGACGTGCTCGACGTGGTGACCGCCGCGGGTGGGTCGCTGGCCGAGCAGCTGGAGGCCAGCGAGTGGGAGATCGCGCTGCCGGGGGTCGACCCGGCCGACGCCGGCGGCGCGGTGGAGGCGTTCCTCGCGCGGGAGGAAATTCTGGTCGAGCGCATGACCAAACGGGGACTTCGCTCGTTCGACTGTCGGGAGGCAGTTCTCCGACTCACCGTCGGTAGTGGACCGGCTTCGGTTGAGACGTGTGCGATACTGCAAGTGGTGTTACGGCACGGAACCCCGGCCGTGAGACCCGACGACGTTCTCGCCGGCGTGCTCGAAGTAGCGACGCTTCCGGTGACGGGCCCGGCTCTTCTGACCAGGCTCGCCCAGGGCCCGCTCATCGCGGCCTCCGGCACAGTGGACGATCCGCTCGCTCGTGACCGCGACGCCAACCAGGCGACCGCGACCGGCCAGGCGGTAGACCATGAGACGCACCACGCGGAGGGCGACGTCGCCGCTCCGACTGCGCCCTGAGCGCGGGGGAGCGGGACCCAGCAGGCTTCCGCCGTGCCGGCCACCCGCCGGAAACGGCGAGACCGTGACCGCCTTCTGGGCGCGCCGGACCCGTGACAGGGGTCGCAGGATGCGCCGGAGGGCCTGAGGAGACCCGCACTGCATGCTCGACAACGAGCCCAACACCACTGAGGCCGACGACTCGGCCCCCACCCAGCCGGCCCGCAAGGCCGGCGCGAAGAAGGCCGCCGCCAAGAAGACGACGGCCAAGACCGCCACCACCCGCAAGCGCACGGTCAAGAAGACCGCCGCGCCCGCCGAGGTGAGCACCCAGTCCGACGCGGAAACCGCCGACCCGGCCCCGGTCAAGAAGACCGCAGCCCGTAAGGCCGCCGCGAAGGCTCCCGCCAAGAAGGCCGCCACCAAGCGCACGGTCAAGAAGACCGCCGCCGAGGACACCCCCGAGGTCCCCACCGACACCACCGCCGACGGCGGCCCGGTCGTCGAGACCCCGGCCCCGGCGAAGAAGACCACCCGGCGCCGCACCACCAAGAAGACCGCCGCCCCCCAGCCCGACCTCCTCACGCCCGACTCCCCCCTCACGGACGGCCCCGTGGCCGACGCAGAAGAGGACGAGGAAGCCGAGGCCGAAGCAGCAGCCACCCAGTCCGGCTCTAGCCGGTCGAGCTCCGGCTCCACCCGGTCGGGCGACACTGCTTCGGGTAAAACTGGCGCCGCAGCGGCCTCAGCCGCAGGCGACGCTTCCGGCGCCGGCAAGGCCTCCCGCACCACCGCCGAGTCCGGCTCCGCCAAGACCGGCTCCACCCGGTCGGGCCGCGGCGCCCGGGGCCGCAACGCCTCCGCCCAAACCGACGACACCGCTTCGTCCACAACTGGCGCCGCAGCGGCCTCAGCCGCAGGCGACGCTTCCGGCGCCGGCAAGGCCTCCCGCACCACCGCCGAGCCCGCCGCCAAGTCAGTCACCACCACCGGCACCTCGTACGTGACGGTCGGCGGCGGCACCCCGGCAGCGACCGAAGAGGAGCCGGCTGAGGAAGCCCCCCAGAGCGCCCGCCGCTCCCGCCGTCGCGCCCCCGTCGCGGCCCCGCTCTTCCAGGCTCCTGTCGAGGTTGCCCCCCAGGCAGCAGCGACCAGCCCGGTCGAGGCCACCCCGGAGGACACCGACACGACGGCGGCCCCGCGCAAGCGGACCCGCAGCCGTCGCGGCGCGGCCGCCGAGGTCGACGTACAGACCGACGAGCAGCCGACCGACGGACCGGCGGAGTCTGCCGAGGCCGACGAGCCGACGACCCGTCGCCGCCGCTCCCGCCGTGGCAAGGACGCCGAGGAGCTCGCCGCCGACCGCGCCGAGCCCGTGCTCGAGGCGGCCCAGGAGGTCACCGCCGAGGACGCCGCGGCCGACGCCGACGACGATGACGACGAGAACGGCGAGGGCACCCGCCGTCGCCGTCGCCGCCGCGGTGGCCGACGTCGCCGCAAGTCGGGCGAGGGCGCGGACGACAACGCCGACGACTCCTCCGACGAGGACGACAACGACGACGACCAGTCCGCCGACGCCGAGGCGGACGACGACGCCGAGCAGTCCGACGACGAGGGCTCCGGCAGCTCGTCGCGTCGCCGGCGTCGCCGTCGCCGCCGTAAGGGCGAAGAGGGCGCCGTCGCGGCCGACGACCCGGACGAGACCGTCGTACGGGTCCGTGAGCCGCGCAGCAAGAACACCTCGAACGAGATCACCGCGGTCGAGGGCTCGACCCGCCTGGAGGCGAAGAAGCAGCGCCGCCGTGAGGGCCGCGCCGCCGGCCGCCGCCGGGCGCCGATCGTCAGCGAGGCCGAGTTCCTGGCCCGGCGCGAGTCGGTCGAGCGGGCGATGGTGATCCGCGCCCGCGGCGACCTGACCCAGATCGCCGTCTCCGAGGACAACGTCCTGGTCGAGCACTACGTCGCCCAGGAGGAGCAGGTCTCGCTGATCGGCAACGTGTACCTCGGCCGGGTGCAGAACGTGCTGCCCAGCATGGAGGCCGCGTTCATCGACATCGGCAAGGGCCGCAACGCTGTCCTGTACGCCGGTGAGGTCGACTGGGCCACGCTCGGCGCCGGCAACGGCCCGCGCAAGATCGAGTCGGTGCTGAAGTCCGGCCAGGCGGTCCTGGTCCAGGTGACCAAGGACCCGATCGGCCACAAGGGCGCCCGGCTCACCAACCAGATCAGCCTGCCCGGCCGGTACGTCGTGTACGTGCCGCGCGGCGGCAACGGCGGCATCAGCCGCAAGCTGCCCGACACCGAGCGGAACCGGCTCAAGCACATCCTCAAGGACATCGTCCCGGACGAGGCGGGCGTCATCGTCCGGACAGCGGCCGAGGGCGCGACCGAGCAGGAGCTGACCGCCGACGTCAGCCGTCTGCAGTCGTACTGGACCGAGATCGACAAGCTGTCGAAGTCGGGCCAGGCGCCGCAGCTGCTGCACGGCGAGCCGGACCTGCTGATCCGCGTGGTCCGCGACCTGTTCACCGAGGACTTCACCAAGCTGGTGATCTCCGGTGACGACGCCTACGACCAGGTGAGCGAGTACGTCGAGCACGTGGCGCCGCACCTGGCCGACCGGGTCGAGAAGTGGACCGGCGACAACGACGTGTTCGCGAACTTCCGGATCGACGAGCAGATCAAGAAGGCGCTCGACCGCAAGGTCTGGCTGCCGTCGGGCGGTTCGCTGGTCATCGACCGCACCGAGGCGATGACGGTCGTCGACGTCAACACCGGCAAGTTCACCGGCTCCGGGGGCAACCTCGAGGAGACCGTCACCAAGAACAACCTGGAAGCGGCCGAGGAGATCGTCCGCCAGCTGCGGCTACGCGACATCGGCGGCATCATCGTGATCGACTTCATCGACATGGTGCTGGAGTCCAACCGCGACCTCGTGCTGCGCCGGCTGGTGGAGTGCCTGGGCCGGGACCGGACCAAGCACCAGGTCGCCGAGGTGACCTCGCTGGGTCTGGTCCAGATGACCCGCAAGCGGATCGGTACCGGGCTGCTCGAGGCGTTCAGCGAGAACTGCGACCACTGCGGTGGCCGCGGCCTGATCCTGCACGACGAGCCGAAGGAGTCCCGCCGCGGCGGGGGTCGCGGCCAGCAGCCGGAGCAGAAGAACGGCCACGACCACGCCAAGGCGGCTTCCTCGGAAGGCGAGGGCCGCAAGAGCTCACGCCGCAACCGGGGCAAGGGCCGTCGCGACGACGAGCAGACCGAGACCGCCGAGGCGCCGCACAACGGCGACGCCGCGCAGCGCCTGGCCCAGATCGCCGCCGCCTCGGCAGCGTCGAACGGGCACGAGGCTCCGGCCTCGGACTCGGCGCCGGACTCCGGCTCCGAGGAGCGCGTGAGCGACGTACAGGACGCTGCTGCGGAGGCCCCGGCCGACGCCTCGGAGTCCTCGGAGAACGGTTCCACCCGGACCCGTCGCCGTCGCAGCAGCCGGAGCCGGTCGAAGTCGGCCGATTCCGACGCCGAGAGCGCGCCGGAGCTGGTCACGACCGCTCCCTAGCACCGTTTTGAGGTTTGCGACGCTGTCGTAGTAAACTTCCCATTCGGCGCGCATCCTGCGTGCCTCCTTTGTGTGGGCCGGGTGTGCTGGTGTGGCTTGACTCCACCAGCACCCAGGCTCGGTAAGTCTTCCGAACAAACAGAGAGTGAGATCCACGGTGTACGCGATCGTGCGCAGTGGCGGCACCCAGCAGAAGGTCGCCGTCGGCGATGTCATCGAGATCGACAGCCTGACGGACCAGGTCGGCGACACGGTGTCGCTGTCCGCAGTCCTCGTCGTCGATGGCGACACCGTGACGACCGATGCCGCCGCTTTGTCCAAGGTGGCCGTCTCGGCTGAGGTCCTCGGCCGGACCAAGGGCCCGAAGATCCACATCCTCAAGTACAAGAACAAGACCGGTTACCGCAAGCGCCAGGGGCACCGCCAGCACTACACCCAGGTCAAGGTCACCGCGATCGACGCGAAGAAGAAGTGAGCTGATCAGCAATGGCACACAAGAAGGGCGCGGCGTCCACCCGTAACGGGCGCGACTCGAACGCACAGCGGCTCGGCGTGAAGCGCTTCGGCGGCCAGCTGGTCAACGCCGGCGAGATCATCGTCCGGCAGCGCGGCACGCACTTCCACCCGGGCACGCTGGTCGGCCGGGGTGGCGACGACACGCTGTTCGCGCTGGCCGAGGGGCGGGTCGAGTTCGGCACCCGTCGCGGCCGTCGCGTCGTCAACATCCTCCCGGCCCCGGCGGAGTAACACCGCCACCCGGCACGATTGCAAGCTCTGAGAGGGGCGGGTCGCGGAATACCGCGGCCCGCCCTTTTCGCTGTTCACGGAGAACCCTCTCCGAACCCTGCAGGAAGTAGAGAACCCCGATGGCGATCCCCAGCTTTGTCGACCGGGTCACGGTGCACGTCACCGGTGGCAACGGCGGAAACGGCTGCGCCTCGGTGCACCGCGAGAAGTTCAAGCCGCTCGGCGGCCCGGACGGCGGCAACGGCGGTGACGGCGGCAGCATCATCCTGCGCGTCGACCCCGACCAGACCACGCTGGTCGACTACCACCGCTCCAGCCACCGCTCGGCGACGAACGGCGCCCAGGGCAAGGGTGACCACCAGGCCGGCAGCAAGGGCGGCGACGTCGTCCTGCCGGTCCCGGACGGCACCGTCGTCAGTACGCCGGAAGGCGAGATCCTCGCCGACCTCGTCGGTCCGGGCGCGGAGTTCGTCGCGGCCGCCGGCGGCAAGGGCGGCCTGGGCAACGCGGCGCTGGCCAGCTCGGCCCGCAAGGCGCCCGGGTTCGCGCTGCTCGGTGAGGATGGCGAGGAGCGCACCGTCGTCCTCGAGCTCAAGGTCGTCGCCGACGTCGGCCTGGTCGGCTTCCCGAGCGCCGGCAAGTCGTCGCTGATCGCGTCGATCAGCCGCGCCCGGCCGAAGATCGCCGACTACCCGTTCACCACCCTGATCCCGAACCTCGGCGTCGTCGTCGCGGGCGAGACCACGTTCACCGTGGCCGACGTACCGGGTCTGATCGAAGGCGCCAGCGAGGGCCGCGGGCTCGGGCACGACTTCCTGCGGCACGTCGAGCGCTGCGCGGCGCTGATCCACGTGATCGACTGCGCGACATACGAGCCCGGCCGGGACCCGCTCAGCGACCTGGACACGATCGAGGCCGAGCTGACCGCGCACGGCGGCCTGGAGGACCGGCCGCGGCTGGTCGCGCTGAACAAGATCGACGTACCGGACGCGCGCGAGATCGCGGAGATGGTGACCGCGGAGCTCGAGCAGCGCGGCATGAAGGTGTTCTCGATCTCGACCGCCAGCCACGAGGGCCTGGACGCGCTGAAGTTCGCGATGGCCGAGATCGTCGGGAAGCGCCGCTCCGAGATGGCCACGCCCGACACCACCCGGATCATCATCCGGCCGCAGATGACCGGTGGGGTCGAGTTCAAGGTGAAGAGGACCCCCGACGGCACCTGGCTGGTGCAGGGCGACAAGCCCGAGCGCTGGGTCCGGCAGACCGACTTCACCAACGCCGAAGCGACCGGGTACCTGGCCGACCGGCTGAACCGGCTCGGCGTCGAGAAGGAACTGCTCGAGCGCGGCGCGATGGCCGGCGACGGCGTGATGATCGGCGACGGCCCGAACGCGGTCGTGTTCGACTTCGCGCCCGACGTACAGGCTGGTGCCGAGCTGCTCTCGCGGCGCGGTGAGGACCACCGCCTCGAGGAGGACCGCCCGGCCGCGCAGCGCAAGAAGGCCAAGGACGAGATGTACCACGCTCGCCGTTCCGGCGAGATCGAGCCGTCGCCGGACCTGTCCGAGTACGGCGCGGGCTGGACCGAGGACGAGGTCGACCTGTCCCCGGCCGAGTCGAAGGCGGCCCAGAAGGCCGCCGAGCGACTGGCCCGCAAGCAGGCGCGCGAGCTGGAGGCCCAGCAGGAACTGCAGGCCGAGCTCGCGTTCGCCGCCGGGCAGGACATCGACGTCGACGCGGAAGACCGCACGTAAACAGTTGCCTTGGGCCCGCAATGGTGCGAGCCTCAGGCAACTGATTCCCTGGTGGGAGAGCTGATGAAACGCCGCGCGGAGGTCGTTCAGGCCGCCCGAATCGTCGTGAAGGTCGGGTCGTCGTCCCTGACCCAGCGAGGCCGGATCGATCTCGACCGGCTCCGCCTGCTCGTCGACGCGCTCGCCGCCCGGCGCGTCGACGGCACCGAGGTCGTTCTGGTGTCCTCCGGCGCGATCGCCGCCGGGCTCGCGCCGATGGGGCTGCGCTCCCGACCGCGCGACCTGGCGACCCAGCAGGCCGCCGCGTCGGTCGGGCAAGGGTTGCTGATGGCGCGGTACAGCGACGCGTTCGCCGCGCACGGTCTGCGGGTCGGGCAGGTCCTGCTGACGGTCGACGACGTGACCCGTCGGTCGCACTACCGCAACGCCTACCGGACCTTCGCACGGTTGCTGGAGCTGGGCGTCGTACCGATCGTCAACGAGAACGACACGGTAGCCACCACAGAAATCCGCTTCGGCGACAACGACCGGTTGGCTGCTCTCACCAGCCATCTGGTCCACACGGACCTGCTCGTCCTGCTCTCCGACGTCGACGGCCTCTACAGCGGCGACCCCCGCAAGCCCGGCACGGTGATGATCCCGGAGGTCCGAGGCCCCGAGGACCTCAAGTCCCTGCAGATCGGCCGCACCGGCTCATCGGGCGTCGGCACCGGCGGCATGCAGACCAAGGTAGAAGCCGCCGCGATCGCCACCGCGGCAGGCATTCCCGTCGTACTGACTTCCGCCGGGCGAGTCGGCGAGGCCCTCCAGGGGGATCCCGTAGGCACCCTCTTCCACCCCACCGGCCGCCGCGCGAAGACCCGCCTCCTGTGGCTCCAACACGCCACCTCCGGCCAGGGCCGCCTCCAGTTGGACGAGGGCGCCGTACGAGCAGTCACCGAACGCCGTACGTCTCTGCTGCCCGCCGGAATCCTCACAGTAGAAGGCACCTTCTCCGCCGGCGACCCCGTAGACCTGGTCTCCCCGTCGGGCGCCGTCATCGCCCGGGGCCTGGTCAACTACGACGCCACAGAACTCCCCACCCTCCTGGGCCGCTCCACCCGAGACCTGGCCAAGGAGCTCGGCGCGGCGTACGAACGAGAAGTAGTCCACCGAGACGACCTCGTCCTGCTCTGAAGGTTGCCAAGAGCAAAGAAAGAGAAGCAGGCGGACTGCCGGCTCACCTCACCTGCACGGTCCCGCTTGGCGTCGGTCGTGGCGGTCCGCCTTGCCTGATGCAGCGGTGCGCCGTACTATTTCGGTATGTCGCGAAATACCGAAGAACCTGGAGACGGGCTCTTCGCCGCCCTGGCCCACGGGGCAAGGCGGCAGATCCTGCGCTATCTGCGCGACAAGGACTATGTCCGCGCCGGTGACATCGGCGCCGCGTTGGGCATCGGCCCGTCCACTCTGTCCGGCCACCTCAAGGTCCTGCGGCAAGCGGGTCTGGTCGAGACCCGGCGCCGCGCGACCGAGGTCCAGTACCGGCTCCAGATGAGCCTGCTGGACGAGGCGATCGTCGCGTTGGCGGAGTTGCGTCGGCCGCAGAGGGCTGAGCCCGGCGCGACGGCTGGAAGTGGCAGCACTGCAGGATCCAGGACCGCCAACCAGAAGGGCAAGCCATGACTGCGACCGGCTCCACCGAAGCGTCTCGGACCGAGAATCCGCCGCCGGCCTGGGTCGTGGTCCCGTGGCCGGGTGCCGTGGTGGCGCTGGCGGCTGTCGCGATCATGATCGCGACAGCGATCGTGGCGTGGCCGGAGATGGCCGCCGAGATCGTCACCCGGGAGGCCGACGGGCGCCATGGGCAAAGCGTGGTGAGCCGGGAAGTCACGGCTGTTGCCCTGCCGAGCGTCCTGCTCGTCCTCATTGTCTTGTTCTCGGTGATATTGCGTGCGGACCATGAACTGCTCAAGCGCACGGCCATGGGGCAGGACCGTTCGCCCGAACGGGCCCGCCGTGTGTTGAGCTGGACGCTCATGGGTCTGTCCGTGACCCTGGTGGCACTTCACTTCGGGCTGCTCTCCCTGCACACCGGCGACGCATACCCGTTCGAGAAGACTGTCGCGGCCGCCGGTGGCCTCCTGATCACCTGTCTCGGCGCTGCGGCGCCCCTGTTCGCCCCGGGCGGTCGCTTCATCGGCAGACTCGAAGGGTTCAGGGCGGCGCAGGGCCGGTTGTACCGCCGGGCGGGCATCGTCCTTGTCCTCGCGGGGATGACGACGGCCGTCACGGCGGCCTTCGAGCCGGGCCTGGCGATGGGAGTTGCCGTCGTGTCCGTCGGCGCCGTCTTCCTCGTCGTCGGCCTGGCCGCGGTCCGGGCGGCGGGGAAACCGTCGAAGTGATGTCCCCAGGCCGCGCAAGGCGGAATTGCTCTGCAGCAAGCTGCGGGGGCGGCCATCACAGCTAGTCGGTTGTGTAGAACTTGGTGGTGGCTTCGACCCACTGGGTGACTTGCTCGGAGGGGGTGCCGGTGGTTGCGGCGGTTTCGCCCCAGGTGGTGGAGCTGTGGGTGGCGGCTTGCTGGGCTTCGGGGGTGGATTCCCAGGTGGTGGGGTTGAAGGGGGTGCCGGCGAGATGCTGGTGGAGTGCGAGGAGGGCGAGGTCCCAGCCGACTCCGGTGGCGCCGGGGCCGTACTGGGCCCAGAAGTCTTCGGCGTCGACGGCCGCGTGGGTGAGGGTGAGGCGGGTGTGAGGGCCGTCGGGCTCTAGGCGGGCTTCGACCTCGCTGATGTTCTTGGGGGTGACGTCTTCGCCGTACAGCCAGGTGATGCGGAGGAGATGTGGCGGTTCGCAGGCGAGGATGTCGCCGCGGGTGCTGTCGCTGAGGCGGTAGGTGCCGCCGAGGTGGAGGTCGCCTTCGACCGGGAGGAGCCACCGGGCGAGGCGGTCGGCGGTGGTGAGGGCGTCCCAGACGTCCTCGAGGTCGGCGGCGTACGTGCGCGTCAGTACGACGGTGCGCGCGTCGCCGGCGGGGATCGTCGTACTGCCCAGCGATCGGGTCACCGCGTTGAGCTGGTCGATGAGGTCACTCATCCGCTTCGTCCTTGTCTGCTGGGGCTTCCTGCTCGGGAGTCTCGCGCTCGCCGCGTTCCAGTTCGATCCGTAACGCTTCCAGGCGGCGGGCCCAGAACCTGCGCAACTGTTCCATCGGGAACCTCCCGGTCATGACCGCAGAATAGCAGCCGTCGCTTATATAGGCGAGCAGGTATGTGTCTAAGCTGTGGGCATGAAGGGGATTGCCTGGGGATTGCTGGCGGCGTGGGTGATTCATGACGCCGAGGAGCTCGCGACGATGGCGGGGTGGTCGCGCGAGGCGCCGGAGCAGGTGCGCGCGGTGCTGCCCGGCGTACCGGATGCTGTTGTCGAGCAGTTGCCGATGACGCGCGCGGAGGCGGCGACCGCGATCGGGCTGACCGGTGTGGTGATGGCTGCCGCGTCGTTTGCTGGGGCTCGGTCGGGCGGGCGCAGCGCCTTCTTCCAGGCGGCTCTGACCGGCTTCGGGATGCACGGCGTGACTCACCTGGCGCAGTCGGCGGTCCTGCGGCGGTACACGCCGGGGCTGGTGACGACGCCGCTGGTCGTCATCCCGTTCAGCCTGTGGGCGTGGCGACGACTTCGCGCGTACGACGTACCGCCGGCGCCGTCGAACGCCCGCCTCAACCTCGCCCTGGCAGCCGCCGTACCCCTGTCCCACGCGATCGCGCGCCTCCCGCGCCTGCGCCGCCCGCGTGGCTGAGGTCTTCCTCGCAGGGTGAGGGTTGAGACGGGCGCGCGGGGTGGTGGGTCGGCGGCCTAGGATTGGTGGATGAGCGAGATCATCCAGTTGTGCCGGCAGGCGCGGGAGGCGTCGTACTCGTTGGCGGCGGCTTCGCGGGCGACGAAGGACGCGGCGTTGCACGCGATGGCGGCGGCTCTGCGGGCCAACGCCGAGCGGATCGTGACGGCGAACGCGAAGGACGTCGCGGCGGCACGCGAGGCCGGTACGGCGGAGTCGACCGTTGACCGGCTGGCGCTCGACCCGGGGCGCGTGGACGCGATGGCCGCGGGGCTGGAGCAACTGGCGGGGCTGGTGGATCCGGTGGGCGAGGTCGTCCGCGGGTACAACCTGCCGAACGGGCTGGAGCTCAAGCAGGTGCGGGTGCCGTTCGGTGTCGTCGGGATCATCTACGAGGCGCGGCCGAACGTGACCGCCGACGCGGCGGGGATCTGCCTGAAGTCGGGCAACGCGGTGCTGCTGCGCGGGTCGTCGTCGGCGGCCTCGTCGAACGAGGCGATCATCGCCGTACTGCGGGACGCCGTCGTCGAGGCCGGCCTGCCGGCCGACGTGATCCAGGGTGTGCCGGGCGACCGGGCCGCGGTGAAGGAGCTGATGCAGGCGCGCGGGCTGGTCGACGTACTGATTCCGCGCGGTGGTGCGGGGCTGATCCAGACCGTCGTCACCGAGTCGACCGTGCCGGTGATCGAGACCGGCGTCGGCAACTGTCACGTGTACGTCGACGCGGACGCGGATCTCGACCTCGCGCTGACGATCCTGATGAACTCCAAGACCCAGCGGCCGAGCGTGTGCAACGCGGCGGAGTCGCTGCTGGTGCACGCCGACGTCGCCGACGAGTTCCTGGCGAGGGCGCTGCCAGCGTTGGCCGAGGCCGGTGTCACGGTGCACGGCGACCCGAAGGTGGTTGCTGCGGGCAAGGACATTCAGGCGGCCACGGACGAGGACTACGCGGCGGAGTACCACGGGCTCGAGCTGTCGGCCGCTGTTGTCGACTCGCTGGAGGCCGCGGTCGCGCACATCCGCAAGTACAGCTCGAGCCACACCGACGCGATCATCACCAGGTCGCAGGCCGCGTCGCGCCGCTTCGTGCAGGCGGTCGACTCGGCGGCGGTCGTGGTCAACGCCAGCACGCGTTTCACCGACGGCGGCGAGTACGGCTTCGGCGCGGAGATCGGCATCTCCACCCAGAAGCTGCACGCACGCGGGCCGATGGGGCTGCCGGAGATGACCTCGACCAAGTACGTCGTGATCGGCGAGGGCCAGATCAGGACCTGAGGCTTCGGCAGCGCCGGCGCGTCGTCCGAGTGGACCGGCCGTGCGCCCTGAGATCAGGAGCCGAGCAGGTCGGCGGCATCCTGGAGGCTGACCTCGATCGGGTCAGCTGTCAGCGCGGCCAGGGTGGCTCGGTAATCAGGAGCTGAGTCGACATCGATCAGCTGGACCGGGTCTGGGTGGTCCGGCCAACTGACGACCGCGGCAGGCTGGTCGGGTGTGGTGACGACCAGCTTGGTGAGGTCGGCGCGGATACCCTCGCCGGTGGCCTTGATCGCGGCTTCCTTGCGGGTCCAGTACGTCGTGAACGCGGCCGCGCGATCTGCAGGCGGACGGCGTACGAGGTCGTCGGTCTCCACCGGAGCGAGGCTTACTCGGGCGAGCGCGACGGCGTCGACCGACGGGTTGATCAGCTCGACGTCGAGGCCGATCGGCGTACTGGGATGGAAGGCGACGCCGACCAGGTCGCCGGAGTGGGTGATCGACAGCTCGGCGCCCTCGGCATGGACCTTGCCGTGCGGGCGGCCGCAGTCCGGGCAGCGCCGGTTCAGATGGATACTTGCTGGAGGCAACTGTTGCCGCCGGGCGAGCAGGCGGCGGACGATGGTGCAGCCCAGCAGGAAACGGTTCTGGTCCTCCGTCCGCACATACGCCGCCAACCGCTCGCGCTCCGTCGGGTCGAGATCGGTGATCCACGCGGGATCGATCGGCTGTGTGCTGAGCCGGGCCCACCAGACCTCGATCATGCGGTGCTCAGCGCCCAGTCGACCGCTTCGGGGATGTCGGTGATCGGGTACCGGGCCGCGCGGATCACGCGGTCGGCACCGACGACGAGCAGGAAACGCTTGAGCCGCTCGAGGCCGCCGGAGCGGAAGGTCGGCAGGCGGAGTGCGGCGGTCAGGGCCAGGTCGGTGTCGGAGAACAACGGGTGGGCGATCTGCTCTAGGTCGGCGAAGGTGCGCTGCTCGTCGGGACGCTGGGTGCTCACGCCGTGGACGGCGATACCGGCCGCGCGGAACGCGTCGTGGCGCTCGCTGAAGAGCTTGTTCTCCAACGTGCAGCCGTGGGCGCCGGCGATGGTCGGCCACTCGTCGGGCAGCGGGGTCGGGCGTCCGGTTGCGGGGAAGCCGAAGAGCACTGTGGCTCGTGCGTTGCTGTCGACAACATCTATCGGGGCCTGGCTAGTTGCTGGCAGCAACAATCCCTCAGGGATCCGTCGGCCGACGAGCTCGTGCAGGCGGTGGGCCGGCGGCGCGGCGGGCTCGTTGGTGCCCGTCAGTTCGCCGTCGCCGAGGAGCCAGCGGTCGCCCCAGTCCTGCAGAGCGACGAGGACCGGGAGCAGAGCCCGACCGCGCGGAGTCAGCCGGTAGGCGTAGCGCGTCGGACGCTCCTGGTACGCCGTACGCTCGACAACCCCGCTGTCCATCAGGCCGACCAGTCGCTCGGTCAGCACCTTGCGAGAGATGCGCAGGGAATCGGCCAGCAGGTCGAAGCGGTCGAGCCCGCGGGCGAGGTCGCGGACGATCAGCAGCTCCCACGGATCGCCGACGACCGCGAGCGACTGCGCGACCGCACAGTCCGGCTCGGGCGAGAAACTGCTCCGCCGCACCTGCGTCCTCCCTCGCTCAGTCGGCTCCGAATCCTGTTGCGCCCAACTTAGTCGGCCGACTAAGTTCCCGCCAGGAACTCAGGCAATCTCAAAGGGGAGAAGCATGAACTTCTGGCGCCGGATCGCCGACCTCCCCGGCTGGCTGAAGGCAGTGATGCTGGGGCAGCTGGTCAGTTCCGCGGGCGCGCTGGCCTGGATCTACCTGACCCTCTACCTCGTCGACGACCGCGGCCTGAGCGCGCAGCAGGCCGGGTTCGCTGCCGCGGCGTACGGCGTAGGCCTGCTCGGCGGCAACCTCGGCGGCGGCTGGATCGGCGACCGGTTCGGCCTGCGTCCGGCTGCGGTCGGCAGCCAGCTGACCTGGGCAGCGGCCTGCTTGGCGATGCCGGTCGTCCCCAACGGCGTACTGGCCGTCACAGCCGTCGTCGCCGGGCTGTGCGGGGGAGCGAGCCGCCCCAACCTCAGTGCCCTGGTCGCGACCGCCATGCCGGCCGATCGGCGAAGAGAAGGGATCGCGCTGTCGCGGACCGCCAGCAACGCCGGGTTCACCATCGGGCCGCCGCTGGGCGGGCTGCTGGCGGCGTACGACTTCTCCCTGGTGTTCGTCGTCGACGCGGTGAGCAGTCTGGTGCTGGCGGTCGTGGTCTGGCGCTGGGTGCCGCCGGCAGCTCGGGTGGTGGCGCGGCAGGTCAGCGGCGTCTGGCGGGCGCTGAGGCAGGACCGGCCGACCGTCGTACTGCTCGGTGCGATCGTCGTGGTCGACACGGCGTACCGGCAGCTCTTCGCGACCATGCCGCTGCTGCTGAGGGACGCGGGCTCACCAGCAGTCGCGTACGGCGTACTGATCGGGCTGAGCTCGGTAGTGATCGTCCTGCTCGAGGCGCCCCTGGCTGTGCGGCTGGCAGGCCACCAGGCCCGGCGGGTGATCGCAGCGGGCTTCCTGCTCGTCGGGCTGGGCCTGGCCGTGCTGGGAGTGTGGCCGGCGCTGGTCGGCGCGGCTGTGGCGGTTGCGGTGATCACCGCCGGGGAGATGCTTTACAAACCGACTGCGACGGCTCATGTGGCCGACGCTGCGCCGGAGGGGATGGTGGGCCGCTACAGCAGCCTGTACGCCGCTGCGTCGATCAGTGGGATGTTCCTGGCGCCGGCACTCGGCGGTACGGCGTACGAGCACGTGCCGGCGCTGCTGTACCCGGCGGCCGCCGTACTGGCGCTGGCAGCCGCTGCAGCCGTCACTGGGGCAGGGGAGCGGGCCGTGCTTCCCAGCGGGTCGACAGGACGACCGTCGTCCGGGTCCTGACCACGCCGTTGACCCGGCGGAGCTGGCCGACGACCGCCTCCAGCTGGGTGACGTCGGCG
The DNA here is from genome assembly GCF_049844575.1 of Kribbella sp. DT2. Lineage (NCBI taxonomy): Bacteria > Bacillati > Actinomycetota > Actinomycetes > Propionibacteriales > Kribbellaceae > Kribbella > Kribbella sp. DT2. The sequence continues at coordinate 662 of NZ_JBNCLH010000011.1, read as the reverse complement.
ACGCGCACCTTGACCACCAGCTCCTGGTCCCCGGCGACGAACCAGCAGTCCTCGACGGCCTCGATCTCGCGCACCCCGTCGACGATGTCGTCGGTCTCCACGTCGTCGCGCTGGAACAGCCCGATCAGCGCGCTGGTGCCGAGCCCGACCTGGTCCGGCGCGACCACCGCGCGGTAGCCGAGCAGGACACCGCGCTCCTCGAGCCGCTTCACCCGCTCCTGGACGCTCGGTCCGGACAGCCCGACGACCCGGCCGAGCTCGGCCCAGCTGGACCGCCCGTTGGCCCGCAGCGCCTCGACCAGCTGTCGATCGATCACGTCCATGAATCCTCCCGTTCACTGCAGATTCGTAGGGAGATCGTTTGATCTGCCTTTAATTCGTTTGTGTTTGCCCAGCGTACGTCGTACAATTTCAACTAGTCGGAGATGCCCCTCCGACGTCACCACAACCCTGTGAAGGAATCATGATCACCCCCGAAGTCGCCCGTGCCCACATCTACGAGCTGCGTCGCGTGGCCGAGCTGCACAACCGCGGCGCCTCGCGCCCGTCGGCTCTGCGCAGGCTGCTGACCCGCAAGCACTGACCCACCCGCGGGGGACGGCGGCGGCCCGGGGCGGCGGGGGGGCGGGGGGGGGGGGGGGGGGGGGGTTGGGGGTGGCCCA
>NZ_JBNCLH010000010.1:24773-312937 GCF_049844575.1 Kribbella sp. DT2 | reverse complement strand
CGCCGATGGTACTGCGACCGGGAGGTCGTGGGAGAGTAGGACGTCGCCGGACATTCACACTGTTAAGGGCCACCCCATCGGGGTGGCCCTTAACATTTCCCCCGCTATTTCAGCGGCCCCAATGCGGTCGGCCACCTGGCCGGCCGCTTTTGCACGTCCAAAAGCCTTCTCCCAATCCGTCATCGAGCCCGCCACACCTGCCGCGGCGCATACCCCGTCTTCCGCAACCAGTGCTCGGTGTAGACGACTTTCTCCGCCGCGATCGCCACCAGCGGCCCGACCGGCGGATCCTCCAGCGACCGCCCGCGCTCCACATGGTCCGACTGCCACCGATACGCCTCCCAGTACCGAGCGAACTCGCCGTCCTCAGGCATCAACACCTCAGCCCTCCCGAACACCTGCGCACCCCGACTACTCGCCTGGCCCACCAACGGCGCAAAGATCCCGACCGAAACCCGAGGATCCGCTGCCAGGTTCCGCATCTTCGGCGACCCCGCCGCCGCGGTGAACAGCAGCGTGAAGTCGAGGTGGTAGTACCGCACCGGCGTGGCCAACGGGCCGTCCTCGTTGCTCGTCGCCAGCACACACATGTTCTGGCTGCTCAGCAGATTGAGGATCCGTTCCGACAACACGTCGTACTCGAGCCGCCGCGTCGGCTCCGGCCCCGCCAGCCAGGAATTCGTGAGAGTCATGCCGAATCCTCGCAGACCCCCGACCTGTGAGGTCCGGTGCATGGAGACCGCTTCGATGTACCGAGGTGGCGATCAGTCCGTCGAACTGGGGGTTTTGCGGCGGTGGGCGTTGAAGCGGGCCTTCTTCTGGCGGTTGCCGCAGGTGTTCATGTCACACCATCGCCGGGTGCGGCTCTGACTGGTGTCGAAGAAGGCGGCTTGGCAGGTCGGCGAGGCACACAAGGCCAGCTTTCCGTCACGCTCGCCCGAGACGATGCTGATCGCGTCGGCGGCGATCACGCTGAGGGCATCTTCCACGCAGGACGCGGAGCTCAACTGCCATCGCCGCCGGCCGTCGGGTGTCAGGACAGCCGCGGCCCGGCCCTGAGCGCTGTGGTCATTGATGACCTGGACAGCAGGTGCAGGCAGAGGGTCCTGAACCGCGGCGGCTGTCGCGACGGCGTGGATCGCCTCCCTCAGTTCCCGAGCGAGCTCGAGCTGGGCGGCGGTGCAGGACTCCACGGCCAGGCCGCTCACCGTCAACCAGTCGACGAGCCGTCGCGGCGTGGGAATGCGCTCCACAGGGGCGCCCTGGCGCTCCGACAGAGTCCCCGTGAAGCTCGTCGCCAGCACCGTCCCGAGGCGGAAGTCAGGGAAGTCAGAAGGCATGGAACCACCTTAGCCGGTTGCGCGACAGGTCGAGGGCTTGATAGAACCGTCTTAGATGGTTCACAAGAGTTCGCAGTTGATTTGATACGGCCAGGAGGTCTCATGTCCCGTCCGACCAGCGACGTACAAGCCTTTGAAGCTCACGCAACTGACGCCGACCTCGACGACCTGCGGGCGCGATTGGCCGCGGCGCGGCTGCCGGAGGCCGAGACGGTCTACCGCCCCGGTCCCAACCCCCGCCGATGGGACCAGGGCGTCCCGCTCGCCGACCTCGTCGACGTCGTGAACTACTGGCGCACCGAGTACAACTGGCGGTCGTTCGAGGAGCGCCTCGATGAGATCGGTCAGTTCCGCACGACCATCGACGGTCTGGGAATCCACTTCCTGCACCGCCGGTCCGCGCGCGCCGATGCCACTCCGCTGATCATGACGCACGGCTGGCCGGGCAGTATCGCCGAGTTCGTCGACGTGATCGACGAACTGGCAGATCCGAAGGATGCGGACACGCCGGCCTTCCACGTCGTCGTCCCGTCGTTACCGGGCTTCGGCTACAGCGACAAACCGGCCACCACCGGCTGGGGGTGCGAGAAGATCGCGGCCGTCTGGGTCGAACTGATGGGAAAGCTCGGCTACGACAAGTTCCTCGCCCACGGCGGCGACTGGGGCGGTGTCGTCACCACTGTCCTCGCCGGCCGGTTCCCGGAACACGTGCTCGGAATCCACACGACGTTCGCGGAGTCGCCGCCCGGGTTGAGCACGGACGGGCTGACGGCTGACGAACGCCAGTGGACCGAGGAGACCCACGACTTCTGGCACCGCCGCGCGGCGTACGCCAGGCAGCAGGCAACCGGCCCGCAGACCATCGGCTACTCTCTCGTCGACTCACCGGTCGGGCTCCTGGCTTGGATCCTCGACAAGTTCGCCGAGTGGTCGGACACCGAAGACAGCCCGTTCGAAACGATCTCCAAAGACCGCGTCCTCGACGACGTCACCCCGTACTGGCTGACGCGGACCGGCGCCTCGGCGGCCCGCATCTACTACGAAAGCCACGCCTCGCTCGACCCCGAACTCCGCGTCGACGTCCCGTCGGCGATCACCACCTACCCCCGCGACATCGAAAAGTACCCGCGCCCCTGGGCCCAGGAGCGCTACCGGCAAATCGTCCGCTGGAGAACCCCCGAACACGGTGGCCACTTCCCGTCCCTGGAGGTCCCCGAGTACTTCGTCAAGGACCTCCAAGAGGGCCTCACAGCAGTACTAGCCGCCAGCCGCTGAACACAGCATCCTGGCGGGTCGGCTTTGTGACCGGTCGCCGGCGCAGGGCCGGCCCGCGACCGGCCCCAGCCCGGCCCCAGCCCCAGCCCCAGCCCCAGCCCAGCCCAGCCCAGCCCAGCCCCGGCCCCAGCCCGGCCCCAGCCCGGCCCCAGCCCAGCCCCAGCCCAGCCCCAGCCCCAGCCCGGGCCCGGCCCGGGACCGGCGCGGGCCGGACACCCGGGAGACCGCTGGCCGGTGAACGCAGCCGCGCCCGGCGCGTCAGCCGGGTGCGCTGCCGGTGTCGTCTGTCCCCGCCCGGGCGGGCGTCACCAGCGACTGGTGGCTGCCCGAACGCGACGCCACGCAGCTCGGTCCAGCGACCCATGAACGCGTCGGTCGCCTCCCGCGCCCCCGCCACCCCGGTCGTCCTCGCCGCTTGAGGCTGGGGCTACGGCGCCGGACCTCAAGGGCGTCGAGAACGCGCTCGTCCGGCCGGAACTGCTGTCACCGTTGGAGAGCTTCAGCGCCGCTGCCCTCTGTGGTCGGAAGCGAAGGGCTCGTACGACGCCTGTACCGCTGCGGTCCGGACTGGCAGCCTTCCTACCTGTAGCAGTCCTACGTCCCGTGCAGCGCGAGCTGCACCAACTCGGGAGCGCTTTTGCAGCGGGCAATCGCCGCTGGTGGTGTCGCCATCGGCGATGTCGGCAAGTCGGGCCTTCCCGGCTAGCGCCGGCTAGGATAGTCCCGGGTCGGTCTCCCACACCGCTCCTTCCCGGCTGGCGCCGGCCGACGACGGCGCTGGGGACGTCCGCGATCCTCGTCGTGTTCCTGCCGGCCAAGCTCATTACGGACGGACTGGACGGGCCGATCGGTCTGCGTTCGGTTGCCGGAACAGCTCACCGCGCCGGATCAACTGCTCGAGCTGCGGCTTCGCTCGGGCCGGACACGACGTCGATGATCCCGCAGGCCGTCAGCACGATCCCGAGTGTCGCAGGCTGTTGGCGGTGGTGTGCACGGTCGTCCAGTTGGTCGCGTTGCTGACGTTTGTACCTGGAAACCGCGCGAACGCCGCCTCCCACTTCAGTACGACGCGGTCGAACGTCTGGCTCGGCCCGAGATCGATCTGACCTCGTTGAGGCGTTGCTGTTCGACGCTGCGGTCAGAGGTCTTTCGGTGGGGGAGGTGGCGTGATCACTCGGAGCTGAAGCATGGCGGCGAAGCGGGCTTCGGGGTCGGCGAGGTCCAGGTCGGCTACTTCGGCGAGGCGGCGGAGGCGGTAGCGGAAGGTGTTGGGGTGGACGTAGACGGCCGCCGCGGCGGTGATGACGTCGCCGAAGGCGTCGAGCCAGGCTCGGAGGGTTTCGACGAGGTTGGTGTTGTGGTCGCGGTCGTAGGCGACGAGGCGTGCGATGGGACCGGTGGGCTGATCGCCGCGGGACTCGATCAGGTCGCGGAGCTCCAGCAGCAGGGTCTCGACGTGGACATCAGCGAGGCGGGCTACACGTTGGGTGGCGCGGCCCGTCCGGAGAACTCGGAGGGCCCGGTCGGCACCCGCGCGGGCGTACGGGAGCTGGGACGTTTCCTGCACGACCGGGCCTACGCCGATGGTCGCGATGACGCGGTCGCCGATGCGTTCCAGGAAGTCCTTGGCGATACGAACCGCCCGCTCTTCGCCATCGGTCCGATCGGCGCGGATCGGAATCAGCCCGTACGCGATGTCGCCGACGAGCGCCGCGGCCGACCGCGGATGGACGGCGCCCAGGTGCATGGCGAACGCATCAGCGATCCGCTGCCGCTCAGTCGCCAGATCCGCTTCACCCGCAAGAGACTCGACCCGTGCCCCGGGCAACTGATGCACGGTGTCCGCGGCAGGAACGGAGAGCACGCTCATCGATTTCCCGCGCTCCGACTGGGCTTCCCGGTCCGACTGGGCTCCGCGCTCCGACCTGTCTCCGCGGCCTGGCTGACGTCCCCGGTTCGACTGATCCCGGCGGTCCGGTAGAACGCCGCCGTCCGGGGTGCTCCCGGTGGTGGATAGGTTCCCCCGGCTCGACCGACCTCCGGGGTCTGGCTGACTTCCGCGGTCTGACTGATCTCCGCGGTCAGACAGGCGTGCGCGGTTCGCCATTCCGCCGTGGTCCGGTGAGTTCGCACTGTTGGATGGGCTTCCGCCGCTCGACTGACCTCCGCTGTCTGACTGATCTCCGCGGTCAGGCAGACGTGGGCGGTTCGCCGTTCCGCCGTGGTCCGGTGAGGTCGCGCTGTTGGATGGGTTTCCGCCGCCCGACTGGTTTCCGCCGCTCGACTGACCGCCGCCGCTCAGCTGACCTCCGCCGGTCGGCAGGTTCACATGGTCCGGTGGGTTCGCGTGGTGCGACGGAGCCCCGTGGTCCGACGGTATTCCGTGGTCCGGCTCCGGACGGGGACCCGACGGCACCAGGGATCGCGACGGAACTCCAGCGTCCGGCAGGGCTCCGCGAGTCGGCAGGGCTCCGCGAGTCGGCAGGGTTTTGCGGTCTGAGGGGGTTCTGCGGTTTGGGAGGTTTGCGCGATCCGGCTTCGGCCGGATCGACGGGTTGCCGTGGTCCGAGGCCAGGGCGAGTACTACGAGTGGCTGGTTGGCCAGGCCGAGGCGGTCTAGGGCTTCGCGGGCTCCTGCTCCGCCTTCGAGGGCTGTGCTGACGAGGTCGGCGCGCAGGCGGCGTTCGACGTCGGCGCCGGCGCGGATTCGGAGCATGTGCAGGGCAACCAGTTTGGCTGCGTCGCAGAGGGCCTGGGTGCGTTCCTCGGTGAGCGGGTCGCGGACCGCGGCCCAGATGGAGCCGAGGATCTCGTCGCCGGCGCGGACCGCGACGGCGACGCGGGGGATGGTGAACACGTTCTCGGTGATCGGTAGCGGCGGTACGTGGACAGGTCGATCGGCGCGGTGAAGCTCCCGGAACACCCCGAGGTCGGCGAGCAGTCGTGAGTAGCGCTGCGGCACTTGCCGACCAAGCACGGTCTCAACCCGGGCGGTGTCCGCCTCGTCCTGCCGGCCGGAGAAGGCGAGCACGCGTGAGCTTCGGTCCTCGATGGTGACGGGTGCGTCGAGCAGCGCGGCGGTCGCGTTGGCCAGCGCGAACAGGTCGCCCGAGGGCATCCCACCTAGCGTCTCCGCGTCGGCGATTCCTACGTCCCCCTCAGCGAGGAGAGATCGAAGCAGTACGGCGAGCTGATCCCAGGAGGCGCCGCGCGTCAGGCCAAGCAGAGTTACGCCCGACTCGGCTACGGCTGCGGTGATGCTCGCGTCGTTCGGTACGGGGGATCGCACTACCAGCCCGGCGGCCCGCTGCCTTCCGAGGCTTCGGAGAGCCGAGGCGATCACTGGCGCACCTTGCAGTCCGACGCCCAGAACCAAGGCGTTGGGCGGCAGGACCGGTTCGTCGACAGGGTCGTTGATCACCACTCCACCGATCTCGACCGGCTGATCAGCCTCACCGTGCACGAGCTCCAGGAGCGTGGCGCCCAAGTCGTCCAGCACCCGCCCGAGGCTCGCCCGAGGTCGATTCGTCACGGAAGGCATCACCTCTCCGAACCTAGGAGCTAGACCTCCAGACTAGTTCGTCATGGCGGACAGATTCAGCCCTTGAATTGGTTCGGTGAGACAAAGGCAAAGGGGGCGATCACCGCAGCTGGGTTGCTCGGAAGAGGTCGGTGGGGAGCAGGGACAGGCGGGTAGCTGGGCAGAGCCGGTGGAGCCGCAAGTGCAGGGAGGTCGGTGGGGGTAGGGCAGGTGGTTGCTGGGGAGGGGTGGTGCGGACGGCGGGTTGGATGGGCAGGGTGTGTTCTGGGCTGGGTTGTGGGGAGGGAGGGGCTAGAGCTTTAGCCATTCGGTGTGGGTGGTTACGGCTGCTAGTTCGGGCTCCAGAGGTTCTACGCCGATGCCGGGGGTGGTGGGGACGGGGAGGTGGCCGGCTTCGAGGGTGAAGGGGGTGGTGATGTCGGTTTGGTAGTAGCGGGAGGACGCTGAGGTGTCGCCGGGGAGGGTGAAGCCGGGGAGGGCGGCCAGGGCGATGTTGGCGGCTCGGCCCAGGCCGGTTTCCAGCATGCCGCCGCACCAGACGGGGATGCCGTGGGCTTGGCAGACGTCGTGGATTCGGCGGGACTCGAGGTAGCCGCCGACTCGGCCTGGCTTGACGTTGATGATCGAGCAGGCGCCGAGGGAGATGGCTGCCGCCGCGGCTCGGGCTGAGGTGATGGACTCGTCGAGGCAGATGGGGGTCTTGAGGTGGCGGGCCAGTTCGGCGTGGCCGAGGATGTCCTCCTCGTCGAGGGGTTGCTCGATCAAGAGGAGGTTGTACGGGTCGAGGCGCGCCAGGTGGCGGGCGTCGGAGACGGCGTACGCGGTGTTCGCGTCGACCTGGAGGAGGACGTCGCCGAAGTGTTCGCGGACGGCGGCCACCGGCTCGATGTCCCAGCCTGGTTGGATCTTCAGCTTGATACGGAGGTAGCCCTCGTCCAGGTAGTTGCCTACGGCCTCGAGCAGTTCGTCGATCGACGGCATGATGCCGACGGAGACGCCGCAGGGGACTCGGTCGTGGACGGCGCCCAGTTCGCGGGCGAGCGGACGGCCTTCGGCGCGGAGCTCGGCGTCGAGGACGGCGGTCTCGAGGGCTGCCTTCGCCATGCGATGGCCGTGGAACTTTTCCAGGGCCCGCGCGACGCCGACGGCGGTGAGTTGATCGACTGCTGCGAGGGTGGGGACGAAGAAGCGGCGGAGGACGTCGGCCGCGGCGTCGACGTACTCCGAGGAATACAGCGGGCCAGCCATCGCGACACACTCGCCCCAGCCTTCCGCCTCGGTGGTGACGACGCGCACGAGGAGGGCGTCTCGGGTGGTCTCGGTTCCGAACGAGGTGCGGAACGGGGAGACCAGCGGCAGGGAGATCCGTCGTAGCTCGACTCCGGTCAGCTTCATCGGGTGAGTCCTCTCGCGGGAAGCAGGGTCATCAGGTGAGTCCTCTCGGCGGTGGTTCGAGTACGTACCAGCCGGTGCGGTCGAAGCCGGTGACCTGGGCGCCGTCGGACAGGAGGCCGCCGAGGACCTCGCGGAGAGCGGAGCGCCAGGACTTGGCGACGGCTGGGTCGGTCTGCCGGAGGCGTTCGACGTCGGCCGGTACGGCGACGAGCAGGACCTCATCGCCGGGTGACAGAGAGGCGCCAGGGGACGGAGGGACGCCGCTGGGGGATGCAGCGGGCAAGAGCGGGTGGTCGTCGTCGGTGCGGCCCAGGGCGATGGTTGCGTTGGGCAAGTTGGTTGCGGACAGCGTGGTGGCCTGGTGAGCGGCGGCCGCGGCGACGGCTGGCGTGTCCAGGTCCCAGCGGACCAGGAGACGGTCGGTGTCGTCGCCGTTGTTGATGCTGTCGTGCATGCCGCCGTAGAAGTTGGTCAGGTACTCGGCCGGGTGGGCGGCGAGCTTGACGAGGTTGAAGTAGGCGTTGCGGCGGATCAACGGGTCGAAGGTCCAGGAGATCGCGGTGACACCGCGCTGCAGGGCCCAGGCTCGTTGGTGGAGCTTGAGGGCGAAGCCGACGTTGCGGCCGCGGGCCGCCGTGGAGACGCCGGCGACGTGGCTGTGCATGGCGACCTCGGCGGGGGCGGAGAAGAAGCCGACGCAGGCTCCTACCAGTTCGTCGCCGTCGTAGGCGCCGGAGACGTAGTTGCCGGCCTTGGTGAGGGCGCGGAGGAGCTCGGTGGTGACCGGTGGGTTCTTGGGATCCGGGCGCCAGATGGAGTCGTAGAGGTTGTAGACGCCGTCCAGTTCGGACAGCTCGGTGAGCATGCGCACCTGGACGCCGGCCCTTGCCGCGGCGGCGTCGGATGCCTGGTCCGCCGCGCTGGTCGCTCGGCTGACGGCAGTGAGTGGCGTGCTCATGGTCTGTCCAGCAGGTCTGCGATCAGCGCTGTCAGCAAGGTCGTGCGCGGGACCAGCTCAGCGACGACGACGTGTTCGTCGTCGGCGTGGGCGCCGCCACCGACCGCGCCCAGACCGTCCAGGGTCGGGGTTCCGACTCCGGCGGTGAAGTTTCCGTCGGAGCCACCGCCGACCGACGTTTCGCGCAGCGGAGGCAGACCGAGTGAGGAGGCCAGCGCGCCGGCCCGTCGGTACAACGCGTCGGACATCTTCCGCTCGAGAGGTGGGCGGTTGGGACCGCCGACGATCTCGAGCGTCGCCTCGGGCAGCACTGGCCGCAGGGCGTGCAAGGCCGCATCGACGCGCAGCTGTTCCGCCACGGTGCGAGCCCGTACATCGACCAGGAAGCTTCCGGACGCCGGGACCGTGTTGCGGGTGGTGCCCGAGGTGAGCGCGGTCGGCGTGACGGTTGTGCCCAGCACAGGGTCGCCCAGTGCGGCGATCGCGAGGATCTGGTGGGCGGCCTCGACACTCGCGTTGACCCCGAGCTCCGGCTCCAGACCGGCGTGCGCGGCTCGACCGACGATGCGGATCTCGTAGTTGGAGACGCCCTTACGCTCCAGCTTCAGGGCGCCGTCGTCGGCGGAGGCCTCCAGCACCAGAGCCGCGGCGCATCCGGCGGCCTCCACCTCGATCAAGGCGCGTGACGACGGCGATCCGAGCTCCTCGTCACCGGTCACCAGCAAGGTGACGCCGTCCAGGGACGGCAGCGCGGACAAGGCGTGGAAGGCCATCACCAGACCGGTCTTCATGTCGAAGCACCCTGGCCCTCGGATCACGCCGTCGGCGACCACGAACGGATGAGTGTCCAGCGAGCCGAGTTGCCAGACCGTGTCGTGATGCCCAAGCACGAGCACCCGCGACGGCCCGTCGCCGAACTTCCACCGTAGGTGCGTCCGCCCGTCCACCACCTCGTACGACGGTTTGCTGCCGAGCCGCTCGGCCCCGAGCCGGGCGACCACGTCGGCGCTGCGAGCCACCGCCGCGAGATCCGACGACGGCGACTCGCACGTCACCAAGGTCTCCAGATCCGCCAGCATCAAGGGCAAAGTCGCCGTCATCAGCCCACCTTCGGGGTGGCGCGGACGCCGAAGTGCATGTACTTCTCACCCGTCGGCAACGCGTAGAAGGTGATCGCCGACCAGGTCAAGGATCCCGGCTGCCGTACGACGAACAAGTCGCCACTCGCGTCCGCCGGCCTCATCACGAACTCCTGCGAGGGCTCCGGCATCAGCTCGGCGATCGGGCCGGTCAGCGTGACCCGGACCATCGCCTGCCCGTCCTGCACGTACACCTCCTGCAGCGTGCTCGCCCGCTCGTACCGCCCGACGTGCCGGTGCAGGTCGATCTCCGGCACCTCCGACAAGGGGGCCAGGGGCAACGGCATCGCGACCCCGGCCAGCTCCCGGAAGATCTCCCGGTACAGCTCCTCGTACAGGTCGTGCGTGTTGCCGCCGTTGGTCAGCAGCGAGACGGCCAGGCCCTGCTCGGGCAGCACGCGGAGGAACGCGGCCTGGCCGATGGTGTTGCCGTCGTGGCCGATCAGCCGGTGACCGTCCCAGTCGAAGCGGATCCAGCCGAGTCCCCACGAGTCGCCGAGCGTGTGCTTGTCCGGCAGCTCGGCCTGCTTGTCAGCCATCGCTGTCACGGATTCCGAGCTCAGCACCCGCGTGCCGTCCGGCGCGACGCCGTCGTTCAGGTGCATGCGGGCGAAGGCCAGCGCCTCGGCGGCGGTCGACGTGATCAGCCCGGCGGGGCCGAGCGCCCGGGGGAGTCCCCACACCGGTGCGGGTGACAGCTCTTCCTCACCGACGTGCCCGACGGCAGCGCGGTGCAGCAGCGCCTCCTCCGGGAGCGTCACCGTACGCCGCAGGCCGAGCGGTCCGAAGATCCGTTCGCGCAGGACCGCGTCCCAGGTCTTGCCGGTGAGCTTCTCGATCACCCGGCCCGCCAGCGAGAAGCCGGAGTTGCAGTACGACCAGGTGGCCCCGAGCGGGTGGTTCTGGCGGACCTCGGCCAGGCCGTCGACGTACTTCTCCAGGCAGTCGTCGCCCCGGCCGGTGTCGGTGAACACGTCGCCGTCGATCCCGCTCGTGTGGGTGAGCAGCTGGCGCATCGTCACCTGCTTGGCCACGTCGGGATCACCCAGTTGCAGCTCGGGCAGCACCTGGATCAGCGGCGCGTCCAGGTCGAGCAGTCCTTCGTCGACGAGCTGCAGCGCGAGCGTCGCCGTCCAGACCTTCGACATCGACCCGATCTGGAAGATCGAGTCCGTCGTCACCGGGACGCCCGTCTCCTGGTGCAGTACGCCGGTCGCCGCCTCCACCAGCTCGTCCTCCTGGCCGGGCTTGTAGCGCAGGATGCCCAGCGAGGCCCCGACCACCTTGTGCTTGGCGGCCAGCGTCGTCAGCCGGCGCTGCCAGTGCGCGGCGTCGATGCGGGGCCGTTGCGGTCCACGGGCGTCACCGGCGTACTGCTCGACCCAGTCGACGATGCGGTGGTTGAAGTCGAGCCGGTGCGACGGGCGTCCTTCGACGATGAACAGGTGACTGGCCTCCGGGTAGAGCACCAGCTCGGTCGGCACACCCTGCTCGCGCAGCGCGGTGTGCCACTGCTGGGCCTGGCCGACCGGGCAGCGAACGTCCGCGTCACCGTGCAGCACCAGTGTCGGCGTCTTGACCTGGTCGACCTTGCTCAGCGGAGACATCGCGCTGAAGTCGCCCGGGCCGTTCAGCTCGTACACGTTCAGGAAGTGCGCGGCGTCCGACGTGCCGCTCATGCTGGTCAGGTCGCTGACCACCCCGCCGGCGACGGCCGCGGCGAACCTGTTGTCGCGGCTTGTCAGGTAGCAGGTCATGAAGCCGCCGTAGCTGTAGCCGGCGATCGCGAGCCGCTGGGCGTCAGCGATGCCTTCGGCAACCAGTTGGTCGATCGGTTCGAGGAAGTCGTTGGCGTCCGACGTGCCCCAGCCGCCGACAACGCCGTTGTAGAACTCCTCGCCGTACCCGTCGCTGCCGCGCGGGTTGAGCAGCAGTACGGTCCAGCCGCGCGCAGCGAGCTCCTGGTGGTAGAGGTGCACCTCGTCGGCGACGGCGTTCCACGCGTTGTGCGGACCGCCGTGCACGTCGAGCAGCAACGGCTGAGCCTCGGTGGCCGACGGATCACGGACGATCCAGCCGTTCACCACCGTCCCGTCCGCGATCGTGAACTCGCGCTCCTCCCGGACGAAGGTCTCGACGTCCTCGAGCCCGTACGACGTCCGCTGGGTCACCGACCCGTCGGCCAGGTCGACCGTGACGATCTCCCCGTACGACGTCCGCGTGGTCAGCGCGAACGCCGCGACCCCGCCGGCGACCGACAGCCCGGACACGTTCTGGCCGGCTTCGCCGGCCACCAGCCGAGGCGTGCCACCCGCCACCGGTACGGCGTACAGGTGGCTGCAGCCGCGGTCGCGGACGCAGAACAGCACTGACCGGCCGTCCTCGATCAGCAGGGGAAGGGCTCCCGGGTACGCCGGTCCGCCGGGCATCACGTTGCGGTCGAGCGGCGCTGCCAAATTCTCCACGGCGCCGTCGGTCAATGAGAGCCGGAGCAGTCCAGCGTGGCCGACCGGGCCGGTGGTGCTGCCGACGATCAGCAGGGACTCGCCATCGGCGGTCCACCGCACGGGACCCGCGAGTCCTTCGCGAAGCCCGACCTCCTGCGGCACGGCCTTCTCGTCCGTCGCGTCGAGCACGTACGCCGGTGCGGTCGGGACGAGGTCGGCGTCGGGAGCGGTGCCCGCGCCGAAGGCGACCTTGGTCCCGTCCGGTGACCAGTCCGGATCGCCTGCGTGCCAGTCGCCTTCGGTGGCCTGCCGGCACTTCTTCGTCCCGACGTCGAGCAGGTGAACGTGCTGGCGGTACGTGCGCAACCAGCCTGCGCCGTCGGCTTGGTAGTCCAGCCGCTCGGTGACGATCGGCGCATGGCTGCGGGCCTCGCGCGTCTTGTCGTCCTCGCCGGCCAGTGCGGCGATGTCGACCGGAGCGCTGAAGGCGATACGGGTCCCGTCGGGACTCCACCGCGGAGCTCCGGCGCCGAGAGCAAGCGTGGTGAGCTGCTCAGGCTCGCCGCCACCGGCCGGAAGCACCCAGAGCTGAGCGGGTCCGTCCTTGCCGCGCAGGAAGGCCAACTGGGTCCCGTCCGGCGACCAGGTCGGTGAGCTGTCGCCGTCGCCCCGGGTCAGCTGCTGCGGCTCGCCTCCCGCCAGCGGCACCCGCCAGAGGTTTCGCAGGGTGCGGTCCTTCTCGAGGTCGGTGGTCCGCAGGACGTAGGCGAGCTGGGAGCCGTCCGGAGACAGCGCGGGCTGCTCCGGCACGGACAGGTCGTCGATGCGCAGACGTCGGGTCACAGGGAGTCCTCCTTGGCTACGGAACCGGCGGTGACCGGCTGCAGGTCGCCGGCCACGTGGTGGCAGGCGGCGCGGTGACGTCGGCGATCGGCGTCGGTGGTGGGATCAATCGTCAAGCAGTGCTCGCGATCGGCGAGCACGAGCGGCCCGATCGGGCAGCGGGGATGGAACCGGCACCCGGCCGGTGGATGGTGGGGATCGGCCGGCTCGGCGTCGGCGACCACCTGGGCAGCGCGCTCGGCAACGGCCTGGGCCGCGGGATCGGCCAGCAGCTGAGCAACGGGGTCGAGCAGCGTGGTCGATCCGCGACGAGGCGCGGCGGCGAGCAACTCCTTCGTGTACGGGTGTTGTGGATCGGCGAGCACGTCCGCGGCGGGACCGAACTCGACGATGCGGCCCAGGTACATCACGGCGATGAAGTCGCTGACGTACCGCACGACCGCGAGGTTGTGGGAGATGAACAGCATCGACAGCCGCAGCTCACGTTGCAGCGAGCGGACCAGGTTGAGCACCGTGCCCTGGATCGAGACGTCGAGGGCCGAGGTGATCTCGTCCGCGATGATCACGTCGGGTTGACCGGCCAGCGCTCGCGCGATGGCGACGCGCTGGCGTTGACCACCCGAGAGAGCACCTGGGTAGGACGGAGCGCGGTCCGCGCCCAGCCCGACGAGGTCGAGCAACCGGGCGACCTCCTGACGACGAGCGCCGGCGGCCGATCGCGGGATCGCCTCGGCGATCGAGTCGCCGATGGTCATCCGGGGATCCAGCGACGAGTAGGGATCCTGGAAGACCATCTGCAGTGGACGTCGTCCGCCGGGCCGGCGGCGGAGTGGTTCGCCGTCCAGCTGGATCTGACCGGACGCCACCTCGACCAGCCCGACCGCCGCCCGGGCCATCGTCGACTTGCCGGACCCCGACTCGCCGACCAGCCCGACGACCTGGCCGGACGGAACGGTCAGGTCGACCCCGTCGACGGCCGTCAGTGCGCCGTACCGGACCGTCACCTGGTCGAACCGCAGTTCACTCATCGCTGCCCCGTCCGGATCGATTCGATGCTCAGCAACGGTTGGCCCTGGGGATTCCAACAGGCCACCCGATGGCTTTCGCCTACCAGTTCAGGATCCTTCGACGAACAGGCCCCAACAAGGAACTCACAACGCATTCTGTAGGCACATCCCGCGCCGACAGCTGACGGCTCAACAGGTCGTCCGGGAATCACCGCCAGCGGTTCGTCGAGCGGCGTGTCCAGATCCGGTACGGCGGCCAGCAGCGACCGTGTGTAGGGATGCCGTGCCCCCGAAGCGAGCTCGGATGCCGGCAGGTCCTCGACGATACGTCCGGCGTACATCACCAGCACCCGGTCGCAGACCTGCGCGACCACGGTGATGTCGTGGCTGATCAGCAGGATGGCGACCTCGTCGGTCTCCCGGATCGTCTCGAGCAGCCGCAGCACCTGGCGCTGCACCGTGACATCCAAAGCGGTCGTCGGTTCGTCGGCGACGATCAACGCCGGCGCACCCATCAGTCCCATCCCGATCATCGCCCGCTGCCGCATCCCGCCGGAGAACTCGTGCGGATACTGCCGCGCCCGGCGTTCCGCCGCCGGAACGCGCACCGCGCGCAACCGGTCGACGGCCCGAGCCATCGCCTGGCGGCGACTCAGGCCCTGGTGCTCCCGAGCCCCCTCAGCAAGCTGTACGCCGATCCGCTTGGTCGGGTTGAACGACGTCATCGGGTCCTGGAAGACCATCGCGAACGACGTCCCCAGCAGCCGTCGCCGCGTCGCCGCACTCGCGCGGTCGGCCAGTCGGCCGAGCAACGGCGCACCGAGAAAGGACAGCTCGGAGGCTGAGACCTGTCCAGGCGACTCGATGAGCCCGGCGACAGCAAGGGCCGTGAGGCTCTTGCCCGACCCGGACTCGCCGACCACGCCGACGATCTCGCCCTTGCCGATCGTGAAGCTGACTCCACGCACCGGTGTGACCGGCCCGGGGAAGCTGACCCGCAGATCCTTCACGACCAGTACGGCGTCGTCGTCGATCGGAGCCGCCGGAACCGTCTCCGGCACAGTCGCCCGCACCCGCGGACCGACGAGCGCAGGTATGCCGAGCCCCTTCGCCACCGCCTCGCCGAAGAGGTTGAACGCCAACCCGGCGACGACGACGGCGACGCCCGGCGCGAGCGCGGCCGCGGGATGGACGTAGATCCCGTTCAGCGACTCGCCCATCAGCCGCCCCCAGTCGTAGGCCGGCGGTTGCACACCCAGACCGAGGAACGACAGCCCCGCGAACGCGAGCAGCACGCCGCCGGCGCCGATCGTCGCGTTCACCACCAGCGGCTCCGCGATGTTCGGCAGGATGTGCCGGACGAGGATCCGGAACCGGCTGACACCCGCGATCCGTGCCGCCGCGACGTAGTCCCGCTCGGCGACTCCCGCGACCAGCGTCTGGGTCAGCCGCGCGAACGTCGGTGCGCCCGCCAGGCCGATCGCGAGGACCGCGCCCTTCGCGCCGACCCCGAAGATCACCGCGAAGAACAGCGCGAGCAGGAGGCCGGGGAAGGCGACGGCGATGTTCACGATCGCCGTTGTCAGCCGCCCGGCCCGTCGGCCGAGCAACACGGGCGCGGAGCCGAGCAGCAGACCCGCGAACACGCCAAGAGCGGTGGCCAGCAGCGCGAGCGCGATCGACGTACGGGAGGCGACCAGCACGCGGTAGAAGATGTCTCGCCCGAGGCTGTCGGTACCCAGCCAGTGCTGGGACGACGTGCCTTCGAGCAGGTGCTCGGTGTCGATCGCACTGGCCTGGTCGGACCAGAGCATCGGCGCGAGCAGCGCGAGCAGCAGGACCGCGAGCAGAAGGATGCCCGCGCCCGCGCCGACCGGCGTACGGAGAACTGCGATCCAGCGAGTTCGTCGGGCCATCAGCTCTCCCGGATGGTCGAACGCGGATCGAGCAGGGCCAGCGCGACGTCCACGGCGAGGTTCACCAGCAGCACGCCGACGCCGTACACGAGCACTACGCCCTGCACGAGCGGATAGTCCTTGGCGAGGATCGAGGACACGATCGTGCTGCCGAGCCCTGGCCAGCCGAAGACGTTCTCGACCAGCACGGTCCCGGCGACCATCCCGCCGAGCAGCAGACCGCCCAGCGTGATCGTCGCCGTCACCGCGTTCGGCAGCGCATGCCTCAGGTAGATCGCGGCCGCCGGCAGACGCTTGGCCCGCGCAGTCCGCAGGTAGTCGGTCTGCAGTACGGCGAGCAGCTCGACTCGGCAGATCCGGGCGAGGACCGCAGCGGGTCCGATGGCCAGCGCAAGAACCGGCAGCACGTACGACGTGAGGTTGCCGCGACCGGCCACCGGAAACCAGTGCAGCTGAACGGCGAACACGTAGACCAGCCCGACCGCGAGCAGGAACTCAGGAATCGCAGCCAGCACCACGGAGGTCGACGTGAAGGTCAGCTCGGCCTTCGGCCGCCGCCCGGCGCGCGTGAGCACACCCATCGCCAGGCCGAGCGGCAGCGCGATCAGCACAGCGACGAGGAACGCGGCGACGGCGAGCTGAACGGTTGCGGGCAGGCGGTCGCGGATCACGTCGGACACCGGAAGACCGGTCGTGATCGACGTCCCGAGATTGCCCGTGAACAGGTGCTGCAGGAAGTGCAGGTACTGCGTCCAGAGCGGGTCGTTCAGACCGAGCGACTCGCGCTGGGCGTCGACGAGACTCTTCGCGGCGGCCGGTCCGAGCGCCGAGCGGACCGGGTCGCCGGGGATCAGGTGGATCATCAGGAAGGCCGCGCTGACCAGCGCCAGGACCGACACGACCAGGCGGGTGAACCGCCGGATCGCGAAGCGCACCCAGGGATTCAGCTCCGGGCGAGAGCCGGCGGTAGGAGACGCGGGGACCGTCGTCACCGGCTCACCCCAGCATCCGGATCGAGCTGGGCACGACGCTGCTCTGGCTCAGGTCGAAGGTGGCGTTCTTGCCGAAGATCGGCACGGTCGTGTTCACGAACGGCACCAGGTTGACCTGCTCGAACAGCGCCCGCTCGCCGGCCGCCCAGTCCTCGCAGCCGTCCGTCCCGGCGGTCTTGGACGCCTTGGCGATCGCCGCGTCGTACCCGGGGTTCTTGATGCCCGAGAAGTTGCTCCCGTTCGGCGGCGTCGTACCGGACAGGAAGCTGACCAGCTGGCTCGGCAGGGAGACGGTCAGCGGGATGAGTCCCGCGTGCCAGGTGCCCTGACCGGCAAGGACGACGGTGCTGATCTCGGCGGTCGAGACCGCCTTCAGGGACACGTCCACGCCCAGTTCGGTCCAGGACTTCTGCAGCAGCTCGGCGGCCGACTGCAGCGTCGGGCCGAGCGTGGTCGGGTAGTAGAAGACCAGGGACAGCTTGTTGCCGCCCTTCTCCCGGACTCCGCCGGCGCCCGGCTTCCAGCCCGCCGCGTCGAGTGCTGCCTTGGCCGCGTTCAGGTCGTGCCCGGGCAGGTTGCCGGTGACCGTGTCGACCTTGCAGGGGCCCATGCCAGGGGCAACCAGATCGGTCGGCGCCGTACCGGATCCGCTGGTGACGACCTTGCCCAGCTGGGTCAGGTCGAGGCCCTGCGTCAGCGCACGTCGTACGGCGAGGTCCGCGGTGGGCAGGCCTGCCTTCTGGTTGAACCAGAGCTGGCCCAGCGGTGCACCGACCTCGCGTTTGAACAGCTGCTGCGCCGCCAGTCGCTGCTTGTCCGGTCCGGCGATGCTGACGATGTTCACCTGACCGGCAGTCAGCAGGTTCGCCGAGGTGGTCTCGTTGGCGACGACCTTGATTACGATCTTCTCCGGTACGCCGGTCTGGTCGGCCTTGAAATCGCCCGGGCCCCACGCGTAGTCCTTGCGCAGAGCCAGCGTGTAGTGGTCACCGGGCACGGCCTCGCTGACCGTGTACATGCCGGTGCCGTCCGAGCCCTGCTTGAGGACGCTGCGGTCCTTCATCCCCTTGGCGCAGACGATGTGCAGACCGCCGACGTTGCGGGCCAGGAAGGCGTCCGGTGCGGCCGCGGTCACGGTGACAGTGCCCGCCGCGTCGTCGGCCACCGCCTTGGCTCCAGCCGGAACGAAGACGCCGATCCGCGTCGACTTGTTGGCGGGATCACCGACGAAGTTGATGTTCTGCGCCACCGTGCTCGCGGTCAGCGGAGTGCCGTCGGCGCAGGTGATGCCCTTGCGCAGCGTGTACTTCGCGCTGGTCGTCGTGCCTTCCCACTTCTCCGCCAGCCCCGCCACCGGCTTGCCGCTCGCGTCGATGCTCAGCAGCGCGTCGTACAGGAACCAGTCGACCTGCATGGTGACCGACAGCGACGTGAACTGCGGGTCCAGGTTGCCGGGATCACCGCCGACGGCCATGGTCAGCGTCTGCCCTGCGACCGGCTTGCCGCCGCCGGCCGTGGTCGTCTCTCCGCCCGAGCTGCAGGCTGAGAGAGCGAGGACGCCGGCCACCAGGACTGCGAGTGCGGATTTCACGATGCCTCCGAAGGGGTCAGGCTGTGGCGCGGCGCAGAGCGCGGCCGCTGTGCAGGTAGAGGGCGCGACCGGTGCCGTCGTCGCCGAGGAAGACGTGCGGGGTGTGCAGGCCGTTCTCCGCCTTCACCGCGATCAGGCTTTGCTCGTCGCGGCCGACCAGCTCGACCGGCTCCGGCGTCGGGCCGAGCTCGGCGAAGATGCCCTTCGGTACCTGGTCGAGCCAGAGCTTGCCGTCGTCGTCCTGGCGGACGGTGAGGTCCAAGGCGTCGCAGGTGTAGGTCCCGAGGAAGCGGGACACGTCGACCTCGACAGCGGCGTCCGGGGGAGTGGGCATCGCGGGCAGGTCCAGTCCGGCGAGCTCCTTGACCACGTGGCTGACGACCGCGCGGTACACCTCGATCATGTCGCCGCCGTTGGTCAGCAGCGCGACGGCCAGCCCGTGCTCCGGTACGACGCGCAGGAACGCGCCCTGGCCGATAGTGCCCCCGTCGTGGCCGATCACCGTCGTACCGGACCAGTCGAACAGCTCCCAGCCGAGCCCCCACGAGTCGCCCATCATGCCGAGCGCGGGCAGCTTCACCTGCGGCTCCTGCATGGCCGCGACACTCGCAGCACTCAGTACGGCGGTCCCGTCGGCCGTCGTACCGCCGCGCAGGTGCATCTCCGCGAACGCGAGCAGGTCACGCGGACTCATCGCCAGCATCGCGCCGGCCGCCGCCATCGAGCGCGTCAGCGCCCAGACCGGAGCCGGGACCGGCGCCTCGCCCGGAGCGGGTCGCAGGTGCCCGACCGCGGCCCGGTGCAGGATCGCCTCGTACGGGTCGGACGCAGCGTGCGCCAGGCCGAGCGGAGTGAACAGCCGCTCCCGCAGTACGGCGTCGTACGGCTTGCCGCGGAGCACCTCGACCAGGCGGCCGAGCACGGCGAAGCCGGCGTTGTTGTAGGAGAACATCTCGCCCGGCCCGAACAGCTGGCCGACCTCGGCGAGCGTGACCAGGAACTTCTCCACCGCGTCGTCGCCCTTGCCGGTGTCGTTGAAGATGTCGCCCTCGAACCCGGCGGTGTGGCTCAGCAGCTGCCGCGTGGTGATCTTGGCGGCCGCGCCGTCGTCGGCCAGCACGAACTCGGGCAGGTAGTCCCGGACCGGGACGTCCAGGTCGACCTTGCCCTCGTCGACGAGCTGCATCACCAGCGTGGTCGTCCACACCTTGGTGATCGAGCCGATCTGGAAGACCGAGTCGGCAGTCGCGTCCACACCGGTCGCCTTGCTGAGGAGTCCGGCGGCGTGGTCGACCACCTCACCGCCGTACAGGACGCCGATCGCGGCGCCGGGGACCTCGTGCTCGGCGAGCAGCGCCGGCAACTGGTCGTGCAGCCATGTCTCGATCTCGTTCAGGGTCGCCATGCGCTGACGCTAGGACGCTCAGCGGCGCGCGTATTCGTCGTGGACGACCACAGCCCGGGCCGATTTCGTCCGCCGGGACGAAGCCTCTGTCCACAGGCTCGTAGGGACGCCTGACGGGAATCTCGGTGGAGGACTTACTCTTGAGGGTGTTATGACCTCTTCCGGCCGACGTACGGTCTACCTCGATCACGCGGCGACGACTCCGATGCTGCCCGCGGCGATCGAGGCGATGGCCTCCCACCTCGGGCGCACCGGCAACGCTTCGTCGTTGCACGGGTCGGGACGAGCGGCCCGGCGGACCGTCGAGGAGTCCCGGGAGACGATCGCGGAGGCGCTCGGCGCGCTGCCGAGCGAGGTCGTGTTCACCTCCGGTGGGACCGAGGCCGACAACCTCGCGCTGAAGGGCCTGTGGTGGGCCCGGCTCAAGGAGGACCCGCGCCGGCGGCGGATCCTGCTCAGCGCGATCGAGCACCACGCCGTGCTGGACCCGGCCGTCTGGCTGGCGCAGCACGAGGGGGCCGAGCTGGAGTGGCTGCCGGTCGACGCGCTCGGCCGGGTGCGGCCCGACGAGGTCCGTACGGCGATCGAGCAGGACCCGGCGTCGGTGTCCTTCGTCACGCTGATGATGGCCAACAACGAGGTCGGCACGCTGCAGCCGATCCAGGAGGTCGCGGCGATCGCGGCCGAGCACGGCATTCCGGTGCACACCGACGCCGTGCAGGCGGTCGGGGAGATCCCGGTGGACTTCGGCACGCTCGGCGTCGACGCGATGACCGTCTCGGCGCACAAGATCGGCGGCCCGTACGGGATCGGCGCCCTGCTGGTCCACAAGGAGACGCAGCTGGTGCCGATCGTGCACGGCGGCGGCCAGGAGCGCGACGTACGGTCGGGCACGCTGGACACTCCGGCGACGGCCGGGTTCGCGGTGGCCGCGGCGTACGCCGTCAAGCACCAGGCCGACGAGTCGCAGCGCCTGATCGCGCTGCGGGACCGGCTGGTCGAGGGCATCACGAGCACGGTCCCGGGCGCGCTGCTGTCGGGGGACCCGACCGGCCGTTTGCCCGGTAACGCACACTTGTCGTTCAGGGACTGCGAGGGCGACTCGCTGCTGCTCCTGCTGGACGCGCGCGGGATCGAGGTGTCGACCGGCTCGGCCTGCAACGCGGGGGTCGCGGAGCCGAGTCACGTACTGCTCGCGATGGGGTACGACGACCAGCGGGCCCGTGGCTCGCTGCGGTTCACCCTCGGACACACCAGCACCAGTGCGGACGTCGACACGGTGCTGGACAACATCGGGCCAGTGGTGGAGCGGGCGATGTCCGCCGGACTGCAGAACGTGGGAAGGAACAACTGATGCGGGTACTCGCAGCCATGTCGGGTGGAGTGGACTCCGCCGTCGCGGCGGCGCGGATGACCGAGGCCGGGCACGACGTGGTCGGTGTGCACCTGGCGCTCAGCCGCAACCCGCAGTCGTACCGCAGCGGCGCCCGTGGCTGCTGCACGATCGAGGACTCCCGCGACGCCCGCCGGGCCGCCGACGTGATCGGCATCCCGTTCTACGTCTGGGACCTGGCCGAGCGCTTCCACGCCGACGTGGTCGAGGACTTCGTCGCGGAGTACGCCGCGGGCCGGACGCCGAACCCGTGCCTGCGCTGCAACGAGAAGGTCAAGTTCAGCGCGGTCCTGGAGCGTGCGCTCGCGCTCGACTTCGACGCCGTCGCGACCGGGCACTACGCGCAGATCGTCGAGACCACGTCCGGCCGCGAGCTGCACCGCGCGGTCGACCACGCCAAGGACCAGTCGTACGTGCTCGGCGTGCTCACGCAGGCGCAGCTGAAGCACGCGTTCTTCCCGCTCGGTGACACGGTCAAGACCGAGATCCGGGCCGAGGCCGAGCGGCGCGGGCTGTCGGTGGCGGCCAAGCCGGACAGCCACGACATCTGTTTCATTGCCGACGGCAACACCCCCGGCTTCCTGGCCGAGAAGCTCGGCGCGGCGCCGGGCGACATCGTGGACAGCAGCGGCGCCAAGCTCGGCGAGCACAGCGGCACTCATGGCTTCACGGTCGGCCAGCGCAAGGGCCTGCGGATCGGTACGCCGGCGGCCGACGGCAAGCCGCGCTTCGTGCTCGACATCAGCCCGGTGGACCGCACGGTGACGGTGGGATCCCGCGAGGAGCTGGCCGTGGAGAGTCTGGTCGCGTCGAAGCCCCGCTGGTGCGGTCCGGAGCCGACGGAGACGCTGCAGGTCAAGGCTCAGCTCCGCGCGCACGGCGACGAGGTGGCCGTCACTGCTCGCGTCGACGGCAACGAGGTGTACGTGGACTTCGACGAGGCGACTGCCGCGGTGGCGCCCGGTCAGGCTGTTGTCCTGTACGACGGCACGCGGGTCATCGGCTCGGCCACGATCGACTCGGTCCGCCGCGCGACGGCCAACGTATGACGACTACCGGCCTGGGGTCGCTGCCGGGTGGCGACATCCGGGAGTGGGTCAAGGTCGTGCTGGGCGCGGTCGACATCCCGTTCCTGCCGGAGCTGCCGGCCCGCCCGTACGGCGACATGCTCAGCCGGGCGGTCGCCGTACTGGCTGAGCTGTCGGCTGATCTTCAGCCGGCCGGGTGGCGGCTGACGGGTGGTTCGGATCCGCGGTCGAGCATGGACCAGCGCCGGGCGCGGTCGCTGCTGGAGGAGGACCTGGACGTCCTGGAGGAGTTCGGCGACGGGTACACCGGGCCGCTGAAGCTCCAGTTCACCGGGCCGTGGACGCTGGCGGCCACGGTGGAGCTGCCGCGTGGGGACAAGGTGCTGGCGGACCACGGTGCTCGCCGGGACCTGGCTGACGCGCTGGCGCACGGGCTGAACGCTCAGGTGGCTGAGGTGCGACGCCGGCTGCCCGGTGTGGACCTGCTGGTGCAGCTGGACGAGCCCGCGCTGCCCGCCGTACTGGCTGGAGCTGTTCCGACGGCCAGTGGGTGGAGCAAGCACCGCTCGGTGGACGGTCCGGGAGCTGTGGAGCTGCTGGCCCGAGTGATCGAGGCTGCTGACCCTGCGACGACCCTGGTGCACTGCTGTGCGGCCCGGCCGCCCATCGAGGTGTTCACCAAGGCAGGCGCTGGGGGAGTAGCAGTAGACGTCTCGCTGCTCACCGAGCCCGCCTGGGAGCAGATCGCGATCGCAGTGGAGGCCAAGACCACCCTGTACGCCGGGCTGGTCGCCACGACCGGTCCTCTGCTCAACCCCGAGCAGGCCGCCGCCCCGCTGGTCCGCACGTGGCGCAACCTCGGGCTGGACCCGGAGCTCATGAAGCAGGTCGTCGTCACCCCAGCGTGCGGGCTCGCTGCCTCTGCGTCGCCGTCGGACGCCCGGGCCCGCCTGGAGCTGCTGCGGGGCATCGTCGACGCGCTCGGAGAAGCCGCCGAAGCCTAGGGTCTGATAGCCCGGAAAACGTCGGTGCCGGGCGGTAAGTTCTGCACATGAGCACGGAGATCCCCGAGACGAACGCCGCCGACCAGCCTGCCGCACCGCCCGAGGTGCGGGAGCGGCACGCCGCGCTGAGCCGCGAGATCGAGGAGCACCGGTTCCGCTACTACATGGCGACCTCGACGATCTCCGACGCCGACTTCGACGCGCTGATGCACGAGCTGCAGGGCATCGAGGAGGAGTTCCCCGAGCTGCGCACGCCGGACTCGCCGACGCAGAAGGTCGGCGTACCGATCTCGACGCTGTTCGCGCCGGTCACCCACCCGCAGCGGATGGAGAGCCTGGGCAACGCGTTCTCCGCCGAGCAGATGGAGGCCTGGGCCAAGCGGCTCGAGCGCGAGGTCACGGTGCAGCAGATCCACGACAGCGGGTTCCTGTGCGAGCTCAAGGTCGACGGGCTGGCGCTGGACCTCGTCTACAAGAATGGCCGCCTCGACACCGGCGCCACGCGTGGTGACGGCTCGACCGGCGAGGACGTCACGCTGAACGTGAGGACCATCGCGAGCATCCCCGAGGTTCTGGACACCGACGAACCGCCGGAGTTCCTGGAGGTCCGTGGCGAGGTCTTCTTCCGCGTCGAGGACTTCCAGCAGCTGAACGCGCAACTCGTTGAAGCCGGCAAGGACCCGTTCTCCAACCCGCGCAACGGCGCCGCCGGATCCCTGCGGCAGAAGGACCCGCGGGTCTCCGCGAACCGACCGCTGCGGTTCGTCGTGCACGGCCTGGGCCGCGTCGACGGGCACCACATCGCCCGGCTGTCGTCGGCGTACGAGCAGTTGAAGGCGTGGGGCCTGCCGGTCAGCGACCGCGCCCGCCGGGTCGAGACGCTGGCCGAGGTCAACGAGTTCATCGCGTACTACGGGGAGAACCGGCACTCCGTCGACCACGAGATCGACGGGGTCGTGGTGAAGGTGGACGAGGTCGACCTGCAGCGGGCGCTGGGCTCGACGTCGAGCGCGCCGCGCTGGGCGATCGCGTACAAGTACCCGCCGGAAGAGGTCACCACCAAGCTGCTCGACATCAAGGTGAACGTCGGCCGGACCGGCCGCGTCACGCCGTACGGGGTGATGGAGCCGGTGCGGGTGGCCGGGTCGACCGTCGAGTTCGCGACCCTGCACAACGGCCAGGAGGTCGAGCGCAAGGGCGTGTGGATCGGCGACACCGTCGTCCTGCGCAAGGCCGGTGACGTGATCCCGGAGATCCTCGGTCCGGTGATCGACCTGCGGCCCAAGGAGGCGTACCCGTTCCGGATGCCGGCCGAGTGCCCGTCCTGCGGGACGACGCTGCGGGCGATGAAGGAGGGCGACATCGATATCCGTTGCCCGAACTCGCAGTCCTGCCCGGCCCAGCTGCGCGAGCGGCTGTTCCACCTGGCCGGGCGGTCGGCGTTCGACATCGAGGTGCTCGGCTTCAAGGCCGCCGACGCGCTGATCGGCGGCGAGCTGATCGCGGACGAGGGCGACCTGTTCTCGCTCACCGAGGAGGCGCTGGCCACCAGCCCCTTCTTCACCACCAAGGCCGGCGCGCTGTCGGCGAACGCGCAGAAGCTGCTCGCCAACCTCGAAGCGGCCAAGACCCAGCAGCTGTCGCGCGGCCTGGTCGCGCTGTCGATCCGGCACGTCGGCCCGACCGCGGCGGCCGCGCTCGCGGCGGCGTACGACGACATCGACGCGGTCGAGGCGGCGAGCGAGGAGGAACTGTCCGAGATCGAGGGCGTCGGGCCGACCATCGCGCACGCGGTGATCGAGTGGTTCCAGGTGGACTGGCACCAGCAGATCGTCCAGAAATGGAAGGCCGCCGGCGTTCAGCTGCGGCAGGAGCGGACCGGGCCGACCGTCGAGCAGACGCTGACCGGGCTGTCGGTCGTCGTCACGGGTACGGTCGAGGGGTTCAGCCGGGACGAGGCGACCGAGGCGATCGTGTCCCGCGGGGGCAAGGTCGCCGGATCGGTGTCGAAGAAGACGTCGTTCGTGGTGGTCGGTGACTCTCCGGGATCGAAGTACGACAAGGCCGTGCAGCTCGGCGTACCGATCCTGGACGCGGCCGGGTTCCAGGTCCTGATCGACTCCGGCGCGGAGGCGGCGGCCGAAGTGGCGACCGCACCGGAGCCAGGTGAGGCGTAGATCGTCCTGTCCAGTGGCGGATCTGGCCTAGCTCGGTACGCCGTTTCCGCTGTGGAACAAAGCATTTTCCGATGGATGGATCCGTTGTGGGGCCTGGACCGTCGGACTGTTAACTTTGCACGTCGACACGTGGGTCACTAAGGAGCGAATATGACTACGCCGCCACAAGGACCGTGGGGTCCTGGGCAGCCGGGGGGCCAGCCGGGCGGGCAGCAAGGGGGAAACCAGGGGCAAGGTGGCTGGGGACAACAGCAGCCGCCCCAGGACGGTGGTGGCTGGGGACAGCGCCCACCGCAGCAGGGCCAGCCGCCGCAAGGCCAGCCCCCTCAGGGTCAGCCTCCGCAGCAGGGCGGCTGGGGACAGCAGCCCGGGCAGCAGCAGCCTGGCCAGCCTCCGCAGCAGGGCCAGCAGCCTGGTTGGGGCCAGCAGCAGAGCGGCGGGTACCAGCAGCAGCCGTGGAGCCAGCAGAAGCCTCAGCAGGCCGGCTGGCACCAGCAGCAGGGCGGTCAGCAGCCCTGGCAGCCCAACGGTCCGGGTGGCTCCGGTGGTGGCAAGGACAAGATGCCGCTCTTCATCGGCGGCGGCATCGTCGGCATCCTGGTGATCGGCCTGCTGGTCTTCGTCGGGATCAAGGCGCTCGGCGGTGACGACGACGAGCCGACCACGCAGCCGACGAACTCCCAGCCGACCGATGGTCCGGAGACGCCGGGCGGTGACCCGACCGCTCCGGCCGGTGCGCTGGGGGAGGCGACCGGTCAGGCCAAGGCGGCGACCGACAAGCTCCAGTCCGACGGGTACCAGTGCAGCGACCTGTTCAACGGGGCGCAGGGTGCTCACCGCGGTTGCTTCAAGCTCGACGGTGCGACCGAGGCCGAGACGGTGTTCCAGTTCCAGTCCGACGGCACGATCGTCGCCGTACTGATCAAGTCGACGAACGACGACAACGTCAACAACGCCGGCGTCACCTTCGACGCCGCGCTGCAGGCGCTCGGCAACGACACCTTCGGTGGGTCCGAGGTCGCCAAGGTGCAGCAGGCGGTGAAGAACGGCCAGAAGACGCAGAAGGTCGGCAGCACCTGGGGCGAGTTCTCGCTGCGCAACAACGGCGACACCATCCAGGTCGGTGGCAAGAAGTCCGGCGCGGACGAGCTCGACCTGCCGCGCAAGGAGTTCCAGACCACCCAGGCGACGATGGTCGCCGGGCTGAAGGCGAAGAAGTACGACTGCAAGTCCGGTCTGACCTGCCGCAAGACCCTCGGCAAGTACGGATCGTTGTCGGTGCTCGGATTCGGATCGACCGGTGGCGGGCTGCGCTCGTTCCAGATGCGGGCCTCGGGTGACCTCGAGGACGTGAAGGGCGGCGGTGCGGCGGTGTTCGCCGACGGGCTGGCGGTGCTGAAGGGGCCGGACGTCGCGGCGCTGAAGGCGTTCGTCGACGCTCGCAACGACGGCAAGTCGTACACTGCTTACGTGTCCGGCTGGCGGGTCGAGATCCTCGCCGACACCGACGACACCTACGGATCGCGGTCCGTCGAGTTCTCGTACGAGTCGTTCTACGTCTGAGGGACCAGGTGAAGTTCGAGCCGGAGAAGCGTGAGTCGCGGGCGGTGGCCAAGCCGCCGCCCGAGGCGCTGCAGCGTGTCGACGGCGGCGGCGCCTGGGGGCCGACCCAGTTCGAGCTTCCCGCGGGTGACGGCAAGAACATCACCGCGATCCTGGTCACCGCGCTGGCCGGCGGGCTCGTCCTGCTGGCCATCGTCGGGCTCGGCGCGCTGGCGTACTTCGAACTGCGCTGAGCTTTCGCGATCACGCGAGCTTTCTCGATCACGCAAAAGCCCCTCACACCTGGTGTGAGGGGGCTTTCGGTGTGGCTACGCGGTCGCGTGGATCGTCACGGCGAGGTTGGCCAGATAGCTGAGCCGGGCCACCTCGGAGCCGAGGAACTCGGGTCCACCGCGGCGGCCGATCACGAGCACCCGGCGGTCGGACTCCAGCGGGGCGGCGACCAGCACCGACTCGACCAGGCCCTTGTGGTCCGGGGCGGCCAGCGTCGTCGCCTTCGCCAGCGGCAGCCACTGGTCGACCAGGTCGCCGAACTCCGGCGTCGCGCTGGTCTCCAGCGCGACCTTCACTTCGCCGCCGGTGCCGTCCAGCAGCGCGGCCCAGTCGGCGTGCAGCACCGAGGGCGACTGCTCGACCAGGATGTCGATCGCCTCGGCCGGTGCGGACGTCATCTGCTCGACGGCCTCGAGGTCCATGTGCAGGCCACCGCCCGCGCCGTACCGCGAGAACCAGATCACCTCGACGTCTTCGACGCTGTTGCAGGCCGAGACCAGACGGTCGGGCAGAACGCCGGGCGGGAGGTCGACCACGATGTCGTCGACGGCCGTGCCGTTCTCGCGGCGGTGCTCGACGATCTCGATCGCGTGGATGTCGGCGTCGACCTCACCGAGGGCGGTCGCCACCGTGCCGAGCGAACCGGGGCGGTCCGGGATGATCAATCGCAGCAGGAACACCGAACGATCATCTCCCAGCCCAAAACCACGCAAGTTACGCCCTGTCGCGGCCAATGTTACAGAGCGGAGCAAAGAGACACGCCACCGGTGCTCCATCTGGTGAACCTCGCTGGGTTGTCCACAGCATCGGGCAGCAGGCAACACAGCCGTCACGACGGACCTCTAGGATGGCTCAGGTGCCACTCCAAACCTCCGAGTGGTGCTTTGTTTAGCAACTGCAGACATTGGATGCCCTTCATGCCATCGATTACCCGCGAAGAGGTCGCGCACCTAGCGCGACTGGCGCGGATCGAGCTCTCCGACGACGAGCTCGACCACCTCGCACCGCAGCTCGACCAGATCATCGCGCTGGTCGGGCAGGTCAGCGAGGTGGCCGCGGACGACATCCCGCCGACCTCGCACGCCCTGCCGCTCACGAACGTGATGCGGGACGACGTGAACGTGCCGTGCCTGACGCCGGAGCAGGCCCTGTCCGGCGCGCCGGCCGCGGAGGAGCAGCGATTCCGGGTGCCGCGGATCCTGGAGGAGGACTGATGGGTGACCTGATCCGCAAGACAGCGGTCGAGCTGTCGGAGCTGATGACGTCCGGTGAGGCCAGCGCGGTGGAGATCACCCAGGCACACCTGGACCGCATCGGTGCCGTCGACGGTGCCGTGCACGCGTTCCTGCACGTCGATACCGAGGGCGCGCTGGCGCAGGCCGCGGCCGTCGACAAGAAGCGTGCCGCCGGGGAGAAGCTCGGCCCGCTGGCCGGCGTACCGCTGGCGCTGAAGGACGTGCTGACCCAGGACGGCATCCCGACGACCGCCGGGTCGAAGATGCTCGAGGGCTGGAAGCCGCCGTACGACGCGACCGTCGTGCAGCGGTTGAAGGCGGCCGGGGTCGTGATCCTCGGCAAGACCAACATGGACGAGTTCGCGATGGGGTCCTCGACCGAGAACTCGGCGTACGGCACCACGCACAACCCGTGGGACCTGAACCGGATCCCCGGTGGCTCCGGCGGCGGTTCGTCGGCGGCCATCTCGGCGTACGAGGCACCGCTCGCGATCGGCACGGACACCGGTGGCTCGATCCGCCAGCCGGGTGCGTTCACCGGCACGGTCGGCGTCAAGCCGACGTACGGCGGCACCTCGCGGTACGGGCTGATCGCGCTCGCCTCCAGCCTGGACACACCTGGTCCGTGCGCGCGGACGACGCTCGACGCGGCGCTGCTGCACGAGGTGATCGCCGGGTACGACGCGATGGACTCGACCTCGATCAACCAGCCGGTCCCGGCGGTTGTCGACGCGGCGCGCCGGGCCGACGTGGCCGGTCTGCGGATCGGTGTCGTCAAGGAGCTCGGCGGTGACGGGTACCAGCCGGGGGTCGAGGCGCGCTTCCACGAGGCGGTCGAGCTGCTCACCAAGCTCGGCGCCGAGGTGGTCGAGGTGTCCTGCCCGCACTTCCAGTACGCGCTGCCGGCGTACTACCTGATCCTGCCGAGCGAGGCCTCGTCCAACCTGGCCAAGTTCGACGCGATGCGGTACGGGCTGCGGGTCGGCGACGACGGCGAGAACAGCGCGGAGCGGGTGATGAACCTGACCCGTGAGGCCGGCTTCGGCGCGGAGGTCAAGCGCCGGATCATGCTCGGCACGCACGCGCTGTCGAGCGGCTACTACGACGCGTACTACGGCCAGGCACAGAAGGTGCGCACGCTGATCGCGCGCGACTTCGAGAAGGCCTACGAGCAGGTCGACGTGCTGGTCTCGCCGGCCACGCCGACGACCGCGTTCGCGATCGGCGACCGGGTGAACGACCCGATCGCGATGTACAAGAACGACCTGTGCACGATCCCGTCCAACCTGGCCGGCAACGCGGCCGCGTCGTTCCCGTGCGGCCTGGCCGACGAGGACGGCATGCCGGTCGGCTTCCACGTGATGGCGCCGGTGATGCGTGACGAGCTGCTCTACCAGGTCGGTGGCGCGCTCGAGGCCGCGCTGGCCGAGCAGTGGGGCGGCGTCCTGATGTCCAAGGCTCCGGAGCTGGAGGTGACCCGATGACCGCCGCGGTTTTCGCGATAGAAGATGCGCTCGCGCAGTACGACCCGGTGCTCGGTCTCGAGGTCCACGTCGAGCTGAACACCAACTCGAAGATGTTCTGCGGCTGCCCGACCGTGTTCGGCGCCCCGCCGAACACGCAGACCTGCCCGGTCTGCCTCGGTCTGCCCGGCGCGCTCCCGGTCGTCAACCGGAAGGCCGTCGAGGCGGCGATCAAGATCGGCCTCGCTCTGAACTGCGAGATCGCCGAGTGGTGCCGGTTCGCCCGGAAGAACTACTTCTACCCGGACATGCCGAAGAACTTCCAGACCTCGCAGTACGACGAGCCGATCGCGTTCGACGGCTGGACCGAGGTCGTCGTCGACGGCGAGACGTACCGGATCGAGATCGAGCGCGCGCACATGGAGGAGGACACCGGCAAGTCCACCCACGTGGGTGGCGCGACCGGCCGGATCCACGGCGCCTCGCACTCGCTGGTCGACTACAACCGGGCCGGCATCCCGTTGATCGAGATCGTCACCCGCACGATCGAGGTCGCGCCGGAGAAGGCGGCGGCGGTCGCCCGGGCGTACGTGAGCATGCTGCGTGACCTGCTGCTCGCGCTGGACGTGTCCGACGTCCGGATGGACCAGGGCTCGCTGCGCTGCGACGCCAACGTCTCGCTGAAGCCGCACGGCTCGACGGTGCTGGGCACGCGGACCGAGACCAAGAACGTGAACTCGTTCCGCTCGGTCGAGCGGGCGGTGACCTACGAGATCACCCGGCAGGCCGCCGTACTGGCGTCGGGGGAGAAGGTCCTGCAGGAGACACGGCACTGGCACGAGGACACCGGCGTCACCACGTCCGGCCGGGAGAAGTCGGACGCCGACGACTACCGGTACTTCCCCGAGCCGGACCTGGTCCCGGTCGCGCCGTCGCGCGAGTGGGTCGAGGAGCTGCGCGCGACGCTGCCCGAGGCACCGTCGACGCGTCGCGTCCGGCTGCAGGAGAAGTGGGGCTTCACCGACCTGGAGATGCGCGACGTCATCAACGGCAACGCGCTGGAGCTGGTGGTCGGCACGGTTGAGCTCGGGGTCAGCGCGGCCGCCGCGAAGAAGTGGTGGCTGGGTGAGCTGGCTCGTGCTGCCAACGAGTCGGGTCAGGAGCTGGGCTCGCTGGGGGTCGGTGCGGCTGAGGTCGCCGAGGTGCAGAAGCTGGTCGACGACGGTGCGCTGAACGACAAGCTCGCTCGTCAGGTCTTCGACGGCCTGGTGAAGGGCGAGGGCACGCCGGCGCAGATCATCGAGGCCCGCGGGCTCGCGCTGGTCTCCGACGACTCCGCGCTGATCGAGGCCATCGACCGCGCGATCGCGGCGAACCCGGACGTGGTGGAGAAGGTCAACTCCGGCAAGCCCGCCGCCGCGGGTGCGCTGATCGGCGCCGTGATGAAGGACCTGCGCGGCCAGGGCGACGCGGCAAAGGTCCGCGAACTGCTGAACGCCAAGCTCGGGATCTAGTACTACGTGCTGATGGACCCCAGGGAGTGATCCCTGGGGTCCGTCGGTCTGTCAGGCCGCTTCCTGGTGATGCAGGTCCGGGGGAGTGGTGAGCAGCTTCTTCGCCACGGCGACGTCAGCCGGCGCGCAGCGCACCTCGTACTCGGTCGGACGGACCTCACTCGCTGCCGCCTCCGGGCGGTTGTGCACGAGCGCCTTGAAGAAGCCGACCAGGGCGCCCAGGATCGCGCCGTACACAAGTCCCCAGAACACGACGACCAGCCCGGTCATGCTCGTGTCGGCGACCAGCGTCACGAACACACCGAGGGCCAGCCCCAGCGCCGCACCGGACAGCGCGCTGAACCCACTGGCCCGCGCGATCTTGCCGTTGCGTCTGTCCACCATGCGCAGTCCGGCGCCGGTGATCTCCAGCTGTCTCATCCCGTAGGACCTCAGCTGGTCGACGGTGCGCACTGCGTCCTCGTACCGCTCCGTCGACGTGATCACGCTGGATTCCAGTGGCGCCTGATGAGGCACAGCGTCTCCCCTCCCTGAGTGTGTGTGCTTCCACTAGTACCAGGTGAGAGAAAATTCCATGCATCGTCAGCGGCTGATGGTCACCCGCAGGATCCGGTCGTCGCCGTCCTGTACGTCGCCGCGCCCGTCGGTGTTCGACGTCGTCACCCACAACGACCCGTCCGGCGCGGCCTCGACGGTCCGCAAACGCCCGTACTGGTTGGTGAAGAACGCCACCGGCTCACCCGTCCGCTTGCCGTCGGCAACGGGAATCGCCCACAGCCGTTCGCCGCGGAGACCGGCCATGAACACGTGCCCCTGCGCGACCGCGATCCCCGACGGCGACGCGTCGTCGGTCTTCCACTGCGCGATCGGGTCGACCATGCCGTCCAGCTTGCTGATCCCCTCGGCGCCCGGCCACCCGTAGTTGGCGCCGGCGGTGATCGTGTTCAGCTCGTCCCAGGTGTCCTGGCCGAACTCGGCGGCGTACAACTGGTCCTTGTCGAAGGCGAGCCCCTGGACGTTCCGGTGCCCCTTGGAGAACCACATCCGCCCTTGGGGATTGCCCGGCGCCGCCTTGCCGTCGGTCGTGATCCGGAGGATCTTCCCACCCAACGAGTCGTCGTTCTGCGAGTTCGGCCGGTCACTCCCGTCGCCGGTCCCGGCGTACAAGAATCCATCGGGCCCGAACCGCAACCGCCCACCGTTGTGCACAGCCGCCATCGGAATCCCGTCCAAGATGACCTGCTGCCCGCTGAGCCTGTTGCCCTGGTACGTCATCCGAGCAATCCGGTTGTCGTCGCCGGTCGAGTAGTAGACATAGACATACGGCCGCGTCGGGTACTGCGGATCCACCGCAATCCCCAGCAACCCACCCTCGGACGAGGCGTCCACTCCCTCGACGCTCCCCACCTCGGTCGCCCGACCACCGGCGACCCGCTTCACCTTCCCCGAGTCCCGCTCGGTCACCAAGGCCGACTTGTCCGGCAGAAACGCCAGCCCCCAAGGCACCTCGATCCCCGTAGCCACAGTCCCCGCCACCGCCAACTTCACCGGCCCCTGAGGCACCGCGCTGCTCGGGGCCGACGGCACCGGCGTACCGGACGGCGTCCCGCTACTGGTCACCGACGCCGAAGGCGAGGCAGCTCCCTCGCCGCCGCCCCCGTCCGAGCACCCAGCAGCCAACAACCCCACCGCCACCACCAGAGCCGCAGTACGCACGCCATCTCCTCCGAGTCGACAACCCACCACCCTCACTATCCCGAAGTACCCCCGAAAACCCCGCGAAAGCCGCGTCACCACCCGCCACCGGAGTTGCAGCTTTTGCCAGTTGTTGCGCCACTACCCACTCACGTAGCCTGCCGTGGCTCGGGGGAGCCGCCTTCACACACGAGGACCTCATGCGCTTCCGCCTGCTCTCAGCCGCCCTCCTGACCGCCGCCACCTGCGTCGCGGCCCCACTGTCCGCGTACGCCGCACCGCCGCGCCCCGCGCCGGAGCATCTGCAGACGGTCGGGCCGAACACGGCCTGCGTCCGCGGCGACGCCCACCCGTACATCGCCGACACCGCTCCCCGTCTGCAGACCTTCCTCCCCGAGGACCCGAACGGCCCGGCCCGCGCCAGTGCCCAGTTCCGCGTGGTCGACGTCGCCACCGGCAAGCGCGTCTTCACCGGCCAGAGCGACCTGAAGCTCGTCGGCTCGTGGGTCGAGACGCCCGGCCGACAGCCGCAGTTGGAGAACGGCAAGACCTACGCCTGGCAGGCCCGGATCTTCGACGGCACCGAGTACTCACCCTGGTCCCGCAAGTGCGAGCTCACCGTCGACACCGACCGGCCCGACGCCCCGGGCGTGACGATCACCCCCGAGGGTCCGTACCAGGTCGGTCAGACCGTCACGCTCGCCTTCAGCCCCACTAGTTCCACCGACGTCACGGCGTACGGGTACGGCGACCGCGACACCGCCGACGTCCGCATCCCCAGCACCCCCGCAACAGCTCAGTACACGTTCCGCGACGTCGGCCCGACCACAATCACCGTCTGGTCCTACGACCGGGCCGGCAATCCCAGCTCCCCGCCGGCCAAGCTGAACGTCGATGTCGCTCCGACCACGCCGGGCACCGGACTGTCGGCGCCGACTGCCGACCAGATGGCGACGATCGATCCGACGAGCAGTTGTGCGACCGGCGACGCGCGCCCGTACCTGCCGGGGACGAACCCGCGACTGCGCGTCCTGGTCCCGCGTGTGCAGGACGGCCCGAGTGTCAGCGTGCAGTTCCAGATGTCCGAGCTGGGCACCGGTGAGCAGGTGCTCGACGGACAGAGCCCGACGAAGGGGACCGGGTCCTGGTTCGAGCCCGAGACCACTCCCGCGCTGGAGAACGGGAAGACCTATGAATGGCACGCTCGGGTCTTCGACGGTACGAACTACACCGCCTGGTCGGACAGCTGTGAGCTCACGGTCGACACCGAGCGGCCGAACGCTCCCGGCCTGACGATCAGCCCGGAAGCGCCGTACCGCGTCGGGCAGGAGGTCACCCTGCACTTCACGAACGGCGGCTCCACGGACCTGACCAGCTACAGCTACGGGTTCTTCGGCGCCCCCACCGGTACGACGCCGGCAGGCACACCGGACGTCAAACTCACCCTGGCCGAGGCGGGCTGGCTGCGCCTCTCCGCCTGGAGCCGAGACCGCGCCGGCCTGATCAGCGACGAGACAGCAACAGAGCTGACGGTCACGCAGCAGTAGGCCGGACGGGCGCTCAGCTTCCCCACGTGGGGCGGAGGGGGAAGTGGGCGTTGGCCTGGTCGTCCAGCTTCACCGCGAGGATTTGGTGGAGTTGGGTGTTGTTGCGTTCGAAGCCGACTCGGCAGGCGGCCAAGTACAAGCCCCAGATCTTGGCTGTGGGGTAGCCGACTTCGGCGACCGCTTCGTCCCAGTGGGATTCGAGGTTTTCGGACCAACCGGCGAGGGTCAACGCGTAGTGCTCGCGGAGGTTTTCTTCGTGGCGGACTTCGAAGCCGGCGTCTTGGGCCTCGGCGATGATTCGGCCGGAGCCGATGAGTTCGCCGTCGGGGAAGATGTAGCGGTCGATGAAGGCGCCGGTGGAGCGGAAGCGGTTGTCGGGGCGGGTGATGGTGTGGTTGAGGAGCCGGCCGCCGGGCTTCAGGTGGTCCAGGAGGAAGCCGAAGTACGACGGGTAGTTGCGGACGCCGATGTGTTCGGTGAGGCCGATGGAGCTGATGGCGTCGAAGTCGGACTCAACCACGTCGCGGTAGTCGAGGAAGCGGACTTCGGCGAGGTCTTCCAGGCCTTCTTGCTTGATTGCGGCGGTGGCCCACTCGGCTTGGGCGGCCGACAGGGTGACGCCCAGAGCTCGTACGCCGTACTCGCGGGCGGCGTGGCGGACCATGCCGCCCCAGCCGCAGCCGACGTCCAGCAACCTTTGGCCGGGCTCGAGGTCCAGCTTGCGGGCCACCAGGTCGTACTTTTCGAACTGGGCTTCTTCCAAGGACGACACAACAGTGGGGAAGACCGCACACGTGTACGTCATGGAGGGGCCGAGGACGTACTCGTAGAAGGTGTTCGAGACGTCGTAGTGGTGGTGGATGGCGGCCTTGTCGCGGGTGCGGGAGTGGCGCAGGCCCTCGAAGGTCCGGCGCCACTTGGGGAGGTGCTCCTGCGGCGGGGGCGGCGGGGGCTTCAGGTGGGACCAGCCGAGGCCTCGGACGATGCGCAGGGCCTCCGACGGCGTGGGACGCTCGAAGTGGAGCTGGTTGAGCATCATGCGCATGAGGTCGTACGGGTTGCCGGGGTGGACGCCGGTGATCTCGAGGTCGCCCTGGACGTAGGCGCGGACCATGCCGAGGTCGCCGGGCGCGGTGAGGATGTAGGACAGGCCGCGTTCGGTGGCCAGGTGCATGTGGATGGGGGAGTCCTCGGGGCCGGCCGCGCTGCCGTCGTAGGCGGTGAAGCGGAACGGGAGGCCTTCGGGGGCCACGGCCGTGAGGGCCTGAGCGATCGAGATCTGCGTCGCGACTGTCGTCATCGGCGAGTCACCGCCTTTTCGTAGAGCCCGGTGAGGCGGGCGTTGGGGTCGTAGATGTTCTTGACTGCAGTGAGGGCCGGGACGTTGTAGAGGCGCTCGAAGGTTTCCCGGTCGTAGTAGGCGTCGGAGTACAGGGACTTGTGGCCGCCGAACTCGGCGACCGCCGCCTCGATGCGGCGGTTCACGTCGCCGTCGGCCGCGCCCGGGGCGATCGCGACCGTGCCCCAGAAGCCGACGTTGACGTAGGTGACGGACGAAGCCAGCGGGTAGAGCGGCCAGGTGTCGGTGCCCCGCAGGCGCAGCGGGCACAGCCAGACCGGCCGCATGCCGACCTCGGCGTCGAACCAGCGGAGGAAGTCGGCGAGGCGCGAAACGGGGATCTCCACGTCCTGTACGACGCGCTCGCGGTCGGGGTTGCCGCGGCGCCGGTTCAGCCGGGCGGCGTACCCGTGGCGGTTCTCGAAGCCGATGATCCGGTGGTAGACGTCGCTGCGGCGAAGCCGTGAAGGCCACAGCCGACGGACCCACCGGTTCTGCGCGCCGAACGCGGCCGAGCACCAGAACCAGTCGGTGTCCCAGCGCCACAGGTAGTCGTGGGCGGTGAGGAAGTCGGTCGGGCGCTGCTGGATCGAGCGGTAGTAGATCTGCTGGCCCGTGTAGTCGCTCGTCGGTACGGCGGCGTCGCTGTTGCGGCCGAGGGTCAGGTACGCCTCCGTCGGGCTGAAGGCGACGCCGTCGACGAAGTGCACCGGCTCACCCTCGTACGTGCCCTGAGCAACGATCTCGTCGATCGCCGGGGCCAGTGCGTCCAGCCCCAGCCGGACGTGCCGCAGCGCGACGTACGGCGAGATGCGGTCGAGCTCGATCCGCAGGCGGGTGGCGTAGCCGAGCGTGCCGTACGAGTTCGGGAAGGTGCGGAACAGCGACGCGTGCTCGCCGGTCGGCCGCGCGGTGACGACCTCGCCGGCGCCGGTCAGGATGTCGAGCTCGAGCACGGACTCGTGCGGCAGGCCGGCCCGGAACGACGACGACTCGATGCCGAGGCCGGTCACGGCGCCACCGAGCGTGATCGTCTTCAGCTGCGGGACGACCATCGGGGTCAGGCCGTACGGCAGGGTGGCGGCGACCAGGTCCTCGTACGTGCACATGCCCTGGACGTCCGCCGTCCGGGCCTCGGGGTCGACCGAGATGACGCCGGTCAGCCCGGAGACGTCCAGGCCGGGCGTCTCGACCGCCGTTCGAGGGCGGAAGAGGTTCGAGCTGCGTTTGGCCAGGCGGACCGGTTCCCCGGGGGGAATGGCCTGGTAGGACGCTCGGAGACGTCCGACCGCCTGATCGTGTTCCACAGTCGAGGTCGAACCCGATGTCGAAGGCACCCAATCAGAGTACGACGGGAGTCGAACAACGGGCAGAAGAATTTCTTGCAACCGGATGTCGAGACGCTGCCGGCGGCTCCGACGTGACGTACGAGACAAGGAGGACCAGATGATCGACCTGAGGCCGGCCGGGCGTGTGCTGAGCGTGCCGTTGACGGATCGGCTGATCGGCATGACCGGGCGGTCGCCCGGCGTCGGTGGTGGCGAGTAGGTTTTCGGGTATGGCTGATTCGGTGATCACATGGCTGCCGTGGAAGGACCCGGCCGAGTTTCTCGGTGGGCTCCCGGAGCGGGTCGAGGCGACGTACTACGGCGGCGGCGAGCTGCCCGCGGAGCCTGACCAGGTCGAGTTCTACGTGCCCAGCTACATGGGCAGCTCCCAGGTCGTCGAGGTCATCCGTGAGATGCCGAATCTCAAGGTCGTCCAGACGCAGACCGCCGGGTTCGAGAACGTGCTGCCGCACCTGCCCGACGGCGTGACGCTGTGCAACGCGCGCGGCGTGCACGACGCGTCGACGGCGGAGCTGGCGGTCGGGCTGATCCTGGCGTCGTACCGGAGGATCCCGAAGGCGGTCGTCAACCAGCAGCAGGGGATCTGGCCGGCCGACGCCGGGATCGACGACTCGCTCGCCGATCGGACCGTGCTGATCCTCGGGTACGGGTCGATCGGCGAGGCGCTGGAGCGGCGGCTGGCCGGGTTCGAGTGCGACGTCATCCGGGTCGCGCGGCGGGCGCGGGAGGGCGTGCACCCGATCACCGAGCTGCCGGAGCTGCTGCCGCGCGCGGACGTCGTCGTACTGCTGACCCCGGCGACCGAGCAGACGAAGGGCCTGGTGGACGCGGAGTTCCTGGGCCGGATGAAGGACGGCGCCCTGCTGGTCAACGTGGCCCGCGGTGTCGTGGTGAACACCGACGACCTGGTCGCCGCGCTGCACAAGGGGCGAGTCCGCGCCGCGCTGGACGTGACCGATCCCGAGCCGTTGCCGGAAGGGCACCCGCTGTGGTCGGCGCCGAACGTGCTGATCATCCCGCACCGGGGTGGGGCCTCGACGGCGTTCCCGCCGCGGGTCGCGCGGCTGGTCCGGGCCCAGCTCGACCGGTACGTGAAGAAGGAACCGTTGATCAATGTGGTGGCAGGACCACCACGCTGAAACCTGGAGGACAAAGATGTCCGAGGCCGTACTGCTGATCGGGACCAAGAAGGGGCTCTGGATCGGGCGCAGCACCGCCGAGCGTCAGCTGTGGACGCTCGACGGGCCGCACTTCGAGATGCAGGGGATCTACTCCGTCGGCATCGACACCCGCGGCGATCGGCCGCGCCTGTTCGCCGGTGGGACCAGCGAGCACTGGGGCCCGGCCGTCTTCCACTCCGACGACCTCGGGCAGTCCTGGGCCGAGCCACCGGAGGGCTCGATCGGCTTCCCGAAGGACGCCGGCACCTCGGTCGAGCGCGTCTGGCAGATCCAGCCCGGGGCGCCCGAGGACAAGGACGTCGTGTACGCCGGCGCGCAGCCGTCGTCGCTGTGGAAGTCGACCGACGGCGGCGTGACCTTCGCGCTGGTCCGCGGCCTCTGGGACCACCCGCACCGCAAGGACTGGGGCGCCGGCTTCGGCGGCCAGGCGATCCACACCGTGCTGCCGCACCCGACCGACACCGGCCGGGTCAGCGTCGCGATGTCGACCGGCGGCGTCTACCAGACCGACGACGGCGGACAGACCTGGACGCCGGCCAACCACGGCATCAAGGCCCACTTCATGCCCGACCCGGACCCGGAGTTCGGCCAGTGCGTGCACAAGCTGGCCGGGCACCCCGAGGTGCCGGAGCGGATGTTCGCGCAGAACCATCACGGCGTGTACCGCTCCGACGACGGCGGCGCGATCTGGAAGTCGATCGCGGACGGCCTGCCCTCGGACTTCGGCTTCCCGATCGCCGTGCACCCGCACGAGCCGGAGACCGTGTACGTCTTCCCGCTGGTGGCCGACGGCAACCGGATCCCGACCGACGCCAAGTGCCGCGTCTACCGCTCGCGCGACGCGGGTGCGACCTGGGAGGCGCTGACCAAGGGCCTGCCCGACGTGCCGTCGTACGCGCCGGTGCTGCGGGACGCGCTCTGCACCGACACCGGTACGCCGGCCGGCGTGTACGTCGGGACGCGCGACGGGTGCGTCTACGCGAGCGCCGACGCGGGCGACAGCTGGACCGAGGTCGCGCGGCACCTGCCCGACGTACTGACTGTTCGGGCGGCCGTGCTGTGACGGTCCGGGTGAAGCTGCCGACGGTGCTGCAGCCGTTTGCGGGCGGCAACGAGAAGGTCGCGATCGAGGCGGCGACAGTCGGCGAGGCGTTCGCGAAAATCGAGCAGGAACATCCCGCGCTGCGGCGGCGGTTGACCGACGAGCAGGGCGCGCTACGGCGGCACGTCAACGTGTACCTCGGCAACGACAACATCCGCGATCTCGCCGGTCTCGACACCGAGCTGCCCGACGGCGCGGAGCTCTTGGTCCTGCCCAGCGTCGCGGGCGGCTGAAAAGGACTGTTGCTCGAGCAGCCCAACCGCTACCGTCCCGCCCATGACTGGGGAAGTGATCCTGCTGACCGGCTCGCCCGGGTCGGGGAAGACGACCGTGGCGGCGCTGGTCGCGACCGATGCCGCCGGGCCGGCCGTGTACCTGACGACCGACCTGTACTTCCGCGCGATCAAGACCGGTTTCGTCCCGCCGTACATGCCGGGCGCGCAGCAGCAGAACGAGGTCGTCGTCGACGCGATCGTCGCCACCGCCACGACGTACGCGCGCGGCGGGTACGACATCGTCGTCGACGGGATCATCGGCCCGTGGTTCCTCAAGCCGTACCGGGTCGCCGCGGAGCGCGACCAGCTCGCGCTCTCGTACGTCGTACTGCGGCCCGACCTCGCGACGACGCTGCGGCGCGCCCAGCAGCGGCCCGACACGGAGTTGAAGGACGTCGAAGCGATCAACGGCATGTACGACGCGTTCAAGGACCTCGGCGAGCTGGAGCGGCACGTCATCGACACCAGCGCGCTGGACGCGGAGCAGACCGCGGCCGAGGTCCGCGCGGCGGTCGCGTCGAAGCGGTACCGCCTGGCCTGAAACACCTTGCCGTCAAGGGTTCTGCAGCAAGCTGCAGAACGGGCGGGCGGGCCAGGAAGCGGCCCTAGGATCTCTCGATGGGAATCTTCACGCGCAAGAAGCGGGTCCCGCCGACCGACGGTCTGCTGCTCGACCGGACCTGGGTCGACCCGGCGCTCGACGGGGCTGTGGTGGCCGTCCGGGCGGGCGACTTCGACACCGCGCTGGCCGGGTTCAAGGCCCAGGCCGGCGACCGCCGCGCGGTGTGGAACGGTGGCCTCTCCGAGGCGGCCGTCGGTCGTTCGGAACAGCTCGAGGCCCGGTTGGAGGAGGTCGGCGGTCGCGACCCGGACCTGCTGCTGTGGCTGGCGCAGACGCTGGTCCTCGAAGGCTGGGAGGTCCGCAGCGGCCGGCAGGCCAAGGACGTGTCCGCGCAGCAGTTCTCGACCTTCCACGACATCTTGCGTACGGCGTACGAGGTGGTCGGACTGGCGATCGAGACGGCTCCGGACGACCCGACGCCGTGGACGGTCTACCAGTGGATCGCGATCGGGCTGGGCGCCGACCTGGACACGCACGAGTCGCTGTTCCAGGAGGCGGTCGCGCGGCACCCCGACAGCTACGCGGCGCACGGCAACAAGGTGCACGCGATCGCGCCGAAGTGGTACGGGACGAGCATCGAGGAGATGCTCGCGTTCGGCCAGGAGACGGCCGACAAGGCGAAGCCGGGCAGCGTGCTCGGCGCCGTACTGGCCAAGGCGGTGACCGAGGCGCGGCTGCACGTGTTCGCGTTCACCGACGCCAACGCGGTGAAGAAGATCGCCGCGGCGACCAAGCTGTCCACCAAGTGGCAGGAACCGTTGCTCGCCGCCCGGAGCAAGTGGCTGCAGCCCGGCCGTACGCCGGAAGCGCCCGACCTGGAGGCGCACAACTACTACGCCTACCTGCTGAAGCACGCGCAGGGCGATGCCGGGCGGGAGTCGGCCGACGCCATGTTCAACCGGGTCAACACCCTGCCCTGGGGTTACAGCGGCGACCCGCTCGAGGCCTT
This sequence comes from Kribbella sp. DT2, assembly GCF_049844575.1. Classification (NCBI taxonomy): domain Bacteria; kingdom Bacillati; phylum Actinomycetota; class Actinomycetes; order Propionibacteriales; family Kribbellaceae; genus Kribbella; species Kribbella sp. DT2. Next base: position 271,379 of record NZ_JBNCLH010000010.1, on the reverse strand, counting down.
CGCCGAGAAGTACCGCCGCTGACCGCGGGCATACAGTCAGGGCATGACTGACATCAAGCCGCGCAGCCGGACGGTGACCGACGGACTGGAAGCAACCGCCTCGCGCGGAATGCTGCGGGCCGTCGGAATGGGCGACGACGACTGGGCCAAACCGCAGATCGGCGTCGCGTCCAGCTGGAACGAGATCACCCCCTGCAACCTGTCGCTGGACCGGCTCGCGAAAGCGGTCAAGGACGGCGTGCACGCGGCCAGCGGGTACCCGCTGGAGTTCGGCACGATCAGCGTCTCCGACGGCATCTCGATGGGCCACGTCGGCATGCACTACTCGCTCGTCAGCCGCGAGATCATCGCGGACTCCGTCGAGACCGTGATGGAGGCCGAGCGCCTCGACGGCTCGGTCCTGCTGGCCGGCTGCGACAAGTCGCTGCCCGGGATGCTGATGGCCGCCGCGCGCCTCGACCTGGCCAGTGTCTTCCTGTACGCCGGGTCGATCATGCCCGGGCGCCTCGGCGACAAGGACGTCACGATCATCGACGCGTTCGAGGCCGTCGGCGCCTGCGCGCGTGGCCTGATCAGCCGCGAGGAGGTCGATGCCGTCGAACGCGCGATCTGCCCGGGCGAAGGCGCCTGCGGTGGCATGTACACCGCGAACACGATGGCCTCGGCGGCCGAGGCGCTCGGCATGTCGCTGCCTGGGTCCGCGGCGCCGCCCGCGGTCGATCGGCGGCGTGACGGGTTCGCCCGCCGCTCCGGCGAGGCGGTGGTGGGGCTGCTCGAGAAGGGCATCACCGCGCGGCAGATCCTCACCAAGGAGGCGTTCGAGAACGCGATCGCCGTGGTGATGGCGCTCGGCGGCTCGACGAACGCCGTACTGCACCTGCTCGCGATCGCGCGCGAGGCCGAGGTCGCGCTCACCCTCGACGACTTCAACCGGGTCGGCGACAAGGTCCCGCACCTGGGCGACCTGAAGCCGTTCGGCCGGTACGTGATGACGGACGTCGACCGGGTCGGTGGCATCCCGGTGGTCATGCGGGCGCTGCTCGACGCCGGGCTGCTGCACGGCGACTGCCTGACCGTGACCGGCAAGACGATGGCCGAGAACCTCGCCGACATCGCCCCGCCGGACGTCGACGGCACGATCATCCGCGCGCTCGACCGGCCGATCCACGGCACCGGCGGGATCACCATCCTGCGTGGCTCGCTCGCGCCGGAGGGCGCGGTGGTGAAGAGCGCCGGTTTCGACTCCGACGTGTTCGAGGGCACCGCGCGGGTCTTCGACGGCGAGCGGGGCGCGATGGACGCGGTCGAGGACGGTTCGCTGAAGGCCGGCGACGTCGTGGTGATCCGTTACGAGGGGCCGAAGGGCGGTCCCGGGATGCGCGAGATGCTCGCGGTCACCGGCGCGATCAAGGGCGCCGGCCTCGGCAAGGACGTGCTGCTGCTCACCGACGGCCGCTTCTCCGGCGGTACGACGGGACTCTGCGTCGGCCACGTCGCGCCCGAGGCCGTCGACGGCGGCCCGATCGCGTTCGTCCGCGACGGCGACCGGATCACGCTCGACGTGAAGAACCGGACGCTGGAGCTGCACGTCGAGGCCGACGAGCTGGAAGCCCGCAAGGAGGGCTGGTCGCCCAAGGAGCCGGCGATCACCCGCGGCGTACTGGGCAAGTACGTCAAGCTGGTCGGCTCGGCCTCGGAAGGTGCTGTCTGTATCTAAAGACGGTCATCTCAGAAAATGAGACAACTCAGCGGGGAACTTGACCAGATCGGCACCGGTCGGCGACTGTTACCTGCATGCGAACGATTCTCCTCGTACTTGTGCGGCGCGCCGACTGACGCGACCTCCGAGTCGAGCGCGCCCCTTCAGCCAACCGGCAGAAGGGGCGTTTTTGTTGCCGGGGCGACTATCTGGGACCCAGAGGTTCACCCGCGACAACCACGAGCGAGGATGGATCGGTCGCGGCAAGCCAACATCGTGACTGGACAAGGGAAGGCACTCATGAGTGAGCAGCTGACCGGGGCACAGGCTCTGATCCGCGCACTGGAACACGCCGGAGTGGACACCGTCTTCGGCATTCCGGGCGGCGCGATCCTCCCGGCGTACGACCCGATGCTCGACTCGACCCAGATCCGCCACATCCTCGTACGTCACGAGCAGGGCGCCGGGCACGCGGCTCAGGGCTACGCCTCGACCACCGGCAAGGTCGGCGTCTGCATGGCGACCTCCGGCCCGGGCGCGACCAACCTGGTCACCCCGATCGCCGACGCCTACATGGACTCGGTCCCGATGGTGGCGATCACCGGCCAGGTGGCCAGCGCCTCGATCGGCACCGACGCCTTCCAGGAGGCCGACATCCGCGGCATCACGATGCCGATCACCAAGCACAACTTCCTGGTCAATGACCCGAACGACATCGCCTCGACGATCGCCGAGGCCTTCCACATCGCCTCCACCGGCCGGCCCGGTCCGGTCCTGGTGGACGTGACCAAGGACGCGATGCAGGCCACGGTCGACTTTCAGTGGCCGACCGAGCTCTCGCTGCCCGGCTACCGCCCGGTGACCCGCCCGCACCCCAAGCAGGTGCGCGAGGCGGCCCGGCTGATCGCCGCTGCCGAGAAGCCCGTGCTGTACGTCGGCGGCGGCGTGATCCGCGCCAAGGCGTCGGCCGAGCTGAAGGAGCTCGCCGAGCTGCTCGGCATCCCCGTGGTCACCACGCTGATGGCCCGCGGCGCACTGCCCGACAGCCACGCGCTGCACTTCGGCATGCCGGGCATGCACGGCGCGGTCTCGGCCGTCGGCGCGCTGCAGCGGTCCGACCTGCTGATCTGCCTGGGCGCCCGGTTCGACGACCGGGTGACCGGCAAGCTCGCCTCGTTCGCGCCGGACGCGAAGGTGATCCACGCCGACATCGACCCGGCCGAGATCGGCAAGAACCGGCACGCCGACGTGCCGATCGTGGGTGACTGCAAGGAGGTCATCGGCGACCTGATCGGCGCGCTGAAGGCCGAGATCGCCAGCAACGGCAAGACCCCGGACTACTCCACCTGGCGCGGTCTGCTGGACTCGGTCAAGGCCAAGTACCCGGTCGGGTACGACGAGCCGGAGGACGGCAGCCTCTCCCCGCAGTACGTGATCCAGCGGATCGGCCAGATCGCCGGGCCGGACACGATCTACACCAGCGGCGTCGGCCAGCACCAGATGTGGGCCGCGCACTACCTGCCGTTCGAGAAGCCGCTGAACTGGCTGAACTCCGGCGGCCTCGGCACCATGGGCTACTCGGTGCCGGCCGCGATGGGCGCCAAGGTGGCCCGGCCGGACGCGACGGTCTGGGCGATCGACGGCGACGGCTGCTTCCAGATGACCAACCAGGAGCTCGTCACCTGCGCGCTGGAGGGCATCCCGATCAAGGTTGCCGTGATCAACAACCAGTCGCTGGGCATGGTCCGGCAGTGGCAGACGCTGTTCTACGACAAGCGCTACTCCAACACCGACCTGCACTCGGCGCGGATCCCGGACTTCGCCAAGCTGGCCGAGGCGATGGGTGGGGTCGGCCTGCGCTGCTCCGACCGCGAGTCCGTCGACGCCACGATCGAGAAGGCGATGGCGGTCACCGACGCGCCGGTGGTGGTCGACTTCGTCGTGCACCGCGACGCGATGGTCTGGCCGATGGTTGCCGCCGGCACCAGCAACGACGACATCCAGATCGCCCGCGACATGGCCCCGAACTGGGACTCGGAGGAGCTGTAAATGTCCAAGCACACACTGAGCATCCTGGTCGAGAACAAGCACGGTGTCCTGGCCCGCGTCGCGGCGCTGATCTCGCGGCGGGGCTTCAACATCGACTCGCTCGCGGTCGGCCCGACCGAGCACCCGGAGATCTCCCGGATGACGATCGCGGTCAGCGTCGACGAGCAGCCGCTGGAGCAGATCACCAAGCAGCTCAACAAGCTGGTGAACGTGATCAAGATCGTCGAGCTGGAGCCGACCCAGACCGTGCAGCGTGAGCTGATCCTGGTCAAGGTGAAGGCCGACACCCTCACCCGCGGGCAGGTGCTGGAGACCGTCCAGCTGTTCCGTGCGAAGGTGGTGGACGTGGCTCCGGACGCGATCACCATTGAGGCGACCGGCAACCCCGAGAAGCTCGAGGCGATGATGCGCGTGCTCGAACCGTTCGGCGTCCGCGAGCTGGTCCAGTCCGGCATGGTCGCGATCGGCCGTGGTGGCCGGTCCATCTCGGACCGCTCGCTGCGTCCGGTCCCGGTCCCGCCGCCGCACGTGGCTTCCGGCGCGCCGGTGCTCCAGGCCCGCCCCGCCGCCGACCAGCCGGCGGGCACCCCCGCCGCTGCTGCGGCCGCCAACCCGAACCACCCGGTGCCGGCGCCGCCGCCGGGTCACCGCCCCGCCGCGCAGGCCAGGCACGGCTGAGCGACGCCCCCGCAACCCCGGCCGGCACCCGCCGACCCCTCACCCCAGAAGAATCAAGGAGACGAGCTCCCAGTGGCAGCAGAAATGTTCTACGACGACAACGCCGACCTGTCGGTGATCCAGGGCAAGAACGTGGCCGTGCTCGGCTACGGCTCCCAGGGCCACGCCCACGCGCTGTCGCTGCGCGACTCCGGTGTCGACGTCCGCGTCGGCCTGCCGGAAGGCTCCAAGAGCCGCGCGAAGGCCGAGGCCCAGGGCCTGCGGGTCGTCACGCCGGCCGAGGCCTGTGAAGAGGCCGACGTGATCGTCGTGCTGGCGCCGGACCCGGCCCAGCGGGCGCTCTACAAGGAGGCCATCGAGCCGAACCTGGTCGACGGCGACGCGCTCGTCTTCGGGCACGGCTTCAACATCCGGTTCGGCTACATCAAGCCCCCGGCCGGTGTCGACGTGTTCATGGTCGCGCCGAAGGGCCCGGGGCACCTGGTCCGTCGCGAGTACTCCGAGGGCCGGGGCGTTCCGGTCCTGGTCGCGGTCGAGCAGGACGCGACCGGCAAGGCGTGGGACCTCGCGCTGGCCTACGCCAAGGGCATCGGCGGCCTGCGGGCCGGTGGCATCAAGACCACCTTCACCGAGGAGACCGAGACCGACCTGTTCGGTGAGCAGGCCGTGCTCTGCGGTGGTGTCTCCGCGCTGGTCCAGGCCGGCTTCGAGACGCTGACCGAGGCCGGCTACCAGCCGGAGGTCGCGTACTTCGAGTGCCTGCACGAGCTCAAGCTGATCGTCGACCTGATGTACGAGGGCGGCATCGCCAAGCAGCGCTGGTCGGTCTCCGACACCGCCGAGTACGGCGACTACGTGTCCGGCCCGCGGATCATCGACGCGTCGGTGAAGGCCCGGATGAAGGACGTCCTCAACGACATCACCGACGGCACCTTCGCGGCCCGCTTCATCGCCGACCAGGACGCCGGCGCGCCGGAGTTCGCCGAGTTCCGCAAGGCCAGCGAGTCGCACCCGATCGAGGCCGTCGGCAAGGACCTGCGTGCGCTGATGGCGTGGGTCAAGTCGCACGACGCCGACGACTACGTCGAGGGCACCGCCGCGCGCTGATCCACCGCAGTACGTCGTACGACGACGCCCAGGTCACCGTGTGTGGCCTGGGCGTCGCTCTGTTCTCTGACAGAATCGGGAGTGCACCGGACAGGGGAGGGCAGGGATGGCTGAGCAGGGCCGCAGCGAGCTGCCGCGCCCGCCTCGGCGGATCCCGGGCTGGGCGGTCGAGAACACCGACCCGCCGCCCGCGCTCGGTCCCCGGACGACGCTCGAGCCGCGTCGCCGAGCGGCCGCTGACGAGGGACCGGGGGAGCCGCTGCCGCCGAAGTTCCGGTGGCGGTTCGTCTGGCCGCTGGTGGTTTTCGTGCTGGTGCTCGGTGCCGCGGCCGGGTGGTTGGTGCGGGCGGACAGCCTGAGCCTGGACACCGAGGACGTGCTCGCGAAGGCCGGGCCGGCCGTGGTGCGGGTGCTGGCGACGACCTGCGAGGGCACCGGGCAGGCGTCCGGCGTACTGATGCCTGGTGGGGTGGTGCTGACCGCCGTGTCGGCGATCCGTGAGCCGATCTCGATCGCGATCGTGACCCAGGACGGCAAGGTCCGGCGGGCGGTGGTCCGCGGCTCCAACGCCAACGGCGTCGCGGTGCTCGCGATGGCGGGCAAGGCCGACAAACCGACGGCCTCGTTGGCCGCGAAGCTCCCCGACGGATCCGCGGACCGGGCGCTCGTCGGCTACGAGCTGAACGGTGACCAGGTCGCCCGCCGGCTCGGTACGGCGGACGAGCCGGGCAAGCTGACCGAGATCGTCGACGCCGCCGCGCTCGGTGCGCCGGAGGTGGACAACCGCGGCCGGGTGATCGGACTGCTCACCGGCCCCACGATCGCCACCAGCAGGATCGCCGGCCTGGACGAACTGCGCCCGTACGCCGAGGGCCGGGGGACGCTCACGCCGGAGAAGCTCGGGAACTGCCGGGCGCGCGGGCCGCAGAGCCCGGTCGAGCCGGAGCTCGCGGTGGCGAACACCCCGCTGGCCGGCGAGGTCCGCGAGATCCTCGGGCAGTACCTCGACACGCTGAACCGGCACGACTTCGTCGGGATGCAGTCGACCTACTCCGACGTCCTGCGCGCGCGCAGCGACCCGGCCGAGGACGCCAAGAAGCACGCGACGTCGTACGCGTTCCAGCCGGTGGTCGAGTCGGTCACGACGGCCGGTGGCGACAACAACGCGGACGCCCGGCTGAGCTTCACCGTGCTCTTCTCGCCGAACAGCAACGGCGCGAACGGTCACACCTGCGGCCGGCTGTGGATTCGCTACCACCTGGTCCGCGAGCAGCAGGGACTGCGGATCGACGGCGCCTCCACCGAGAAGAACACCGCGGGATGTGATACCGACTGAGCGTGACACCGGGTGGCTGGTAGCATCGGTGCCAGCGGGCACAGCGCGGTGCTCTGATCGATCGAGCCCCCTACCGCTTCCGCAGGAGATGTCTGTCATGCCTGACACCGCAGCAGCCACGCGACCCGTCGTACTGATCGCCGAAGAGCTGTCTCCCGCCACCGTCGAGGCCCTCGGACCGGACTTCGAGATCCGGCACGCCAACGGCGCCGACCGCGCCGAGCTGATCACCGCGATCGCCGACGTCGACGCGATCCTGATCCGCAGCGCCACCAAGGTCGACGCCGAGGCGCTGGCCGCGGCGAAGAAGCTCAAGGTCGTCGCCCGTGCGGGCGTCGGCCTCGACAACGTCGACGTCAAGGCCGCCACCCAGGCCGGCGTCATGGTCGTGAACGCCCCGACCTCGAACATCGTCAGCGCCGCCGAGCTCGCGGTCGCGCTGCTGCTGGCCGCGGCCCGCCGTGTCCCGGCCGCCGACCAGTCGCTGAAGAACGGCGAGTGGAAGCGCAGCAAGTACTCCGGTGTCGAGCTGTTCGAGAAGACCGTCGGCATCGTCGGCCTGGGCAAGATCGGCGTCCTGGTCGCGCAGCGGCTGGCCGCCTTCGGTATGAACGTGATCGCCTACGACCCGTACGTGCAGGCCGGTCGCGCCGCGCAGATGGGTGTTCGGCTGGCGTCCCTGGACGAGTTGCTGGCCGCGTCCGACTTCATCTCCGTGCACCTGCCGAAGACGCCGGAGACGATCGGCCTGATCGGTGACGAGCAGCTGCACAAGGTCAAGCCCGAGGTCATCATCGTCAACGCCGCCCGCGGTGGCATCGTCGACGAGCAGGCGCTGTACTCCGCGCTGAAGGAGGGCCGCGTCGCGGCCGCCGGCCTGGACGTGTTCGCCAAGGAGCCGTGCACCGACTCCCCGCTGTTCGAGTTCGAGAACGTCGTGGCCACCCCGCACCTGGGCGCGTCCACCGACGAGGCGCAGGAGAAGGCCGGCATCGCCGTCGCCAAGTCCGTCCGCCTCGCGCTGTCCGGCGAGCTCGTGCCGGACGCGGTCAACGTTCAGGGCGGCGTCATCGCCGAGGAGGTCCGCCCGGGCATCGCGCTGACCGAGAAGCTGGGCCGCATCTTCACCGCGCTGGCCGGCGGCGTCGCGCAGCAGCTCGACGTCGAGGTCCGCGGCGAGATCACCCAGTACGACGTGAAGGTGCTCGAGCTGGCCGCGCTGAAGGGTGTCTTCGCGGACGTCGTCGAGGACAACGTCTCCTACGTGAACGCGCCGCTGCTGGCCGCCGAGCGGGGCCTCGAGGTCCGGCTCGTCACCGACCACGACAGCCCGGAGCACCGCAACCTGATCACCCTGCGCGGCACGCTGTCCGACGGCGGGCAGGTGTCGGTCTCCGGCACGCTGGTCGGCGTCAAGCAGTCCGAGCGGCTGGTCGAGATCGACGGGTTCGACCTGGAGATCGAGCTGTCCGCGCACCTGGCGTTCCTCAGCTACGAGGACCGCCCGGGCATCGTCGGTGCGGTCGGCCGGATCCTGGGCGAGTCCGACATCAACATCGCCGGCATGCAGGTCAGCCGGGACCGCAAGGGCGGCAAGGCGCTGGTCGCGCTGAGCGTCGACTCGAGCATCCCGCCGGCCAAGCTGGACGACATCGCGTCCGCCGTACAGGCAGACACCGCGCGGACGGTCGACCTGGAGGCCTGAGCAGACCCGTGCGCGCCGGCCGGTGGTGATCCGGCCGGCGTACACCAGGTGAGACGACACTCGCCCGGGGAGCGGTTGAACCCGGCGGGCCGTCACACTGGAAGAGCAGGACCGGCCTGCCGCCCGCAGGCGCATGGCGGCCGGCCAGGGCCCGAGCCCCTCCCACCCGGGAGACGTGGCTCGGGCCCACCTGCTTGTCCCCTCCGCCCTACCCCGCGCCGCATTTCATGGGTTAACCCACGAGATCGCCCGTTGGCCCACGGAATTCTGGTGGGCCAACGGGCGAGTCGGTGGGTTAACCCACCAAATGCACTGGGTGGTGGGGTGGGTCAGCGGCGGGTGGCGAGCAGTACGGCGGCGTCGGCGGCGACCATTACCTCGACGGTGGTGAAGCGTTTGTCCTGCAGCCATTCCTGGCGCAGGGTGTCGACGCGGCCCTCGTACATCGGCGGCCAGACGGCCGACGGGGTGAAGTCGTCCAGTACGACGAAGCCGCCGGGCTCGACGACCTCGGCGACCACGTCGCGGGCGGACAGCTTCGCCTCGCGCGCGTCGACGAACAGCAGCGAGAACGGGCCGCGCTCGATCAGCGCGGTCCAGTCCGCCTCGACGACCTCGATCCGCTCGTCGGCGGCGAACAGTTCGGCCACCGCCTTGGCGAGCTCGGGGTCACTCTCGGCGGTGACGATCTTGGTGCCCTCGGCGACGCCGCTGCGCAGCCAGGCCGAGCCGACCCCGCAGCCCGTGCCGAGCTCACCGACCGTGCCGGTGCGCGACGCCGCAAGCGTCGCGAGCAGCCGGCCGGTCTCGTTGCGGGTCGAGCTGACGAACCCGCGCCGGCCGGACAGGCTGAGGGCCGCCGACACCAGCGGCGGCAGTTCTGGAGGAGCGCTCACCGGTTGAGAGTTGCACAGCTTCGGTCCAGTGCTGTCACTGGTATCTCACATATTGGGACAGAGTGCCCGCATTGTGGTGAAGTAGTCGCATGTCAGAGTAATTTTGGAGCCACCCTGCCGCCCGCGAGACCCTGATCGGGAGGAGCAGCATGTACGACATGTATCCAGCCAATTGGCCCGCGATCGACGCATCCGAGCGCAAGGCGGCCCGGCGTCGCCGGCCCGCCCGCGCGGCGAGCGAGACCGCGCCCGAGGCCCGGGCCGTGCAAGAAGCCATGAACCGCCGCGACAACGGGGGAGAACCCAAGAAGTGAGCACTCAGAAGGACTTCACGCTGGCCGTCGTCGGTGGCGACGGAATCGGGCCCGAGGTGACGGCCGAGGCACTCAAGGTGCTCGACGCGGTCAGCGCGGTCCACGGCGTGACGTTCGAGCGGACCGAGTACGACCTGGGCGCGAAGCGCTGGCACGAGACCGGCGAGACGCTGCCGGACGCCGAGCTCGCGGAGATTCGCAAGCACGACGCGATCCTGCTCGGCGCGGTCGGCGACCCGACCGTGCCGTCCGGCGTACTCGAGCGTGGTCTGCTGCTGAAGCTGCGGTTCGCCCTGGACCACTACGTGAACCTGCGGCCGTCGAAGATCTACCCCTCCGTCGGCTCGCCGCTGGCGAATCCGGGCGAGGTCGACTTCGTCGTCGTCCGCGAGGGCACCGAGGGCCCGTACGTCGGCAACGGCGGCGCCCTGCGGGTCGGGACGCCGGCCGAGATCGCCACCGAGGTGTCGGTCAACACGGCGTACGGCGTGGAGCGGGTCGTCCGGGACGCGTTCGCGCGGGCCCAGGCCCGGCCGCGCAAGAAGCTCACGCTGGTGCACAAGAACAACGTGCTCGTGCACGCCGGGCACCTGTGGAAGCGGACCGTCGACGCGGTCGCGACCGAGTTCCCCGACATCGCGGTCGACTACCTGCACGTGGACGCGGCGACCATCTTCCTGGTCACCGACCCGGCGCGGTTCGACGTGATCGTCACCGACAACCTGTTCGGCGACATCCTCACCGACCTGGCCGCCGCGATCAGCGGTGGGATCGGGCTGGCCGCGAGCGGCAACATCAACCCGGACAGGACCGCGCCGAGCATGTTCGAGCCGGTGCACGGCTCCGCGCCGGACATCGCCGGGCAGCAGAAGGCGGACCCGACCGCCGCGATCCTGTCGGCGGCGCTGCTGTGCGAGCACCTCGGGCTGACCGAGGCGGCGGCCGCGATCGAGGCCGCGGTGACCGCGGACATCGAGGAGCGCACCGCCGGTGGCGCCCGGACGACGTCGGAGATCGGTGACGCGATCGCCAAGCGCGCGGCCGGGTGATGAGATGTCTTCGCTCGACTGCTGGACAGCGGGGTCAGGCGCGCTTTTCGGCGCTCGCCTGACCATTCAAGCAAGAGGTACGGTGCGCTCATGAGCGCCGATCTAGAGTTCACCGTTGAGCCCAACACCCAACCGGCCAGCGACGACCAGCGCGCCACGATCCTGGCGAACCCAGGGTTCGGGCAGTACTTCACCGACCACATGGCGATCGCCACGTGGGACCGGGAGAACGGCTGGCACGACGCGAGGATCACCGCCTTCGGGCCGCTGGAGCTGTCTCCGGCGACCTCGGTGTTCCACTACGCCCAGACCATCTTCGAGGGGATGAAGGCCTACCGGCACCCCGACGACTCGATCCACACGTTCCGGCCGGAGGCCAACGCGGCCCGGTTCAACCGGTCCGCGAAGCGCCTGGCGCTGCCGGAGCTGCCCGAGGCGGCGTTCCTCGACTCGCTGACCACGCTGGTCGAGCTCGACAAGGCGTGGGTGCCCAGTGGCGGCGAGACCTCGCTGTACCTACGGCCGTTCATGTTCGGGTCGGACCCGTTCCTCGGCGTGCGCCCGTCGGCGCAGGTGACGTACTGCGTGATCGCGTCGCCGGCCGGCTCGTACTTCACCGGCGGCGTCAAGCCGGTCCGGATCTGGCTCAGCGAGGAGTACACCCGCGCGGCGCCCGGTGGGACCGGCGCGGCCAAGACCGGTGGCAACTACGCCTCGTCGCTGCTGGCCCAGGCCGAGGCGATCGAGCAGGGCTGCGACCAGGTCGCGTTCCTGGACGCGGTCGAGAAGAAGTGGGTCGAAGAGCTCGGCGGGATGAACCTGTACTTCGTGCTCGACGACGGTTCCGTGGTCACCCCGGAACTGTCCGGCACGATCCTCGAGGGCGTCACCCGGGACTCGATCCTCAAGCTGGTCACCGACCTCGGCCACACCGTCACCGAGCGCAAGATCTCGATCGACGAGTGGCGTGACGGCGCGGCGTCCGGCCGGATCCGCGAGGTGTTCGCCTGCGGTACGGCGGCGGTGGTCACGCCGGTCGCGTCCCTGAAGTGGAACGGCGGCGAGGTCCAGGTGGCCGACGGCAACGGTGGCCCGGTCACCGCGGCCGTTCGCAGCGCGCTGCTCGACCTCCAGTACGGCCGCACGCCCGACACCCACGGCTGGATGACCCGCATCTGCTGAACCCCGGTCGGGGCACCCCGTAGCGTCCGAACAAACGCAGAGCGTCCGAAGAACCCGAGGCTATAGCGCACGGTTCTTCGGACGCTTTGCGTTTCTTCGGACGTTGCGCGGGGCGATGGAGGAGCGGGGCGGTGGGGATCAGGGGGTCTCGGCGGGCCAGAGGAGGTCGAGGACCGGGCGGCGTTCGCGGGACGGGTCGCCGGCGGCGGCAGTGGTCGGCGAGGCGGAGGTCGGAGCGGCTCGCCCGATCGCGGTCATCGTGGTGACCTCCCAGTGCTCCGGTACGGCGAACTCGGCCGCCAGCCCGTCCCGGTCGAACGCCCGGAACTGCCGCGCGGCCAACCCGAGCGCCTGCGCCTGGATCGTCATGTGCGCGACCGCCTGCCCGAGGTCGTACTGGGAGAACTCCGAATACTCCCAGTCGGTGTCCTCGACGTACCGGTGTGCCAAGTTCGCGATCAGCAATCCGGCGGACGGTGCCCAGCGGGCCGAGCTGCGGGCGAGGTGCTTGACGAGTCGTTGGTGGGTGTCGTCGCCGCGGCAGCCGACGATGAACGCCCACGGCTGCGAGTTCCCCGCGGACGGCGCCCAGCGGGCTGCCTCGAGCAGCAGCTCCGTCTCGGCATAGGTGTTCCGGTGGCCGGCGTCGAAGGACATCGGACTCCAGCGCGTCCGGAGCAACGGGTGGAGCCGGTCGTCGGCCAGGTCCTGGGCGGGGTTCGCGGCGGGGTTCTCGGTGGAGTGGTCGGGCACAGCGTCCAGCATCGCATCGCAGGGATTCAGCAAGCGTTCAGGTGGTTTGGGTAGGGTCTCGCGCATGAGCGGCTTTCCGGATGACGTCGAGGCGTACTACGCGGAGCTGGCGCGCGAGCGGGAGTGGGGTGCGGAGACCCGGCAGGCCTTCCGGGCCTCGGCGGAGCTGATCCGCGACCTGGACCGGGGGACGGCGGCGCGGACGTTCGGGGCCAGGGCCGACGACGACGGGACGGACCGGCTGTTCGAGGCCGTCTGGCACGAGCGGGAGTGGGTGGTCGTCCGCGAACTGCACGTCAGCGAGGACGGGACGATCACGCGGTACTGGTGGCAGCGGATCGAGGACGAGCGCGGCGGTCTGACCGACCAGGCGCTCGATCGCGACGAGTGGGGCCTGCGCGCGCTGGAGCGCGAAGACTTCTACACCGCCTGGGACACCCCGGAGTGGTCTCTCACCGCCTGAGCACGAGACTGCGGCGCACGCCGCAGTACTGATCGGCGTACTGGATGTTCGCCTTCCGAGACATTTCGTCCCCGCCACGGCGTGCTGTGGCAGACTGAAAAATGTCATGAAGAACTTCCGGGTCATTATTGGCTAGGCGCGCTCAGCAGCAGTACCTGAGCGCGCAGACCTCTCGCACCTTGCGGGAGGTTTTTTGTTTGCCTGATGCCCCCATCCACCGGAAGGCGACCCCCGTGAGCGGATCCGACGAGTTCCACGTCTACGACACCACCCTGCGCGACGGCGCGCAGCAGGAGGGTCTGGCGCTGTCCGTGGCGGACAAGATCGCCATCGCTCAGCACCTGGACGACCTGGGCGTCGGGTTCATCGAGGGTGGCTGGCCGGGGGCGGTCCCGAAGGACACCGAGTTCTTCGCCCGGGCGCGGACCGAGCTGCACCTGCGGCACGCGACGTTCGCCGCGTTCGGCGCGACCTGCAAGCCGGGCACGGTCGCGGCCGACGACCCGCAGGTCGCCGCGCTGCGTGAGTCCGGCGCCGACGTCGTCACACTGGTTGCCAAGAGCCACGACGCGCACGTCGAGCGGGCCCTGCGCACGACGCTCGACGAGAACCTGCGGATGGTCGCCGACACTGTGAAGCACCTGCGCGAGCACGGGCAGCGGGTGTTCCTCGACACCGAGCACTTCTTCGACGGGTACCGGGCCAACAAGGCGTACGCGCTCGAGGTGGTGCGGGTCGCGGCCGAGGCCGGCGCCGACGTGGTCGCGTTGTGCGACACCAACGGTGGCTCGCTGCCGCGGGAGCTGCAGGACGTCGTACGGGAGGTGCTGGAGGCCACGGGGGCGCGGCTCGGCATCCACGCCCACAACGACGGCGGCTGCGCGGTGGCGAACTCGATCGCGGCGGTGGAGGCCGGGGCGACGCACGTGCAGGGCACGATCAACGGGTACGGCGAACGAACCGGCAACGCGGACCTGCTCGCCGTCGTGGCCAACCTCGAGCTGAAGCGCGCGATGGAACTGCTTCCGCCGGGCAAGCTGGCCGAGTCGTTCCGGATCGCGCACGCGATCGCCGAGGTGACCAACGTGCCGCCGTCCGCGCGGCAGCCGTACGTCGGGCTGTCGGCGTTCGCGCACAAGGCCGGGCTGCACGCCAGCGCGATCAAGGTCGACCCGGATCTCTACCAGCACACGGATCCGGCGCTGGTCGGCAACGACATGCGGATGCTGGTCTCCGAGATGGCCGGGCGGGCGAGCATCGAGCTGAAGGGGCGCGAGCTCGGGTTCGACCTCGGCAACGACAAGGAACTGGTCGGGCGGGTGACCGAGCGGGTCAAGGAGATGGAGTCGCGCGGGTACACGTTCGAGGCGGCCGACGCGTCGTTCGAGCTGCTGCTGACCGAGGAGGTCACCGGCGAGCGGGCGAGCTTCTTCGACGTCGAGTCGTGGCGGGTCATCACGGAGTCGCGCGCCGAGGGCGAGGCCGTGTCCGAGGCGACGGTGAAGTTGGTGGCCGGCGGCGAGCGCGAGGTGGTCACCGGTGAGGGCAACGGTCCGGTCAACGCTCTGGACCACGCGCTGCGGGCGGCGATCGAGCGGGCGTTCCCGGTGGTGAACAAGTTCGACCTGGTCGACTACAAGGTACGGATCCTCGACCAGGGGCACGGCACGGATGCCGTGATCAGAGTTCTGATCCAGACGGGCGACGGCGAAGGGTCCTGGGTGACGGTCGGCGTCGGCCACAACATCGTCGAGGCGTCCTGGGAGGCGCTCGTCGACGGTGTCACCTTCGGTCTGCTGCGCCACAAGGAGGTTGTGCGATGACTGTCACTGCACCGAGCCGGGCGGCCGGCGTACCGCTGCACCCACTGGCTGCCGTCGAGGCGCCGGTCGAGCGGCCGATGACGGTCTTCACCGCGCAGGTGGTGGAGACGCGCGGCATGCTGGCGCGGATCGCCGTCCTGCTCAACCCGTACGACGTCCGCACGATCAGCCTGTGCCTGGAGCGGTGCGAGCTGCGCATCGTTGTCGAGGGCAACGGGTTCGACGCCGGGCGGGTGGCGGCCCGGCTCGACAAGGTGATCGGCGTGCTGGACGTCACCTACAGCTGAGCAGGTCGAGCGCGACCGCGGCGGTCCAGCTGAAGGTCTGGGCGCCGCGCGGGGCGCCGTCGTACGGGTCGGCGTACTCGGCGAAGTCGGTGCTGCCGGCAAGCTCCAGCAGGTCGTCTCTCAGTTGGTCGGCCTGGTGCTGCTCACCCAACGCCGCCAGCCCCCGATGGATCAGCCAGGCGGTGTTGAACCAGCTCGGGCCACGCCAGTAGCGCTCACGCTCGAAGGCGGGTCCGGTGAGGTCGTAGCTCGGGACGAGGCGGACGCGGCCGAGGCCGAAGCGGTCTCCGCGGGCTGTTGCCAGCAGTTCGGTCGCCTGGGGAAGACAGGGGACGACGAGGGGGATCAGGCCGGAGATGGTGCCGGCGGCGACCACGCCTCCGTCGTCTGCGCGGAGGTCGCGGGCGTGGAACAGGCCGTCGGTGAAGAGCCCACCCAATGCTTTCGTCAGCTCTGCGGCGGCTTTCAAGTGGTGGGCGGGGTCCAGGCCGAGGGCTTCTGCGATGTCTGCCAAGGCGTGTTCGGAGGCGATCAGCAGGGCGTTGAACGCCGGGTCTTCCAGGGCGAACTCGAAGGGTGTCGTCGCGTCGTCGTACTGGTGGTCCCGGTAGGTCGCGGCGAGCTGGACGTAGCGGCCGTAGTCCAGGTCCGTCGGGCGATCGGTGGGGCTGGCGTGGTCGGTGTCTCTTCTGGTGAAGGAGTCGAGCGGCGCGGGGGTGACGCGGGCCAGGGCGTCGTCCCAGGCTGGGCTGTTGTCCATGCCGGACTCCCAGGGGTGGACGATCGCGACCAGGCCGCGGGCGCCGAGGTCGCGGCGGGTGCGGAGATAGGTGTGCCAGGCAACGAGCTGGGGGTAGACGCGGGGGAGGAAGTTCCGGCGTACGGACTCCTGCTCGTCGGCCTGGTGGGTGAGCCACGCGGCCAGCGCGTGCACCGGGGGCTGGATGATGCCGGAGGTCTCGACGCCGCCGGTGGTCGCAGCCTGCCAGAAGTCGGGACCGGGGAAGTAGGCGTCGCGGGCGACGGCGGGGGAGAAGCTGATGTGGGGGATCCGGCCGTCGGACCACTGCGATCCCAGGAGGGACTCCAGTTCGACCTGGGCGCGGCGTGGGGAGAGGTGGCGCAGGCCGATGGCGATGAAGGCGGAGTCCCAGCTCCATTGGTGGGGGTAGAGGGAGTGGGAGGGGACCGTGGAGTGGCCGGTCCAGTTGCCGAGGAGTACTCGCTCGGCGGCCTGGCGCAGGTCAGCGCGACCCGGTCCGGCCGGAGGCGGCTGATTCGGGTTCGTCACACGTACCGCCTGACGACGGCCGGGATCGAGCGGACCGCCTCGATCGGATCGCCGGTGAGGCGGCACTCGACGGCCAGGTAGCGGTCGTAGCCGATGGCATCGAGCGCGCCGAGGAAGGCGGCCCAGTCGAGGTGGCCGGCGCCGGGCTGGAAGCGGTTGGAGTCGCTGAGCTGGACGTGCCCGATGTACGGCGCCTGGGCAACGATCGCGGCGGACGGGTCGGTCTCCTCGATGTTCATGTGGTAGCTGTCGATGCCGATCCGGACCGCGTCGAGGCCGACCGCCTGGATCAGCTCCGCGGCTTGGTCGAGGCGGTTGACCATGTGGTCCTCGTACCGGTTCAGCGGTTCGAGGAACAGCTCGACGCCCTCGCGCGCCGCGTGCTCGCCGAGCTCGCGGAGTCCGTCGAGCAGGACCTCACGGTCGCCGGCCTCGTCGCGCGGCGGCTCGAACGGTGGGAGGCGCCGGGAGAACATCCCGTACGACGCCGGCGTCTGCGCGCCGAGTCCGCCGAGCTCGGCGATCACCGAGAGCTCGACCTTCATCTGCACGATCGCGTCGGCGCGCTGGTCGGGCTCGAAGGCGCCGAAGAAGTGCAGCATGTCGACACAGACCGTCGGCATCACGACGCCGTCGGCCTTCGCCTTGTGCAGCTCGGGCAGACGGTCGCGGAAGCTCAGGTCGCCCTTGCCGCGCAGCTCGATCCCGTCGTACCCGGCGGCGGTGGCGAAGTCCCACTTCTCCTGCAACGTCGCCCCCGGCAACAGTTGCTCCTGGCATGCGATCTTCATCAGAACTCCAGCACTACTTGCAGGGCGTCACCGGGACGCGTGTCGAGCAGGACGTAGGCGTCGGCGGCGTCTTCCACACCGACGCGATGGGTGATCAAGGGCTCGGGATCCACGGCGCCGCGGCCGACCAGCTCCAGGAACCCGCGCTGCAGCCGATCCACCGACCACCGCCCGGCCAGCTCCGGAGGAACGCCGCCGATCTGCGAGCTGATCAGCTCGACGCGGTTGTGATGGAACTCCTCCCCAAGCCGCAGGCCGTTGCCCTCGCCCTGGTAGAAGCCAGAGGCAACCACCCGCCCACCTACACCAACAGACCTGATCGCCTCCTGCAGAGCGGGGTACACCCCCGATAGTTCGATCGCCGTGTCCGCGCCGCCGCCGGCGCCTGCGGCGCCGGCGGCGGCGCGGGGGAGGAGGGGAGGCGAGCCGCCCCGGCTCCTAGCGCCTTCGGCGCTGGAGGGGAGGAGGGCGGAGCCGCCCCGGAGGCCTGCCGTTCCGGCGGCCGCCCCGCTCGCGCCTGCGGCGCTCGCGTCGGCTCCGGTGCTGATCGCCCGGATCTGCTCTGCGGCGCCGCCCGGGGCGAAGGCCGCCAGGGCTCCGTACTTCAGCGACTCCTGGCGGCGCGACTCGATGCCGTCGACGGTGAGTACCTGGGCGCCGCTCAGCGTGGCCAGGCGGGTGGCCAGGAGGCCGATGACTCCCTGGCCGTAGATGGCGACCAGGTCGCCGAGGGTGATGCGGGCCGAGAGGATCGCGTTGTAGGCGATGGCTCCGACGCGGGCGAAGGACGCGGCGGCGAGGGAGACGCCGGCGGGGAGTTGGTGGCCGGCGAGCTTTTCCGCGGGGAGGACTGCTTCGCTGCGGTGGCCCCAGATGCCCCAGACCTGGTCGCCGACCGACAGACCGTCGACGTCGGGCGCGACCTCGGTGATCTCGCCGGACTCGGAGTAGCCCCAACCGACGACCGGGAAGGAGACCCCGGCCTCGGCATCGCGGAAGATCCGGGCGTCCGGGTCCCAGGTGCGGGTCAGGTACGGGTTGGTGCCCCGGTACGCCGTCAGTTCGGTGCCGGCCGAGATGCCGGAGTACGCCGTACGGACGCGGACGTGACCGGGTGGGAGCGGTGGCGGGTCGAAGTCGACCACCTCGGCCACCCGGGGAGACGAGAACTGCACGACGCGGGCCACAGCAACCTCCAAGAGGACTTAGGTCTTGTCAAAATACAATAGTCCTGATGTTATGCGTAGGTCAGCTCCCCTGAGGAGGATGTATGTCACGCTTCACCAGGGCGCTCTCCATCGCGAGCGCGCTCCTGCTGGCTGCCGGAGTGCTCAGCTCCTGCGGCAACGATTCCAGCGCCGGGGACGAGCGCAGCATCACCGTCTGGTCGCTCGAGAACGTGTCCGGGCGGCTGGAGACCACCCGGGCGATCTTCGAGAAGTTCACCGCCGAGACCGGCATCCAGGTGAAGCTCGTCGGGGTCGACGAGCCGCAGCTGAGCCAGTTGGTGATGTCCGCGGCCGCGGCCGGCAAGCTGCCCGACGTGATCGGCGCGGTCCCGTTGGCCGCGATCCAGCAGCTGTCCAGCAACGGCCTGCTCAACCCGGACGCCGCGGGCAAGGTTGTCGATGCGCTCGGGCCGAAGACCTTCGACCAGCGCGCGCTCGACCTGACCCGCACCGGCGACCAGCAGCTCGCCGTACCGTCGGACAGCTGGACGCAGCTGCTCTACTACCGCAAGGACCTGTTCGCCGCGGCCGGCCTGCCCGCGCCCACGTCGTACGACGCGATCGAGAAGGCCGCGCAGGCGCTGAACAAGGACGGCACCGAGGGCATCTCGCTTGCCACCGACCCGGCCGACCCGTTCACCCAGCAGAGCTTCGAGTACTTCGGTCTGGCGAACAACTGCCAACTGGTCGATGCCGCTGGCAAGATCACGCTCGACAGCCCAGCATGCCAGGGAGCGTTCCGCTTCTACGGTGACCTGGCAACGAAGTACTCCGCGGCCGGCACGCAGACCGTCGACTCCACGCGCGCGGCGTACTTCGCGGGCAAGTCGGCGATGGTCGTCTGGTCGTCCTTCCTGCTCGACGAGCTCGCCGGCCTGCGCGAGGACGCGCTGCCGAGCTGCGAGCCGTGCGCGAAGGACAAGAGCTGGCTGGCCCGCAACACCGGTGTCGTGACCGCGGTCCAGGGTCCGGACGGCGCCGAGCCCGCGCAGTTCGGTGAGGTGACCGGCTGGACGGTGACGAAGACGGCGAAGGCCGACGCGTCGCAGCAGCTGGTGCAGTACATGCTCGACCAGGGCTACGAGGACTGGTTCGGGATGGCTGCCGAGGGCAAGTTCCCGGTCCGCCACGGTACGACGGCCGACCCGGACAAGTTCGACCAGGCCTGGGACAAGGCCGACATCGGCGTCGACACCCGCAAGCCGCTGGCCGCGATCTACCCGGCCCCGGTGATCGCGGAGCTGCGCGGCGGGATCGGCAAGATGCAGCGCTGGGGCATCACCGAGGGACAGGGCGCGCTGGTCGGCGCCACGCTCGGCGAACTTCCGGTGCCCAAGGCAATCAGTGCGCTGGCCAGTGGGCAGGTCGATGCCGACGAAGCCGCGAAACAGGCGACCGCTGACGTCGCCGCGATCCAGGACTCGCTCGGGTGAGGCAGAGATGACAACCGTGACCGACAAGCCACCGGCCGTCGAGGCCGCCGCACCCCGCCGCCGCAAGCAGAAGAACGCCCGCCGCCGCGAGGAGAACTGGGCCGGCCTGACGCTGGTCTCGCCGACGCTGGTGATCGTGCTGGTGGTCGTCGTCCTGCCGATCCTGTGGACGGTGATGCTCGCGTTCCAGAACGTCCGTCTGGTCGACATCCAGAGCCAGGGCCTGTGGGGCCACTGGACGCTGCGCAACCTCGAACGCGTCTTCAGCTCACCCGGCTTCTGGTCGTCGCTGTGGACCACCGTCGTCTACACGGTCGGCTCGACGCTCGGCTCGATCGTGGTCGGCCTGATCGCCGCGCTCGCGCTGCGCAAACCATTCCGCGGCCGTGCTCTGATCCGCGGCGCGATGCTGCTGCCGTACGTCGCCCCGGTGGTCGCCGTCGCGTTCGTCTGGCAGGTGCTGCTCAGCCCCGACCTCGGGGTCGTGAACCACTTCGGCGTCGAGTGGCTGGGCTGGGACCGGCCGATCGCTTTCCTGACCCAGCGCTCGTACGACGTACTCGGAGTCCCGGTCCCGATGGCGCTGTTCACGGTGATCGCGTTCGAGACCTGGCGGTACTTCCCGTTCGCGTTCCTGTTCCTGATCGCCCGGATGCAGGCCGTGCCGGCGGTGCTGGAGGAGGCGGCGGTGGTGGACGGGACGACGCCGTGGCAGCGGTTCCGGTTCGTGCTGCTGCCGCAGCTGATGCCGGTGATCGCGCTGCTGTCGGTGCTGCGGTTCATCTTCACGTTCAACAAGTTCGACGACGTCTACCTGCTCACCGGGGGTGGCGCGGGCACGGACGTGGTCGCGGTCCGGGTGTACCGGTTCCTGACCGCGCGCTTCGACGTCGGGCTCGCCTCGGCGCAGGCGGTCGTGCTGGCCGTCGTACTGATCGCGCTGCTCGGGCTGTACTTCAAGTTCTTCGGCCGGAAGATGCAGGAGGACCAGGCATGACCCGCGACGCTTTCCAGATCCGGTTCTTCGGGATCATGCGGTGGGTGGTGATCGCCGTGCTGGTGGTCGCCACGCTGTTCCCCTTCTACTACATGGTGCTGCTGTCGGTGAAGCCGATCGACGAGCTGCTGCTCGACCCGGGCCGGATCTGGGTGTCGACCAAGGAGTTCAGCCTCGACTCGTACCGGTCGGTGCTGACCTCGGTCGAGAACGGCGGCCAGGGCTTCCCGCTGATGCTGCGCAACTCCGCGATCGTCTCGATCGGCGCGATGCTGCTCACGCTGCTGGTCGCGATCCCGGGCGCGTACGCCGTCAGCCGGCTGCGGTTCACCGGCAGCCGCAAGGTCAGCGCGCTGTTCCTCGGCGTCTACCTGTTCCCGGCGACGCTGCTGGCCGTGCCGCTGTTCGTGATGTTCGCGAAGGTCGGGCTGCAGGGCAGCCTGGTCGGGCTGATCATCGTCTACATCGCGCAGACCGTGCCGGTGGCGATCTATATGCTGCGCAGCTACTTCAGCACCGTGCCGGTCAGCATCGAGGAGGCGGCCGCGCTGGACGGGCTGTCGCGATTCCAGATCCTGCGCAAGGTGGTGCTGCCGCTGGCGGCACCGTCGGTGATGGCGACCGCCCTGTACGTTTTCATGATCGCGTGGAACGAGTTCCTGTTCGCGCTGCTGTTCCTGGCGGCCGAGCCGGACCACTGGACGGTCTCGCTCGGGCTGCAGCAGCTCGCCAATGGCGTAGAGGTGCCGAAGACCGTGCTGATGGCAGGATCCGTCGTACTGACACTGCCGGTGGTACTGATGTTCTACGGCGCCGAGCGGTTGCTGACGGAAGGGTTGACGAGTGGGGCAGACAAGGGCTGACGCGACGACGTCCGCTGGACGGCTGCTGCACCTCGTCCGGACCGGCCAAGCCGGGACCCGCGGGGAGCTGCAGGAGCTGTCCGGCCTGTCGCGCTCGACGCTCGGCCAGCGGCTCGAGCCGCTGCTGGGCAACGGCTGGCTGGTCGAGGCCGGGTCGACCGCCTCGACCGGCGGTCGACCGCCGGTGGTGCTGCGGTTCGACGAGCAGCACGCGGTGGTGCTCACGGCCGACCTGGACACCCGGCATGCCCGGGCCGCGCTGATGGACCTGGCCGGCGGCGTCCTGGCGGAGCACGCGGGGGAGCTGGTCATTGCCGACGGCCCGGGCATCGTGCTCGACACGTTGTCCGACTGGTTCGACGCGTTGCTCGCTGAGGCCGGGCGGACGGCGAGCGAGCTGGCTGGGATCGGCGTGTCCGTACCGGGGCCGGTCGAGTTCGACACCGGCTTGGTGATCCGGCCGCCGATCATGCCGGGCTGGGACGAGTACCCGATCCGCGAACACCTGCGCCGCCGGTACGACGTACCGGTGCTGGTCGACAACGACGCGAACGCGATGGCGCTCGGCGAGCAGTCGGCCGGGTACCCGGACTCGCCGGCGTTCGTGCTGGTGAAGGTGTCGACCGGGATCGGCGCGGGGGTCGTGATCGGCGACACCGTGTTCCGCGGGATCGACGGCGGCGCGGGCGACATCGGGCACATCCGGGTCCGCGACGCGGGCGACGCGAAGTGTCAGTGCGGGTCGATCGGGTGCCTGGCCGCGGTCGCCAGTGGTGGTGCGCTCGCATCGGCGCTGACCGAGCTCGGGGTGACGGCGCGCTCCGGCGCCGACGTACGGGCGTTGCTGCAGTCGGGGCAGCCGGACGCGTTGCGGCTCGCGCGGGAGGCCGGTCGCCGGGTCGGCGAGGTGCTGGCGACGGTGGTCAGCGTGATCAATCCCGGCGTCCTGATGATCGCCGGCGATCTGGCGCACACGGATTTCGTGGCCGGTGTGCACGAGGTGCTCTACCAGTCGACGCTGCCTCGGGCGACCCGGCACCTGACGGTCGCGACCGGGCAGCTCGCGGACCACGCCGCGCTGGACGGGATGGCGCGGCTGGTGGTCAACGAGGTCTACTCACCGGCCGCTGTCGACGCCCGGCTGGCGAACGCCGGCTAGGTAGACCTGCTCGACCTCGAGGTCCGCGGAGAGCAGGACGAGGTCGGCGCGGTTGCCGACGGCAAGCGTGCCGCGGTCGTGCCAGCCGTAGTGGTTCGCGGCGTTCGTGGAGACCAGGGCGGTTGCCTGCGGCACCGTCAAGCGCAGCGTCCGTACGGCGTACGCGAGGGCGTCGGCGAGGAAGTGGACCGAGCCGGCCAGGGTGTTGGTGCCGTGGAGCTTGGCGACCCGGTCGTGGACGGTGACGCGGCGATCGGCGTACGCGTAGTCGCCGTCGCCGAGCCCGGTGGCGGCCATCGCGTCGGTGACCAGGATGCCGCGGTCGAGGCCCGCCGTCCGGAGGGCGACAGCGAGCGCCTCGGGGGACAGGTGGGTGCCGTCGGCAATCAGTTCGCAGGAGATACGGTCGTCGAGCAGGGCGACGCCGACCGGACCCGGTTGGCGGTGGGTCATCGGGGGCATCGCGTTGAAGAGGTGCGTGGCGGTCCGGGCGCCGGCGTCGAAGGCCTGGCGGGTGAAGGTGCCGTCGTCGTCGGTGTGACCGACGGCGAAGGTGAGCTCGGGGTGGTTCTTGATGAGGTCGATGGCGCCGGGAAGCTCGGGGGCGATGGTCATCGAAATGGCCAGGCCGCCGGCTGCCTCGGTCAGTTGAGTGAACACGCGCTCGTCGGGGTGGAGGAGTGCGGAGGCAGTTTGCGCGCCGCGGCGGTTGGGGGAGAGGAAGGGGCCCTCGAAGTGGATGCCGTGGAGGTTGGGTGCGGCGGCTTCGACGATCGCGGCCGCGGCGGCGAGCATGCGGTCGAGCTGCATGGTCGCGACGGAGGCGATCAAGGTGGTGGTGCCGTGGAGCAGATGAGCGCGGGCGGCTTGCCGGACGTCGTCGGGGTTGCCGGAGTAGAGCGCGGCTCCGCCGCCGCCGTGGCAGTGGGTGTCGACGAAGCCGGGGAGGAGCCGGCCGCCGGCAAGATCGATCGTTTCTCCCTGTGGCTCGCACAGACCAACAGCAGCTACAACACCGTTGTTGATCTGTACGGAGCCCAAGTGAGTGTTGAGGAAAGTGATCATCTGCCGAGCAGGCGGCGAGTGGCGGCTTCCGCACAGACTCTTGCGCTGCCGAAAGTCTGGATCCACGCGGCGAAACCGGAGTAGTCCGTTCCGGGAACACCCATGTCGACCACGATCGCGTCGGGATGTTGCGACTGCAGCTCGGTGATCAGCTTCTCCTGCCAAGGGAACCGGTGCGCGCCCCGGACGAGCAGGATCACCTGGCTGTCGGCGCCGTACTCGGAGCGGAACTCGCCGACCCCGGCCTTCGCCATCCCGGGACCGTTGTAGGTCTGACCCGACAGGCCGATGCTCTCGACAACCTTCCCCGCGTCGCGCAACAGTTGCTCGACGCCCCAACCGGCCGAGCCGGCGGCGGGGGAGTGGGTCGGCTCCAGCCGGATGATCAGCGCGGCGTCGCTCCGGAGCAGCGGATCTCCGTGCGTGACGGTGACCTGCTCGGCGAGCCTCGAGCCCAGCGCGTTGTCCCGCAGCGCGACGTCCGCCTTTGGCCGGGTGCCGAGCCGCGCGAGCCGGTCGTTGGCCTCCTGCAACCGTGCCAACGGCAACCGTCCACTGTCGACGGCCTCGACCAGCGCGCGGGCCGCCACCTCGACATCGTCGAGGAACGCCCACGATCCCAGGCACAACGCGTCGGCCCCCGCCTCGATCGCCCGTACGGCGGCCTCCGGCAGCGGCGCGACGTCGGCGATCCCGTACATCTCCAGCGCGTCGGTGATCACCACCCCGTCGTACCCGAGCTCCCCGCGCAGGATGTCGGTGAGCAGCACCTTGCTGATCGTCGCCGGTACGTCGTCCACCTGCGGCACCAGGTCGTGCGACACCATGATGCTGTCGACGCCCGCCGCGATCGCGGCGCGGAACGGATCCAGGTAGCTGTCCAGCAGCTCCTCCCGCGACACGTCGACCAGCGGCGTCGCCAGGTGCGCGTCGGTGCCGCTCAGCCCGTGCCCCGGGTAGTGCTTCGCGCAAGCGCTGACGCCGGCCGACTGCAGCCCCTCGACCCAGGCCGCCGTGTGCCGGCTGACCAGGTCGCGGTCGGCGCCGAAGCAGCGGATCCCGTTCGGGCTCAGGGGGTTCACGGCCGTGTCGACCGCGGGTGCGAGGTCCCAGTCGACGCCGGCATCGACCAGCGACAACCCGATCTGGTACGCCGCCTGCCGGGTCAGCTCGAGGTCGTCGAGCTCGCCGAGCGCCCGGTTGCCCGGCATCGAGAACCCGCCGAGGTTCTCCAGCCGGTTGACGTCGCCGCCCTCCTCGTCGATCGAGAGCAGCACGTGGTCGCGCAGGCCGTGCAGCTGCGCGGCCAGCCCGCGGAACTGGTCGCCGTCCACGATGTCCTTGCCGAAGATCACGAACCCGCCGAGACCGGCCTCGATCCGGGGCGGCACCCAGTTCGGCACCTTCGGCCGGCCGTGGGCGGGGAACAGTACGCCGTACGCGAGCCGCTCGAGCTCTGCCTTCACGAGTTTCTCCTTCACAGGGATTCAGCCTTTGACCGCGCCGCTGGTCATCCCGCCGACCAGCCGGCGCTGGACCAGCAGGAAGACGACCAGGACCGGCAGCGAGAAGATCGCCGACGCCGCGATGGTGGCGCCGTTGTCGATACCGTCGGAGGTCTGGAACGAGACCAGCCAGACCGGCAGCGTGTAGTTGCTCTGCGACTTCAGGAACACGTAGGCGAACAGGTAGTCGTCCCAGGCGCTGATGAAGGCGAAGATCGAGGTGGCCACGATGCCCGGCGCGAGCAGCGGCAGCTGGATGTGCCAGAACGCGCCGAACCGGCCGCAGCCGTCGACCATCGCGGCCTCCTCCAGCTCCAGCGGGATGCCGGCCACGAACCCGCGCAGCGTCCAGATCGTGAACGGCAGCACGAAGGTCATGTAGGTGATGATCAGCCCGGGCACGAAGTCGATCGCCCCGACCGAGCGCAGCATCAGGTAGAGCGGGATCACCATCGCCGAGCCCGGCACCATCTGGACCAGGACCAGCCCGACCAGGAACGCGCGGCGGCCGAGGAACCGGAACCGGGCCAGCGCGATCGAGGCGCCGAGGGCGACCACCAGCGCGATCAGCACGGTCGACACCGAGACCAGCAACGAGTTGCGCACGTAGTGCAGGAACGAGCCGTGCGTCAGCGCCGTACTGAAGTTCTCGAAGCTGATCGGCCAGGGGAAGAACTCGGGCGTCGCCGACAGGATCTTGCCGGGCTGCTTGAGCGCGGTCGCGAACATCCAGTAGACCGGGAAGATCACGATCAGCGAGACGACGACCGCGATCGTGTTGGGAATCGCGCGCTTGTGGTTCATGCCGTCACCTCACCCGACGCGATCAGCCGGCGGACGTAGAGCACAGCCAGTACGGCGAGCAGCACGACCGTGACGATCGCGATCGCCGCGCCGCCGCCGTAGTCGTTGCGGGTGAACGCCTCGAGGTAGGAGTAGACGCCGAGCGTCGTCGTCCCGCCGTCCGGGCCGCCCTGGGTGAGCACCCAGAACGGGGTGAACGAGTTGACCGACCAGATCACCTCGAGCAGTACCAGGACGGCGAGCACCGGGCCGAGGATCGGCAGCGTGACGTGCCGCGCCGTCGACCAGCGGCCGGCGCCGTCCAGGGCGGAGGCCTCGTACAGGTCGTCGGGGATCTGGCCCATCGCGGCGTACAGCGTGAGCGCGATGAACGGCAGGCCCTTCCACACGATCAGCACGATGATCAGGAACAGCGCCTGCCCCGGCGACGAGAACCAGTCGTGCGCCGAGAAGTCACCGAAGACGTGGAGCTGCGTGATGACCCAGTTCAGGACGCCGTACTGCGGCTCGAACAGCCAGCGCCAGATCATCGACGCGGACACCATCGGCATCGCCCAGATCAGCACCAGGCAGACCGACAGCATCACGCGCGCCCAGTTCGACACCAGGCGCAGCAGCGACGCGAGCAGGAAGCCGAGCACCATCATGCTCACCACGCAGCCGACGCTGACGATCAGCGTGCGCAGCAGCACGTGCCAGAAGTCGGCGTCGCCGAGCACCCGGGAGAAGTTGCCCAGGCCAACGAACGGGGCCTCGCCGGTGAACAGCGACCGCGGTCCGAAGTCCTGCACCGACAGCCAGACCAGCCGGACCAGGGGGTAGCCGAGTACGGCGGCGAACGCGATCACCGCCGGCCCGATCAGCCCGTACGGCGTGAAGCGCGCGAGTCGCCTGCCCCGGACGGGCTGCCCGGTCCGGGCGGTCGTGGGTGCCGCTTGCGTGAGCGAGGTCATCAGCCGCTACCGTCAGCGCGGGCCGGACAGGGCGTTGAACGCTTCGGTCGCGTGCTTGTCGTACTCCTGGGCGGAACTGGCGATCTCGCCGCCCTTGGCGATCTTGGCGAAGAACTGCTCGTTGTAGCTCTCGGTCTCCAGCGTCGCCTCGCCCGGAGTGGCCGGCAGGGCCCGGCTGACCGTCGCGGCCTGCGTGCCGAGCTTCAGGATGTCCGGTACGTCGGTCGTCGGCAGGAAGTCGGGGACGATCGGCAGCTGGTGGATGGTCCGCGTCATCGTCTGCTGGAAGCTCTTGCTGGTGATGGCCTTCAGCCAGTCGACGGCGACGTCCTTGTTCGGGCTCTTGGCCGCGATGCCGATCGTCGAACCGGCCACGATCACCGGCAGCGGCGAGTTCGGCTGGTAGCCCGGCATGATGAAGTAGCCGGCGTCCGCGGCGGTCTTGGCGTTCTTCTCCTTGACCGCGCCCGGCTCCCAGGCCTTCACGTAGATCATCGCGGCCTTGCTGTCGGCGAAGATCTGGTCCTGGTCGGGGCTGTCGGTGTTGGCGCCGGTCGACGAGGGTGTCGAGCACGCGTTCTGGAACTTCTTCCACTCCGCCAGCCCGGCCTGGTTCTCGGCGCTGCTCATCGTCGCGGTCCACTTGCCGTCGTTCTCGGTCGCGATCGCGCCGCCCTTGCCGAACAGGAACGGCATGCCGGCGAACCAGTACTGACCGGGCATGTAGAACGCGGAGAAGTTCGGCGTCTTGCTGTGTGCCTGCGCCAGCTTCGAGCAGTCCGCGACCAGCTCGTCGACGGTGGCCGGCGGTTTGGCGATGCCCGCCGCGGCGAACATCTTCTTGTTGTACATGACAACCTTCGTCCCGCCGTACAGAGGCGTCGCGTAGAGCTTGTCCTGGTACGTCGAAGGGCCGGCGAGCCCGGCCAGCCACTTGTCCGAGGACTCGAAGTCACCCTTGTCCCCGGTCAGGTCGGCCAGCGCGCCCGACGCGGTCAGCAGCGGGGTCTGGGTGTTGCCCATCTCGACGATGTCGGGCGGGTTGTCGGAGGCCAGCGCGGTGGTCAGCTTGGTGACGATGTTGTCCCACTGCTGCACCTCGACCTTGACCGTGACGTCGGGGTGCTTCTCGTGGAACTGCTTGGTCACGTCCTCGACGATCTTGTTGTCGCCCGGGCCGCCGGTCATCATCCAGACCGTCAGCTCGTTCGTCGCGCCCGAGCTCGTGGCGTCACCACCCCCGCAGGCGGCCAGGCCGGTCAGGGCGATCGAGACCGTGGCGGCGAGGCCGACTGTCTTCCAACGCATCATGACTGTTCCTCTTTCGCTGATTGATCCACTGGGCTGTTCTCCAGCAGCGCCACGACGCCGGTGTCGGGGGTCGTGATCGAAACGACCTGGTGGCGAGCCACCCCGATCGCGGTGTAGTAACCGCTCAGGGCGGCGGCCATCGCGCCCAGCAGGCCGCCGGAGTCCTTGAGCACAGACCGGCGCAGATCACTGCGGACGCCGACCGTCGCGTACGTCTCGTCGCTCACTTGGTGCAGCACGTCGTCGCTGAAGGCCCCGGAGAACCCGCCGGTGAAGACGACCGTGCTCGGTTCGTAGGCCAGGGCAACGATCGACACCAGGTGCAGCAGCGCCTCGTGGATCTCGTCGACCAGGCCGCTGAAGCGGCCGGGCTCGGCGAAGACCTCGTCGGCCTTGGTGAGGTTGTGTCCGGCCGCCTGCGCCAGGGTGAGTAAACCCGCGCCGGAGAGCAGGTCGCGCAGACGCTCCTTGCGTCCGGGAAGGCGCAGCCGGCCGAACTCACCGAGCAGCCCTTCCGGCCCGGCGAGCACCTGCCGGTTGACCGCGACCGCCGAGCCGAGGCCGGTGCCGAGGCTCAGCAGGACGACGGTCTCGTCGCGCGGCAGCTCGCCGTAGTGCAGCTCGCCGAGCAGGGCGAGGTTGGAGTCGTTGTCGATGATCGTCGGGACACCGAGCTCGGCGCCGACGGTCTCGACGAACGTGGTGCCGAGGATCTGCGGCAGGTTGAACGCGCCGACCACGCGGTCCTTGGTCGCGGCCACCACACCGGGCAGGCCGATCGCGACCGACGTGAGCGGTACGCCGTCGCCGTACCGCTCGACCAGGCCGAGCACGCGGGTGGCGATCCAGCGGGCGAGCTCCGGGGCATCGAGCTCGCGCGGAGTCTCGTCACGGCAGCGGATCAGCGCCGTACCGAGGCCGTCGGCGATCACCGTCCGGCAGTACGTGCCGCCGAGGTCGATCCCGGCCACCAGTCCGGCCCGCGGGTTGAACCCGAGGGCGGCGGCCTGGCGGCCGGGACCCTCGCGGACGATCTTGTGCTGCTCCAGCACCAGCCCGTCGGCGAGCAGGTCGTCGACGATCCGCGCGACGGTGGCCCAGCTCAGACCGGTCTGCTCGACCAGTTGGCGACGGTCGATCCCGGCGCCGGACAGCACCGCGGCGATGATCGCGCCACGGTTGGCGGTCCGGGTCCCGGCGCTGCCTCGTACCAGCTTCGTCATTTATTCTCACGGTGAATAGAATTGGTTGAGCTGTGAGGCTATCGCCGGGCCGGCGGCGCTGTCCAGGGATCACGGACTTCTGTATGCACTTAATTAGGCAGGCTGAACTGCGCAGTCTGGACTGATGATCTATGGTGGAGAGGTGGAGATCTCCGAGTCGGCGGTGCAGGCGGCGAGTGACGTGCGGGTCGTCTTCGGGCGGCTGCGCCGGCGACTGCGGGACCTGGCCGACGCGGAGGACCTGACGCTGTCGCAGGCCTCGGTGCTGAGCCGGCTGGATAAGGACGGCCCGACGACGGCGAGCGCGCTGGCGGCGGCCGAACGGGTCCGGCCGCAGTCGATGGCCGCGACGGTCGGCGTCCTGCTCGAGCTCGGGTTGGTTGCCCGGAGCCCCGACCCGCTGGACAAGCGGCGGCAGGTGCTGTCGTTGTCCGCCGCGGGGGTCGAGCATCTGCAGGGCGGGCGTCGGGCTCGGCAGGAGTGGCTGGCTTCGGCGCTGCAGGAGCGGTTGAGCGAGGAGCAGCGGCGGGACCTGATCAGGGCGTTGACGTTGCTCGACGAGGTGACCCAGGCGTGAGCTCGGGCAAGACCGCGCCCGGCCAACTGGCCGGCGCCTCGGCCGGCGCGGACGTGCGGTTCGATCGCCGGTTGATCGCGCCGATGGTGCTCGGCTCGATCCTCAACCCGATCAACTCCTCCATGCTCGCGGTCGCGCTGATCCCGATCGGGTCGGCGTTCGGCGTGGGCCCCGCCGACACCGCCTGGCTGGTGACCGGGCTCTACCTGGCGACCGCCGTCGGGCAGCCGGTGATGGGCCGGCTGGTCGACCGGTACGGGCCGCGGCCGTTGTACCTGATCGGTACGGCGCTGGTCGGCGTCGCCGGTCTGCTCGGTGCGCTGGCGCCGACGCTCGGCGTACTGATCGCCTCGCGAGTGCTGCTCGGCTTCGGGACCTCGGCGGCGTACCCGGCGTCGATGTCGCTGATCCGCAGCGAGGCGGACCGGACCGGGATGGCCAGCCCGACCGGGGTGCTGAGCGCGTTGTCGATCGCCAACCAGGTGATCGCGGTGATCGGGCCGACGCTCGGTGGGCTGCTGATCGGGGTCGGTGGCTGGCACCTGATCTTCACCGTGAACGTGCCGCTGTCGCTGGCCTGCGTGGTGCTGGGTCTGGTGTGGTTGCCTCGGTCAACGGGTCGCTCCGGTGGAGGGCGGCTCGACCTGGCCGGGATCGTGCTGTTCGCCGCGATGCTGGTCAGCTTCATGATGTTCTTGATGAAGCCGAGCTGGTCGTCGGTCTTCCTGATCGGGGTGGCTGTCGTCCTCGGCGCCGGGTTCACGTGGCGGGAGCTGCGGGCCGCTGATCCGTTCATCGATCTGCGGGTGCTCGGGGGCAACGCGCCGCTGCTGGCGACGTACGGACGGCAGGTCTGCACCTTCGTGGTCTCGTACTCGTTCCTCTACGGCTTCACCCAGTGGCTGGAGGAAGGGCGCTCGCTGAGCGCGCCGAAGGCCGGGCTGGTGCTGCTGCCGATGTCTCTGGCCGCCGTCGCGATCACGGCGATCACCGGCCGGCGTTCGGCGGTCCGCGGGAAGTTGGTGGCCGGGAGCATCCTTCTGCTGGTTGCCTGCGGCGCGCTTCAGCTGGCTGCTGGTAGCAGCCCGTTGTGGTTGCTGGTCGGGCTCGGTGTTCTGGCGGGCTTCCCGCAGGGACTGAACGGGCTGGCGAACCAGAACGCCCTTTACCACCAGGCGGATCCTTCGCGGATGGGATCGTCCGCGGGGCTGCTTCGAACCTGTACCTACCTCGGCGCGCTGACCGCCGCCGCGGCCAACGCCTCGTTCTTCTCCGACGGTGCGACCACGTCCGGTCTGCACGAACTGTCCTGGTTCCTGCTCGGGGTCGGCGTGCTGCTGCTCGCCCTCACCGTGCTGGACCGCTCACTCAACCGCATCAAGTGACGAAAGGCCTTCCTCCCGTGGCTCTCACCACTCTCGACGAACACACCGCCCTGGTCGTCATCGACCTCCAGAACGCCGTTGCCGCCCTCCCCGTCGCGCCGTACTCCGCCGCCGACGTCATCACCCGCACCGCTGAGCTCGCCGACGCCTTCCGCGCCCGGAAGCTGCCGGTCTTCCTGGTCCGCGTCCAGGCGACTCCCGCCGACTCGATGCCCGGCCGCACCGAGTACCAGCGCCCCTCCGGTGGCACGCCCGTCGCGGACGGCTCTGAAATCGTCCCCGCCCTGGCCGGCCACCCCGAGGACGTCACCGTCACCAAACGCAACTGGGGCGCCTTCTACGGCACCGACCTCGACCTCCACCTGCGCCGCCGAGGCATCACCCAGATCGTGCTCACCGGCATCGCCACCAGCATCGGCGTCGACACCACCGCCCGCGAGGCCTACGCCCACGGCTACCACGTCACCCTCGCCACCGACGCGATGTCGGACCTGTCGGCCGAGGGCCACGCCTTCACCCTCCAGACGATCTTCCCCCGCCTGGGCGAGTCCGGCACGACGGCCGAGGTCCTCGAACTACTTGAGAAGACCCGCTCGTAGGAAGCTGCTGCTGCTGCTGCTGCTGCTGCCGCTGCTGCCGCTGCCGCTGCCGCCGCCGCTAGCGCTGCCGCTGCCGCCGACGAGCGCCGCGCCCGCCCGAGCACCGACGGCGCCCGCCGACTGCTGCGCCCCGCCGCCCCCTCCAACCCCGCACGCCCCCACCCGCGGTGCGGGTGGGGGCGAGCGGGGATGGAGAGGGCACGCCGTACGCGAGGCGCTTGCTGAGCGTCCATAGCACCGGCCGGTGCAGTGCGAGCCTGGACGAGATCGAGCGAGCGCCCCATCCCGCTTGTCAGTCCCAGGTGAGGCCGGAGGCTGACTGGTACTCGATGACTCTGGTTTCGAAGAAGTTCTTCTCCTTCTTGAGGTCCATCACCTCGGACATCCAGCCGAAGGGGTTGCGGGTCTCGCCGAAGATGGGCTGGATGCCGATCTGTTCGGCGCGGCGGTCGGTGATGAAGTGCATGTACTGCTCGCACAGGTCGGCGGTGAGGCCGAGCATGCCGTTGGGCATCGTCGAGCGGCCGTAGGCCACCTCGAGCGCGCAGGCCTCGGTGAGCATCTGGCGGACCTCGGCCTGGAACTCAGCAGTCCACAGGTGCGGGTTCTCCAGCTTGATCTGGTTGATGCAGTCGATGCCGAAGTTCAGGTGGATCGACTCGTCGCGCAGGATGTACTGGTACTGCTCGGCGATGCCGACCATCTTGTTGCGCCGGCCCAGCGACAGGATCTGCGCGAACCCGGTGTAGAACCACATGCCCTCGAAGACCACGTAGAACGCGATCAGGTCGCGCAGGAAGTCGGTGTCGGCCTCCGGCGTACCGGTCCGGAAGTTGCCGTCCTCCAGGTGCCGCGTGTACTTCAGCGCCCAGGCGTCCTTGTCGGCGATCGACGGGACCTCGCGGTACATGTTGAACAGCTCGCCCTCGTCCAGCCCGAGCGAGGTGCAGATGTACTGGAAGGTGTGCGTGTGCACGGCCTCCTCGAACGCCTGGCGCAGCAGGTACTGCCGGCACTCGGGGTTGGTCAGCTGGCGGTAGACCGCGAGCACGATGTTGTTCGCGACCAGGGACTCCGCGGTGGCGAAGAAGCCGAGGTTGCGCTTGAGCATCAGGCGCTCGTCCTCGGTCAGGCCGTCGTTGCTCTTCCACAAGGAGATGTCGGCCTGCATGGAGACCTCGGTCGGCATCCAGTGGTTGTTGCAGGCGGCAAGGTACTTGTCCCAGGCCCACTGGTACTTCAGCGGGAGCAGCTGGTTCACGTCGGCGCGCGCGTTGATCATCGCCTTGTCGGCGACCTCGACCCGGTCCGCGCCGACGGCGATCTCACCGAGTCCGGTGGGGGTGGTGGTCACTGGCAGGCCTCGCAGTCGGGGTCGTCGAGCTTGCAGACAGCAGGGGCGTCGAGCAACGTGTCGTCCATCGGAACGACCGGCGCCGCCGCCGGGGGAGTGGCCGGCACCTCGGCCACCGGAGCGGCCACCTGCGCGGGAGCTGCGGCCGGGGCGGGAGCTGCGGCCGGCGCGGGGGCGGCCGGCGCGGGGGCTGCGGCCGGAGCGACCGGCACTGCGTTCAGCCGGCCGTCCGTCCCCTGCAGAGTCGACTTCTCGACGTGGGTGGCCGACTGGGAGCGCAGGTAGTACGTCGTCTTCAGCCCGTACCGCCAGGCCGACCGGTACAGCTCGTCGAGCGCCTTGCCGGACGGGGCCGACATGTAGAGGTTGAGCGACTGCGCCTGGTCGATCCACTTCTGCCGCCGCGACGCCGCCTTGATCAGCCACAGCGGCTCGATCTCGAACGCGATCGCGTACAGCGCGCGCAGGTCGGCCGGGATCCGCTCGATCCGGCTCAGCACGCCGTCGTGGTACTTGAGGTCCGACACCATCACCTGGTCCCACAGCCCGCGCGCCTTCAGGTCGGCGACCAGGTACGGGTTGGCGACGGTGAACTCACCGGACATGTTCGACTTCACGAACAGGTTGCTGTACGTCGGTTCGATCGACTGGCTGACCCCGCAGATGTTGGAGATCGTCGCGGTCGGCGCGATCGCTAGCACGTTGGAGTTGCGCATGCCGTCCTTCAGCACCTTCGCGCGCAGCGCCTCCCAGTCGAGCGTCCGGCCGGTGTCCAGCTGGACGTCGCCGTTGCGCGCCGTCCGCAGCAGCTCGAGCGAGTCGATCGGCAGGACGCCCTGGCTCCATAGCGAACCGTCGTACGTCTGGTACGTCCCGCGCTCGGCGGCCAGTTCGGTCGAGGCCTCGATCGCGTGGTAGCTGATCGCCTCCATCGAGACGTCGGCGAACTCGACGGAGGCGTCGGACGAGTACGGGATGCGCAGCGCGAACAGCGCGTCGGCGAAGCCCATCAGGCCGAGGCCGACCGGGCGGTGCCGCTGGTTGGCCCGCTCCGACTCCGGCGTGGTGTAGAAGTTCACGTCGATCACGTTGTCGAGCATCCGGACCGCGGTCTTCACCGTGTCGCGCAGCAGGTCCGCGTCCAGACCGGTCTCGGTCAGATGGGCAACCAGGTTGACCGAGCCGAGGTTGCAGACGGCGGTCTCGTCGACGGTCGTGTTCAGCGTGATCTCGGTGCACAGGTTCGAGGAGTGCACCACGCCGTCGTGCTGCTGCGGGGAGCGCAGGTTGCAGGCGTCCTTGAAGGTGATCCACGGGTGGCCGGTCTCGAACAGCACGGTCAACATCCGGCGCCACAGGTCGACCGCCTTGACCCGCCGGAACACCCGGATCTCACCACGGTCGGCAGCGGCCTCGTAGTTCTCGTACGCCGTCCTGAACGCCGCGCCGTACAGGTCGTGCAGGTCCGGGACCTCGTCGGGGGAGAACAGCGTCCAGTCGCCACCGGCCTCGACCCGCTGCAGGAACAGGTCGGGCACCCAGTTCGCGGTGTTCATGTCATGGGTCCGGCGGCGCTCGTCGCCGGTGTTCTTGCGCAGGTCGAGGAACTCCTCGATGTCCATGTGCCAGGTCTCGAGGTACGCACAGACCGCGCCCTTCCGTTTTCCGCCTTGATTGACTGCTACAGCAGTGTCGTTGGCGATCTTCAGGAACGGGACGACGCCCTGGGACTCGCCGTTCGTACCGCGGATCTTGGCGCCGATGCCGCGGACCGGGGTCCAGTCGTTGCCCAGGCCGCCGGAGTACTTGGCCAGGAGCGCGTTGTTGCGGATGCCGGCGAAGATGCCGGACAGGTCGTCGTCGACCGTGGTCAGGAAGCACGACGACAGCTGCGGCCGCGTCGTACCGGAGTTGAACAGGGTCGGCGTCGACGACATGAAGCGGAACGAGCTGAGCAGCTCGTAGAACTCCAGCGCCCGGGTCTCCCGGTCGTCCTCCTTGAGCGCCATGCCCATCGCGACCCGCAGGTAGAACGCCTGCGGCAGCTCGAACCGGACCTTGTCGATGTGCAGCAGGTACCGGTCGTAGAGGGTCTGCAGGCCGAGGAACGCGAAGTCCAGGTCGCGCTCGGGCCTGATCGCCGCGGCCAGCCGGGCGAGGTCGAAGGTGGCCAGCTCGGGGTCGAGCAGCCCGGCCTCGATCCCGGTGCTGAGGTAGCGCGGGAAGTACTCGGCGTACGCCGTGCTCATGTCGGCCTGGGTCGCCTGCCGGGGCTCGCCGTGCACACGGCCGAGCGTCTCGCGACGGATCTGGTCGAGCAGCAGGCGCGCGGCGGCCTGGCTGTACTGCGGCTCGGTCTCGACGTACGAGCGGGCGGCCATCACCAGGGCGAGCTCGACCTCGTGCTGGGCGATGCCGTCGTAGCAGGAGCTGAGCGTCTCGTCGAGGATCTGCTCGGGGTCGACGGCGTCCAGACCGGCGGCCGCCTCGGCGATCACCAGCCGGAGACGGGCGACGTCCAGTGGCGCTCTGCTACCGTCGGCGCTACGGAAAGTGATGACCGGTGTCTCGGTCACGCCGGTCGGGTCGGACGGCGTCCGGGCTTTGGTGCGCTCTTCGCGGTACAGCACGTAGGCGCGGGCGACCTGATGCTCTCCCGCGCGCATCAGAGCCAGCTCGACCTGGTCCTGGATGTCCTCGACCTGAACGCTGCGCCGTGCGTCGCCGCGGCTGGTCAGCGCCGTCACGACGCGGGCGGTCAGGTCGGTCACCAGGTCACGGACCCGGTGACTGGTGCCGGCCTCGGCGCCCTCGACGGCCAGGAAGGCCTTGCTCACGGCGACCGCGATCTTGGTCGGGTCGAATGCGGTGCTGGTGCCGTCACGGCGGACGACGGTCAGCTGGGACGCCGACGGGTCGGGCACGGTGCCCGATGCGGGCGGCGACGACGAAACGATGGTCACAGGCGCTCTCTCCACGCGAGTTCCGGGGGACCATGACCTGGGGAAGAGCGCGCGACGCAGGGCAGCACGGCGAGTACGGCCGCCTTGACGCCCACCGACCCACCCACGAGGTCTCGGACCAACGCGTACCGGCGGTACGCGCACCGGTGGCAGGTACTCGGACTCGCGGACGACCTGTCCGCTCACCGTTGCGGGGCAGTTCCGGACTCGCACCGGATTCCCCTGTTGCCTCGGCCCGGCCGCGCTTGGTCGCGTCACCCGGGCAGAACCACCAGCACGCAGAACACTAGCGGTAGACCCCGACATGTAGTGCCTCGACGCGCCGCGTGTCGCACATCTAGTGGTTTCAGGCGGCCAGCGCATGGAGGTCCCGTAGCGTCATGATCTCCGATCCGTGATGGATCAGCTCCCGGTTGAGCCGCAGGACGACGTGGCCGAAGGGCTCCGCGGCGTCCAGTTCGGTGGCCTGGCTGAGACCGACCGTCATCACCTGCTCCTCGTCCAGCGCGGCGATCGAGTCCTGCCACGCGTCGACCCAGTGGGTCAGCCAGGCGACCGCGTCCTGGGCGTTCCCGTGCAGCGTGATGTCCGTGCGGCCCTGGATCCGCTCGCCGAAGGTCCACTCCCAGCGCTCGAAGAACGTCTCGGTCAGGTGCGCGATCAGCCAGGCGATCGTCCGCGGCCCGCGATGGTCCGGCTCGTCCGGCCACTGCGCCACCCACTCACCCGATCCGAGCGACCGGAAGCGGCCGGCATGCCGTCGCCGTACGACGGTCAGCGCCTCCGCGCTCGGTCTCCAGAAGTACTCGTCGTCGGTCAGTGCCGCCAGCCGCTGGGCCAGCACCATCCAGCTGAAACCGAGCTGGCCCCGCACCATCGCCATCGCCGACGGTCGCTCCAGAATGTCCCAGTCGAACGGTTCCGGCATCACAGATCCTCACGCTCCCCGATTCCCCGCGGTTTGTTCTTGCTTCGAACATGTGTTCGAATTGTGGTCGAGAGAACGCCGGAAAGTCAATCAGCACAGCGTGTCGGTGCTGGTGCTTCCGGTGGTCGACTGTTAATGCGAGCGCGACCGGGGAGCTGGTGTGGAGTGAGACCCAAACGTGATTACTCAGCGTGGCCGACGGGAGTAGAGTCACGCTGGGTGAGCAGCGCTGGGGGAACGCTCTCGGGAGGGTCCGGGGGCGCGGTAACTGCTCGCGGGACTGCTTCCGAGGGGGAAACGCGTGACGCCGGGTGAGTCGAGATGAGCCTGAGTGGTGATGCCTGGACCTGGGCCTGGAGAGACTGGGAGGACGAGGACCGGGCCAGGCGACAGAAGGAGAAGCCGGTGGCGCTGGACGCGGACGAGCTGACGCAGGTGGCGGCCAACGAGGCGGACTGGGACGCGCGGGCGCCGCTGCACGCCGCGAGCAAGTTCTACGAACGGCCGGCGGACTTCTGGTTCGCCGACTACGAGTGGGCCGACCTGGGGGAGCTGGGTGGCCGTGACGTCGTCCATCTGCAGTGCCATCTGGGGACGGAGACGATCGCCTTCGCTCAGCGGGGTGCGCGGACGGCCGGGCTGGACCTGTCGGCGCGGTCGCTCGACGAGGCTCGCCGGCTGGCGACGGAGGCCGGGGTCGAGATCGACTACGTGCACGCCAATGTGTACGACGCGGTCGAGGCGCTGGGGGACCGGCGGTTCGACGTCGTGTACACCGGCAAGGGCGCCCTCTGCTACCTGCCGGACCTGCCGAAGTGGGCCGAGGTTGTCACCGGTCTGCTCAAGCCTGGTGGGTCCGTCTACATCGTCGAGTTCCATCCGCTGCTGAACTCGTTGCGCCCGGTCGGGTTGCCTGGTGAGTCCGACGAGTTGGTGCTGCGCAACGACTATCTGGAGGGCCGGGGCGCGATCGCGCACGAGTCGACGGTCACTTATACCGGCGACGAGGTCCCGGGACGCAATACCAGTTACGAGTGGATGCACGGGCTGGGTGAGGTGGTCACCACGTTGTCCGCGGCTGGATTGCGGATCGACAGTTTGCGCGAGTCCGAGGTGCTGCAGTGGCCGCGCTGGCCGTCGATGGTCCAGACCCCGGAAGGCTGGTGGCGCCTGCCGGACGATGCGCCACGGATCCCGTTGCTGTTCGCGCTGAAGGCGACCAAGCCGGCCTGATCTGATCCCGCTCCGGAGGCGGGCTGGGTGGAGCTCCCTCGAAAGGCTTCTGGCACGGCGTGCTAGCACGGTGTGCTAGTTTGCTGGTGTGGCGGAGCAGCGGGAGCGGATCTTGGCGGCTGCGGCGCGGGTGACGGGGGAGAGCGGGCTGGAGAAGGTGTCCGTCCGGGCGGTCGCGGGGGCTGCGGGCATTGGAATGGGGACGCTGCGGCACTACTTCCCGACGCAGCGGGACCTGCATGACGCGCTCGTACGGCGACTGCTGGACGATCAGCTCGACGACTTCGCGATCGCCGATGCGCGGCTTGATGCGGGGGACCGGCTGGTGCGGTGCATGGTGCAGTTCCTGCCGGCGGACGAGGAGTCGCGGCCGCTGCTGGAGATCTGGTTCGGGCTGTACCACGGGGCGCTGCGACCGGAAAGCAGTTCGTTGGCGCGCCAGTTTCTCGAGGTCTCGTCCGAGCGGGCGCGGGAGCGGATCGCCAGCTGGTTGCGCGTGCTCGCCGACGAGGGGCGGTTCGACTCAGCGCGGAGCGCGGAGACGACGATGCTGCTGAGCTCCTTGTCGTCCGGGCTCTGCCTTGAGCTGCTCACACCGGGCACCCCGCTGACCGTCGAGTCCGCGAAGACGCTGCTGTCCACCACCGTCCGATCCGTCATCGAAGGAGGCCGGTCGTGAGCGCCCGAACTGACCAGCAGTCCCGGCAGAAGCGCCGGCAACAGATCGCCCGTACGCCGGGCGTCCGCACGATCCGCCGGCCGCTGCCGGACGGGAGGACGTTCTCTCTCGCCTACACCCGCACCACGCCGGCCACCCCGGCCGACGCCCGCGCGACGCCGGGCGCTCCGGCCGACGCCCGCGCCGCGCCGGCCCACTCGGGGGAGCCCCGCGGCGACTCGGGTGGCGGCTGGTCTGCCTCGGGGAGTGCCGACTCGGGGGATCGGCTGGCTGTGCTGGTGATTCCTGGTGGGCCGGGGCTTGCGTCGGTGTTGCCGTACCGCGGGTTGCGGGCGAAGGCGGCGCGGCTCGGGACCGACCTGCTGATGGTCGAGCATCGCGGGGTCGGGCTGTCGCGGACCGACGACGACGGCGCCGATCTGCCGCGGGAGGCGATGACCGTGGACGACGTGGTGGACGATCTCGCGGCGGTGCTCGAGGCGGAGGGGATCGACCAGGTCGTCGTCTACGGGTGTTCGTACGGGAGTTATCTCGCGCAGGGGCTCGGGGTTCGTCATCCGGAGCGCGTGGCGGGGATGGTGCTGGACTCGGCGATGGTCGACGTCGGCTGGAGCGCGGCGTCGCGGGGCGAGCTGCGATCGCTGTTCTGGCAGGGGACCGCGGAGACGCGGACGCAGGCGGACGTCGTACGGGAGCTGGTTGGTGGTGGGGTGATCGACGGCGACGAAGCCGGGTTTCCGTTGCAGGTGTTGTACGAGTTCGGTGGGTTGCCGATGGTGGATCGGATGCTCGACCTGCTGGCGGCCGGGCGCGGGCAGCGGGCGTGGCGGTGGGTCGGTCGGCTCGGTGCGTCCGAGGTGACCGGGTCGCGGCCGTTCATGATGGAGTTCGAGCTCGTGGGCGAGATCGCCTTCCGTGAGCTGGGGACAGCGGTCGCGCCGGACGGTCAGCCCCTGGACGTCTCTGGCCCGTTCGCCGAGGCGGCGCCGAGGTTCTCGGCGTTCGAGCGTGAGCCGTTCGACCTGGCTGCTGAGCTTCCTGCGTTCGACTGGCCGCTGGTGGTGCTGTCGGGCGATCGTGACGTCCGTACGCCGAGGAGCGTGGCGGAACGGATCGTGAGCTTGGCGCCGAACGCCACGCTGGTGCCGGTCCGCGACCACGGGCACAGCACGCTCGACACCGCGCAGGATCTCGCCCTCGCGGTCATGCAGCACCTGAGCCGAGGCGGCGACCCCACTGGTCTTCCGGCCGATCCGGCAGGACTTCCCGGCATGCTGAACAAGCTGATCGGAGCCCGCCTGACGCTGGCGAAGGCGATGCCCCGCGGGCTGAGCTAGTGCAAACGCCCAGCCGGCTGGCTGATGGTGTGGAGGAGCTTGTCGCAGAGGGCCACGAGTTGTTCGCGGAGGGGCTTGGAGCGTTCTGCGAAGGCGCGTTGGGCGGCGGCGTACTCGGCTTTGCCTGGAGGGGTTTCGATGGGGATCGGGGAGTAGCCGAGCGGAGCGAGGTCGTACGGCGAAGCTCGCATGTCGAGGGTGCGGATGTCCTTGGCCAGCTCGAAGCAGGTCAGGAGGAGCGAGCTAGGGGTGAAGGGGGCGAGTTTGGTGGCCCACTTGTAGAGGTCCATGTTGGCGTGCAGGCAGCCACCCTGTTCCAAGGCAGGTTGCTGGTCGCGGGTGGGTTGCAGGGCGTTGAGGGGACGGGCCGGTTCGGTGAAGAAGCGGAAGGCGTCGAAGTGGGAGCAGCCGATCTTGTGCGACTCGACGACCTGGTCGGTGCCCTCGGCACCTAGTCGCAGCGGCCACTTCTCGTGGCGGACCTCGCCGGGTTGCAGGCGGTAGACCATCGCCCACTCGTGCAGGCCGAAGCAGCCGAACTGGGGCTGGCGGTCGAGGGTCGCGGCCAGCAGGCGGCGGATCCAGGTGATGGAGTCGGCGCGACGTTCGATCTCCGCGGGGTCCAGGCAGGCGGCGCCGTCGGCGTACAGGTAGCCCTTGCGATCCTTGTACGACGTGGCGCCGGCAAGGTGGACGTCGGGTCCGGGGTGCCAGATCCGAAGCTGGTTCGGCCGGGTCGGGTAGTAGGTGAAGAGGAAGTCCTCGACCGGGTGGGCTTCGCGGCGCTGACGACGTGCGAGGTGGCCGGCGACGAGCTCGTCGACGCGGGCGGCGTGGGCAGCGGCGAGCGGTTCCCACTCGGTGGGTGAGAGAAGGACAGTCACAGCGCCAGGGAGTAGGCGTACAGGTGTACGCCCGGTCGGGGAGACCAGTCGCGCTCGGGGACCCGGACGAAACCGAGGCGCTCGTAGATGCGGTGGGCGGGCAACATGTAGTCGGCGCTCGACATGACGACGTGGGTGAAGCCGAGGTCGCGGGAGCGGGCGATGCAGTGCTCGGTCAGGGCGGTGCCGACGCCGAGCCCGCGGGCCTTCGCCGAGACGCCGAGCATGCGGAACTCGCCCTCGTGCGGTTGGCCGATCTCGCCGTAGAAGGAGCCGGGGACGCAGTACGTGACCGTGCCGAGCAGGTCGGTGCCGTCCGTGGCGACCCAGAGCTCGGCGCGTACGGCGCGGTCCGCGGCCGCGCGCAGGGTGTCGCCGTAGCCGGAGTTGGCGGGGATGAAGCCGTCGTTCGCGTACGCCTCGACGGTCAGCTCGCCCACGGCGGCGTACTCGGCGGGCTCGGCCAGGCGGATCGTGAACGGGGTTCGGTCGGTCGTCACCGGACCACTGTCTCATTCCGGCCCACGGACCGGTGAAGAAAGGAGAGCGGATCGAAGGGCTGACTGGGTACGGCGGTAGGCTCGGGCCGTTCATTCCCTCGACTGAAGGCCAGCCGTGCGTATCGCCAGATTCTCCGTCGACGACGAACCGAAGTACGGGCTTGTCGAGACCGACGACCCCGAAGGTCTCGTCGGCACCGTCGCCGTCCTCGACTCGGACCCGCTGTACCGGCCGGTCCAGCTCACCGGCGAGGTGCTGCAGCTGGCCGACGTCCGGCTGCTGGCCCCGGTGATCCCGCGCAGCAAGGTGGTCTGCGTCGGGCGCAACTACGCCGACCACGCCGCCGAGCTCGGCAACGACGTACCGGCCGAGCCGATGATCTTCCTGAAGCCGAACACGTCGGTGATCGGGCCGCGCGACGGCATCGTCTACCCCGAGCAGACCAACAACCTGCACTTCGAGGGCGAGCTGGCGATCGTGATCGGCCGGATCTGCCGCGACCTGCCCCGCGAGCGGGCCGAAGAGGTGATCTTCGGCTACACGATCGCCAACGACGTGACGGCGCGCGACCTGCAGAAGAGCGACGGTCAGTGGGCCCGGGCCAAGGGCTACGACACGTTCTGCCCGCTCGGCCCCTGGATCCAGACCGACCTGGACGTCGCCGACGTCCGGGTCAGCACGGAGGTGAACGGCGAGCCGAAGCAGGACGGCCGGACGTCGCAGTTCATCTTCGACATCCCGGAGGTGCTGGCCTACATCACCTCCTTCACCACGCTGCTGCCCGGCGACGTGGTGCTCACCGGTACCCCCGCGGGTGTCGGCCCGATGCTGCCCGGCGACGAGGTCGCGGTCAGTGTCGAAGGAATCGGAACTCTGACGAACAAGGTGATCGTGCGTGACTGACCGGCCCGCTCCGACCGACGACGACGTACTCGGCGGCCTCGAGCCAGCCCAGGTCCGCCTGCGGTTCGCTCCCTCCCCGACCGGTCTGCTGACCGTCGGCAACATCCGCACCGCCCTGTTCGCCTGGGCCTTCGCCCGCCACTACGGCGGCAAGCTGGTCCTGCGGATCGAGGACACCGACGCGGCCCGCAACACCCCCGAGGCGCTGCAGTACACGCTCGACTCGCTGCGCTGGCTCGGCATCGGCTGGGACGAGGGCCCCGAGGTCGGCGGCGACTTCGGCCCGTACAAGCAGACCGAGCGGATGGACATCTACGCCGACGTCGTGGCCAAGCTGCTGCAGGCCGGCAAGGCGTACCACTGCTACTGCTCGCAGGAGGAGCTCGACCAGCGGCGCGAGGCGGCCCGTCAGGCCGGCCAGCACAGCGGGTACGACGGCCACTGCCGCACGCTCACCGATGAGCAGGTCAAGGCGTACGTCGACGAGGGCCGTCGCCCGGTCGTCCGGCTCCGGATGCCGGACCGGCCGATCACCTTCACCGACCTGGTCCGCGGCGAGATCACCTTCCTGCCCGAGAACCTGGGCGACTACGTCCTGGTCCGGGCCAACGGGTTCCCGCTGTACCCGCTGGTGAACCCGGTCGACGACGCGCTGATGGAGATCACCCACGTGCTGCGCGGCGAGGACCTGCTGCCGTCGACGCCGCGGCAGATCGCGCTGTACGAGGCGCTCGCCGAGATCGGCATCGGCTCCGGCCGGACGCCGCGGTTCGGGCACCTGCCGTTCGTGATGGGCGAGGGCAACAAGAAGCTGTCCAAGCGCGACCCGGGCGCGGGCCTCGGCGAGTACATGGAGCGCGGCTTCCTGCCCGAGGGTCTGCTGAACTACCTGGCCCTGCTCGGCTGGTCGATCGCCGAGGACCGCGACGTGTTCACGATGGACGAGATGATCGAGGCCTTCGACATCCGCAAGGTGAACTCGAACGCGGCCCGGTTCGACCCGAAGAAGTGCGAGGCGATCAACGCCTCCCACATGCGGCTGCTCGAGCCGGCCGAGTTCGGCCGCCGGGTGGTGCCGTTCCTGGCCAAGGCGGGCGTGCTGCCGGCCGAGCCGACCGACGAGCAGCAGCGGTTGCTGACCGCCGCCGTACCGCTGGTGCAGGAGCGGATGAACACGCTGTCGGAGTCGGTCGACATGCTCGGCTTCCTGTTCGTCTCCGACGACGCGTTCAAGGTCGACCCCGATGCCGCGGGCAAGGTGCTGACCGGCGACGCCGGCGCCGTGCTGGAGGCGTCGGTGAAGGCGCTGTCGAACCTGTCCGACTGGAGCACCGAGGCGATCGAGGCCGCGCTGCGCGCCTCGCTGATCGAGGGCCTGGGGCTGAAGCCGAAGAACGCGTTCGGCCCGGTCCGGGTCGCGATCTCCGGCCGCCGGATCTCACCGCCGCTGTTCGAGTCACTCGAGCTGATCGGCCGGGACCGGTCGCTGCACCGGCTCGAGCACGCCCGCACGCTGCTTCCGGCGGAGTGACCGTGCCGTACGACGCGACGCCGCGTCCCGGGTCCACCGCGGATCCCCGGGA
This sequence comes from Kribbella sp. DT2, assembly GCF_049844575.1. Taxonomy (NCBI): domain Bacteria; kingdom Bacillati; phylum Actinomycetota; class Actinomycetes; order Propionibacteriales; family Kribbellaceae; genus Kribbella; species Kribbella sp. DT2. Next base: position 226,488 of record NZ_JBNCLH010000010.1, on the reverse strand, counting down.
CGCGGGACCGCAGCCGTACCACCGGCTGCTGCGCAACCCGGTCACGGCCGGCTGGACCGTCGTGCTCGGCGCGTTCGCCGTCCTGGCCGGCTGGATGTTCCTCAGCCTGGTGATCCAGGTGATCGGGTTCGGCATCCGCAAGGATCCCGAGGGCACGATCTCGTGGTTCGGGCTGCTGACGACCAACCTGACGCTGATCGTGCTGATCCCGTTGACGATGGTCGTCGCGACCCGGCTGAACCACCAGACGCCGGGACTGCTGTCGTCGGTGGTCGGCCGGATCCGGTGGCGGCCGATGCTGTGGTTCGGCCTGGCCGCCGTGGTGGTCGAACTGGTGATGCTCGGGGTGATCAAGGTCGGCGGGATCGACCTGCTCGGCGAGGGTGGCAAGGGAGCGGCCGCGGACGCGGCCGGCGTGATCGCCGTCGTGCTGCTCACCTCGTCGCTGCAGGCGGCGGGGGAGGAGTACTTCTTCCGCGGGTACCTGCTGCAGGCGGTCGGCTCGTTCGTGCGCAGCTCGGTGGTCGCTGTCGTGGTCACGACGGTGCTGTTCACGATGGCGCACGGGGTGTGGCCGTGGGAGAGCCCGGCCTTGTTCCTGGACCGCTTCGCGTTCGGGCTGGTCGCCGGCTTCCTCGCCGTACGGACGGGTGGGCTGGAGGCGTCGATCGCGGCGCACGCGGCGAACAACGTGGTGACGTTCGTGTTCGCGGCGCTGACGAACAGCGTGAACGCCAGTCTGAACGCGTCGGACGCCGGCTGGGGTCTGGTGGCGGTGGACGTGGCGAAGTTCGTGCTGTTCGGTGTGGTCGCCGTACTGCTGGCGCGTAAGCAGGACCTGCAGACCACGTGCGACCTGCCGCTGGTGCACGCGCCGGTGGTCGGTGGACCGGGCCGGAGACTGGTGTGACGCGAGTGACACCTGGTTCAGCGGGGACTCGTTTTGGTTTCTGACGCCCTGCTGCGATAGGCTCAGCGGGCCAGGTTGTGAGGGCGCGAAACGCACTGACAATCGCAGTAAAAGCTATGGGGTATGGGGTAATTGGCAGCCCGACTGGTTCTGGTCCAGTTAGTCTAGGTTCGAGTCCTAGTACCCCAGCGAGTGATTGGACCCGACCGATGAAAATCGGTAGAGTTCTTCCTCGTTGCCAGGTCCGTAGGGACCATGCAACAACGCTCTGGCCCCGTTGTGTAGCGGCCTAGCACGCCGCCCTCTCAAGGCGGTAGCGCGGGTTCGAATCCCGTCGGGGCTACCAGAGAAAACAGTGCCTCTCACCTCCGGGTGAGAGGCGCTTCTGGTTTCAGGCTTGGGGTGCGGCCGGGCCTGGGGGCATCAACGGTGTGGTGCTGTGACCGGTGAGCTCCCGGCGTACGGCGAGACCGCCCAGGACGAAGACGCCGCCCCAGGCCAGGGCCGCGATGCCCAGCCAGGTGGCGATGGTGACCGCTCCCGCGCCGGGGTTGGCCGCGAAGAGGATTCCGATCAGGACCGACAGGGCGGCGCTGAGCAGCAGCAGCCAGCGCGGCGTCGACGAGGTACTGCCGAAGGCGCCGATCGCCTCGAACACCCCGCGCACGATCAGCCAGATGCCGAGGATCCAGGTCAGGGTCACCGCGGTCGTCGCCGGGCTGAAGATCGCGAAGAACGCCGCGAGGAGTGCGATCACGCCCATCACCACCAGCCAGAGCCTGCTGCCGCTCGACTCCGGCTGGAAGGCCTGGACGAGTGAACCGAGGCCGTCCATCAAGGCCCAGAAACCCCACAGCAGGGCCAGGGCGATCGCGGTCGACAGCGGCCAGGCGATCGCCAGGATCCCGAACACGATGCCGACCGCGCCGCGCACGACGAGCATCTTCCACCCCACCGAAAGCCAGTCGCCCACGGCCGTTGATCCAGGCATCCGCCGACCTCCACGGGCCGGCCCGGACGGGCCGCAACCCGATTTCATCGTGATCCCGAGCGCGGGACGGGACAAGAGGCCGCCGGGTAGTTGTGGTCGAGCCGCAAGAAAGCCGGCGGACGGACCGGCGTCCAAGGAAGGCGGAGGGGCCGGCGTCCGAAGAAGGCGGAGGGACCGGCGGACAAAAGAAGAAGGCCTGGCCGCGGGGTGTGCGGTCAGGCCTTCTGTCGTACGGGGTTACTCCGAGGCGCGGCGCAGGGCTTCGGAGAGACGCTCGGCGGCGGCCATCACGGCGGGAGCGTGCATGCGGCCGGGCTGGCGGGAGAGGCGTTCGATCGGGCCGGAGACGGAGACGGCCGCGATCACCTTGCCGGAAGGGGAGCGGACCGGGGCCGAGACCGAGGCCACGCCCTGCTCGCGTTCGCCGACCGAGTGCGCCCAGCCGCGACGCCGTACGCCGGCCAGGGCCGCGGCGTTGAAGGTGGCGTTGTGGAGTCCGCGGTGCATGCGCTCCGGGTCCTCCCAGGCCAGCAGTATTTGAGCGGCGGATCCAGCGGCCATCGTCAGCTGGCTGCCGACCGGGACGGTGTCGCGCAGGCCGGACGGACGCTCCGCGGCCGCGACGCACACTCTGTACTCACCCTGGCGGCGGAAGAGCTGCGCCGACTCACCGGTGATGTCGCGCAGCCGGGCCAGGACGGGACCGGCGGTCGCCAGCAGGCGGTCCTCGCCGGCAGCGGAGGCGAGCTCGCTCAGGCGCGGCCCGAGCACGAAGCGGCCCTGCATGTCGCGCCCCACCAGCCGGTGGTGCTCGAGCGCGACGGCAAGCCGGTGTGCCGTCGGGCGGGCCAGCCCCGTCGCCGCCACGAGTCCGGCCAGGGTCGCCGGCCCGGACTCGAGTGCGGACAGAACGAGAGCTGCTTTGTCGAGAACGCCGACTCCGCTAGAGTTGTCCATGAGACGATATTGCCGTCTCGAATCGTGGAACGCAAGTCGCTTTGGCGCCCCTTCTCGGCGCACTGTGAGCGAAAGCGCACCTAGTACACCACCCGAAGGAGAAGTCTGATGGGCAGGACGTTGTCGGAAAAGGTCTGGGACGCACATGTCGTGCGTCACGCCGACGGGGAACCCGACCTCCTCTACATCGACCTCCACCTCGTCCACGAGGTGACCAGCCCGCAGGCCTTCGACGGTCTGCGGCTGGCCAACCGCGCGGTTCGCCGCCCGGACCTGACGATCGCGACCGAGGACCACAACGTCCCGACGTACGACGTCGACAAGCCGATCGCCGACCCGGTCTCGCGGACCCAGGTCGACACGCTGCGCAAGAACGCCGAGGAGTTCGGCATCCGGATCCACACCCTCGGCGACCCCGACCAGGGCGTCGTGCACGTGATCGGCCCGCAGCTCGGCCTGACCCAGCCCGGGATGACCGTGGTCTGCGGTGACAGCCACACCTCGACGCACGGCGCGTTCGGCGCGATCGCGTTCGGGATCGGCACCAGCGAGGTCGAGCACGTGCTCGCCACCCAGACACTGATGCAGGCCCGGCCGAAGACGATGGCGGTCACGGTCGACGGCGTACTGCCGGACGGCGTCTCGGCCAAGGACCTGGTGCTGTCGCTGATCGCGCAGGTCGGGACCGGCGGCGGTCAGGGCTACATCGTCGAGTACCGCGGCGAGGCGATCCGCGCGCTGTCGATGGAAGCGCGGATGACGATCTGCAACATGTCGATCGAGTGGGGCGCCAAGGCCGGCATGATCGCGCCGGACGAGACGACGTACGCGTACCTGAAGGACAAGCCGCACGCGCCGCAGGGCGTCGACTGGGAAGCCGCGGTCGAGTACTGGAACAGCCTGGCCACCGACTCCGACGCGTCGTTCGACCGTGAGGTCGTGCTGCGCGCCGAGGAGATCGCGCCGTTCGTGACCTGGGGGACCAACCCGGGCCAGGGCCTGCCGCTGTCGGCCAACGTGCCGTCGCCGTCGGACTTCACGACCGAGAACGACCGGGTCGCGGCCGAGCGGGCGCTGGAGTACATGGGACTGACCGCCGGTACGCCGCTGCGGGAGATCCAGGTCGACACCGTCTTCCTCGGGTCCTGCACGAACGGGCGGATCGAGGACCTGCGCGCGGCGGCCGGCGTACTGGCCGGGCGGAAGGTTGCCGAGGGCACCCGGATGCTCGTCGTACCGGGATCCGGCCGGGTGCGGCTGCAGGCCGAGTCCGAGGGGCTGGACGTCATCTTCAAGGACGCCGGGGCCGAGTGGCGTGGGGCGGGGTGCTCGATGTGCCTGGGGATGAACCCGGACCAGCTGGCACCGGGCGAGCGCAGCGCGTCGACGTCGAACCGCAACTTCGAAGGCCGGCAGGGCAAGGGCGGGCGGACGCACCTCGTGTCGCCGCTCGTCGCCGCTGCCACCGCCGTCACCGGAACCCTCGCCGCGCCGATCGATCTGCCGCCGGTCGAGGTCGCCGTACCCGAGAACGTCTGAGGACAAAGGAATCATGGACGCCTTCACCCAGCACATCGGCACCGCGGCCCCGCTGCGCCGCGGCAACGTCGACACCGACCAGATCATCCCCGCCGTCTACCTGAAGCGGGTCACCCGGACCGGCTTCGAGGACGGGCTGTTCGCTGCCTGGCGCAACGATCCGACGTTCGTCCTGAACCAGCCCGAGTACGAGGGTGTCTCGGTGCTCGTCGCCGGCCCCGACTTCGGCACCGGCTCCTCGCGTGAGCACGCGGTCTGGGCACTGATGGACTACGGCTTCCGCGTCGTCGTCTCGGCCCGCTTCGGCGACATCTTCCGCGGCAACTCCGGCAAGGCGGGCCTGCTCGCCGCGCTGGTCACCGAGGAGGTCGTCGAGGAGCTCTGGACGACGATCGAGAAGGACCCCGGCACGAAGGTGACGGTCGACCTCGAGGCCAAGACGATCTCCGCCGGCGCCCTGTCCGCACCGTTCGAGATCGACGACTACACGCGCTACCGGCTCCTCAACGGGCTCGACGACGTCGGCATCACGCTGTCTCACGCCGACGACATCGAGACGTACGAGGCCACGAGGCCGTCGTTCAAGCCGGCGACTCTGCCCGCGAAGGCTTAGGGACGGCAATGCGTCGGACTGCGTGAACAGGGGCCGTGGACAGGGAAGGTCTTGTTCGCGGCCCCAGTCGGTGTTCGAGGCCACGTGGCCTTGTCCGCCATTAGCTTTGTCCGATGGAGAGCGAGTCGACTGCTGGCAAACCCGGGTCCAGCGCCGGTTCGTGTCTCTCCATCGGATGTTTTGCTGCGATCGGCGCCGCCATCGTGGGGTTGGTGACCTGGCTGATCATCGACCACTACACGCCCTGTGACTGTGACGGTGAACCCGACGCGGCCTGGGTCGAATCCATGGAGTCGACGCCGTTCGGCCTCCTCGCCTTCGTTGCCACGCTGGCGCTGGTCGCCTTTGTCGTGATCCGCCGACGCCGTTAGCCGGACGAGAGTCCTGCCCCTTCGGAGGCGGAAGAGCCTGCGCACGGTCTACGCTTCAGCCCCCTTGCCGGCAGCGTGGGCCGTGCTGGAGGCGCCGAGGACGGCTATCGTGGCGGTGCCCACAGAGAAAGGGAGTTCGTGCCCGCAGGAGAAGACGCAGTGCCGACGCAACTGTTGAGCCCGGCTGCCGTCGGCCGAGCAAATGACGGCACTTTGGTCTTTCATACCGGAGTGTGGCTGAGCCCGGGCGGGAAGTCCCTGTTTGTCGGCGTAGTGGCCGAAGGGCGAGCGGCGGAGCGGTACAGGAGGCCGTCAATCACGATCGACGACGGCAAGGGCCTGAAGATCAACAGCTTCGCATTCATCGGTGGTGCCGGCCCCGGCTGTGGCCACACTTGGCTGCTTCAGGCCGAGGTCAATGCCAAGGACGCGTCGCGCCTGTCAGGCGCGACGCTGGTGATGCGGTACGAGGACCTTGCTCTTGACTACAGTGCTCGGCTTGCGGATCTGACAGAGCAGTGATGCTGGTCCCCGAGGCCACAGGCGATCCGCTTGTCTGCCGCTTTCACAAGTCGCCGCTCTGGCTGCGGGACCTCGATAGCGTGGGCGCATGGCGGCGGATGATGTACATGAAGCGACCAGATGGACGATCCACGGTGAGCGGGTCGTCGATGCTTCGCGGCGGGGGTTCGGTGAGCCGCACGAGGTCGGTGGGGACGCCGATCACTCGACGCGAGTTGGTCGCTTGTGCAGCTCGCTCGGTTGCTGAGGACAACGATCAGCGCGGTCGCGGGGCCACGCTCGCACAGTCGGAGCAGTAACGAGCAAGCGTCCGGCGCGGTAGCAGGTACGCACGCCGCGCGATAGGGCGCCACCGAGCGGGCGCCGGCACGCGTACTCAGCGCGTCAGCGCGTTCTCGTGGTCGCGCGACAGCGCGGAAAATGAAGCGCGCAGCGCGTAAGTGAAGCGCGATGGCGCGCACTAGAACCGCGCGCCAGCGCGCACTTGAAGCGGGCGAAGCACGCGCACCGCGTGCGTCAGCACGCAACTGAACAAAGGGTGGGTGGGAGCAGGCACCGTAGTGAGTGCCAGCGAACGGAGGAGTCCACGTGGGGGTCTATGTCAACGTGGGCGTAACGGATTGCACAGCTGGGGTGATAACTCTGGTGTTACCCTTGCGGGGTTGCAGGAACCGGGCTGACGAGATCTAGGAGGTGAGGCGCTGATGACCAGTGACCCCTCCAGACATACCGATCTCGCTCGGCCTCGAGGCAACTAACTCCTCTTCCAGGTCAGCCGCCCCGGCGTACGAAACCGGGGTGTGTTGTGGTGCGCGGCGGTGAGCCGCGGGGGTCGGGCAGACGTCGTCGTCGCTCCCGTCTGCAACAAACCCTGGAGGACTCATGTCCGACCTGCGCCTGCGCACCCTTCGTGCCTTTGGCCGTACGCCGTCGTTGCGGGCCGCTGCTCGCCGGTACGCCGGAGGGCCGGCCGCGCCCGCCCCGGAAGCGATCGAGCCGGCGGCCGATCACCCGGTGCACAGCAAGCCCAAGGGGCATTCGGTGGTCGACAGCGCGATCTACTGCGAGGGGCGCCGGGTCGCGTCGCCGGAGTCGCTGGCCGACACCTACCAGGTGCTGCACGAAGCGCCGCGGAGCCTGGCGTGGATCGGGTTGTACCGGCCGGACCGGCGGGAGCTGATGTCGCTGGCGCAGGAGTTCGACCTGCACGAGCTGGCGATCGAGGACGCGATCCAGGCCCACCAGCGGCCGAAGCTCGAGCGGTACGGCGACACCCTGTTCGTCGTGCTGAAGGCCGCGCGGTACCGGGACGCGACCGAGGAGGTCGAGTTCGGCGAGGTGCACGTGTTCGTGGGACCGGACTTCGTGGTGACGGTCCGGCACGCCGAGGCGCCCAACCTGGCCGCCGTACGGCGTCGGGTGGAGCGCGATCCGGAGCTGCTGCGGCAAGGCACCGAAGCGGTTCTGTACGCGATCATGGACAAGGTCGTCGACGGGTACGCGCCGGTGGTCGCGGGCCTCGAGAACGACATCGACGAGATCGAGACCGAGGTGTTCCGCGGCGACCCGAAGGTGTCGCGGCGTATCTACGAGCTGTCGCGTGAGGTGATCGAGTTCCAGCGTGCGACCCGGCCGCTGATCGGGATGCTGGACTCGTTGCGGGCCGGGTTCGACAAGTACGGCGTGGACCAGGAGCTGCAGCGGTCGCTGCGCGACGTCGCCGACCACGTCACCCAGGTGGTCGAGCGGGTGGACGGTTTCCGCGAGCTGCTGCGCGACATCCTGACCGTGAACGCGACCCTGGTGGCCCAGCAGCAGAACGAGGAGATGAAGTCCCTCACCGTCGCCAGCAACGCGCAGAACGAAGAGGTGAAGCGGATCTCCGCGTGGGCGGCGATCCTGTTCGCGCCGACGCTGATCGGGACCGTGTACGGGATGAACTTCGACGTGATGCCCGAGCTGCACTGGCAGTGGGGGTACCCGTTCGCGATCGGCCTGATGGCGTTGGTCTGCGGCAGTCTGCATCAGGTCTTCAAGCGCCGCGGCTGGCTGTGAAACATCCCCGCTGTTTCTGTCGCGGGCACTAGTCTTCGAGACATCCTGAGACCTTGGAGGCAAAGATGTGGCTGTTCCTGCGCCGGCGGCTGATCATGTGGGTCGTGCTGGCGATCGCCGTACCGCTGGTGGAGTGGTTGCTGGGCAAGATCAGCCACACCCTGCGGCAGCGCAAGGGCGACAGCGCGGTCGCCCGCGGGCTCGACACGGCCCAGTCGGGACTGCGTTCTTTACGGGGAAAGCGGCGCTGAGCACCGGCGTACGGGGTTGTGGCCGGGGTCACCGTTGGTCGCCGGATCGTTGCTCAGAAGGGAATCCAAGAGCCCAGATCGGGCCTTTGGAGGCCAAATCGGGGGCAAATCGCCCAAAACAAGGCCAAATTGCCGCGTTGGTGTTTGTGAACGGCCTGTTGAGTCCATAACGTTCACGTGAGATCGAGCGCTGTGCTCGACGCCATCGTTCACGGAGGGAAGACAGTGAACAAGAGCCAGTTGGTCGAAGCGCTCGCAGTGCACTTCGACGGAAATCGCCGTTCGGCCCAGCACGCCCTGGAGTCGGTGATCGACACCGTCCAGCGCGAGCTGACCAAGAAGGGCGGCAAGGTCGCCATCACCGGCTTCGGTGCCTTCGAGGCCATCGAGCGTGGTGCCCGCATGGTTCGCAACCCGCGGACCGGCGAGACCAAGCGTGCCAAGAAGACCGTGGTTCCGAAGTTCCGCGCGGGTGCGGAGCTGAAGGCCGTTGTCTCCGGTGCGAAGAAGCTGCCGAAGCTGGTGGCCCCGAAGCCGGCCGCGACCGCCACCAAGGCAGCCGCTCCGGCCAAGAAGGCCGCGCCGGCCAAGAAGGCTCCGGCCAAGGCCGTCGCGACCAAGACCGCCGCCAAGAAGGCGCCGGCCAAGGCCGCCGCCACCAAGACGGTCGCCAAGAAGGCCCCGGCGAAGAAGGCCCCGGCCAAGACCGTTGCCAAGAAGGCGGCTCCGGTCAAGAAGGCCACCGTCGCCAAGAAGGCGCCGGCCAAGAAGGCCCCCGCCAAGAAGGCTCCGGCCAAGCGCGCCTCGGCCCGCTGACCTTCAGCACTGCGGCACCGCTGTACCAGCGAAGGCCGGTCTCCCCACTCCAGGGGCGACCGGCCTTCGCCGTGTTCGGGGCGATGCGCGGGCGCCGTCGAGAAGATGTCGGCGGCAACGTCTGCCGGGTCACCGGGTCACCGGGTCACCGGGACGCGAGGACGGCGTCGGGACGCGAGGGCGGCGTCGGGCTGCGGGGGGCGGCGTCGGGACGCGGGATCACGCCGGATGGCCTAGCGTGGTGCCATGCAGGCGACCGTGAGCCGTTACGACGACGCGTCCAGGTCCGGTGCGGTGCTGACCGACACCGGCGTCGAGCTGCCGTTCAGCGCCGACGAGCTGGCCGGTACGCCGGTGCGCTTCCTGCGCGTCGGTCAGCGGGTGCGCGTCGAGACCAGCGGATCAGGGCAAGGGATCGCGATCACCGCGGTGCACTTCATCACGCTGCACTGAGCAGGATCACGGTGCCCTAGCAGGCGAGGCCTTCGGAGCCGATCACGGCGCCGAACACGATCGACATCACCTCGGCGGTGCGTGGGCCGACGCCGAGCTGGACGGCGTCCGCGAGGTCGGCGGCGGTGTCGACGTCCCGGCGTACCGACGGAATCGCGAGGTCGAGCGGTACAGCGCCCGAGGCCTGGTGGGCCAGGGCGGACCCGACGCCGAAGCGGGGATCGAGCGCGACGCCGGGAGCGGCCGCGAGCATCGTCGTACCGGTGCCTGGTTGGTCGATGACGAAGCTGCGGTCGGCGACACAGGCAGCCAACGCGGCGGTGAGCTCGTCGGGGCGCAACGCGGGCAGGTCGGCGGAGAGCGCCGCGATGCGCGCGCCCGGGAACTCGGCGGCGGCGACGGCCGCGCCGTGCTCGAGCGCCTCGTTCAGTCCGTTCGCCGGAAGCTCCGGGACGACGTGGGTGCCGTTCGGCGGAAGCTCCGGGACGACGTGGGTGCCGTTCGCGGGGAGATCCGAGACGGTGTTGGTGCCGTTCGCCGGAAGATCCGAGACGGTGTGGGCGCCGGCCGCCGGCAGGTCCGGTACGACGTGGGCGCCGGCCGCGGTGACGTCGGCGGCGACCTGGGGATCGTCGGTGACGACCAGAACGGCGCGCACCAGTGGCGAGGCCAGGGCGGCGTCGACGGTGTCGGCGGCGAAGGCGCGCGCGAGCTCCGGACGGTGCTGGGGGTAGGCCGCAGCGAGCCGGCTCTTCGCGATCGCCGTACGCTTCACCGGGACCACCAGGATCCAGGGAGCGACCTGTACGTCTTCCATCAGGCAAGATTCTTCCATGACGTACGGGGACGACGCACAGGAGGCATCAGTGAACAGCCCAGGACACGATCCCCGCCCACCGCGCGGGTTCTGGTTCGGGCTGGTGGTGGCGCTGGTCAAGCCGTTCATGCTGGTCTTCACCAAGCCCGACTTCCAGGGCCGCGAGAACATGCCGCGGCACGGTGGCGTGGTGTTCGTGACCAACCACATCTCGCACTTCGACCCGTTCGTGCTCGGCTTCTACATCTGGGAGTGCCGGCGGGTGCCGCGGCTGCTCGGCAAGGCGTCGCTGTTCAAGCTGCCGATCGCAGGCAAGATCATCAGCGCGGCCGGGCAGATCCCGGTGTACCGCGGGTCCGCGCAGGCCTCGGACGCGTTCCGGGACGCGGTCGCCGCGGTCGAGCGCGGTGAGTGCGTCGGCGTCTACCCCGAGGGCACGATCACCCGCGAGCCCGACATGTGGCCGATGACCGGCAAGACCGGGGCGGCGCGGATCGCGTTGATGACCGGCTGCCCGGTGATCCCGATCGCGAACTGGGGCGCGCAGGAAGTCTTCCACTCGTACGGCAAGAAGTTCCGGGTCGGGCTGCTGCCGCGCAAGACGATGCGGGTCAAGGCCGGTCCGCCGGTCGACCTGGACGCGTTCCGCGGGCAGCCGATCACCAACGAGCTGTTGCACGAGGCAACCGAGGTGATCATGCAGACGGTCGCCGCGGGGCTCGGGGAGCTGCGGGGCCAGACCCCGCCGAAGGAGCTGTTCGACCTGCGCGAGGCCAAGGCCGAGGACGAGGAGAACAAATGACCAAAGTAGCGGTGTTCGGTGCCGGTTCCTGGGGTACGGCGTTCGCCACGGTGCTGGCCAACGCGGGGAACCAGGTGTCGGTCTGGGGGCGGCGGGAGTCGTTGTGCGCGGCGATCAACAGCCGGCACGAGAACCCGGACTACCTGCCGGGGCTGCGGTTGCCCGAGGCGATCACCGCTACGCACGACCCGGCCGTCGCGGCCGACGGCGCCGAGGCGATCGTGCTCGCCGTACCGAGTCAGTCGTTGCGGGACAACCTGCGCGACTGGGCCGGCGTACTGCCGCCCGCGGTGCCGCTGGTCAGCCTGATGAAGGGCGTCGAGGTCGGTACGACGAAACGCATGTCCGAGGTGATCGCCGAGCTGACCGGCGCCGGGCCGGAGCGGATCGCGGTCGTGTCCGGGCCGAACCTGGCGCGCGAGATCGCCGAAGGACAGCCGGCCGCCGCGGTCGTCGCGTGCGCCGACGAGGGGACGGCGACGCGGTTGCAGAAGCTGTGCCACTCGCCGGTGTTCCGGCCGTACACGAACAACGACGTCGTCGGGTGCGAGCTCGGTGGGGCGACCAAGAACGTGATCGCGTTGGCTGTCGGGATGGCGGTCGGGCTGGGGTTCGGTGACAACGCTCGGGCGTCGGTGATCACGCGCGGACTGGCTGAGACCGCGCGGCTCGGTGCGGCGCTGGGGGCTGACGAGCACACGTTCTCCGGGCTGGCGGGGCTCGGCGACCTGGTGGCGACCTGCTCGTCGCCGTTGTCCCGGAACCGGACGTTCGGCGAGAAGCTCGGGCAGGGGATGACCGTCGCTGAGATCGCCGGTGCGACCCGTCAGGTCGCGGAGGGCGTGAAGTCCTGCTCGTCGATCTCCGAGCTCGCCCACCGGCACGACGTGGAGATGCCGATCGCCGAGCACGTGACGAAGGTCGTCGCGGGGGAGATGACGCCGAAGGACATGCTGTTCAGCCTGGTCTCCCGGTCGGCGAAATCGGAACGTTGGGGTTGATCCCGGAGAGTTTCACCCGCGCCACGGTCGATCGCGAGGGCGAGCCGGGGCGGGTATGGCTGGCTTCGGTGCCCGCGCTGGTCGAGGAGTTGCTGGCGCGCTGGGAGTGCGAGCGTGACGGTGCGGTGATGCACGGCGAGGTCGGGCTGATCGTGCCGGTACGGCGTGCGGCCGGGGTCGCGGGGTCGGCTGAGGCTGCGGGGTCCGGCGAGGCTGCGGGGTCGGGCGAGGCTGTGGGCTCGGGTGAGGCTGTCGGGTGTGCGGTGCTCAAGGTGTCCTTTCCCGATCCGCGCAACGCGTGCGAGCCGGAGGCGTTCGCGATCTGGGGTGGGCGGGGCGCGGTGCTGCTGTACGAGCGGGACGACGAGCGGTTCGCGATGTTGCTCGAGCGGGCGGGGCCCTCGCGGCTTGCGGACCTCGAGGACGGTGACGAGATCGCCGCGGCGGCCGGACGGCTTTGTCGTCGGCTGGCCGTCCCGTACGGCGGCGCGATGGACGGTCATTCTGTTCCGGGTCCGCCGCGGTTGCGGGACCAGGCCGATGGCTGGAGTGAGCAGCTTCGGGCCGGATCGAAGGACTTCCCGGACGCGCTGCCGACGTCGGTGGTCCGCGCGGCGCTGGCGGTCGTGGACGAACTCGGGCGGCACCAGCCGGAGCTCGTCGTGCACGGGGATCTGCATCCACGCAACATTCTGCGGGGTGAGCGTGAGGACTGGCTCGCGATCGACCCGAAGGGGTGGGTGGGGGATCCGGCGTACGACGCCGGCAGGTTGGTCGGGCCTCGGGCACTGGTGCTGATGACGACCGATGATCCGGTGAAGGCGCTGCGGCGCGAGCTGGACGTGTTCGCCGAGGCGGCCGAGGTCGACGGTGAGCGCGTTCGGCGATGGGCGCAGCTGCGGTTGGTGCTGGCTGTTTACGAGGGGCGCCGGCGGGGGTTCGGCTTCGCGCGCGGTGGGGCGGCGCTCGAGCAGGCGATCGCGTTCGTGGACGAGTTGGCCATCAGCTGGCGCTGAGGGTGTGCTGGAGGACGAGAGCCGCGGCGCCACGCAGGGCGGCGTCGGGCCCGGCGGCCGACGGGACGACGCGGAGCTCGGTGGTGGCCAGGGGCAACGATCTGGCGTAGACGGTCTCCCGGATGCCGGCCAGCAGACTGTCGCCGGCCAGCGAGAGCGAACCGCCGACGACGATCACCGACGGGTTGAGCAGGCTGACCGCGGTCGCGAGCACGGAGCCGATCTCCCGACCGGCCTGGCGGACCAGTTGAGTAGCAGTGGGGTTGCCGGAGCGGACCAGGTCGACGACGTCCCGACTTGAACTTGCTGGAATATCGGACGAGGTCAAAGCCGTGGCGATCGCCGTACCGGAAGCAACGGCTTCCAGGCAGCCCTGGTTGCCGCAGCGGCAGAGGTCGGTGCGGCCGGGCGTCTGCACGTGGCCGATGTCGCCGGCCGCGCCTTGGGCTCCCCTGTGGAGGCGGCCGCCGCTGATGACGCCGGCGCCGATGCCGGTGGCGACCTTGACGAAGAGCAGATGCTCGACGTCGGCGTACGCCGTGCTGTGCTCGCCGAGCGCCATGATGTTGACGTCGTTGTCGACGAGGACCGGGCCGGGCAGGTCGGCGCCGAGGCGGGCGACGACGTCGTACGAGTCCCAGCCGGGCATGATCGGGGGATGGTTCGGGCGGCCGGTGCGGTGCTCGACCGGGCCGGGCAGGCCGACGCCGGTGCCTGCGAGGTCGGCGGGGGAGCGGTCGGCAGCGGTCAGCAACGCCAAGCCGGTCCGGACGATCGCGCTCAGGACCACCTCGGGGCCTTCGGCGATGTTGAGCGGGAGCGTTCGGCTGCCGATCATCGCGCCGGTCAGGTCGGTCAGGGCGACCGAGAGATGGGTCGCGCCGACGTCCGCGGCGAGGACCAGCCGGGCCGACGGGTTGAAGCGGAAACGCGCCGGCGGACGGCCTCCGGTCGACGCCGCTTCACCGGACGGTACGACGAGCCCGCTGGCCAGCAGCGCCTCGATCCGGCCCGTCACCGTCGACCGCGCGAGGCCGCTCAGGTCGATCAGCTCGGCGCGCGTGCGCGGTTGTCCGTCGAGCAGCAACCGCAGCAGCGGGCCCGCCTCGGCGGCGGTGGTGCTGAGGTCGGTCATCGGCGTACGCACTTTCGTCGGTCGGTCGGCGGACTTTTGCTTGACGGGGTTCAAAAGTGTCACATAGTGTCCCGAACGTGTCCACAGACAAGCTGAAGGTCGGAATCATCGGTGGCGGCTTCATGGGCCGGGTGCACGGCCGGTCCGCGCTGGTCGGTGGCGCGCGGGTCGTCGGCGCGATCGGGTCCAGCCCGGAACGCGCGCAGGCCGCGGCCGAGGCGACCGGAGCCGAGCAGGGATTCGAGACTCTCGACGACCTGCTGGCCGCCGACCTCGACCTCGTCCACGTCTGTACGCCGAACAGCACGCACCTCCCGGTGACCCTGAAGGCGCTCGAGGCCGGCAAGCACGTCGTCTGCGAGAAGCCCCTGGCCACGAACGCGCAGGACGCCGCCGGACTGCTCGCGGCCGCGCAGGAGGCCGGGCTGGTCGCCACCGTGCCGTTCGTCTACCGCTACCACCCGATGGTCCGCGAGCTGCGGACCCGGATCGCCGCCGGCGACGCCGGGATGATCACCAGCCTGCACGGCAGCTACCTGCAGGACTGGCTCGCCGGCGCCGACGACGACAACTGGCGCGTCGACGACGCGGCCGGCGGCCCGTCGCGCACCTTCGCCGACATCGGTTCGCACTGGTGCGACCTGACCGAGTTCGTCACCGGCGACCGGATCGCCGCGGTCAGCGCGCAGACCCGGACCGTCCGGTCGCAGCGTGGTGGCGTGGACGTCAAGACCGAGGACCTGGCGACGGCACAGTTCCGTACGGAGGCCGGAGTGGTCGGCACGGTCGTGGTCAGCCAGGTCGCCGCCGGTCGCAAGAACCGGCTCTACCTGGAGGTCTCCGGCACCGAGTCGAGCTACGGCTTCGACCAGGAGGACCCGGACCGTCTCTGGGTCGGCCACCGCGCCGCCGGCCAACTGCTCACCCGCGACCCCGACACGTTGAGCCCGCCCGCGGCCCGCGTGAACCGGCTGCCCGCCGGTCACGCCCAGGGCTACCAGGACGCGTTCGACTCGTTCGTCGCGGACACCTACGCGGCCGTGCGCGGTGGCGACCGTCCGGACGGACTTCCGGACTTCGCCGCCGGCGCACGGTCTGCCCGCTTGGTCGACGCGGTCCTTCGCTCGGCGGCCGCCGACTCCGCGTGGGTCGAGGTCGAGGACTAGGCAGTACGTCGTACAGGATCACAACTTCACCCTGAGGAGCACCGCGGATGCCACGCCCGATCACCCTGTTCACCGGCCAGTGGGCCGACCTGCCGTTCGAGGAGGTCTGCGAGTTCGCCTCGTCGGCCGGCTACGACGGCGTCGAGATCGCCTGCTCCGGTGACCACTTCGACGTCCAGCAGGCGATCGACGACCCGAACTACGTCCAGACCCGCAAGGACATCCTGGACAAGTACAACCTGAAGGTCTGGGCGATCTCGAACCACCTGGTCGGCCAGGCGGTCTGCGACGACCCGATCGACTTCCGGCACCAGGCGATCGTGCCGGGCCGGGTCTGGGGCGACGGCGACGCCGAGGGCGTGCGGCAGCGTGCGGCCGACGACCTGAAGAACACCGCGCGGGCCGCAGCGTTGCTCGGCGTCGACACGGTGATCGGCTTCACCGGGTCGTCGATCTGGCAGTACGTCGCGATGTTCCCGCCGGTCCCGGCCGACCGGATCGACGCCGGCTACCAGGACTTCGCCGACCGGTGGAACCCGATCCTCGACGTGTTCGACACCGAGGGCGTGCGGTTCGCGCACGAGGTGCACCCGTCGGAGATCGCGTACGACTACTGGACGACGACGCTGGCGCTCGAGGCGATCGGGCACCGCGAGGCGTTCGGGCTCAACTGGGACCCGTCGCACATGGTGTGGCAGGACATCGACCCGGTCGCGTTCCTGTGGGACTTCAAGGACCGGATCTACCACGTGGACTGCAAGGACACCCGGATGCGGACCGGCGGCGGGCGCAACGGCCGGCTCGGCTCGCACCTGCCGTGGGGCGACCCGCGGCGCGGCTGGGACTTCTACTCCACCGGCCACGGTGACGTGAACTGGGAGGACTGCTTCCGCGTGCTCAACTCGATCGGGTACGCCGGGCCGATCTCGGTCGAGTGGGAGGACGCCGGCATGGAGCGCAAGGTCGGCGCTGCCGAGGCGGTCAACGTGATCCGCAACCTGGCCTTCGACAAGCCGGAAGCCGCCTTCGACGCGGCGTTCGCCACGGAGAAGTAGTCGGTCGGCCGCCGCCGGAGCTCCTTGTGGCTGTGGCGGCGGCAACTGCTGGTGGTCGCGCCTACAGGTCGTTGCGCCTCGCCGCGTGCAAGTAGGCGCGACGAGTTCTCAGCGGCTGTCGCGGCCGGCGGCGTACCCCATCGTCAGCTGGACCGCTGCCAGGCCTGCGAAGACGATCAACGCGGTGTCCCAGCTCCCGGTGCGCTCGGTGAGAAGGCCGGCCAGCACTGGTCCACCCGCGGCCAGCAGGTAGCCGACGGCCTGGGCCATGCCGGACAGCTGGGTCGTCTCGTGGTGGCTGCGGCCGCGGATGCTGATCAGCGAGAGCGCGGCAACCAGCGCCGCACCTTGGCCGAGCCCGGCGAGCACGACCCAGAGCAGCGCGAGATCGGGCAGCAGCAGGAGGCCGAGCAGCGCGACCAGGATCGGCAGGCTCGCGGTGATCGTGCCCGGGCGCTGGTTGGTCGGGTGCTTCATCAGCCAGGGGATGCTGAGTCCGCCGATCAGGCCGAAGCACTGGAACAAGAAGATGTGCACGCCGGCGGTCCGCTCCGAGATCCCGTTCGAGATCTCGATCGTCGGCAGCCAGTTCACGAGCAGGTAGAAGCTCGTCGACTGCAGGCCCATGTAGAACGTGACCAGCCACGCCATCGGCTGCCGCCAGACGCTGACCGGCGGGGCTTCGTCGGTCGTCGGTGCGGGTGGGACCGGGGCCGGTGAGATCGTCCGCGGCAACCACGCCAAAGCAACCAGTACGGCGAGACCGCCCCAGACCGCGAGTGCGAGCCGCCAGCCTGCGGCGTTCGCGATCGGTACGGCGACCAGCGAGGCGACCGCGGCGCCGCCGGTGATGAACGCGGTGTACACGCCGGTCGCGCGGGAGACGTTCGCGGCGTAGTCGCGCTTGAGGATCACCGGGACGAGCACGTTGCCGACGGCAATCGCCGCGCCGACCACGACCGTGCCGATCCAGAGTCCGGCCAGGCCTGTGTACGGGCGGGCGGCGGTGCCGACGGCCAGGACGAGCAGCGAGACGAAGACCGTCCGCTCCATGCCGAAGCGGCGGGAGAGGAGATGGACGAGCGGCGAGGCGAACGCGAAGGCGAGCAGGGGGAGCGTGCCGAGAAGACCGAGCATGCCTTCGCCGAGGTGCAGGTCGACGCCGATTCTCGGGAGCACGGGACCGACTGCGGTCAGTGCTGGTCTCAGGCTGAGCGCGACGATGAAGGCGGTCGCGGTGACCAGTGGTGAGTACTGCCGGGCGACCGGTGCGGCTGACAGTGCCACTGGTGCTTCCCTCCCTCGTGAAGATGTCCTACATTTACAGACTATGTCATTGAATGGGCCTGTACGGCAGGTGCCCTTGGTTCAGCAGGTCGCGGATCAGTTCCGGGCGCTGATCGAGTCGGGGAAGTGGGCGCGGGACACGCGGATTCCCGGGGAGAACCAGCTCGCGACGGAGCTCGGGGTCAGTCGGGGGACTGTCCGCGAGGCGTTGCGGTCGCTGAGCCTGACGGGGTTGCTGGAACCGCGCGTGGGGGACGGGACCTACGTGCGCGCGACCGACGAGATCAGCGGCGTACTCCTGCGCGACGAGCTCTCGGCGCTCGACCAGGTCTTCGATGCCCGCGCGGGCATCGAGGCGGCGGCCGCCCGGCTCGCGGCGGGGCGGCCCAGCCCGGACCGGCTCAAGGGGCTGATCGCTGCCGTCGAGGCGCGCGACGCCGCCAACGACACGGCTGACCTGGAGGCGTTCGTCGTCGCCGACACCGCCTTCCACCGGGGCGTCGTCGAGGCCTCGGGCAACCCGATCCTCCTGCGCCTGTACGACGCGATGGCCGGCCTGCTCGCCGAGTCCATCGAGGCGAGCGCGCACTTCCCCGAGCATCCTCAGCTGCGGGCCGCCCACCTCGACGTGTTCGAGGCGATCGCGGCGGGCGACCCGGACGCCGCCGCGCGAGCGTCGTACGCGCTGATCGAGACCGTCAAGCAGAACCAGTGACGCTGCGACCCGTACGGCGAGGAGCAAGCACCGGAGCGAACAGCGCCAGCCCGGTCGCGAGCACCGTGACGACGATGAACGACAACGTCAGGCTGCTCGCCTGCGCGATGCCGCCGATGATCGACGGCGCGACCAGCCCGGAGGCGTACGTGACCGTGGCGACGCCCGCGATGGCCTGGCTCGGGTTGGGACCCGCTTTGCCCGCGGCCGCGAAGGCCAACGGGACGACCACGGCGATGCCGAGCCCGAGCAGTCCGAAGCCGGCCATCGCGACGGCCGGATGCGGAGCCAGTACGACGAGCACGCCGCCGAGCGTCGCGATCACGCCGCTGACCCGGACCGTCGGAACAGCGCCGAACCGGTCGACCACCGCGTCGCCGACCAGCCGCGCGACGGCCATCGTCAGCGCGAAGCCGGTGGTCGCTCCGGCCGCGACGCCGGCCGAGGTGGTGAGCACGTCCTCCAGGTAGACGGCCGACCAGTCCAGGCTCGCGCCCTCGGCGAAGACCGCGCAGAAACCGACGGCGCCGATCAGCAGCGCGGACTTCGGCGGCAGCGCGAAGCGCGGTGGCGCTTCCTCCTCCTCGGTCGGGTGGAGGTTGAGCACGGACTGGCAGGCGAACGCACCGAGCACGGTCAGGACGAGTGCCATCACCAGGTGGTGCAGTTGCGCGTTGATCTCGAGGTGCGCGGCGACGGTCCCGATGCCCGACCCGATCAGTGCGCCGACGCTCCACATCCCGTGCAGGCCGGACATGATCGACTTCTTCAGCAGCCGCTCGACCTCGACGCCGAGCGCGTTCATCACGACGTCGGCCATGCCGGCGGTCGCGCCGTACACGAACAGGGCGCCGCACAGGGCGATCAGGTTCGGTGCGAGCGACGGCAGGATCAGGGCCAGGGTCCAGAGCGCGAGCAGCCCGCGCAACGCCGTACGGGATCCGAAGCGGTGGCTGACCCGGGCGGCGAGCGGCATCGCGATCGCCGCTCCCAGCGCCGGGAACGCGAGAGCGAGCCCCAGCTGGCCGGGGCTGACGCCGGCGTGGTCCTGGATCCACGGCACGCGGGTCGCGAACGAGCCGGTCACCGCGCCGTGCACGCAGAACACGACGGCCACCGCGACGCGGGCGCGCCGTACCTCATCGATCGTCAAAGGAAGTCCATATCAACAGGCGGAATGTTTGAACGCACAGAACGACATGTTAGATTCGGTGCCGTGAAGAGTGCCGAACGTCAGCGAGTCATCGTAGAACGGCTGCGGGGCGAGACCCGGATCGCGGTTTCCGACCTGGTCGAGCTGACCGGCGCCTCGGACATGACGGTCCGCCGCGACCTCGACTACCTGGCCGCGCAGGGCGTGCTCAAGCGCGTCCACGGTGGCGCGGTCTCGGTGATGCCGGCCGGTGTCGAGCCGCCGTTCGCCGCGCGCTCGACCGCGGCGGTCGAGGCCAAGCAGGTGATCGCCGCGGCGGCCGTCGACCAGCTGCGCGACGGCGACTCGATCGTGCTCGACAGCGGTACGACGGCGCTCGAGGTCGCCCGGCGGCTGCGCGGCCGCACGCTGACGGTGATGCCGCTGTCGCTGCAGATCGCGCAGGAGCTCGTCGACTACCCCGGGATCCGGCTGCTGCTGCCCGGCGGCGAGCCGCGCAAGGGCGAGCAGGCGCTGGTCGGGCCGTTGACGCTGGCCTCGCTGCGCGCGCTGCGCTTCGACGTCGCCGTACTGAGTCCGTGCGCGTTCAGCCTGGAAGCCGGACTGACCGCCTACGACCTCGGCGACGCCGAGGTGAAGCTGCAGGCCCTTGCCGTCGCGACGCGCTCGATCGCTCTCGTCGACGGCGCGAAGTGGGAACGGGCGGCCCTGGCCTACGTCTGCCCGGCCGATCGACCTGACCTGATCATCACCGACCCGTCGGCCCCGCTGGACGAGCGGGCCGCGCTGGCCGAGCGCGGCGTACTTGTGCAGGTCGCCGGAACACCGAGATTGGACCAGAACTCTTGAGCACGCTCGTCGCCGCCCCACCGCGGGCGGCCCGGATCGCGACCTGGGTGTACTTCGGCGTCAACGGCTTCGCCATCGGCCTGTGGGTCGTGCACATCCCGAACATCGAGCAGGCGACGGGAATCACCCACAGCACGCTCGGGCTCCTGCTGCTCGTCCTCGGCGGTGCCGCGTTCCTCGGCATGCAAGTGGCCGGCCCGTTGGCCGACAAGGTCGGCCAACGGCGGCTCGTGCCGGCGTCCGGTGTGCTGCTCGGCTTGTCGCTGTTCGGGCCCGGGCTCACGCACTCGTGGTGGACGCTCGGGCTCACGCTGATCGTGCTCGGGTTCGCCAACGGGTCGCTCGACGTCGGGATGAACGCGCACGCGGTGGTGGTCGAACGGGCCTACCCGCGGCCGATCATGGCGGCCTTCCACGCGATGTGGTCGATCGGCGGCGCGATCGCCGCGTTGATCGGCGCGATGACATTGCGGGCCGACGTACCGACGGAGGTGACGCTCGGCGCTTGTGGGGCGCTGCTCGTCGTGGTGTCGCTGCTGACCGGTCGGTTCCTGATCGAGGCGGAGGTGCTCGAGGAGCACGACGAGGAGGACCTGCCGTCGCGGAAGCCGCCGGCGAAGCTGGTCTGGGCACTGGGTGGACTGGCCTTCGGGCTGATGCTGGCCGAGGGCGTCGCGAACGACTGGGCGGCGCTGCAGTTCCGCGACGTGCTGGGCACCTCGACCAGTACGGCGGCCTACGCGTACGGCGCCTTCGCGGTCGCGATGACGATCGGGCGGTTCGCGACCGACCGGGTCGCCGCGGTGATCGGGGCGATGGCGATCGTCCGGTACGGCGCGGCGCTGGCCGCCGTCGGGTTGACCGTCGTGATCGTCAGCCCGTGGGTCGCGGTCGGGCTGGCCGGCTGGGCGTTGTTCGGGCTCGGGCTGGCCGGGGGAGTGCCGCAGCTGTTCACGGCGGCGGGGAACCTGGACCCGAGGGCATCGGGAGCGTTGATGGCTCGGGTCGTGGGGCTCGGGTACGTCGGG
Organism: Kribbella sp. DT2; assembly: GCF_049844575.1. Classification (NCBI taxonomy): domain Bacteria; kingdom Bacillati; phylum Actinomycetota; class Actinomycetes; order Propionibacteriales; family Kribbellaceae; genus Kribbella; species Kribbella sp. DT2. Next base: position 204,986 of record NZ_JBNCLH010000010.1, on the reverse strand, counting down.
TTGCTGGCGGGACCGGCGCTGATCGGCGGGCTGGCGCACTGGATGCCGTTGAACGTGGCGTTCGTGCTGCCGGTGGTGCTGTGCGTGGTGACGGTGATCGGCGCGCCGGTCCTGCGGAAGCCGAAGGACTAGGCGGGCGTCGTACGGGTCAAGCCTTGAGGGCTTGGTCGAGGTCGGCCCAGAGGTCGTCGGGGTGCTCGATGCCGACCGACAGGCGGATCAGGTCGGCCGGGATCGTCGGGACCTCGGCGGGCCAGCGGCGGCGGCGTTCGAGCATCGACTCGACGCCGCCGAGGCTCGTCGCGTGGACCCAGAGCTTGGTGGACTCGCAGACGCGCTGAGCGCCCTCGGCGTCGCCGCCGAGCTCGATCGCGAGGATCGCGCCGAAGCCGGACATCTGGGCCTTGGCGCGCTCGTGGCCCGGGTCGTCGGGCAGGCCGGGGTAGCGGACGCGGCTGACCCGCGGGTGCTCGAGCAGGCGCTCGGCGAGGAAGGCGGCGTTCGACTGGGCGCGCTCGAGGCGCAGCGCGAGGGTGCGGAGGCCGCGCAGCGCCAGCCAGGCCTCCATCGGGCCGGGGACGGCGCCGAGGTTGCGGCGCTTGGACTCCAGCGTCGTCCACAGGTCGTCGTTCGCGGTGACGATCGCACCCAGTACGACGTCCGAGTGGCCGGCGATGAACTTGGTCGCGGAGTGCATCACCAGGTCGGTGCCGAAGGTCAGCGGGCGTTGCAGCAGGGGGGTGGCGAAGGTGTTGTCGACCACGATCAGCGCGCCGGCCGCGCGGCCCGCGGCGCAGAGCGCGGGGAGGTCGGCGACCTCCATGGCCGGGTTGGTCGGCGACTCGATCCAGAGCAGGTCGGCGCTCTCCACCGCGGCCGTGACCTCGTCGGTGTTGGTGATGTCGACGCGCTGGAGGTTCAGCCGGCCGGTCGCCGCCTGCTGGTCGAGCAGACCCAGTACGCCGCTGTAGGCGTGCTGGGGTGCGACGACCAGACCGCCGACCGGTACGAGGTCCATCACCGCGGCCGCGGCGGCCATGCCGGAGGCGAAGGTCAGGCCGCGACCGCCCTCCAGCGCGCCGAGGGTCTGCTCGAACGCGGCCCAGGCGTCGTTGTCGAACCGGCCGTAGCCGCGGTCGCCGCCGGCGATGTACGTCGAGCTGAACACCGGCGATCCACCGAGCGGCGCGTCGGGCACCCGCTCGGGACGTCCGGCGTGCACGACAACGGTGGACGGATCCAGGTCAGAGGTCATGCGGGGATTGTGCCAACAGTTACTGACGGGCCCTGGGGAGGGGGATGGTGTTGTCGCGGAAGAGTTCGAGGGTTTTTTCCGCGAGCTGTTTGACCGTGGGGCCGTTGGGGTGGTCGACCCAGGTCTCCACCACGATTTCGATGATGTTCATCGTCGTGCCGGCGGCGAGCTTGGCGGTCAGTTCGGTGCTGGTGCCGGACGAGCGTCGTACCAGCTCGACGCTGAGGTCCTTGCGCCAGCGCCAGATCGCGTCGGTCAGGTGGGCGCTCAGCGACGGGGTCTGGCCGGCCAGTTCGTAGACGGCGCGGACCCGGTCGGGGTTGCTGTCCATCTGGTCCAGGACGCGGCCGATCACCTGCTCGAGGGCGTCCGGGAGCTCCAGGTCGGCGGGCTGCTCGCGGAACCAGTCGAGCGCGCCGAACAGGCTGTTCTCGACGAACTCGAGAACGAGCGTCTCCTTGGTCGGGAAGTACCGGTAGAGCGTGCTCGGCCCGACCTCGGCCGCCGCGGCGATCTGCTCCACCGTGGTCCGGCCGAAACCGTGGTCGGTGAACAGCTCGAAAGCCTTGTCCGAGATCAGCCGGCGGGTCCGTTCCCGCTTCAGCTCACGAAGCCCCATCGTCCCAACTTACTGCCTTTTGAAAAGCAGTACCTACAGTCATATGGTAGTCACTGTCAGATTATGGAGGTTCGATGACTGCCTTTCCTCACATCCGGCCGACCGGGTGCCCGTTCGACCCCGCCACTGGTTACACCGACCTGCTGGCCGGTGAGCAGCCCACCAAGGTGTCCACGCCGCTCGGCGTCGACGCCTGGGTCGTCAGCCGGTACGACGAGGTGCGCGAGGTGCTCAGCAACCCGAACCTGAGCTCCCGCTCGGCTCCCTCGGCGCACATGTCGCCGCACGCGGACCTGCAGCGTGAGGTCGACTCCGGCTCGATCCTGCAGAACGACGGCGAGCGGCACGCGCACCTGCGCCGGCTGCTGACCGCCGAGTTCACCGTGAAGCGCGTGCAGGCGCTCCGGCCGCGCATCGTCGACCTGGTCGAGCAGCACCTCGACAAGATGCTCGCCGCCGGCGGACCGGTCGACCTGGTCGAGCAGTTCGCGCTGCCGATCCCGTCCCTGGTCATCTGCGAGCTGCTCGGCGTCCCGTACGACGACCGCGACCAGTTCCAGCACTGGTCGGCGCTGCTGCTCTCGGTGAAGCGGACCCAGCAGGAGCAGCTGCAGACCAGCGAGGAGCTCCAGCAGTACATGGCCAAGCTGGTCATGTCGAAGCAGGAGGACCGCTCGGCCGACGACCTGCTGAGCCGCCTGATCACCCGCGCCGAGGACCAGGGCACACCGCTGACCGTGCCCGAGCTGGTGTCGATCGGCATCACGCTGCTGATCGCCGGTCACGAGACGACGGCCAACATGATCGGGCTGAGCACGCTGGCCCTGCTGCGCAACCCCGACCAGCTGCAGCAGCTGCGGGAGCAGCCGGAGATCGCACCGGCCGCGGTCGAGGAGATGCTGCGGTACCTGACCGTCGTACAGTTCGGCCTGTTCCGCCACGTGCTCGACGACATCCCGATCGGCGACGAGACGGTCAAGGCGGGCGAGTACCTGATCGCCGCGATCACCGCCGGGAACCGGGACACCAGCGTCTTCCCCGACCCGGACCGGATCGACCTGACCCGCAAGGCGTCCGCGCACCTGGCCTTCGGGTTCGGCCCGCACCAGTGCCTCGGGCAGCAGCTCGCGCGGGTCGAGCTGAGCGAGGTCTACACCCGGCTGTTCGCGCGGATCCCGACGCTGCGGCTGGCCGTGCCGTTCGAGGAGATCAAGTTCAAGCACGACGCCCTGGTCTACGGGCTCGCTGAGCTGCCGGTCACCTGGGAGGCCAACTGATGAACGTCGAGATCGACCAGGAAGGGTGCGTCGCGGCCGGGCAGTGCGTGCTGGCCGCACCGGACGTCTTCGACCAGCGTGACGAGGACGGCGTCGCCGTACTGCTGCGGGAGCCATTGGCCGCCGAGTACGACGCCACCCGCGAGGCCGCGCTGCTCTGCCCGGCCCGGGCCATCCACCTGGCCGAGTGATGGAGCATGTTGTAGTCGTAGGAGCCTCGGCAGCGGGCTCCACGACCGCACAGACGCTGCGCCGCGAGGGCTTCGCCGGAAGCATCACGGTGATCGGCGACGAGCCGCACCTCCCGTACGACCGGCCGCCGCTGTCCAAGCAGGTCCTGCTCGGCAGCTGGCCGGCCGAGCGGACCAGCTTCGGGCCCAGTACGACGTACGCCGAGCAGGGCATCGACCTGCGCCTGGGGTCGCGTGCCTCCGGACTGGACCTCTCACGGCGAGTCGTCGAGCTGGCGACCGGCGAGGAGGTCGGCTGGGACCACCTGGTCGTGGCTACCGGCGTGCAGCCCGTCCGGCTCCGGGAGGGACATCACCTGGCCGGCGTCCACGTGCTGCGGACGCTGGACGACGCGGTGGCGCTGCGGAAGTCGCTGGTGGACGCCTCGGCGGTAGTAGTCGTCGGTGCTGGGTTCCTCGGCTCGGAGACGGCCGCTGCGGCTCGGCAGCTCGGGTGTGAGGTGACGCTGGTCGACCTGGCTCCGGCGCCGATGGCTGTGCAGCTGGGGGCCGAGCTGGGCTGGATGATCGGCGAGCTGCACGCGGCCAACGGCGTACGGGTGCTTGGTGGGTCCGGCGTGACGCGCTTGCTCGGTGAGTCTGCGGTGGAAGGTGTCGAGCTGGCAGACGGCTCGGTCGTGAAGGCGGACGCCGTCCTCGTCGCTGTGGGCTCGCGCCCGGCAACCGACTGGTTGGTTACATCGGGCTTGCCGTGCGCGGACGGCGTGCTGGGTGATGAGGCGCCTGCCGGGGTGCACGCGGCGGGGGACGTGGCGCGGTGGACGAGTCGACGCTTCGGCACCTCGCTGCGGCTGGAGCACCGGTTCAACGCGACCGAGCAGGCGGTCTGCGCGGCGCGCCGGATCGCGGGGCAGGAGATTTCGTTCGATCCGGTGCCGTACTTCTGGACCGACCAGTACGACGCGAGGATCCAGGTGTACGGCGTGGTTCCGCCGGACGCGCGGCTGGTCGTCGTACAGGGCGATCCAGGCGTACGGAAGTTCCTCGCGCACTACGTTTCCGGCGGTCGGGTGAGCGCTGTTCTGGGCTGGAACATGCCGCGCGAACTGCGTTCCGAGAGGGCGCTACTGACAGCAATCTGAAGCGATCTTTACCGAACCCCGGTCAGGATCGGTCGGCGGTGACGCTATCGTCGAGCCGGTGAGTGAGTTCTCGAGGGACGAAAAAAGCAAGCCCCGCGTCGCCGTCGTTTTCGGTGGCCGGTCGAGCGAGCACGCCATTTCCTGCGTCACCGCGGCCAACGTGCTGCAGGCGATCGACCGGGACAAGTACGACGTCGTACCGGTCGGGATCACGACGTCCGGGCACTGGGTGCTGGAGAGCGGCGACCCGGACCGGCTGTCGATCACCGACGGCAAGCTGCCCGAGGTGGACGTGACGGCGTCGCCGGTGCTGTTCGGCAGCGACCGCGAACTGATCGTCTCCGAGCCGGACCGGGTGCCGAGCACGCTCGGCGAGGTCGACGTGGTCTTCCCGCTGCTGCACGGCCCCTGGGGTGAGGACGGCACGCTGCAGGGCCTGCTGGAGATGTCGGACATCCGGTACGTCGGCTCCGGCGTCCTGTCCAGCGCGGTCGGCATGGACAAGCACTACATGAAGGTCGTGTTCGCGGCCGCCGGGCTGGAGGTCGGCCCGTACGTCGTGATCCGCGACCGCGACTGGCTGCGCGACCCCGCCGCCTGCCGCGCCTCCGTGGTCGAGCTCGGCTTCCCCGTGTTCGTGAAGCCGGCCCGTGGCGGGTCGAGCCTCGGGATCAGCCGGGTCACCTCGGTCGACGAGCTGGACGACGCGATCGCCGAGGCGCGCGCGCACGACCCGAAGGTGATCGTCGAGGCGTCGGTGAACGACGCGCGCGAGATCGAGGTCGGCGTACTGGGTGGGCTGAACGGCGGTCAGCCCGAGGCGAGTGTCTGCGGCGAGATCTCGATCTCCGGTGGCGGGCACGACTTCTACGACTTCGAGACCAAGTACCTGCCCGAGGGCGAGGAGTACACGGCGCTGTCGGTGCCGGCCGAGTTGCCCGCCGAGGTCGTGGCCGAGATCCAGGCCAAGGCGCTGACCGCCTTCGACGCGATCGAGGCCGAGGGCCTGGCCCGCGTCGACTTCTTCCTCGACGGCGACGGCCGCGTCGTCATCAACGAGATCAACACGATGCCCGGTTTCACCCCGACCAGCATGTTCCCGCGGTTGTGGGCGGCCTCGGGGCTGGACTACCCGGCGCTGGTCGACCGGCTGCTGACGCTGGCGCAGACCCGCCCGACTGGTCTGCGCTGATCGCTCTGGTCTGATCGGCCTGGCCTGATCGGACGGTTCAGCTCGTTGGCTGGGGCTCGGCGGGTGTCCCACTGGCTGCTGCCGTCGCGCGGGAAAGGTCCCGTACGGACCGCGACAGCAGCGGCGCCAGTGAGATGACGACGAACGCCGCCCCGGCCACGAGCATCACCGGCTGGAGGCCGAAGGCGAGCCCCAGCGGACCGATCGCCAGCTGGCCGAGCGGGATCGCGGCGAACGAGCCGAGCATGTCGTAGGAGTAGGCCCGCGACAGCATCTCGTCCGGCACGTGCTCCTGCATGGCCAGGTCCCAGCCCAGGTTGAAGATCTGGCTGCCGAGGCCGCCGACGAACGTCGCCACCATCGCCGCCACGAGCACCGGCTCGAAGCCGAGCACCATCATCGGCAGGCCCTGGAGGGCCATCGCGGCCATGCCCCAGCGCAGCGGTCGCCGCAACGTGAGCCGGATCAGGATCAGCGAGCACACCAGGTACCCGACCGCCTCGGCCGAGCGGATCAGTCCCCAGCCGGCCTCGCCGATGGCGGTCTGGGTGGCGAGCACCGGGCCGAGCGTGTTGAACGCGCCGCTGCTGATGGCGTTGAGCAGGGTGAACGCCACGACCACCACCCACAACCACGTCGTACTGCGGAAGTACGTCCATCCCTCCCGCAGGTCGGCGACGACGCCCTTGCTCTGACCCTCCACCGGGCGAGGGATCCGCACCCGCACGAGTAGCAGCGCCGCGACCAGGTACGTCGCACCGTCGACGGCCAGGGCCCAGCCCGGTCCGACCGCGATCACGAGCAAGCCGCTCACCGCCGGACCGAGCACCATCAACGCGTTCTCGGGCACGGCGGCCACGAGGTTCGCGGCCTTGAGCTGGTCACGGGGGACCAGCTGGGGAAGCAGGCCCGCCATCGCCGGCATCCTCGCGGCGGTGGTCGTGCCGTTGACCGCGGTGAGCGCCACCAGCATCCAGATCTCGGCGGTACCGGTGATCACCAGCCCCGCGATCGCGATCTGGGTGACGCCGGAGGTGATGTTCGTTGCCTGGATCACCAGGGTCCGGCCGAACCGGTCGGCCAGGACGCCACCCGCCAGCATGAACACGACCATCGGGATGCTGTGCGCGGCCAACACCACGCCGAGCGCGGTCGCGGAGTCGCTGACCTCGAGCACCGCGAACGCGAGCGCGACGCCGGCCATCGTCGTACCGGCGCGGTCGATCAGGCGGGCCAGCCAGTAGTTGCGGAAGTTCGCGTTGCGGAGCGGGGCGAGGGCGGAGCGGTCCTTCACGAGCGGGCCTTCCGGGTCATCTCGAAGATCCAGGAGGTCGCGCTGAGGTGCACGGTTCCCGGCGTACGGGGTGGCTGGTTGTTGTCGTGGAGCAGCATGGACGCCTCCATCAGCAGGTCGCGCACGCGCTGGTCGACCTCCGGCGGGACCCAGGCGTCGATGTCGCTGAGGTGGCCGATCGACGTCCGCTTGCGCTGCAGCAGGCGTCGCTCGAGCTCACGCCCGAGGGCCCGTAGCTCGGCGATCCGGTCCTCGGTGGTCCCGCCGGTACGGCGCTGCCCGCGCTCCTCGTGCGGGTAGCGGTAGCGCTTGGCGATGCCGCCGCGGATCCGCTCCTCACCGGCCTCCACGAGCGAGCCCGACTCGAGCAGCAGGCGCAGGTGGTACGACGCGTTCGCGTGGCTCAGGTCGAGCTCGCGGGCCACCTCGGCGGCGCTCATCGCCGATCCGGTGAGCAGCGAGAGGATGCGCAGCCGGACCGGGTGGGCCACGGCGCGCAGTTCCTTGAGGTCGTCGTCGGTCATCGTTCCTCACTCCCCAACAAGTCTTGGGGAGAACGATGCGTTGCCCGGGCCTCGACTGTCAAATGGTTATTGGGGAGTCAGCTGGGCGAGCTTCTTGTTCAGGTAGCGGCGCTGGGGGAGGCTGGTGGCCAGCTCGGCGGCGCGCTCGTAGGCGGCGCGGGCGCCGGTGGCGTCGCCGGACTTCTCCAGCAGGTGACCGCGTACGGCGTACAGGCGATGGTCGCTGGTCAGTCGCGGATCGGTGTCGATGGTGGCGAGGTAGCGCAGGCCGACCGCCGGGCCCTCCGACATCGCGACGGCGACGACGTGGTTGAGCGTGGTCATCGGGTTGTCGGTGAGTTGCAGCAGTACGCCGTACAGGGCGGCGATCTGCGGCCAGTCGGTCGCCTCGGCGGTGGCGGCCTCGTCGTGGACGGCGGCGATCGCGGCCTGGAGTTGGTACGGGCCGAGCGGGCCGCGGGGGAGTGCGGCGGTGATCAGGGCGACGCCTTCGTCGATCGCGGGGCGGATCCAGAGCGTGCGGTCCTGCTCGTCCATGGGGATCAGCTCGCCGGCCGGGCCGGTGCGCGCGGGGCGGCGGGCGTCGGTGAGCAGCATCAGCGCGAGCAGACCGGTGACTTCGGAGTCGTCGGGGAGCAGGCCGTGCAGCATCCGGGCCAGGCGGATCGCCTCGGCGGTCAACTCGACGCGGTGGAGCTGCGGACCCGTCGTACTGGCGTAGCCCTCGGTGAAGATCAGGTAGACGACCTTCAGTACGGCGCTCAGACGGTCGACGTGGTCGGGCGGCAGCGAGAACCGGGCGCCGCTGGACTTCACCGACTGCTTGGCGCGGGTGATCCGGCGCGTCATCGTCGCCTCGGTGGTCAGGAACGCGCGGGCGATCTCGGTGGTGGTCAGGCCGCCGACCGCACGCAGGGTCAGCGCGATCTGCGACGACGGCGACAGCGACGGGTGGCAGCAGAGGAAGAGCAGGATGAGCGTGTCGTCGGAGTCTGTGACCGGCTCCGGCGGTACGGCGGTCCACTGGGCGACCTGCTGCTCGCGGCGCCGGCGGGCCTGCTCCGCGCGCAGGAGATCGGTGAGCCGACGCGAGGCGACCGTGATCAGCCAGGCCACGGGGTTGTCGGGACGACCTTCGCCGGGCCACTGGTCGGTTGCCGCGAGCAACGCTTCCTGGACGGCGTCCTCCGCGGTGTCGAAGTGGCCGTACCGGCGGACGAGCGTGCCGAGGACCCGCGGCGCGAGCTCGCGCAGCAGGTCCTCGACCGGTCGGTCCATCAGCTGATCAGTTCGTCGCGTCCTCCGACGACCGGGCGGATGTCGGCGTACGCGGTGGCACGGGCGAACTCGGGCGCGGGCGTGTCCCCGAGCCGCGACGCGATCTCGACCGCCCGGTCGAACGAGTCGCACTCGACGATCCAGTAGCCGGCCAGGACCTCCTGCGTCTCGGCGTACGGGCCGTCGGTGACGACCGACTCGCCGTCCTTCGACCCGATCCGCCGCGTCAGCGCCGGCGCCGCCAGCGCGCGGGTCTCCACCAGCTCCCCGGACTCGACCAGCTCGGCGTTGAACTTCTCCATGAACGCCCCCATCGCCGCGAAGTCCGCCTCGGTCCAGGCCGGCTTCCCGGTGTCCTTGCCGCCCATCCCGTCGTAGTCCTCCTGCGACGCGTAGCTCAGGATCATGTACTTCATGCTCGTCTCCTCGGTCAGCGAGTGACACCACTGTGGCGCCTCTCACCCCCCACGTCGACGCCCCCACGCAGAACCGGACACGGGTTCGTGGGGGAATATCGAGCTGCCGCTTCCAGCCGTGCAGCAGCCGCCCGGCCGACCCGGCGACCTGCTCCACCAATCAACCAGTGCGGAGCAATGCTGAACGCGAATCAACGATGAACAGCCCGATGTCCGATCAGCCGCGGTCGTGGAGGGTGATCTGGTAGCCGTCGGGGTCGGCGAAGGTGAACGTCCGGCCGAAAGGCCCGTCGATCGGGGCGGAGACGATGGTGTGCCCGTCGGCGACGAGGGTGTCGTGGATCGCCTGGACGTCCGTGGCGTGGAGCCAGATCGCCGCGCCGATGCCGGGCTGCGCGACGGAGGCGAGATCGGTGCCGGGAACGACGTCGCGGAGGGCGAACGCGATCGGCTTCGTCTCGAAGACGACGGCGTGCGGCGGTCCGGCCGGCGAGCGGACGAGGCCGAGGTACTGCTCGTAGAACGCCTGCGAGGCGGCGAGGTCGCGCGCTTGCAACGAGACGAAATCGGGTCCGGTGACGGGCATGACTTGACGCTCCTTCAGATAGGTGTGTCAGTTAGCTGACACAGCTCAAGCTATGTCAGAATACTGACATGAGTCAAGAAGGTGTCGACCTGCAGACGTCACTGGGCTACCTGCTGAAAGAGGCGTCGAGCGCCTTGCGCGCAGCCATGGAGGAAGTACTCCGGCCGCTCGGGATGAGCATCACGCACTACTCCTGCCTCGAACTGTTGGCCCAACGCCCGGGCCTGTCGAACTCCGAGCTGGCACGCGGCGCGTTCGTGACCCGGCAGTCGATGAACGTCCTGCTCCAGACCCTCGAACGAGACGGCTACGTCACCAGGCCCACGCAGGCACCCGTCGGGAAAGTTCTCCCGACCCAGCTCACACCAAGCGGCCGAGCCAGCCTCGAGAAGGCAACCGCGGCCGTCCGCTCCGTCGAGCTCAGAATGACCGCCGACCTGACCGAGACCGACCAGTCCGCGGTGTTCCGGATCCTGCAGAGCATGATCCACTCCCTGCGCGCCGGCGACGACGGTCGCCAGACGGTGGAGTGACGATCGATTCACTGCCGGGTGGCGACGTACACAACGTACGTCGTACCAGCGCCGCGGGCGGTGCCGTACGTCGTACCAGCGCCGCGGGCGTGACGTCCGGCGGACCCGCCCGCGCAGTGAGCTGGAACGCCTTCGTCGTCACGGCCGTTGATCACTGAGAACGCTGCTCGTACGCCGATCCTGGAGGACCGTTGCACACGCCGACTCCGGACGAGATCGCGGCGGCTTTCGACCTAGGGATCCCCGTCGGCAGCCTCGTTCATGTCCGGCGTGGCGACACCGATGCGTGGCGGCTCGACACCACGACAGGGCGCTATTTCTTGAAGGGCTACTTTCCGACGACAGGTGGCCAGTTCCACGGCGAGCACTTGACCGACCAGTTGGCGGTCGCGATGGAGTTCGAGCGCCAAGCGCTCGCGGCAGGTGTGGACATGCCGGAGCCGATAGCGCCGGTCGACCCTGTCCTGGGATGGTTGGCCCGCGTCGAGGACCGGCTCTTCAGGGTCCACCGATGGATCGACCATCCCACGTCCCAGCCCGACCAAGACCTCTCGGCATGGCTGGGCCGGACGATGCTGCAGGTCCATCGATTGCAGCCACTCGGCCGAGTCGGCTTGCCCCAGTGGTGGCGGCAAGCGGTCCAGTCGCCGGCGACCTGGGAGGCCTGGCTCGCGAAGGCCCGCGACCGTGACGCCTTATGGACGGCCCTGTACCTCGACACGCTCCCGCACATCCTCGCGGTCACCGAACGAATCGCGGACCTCTGTGACGTGGTACCGGACCTTGTGACAACCCGCGGCGACTTCAAGCCCCACAACATCGTCAGGTCTGCGTCGGGCCCCGTCCTCGTCGACTGGGACAGCGTCCGCACCGACAGTGCAGCCCTCGAAGCGGCCCGGGTCGCGTACATCTTCGGAGACAGAGAGCCTGAGCGGGTCAGGAGAATCCTCACCACGTACGCCGCAGTCGGCGGCAACCTGGCCTGGCCCGGACCGGACCTCTTCCTCAGCGTCACCAGAAACCACCTCCAGGTCCTCAGCGAACGCCTCCGCGTCGCCCTCGACGAGGCCCCCGCGGCCCGATGGATGGGGGACCGCACGACGATCGAAGCCGCCATCAGCAACGCACTGCGAGACCTCCCCGACAAGATCAACCAACTGCGGAACCTGGCGGCGGTAACTGGCAACCTCCACTTGGGTTAGCCAGGTGGAGCATCGCAGTCAGCGGTGCGGCAGCTCCCTGCCCAGCGATCTTCGGCGTCGAGCGTGGCAACCGATGGGCGCCCGAACGTGCTTTGCTCGGCAGGTGCCGGCTGATATCGTTGAGGCATGTTGGGTCTGCGGACCAAGCATGATCGGAGCATTGGGAGATCGTCCCCTCGGTTCATGACCGGATGCTCTGGCTGAAGTGGACGATCCGGGTTCGAATCCCGGCACACCGGGTCGCCTTTTCATGGACCACCAGCCCACGCCCCCCACTTTTTGTTGTGGGGGCCCCCCGGGCGCCCCACCACTTTTTTGTCGCGACGCCTGCTCAAGCCATCGCCGCGCCGAGTTCGTCCGCGGTCAGATGGAGGGCTGCGTAGTGACGGCGGGCCATACCTTGGACCTTGCGCTCCAGCTGATGCTTGTTCATCGGCTGGCGCTCCTCGACATGAACGTCCTCCACGACCAGTTGTGCCCAGAGCTCACGACTCAAGGAATCACGCAGGATGATGTTGGCTTGCCGAGCGAGTGCTTTCGTCACAGCCAGCGTGAGAATCAATTCGGCATGCCCGAACTCGATCCGGTCGCCGACGGAGATGCCTGTCAAAGTCTGGTTGGTGAGCCGTGCCCAGTTGGCTTCGACGGTTGGTGTCCAGCGTCCGACCTGATCGACCAGTGCCTGACTGGCTCGGCTCCCACTGTGGATTGTGCAGTTGCGCATCAGCCGCAGAGTGTCGATCTGGATGATGCTGTTCGGCTTGAAGGTCGCGCCGGTTGCTGTCTCGATCAGATCGTGAAGTTGGGCCAGTACCGGACGGCTCGGCGCTGCGATTTGGCCGTCACGGGCAAGGAGGCTTGTGCAGGACTTGAGGAAGTCTTCGTGAAGGGCAAGCGCGTAGGGGACGCTCATCGCGCCGAGGTAGGTGTCGGCCGCTTGGAGGATCTCCTTGGCGGCCTGGGTGCGGAGGTTGAACCGCCTGATGTGCGGGACCCGAGGGAACACCTCGGGGAGGAGAGTGTCGGAGCCGTCGGTCAGTTGGAGCAGGTGCGACGCCAGCTGGGCGCCGGCAAGCAACCCCATCATCGCGTTGCTTGCCTCGATGCGTTGCTCGTCGAACGCTCGGTACTCGGCAAACCGGATAATCCCCTGGCTCATCGACCCTCCACGGAGAGTAACCGTAGACCAGGTGACGAGGGCGGCGCACAGTGGTCGCGAAGGTCGACTGGCGAGAGAGGCCGAGGCCAGTTGAGGCGCAGCGGAAACCGGTAACGCAGAGGCGAATCGGGGGAGATGGCTTCCGACGGCAGGCGCACATTCAGGATCCGCAGAGATGGGTCGGCTGGAGGGGTGGTGTGCGGATGGATGCGGTAGCTCCGCTTTCGAACGCAGGGGTGCCCGGAAAGCTGGTGGGCGGATGGGGGCGGTAGCTCCGTTTTGCTACGTGCAGGGGGTGATGAGGGTGTTGTGGGTTTTCACGGCGTCGGAGACGTCGGTGAGGGCGTTTGCTTCGGGGGAGTACGTCTTGGGGACTGCGATTTCTACGTAGAGTTTGCGGCCGATGGTGGTGAAGATGACGCCGTTGCCGGCTTCCTTCGCGTACCAGCCGACGCCGTTGACCTCGAAGCACTGGGACTGGGCTTCGGCCATGCCGGCGGGTGGGGAGACGCCGCAGGTGATCTCGATGGGTGGGTCGCCGTAGGCCGCGGTGAGGGGGCTGGGGGGATCGGTGTCGCGCGGCTCGGCGTCGAGGATCTTGGGGGGGAGGGCCTTGACGAGGGGTGTGCAGGCGTCGGTGACCTCGGGGGCCGGTTCCGGTACGGCGATCGGGACCGGGTCGGAGCCGCAGGCCGTGAGGACTGCCAGGAAGATGCATCCGACGGTCAGCGCGAAACCGGGGCGGGCAACGGCGAGCGCGCGTCCGTGAGTTCGGACGCGCGCTGTCGAGCGGCCCACGGGGGTGTGCGTGGGGGCTGGCCGGTCGATGGTCAGATGTGGACGACGGGGCAGGTCAGCGTGCGGGTGATGCCGGGCACGTTCTGGACCCGGGCGACGACCAGCTTGCCGAGCTCGTCGACGTTGCGGGCCTCGGCGCGGACGATCACGTCGTACGGGCCGGTGACGTCCTCGGCCAGGGTGACGCCCTGGACCTCGGCGATCTGCGCTGCGACGTCGGCGGCCTTGCCGACCTCGGTCTGGATCAGGATGTAGGCCTGGACCACCACGTCGTTCTCCACTCAGTCGTCCTCAGCGGGCACCGGCCACAGTACTGCAGAGCGGCCGGGCGTACTCGTCGTTGCCTGGTCACCGTACCGCCTAGACTCCAGTCGGCGATATGGGAGGTCTACTGACGTGACAGAGACGTTGGGCACTACCGGGGAGTTCGGGCTGATCGCGGCCGTCACCCGGGGGTTGTCCACCAGTGAGGACGTCCTGGTCGGTCCGGGGGACGACGCGGCCGTGGTGGCGGTGCCGGACGGGCGGATGGTGATCACCACCGATCTGCTCGTCGAGGGCCGGCACTTCCGGCAGGACTGGTCGTCGGCGTACGACGTGGGCCGGAAGGCCGCGGCGCAGAACCTGGCCGACGTGGTCGCGATGGGGGCCCGCCCGACAGCGCTCGTGGTCGGCTTCGGCGGGCCCGCGGAGCTGCCGACGGCGTGGGCGGTCGAGCTGAACCAGGGCCTGGCCGACGAGGCCGAGCTGGTCGGCGCGAGCATCGTCGGCGGCGACACCGTGCAGTCCGAGAAGATCATCGTGTCGGTGACCGCGTTCGGTTCGCTCGACGGGCGTCGGCCGGTCCTGCGGTCCGGCGCGCGGCCGGGTGACGAGTTGGCTTTCGCGGGCCGGCTCGGGTGGGCCGAGGCCGGGTACGCCGTACTGACGCGCGGCTTCCGCTCGCCGCGCACGGTCGTCGACGCGCACCGCCGTCCACAACCCCCGTACGCCGAGGGGCCGCGGGCCGCGATCGCCGGGGCCTCGTCGATGTGCGACGTGAGCGACGGGCTGATCGCCGACCTGCGGCACATCGCCGAGGCGAGCGAGGTGGTGATCGACGTCCGGACCCCGGCGCTGGCCATCCCCGAGCCGCTGCAGGCGGTCGCCGCGGCGACCGGGCTGGACGCGTTGACGTTCGTGCTGACCGGGGGTGAGGACCACGCGCTGGTCGGCACCTTCGAGCCGGCCGACGTCCCGGACGGCTGGACCGTCATCGGAACGGTTGCTGAGGGCAATGAAAACCGCCCGGCCGGGACCGTCACCGTCGACGGCGAACAGTTCGAGTCCCACGCCGGGCACGCCCACTTCACGAGTTGACCGGGCGAGCCGGGATGATCGAGCGAACCGACCGTACGAGCGCGCCGTGAACGCATGAACCGACCGTACGAGCCCGCGATGAACGCACGAACCGACCGAGGAGCCAGCAGCAGATGATCGCCCCGCCCAGAGTGCTCACCGTCGCCGGGTCCGACTCCGGTGGTGGCGCCGGGATCCAGGCCGACCTGAAGGCCATGCTGGCCAACGGCGTGCACGGGATGAGCGTGCTCACGGCGATCACCGCCCAGAACAGCCTGGGTGTCCAGGGCGCCTGGGAGCTGCCGGCCGAGCAGGTGGAGGCCCAGTTCCGCAGTGTGGTCGACGACATCGGGGTGGACGCGGTGAAGACCGGCATGCTCGCTTCGGCCGGCATGGTCCGGGTGGTGGCCGCCCTGCTGCGCACGCTGCCGTCGGGCGTGCCTGTAGTGGTCGACCCGGTCGCAGTGTCGAAGCACGGCGACGCCCTGCTCGGTGCGGAGGCCATGGAGGCAGTCCGCACCGAGGTGGTCCCGCTGGCGACTGTGCTCACGCCCAACCTCACCGAGCTCGGCCCGGTAGCCGGTGTGGAGCTGCGGACGCTGGACGACCGTGAGGTGGCGGCGAAGACGCTGCTGGAGGCCGGTGCGACCTGGGTGCTCGTCAAGGGCGGTCACGACACCGGCGACACTGCTGTCGACGTACTGCACGGGCCTGGTACCAGGCAGGAGTTCAGTGGGCCGCGGGCGGACAACCGGCACACCCACGGGACGGGCTGCACGCTGGCGAGCACCATCGCGTCGTACTTGGCGCGCGGGTACGACGTACCGTCGGCAGTGGGTGCGGCGAAGGAGTACATCAGTGGTGCGATCGCCAACGGGTTCGCCCTGGGTGGTGGGATCGGGCCTGTGGATCACGCGTGGCGTCAGCGAGGGAGTGGACAGCAGTGAGCAAGCAGCAGCCGCCGGTCGACGGGCTGTGTGAGCAATGCGGCTTCAACTACAGCACGGGTGACCTGCAGGGGACTGTGACCTTGCTGGTCCGGCAGGCGGCCGAGTCGGCGATGGCGCTGACCAAGGCGGCCGCGGGGCCGGACCCGGACGTCGTCCGGCTGCGGCCGGAGCCCGAGGTGTGGTCCGCGATCGAGTACGCGTGCCACGTGCGCGACGTGCTCGAGGTGCAGCGACTGCGGATCGCGCAGTGCCTGGCCGAGGACCGGCCTGTGTACGCGCCGATGGACCGGACCGGGCGGGTCAAGCAGGAGAAGTACGAGTTCCAGAGCCCGGTCGAGGTCGGGGCGGCGGTGATGAAGTTCGCGCGCGAGTTCGGCACGGCGGCGAAGGTGCTGACGCCGCAGGAGTTGGCTCGGCTCGGTCTGTACAACTACCCGGTGCGCGCGCCGCGCTCGCTGAGCTGGATCGTCCGGCACACCGCGCACGAGATCCAGCACCACCGGCACGACATCATCGAGATCCTCGCCAAGGTCGAACCCCCGATCGTCCCCGCCCCGAAGCCCGTCGTGGAGGAATCCACGGAGGAGGGCGACGGGACCGAGGAACAGGCCGCGGTGGTTGCTGAGGACAACGAAAGCTAACGCCCGTCCGCCCAGGCGGTCAGCCCGCCCTCGCTGATCAGGTGGTCCACGCCCAGCGCCCCAGCACCACGCAGTACGCCGTCCGTCGGGTGGGCGGCGTCGAGGACCGGCGGGGGAGCAGCGCGGTGGAACGTCATCAGGTTGTCCTCGTACGCCGAGGCGAAGGCCGCCGGGGCCGCAACGCGGAGGGGGACGGCCAGCCCGCCGAGCGTGATGACCGACGGGTCGTGCGCGTTGACGAGACCAGCGAGCCCGGAGCCCAGCGCGGCCACCACGGTCTCGACCGCCCGGCGTGCGGGGGTGGCACCGGGCCGGGCGGCGGCGGAGTCAGGCCGGCCAACTAGCCCGGGGACCAGTCGTCTGAGCACCTGCTCTGCGTAGCCGTACGAGTCGTCGGGCTCTCCTTCGCCCAGGTGGCGGGCCAGGGCCCGGCCGTCGATCTCCAGGTCCCAGCAGCCGCGCGCGCCGCACGGGCAGGTGAGTGAGCGGTCTCCGAACGGCAGGTGCCCGTACTCACCGGCCGTGCCGGTCGCCCCACCAGCCGGTACGCCGTCCAGGAGCAGCGTGCCGCCGACTCCGACCTCGACGATGAGGTGCAGCGCGGTTCCAGCGCCCGCGGCGGCTCCGGTTCGCGCTTCGGCCACACCACTGAGGGTCGCGTCGTTCCCCGTCAGCAGGGCGAGCCCTGCGCCTTCGACCACCCCCGACAGGTCGACATCGGCCCAGCCGAGAGTCACCGCCTGCATCAGGTGTTCGCCCCGCACAGTCCCTGGCATAGCCAGGGCGACGGCCTGCAGCCGAGAGCCGTACAGCTCCTGCGTACCGGCAACACACGAGCGCAACGTCGACACGACCGCCTCCGGCCGCTTGCCGCGGTAGCGACGTGACCGCACCTCCCTCAGTGTCCCGTCCAGCGCGACCACCGCGCTCCGCCAGCCGCGCTGCTGCACTTCCAGCGCCAGTACGACGGGCCCAAGCCGATGCGCGGCCAGCACGGTGGTCGGGCGGCCACGGCCCTGGATCGGCGCCGGGGACTCGCTGAGCAGGTGCAGGTCGCGCAGGCGCGCGGTGACCTCGGTCGCCGAGCCGGTGCTGAGCTGCAGCGCCTTGGCCACCGCCGTACGGGTGATGCCGGGTTGCCGGCTGACCAGACCGAGCACGTCGGACGCGGTCTGCCACCGTCCTCTTCTGTTCACAATCGTCTCCAGGTTATCCTCGGAGAACGAGCTTAATGGAGGCGGTCATGCACGCACAGGACATCCGCGCGGTTCTCTTCGACATGGACGGCACTCTGGTCGACTCGGATGCCGCCGTCGAGCGCGCCTGGACGACCTGGTCGACCGAGTACGGCGTCGAAGCATCCGCCGTGCTCGCCGTCGCGCACGGCAGCCCTGCCGAGTCCGTGGTCGAACGAGTCCTGCCCGGCCTCGACCCGACCATCCGGGCGATCGCCGCCGGCCGCCAGCACGAGTTGCAGTACGACGACCTGTCGGACGTCGTCGCGGCCCCCGGTGCGCACGAGCTGCTCGACCTGCTGGAGCAGCGCGGCCTGCCCTGGGCTGTGGTCACCAGTGCGGACCAGCGGCTCGCCAAGGCCAGGCTCACCGCCGCGGGCATCGTGCCGCCGGTGCTGGTCACCATCGAGGACATCACCAAGGGCAAGCCCGACCCCGAGGGCTACCTGCGCGGTGCGGAGCTGCTCGGCGTCGACGTGCGGCAGTGCCTGGTCGTCGAGGACGCGGAGGTCGGCCTGCAGGCGGGCAAGGCGGCCGGCGCCTGGACCGCCGCGCTCAAAGGGCTGACGGGCGATCTCGACCTGACCGACCTGCGCCAGCTCGCCGCACTCCTGACGGTCCCTTGATGGCCCAGCGCGTCGAGCTGCGGATCGGTCTGGCTCTCGCGGCTCTCGGCTTCCTGCTGGCCGGACTCGGTGCCTCGGTCGCGGTGCTGGCCAGGGACCTGGACAAGCCGACCGACCAGCTGGCGTTGCTGTCGTCCGCCTTCGCCGTTGGTCTGCTGATCGTCGCGGCGACCGGTGCGCTGCTGCTGCGGACCGTCGCGATCGGCACTGTGCTGCGGTTGGGCTCGCTCGTCTGCGCCGTCGGAGCCGTCTGCCTCGCGCTGGCGCAGAGCTTCGCGCTGGCCATCGCCGGTGGACTCCTGATCGGGGTGGGCGGCGCACTGCTCGTTCTGGTCGCGCCACTGCTCCTGCACGGCCCGACGGCCGCCGTCAGACTCACGAAGGTCAACGCGGTCGGCAGTGGGATCGGCATCTTCGGCCCGCTGGCCATCGGAGCGGTCGACTCGCTCGGTGCGACCGGTCGCCTGGCCCTGCTCGCCGCGGTGCCGCCGTTCCTGCTGCTGGCCGCCCTGCCCAGCCCAGGCGACGGGCCCAGCCCGCACGACGAGACCCAGAGAGCGCCTGCCTCCCACCTGTTCCGCGGTTGGCTGCGCGTCGTACTGGCTGTTGCCGTCGAGTTCTGCTTCGTCGTCTGGGCGGTGGCGCGGCTGGCGGCGACCGGCGTGCCGATGGCGGCCGCGGCCCTGCTGGGCAGCGCCTTCCCGATCGGCATGGCCGTCGGACGCGCGATCGGGCCGCTGCGCTGGCGCGACTGGTCACCGGTGGTCCCGGTCGGCATCCTCACAGCGGCCGGGACGCTGCTGGTCACCTCGTTCGACGCCCCAGCCGTGGTGACCGTCGGCCTCGCGCTGGCCGGCTTCGGTACGGCGCCGATCTACCCGCTCACCATCGCCGCCCTGGTCGCCACCCCAGGCATCAACCCGGCCCGTCTGGCATCCCTCGGCGCCCTGGCCTCCGGTACGGCGATCCTGCTGGCCCCTACCTTCCTGGCCGCGCTGGCCGGCTGGCTGGACCTGCGGACCGCCTTCCTGATCCCGCTACCCCTGCTGGCCCTGCTCTGGGCCATCAGCCGCGACCGGCAGCCCGTACCCGTGAAGGAGCCCGCGTAGCACCGGTACGCCGCTGGACAGGTGGAACACCTCGGCGTGCAGCCCGGCCTCCCGCGCTCCGGCGACGTTGTCCGGGTTGTCGTCGACGAACAGCACCGACGCCGCCCGCTGGTCGATCGCGCTCAGGATCGTCTTGAAGTACGCCGGCTCCGGCTTCGCCACTCCCAGGTCGCACGAGTAGAACGACCGGTCGAACCACTGCCCGTAGTCGCGCCGGTCGTTCATGATCTCCCGCCGGTACGCCTGCTGGTTGGTCGCCAGGTGGCACGGCACTCCGGCCGCCCGCAGCTCCTGCACGACGTCGATCGCCTCCGGTACGGCGACGAACTGCTCCCACAGCGCCAGCACCTGCTCGAGCGGCGTCGTCACCTCCCAGCGCTGCAGCACGGACGCGACCGCGTCCCGGAAGTCGCCCTTGCCGGCCAGCGACGGGCCCTCGGACGTCATCAGGTCGAGCACGAACTCGTCGGCCGACTGGTCGGGGCGCAGGAAGGTCGCCAGGGTGGCCTGCCAGTCGACCGTCGGCCGCTGGATCACCCCGTCGGCGTCGAACAGGACGGTATCGATGCTCATACCCGCCATCCAACCAGCCTCCAGGAGTAGCGTCCGATCAAGGGTCTCAGCCTCCGCGCACGGTGTGGCCGGATCAGGCGCGGGGGAACTGAACCCTTGACCGGTTCAGTTGGTATGCGCTTACCTTGAGGTCATCTGAACACTTGTGAACAACTTCTGGCGCAATCGAACACAGAGAGCCCGGTGAGGCGCATGACTCTGACCAGACGGAAGTTCCTGGCCCTGAGCGCGGGCGGCGCCGCCGCCGCGACCACGGGCCTCACCGGCTGCGGCTCCGGGAGCTCGCTCGGTGCCGCCGACGAGCTGAGCCTGTGGGCCTGGACCGGCTCGGTGAACGACGACCTGGTCGCGCAGGCGGCCAAAGGCATCCCGGGCGCGCCCGGGATGAAGATCTCGCTGACCCGGATCGGCGGCGACTACAACACCAAGCTGCTGACCTCGCTGGCCGGCAAGTCGATGGTGCCCGACATCGTCGGCCTGAACGACGACGTCGCGACGTACTTCCCGAACGCGGACCAGTTCGTCGACCTGAACGAGCTCGGGGCGGACAAGTTCAAGGACCAGTTCCTCGAGTGGAAGTGGAAGCTCGGCATCACGCCGGAGAACCGGATGATGGCCTACCCGATGGACACCGGCCCGACCGCGCTGTTCTACCGCACCGACATCTTCCAGAGGGCGGGCCTGCCGACCGATCCCGGAGAGGTGGCCGCGGCGGCGGGCAACTGGGACGCCTACATCCAGCTGGGCAAGAAGCTCAAGCAGGGCGTGCCGGGCTCGGCCATCACCGACAACATCACGTCGGTCTTCCGCTACCGCCTGGCCCAGCTGCCGAACCGCTACATGACGCCGGAAGGGCAGTACACCGGCGCCGACGACCACATCAAACAGGCCTGGGACCTGGCCGTCCAGGTGGCCAAGGAGGGCCTGTCGGCCGGCGCCCAGGACGGCAGCACCGACGCCAACGCGGTCGTCACCAACGGCCAGCTGGCCGCCTTCGTCGGCGCGGTCTGGTGGGCCCAGCTGGGACCCAAGAACGCGGCGCCCAAGACCAAGGGGAACTGGCGGGTCACGCCGGCCCCCGGTGGTCCCGGCAACCGCGGCGGCTCGTTCCTCGCGATCACGAAGTACTGCAAGAACCCCGAGGCCGCGTTCGCGTTCATCACCTGGCTGGAGTCGGCGAAGAACCAGGCCCAGTCGTTCCTCGACCCGGTCCTGTTCCCGTCCACCCCCGCCAGTTACGACGACCCCAAGCTGTCGAACCCGGACGACTTCTTCGGCGGCCAGAAGATCGTCGACGTCTTCGCCGACTCCGCGCAGAAGTACCCGGGCACCTATCTCAGCCCGTACGACACGATCATCTCCGACGCGCTCACGTCCGAGCTGGTGAACGTGGAGATCGGCGCCAAGAGCTCCGACCAGGCGTGGCGCGACGCGCAGCACCGGATCGACCGCGAGCTCACCCGGGCGGGGGTGATCTGAGGTGGCCGTCAGCGACGCACTGCGTGGTCCCGCCACGGTGACCACCACCGACCCGGCTCCCGACAAGCCGCCGAACAAGTTCCGGCTGGCCCTGCCCCAGTACGCCGCGGTGTCGCCGTTCTTCATCCTGTTCGCGATCTTCGGCGCGTTCCCGGTGTTCTTCTCGATCTGGCTGTCGTTCCACTCCTGGGACGGCATCGGCGCGATGAAGTGGGTCGGGCTGGAGCAGTACAGCTACCTGCTCACCGACCCGACGTTCTGGAAGTCGATCACCAACACGCTGATCATCTGGGTGATCTCGACCGTTCCGATGCTGCTGCTGGCCCTGGTGATCGCGAACGCGTTGCACAACGCGACGCGGTTCCGCAGCTTCTACCGGATCGCGTACTTCATCCCCAACATCACCTCGGTGGTCGCCGTCACGATGGTGTTCGGCTCGGTCTTCAGCAACAACTTCGGCCTGCTGAACGCGTTCCTCACCTCGATCGGGCTGGACAAGATCGAGTGGCTCAGCCAGCCGTGGGGGATCAAGGTCGCGATCGCCACCATCGTCGCCTGGCGCTGGACCGGCTACAACGCGATCATCTTCCTGGCCGGCCTGCAGGCGATCTCGTCCGACATCTACGAGGCCGCGCGGGTCGACGGCGCGTCGAAGCGGCAGCAGTTCTGGCAGATCACCGTGCCGCTGCTGCGCCCGGTGATCCTGTTCACCACGGTCACCTCGACGATCGGCGGGCTGCAGATCTTCACCGAGTCGCAGGTCCTGTTCGGCGCCAGCGGCTCGATCGGCGGTCCCGGCGACGGCGGTCTGACCATCGTGTCCTACCTGTACGACAACGCCTTCGGCTCCAACCAGTTCGGGTACGGCGCGGCGATCGGCTGGGCGCTGTTCCTGCTGATCGTGCTGTTCTCGATCATCAACTGGCGCCTGATCGGCGGCAACGACGACGAACGGATCACCAAGCGGGCCGCCCGCCGGGCGCAGCGCAAGATCGCCGCCCAGAAGGCCGAGAAGGCCGGGAAGGAGTACGCCGATGCGCACTGAACGCGTCAGGACCGTCGTCGGGCACGTCGTACTGATGTTCGGCGTCGCCGTCTCGCTGTTCCCGTTCTACTGGATGCTGGTGATGGCCTCCAACACCACGCCGGACATCTTCACCTACCCGCCGAAGCTGCTGATCGGTTCGCACCTGTTCGAGAACATGGGCAACGTGCTGGACAACATCGACTTCTTCGGCGCGATGCTGCTCACGCTGATCGCCTCGCTCGGGGTCACCGTGCTGGTGCTGTTCTTCGACTCGCTGGCGGCGTTCGCGTTCGCCAAGTACGAGTTCCCCGGCCGGAACCTGCTGTTCGGGATCCTGCTGGTCACCTTCATGATCCCGTCCCAGCTGGCGCTGGTGCCGCAGTTCGTCACGCTGGCGGAGTTCGGCTGGATCGGGTCGCTGAAGGCGCTGATCATCCCGGGCGCGGCGAACGCGTTCGGCATCTTCTGGATGCGCCAGTACGCCAAGGGCGCGATCCCCGACGAACTGATCTCGGCCGCCAAGGTCGACGGCGCCGGCTTCTTCCGGCAGTACCTCACCGTCGGCCTGCCGGTGCTGCGGCCCGGTCTGGCCTTTCTCGGCATCTTCACCTTCATCAACGTCTGGAACGACTACCTCTGGCCGCTGATCGTGATGACGGACCCCAACCGGCTCACGCTCCAGGTCGCCCTTCAGCAGCTGAACGGTGTCTACGGCACCGACTACAGCATGGTGATGGCGGGTGCCCTGATGAGCGTGATCCCCTTGATCGGGGTCTTCATCATCGGCGGCCGGCACTTCATCGCCGACATCGCCGCCGGCGCCATGAAATTCTGATCGACCACTTCCCAAGGGGCCTACGTGCAACTCGACAAGATTCGCTGGGGAATCCTCGGCACCGGCAACATCGCCTCCCGGTTCGCCAGTCAGCTCCCGTCCTCGTCCACCGGTGTGCTGGCCGCGGTCGGCAGCCGCAGCCAGGACTCGGCCGACGCGTTCGGGGACAAGTACTCGATCCCGCACCGGCACGCGTCGTACGAGGAACTGCTCGCCGACGACACCGTCGACGCGGTCTACATCGCGACTCCGCACCCACTGCACCCGGAGTGGGCGATCAAGACCGCCGAAGCCGGCAAGCACGTGCTGTGCGAGAAGCCGCTCGCGATCAACCGGTCCTGGGCCGCGTCGATGATCGAGGCCGCGGTCCGCAACGACGTCCTCCTGATGGAGGCGTACATGTACCGTTGCCTGCCGCAGACCAAGCTGGTGGCCCAGCTGGTCCGCGACGGCGAGATCGGCACCGTGCACCAGATCCAGGCGTCGTTCGCGTTCCAGGCGCAGTTCCGCGCCGAGCACCGCCTGTACGCCGACGAGCTGGCCGGCGGCGGCATCCTGGACGTCGGCGGGTACCCGGTCTCGTACGCCCGGCTGATCGCGGGCGCGGCGATCGGCAAGCCGTTCGCCGACCCGGCCGCCGTCACCGCGGCCGGCCACGTCGGTGAGACCGGCGCCGACGAGTGGGCGGTCGCGACGCTGTTCTTCGACAGCGGCCTGACCGCTCAGGTGCAGACCGGCGTACGGCTGAAGGACGAGCCGCTGGTCAAGATCCTCGGCAGCGAGGGGTACCTCGTGGTCGAGGACCCGTGGTTCGCCGGCGACGGCAAGCCGACGCACGTCACCGTGCACAAGATCGGCCAGGAGCCGCGGGACGTCTCCGCGGAGCCGGCCTACATCTACGCCGCCGAGGCCGACGCCGTGGCCGCCGGGATCGCGCAGCGGCAGGCCCAGGAGATGACCTGGGCCGACACGCTCGGCAACCTGGCGGTCCAGGACGAGTGGCGCAAGCTGATCGGGCAGCAGTACGCGAGCGAGCGTGACGACGCCGCGGTGCCGACCGCGACCGGCCGTCCGCTGGCCCGGCGCGACGACGCCCCGATGACGTACGGCGCCGTACCCGGCGTGGACAAGCAGGTCTCGCGGCTGGTGATGGGCGTCGACAACCAGAACACGCTGACGCACGCGGCGACGATCTTCGACGACTTCGTCGAGCGCGGCGGTACGACGTTCGACACGGCCTACATCTACGGCGGCGGGCGCGGCGAGAAGCTGCTCGGGCAGTGGATGAAGACCCGCGGCAACCGCGACGACGTCGTGGTGATCGGCAAGGGCGCGCACACGCCGCACTGCGACCCGGAGTCGATCGGGCGGCAGCTGGAGGAGAGCCTGCAGCGGCTGCAGACCGACCACGTCGACCTCTACCTGATGCACCGCGACAACGAGGAGATCCCGGTCGGGGAGTTCGTCGACGCGATGGACGAGCAGTTCCGGGCCGGCCGGTTCAAGGCGTTCGGCGGGTCGAACTGGAGCACCGCGCGCTTCGACGAGGCCAACGCGTACGCCGTTGCCAACGGCAAGCAGCCGCTGACGCTGCTGAGCAACCACCTCAGCCTGGCCCGCGCGTACGACGTACCGTGGAAGGGCTGCCGGCACGTCAGCGACGACGAGTCGCAGGCGTGGCTGCGGGACCGGCAGGTCGCGCTGTTCCCGTGGTCGAGCCAGGCCCGCGGGTTCTTCACCGGACGCGCGAAGCCGGAGGACACCTCGGACGAGGAGCTCGTGCGCTGCTTCTACTCCGACGAGAACTTCCAGCGCCTCGACCGGGCCCGGGAGCTGGCGTCGGCCAAGGGTGTCGAGCCGACCGCGATCGCGCTGGCCTGGCTGCTGCACCAGCCGTACCTGGTCTTCCCGCTGATCGGCCCGCGGCAGATCTCCGAGACCCGCACGTCGCTGCCGGGCCTCTCGGTCACCCTGACCGCCGAAGAGGTCGCCTACCTGACCGCGAACTGACGACTTTGTGCACCGCTCAGCCACGAATCCGGGGCGGAGACGACTGACCGGTGCACAAGGTCGGGACCGGGCCGGCCGGCTCTCCGTGGGCCGGCCCGGTTTCGGTCAGTTGCCCGACACCGTGACCTTGGTGAACAGCGGGCGGCCGCTCGGGGGCATCACGAAGTTCTGCACCCGTTCGCGGTGCGCGCTGTTGCTGGCCAGGTCGGCCGGGAAGATGCCGACGGCATCCTTCCAGAGGGTCTGGCCCGCCTCGGTGTAGAGCTTTGCGCGGGCGCCCTGGTCGATCGACGTCCGGGCGTCGAGCAGCAGCTTGTCCAGCGCCGGGTTGCAGTAGCCGTTGCGCTTGGCCGAGCAGACGTAGAGCCTGGCCAGCGTGTAGTCGGCGTCACCAGTGCCGCTCACGTTGGTCTGCAGGTTCATGTCCCAGTTCAGCTTGCCGAAGTCCTCCAGCCACTGGGCCCGCTCCTTCTCCAGCGGCTTGACCTTCACACCGATCTTCGCCCAGTCCGAGATCATCGCCTGCGCCAGCGCGCGGATGTTCGGACCACCTTCGAGCGGCCACTGCATCGACGTGCTGAAGCCGTTCGGGAAGCCGGCCTGCGCGAGCAACTGCTTGGCCTTCGTGGGGTCGTACGCGTACGGCGCGAGCTTCGGCGCACCGATCACGCCCTGCGCCAGCGGCGCCTGCGCGACCGTCGCGAGGTCGCCGAACAGGTCCTTGACCGTGCCCTCCAGGTTCAGCGCGTGCCACATCGCCTGCCGGACCCGCGGGTCGTTGAACGGCTTGCGGTTGTGGTTGAACCAGTCGAAGTAGTACGTCCAGCTCGGCGTCGTCGCGTAGCTGATGCCCTGGCTGTCCTTCACCGACGCGACCTGGTCCGGCGGGATCTGGGTGAGCACGTCGACCTCACCGTTCTCCAGCCCGGTGATCCGCCCGGCCACCTCCGGGATGTTCACGAACTCCAGCTTCGACAGCTGCGGAGCACCGTCCCAGTACGACGGGTTGGCGGCCAGCTCGAGCTTCTCGTCGGGCTGGAACGCGGTCACCGTGAACGGCCCGGTGCCGATCGGCTTGTTGAAGAAGCCCTCGCTGTCGACCTTGCCGGCCGGGCCGATGAACAGCAGCGTCAGCGAGCTGAGCAGCGTGCCGAGCGGTTTGCCGGTCTTCACCGTGACCGTCGTGTCGTCGGTCGCCGCGAACGACGTCACGCTCGCGTAGAGCGGGACCAGCGGGCCGTCGAGCTTCTGGTGCCGCTGGTACGACGCGACGACGTCCTTCGCGGTGAACGGCGTACCGTCGCTGAACTTCACGCCCTCGCGCAGCTTGAACACCCACGTGTTCGGGTCCGGGTTCTGCCAGGACGCCGCCAGGACCGGCACGATCTTGCCGCCGTCGACGCGGACCAGCGGCTCCATGATCTGCTGGATCGCGGTCTGCACCGCCTCCTCGCCGGCGTACTTGTGGGTGTCCAGCGAGACCGGGAACATCGACGGCGCGTAGCGCAGCACCTGCTCCCCGGAGCCCGGTTCGCTCGCCGGCGAGCAGGCGCTCAGCCCGGTCGCCAGCGCCGTCACGGCGACCAGGGCGGCCACCACCAGCTTTCGCTTCCTCATCTGTGGTTCTCCTTGCGCAGGGGTTTCAGTACTTGAACGTGTAGGTGGCGGCGACCGGGTAGTGGTCCGACGGCGCCCGGCCGGCCAGGAAGTACTCGACGACCTCGCTGGTGCGGACCGCGAGCGGGCCGCGGGAGAAGATCCAGTCGATCGCCTTCGGCGGCGAGGCGAGCGGTGAGAGCTTGGTGCCGATCGGGCCGGGGGCAACGGTCGGTACGACGGGGTGCGTGACCGGCGAGTGCCGGCCGAGCGCGGTGAAGCTGTCGAGGAACCCGGCGTTGCCCAGCTCCCACTGGGGTGGGCCGATGTCGTTGATGTCGACGGTGAACAGGCACGCGCCCTCACCGGCCAGGCGGTCGAGCTCCTCGGCGATCTTGCGGGCCTGGGTGACGCGCCGGTTGACGTGGTCGGTGCGTTCGTCGGGGTGGCCGGGCCAGGTCAGGTGCGCCGTGCTGAAGACGAGGTCGACTCCTTCTCGCGGTCGGAGGCGGACCCAGAAGAGCCTGGCGTCGGGGGAGAGGATGCCGACGTCCTCGGCGCCGTGCTCGACGTACTGGAAGAGGTCGCGGCGCCACCAGAGGTTGCTCTGGGTCGCCCATCCTTCCTCGCCGTCGACGCGGTCGTGCGTGGTGAGCGTCTTGTCGAGGAGGTCCCTGGTGACGCCTCTGAGCTCCTGTACGGCGAGGAGGTCCGGCGGGCGGGTCTCGAACAGGCCGGTGATGGCGTCGCGGCGGGCGTCCAGGTGGAAGTCGGCCCACAGGTTGTAGGTCATCGCGACGAAGCTGGTGGTGCTGAGGCTCATGACGGCTGCTCCTCGGGAGAACGGGTGAGGACGGACGTCGGCGTGTTGTACGCCGTGAGGCTGCTCGCGGTGAGCCGCTCGTCCACCCGCAGGGTGGTGAGCGAGCAGTTGACCGGGGGATCGAGGAGGACCTGGTCGCCGGGTGGGAGCCGGAGCGCGGACGCGGCGGCGACGCGGATCGGGCCGCCGTGGGTGCCGACGAGGACGCGCCGGGCGCCGGTCGCGGCGATGTCCTGGACCGCTTCCCAGACGCGGGCACGGAGCTGGGCGAAGGTCTCGCCGCCGCCGCGGGCGACGTCCTCGCCGCGGGCGAAGGCGGCGACGACCTCGGGTTCTTCGCCGAGGACCTCGGTGAAGGTGCGGCCGCCCCAGGTGCCGACGTCGATCTCCCGCCAGCGGGGATCGATGCGCACAGGGGGGATCCCGCCGGTGCTTGTTGTGCGGAAGCCGTCCAGGTAGGGGCCCAAGGTTTCGGTGACGCGTTGGAGGTCGCTGGCGACGATCGCGTCGAACGGCGTACCGGTGAGGTACTCGGCGGCGCGTTTGGCCTGGTCGTGGCCCAGTGGGCTGAGGCCGGTGCCTTGCTGGCCCTGGTAGCGGTCCTCGGCGTTCCAGAGGGACTCGCCGTGACGGAGGAGGACTAGTTCGACGGTCATCGGGCGGCTCCGGCGAGGTCGGCGGCGAAGTGGCAGGCGGCAGGGTGCTGGTCGAGGCGGATCTCGAGCAGCGGTTCGTCGGTCGCGCAGCGGTCCTCGGCCTTCCAGCACCGCGTCCGGAAACGGCAGCCGGACGGAGGATCGGCGGGGGACGGGACGTCGCCGCCGATGATGATCTGCTCGCGCGGCGGCCGGGTCCACGGCCTCGGATCCGGTACGGCGGACAGCAGCGCCTGCGTGTACGGGTGGATCGGGCGGGTGAACAGTTCGTCCTGCGGCGCGGTCTCGACGATCCGGCCGAGGTACATCACCGCTACCTGATCCGAGATGTGGCGGACGACGGACAGGTCG
This sequence comes from Kribbella sp. DT2, assembly GCF_049844575.1. Lineage (NCBI taxonomy): Bacteria > Bacillati > Actinomycetota > Actinomycetes > Propionibacteriales > Kribbellaceae > Kribbella > Kribbella sp. DT2. Next base: position 176,271 of record NZ_JBNCLH010000010.1, on the reverse strand, counting down.
TGGGCGATGAACAGGTACGCGAGGCCGAGGTCGTTGCGCAGGTCGGCCAGCAGGTTGAGGACCTGGGCCTGCACCGACACGTCGAGCGCGGAGACGGCCTCGTCGCAGATCACCAGCTTCGGGCGGAGCGCGAGCGCGCGGGCGATGCCGATCCGCTGGCGCTGGCCGCCGGAGAACTGGTGGGGGTAGCGGCGGGCGTGGTCGGGGTTGAGGCCGACGCGTTCGAGCAGGTCGCGGGCCTCGGTGCGGTGCTTGCCGGGCGGTACGACGTCGGGGTGGATCTCCCAGGCCTCGGTGATGATCTGCTCGACCGTCGCGCGGGGGTTCAGGGAGGCGTAGGGGTCCTGGAAGATCATCTGGAGCTGGCGGCGGACCCGGCGCATCGATGCCTTGGGCAACGAGGTGAGCTCCTCGCCCTCGAACTGGATGCTGCCGGAGGTGGCCTTCTCCAGCCCGACGATCGTGCGGGCGACGGTCGACTTCCCGGAGCCGGACTCGCCGACCAGCCCGAGCGTGCCACCGGGCATGACGTCGAAGGAGACCCCGGCGACGGCCTGGATCTGACCGACGGTACGGCGAAGTACGGACGAGCGCAGAGGGAAGGAGGTGTGCAGGTCACGGACGGAGAGCAGGGGAGTTTCAGACATTCAGTACTCCCTGGCTCAGGGGATGGTGGCAGGCCGCTCGGTGGCTGCTGCCTGCAAGTGCTGGCTCTTGTTCGGCGCACAGGGCGTCGGCGTACTGGCAGCGGGGACGGAAGGAGCAGCCTGACGGAAGGTGGAGGAGGTCGGGTGGGGAGCCTTGGATGGGGGTGAGGCGTTGGCGGGGGCCGTCGATCACCGGGACCGAGGCCATCAGGCCGGCGGTGTAGGGATGTGCGCTGTGGTCGTAGACCTCGCGGATCGGGCCGGTTTCGACCACGCGGCCGGCGTACATCATCACCACGCGGTCGGCGACGTCGGCGACGACGCCGAGGTCGTGGGTGATCAGGACCAGGGACATGCCCTCCTCGGCCTGCAGGCGGGCGAGCAGCTGCATGATCTGGGCCTGGACGGTGACGTCGAGCGCGGTCGTGGGCTCGTCGGCGATCAGCAGCTTCGGGGACAGCGCGAGCGCCATCGCGATCATCACCCGCTGGCGCATCCCGCCGGAGAACTGGTGCGGGTAGTCGTCCAAGCGCTTCTCGGCCGCCGGGATGCCGACCCGGCGCATCAGGTCCAGCGCCTCCGCCCGCGCCTGCTTGCGCGACGCGCCACGGTGCTTGCGGAACATCTCGCCGATCTGCGCGCCGACCCGGAAGACCGGGTTCAGCGAGCTGAGCGGGTCCTGGAAGACCATCGCGATCTCCCGGCCACGTAGGCTGCCCGCCGTTCCGGGGGCGAGCAGGTCGCGGCCGTCGTACGAGACGGTGCCGCCGGTGACCTTGCCCGCGGGCTTGGGGACGATGCCGAGCACGGCCTGCGCGGTGACGCTCTTGCCGCTGCCGGACTCGCCGAGCAGCGCGACGGTCTCACCGGGCTGGACGTCGAACGACGCACCGTCGACCGCCTTCACCGTGCCGCCGGAGGTGGAGAACTCGACGCGGAGATCGTTGACTTCGAGCAGTGCCATCACAGGCTCCTCAGCCGCGGGTCGTAGCGGTCGCGCAGGGCGTCACCCAGTACGCCGAGGGAGACCACCAGGAAGGCCAGCGCGATCCCGGGGACGGTCGAGATCCACCAGGCGTCGGCCAGGTAGTTGCGGCCGTTGGCGATCGTGACGCCCCAGCTCGGCGTACTGGCCGGGGTGCCGAGACCGAGGAAGCTGAGCGACGCCTCGGCGAGGATCACGTGACCGATCTCGACCGTCGCGACCACCAGGACCGGCGCGACCGAGGCGGGCAGGACGCAGCGGCGGATCAGCCGCCAGGTGCCGGCGCCGAGCGTTCGCGACGCATCGACGAACTCACGGCGTCGGGTGGCGAGCGCCTGGCCGCGAGCGACCCGGGCGAACGTGACCCAGTTGGAGACCGCGAGCACGATCACCACGTTGACCACGCTCGGGCCGAGCAGGGCGGCGATGAAGATCGCCAGCAGGATCGACGGGAACGCGAGCTGGATATCGGCCAGCCGCATCAGCACCCCGTCGAGCCAGCCGCCGAAGTAGCCGGCCGCGATCCCGATCGTGACGCCGATGGTGCCGGCCAGCAGCAGCGTGGCCAGGCCGACGGCGATCGAGATCCTTGCCCCCTGCAACATCTGGGCGAGCAGGTCCTGGCCGACCTGGTCGGTGCCGAAGATCGCCAGCGAGCCGTCGGACAGGCGGCTGCCGGGTGGTTTCAGGCGGTCCGCTGTCCGGGTGGCGACCGAGTCGAAGCCGATCAGGAACGGTCCGGCGACGGCCGCGACGACGTACACCGCGATCACGATCAGGCCGAAGCGGATACGGGCGTTGCCGGCCCTCGTCTTACGGGCGGTTCGGACGGTGGGCAGGGCGAGTTCAGCGGAGGTCATCGGTCACCAGCCAGGCGGACGCGGGGGTCCAGGAAGCCGTAGAGCAAGTCCACGAGCAGGTTGATCAGGACGAAAATCGTGGCCACCAGCAGGATGGCGGCCTGGACGACGCCGTAGTCGCGCTTGCCGATCGAGTCGATCAGCAGCCGGCCGACGCCGGGCCAGGCGAAGACGGTCTCGACGATCACCGTCCCGCCGAGCAGCGCGCCGAACTGCAGGCCGACGACGGTGACGATCGGGATCAGCGCGTTCCGCAGGGCGTGCACGAGGATCACTCCGCCTTCGGCCAGGCCCTTCGCCCGCGCGGTCTGCACGTAGCCCTCGTGCACGACTTCGAGCAGGCCGCTGCGGGTCAGCCGGACGAGGATCGCGAGGAACGGCAGCGCGAGCGTGACGGTCGGCAGCACGAGATGGGCCCAGGTGCCGGAGCCGGAGCTCGGCAGGACCTGGAGGTTGCGCGCGAAGACCAGGATCATCACGATGCCGAGCCAGAACGACGGGGTCGACTGGCCGAGCAGGGAGAAGACGGAGATGGACCGGTCGATCCAGGTGTTGGCCTTGAGCGCGGCGATCACGCCGAGCGGCAGGCCGATCAGGAGCGACAGCAGCAGCGCCGTACTGGCCAGCTGGATCGTGGCGGGGACTCGTTGCATCACCAGGGTCATCGAGTCCGTGCTGAGCCGGAAGGACTGGCCGAAGTCGAGGTGCACGACGTTGGTCAGGTAGGTCGCGTACTGCTGCGCCAGCGAGTGGTCGAGCCCGAGCTGGGCCCGGAGCGCGTCGACCTGCGCCTGGTCGGCGTCCGGCCCGAGCATGATGTACGCCGGGTCGCCGGGGACCAGCCGGAGCACGACGAAGATGATCGTCACCGCACCCCAGAGCACGAAGATCGAGAAGAACAGCCGCCGGGCGACGTACGCCCCCATCAGGCGCCCCGCCTGCGTTCGGCCGATGGATGGGTGGCCGGCGACGGAGGTCGGTGCTCGGCGAGCCCGGGGCCGAGGCGGGCCGCGGCCCGGTGGAGCACCGGGGCGTAGCGACGGATCTCGGCGACCGAGGTGGGGTGCGCGAGCTTGGCGCCCAGTGCGCCCGCACAACCGCCGGCGCCGTCCGGCACCGGTACGGCGACCATCCGCGGCAGGCCCGCGATCGGCCGGGCGTTGTGCGCGAAGCCGACCTCCCGTACGCGCTGGAGCGTGTCCAGCAACTCGGGCCCCGCTTCGAACTGATCTGCGGGGAGGGCGGCAAGGTAAGCCCGGCCAAGGGCGCTCGCCCGAAGCGGCACCGCGTCGCCGGGGCAGACTTGCTCAGGGGATCGCCGCCCACGGTGGCCGGGCGCCCAGCTCGCCCCGCCGGCGCCCGAAGGGCGCTCGGCGTGCGTCGGCTGGGCGACTGCCGCTATCTCCAGAACCGTCCCGGCTGTCCGGGGCAGGGGGCGGGCGAGGAGCACCGAGGAGCTGAGCTGGTGGGCTGCTTCGGCGAGCAGGTCCGGCTGCGCGGCCGTGGTGCGGCGGAGGGTGGCCAGGCCGTCCGTGGCGCAGTAGAGGTGGTCGTCGACCCGGCGGGCGAGGCCGTGCGCGCAGAAGGTCGCGAGGATCCGGTGGACCGTGCTCTTGTGCAGGCCGATCGTGCCGGCCAGTTCGGTCACGCCGTACGGGCGGTCCTGGCGGTTCAGCTCGGCGAGCACGGTGAGAGCTCGGCTCAGCGACTGCATGGCGACCTCGTTTCAGGCAGAGGAGAGAGTCGCTACATGAACGTTAACGGTAGCGTTAATGCACCGTAGAAGCGTGATATTTGAGTGTCAAGAGACCAGCGTTCCGGAGGGCGCAACGGTCGATTGACGGCAAATTCCCGTGAACGTTAACTTCAGGAGCCCTTCACCCAACCTCCTGAGGAGGACGAGCGTGACCACATCCGACATCCGGTCCGCCCTGCTGGCTGCGGATCCCCGGCTGTCCAAGTTCAAGCCGCTGCCCCGGATCCTGGCCTTCGACGAGTTCGACAGCGGGACGCACGGCTGGTGCGAACTGCTCGGCAACTACAACGGCCGCGGCGACCTGAGCACGGTCGACAACCACATGCGCGACTTCCGGCCGCCGCAGCTGTCGGCCTGCAACTTCTTCGACATCGGCACCCACGGCGCGATGAGCGGCACCTACGCGCTCAAGCTCGCCACCCGCCCGCACAAGGGCCACACCGCGGTCGCGATCCGGCGGCTGACCATGAGCGGCCGTGGCCTGGTCCAGCTGGAGACCTACTTCGCGTTCAAGTCCGAGGCGACGCTCGGCGGCGGCGCCGAGCTGGACACCTTCGGCGACGTCCAGTGGGACGGCAACACGCACCCGTCCGAGGCGCAGTTCGGCGCGTTCACCGTCGCGACCGACCTGTGCGGCGACGGCGGCCTGCGCTACCACACCGTCGCGCGTTACCAGAACACCGATCTGGACAACCACTTCACCCGGCGCTGGATGGCCCCGACCGTGCCCGAGCCGACGCCGCGCGAGCACTTCGAGGGCAAGGTGAAGCTCGAGTACGCCGCCGACTTCACCGCGCCGAACCCCGAGGACTGGCAGCAGTTCGGCGAGCCGCAGGAGCTCTGCTACAACGAGGTCCCGACCAAGGTGAACTGGCACTACCTGCGCTGGCTGGTCGACACCGACGCGCGCAAGAACGTCGAGCTGCAGGTCAACGACCGGGTAATGGACATGCGCGACGTGCCGGTCCCGCCGTACGAGGAGCGCTACGAGACGCTCGAGAACCTGCTGAACTTCTACTTCTCGGTGCGCACGCACTCGGACGTGCGCAACTTCCTGTTCCTCGACTCCGTGCTCATCTCGGTGGATTGGTAGGTCACGGCCATGCGACAGTCCATGACGGCGGTCCTCGAACGCGACACCGAGTTCGCGAAGGACTTCGACACCGAGCCGTACGAGGTGGCCTGGGCCGGTGAGGCGCGCTGGTTCGTCCAGCACGTCGACGGCGACGGGACGGCGCGCTACGTCACGCAGGTCTCGCCGGACGGCATCACCTGGTGCGACCTGGACGGCTCCGAGCACCCGGTCGAGCCGGGCGCCCTGGTGTCCTGGCCGGCGGCCGGCTTCGGCCACTGGCTGCGGCTCCGCGCGGTCGTCGACGGAACGGTGCGCGTCCGCATCCACCTGGCGATCAAGGCTTAGTCTTCTCAGCCTGATGGGGTGGGACGGGGAGGTGCGATGACGGACGCACGGCGGGCGACGCTGCGCGACATCGCCGGTGCGCTGGGGCTGTCGGTCAACACGGTGTCCCGCGCGCTGGCCGACAAGGACAGCGTCAGCGCGGCCACGCGGGCCGCCGTACGGGCCGAGGCGGCGCGGATCGGCTACGTGCCGAACTCGCTGGCCCGGTCGCTCGTGCTCGGCTCGGCGATGACGCTCGGGCTCGTCATCACCAACCCGTCCAACCCGTTCTACGCCCAGCTGATCAGCAGCATCGAGCTCGGCGCCCGCGCGCAGGGGTACTCGTTGCTACTGCTGGTCACCGACGAGAGCGCCGAGAACGAGCAGCGCGCCACCGAGGCGCTGCTGCGGTCCGCGGTCGACGGCGCGATCGTCGTCCCGGTGCAGGACGACTGGGACCACTGGCGACGGGTCCGCGACTCCGGGATCCCGATGGTGTTCGTCAACCGCGACGTGCCCGAGCTCGACTGCGACATGGTCGGGGTCGACAACGAACGCGGCGGCTACGAGGCGACCACGCACCTGATCGCCGGTGGTGCCCGTCGGCTGCTGGTGCTGGAGGAGGACCTGCCGATCACGACGACGGCCGATCGCGTCGCCGGGTTCCGGCGGGCGATGGCCGACGCCGGGCTGGAGGTGTCGGCGGGCAGCGTGCGCGCCGTACCGACGAAGCGGTACGACTCGCTGGCGTTGCCGTGGCAGCCGGAGGAGGCCTACCGGGTCGCGTCGGCCGTGCTGGCCTCGGGTGAAAGGCCGGACGGGATCGTCACCGGGAACGACTACTTCGCGCTGGGGCTGTTGAGGGCGCTGGCCGAGCTCGGCCTCGGCGTACCGGGTGATGTTGCTGTCACCGGGTACGGCGACCACCCGTACGCCGGGTACCTGCAGACCCCGCTGACGACGGTCCGGTTGCCGGCCGCTGAGGTCGGCACGACGGCCGTCGAGCTGCTGCTGCGGAGGATCCGTGAGCGAAGCTCGGACCGACCGCGTAAGATCCTCATCAGGCCCGAGCTCGTGGTACGAGCTTCGACGGCGAACTGAGAGCATGAGTGGCCTGGATCACGGCCGCTGGACCGAGTTGGTCGCGCCTGCAGACGCTGTGTAACATGGTCTGTCGGCGTACGACCCTGAACACCCTTGACCACGGAGAATCATGTCTAAGAAGTGCGATGTTTGCGGCAAGCAGCCGATGTTCGGCAACAGTGTTGCCCGGCTGGGTAAGGGCGCGATGATCCGCCGGGTCAAGGCGCGTACGTCGCGGCGGTTCAACCCCAACATTCAGCCGTTCCTGGCGATCGTCAAGGGCACCCCGACCCGGATGAAGGTCTGCACCTCCTGCATCAAGGCGGGCAAGGTTCAGCGCGTCGTCGGCTAGTACTCTTCCGGCTCCCCGATGAGCCGGTCTCCGTGCAGGGCCTCGTAGGCGTCCGGGATGTCCCGGGCGCCTGCTGCTTGTTCTACGGCCAGTTCAGCTTGTCGTACGGCCAGTTCAGCGGGTGCGGGCCACGACGGTGATCTCGCGGCGGTTGTGGTGTAGCTGACGGGCGTGCAGGACGTCGTACTCCTTGCTCAGGACATCCATCCCGCGGCGGGCGGCGTCGAGCGGGTTGCGGCCACCGCCCTTGAGCGTGATCACGACGAGCGCGCCGCGGCGCAGGTGCGGTACGGCGTCGAGCATGACGCGGGCGCTCATCACCTGGTCCATGCGCATGTCGTTGACGACCACGTCGAAGCGCAGCTCGTTGCGGCGGAAGAACTCGCCGGCCGTGGTGGCGACGTGGTGGATCCGGCGGTCGCCGTCGAGACGCGCGTCGAGAGCGCCGGGGTCGACGGACCAGACCTCCTGGTCGTACTGGCGCAGGATCCGCGTCCAGCCGCCAGGGCTGGCGCCGAGGTCCAGGCCCTTGCCGCCGGGCACCAGGTCGAGGTGGAAGGTCCGGATCGCTTCCTCGAGCTTGAACTCCGAGCGGGACACCCGCTCGTCGGAACGCGCCAGCCGCATCCGGCCGCCGGGCCAGTCGGCCAGGCTGTCCTCGAGCCGGTTGAGACCGATCAGGACCGCGCGGTCGGAGACGAAGCACGAGACGACGACGTCCTGCTCCGAGCGGGTGACCTCGATCCCGCGGGCTCCGAGGGCCTCGTCGAGCAGGTGGTAGTAGGTGCCGCCCGTCCCCGCGCCGTCGGTCCAGGTCTGGACGGCGACCGCCTTGGGGTGCTTGGGAAGCTCGGCCAGGACCAGGTCGGCCAGCTCGTGCGGCGGCGGTCCGTCGTACGGCGGGAAGGTCGCGATCTCGACCGTCAGGTGACGAATGAAGATGATCCGGCCTTCGTCGCAGGCTCTGGCCAGCTGGTCGACGGCCGGAGCATTGTCGGTGATCCGGCCGAGGTCGCCGCTGACGCGCTCGACGCCGACCTGCCGGCCGAACTCCTCCCGAAGCTCCCGCACCGCCAGCTCGTAGCTGTCGGGGGACACGGAAAACAGGATCGGAGCAGCTGAGGCAGGCACAACACATAGTAAGTGGCTGGGCAGCACCGGATAACCTTCCCGGCGTGGAAGAGCTGACGGTCGGGGTGCTGCGGAGCTGGGCCCGTACGGCGCTCGTGGAGCTGGGACGGGCGCGGACCGAGATCGACGATCTCAACGTGTACCCGGTCCCCGACGGCGACACGGGCACCAACCTGTACCTGACCTGGGAAGCCGCCTGCGACGCGCTGCCCGAGGGCGAGCTGACCTTCGCGGAGGCGGTCCAGGCCTTCGGGCGCGGGGCGCTGCTGGGGGCGCGGGGGAACTCCGGGGTGATCACGTCGCAGCTGGTCCGGGCGTGTGGGCTGCGGCTGGCGGAGAACCTGCCGGTTCGCCAGGACAGTGAGGGCCGACTTGCTGATCCTCGGATGAGTGAGCCGGTGGCTTTTGCGGATGCACTGGTTTTCGCGGCGGATGCGGCGTACGGGGCGGTGGCTCAGCCGGTCGAGGGGACGATGCTCACCGTCGCCCGAGCTGCCGCCGACGCTGCGCTCGCGGCGGCCGGCGAAGGCAAGAACTTGGCCGAGGTCTGCCTGGTCTCCGTTGCGGCCGCGCGGGTCGCGTTGACGAAGACGACCGAGCAGCTCGACGTACTGCGGCGTGCCGGAGTGGTCGACGCCGGCGGAGCGGGCCTGGTGGTGATCCTGGGCGCGATGGAGCAGGTGCTGTCCGGGCGGACCTCGGGGGGAGACTGGTCGGTCCCGGCTCGGCTCCCTGTGCCCGCTCCCTCCCCGGCCGGCTCTGGCGAAGCGGGAGCCGCCTCGCCGGTCGGCGGCGAAGCCGGAGCTGCCTCGCTGGTCGGCGGCGAAGCCGGAGCCGGCTCGCCGGCCGGCGTCGAGTTGCTGCCTGACGGGCCGGCGTACGAGGTGATGTACCTGCTGGACGCCGCTGATGAGCACGTGGGCGGGTTCAGGCGGGAGCTGACGGGGTTGGGGGACTCCGTGGTGGTCGTCGGCGGCGACGGGCTGTGGAACGTGCACGTGCACACCGACGACGTCGGGGCCGCGATCGAGCTGGGGATCGGGGTGGGGCGGCCGCACCGGATCCGGGTGACGCACTTCGCGGACCTCCAGCCGCACCAGCCGGTGCCGGGGCGCGCGGTGATCGCGGTCGCGGCGGGGGACGGGCTGGCCGGGCTGTTCGGCGAGGCGGGAGCGATCGTCGTACGGGGTGGTCCTGGCAGGCGGTGCTCGACCGGGGAGCTGCTGCGGGCGATCGAGCAGTCGAAGGCACCCGAGATCGTGCTGCTGCCGAACGACAACGACTCGATCGCGGTCGCCGAGGCGGCGGCCACGGCGGCGCGGCAGGACGGCGTACGGGTGGCTGTGATCCCGACCCGCGCGCAGGTCCAAGGGCTGGCGGCGATCGCCGTGTACGACCCTGGGCGGAGCTTCGACGACGACGTCGTGCACCTGTCGGCGGCCGCCGGGCAGACCCGCCACGGCGCGGTCACGATCGCGGTCAAGGACGCCTGGACGATGGCCGGCACCTGCCGGATCGGCGACGCGCTGGGCGTGGTCGACGGCGATTTCACGCTGATCACCGATGATCTGACCACCGCCGCGACCGGTGTCGTGGACCGCCTGCTCGGCGGCGGTGGCGAGCTGATGACGGTGGTCAGCGGCCGGGACGCGGACCCCGCGCTGGTCGAGGCGGTGGTCCGGCACGTCCGTCGGCACCGCAAAGATGTCGATGTGATGGTGTACGACGGTGGCCAGGAGCGGTACCCGTTGCTGATCGGGGTGGAATGAAGACAGACATCGACCGGAAGCTGCGCGACTTCGTCGGCGCCCGGACGGCCAAGACGTTCTCCGAGGTGCTCGGCATCGAGACCGTCGGGGAGCTGCTGCGGCACTACCCGCGGCGCTACCTGAAGAAGGGTGAGCTGACGCCGTTCGACGAGCTCGAGGTCGGCGACCAGGCGACCGTGAACGGCAAGGTGAAGAAGGTCACCGTGCGCTCGCTGGACTCCAAGCAGGAGATCCGGCCGGACGAGGTGAACAAGTTCCGCCGGCACAAGACGATCACCAAGGTCGTGGTCACCGACGGGCGCAACGACCTGGAGCTGGCGTTCTTCAACCAGCCCTGGCTGGCCAACAAGCTGACCCCCGGGACGGCCGCGCTGTTCTGGGGCGAGGTGACGAAGTTCCGCGACATCCTGCAGCTGAAGGGCCCGGGCACCGAGATCCTCGACGAGGAAGACCTCAGCGAAGCCGAGATCGAGCGCCGGGCCAAGCCGTTCCGGCCGCTCTACCCGGCCACCGCGAAGTTGCCGACGGCCACCATCGAGCGCAGCCTGAAGATCGTGCTGGACAACCTCGAGGAGGTCGCGGACCCGATTCCCGACCTCATCCTGAAGAACGAGAAGCTGCTCGGGCTGCGGGACGCGCTGCAGCTGATCCACCTGCCGGAGACTGAGAAGGACATCGCCGAGGCGCAGAAGCGGTTCCGGTTCGAGGAAGCGCTGGTGATGCAGACGATCCTGGCCCAGCGCCGGGCGGTCACCGACGCGCTGAAGGCGATCCCGCGCGAGCGGACCGCCGGTGGGCTGCTGGACGACTTCGACGCGCGGCTGCCGTTCACGCTGACCGCGGGCCAGGCCGAGGTGTGCGACGAGATCTTCGCCGACATCGCCCGGGCGCACCCGATGCACCGGCTGCTGCAGGGAGAGGTCGGCTCCGGCAAGACCGTGGTCGCGCTGCGGGCGATGCTGTCGGTCGTCGACGCGGGCGGTCAGGCGGTCCTGCTCGCGCCGACCGAGGTGCTCGCCACCCAGCACCACAAGACGCTGACGAAGATGCTCGGTGAGCTGGCCGAGCAGGGCATGCTCGGCGGCGCCGACCGGGCGACGAAGGTCGGTCTGCTGACCGGCTCGCTGAACGCGGCCTCCCGCCGTACGGCGATGCTGGACGCGGCCAGCGGCGCCGCGGGGATCGTCGTCGGGACGCACGCGCTGCTGGAGGACAAGGTCCAGTTCGCCGACCTCGGGCTGGTGGTGGTCGACGAGCAGCACCGGTTCGGTGTCGAGCAGCGGGCCGCGCTGAGCACGAAGTCGGGGGAGAACACGCCGCACGTGCTGGTGATGACCGCGACGCCGATCCCGCGCACGGTCGCGATGACGGTCTTCGGCGACCTGTCGGTGTCGACACTGACCGAGCTGCCGGCCGGGCGGTCGCCGATCAAGTCGTCGGTGGTCCCGGCCAAGGAGCGGCCGGCCTGGCTCGAGCGGGCCTGGGAACGGGTGCGCGAGGAGGTCCAGAAGGGCCACCAGGCGTACGTCGTGTGCCCGCGGATCGGTGACGACGTGAAGAACGCCACCGACGAGGAGGGCGAGTTCGCCTCCGGCGCCGAGGACGAGGAGTCCGGGGCCAAGGGCAAGCCGCGGCCGGCGATCTCGGTGCTGCAGGTCGCGGAGGTGCTCGCCGAGATCCTGCCCGACCTGCGGCAGGCGGTGCTGCACGGGCGGCTCCCGGCCGACGAGAAGGATGCGGTGATGTCGAAGTTCGCCGCCGGGGAGACCGACGTGCTGATCGCGACCACCGTGATCGAGGTCGGCGTCGACGTCCCGAACGCGTCGACGATGGTGGTGATGGACGCCGACCGGTTCGGCATCTCGCAGTTGCATCAGTTGCGGGGGCGGGTCGGGCGGGGGCAGGTGCCGGGGCTCTGCTTGCTGGTCACCGATGGGTGGCCGGGGTCGAAGTCGCGGGAGCGGCTGGACGCGGTTGCTTCGACGACCGACGGGTTCGAGCTGTCGCGGATCGACCTGGAGAACCGGCGCGAGGGTGACGTGCTCGGGGTGGCGCAGTCGGGGCGGCGTACGAGCTTGAAGCTGCTCAGCGTGCTGCGCGACGAGGACGTGATCTACGCTGCCCGGCACGTGGCGCATTCGATCGTTTCGGTCGATGCCACCCTCAGCGAGTACCCGGCTCTGAAGGCGTTCGTGGCCGAGACCTTGGAGTCCGAAGCGGCCGAATACCTGGAGAAGACATGACCCGGATTATTGCTGGGATCGCCGGTGGCCGGCGGATCTTGGTGCCGGCGGGGACGGGGACGCGGCCGACCGCGGACCGGGTGCGGGAGGCGATGTTCGCGTCGGTGGAGACCGAGTTCGGTGGGATGCAGGACCTGGCGGTGATCGACCTGTACGCCGGGTCCGGTGCGATCGGGCTGGAGGCGTTGTCGCGGGGGGCGGCGCGGGTGGTGCTGGTCGAGCAGGACCGGAAGGCCGCCGAGGTGATCGCCGGGAACATCCGCGCGGTCGGGATGCCGGGGGCGACGCTGCTGACCCGGCCGGTGGAGAAGGTTGCCCAGGGCGACAACTCCGGTGAGGCGTTCGACCTGGTGTTCGCCGACCCGCCGTACAAGCTGGAAACGACCGCCCTGCAGGAAGTGTTGCTCGCGCTGGTCGATCACGGCTGGCTGACCGAGGACGCCGTCGTGGTGGTCGAGCGGGGCAAACGGGAGCCGTGGGAGTGGCCGGAGGGGTTGGCCGCGCTGCGCGACCGCAAGTACGGCGAGGCCCGGCTTTGGTACGGTCACCGCCATGAGTAGAGCGGTCTTCCCGGGCACGTTCGACCCACCCACCAACGGCCACCTGGACGTGATCGCGCGGGCCTCGGCGGCGTTCACCGAGGTGATCGTCGGCGCCGGCGTGAACCCGTCCAAGCAGCGGATGTTCGACGGCGACGAACGGGTCGCGCTGCTGACCGAGATCGCCGCGCCGTACCCGAACGTGACGGTGGTGCCCTTCGAGGGGCTGCTGGTCGACTTCTGCCGGACGGTCGGCGCGCAGGTGGTCGTCAAGGGCCTGCGCTCGGGCAGCGACTACGACTACGAGCTGCGGATGGCCCAGATGAACCGGCGGCTGACCGGGCTCGACACGCTGTTCCTGCCGACCGCGCCGGAGCACGGGTACGTGTCGTCCAGCCTGGTCAAGGAGATCGCGAAGCTGGGCGGCCCAGTGGACGCGTTCCTGCCACCGAGCGTTCACGCCCAGTTGATCGCGAAGCTCTAGAAATGCCCGCGGTTGCCCCGATTGGGCTCTGAGGCGTGGAGTTGGTAATGTTGTCCATCGGTCTCGTTGAGACCGAGTTTCTGCCTGCCCACGCCTGAAAGGGATGTCCTGAGCGCCTTGGACCTGCGGTCCCCACTCGTGATCGATACCCACGAGCTGTCTCGCCGCGCCGGGTCCCAGCGCGAAGTCTCCTTCACGGCGGCGGCACCGGCCGATCTCGGGATCGACGTGATCGGCGTCCCCGACGGTGATCCGATCCAGTTCGACCTACGACTGGAAGCGGTGGTCGAAGGGGTGCTCGTCTCCGGTTCGGCCCAGGGCCGGCTGGTCGGGGAGTGCGCGCGGTGCCTGACCGACATCGAGGACGAGTTCCTCGCTGACGTCCAGGAGCTGTACGTCTACCCGGAGAGCGACGCCGAACCCGACGAGGCCAGCCGGATGGAGGGCGATCTGATCGACCTCGAGCCGGCACTGAGGGACCAGGTGGTGCTCGCGCTGCCGTTCACGCCCTTGTGCTCCGACGACTGTTCCGGTCTGTGCCCCGAGTGCGGGGCCCGGCTGGACGACGAGCCGGATCACAAGCACGAGGACGCGGTCGATCCCCGCTGGTCGGCGCTGAGTGGGCTGGCCCCGCGCGACGACCGATCGACGGACAAGTAACCTTCAGACTTCCCGTACCGCGGTACGGGTGCAGTACAACTACAGAGCAACCGCACACCAAGCCGGCCGGGTTCTCGAGCCTCCGGCCGAACCGAGGAGTCATAACCGTGGCCGTTCCGAAGCGGAAGATGTCGCGCAGCAACACCCGCAACCGCCGGGCCCAGTGGAAGACCACTGCCCCGTCGCTGGTGATCTGCGTGAACCCCGCCTGCCGCGCGAAGCACCTGCAGCACACCGTTTGCCCGACTTGCGGCCAGTACGGCGCGAAGGGCGAGCGTCGCCAGGTCGTCGAGAGCTAAACGGCACCTACCCAGTGAATTCGGTCAACGAGACGGGGCTCTACGCCGAGCTGAACCAGCGGCTCGGCGTATCGCTGGCTGACGAACTACTGGAGCACGCCTTCACCCACCGTTCGTTCGCGTACGAGAACGGTGGGTTGCCGACCAACGAGCGGCTGGAGTTCCTCGGGGACTCCGTGCTCGGCGTCATCGTCACGGAGTCGCTGTTCCGCAACCATCCGGACCTCTCCGAGGGCCGGCTGGCCAAGTTGCGCGCCGCGGTGGTCAACATGCGCGCGCTCGCCGGGGTCGCTCGCGACCTCAAGCTCGGCAAGTACCTACGGCTCGGGCGCGGCGAGGAGGCCACCGGCGGACGCGACAAGTCGTCGATCCTGGCCGACTGCGTCGAGGCGCTGATCGGTGCCGTCTACCTGGACCGTGGGTTCGAGGTGGCCGGCGGCGTCGTGCACACGCTGTTCGACGAGCTGATGGAGTCGTCGGCGCGGCTCGGTGCCGGCCTCGACTGGAAGACGTCACTGCAGGAGTTGGTCGCCCAGCTCGGTGTCGGCGTCCCGGAGTACGTGATCGCCGAGTCCGGTCCCGACCACGCCAAGACGTTCGAGGCGCGGGTCCGGATCGGTGCCGACACCTACGGGCACGGCATCGGCCGGAGCAAGAAGGAAGCCGAGCAGCAGGCGGCCGAAACGGCCTGGAAGGCCTTGCGCGCGGCGCATCCCGACAGCATCGACCCGTCCCAGCAACCCTGAGGTGCCTGAACTTCCTGAGGTAGAGGTCGTTCGCCGCGGACTCGCGGATTTCACCACCGGGCGGACGATCGACGCCGTCGAAGTACTGCATCCTCGTCCGGTCCGGCGGCACCTCGCCGGGCCGGACGACTTCGTTGCCACGCTTAAGGGCCAGACCTTCGGTACGCCGGCCCGGCGCGGCAAGTACCTGTGGCTCCCGCTGGAGTCGGGCGACGCCGTACTGGCGCACCTCGGCATGAGCGGCCAGTTCCGGGTCCAGCCGGTCGGTGCGCCGGACGAGAAGCACCTACGGATCCGCTTCCGGTTCGCCGACAGCGGGGGAGAGGTCCGTTTTCTGGACCAGCGGATGTTCGGTGGTCTGTCTTACGCCGAAGGCGGCGCCGAGCTGCCCGCCGAGATCGCGCACATCGCCCGCGACCCGTTCGACCCGCTGTTCGACCTGGACGCGGCCGCCGCCGGTCTGCGGCGCCGCAAGACCGGCCTGAAGCGGGCGTTGCTCGACCAGACGGTGGTCAGCGGAATCGGCAACATCTACGCCGACGAGGCGTTGTGGCGGGCGAAGCTGCACTACGCCAAGGCCACCGAAACGCTGAAAGCCCAACAGGCCAAGGAGATTCTCGGTCACGCCCGGGCGGTGATGGCCGAGGCGCTCGACGTCGGCGGGACCAGCTTCGACGCCCTGTACGTCAACGTGAACGGGGAATCCGGCTACTTCGAGCGGGGCCTGGCGGTCTACGGCCAGGAGGGCTCGCCGTGCCCGCGCGACGGCCGCCCGATCCGGCGCGAACCGTTCATGAACCGTTCCTCGTTCCGCTGCCCGAAGTGTCAGCCGGCGCCACGACACGCCCGGTGGTGAGCGGGAAATGGTGATTTGACCTACGCCAGGTTGACCCTTGGCGTAGCGGGTGTCACCCTGAAAGACGGCACATCTTTTGAGAGGCGCTCCTCGGACCGGGGGCGCTACCAGCCAGCAAAACCCTTCCGGAGGACAGCACAATGGCCAAGGCTCTTCTAGGGCATCTTGGAGGCACTGACCCGCGTCTGCTCGAGCAGGTTCGCCTGCTCAACCGGCGCGTCGCGGACCTGGAGGCGCACGTGATGCGTCTGCAGGCAGAGAACGACCACCTGGTCGCAGCCGTTCACGACGGTCGGCTGCTCACCGTGGACGAGGCACTGAACACGCCTGCCCACGTCTGACCAGCGCGACAGACCAGTCAGTACCAGCTGACCCGGGACCATCGGTCCCGGGCAGCACCCCGCACCGTCCGCACCACCCACGGCGGCGGCCCCCGTCCGGGCCCCGCCGCTCTTTTTGCGTTTCCTGTGTCGGATCGACGCAGCCTCCGCGAGACGTGCGGCTGTCCGACGTAGACTCGGGCCTGGAACACCTTCCCCCGGGTAGCCGCAGTAGCACCGGCAGTTACGACGGTTCCATCGGATACCGTCTGTCCTTTCACGGGTTGGGAGCAAGGCTTTGTACCTGAAGAGCATGACGCTCCGGGGTTTCAAGTCGTTCGCCTCGGCGACGACGATGAACTTCGAACCAGGGATCACCTGCATCGTCGGCCCGAACGGCTCCGGCAAGTCCAACGTCGTGGACGCCCTGGCCTGGGTGATGGGCGAGCAGGGTGCGAAGTCGCTGCGCGGCGGCAAGATGGAGGACGTCATCTTCGCCGGCACCTCCGGCCGCAGCCCGCTGGGCCGCGCCGAGGTCGTGCTCACCATCGACAACACCGACGGCGCGCTGCCGATCGAGTTCGCCGAGGTGACGATCTCCCGGACGATGTTCCGCAACGGCGGCTCCGACTACCAGATCAACGGCCAGAACTGCCGGCTGCTCGACGTCCAGGAGCTGCTCAGCGACTCCGGGATCGGCCGCGAGATGCACGTCATCGTCGGCCAGGGCCAGCTCGACTCGATCCTGCGCGCCACGCCCGAAGGCCGCCGCGGCTTCGTCGAGGAGGCGGCCGGCGTCCTGAAGCACCGCAAGCGCAAGGAGAAGGCGCTGCGGAAGCTGGAGTCGACCGAGGGCAACGTGCACCGCCTCGGCGACCTGATCGCCGAGATCCGCCGTCAGCTCAAGCCGCTCGGCCGGCAGGCCGAGGTCGCCCGCCGGGCCGTCACCATCCAGGCCGAGGTCCGCGACGGCCGGTCCCGGCTGCTCGCCGACGACATCGTCCAGGCCCAGTCCGCGCTCGAGGCCGAGCTCAAGGACGAGGCCGCGATGACCCAGCGCCGCGCCGAGATCGAGGAGGCGCTGCGCGAGGCCCGCGAGACCGAGGCCGACCTCGAGGAGGCGCTGCGCGAGGACGCGCCGGCCCTGCAGGCCGCCCAGGACACCTGGTACTCGCTGTCCGGCTTCGGCGAGCGGATCAAGGGCACCGCCCGGATCGCCGCCGACCGGATCCGGTCGCTGAACGACGAGGCCGACGAGCCGCGGGCCGGACGCGACCCCGAGGAGCTGGAGCTGGAGGCCGCCCGGGTCCGCGAGACCGAGGCGGAGATCGAGGCCGAGGTCGAGGCGCACTCCGAGATGCTGGCCGAGGCGATCGAACGCCGCCAGCAGCTCGAGGCCCAGCACTCCGAGGAAGAACGCCGGATCGCCGCGCTGATCCGGGCGTCGGCCGACCGCCGCGAGGGCCTGGCCCGGCTGACCGGCCAGGTGAACGCGCTGAAGAGCCGCGCGTCCGCCGCCGAGTCCGAGATCGGCCGCCTCGCCGCCAACCAGCGCGAGGCCGAGCAGCGCGCCGCGAAGGCGCAGCACGACTTCACCGCGCTGGAGACCCAGGTGGCCGGCCTCGACGCCGGTGAGAAGGGTCTCGACGACCAGTTCGAGGCCGCGCAGAGCGTCCTGGACGAGATGGACGAGCGGCTCACCAAGGTCCGCGCCGAGGAGCGCGACGCCGAGCGGGAGCGGGCCGGTCTGACCGCCCGCAAGGACGCCCTGGAGATGGGCCTGAACCGCAAGGACGGCGCCGGCGCCCTGCTGGCCGCCTCCGAGCAGGTCACCGGGCTGATGGGGTCCGTGGCCGCGCTGCTGAGCGTCCGCGCCGGGTACGAGACGGCGATCGCGGCCGCGCTCGGTGAGGCTGCTGACGCCGTCGCCGTGACGCACACCGCTGCCGCCGTCGAGGCCGTCGGGCACCTGAAGGAGCACGATCTCGGTCGCGCCGGGATGCTGCTGGGCGACGCACCGAGCGAGGACCACGCGTCCTGGCCGCAGCTGCCGTACGGCGCGACGTACGCGGTGGAGGTCGTCGACTGCCCCGAGCAGCTGCGCCCGGCGCTGCGCCGCCTGCTGCGCAAGGTCGCGGTGGTCGACGACGTGGCCGCGGCGCAGTCGCTGGTCCAGCACCTGCCCGACGTGACCGCGACGACGCGGCAGGGCGACGTACTGGGTGCGCACTTCGCGTACGGCGGGTCGGATGCCGCGCCGAGCCTGATCGAGGTGCAGTCGGCCGTAGACGAGGCCGCGGAGAAGCTGACCGAGGCGACCGCTCGCAGCGAGCGGCTGCGGTTCGAGCTGGCGGCGCTGGAGCAGGAGCGGGCGCAGCAGAAGGAGTCCGTCGAGATCACGCTGGCCCGGCTGCACGAGTCGGACGCGGCGATGGCGGCCGTGGCCGAGCAGCTGGCGCAGTTCGGCTCGCTGGCCAAGGCGTCGCGCGGTGAGGCGCAGCGGATGGCCGAGGCGATCGCGGCGGCCGAGGAGGAGCGCGACCGGAATCTGTCCGGTCTGGCCGACCTCGAGCAGCGGCTGAACGACGCGGAGACGTACGACGAGGACGGCGGCGACGAGCCGGACCCGACCGAGCGCGACCGGCTCGCCGAGGCGGCCAAGGCCGGTCGGGCGGCCGAGATGGAGGCGCGGCTGGCGCTGCGGACCACCGAGGAGCGGGCCCGGGCGCTGTCCGGCCGGGCCGACTCGCTGGAGCGCGCGGCACGGCAGGAGCGCGAGGCCCGGGCCCGGGCGATCGCGCGGGCGTCGCGGCGGGCTCGTCAGTCCGAGGCGGCGCAGGCAGTGCACCTGGCCACTGGGCATGTGCTGGCTCGGCTGGAGCACTCGCTGCAGCTGGCGGCCACCGAGCGCTCGGCCATCCAGGCGCAGCGCGCGGACCGGGAGAAGGGGCTGGCCCAGGCCCGGTCCTCCACCCGGAACCTGAGCTCCGACCTGGAGCAGCTGACCAACACCGTGCACCGCGACCAGCTCGCCCGCGCCCAGCAGAAGATGAAGCTGGAGCAGCTGTACGAGAAGGCGCTCGGCGAGCTGGGCACCGAGGTCGAGCCGCTGATCGCGGAGTACGGGCCGGACCAGCTGGTCCCGCCGCTGCCGAAGGAGGGGGACGACCCCGACGTCGAGCAGCCGGGCGAGCCGTTCAACCGCACCAAGGTGGAGAAGCGGCTCAAGTCGGCCGAGCGCGCGCTCGGCCAGCTCGGCCGGATCAACCCGCTCGCCCTCGAGGAGTTCGAGGCGATGGAGGAGCGGCACCGGTTCCTCGCCGAGCAGCTGGACGACCTGAAGAAGTCCCGTCGCGACCTGATGGACATCGTCAAGG
Organism: Kribbella sp. DT2; assembly: GCF_049844575.1. Taxonomy (NCBI): domain Bacteria; kingdom Bacillati; phylum Actinomycetota; class Actinomycetes; order Propionibacteriales; family Kribbellaceae; genus Kribbella; species Kribbella sp. DT2. The sequence continues at coordinate 156,765 of NZ_JBNCLH010000010.1, read as the reverse complement.
AGGTCGACGACCGCGTCGAGCAGGTCTTCACCGAGGCCTACCGCGACGTCGAGGTCGCCTTCGAGCACGTCTTCAGCCGGCTGTTCCCCGGCGGTGAGGGCCGGCTCGTGCTGACCGACCCCAGCGACATGCTGTCCACCGGCATCGACGTCGAGGCCCGCCCGCCCGGCAAGAAGGTCAAGCGCCTGTCGCTGCTGTCCGGTGGCGAGCGCTCGCTGGTCGCGGTCGCCTTCCTGGTCGCGCTGTTCAAGGCCCGCCCGTCGCCGTTCTACATCCTCGACGAGGTCGAGGCGGCGCTCGACGACACCAACCTGGGCCGCCTGCTGGAGATCTACGAGGAGCTCCGCGAGAACAGCCAGCTCCTGGTCATCACCCACCAGAAGCGCACGATGGAGGTCGCCGACGCCCTGTACGGCGTCACGATGCGCGGCGACGGGGTGTCCGCGGTCATCTCCCAGCGGATCCGGGAGCCTGAACCGGCGTAAATCTCTTGCTGTAGCGAGGTGTGTCTCATCGCGCTACGCTGGGGGTATGAAGGTCATCACGCAGCGCGAGTTCCGGAACCAGTCCGCGGCCGTGATGGATGCTGTGGAGGCGGGGGAGACGTTCCACATCACCCGAAACGGTGCCGAGGTCGCCGAGCTGCGTCCGCTGGCCAAGCGGCGTCAGCCGACCACCGAGGAATTGATGTCCCAGGCTCGGCTCCTGCCGCGGATCGACGCCGCGGCGATGCGGCAGGAAGCGGACGAGTTCTTCGGTACCGAAGATCGTCTCGGGGATGACGACGACCCGTTCGAGCGCGTATGAGCGACCGTCCACCGGTGGGCGTGCTGGACACCTGCACCTACATCGACCTGCTGGATCTGGACACCGTGCAGCTTCCGGAGCGCTGGGAGTTGACGGCTGTTTCGCTGGCTGAACTGCATCAGGGCGTAGGGATGGCCAAGGATCCGTTCACCCGTGCTGCCCGGTCCGAGGTGCTGAGTTCGGCGGTGAAAATGTTCGATCCGCTGCCCTTCGACGGCAACGCCGTGACGCGGTACGGGAGCTTGGTTGCGCTGACGGTCGCGGCAGGACGGGATCCACGGCCGCGGCGGATGGATCTGATGATCGCGGCGATCGCGTCCGCCCGGGGGCTGCCGCTCTACACGCGGAACGTGGCAGACTTCAAGGGCCTCGACGAGCTGCTCACCGTCCACGCCGTCTGACGGCGTACCGCACTGGAAATTGTTTACTTGATTTCTTTGAGACGACCGGTCATATTGGAGGCATGGCGCGGAGGAGCATGCGGGAAGAGATCGTTGACGCGGCGTTGGCCCAGTTCCATGAGAAGGGGTTCAATGCGGCGGCGGTGAAGGACATCACCGACCGTGCGGGGGTGCCGAAGGGCTCGTTCTACAACCACTTCGCGAGCAAGGAAGCACTCGCGATCGTCGCGCTCGAGCGGTACGGCGAGCAGCGGCGGTTGATGGATCTGGCGGATCCGGCGGTGGCGCCGACCGAGCGGATTCGGAAGCACTTCGAGTTCCTGCGGGACGAGGTGGTGCGGTTCGGGATCGCTCGGGGCTGCCTGCTGGGGAACTTCGGGACCGAGATCGTCGATCACAGCGACCCGATCCGGGTCGCCGTGAATCAGGGCCTCGGGTACTGGAGTGGCCTGCTGGCCTCGGCGATCGCGGACGGGCAGAAGGCCGGCGAGATCCGGACCGACCTCGGGCCCGACCAGACCGCGCGCTACCTGCTCAGCGCCTGGGAAGGGACGCTGATCCAGGCCCGCGCCGACAAGTCGCAGGCGGCCTTCGAGGTGTTCTTCGCACTGACCTTCGACAGCCTGCTGAAGCCGTAGTTTTCACAGCCCCTCACCCGAGGGGCTTTCTTTTGAGGAGAGCAAGATGACCGACCGTCTTGGAACGTATCGCGCCGTCGAGGCTCTCGATGGTGTCTTCACCCTGGTCGACAAGCAGTTCACCGCGCCCGCCGCCGGTCACGTCCGGATCGCTGTCGAGGCCTGCGGGATCTGCCACAGCGACGAGGCCGGCGTGCACAACCTGCTCGGCGCCCTGCCACCCGGTACGCCGGTGGTGCCGGGCCACGAGATCGTCGGCCGGGTCGACGCGCTCGGCGACGGCGTCACCGGCTGGCAGGTCGGCGACCGCGTCGGCGTCGGCTTCCACGCCGGCCCGTGCCTGGTCTGCGCGAACTGCCGCCGCGGCGACTTCGTGTTCTGCACCGACCAGCCGATCGCGGGGGTCAGCGTCGACGGCGGCTACGCCGAGTACATGACGACCCGGGCGAGCGGCCTGGTCGCCGTACCGGAGGGAATCTCGGCCGCCGAGGCCGCGCCCCTGCTGTGCGCCGGGATCACCGTGTTCAACGGTCTGCGCAAGAGCGCCGCGCGGCCGGACGCGCTGGTCGCCGTACAGGGGATCGGTGGACTCGGTCACCTGGCCATCCAGTACGCCGCCAAGCTCGGGTTGCGCGTCGTCGCGATCGCTCGCGGCGAGGCGAAGCGGGACCTGGCCCTGAAGCTCGGCGCGGACGAGTACATCGACAGCACGGCGGTCGACCCGGCCCAGGCGCTGCAGGAGCTCGGCGGCGCGCAGGTCGTCATCGCGACCGGGACGAGCGGCGCCGCGATCACCGCGCTGCTCGGCGGGCTCGCGTTGCACGGCCGGCTGATCATCGTCGGCGTCACCAGCGACCCGGTCGAGATCACCACGTCGCTGATCTTCAACGACCAGACCATCCAGGGCTCGCTGACCGGCACCCCGAGCCAGAACGAGGAGAACCTCGCGTTCGCCCTCGCGCACGACGTCCGGCCGATGGTCGAGACGGTGCCACTCGAGCAGGCGGGTGCGGCGTACGAGCGGATGCTGTCCGGCGACGCCCGGTTCCGCATGGTCCTCACCACCAACCACTGAGCAGTTGGTCGACGGCGTCCAGGGCGCGCTGGACGGCGGTCGGGATCTCGTTGTCCGTTACGTGACGATAGATCCGGTCACACCGCTGAACCGGTTCTGGGATGTGTCCGTGTGGAGGGTGTCTGAGAAACACTCACCCGAGGAGCAGGTTCCATGAAGCGTTTCGCCTTTGTCGCCGCCACCGCCGTACTCGGCCTGGCGGCCCTGGCCGCCTGTGGCAGCGGTGACGGCACGACGACCCCCGCCGCCGCGCCGCAGAGCCAGAGCAGCACCACCCCGAACCCGAGCGCCGCGCCGAAGCTGGCGACGGCGGACGTCGCGAACTTCGGCAAAGTCGTTGTCGATGGCAACGGGCGCACCTTGTACGTGTTCGACACCGACACCACCAGCCCGTCGAAGTCCAACTGTGACGGCGAGTGCGCCGCGCTGTGGCCGCCGGTGAAGGCCGGCACTGCCGCGCCCCAGCTGGACGGCGTCGACGCGTCACTGGTCGGCACGGTGACCCGGACCGACGGCAGCAAGCAGCTCACGCTGGCCGGTGCGCCGCTGTACCAGTACGCGACCGACACCCAGCCCGGTGACGGCAAGGGCCAGGGTGTGCTCGGCACCTGGTGGGTCGTCGGTGCCGACGGCAAGAAGATCACCACCGCGCCGGCCGCCGGCGACACCGGTAACTCCGGCTACTGAGTCGGCATGACGTCGGTCGGGTACGTGCTGCGGGGCCCGCTGGCGAGCCCTGCGGTCACCGAGCGCGACGGATCGCCTATCGTACGAACGACCGCGAGTGTCGAGGCCGGGAGGACAGCGGTGGGCGAGCCGGACGGCAGTGCCGAGGCGCTGATCCGTTCCCTCTACGCCGAGCACGGCCGCAGCCTGCTCGCGTACGCCACCCGGCTGACCGGTGACAGGGCTGCTGCCGAGGACGTCGTCCAAGAGACCCTGCTGCGGGCCTGGAAACACTCCGACGACCTGATCGACGGCAAGGGCTCGGTCCGCGGCTGGCTGCTGACCGTGGCCCGCAACCTCGTCACCGACCGGGCCCGCGCCCGCGCCGTACGGCCTGCTGAGGTCGCGGAGGTGGAGGACCGGCCGCCGGTCGAGCGGGACCACTCCGAGTCGGTGGTGAACAGCATGGTCGTGCTGGACGCGCTGGAGCAGGTCACGCCGGAGCACCGTGAGGTCCTGGTGGAGCTGTACTACCGGGGCCGGACCGTGACCGAGGCCGCGAAGGAGCTGGGCGTCCCGCCCGGTACCGTGAAGTCGAGATCGTATTACGCCCTCCGAGCGCTGCGGAGTGTGCTGGGTGGAGCCGGAACGTCCGGAACGGAGGTGGCCCGATGAGTGCGAGCGACGGCGGCCACGACCGCTCACAGCTCGGTGCCTACGCACTGGGTGCGCTGGAGCCCGACGAGGCGCGTGAGGTCGAGCAGCACCTGGCCGGCTGCGCGGAGTGCTCGGCTGAGCTGGCGGAGTTCGAAGAGATGAAGGAGTTCCTCGGAGAGGTCCCGCCGGAGGCGTTCCTGGACGGACCGCCGACCGACGGCGACCTGCTGCTGCAGCGGACGCTGCGGGCCGCTCGTGAAGAGACGGCCCCGGCCACCAAGGCCAGGCCGCGCCGCCGCTGGTTGCTGGCGGCTGCCGCGGTAGTCGTCGTCGCCGGAGCGCTCGGCGGCGGTGTCGCGATCGGGCGGCAGTCGGTCGACCAAGTGGTCGCCGAGGACACGCCGGCCGGGTCCAAGCAGTCCAGTGCGACCGACGCCTCCACCGGTACGACGATGGCGACGACGGTCGAGCCGCGGACGGGTTGGAGCTGGGTCGTGGTCAACCTGACCGGTCTGAAGGCCGGGGCCGAGTGCGAGATGCTCGTCACCGACAAGGCGGGCCGGACGTGGACGGCCGGCAGCTGGATCGTGTCGGAGAAGGCCGCACGCGAGGGGAGCCGGTTCGGCGGCGGGGTGCTGGTGCCGCTGGAGCAGGTGCGTTCGGTGGAGATCCGGACGGTCCAGGGGGAGCACGTCGTCACCACCCAGGTGTGAAAACCCGGTTGCCGGTAGGGAGAGGATGGACGAGTGGCTGACTCCTCCGAAGACCTGAAGGTACGCCGTACGGCAGCTGCTGCCGAGTCCACTCGCTGGCTGACCGGGCGCCGCCTGTCCGTGGCGGACACACTGCGCCGGCTGGCCGACGTGGCGACCGACGAGAAGCGCGACGGCTACGGCAGCGGCGGTGAGGTCGCACTGCTGGAGTCGGAGGTCGCCGAGCTGCTGGGCAAGCCGGCGGCCGTGTTCATGCCGACCGGGATCGCCGCGCAGCAGAGCGTGCTGCGGGTGTTCGCCGACCGGGCCGGTACGAAGCGGGTCGCCGTGCACGGGCTGTCCCACCTCCTGGTGCACGAGTTGAACGCGTTGGAGGAGGTGCATCAGCTCCGGATCGAGCGGCTGTGTGCCGAGCCGCGGCAGCCGCGGCCGGACGAGCTGGCCGCCATCCCGGGCTCGCTGGCAGCGGTGACGCTGGAGCTGCCGCTGCGCGACGCCGGTTTCGTACTGCCGACCTGGGACGAGCTGGTGCTCTTCGCCGAGGCCTGTGCGGCGCGCGGCGTACCGCTGCACCTGGACGGCGCCCGGTTGTGGGAGAGCACGCCGTACCTCGGGCACAGCCTGGCCGAGGTCGCCGAGCTGGCCACGACGGTCTACGTCTCGTTCTACAAGGGCCTTGGCGGGTTGAGCGGAGCCGCGGTTGCCGGACCGGTCGACGTGATCGCCGAGGTGCGCCGCTGGCAGCGCCGGCTCGGTGCCAACCCGTACACGCTCTTCCCGTACGCCGTCTCGGCGCGCGAGGGTCTCCGCTCGGTGCTGCCGCTGATGGGTGACCTGCACGACCGGGCCGTCGAGCTGGCGGTCGCGTTGCAGTCCATCGGGTACCGGGTGTTTCCCGAGCCGCCGCACACGAACTCGTTCCGCCTCTACGCGCCGCGTCCGGCCGGCCCAATGGAGCGGGCCGCCGTACGCCGGATGGAAGCGACGCGCGAGTCGCTGACCTGGACGTGGCAGCCGGCCGACGTCCCGGGCTGGTCGTGGGTGGAGCTGGTGGTGACTCCGGACACGTTGGCCTGGCCGGTCGACGAAGTGGTGAAGGCTTTCGGGGAACTTCTGGAAGACTAGGTGCGTATCACCTGTGAGGTTGTTCGCATCAAGGCGGGGAGAGTTGTAAGTCTGTGCTGACGTTCGTTTTCACCATGATCGTTCTGCTGGTTCTGTCGGGGCTCGTGCTGCTGGCGGTGGCACGGGGTGAGGGTAAGCGCTTCGGGTAAGTAATTGCTACAAGCAACAAAAGGCGTCAGCGGACGGCTTCGGCCAGCGCCTTCAGCACGGGAGCGGCGACGGTGACGGTGGGCAGCACGAGCAGTGCGACCGCCGTCGCGTAGGTCGCCGCCGACAGCAGGGGGAAACGCGGTTCGGGGTCGGCCAGACGCTGGACTCTCAGCACCGTCGCGGACTTGGCCATCGCCATGCCCGCGGCGGGTGCCGGGGAGCCGGCGAGCGCGACCAGGGCACGGGCCAGCGGCAGCGGTCCGCTGCGGCGGCGGGCGTCGTCGTCGGCGAGCAGCTCCACCAGCGTGCGCGCCTGCTCCAGCGCGACGTCGCTGCGGACCCAGCGCGGGAACGCCATGTGCAACGACGTGAACGCCTCGAGCACCAGGTCGTGCCTGGCGCGGAGGTGCGCTTGCTCATGCGCCAGTACGGCGCGCAGCTCGCTGTCGTCGAGCCGGTCGAGCGCGCCCACCGACACGACGACCCGGGAGCCGCGCATCGCCGGCAGGCAGTAGGCGAGCGGAGTCTCCTCGGCCAGCACCCGCAGACCGGGGATCAGGCCGTCCGGAGTGGCCAGTACGTCGACCAGGTCGCGGTGGCGCTTGCGTCGGGCTCTGGTGCCGACGGCGACGCGGCCGGCGGCGTACAGGAGTCTGATGGCGACCAGTGCGGTCAGTGCGAGGACTGCCGCGGCGGCCAGGTCTCTCGGCGACGACGGGTCGAAGCGTGGCTCGCCGGGCTCACCTGCTGTCGAGTACGACAGGGAGATGCCGGCGCCGAGCGCTGCGAGGACGGCCGCGATCGACAGGGCCTGCCAGAGCGCTACTGCTGCGCGGGGGATGCGGTAGGGCCAGCTGGAGCGAGCCAGCAAGGCTGGAGCCGGCCCGGTCAGCACCAGAGCCAGTGCCGCGAGCAGGATCGGGGTGATCACCCCTCTCGCGCCTCGAGCTTGCTCAGGGCCTCACGCAGCAGCGCGGCCTCCTCGTCGGAGACCTGACCGACGAACCTGACCAGCGCCGCCCGGCGGTCGCCCGCCTGGTCGAGGGCGTCGCGCATCAGGTCGACCGCCAGGTCGGCGCGCGGCGCGGAGGCCTTGTACCGCCAGGCCTTGCCGTCGCGCTCGCGCTCGGTCAGCTTCTTCTTGGCCAGGCGGTCCAGTACCGTCATGACGGTGGTGTAGGCCAGGTCGCGGGTGAGCGAGAGCCGCTCGTGGACCTCCCGCACGGTGAGCGCGGTGTCGGCCGCCCAGAGCTGCTCCATCACCACCCGCTCGAGCTCGCCGAGCGGTCGCGGAGCCTTCGGGTCGGTGGTCACGTGACCAGTATAACTACACGTTGTAGTAGATCGTCGCCGGTATCTACTACATCCCGTCGTAGATCTGCGCTAGCATCTACTACGTAACGTCGTAGATCGCCCGGGAGGGCTGATGGACACGCTCGATCTGGCGCGCTGGCAGTTCGCGATCACCACCGTCTACCACTTCTTCTTCGTGCCGGTGACGCTCTCGCTGGTCGCGATCACGGCCGGCCTGCAGACCGCCTGGTACCGCACGGGCCAGGACAAGTACCTGCGGCTGACCAAGTTCTACGGCAAGCTCTTCCTGATCAACATCGCGATGGGCGTGGTCACCGGCCTGGTTCAGGAGTTCCAGTTCGGGATGAACTGGAGCGACTACTCGCGCTTCGTCGGCGACGTGTTCGGGGCGCCGCTCGCGCTGGAGGGGCTGCTCGCGTTCTTCGTCGAGTCGACCTTCATCGGCCTGTGGATCTTCGGCTGGGACCGGCTGCCGAAGAAGGTGCACCTGGCCTGCATCTGGATGGTGGTGCTCGGCACGCAACTGTCGGCGTACTTCATCCTGGCGGCCAACTCGTGGATGCAGAACCCGGTCGGCTTTCGCTACAACGCCGAGCGCGGCCGGGCCGAGCTGACCGACATCTGGGCGGTGCTGACCAACAAGGTCGTGCTCGTCACCTTCCCGCACACGATCTTCGCCGCGTTCATGGTCGGTGGCGCGTTCGTCGCGGCGGTCGCGATCTGGCACCTGGTCCGCCGGCCGGGCGTCGACACCGGCGCGTTCCGGACCGCGATGCGGCTGGGCGCGGTGATCGTGATCGCCGCCGGGGCCGGCGTGGCGCTGAGCGGTGACCAGCAGGGCAAGGTGATGACCGAGGTGCAGCCGATGAAGATGGCGGCGGCCGAGGCGCTCTACCAGTCCGAGAAGCCGGCGTCGTTCTCGGTGTTCACGGTCGGCACGCTGGACGGCTCGCAGGAGATCTTCTCGGTCAAGGTGCCGTACCTGCTGTCCTTCCTGGCCACCGGCACGTTCGACGGCGAGGTACAGGGCATCAACAACCTGCAGCAGTCGTACGAGAAGCTCTACGGCCCCGGCTCGTACAACCCGAACGTCCCGCTGACCTACTGGACCTTCCGGCTGATGATCGGGGTCGGGATGACGGCGGTCGCGCTGGCGGTCCTGCTGCTGTGGATGACCCGCAAGGGCCGTGAGCCGCACCGGTGGCTGATCTGGATGGCGCTGCCGCTTCCGCTGCTGCCGCTGTTCGCGAACGTCTTCGGCTGGGTGTTCACCGAGACCGGCCGGCAGCCGTGGCTGGTGTTCGGGCTGATGCCGACGTCGGCCGGGGTGTCGCCCGGGACGACGAGCGCGGAGATCCTGACCAGCCTGATCGGGTTCACCGTCCTGTACGGCGTACTGGCGGTGGTCGAGGTGAAGCTGATGCTCAAGTCGATCCGGGCCGGGCTGGCCGGGACGTCACCGCCGGCGGATCCCTCCGGGCCCGACTCCGATGACGACGGCGCGGCCGAGGCCAAGCCCCTGTCCTTCGCGTACTGAGGGGACTGACGATGGAACTGACAACGGTCTGGTTCATGGTGATCGCGTTCCTGTGGATCGGCTACTTCGTGCTCGAGGGGTTCGACTTCGGGGTCGGCATCCTGCTCCGGGTGCTGGGTCGCGACGAGCCCGAGCGACGGGCCGTGGTGACGACGATCGGGCCGGTCTGGGACGGCAACGAGGTCTGGCTGATCACGGCCGGCGCGATGACGTTCGCGGCCTTCCCGGAGTGGTACGCGACGCTGTTCAGCGCGTTCTACCTGCCGCTGTTCGCGATCCTGGTCGCGCTGATCCTGCGCGGCGTCGCGCTGGAGTACCGGGGCAAGCGCGACGACCTGCCCTGGCGGTCCCGGATGGACACGCTGATCGTGATCGGGTCGCTGGCCCCGGCGCTGCTGTGGGGCATCGCCTTCGCCAACCTGGTCCGCGGCATCCCGCTGGACGCGTCGTACGAGTTCGTCGGTGGGCTGGGTGACCTGCTGAGTCCCTTCGCGTTGCTGGGCGGTGTGACCTTCACGGCGGTCTTCGTCGCCCACGGCGCGATCTTCCTGGCCCTGCGGACGACGGGCGACCTGCGGGAGCGGGCCAACCGGCTGGCCGGGTGGACCGGGCTGGTGGCGGCGGTGCTCACCGTCGGGTTCCTGGCCTGGGCTCAGGAGCTCCGCGGGGACCGGTGGTCGGTGCTGATCGCCGGTCTGGCCGCTGCGTCGCTTGTCGGCGGGCTGGTCGCGAACAGGTTGCGCCGGGAGGGCTGGGCCTTCGCGGGGACGGCGCTGGCCGTCGCACTGGCGGTGACGTCGCTGTTCGCCGCCATGTTCCCCGCGGTGATGCCGTCGACGCTGGACCCAGGATCGACACTGACCACGGTGGCGGCCGCGTCCACGCCGTACACGTTGAAGATCCTGACGGTGATCGCCGCGATCTTCACGCCGCTGGTGATGCTCTACCAGGGCTGGACGTACTGGGTGTTCCGCAAGCGCGTGATCGTCGGCGTCTGATGAAGCCGGTCGATCCACGGTTGCTGCGCCAGGCCAAGGCGGCCCGGCTGTTCCTGGCCGGGTCGGTGGCCATCGGCGTCGCCACTGGTGTGCTGGTGATCCTGCAGGCCGTGCTGCTCGCGCGGGGGATCTCGGGGGTCGTGTTGCACGGTTCTGGTGTCGGTGAAGTGGCCTGGTTGCTGGCGGCGGTCGTTGCCGGCCGGGCCGCGCTGACGTGGTTGCAGGAGGTCGTGGCGCAACGGGCGGCGGCCGCGGTGAAGTCGACGCTACGGCGGCGGGTCCTGGAGCACTCGCTGAAGCTGGGGCCTTCGTGGCTCAGCGGAGAGCGCAGCAGCCAGCTGACGACCCTGCTGACCAAAGGACTCGACGACCTCGACCCGTACTTCGCCCGCTACCTGCCGCAGCTCGTCCTGGCGGCGACTGTGCCGGCCGGCGTCGTCGGCTGGATGGCGACCGGTGACCTGATCGCCGCGGCGACCGTGGTGGTGACACTGCCGCTGATCCCGTTGTTCATGGCGTTGGTCGGCTGGGCCACCCAGGCCTACAGTCGCCGGCGGCAGCGGGCGCTCGCCGTACTGGCTCATCACTTCTCCGACGTGGTGTCCGGGCTGGCGACGCTGAAGCTGTTCGGGCGGGCCAAGGGCCAGGCCGAGTCGGTACGACGGGTGACCGAGGAGCACCGGGTCGCGTCGATGGCGAGTTTGCGGCTTGCGTTCCTGTCGTCGTTCGTGCTGGAGCTGCTGGCGAGCATCTCGGTCGCGCTGGTCGCGGTCGGTGTCGGACTGCGGTTGGTGGAGGGCAAGCTCGGGCTGGAGACGGCGCTGCTCGTGCTGATCCTGGCGCCGGAGGCCTACCTGCCGTTGCGGCAGGTCGGTGCCCAGTTCCACGCGAGCGCGGACGGGGTCGCGGCGAGCGAAGAGGTGTTCCGGGTGCTGGAGACGCCGCTGCCTCTGGCTGGTGACAGGACCGATGTGCCGGATCTGCGGTCGACCGGGCTGCACCTGCACGACGTGACCGTGCGGTACCCGGACCGGGATCAGGCTGCGGTGGAGAGCTTCGACCTGGATCTGTGGCCGGGCGAGGTGGTGGCGCTGACGGGGCCCAGTGGGGCTGGGAAGTCGACGGTGCTGGCGGCGATTCTCGGGTTCGTCGTGCCTTCGGGCGGTGTGGTCGTTGCGGGGGGAAGCGCGATGGACGAGTTCGACATGGGGCTGTGGCGGCAGCAGTTCGGGTGGGTGCCGCAGCGGCCTGGTCTGCGAGTGGGGAGCATCGCGGACAACGTGCGGCTCGGGCGGCCCGCTGCGACTGATGCTGAGGTGTGCCAGGCGCTGGACACGGCAGGAGCTGCCTCGTTGGAGCTCGGTACGCCGGTGGGGGAGCAGGGGCAGTTGCTGTCGGGCGGACAGCGTCGGCGAGTCGCGCTGGCTCGGGCGCTGGTCACCGATGCGCCGGTGCTGTTGCTGGACGAGCCGACGGCCGGGCTGGACCCCGTGGCCGAGGCGGCGGTCGTCGCGGGGCTGCGGGCGACCGGGCGGACGGTCTTGCTGGTCGCGCACCGGCCGGCGCTGATGGACGCAGCTGATCGAGTGGTCTCCGTATCCAGGGAGCTGGTGAAGGTATGAGCGTGCTCGGACTGGCGATGCCCGCGCGGCGGGTGCGGCCGCGGCTGCTGCTCGCCGTACTGGCTGGAGTGCTGGCGTCGGGGATGGCGGTCGGGCTGCTGGCCACCTCGGCGTGGTTGATCACCAAGGCCTCGGCCGAGCCCCCGGTGCTGACGTTGCTGGTGGCGATCGTCGCCGTACGGGCCTTCGGTGTTGGTCGCGGGGTGTTCCGGTACGTCGAACGACTGGCCGGCCACGACGCGGCGTACCGGGTGCTGGGCGACACCAGGGCTCGGATCACCGAGCGGCTGGAGCCGCTGGCGCCGGTCGGGCTGGCGTCGTCCCGGAGTGGGGACCTGCTGTCACGGCTGGTGCTGGACATCGATGCGGTGCTCGACCTGTGGTTGCGGGTGCTGCTGCCGGTGCTGGTGGCAGTGGTGACCGCTACGGCGACTGTTGGGCTGCTGGTGCTGCTGCTCCCCGTGGCAGGTGCTGCGGTGGCTGTTGCTGTCCTGGTCGCCTGCACGGTGGTGCCGTGGCTGACGGCGGCCAGCGCTTCGAGGGCCGAGCGGATGATGGCCGGGGCTCGGGGAGATGTGGCGGCTGCTGCGACGGAGGACCTGCAGACTGCGGCCGACGTACTGGCTTTCAATGCAGTGGACGACGTACTGGCGTCGTTCGAGGCGGCGGACCGGCGGCTGGCTTTGGCGCAGCGGCGGTCTGCGTGGAGCACTGGTCTCGGTGGCGCGCTGCTGGTGGTGTGCGTGGGGGCGGCGAGCATCGCCGGGCTCGTGCTTGGGACTGGGGAGTCTGGCCCGGTCTACGCGGTGCTCGTGCTGACGCCGCTGGCTCTGGCTGATGTGCTGGGTGGGATCCCGGTCGCGGCGCAGTTGGCGATCAGGGTGCGTGCGTCCTTGCAGCGGGTGGAGGACTTGCTGGGGACGCCGGTGCCGGTGGCCGAGCCTTCGGAGCCGCTGCCGATGCCTGCGGGGTCTGGGCTGCAGGTGCGGGGTCTGCGGGTCGGGTACGGGCCGGAGGACGTGCTGCGCGACGTGGACCTGGATCTACCGGCTGGGAGCCGGGTGGTGATCACCGGTCCGAGCGGGTCGGGCAAGAGCACGCTGGCCCTGGTGCTGCTCCGCTTCCTGGAGCCGCGCGCGGGTGAGGTGCTGCTGGACGGCTCCGACGTACGGCGGCTCGAGGGGGACCAGGTACGGGCGAAGGTCGGGCTGCTGACGCAGGAGAGCTACGTGTTCGACACGAGCATCCGGGAGAACCTGCTGCTCGCCAAGCCCGGCTCGAGCGACCTGCAGCTGTGGAACGCGCTCTACCGGGCTCGGCTGGGTGAGTTCGTGCACGGCCTGCCGAAGGGGCTCGACACGATGGTGGGGGAGCACGGCGCGCGGCTGTCCGGCGGTGAGCGGCAGCGGCTGGCGTTCGCCCGGCTGCTGTTGGCCGACCACGAGGTGCTCGTCCTGGACGAGCCGACCGAGCACCTGGACGAGGAGACGGCCCGGAGTCTGCTGAGCGACCTGTTCCGCGCGGCCGGGCGTCGTACCGTCGTACTACTCACGCACCGCCCGGAACTGGCGCCCCACCCAACGCGACCGATCGTGGATCTGGCATGAGTGTCTGCCAAGATGGGGAACCGTGTTGACTCCTCAGCTTGTCCCTCAGCTCGCCGACGCCGCCCTGATCGCGATCATCGCGGTGGTCGTCGTCCTGATCGCCGGTACCGCCGGACTCGTCGTGGCCCGGAACCGCCGGGGCGGTGAGCTGCCGGCCGCGACTCCGCCGGCCCCGATCGAGACGGCCGAGCCGACCGTCGGCGAGGACGCCGAGGAGCCGCGGGACACGCCGACGCGCACGCTCGAGGACACCGCGCTGCCGGAGCTGGAGAAGCCGGAGTCCGCGCAGGGCCGCCTGGTCCGGCTGCGCGCCCGGCTGGCCCGCTCGCAGGGCTCGCTCGGCAAGGGCCTGCTCGCTCTGCTGTCCCGCGACAAGCTGGACGAGGAGACGTGGGAGGACATCGAGACCACGCTGATCACGGCCGATGTCGGGGTCGCGCCGACCCAGGAGCTGGTCGAGCGGCTGCGGACCCGGGTCCGCGTCGAGGGCGTCGGCGGTGAGAAGGCGCGCACGATCCTGCGCGAGGAGCTGATCGCGCTGGTCGACCCGTCGATGGACCGGTCGCTGAACGTGGACCGCCAAGGTGACAAGCCCGCCGTCGTCCTGATGGTCGGCGTCAACGGCACCGGCAAGACCACCACCGTCGGCCGGCTGGCCCGGGTGCTGGTGGCCGAGGACAAGAAGGTCCTGCTCGGCGCGGCCGACACGTTCCGCGCGGCCGCCGCGGACCAGCTGCAGACCTGGGGCGAGCGGGTCGGTGCTCCGACCGTGCGCGGCCCCGAGGGCGGCGACCCGGCGAGCATCGCGTTCGACGCGGTCAAGCGCGGGATCGAGGAGCAGGCGGATGTCGTACTGATCGACACCGCCGGCCGGCTGCACACCAAGACCGGGCTGATGGACGAGCTGGGCAAGGTCAAGCGGGTGATCGAGAAGGCGGCCGAGGTCGACGAGGTGCTGCTCGTCATCGACGCCACCACCGGGCAGAACGGGCTGACCCAGGCCCGGGTGTTCGCCGAGGTGATCACCGTGACCGGCCTGGTGCTGACCAAGCTGGACGGGACCGCCAAGGGCGGCATCGTGATCGCGGTGCAGCGTGAGCTCGGCGTACCGGTCAAGCTGGTCGGGCTCGGTGAAGGGGCCGACGACCTGGCGCCGTTCGACCCCGAGCAGTTCGTGGACGCGCTGCTCGACTGATTCACGATTGCGGCTCGTCCGTGCTGATCCCGTTTGGGCTTGCCCGGGATCTGGTATCAAGAGGCATGAGCCGACCGAGGATCGTCATCGTCGGAGCCGGGTTCGCCGGGTTCCACGCTGCCAAGACGCTGTGCCGGGTGAGCCGGGGCCGCGCCGACATCGTGCTGGTCAACCCGACCGACTACTTCCTCTACGTCCCGCTGCTGCCCGAGGTGGCGACGGGCATCCTGGAGCCGCGCCGGCTGACGGTTTCGCTGGCGGACGCGTTGCCGGAGGTCCAGCTGGTGCTCGGCGAGGTCGACGGGCTCGACCTGGACGAGCGGACCGTCTCGTACGAGGACCCGGGCGGCAAGGCCGGTGCGCTGCACTACGACCGGCTAGTGATCGCCGCCGGCAGCGTGAACAAGCTGCTGCCGATCCCTGGGGTCGCCGAGCACGCCCATGGCTTCCGCGGCATCCCGGAGGCGGTGTTCCTGCGGGATCACCTGATCCAGCAGATCGAGCTGGCCGACGCCACGGACGACCAGGACGCACGGGACGCGCTCTGCACGTTCGTCGTGGTCGGAGCCGGCTACACCGGGACAGAGGTCGCGGCGCACGGTGTGCTCTTCACCGAGCTGCTCAAGAAGCGCCGGCCCCGGCTGCGCGACCAGCAGATGCGCTGGATGCTGCTGGACATCGCCGACCGGGTGCTGCCCGAGCTGGACAAGCGCCTGTCCCGTACGGCGGACAAGGTGCTGCGCAAGCGCGGTGTCGAGGTCCGGATGGGCCTGTCGGTCGAGGAGGCCAAGCACGACTGCGTCCGGCTGACCGACCAGTCCGAGGTGGCGACCAACTCGCTGATCTGGTGCGTGGGCGTCCGGCCGGACCCGGTGGTCGAGGGGCTCGGCCTGAAGACCGAGAAGGGCCGCCTGGTCGTCGACGAGTACCTGAACGTGCCGGGCCACCCGGAGGTCTTCGCCTGCGGCGACGCGGCCGCCGTACCGGATCTGACGCGGCCTGGCGAGGTCACGCCGATGACCGCGCAGCACGCCGAGCGGCAGGGGCGGCGGGCCGCGCACAACGTGGCAGCATCGTTCGGGACGGGTGAGCGCAAGCCCTACGTGCACAAGGATCTGGGCTTCGTGGTGGACCTCGGCGGCACCGACGCGGCCGCCGACCCGCTGCAGATTCCGCTGGCCGGTCTGCCGGCGAAGGCGGTGACCCGCGGCTACCACCTGCTCTCCATGCCGGGCAACAGGATCCGTACGGCGACCGAGTGGCTGTTCGACGCGACACTGTCCCGCCAGACCACCCACCTCGGGCTGATCCCGGCTGTCGACGTACCGCTGGAGACCGCGAGTCCTGAGCGGGTCCGCCGCCATCCGTAGGCGATAGGTTGCGTGGCATGGAGCTGGAGAGCCTGCTGCGCGACCTGACGCCCCGGGTGGTCGGTGCCGTCGTACGACGGACCGGCGACTTCGCCGCGGCTGAGGACGCGGTGCAGGAGGCGTTGCTGGCCGCTGCCCGCACCTGGCCGCGCGACGGCGTACCGGACAACCCGCGGGCCTGGCTGATCCAGACCGCGCACCGGAAGGTGATCGACGAGATCCGGCAGGAGCAGGCCCGGCGGCGCCGCGAGGAGCTGGCCGCGCAGCGCGACGTACCGGCTGAGGACGTGGAGGAGGCCGACGACACCCTGCGGCTGCTGTTCATGTGCTGCCACCCGGACCTCACGGCGGCGTCGGCGATCGCGCTGACCCTGCGCGCGGTCGGCGGCCTGACCACGACAGAGATCGCACAGGCCTACTTGGTGCCCGAGTCGACGATGGCTCAGCGGATCAGCCGGGCCAAGCAGAAGATCAAGGGTGCGTCCTTCGAGCTGGAGCCGGACGACGAGCGGCTGCGCAACGTGCTGCACGTGCTCTACCTGATCTTCAACGAGGGCTACACCTCCAGCAGCGGTCCCGAGCTGCACCGCAGCGACCTGGCGGTGGAGGCGATCCGGCTGACGCGCATGACGCACGCACTGATGCCGGACAACGGCCAGGTGACCGGCCTGCTCGCTCTGATGCTGCTGACCGACGCCCGCCGGGCCGCGCGGGCCGGAGCGTCCGGCGAGCTGATCCCACTGGCCGAGCAGGACCGCTCGCTGTGGGACAAGGAGCTCATCACCGAGGGACTCGCGCTGGCGATCGACGCGTTCGGCCGGCCGCCGCTGGGGGAGTACCAGCTGCAGGCGGCGATCGCTGCCCTGCACGACGAGGTGGACAAGCCCGAGGACACCGACTGGCCGCAGGTGCTCGCGCTGTACGGGCTGCTGGAGCAGCTGTCCGGCAACCCGATGGTCACGCTCAATCGGGCGATCGCAGCGGCGATGGTCGATGGGCCCGAGGCCGGGCTGACGATGCTGGAGCCGCTCGACAAGCCGCTGGACGGGCACTACCGGCTGGACGCCGTACGGGGGCACCTGCAGGAGATGCGGGGTGACACCGAGGTTGCTGCCGAGCACTTCCGGGCAGCGGCCCGCCGTACGACGAGCGTGCCGGAACGGGACTACCTGACGCTGAAGGCCGCCGCTGTCAGTGGTGCTGCGCGAAAGCCGCAGTGATCTCGTCCAGGCCCTCACCTGTTGCCAGCAGCAACCTCAGCAGCACCCGCGCCTTGTAGGGGTCGAGGAAGCCGCCGTCGATGAGTCCCCGGCCGAGCAGGTCGGACTCGGAGCCCGCTGCCTTGTACGTGCTGCGCAGGACCGAGCCGCCACCGGTCCGCGACGTCAGTACGACGGGCATGCGCTCGGCCAGCGCTCCCAGCACCGGTGCGAGAGCGGACGGGACGTGGCCGACGCCGTAGCCCGCGACGACGAGTCCCTGGTGGGTGTCGGCCAGTCCCTCGAGCAGGAGACCGTCGTCGTCCAGCGTGACGGTGTAGAGCGCCACGCGGGCGGCGTCGAGGTCAGCAGCTTCCGGGCGACCCGGTACGCCGTCCTGGCGGGCGGGCTTCGTGAGGATGCGGACCTGGTCCTCGACCACCTGACCGATCGGACCGGTGTTGGGGGAGGCGAAGGTCGCCGTACTCGTGCTGTGGGTCTTGCGGACCCAACGGGCCGCGTGGATCTGGTCGTTGAACACGACGAGTGCGCCGAGGTCCCGGGCAGCAGGGGAGCAGGCGACGCGTGCCGCGGCCAGCAGGTTGGCCGGGCCGTCCGGACCGGCCAGCGTGGGGTTGCGCATGGCACCGGTCAGCACGAACGGGTGCGGGTGCGGCCACACCTGGTCGACCACGAAGGCGGTCTCCTCCAGAGTGTCCGTGCCCTGGGTGACGACGACACCTGACGCACCGGCACCGACGGCCTTGGACGCGGCGTCGACGACGTCCAGCATCGTTGCCAGCGTGAGGTTTCCGCTGGGGACGGCCTCGACGTCCTGCACCTCCAGCACCGACCCCAGGCCGGCCAGTCCCGGCACCGCGGCGGTCAGCTCGGCCCCGGTCAACCGGTCCGAACCGCCGGTCACGGAGATGGTGCCGCCGAGGGTGAAGAGCGCGACGCTCACGGGGAAATCCTCTCGTCTGTACGACCAAGCGGCCGAAGCCTACTGTGACTTGGCGCGGACGTGCAGTCGCTCTCCCTGCGGGCCGAACAGGCAGAGCATCTCGACGGCGCCCGGGCCCGGGTTGGCGAACCAGTGCGGGACGCGGGTGTCGAACTCCGCGACCTCACCCTCCTTGAGGATGAAGTCCTGGTCGTCCAGCACCAGGCGGAGCTGGCCGGACAGCACGTAGACCCAGTCGTAGCCCTCGTGGGTCTGCTGGTCGACGTCTCCGCCCGGCCAGCCGGCCGGCGCGATCTGCTTGAACGCCTGCAGCCCGCCGGGCCGCCGGCTCAACGGGATCACTGTCGCGCCGCGGTTGCGCTTGTACGGCTTGGGATGGATGCGCGGGTCGCCGGTCGGCGGTGCGTCCACCAGCTCGTCCAGCTGGACCTGGTGCGCGCGGGCCAGCGGCAGCAGCAGCTCCAGGGTCGGGCGCCGCTGGCCGGACTCCAGCCGGGACAGGGTGCTGATCGAGATGCCGGTGGAGGTCGCGAGGTCGGTCAGCGTGGTTCCGCGCTCCTGGCGCAGCCTGCGCAGCCGGGGGCCGACCGCCTCGAGGACGTCGTCGAAATCGCTCATGTTGCCATCTTGGCAAAGATCTTTGTCATTTTCGACAATCCTGCGGATGCTGTGATCAGACCTACCGAAGGAGAGGGACATGTACGACGTGATCGTGATCGGCGGCGGAGTGGCGGGGCTGAGCGGGGCACTGCCGCTGGTCCGGTCCCGCCGGTCGGTGCTGGTGATCGACCAGGGCGACCCGCGCAACGCCCCGGCCGACGGGGTGCACAACTACCTGACCCGCGACGGCATCCCGCCGCTGGAGCTGACCGGGCTCGGCCGCCAGGAGGTGACCGGGTACGGCGGAGAGGTGCTCACCGGCACGGTGACATCCGCCCGGGCTTTGCCTGAGGGCTTCGTGGTCGGGACGGCCGACGGCCGGACGTTCGAGTCGCGGCGGCTGCTGGTCACTACCGGCCTGACCGACCAGCTGCCCGACGTACCGGGGCTGGCGGAGCGGTTCGGGCGGGACGTGCTGCACTGCCCGTTCTGCCACGGCTGGGAGGTGCGGGACCAGGCCATCGGCGTACTGGCGACCGGACCGATGGCTGTGCACCAGACGATGATGTTCCGGCAGCTCAGCGACGACGTGACACTGTTCCTGCACACCGGTCCCGAGCCGACTGAGCAGGAGTGGGAGGAGCTGGCCGCGCGCGGGATCTCTGTGGTGCAAGGCGTTGTGGAGCAGGTGGAGGTCACCGACGACCAGCTGACCGGCGTACGGCTGGAGGGCGGCAGGGTGATCCCGCGGCAGGCTCTGGCCGTACAGACCACCCTGCGGGCGCGTGCTGACTTCCTGGACGAGCTGGGACTCAAGGCGGTCGAGCGGGAGGTCCGTGGGATCACCGTCGGGACTGCTGTCGAGGACGGGCCGGGTGGGACGACCAGCGTCCCGGGCGTGTGGGTCGCGGGCAACGTGACCGACCCGATGGGCCAGGTGATCACGTCGGCGGCCGCCGGATTCTCGGCCGGAGCCGCGATCAACGGCGATCTGGTCGGAGAAGACACCCGATTGGCTGTGGCCGCGCGCAGTAGTTGAGGAGTTGAATAGGGGCGGGAGGGTGGATGCGCGACTCGATCGACCCCGATTTCGCTTCGTACGTCGATGCGCGGCAGGGCAGGTGGCTCCGAACCGCCACCCTCGTCTACGGCGACCAGGCGCGGGCTGAGGTGCTACTGCTGCACGCCTTCAGCCGTCTGGCGCTCGTGTGGGGACGGCAGGACGACCCGGACGTGTACGTCCAGCGCCTGCTCTACCAGCCGGCCCTGTCGCGCTGGCGCCGGGTGAAGGTCGCGCCACCCAGCGGCGACACCACCCTGGCGGCACTGGCCGGGCTGACGGCTGTGCAGCGGGCCGTCTTCGTCCTGCTGCACTTCGAGGAGCTGACCGAGTTCGAGATCGCCGACCTGCTCACCCTGTCGCACACGGCGGTCCACGGGCACGGCCAGACCGCCCTGACCCGGTTCCGGAGCGGACTGGGCCTGGGCGACTGGCGGAACCCGGCGGACCGGCGATGAGGCGCGAGGACGTCAGACCCCTGCTGGCGCAGGCGATCGACGACGTGCCGGAGCCGGACCTGGCCGACTCCGCCTGGGCCGGTGCCCGGGCGATCCGGCGCAAGAGGCGGCGTACGCAGGTCATCGCGGCCGCGGTCGTCGTACTCGTGGTGGCTGTGGCGGGTGTCCTGGTGGCGGTCAAAGGGCCGTCGTTCGGGCTGAACGCACCGGACGACGTACCGACTCATCCGCCGGGATACGTGCCGCCGACCGGGCAGATCGCCGGGATGGACTTCTGGATGGCGCCGCGGGCCGGCAGCGAGGCGTGGCTCAACCGGATGGTCACTCCGTTGGGCGGCGAGCTCGACTACCCGGACAACCCGGAGCCGCTGGCCGAGCAGCCGGTCGACCAGATCGCCGCGGTGGTGCTCTCGCGCAACGGCGACAACTTCCGGCCGCTGCTCCTGGCGAGTACGGCGAAATGGTCCGAGGCGGCCGTCGATCTGGTCCCGATAGCCACAGGTGCACCTCTCAGTACCGGTGCGGTCGCTCCCAGTGGCCGGCTGGTGGCCTTCCCTCAACCGGGGGCCGTCGTGGTGGTCGACTCGACCCGCGCGGCCGTCCGGCGGATCCCGCTGCCCGACCGGGACGTCCGCAGCGTCGCCTGGTTCGGTGACAGCGAGCGGCTGCTGGTGAGCGGGCTGCGGAGCACCTACCGGGTGTCGGCCACCGGCCAGGAGGTCGTCCGGGTTCAGGCGAGCGTTGACCCGGACGCGGCGACCGCGCCGTACAGGCTGGACGGGGTGACAGCGCAGGTGGTGCTGATGCGGTCCACACTGCGCGGCTGGGCGGCGGACAGCCCGCTGCAGCTGCCGGTGCAGAGCTGGGCAGGCCAGACGTTCACCAGTGGGAACGTCGCAGCGCGGGTGTTCGTGGCGGACCAGCTGCCGCAGGTGGAGACGGTTGCCTCACGCCCGCAAGTGGTTGCCGCCGTCTCGGCGGTGGACAGCCAGCCGAGCCGGTTGCTGGTGCTGGGGGAGACCCCGCCGGCCACACCGCCACCGACCGGGCCGCAGACGCCGGACGCGGTCCGGGAACGCGGCTGCTGCTTCGTGCTCGGCTGGTACGACAGCGACACCGTGCTGTTCCGGGCGACCGACTGGATGCTCGCGTGGAGCCTGGAGACCGGCCAGGTACGCCGGGTGGCCGAGCTGAAGGTCGGGGTCGTTGCCATCGGCCCCGGACTGCGCGGCTGACCCGCCGCCCTGCCCTGCAAGCCTGCCCTGCAAGCCTTCCCTGCAAGGCGGAACGGCGTACGGGCTACTCGACGATGCAGCGCAGCGTCATCTGCACCAGGTGGTCGGTGTCGTCGACGCCGGGCATCGGCTCCCCGGTCAGCGCGCGGACGATCAGGACCCCGGCGAGCCACTGCACCATCAGCACCGGGTCGGCGTTGTCCCGGACGCGCTCGCCGCGGGCCCGGGCGCGCGTCAGCGTCGCCTCGGCCTGGTCGACGCGGCGCTGCAGGAAGGCCCGGTAGAACACCGCGAACTGCTCGTCGCGGTTCATCTCGGTGACGGCGAGCCGGACCAGGGCCACTCCCTCGGGAGTGTTCACGAACGCCAGCGCGTCGCGGTAGACCTGGCGCAGGTCGCCCGCGATCGAACCGGTGTCCGCGTCCGGGATCTCGACGTCGAACAGGTCGGCCAGCGCGTCGTTGGCCAGCTGGTCCTTGCTGGCCCAGCGCCGGTAGATGGTCGCTTTGCCGACACCCGCCGCCTCCGCGACGTCGTCGACGGTCATGCCGTCGAAGCCGCGCTCCAGCAGCAGCTGGACGGCGTACCGCCGGATCCTCGGCTCGGCGTCCGGGTCCCGTGGCCGGCCCCGGCGTGGTTTGTCCCCGCTGTTCGTTCCCATCGGTCGTGTTCCCCAGCTCGGACGGTCGCAGTGGCGCGGCTGCGGGCCGTGTGGTGAGGCCAGAGTGCCACACATGACCCGCTGTCACCTGGATGTCACCTGACCGACCGCTTTGTCACATGCCTGAAACATCCGGACCGATCGGCTGAAACGGCGCGCCGACACCGTTTGCGGTGTGGCGCTGCGTGGGCTTCCCGGCGTTGTGGAGAACTCCTCGATGAGGACGCGGGCCACCCCAGATCGATGGAAGGGATGACGTTGATGGAGATCAACGCCGGCGATACCGCCTGGGTCTTGGTCAGTGCCGCCCTGGTGTTCTTGATGACACCGGGCCTGGCTTTCTTCTACGGCGGCATGGTGCGCGTCAAGAGCGTGCTGAACATGATGATGATGAGTGCCATCACCATCGGGGTCGTCACCGTGCTGTGGGTGGTGGTCGGCTACTCGCTCACCTTCGGTGGTGACAACGGTGGGGTGATCGGCAACTTCTCGGTCGCCGGCCTGAAGGGACTGATCGCGCCCGACGCG
The DNA here is from genome assembly GCF_049844575.1 of Kribbella sp. DT2. Lineage (NCBI taxonomy): Bacteria > Bacillati > Actinomycetota > Actinomycetes > Propionibacteriales > Kribbellaceae > Kribbella > Kribbella sp. DT2. The sequence continues at coordinate 134,185 of NZ_JBNCLH010000010.1, read as the reverse complement.
GTCAGCGGCACCATCCCGACGCTCGCCTACGTCGGCTTCCAGCTGATGTTCGCGATCATCACCCCGGCGCTGATCTCGGGTGCGATCGCCGACCGGGCGTCGTTCCGCGGCTGGATCGTGTTCGTGGCGCTGTGGACCTCGCTGGTCTACTTCCCGGTCGCGCACTCGGTCTGGTACCTCGACGGCGAGGGCGGCGGAGGCTTCATCGGCACCGGCATCAAGGCGATCGACTTCGCCGGCGGTACGGCGGTGCACGTGAACGCCGGTGCGGCCGCGCTGGCCCTGGCGATCGTGCTGGGCAAGCGGGTCGGCTGGCGCAAGGACCCGATGCGGCCGCACAGCCTGCCGCTGGTCGTGCTCGGCGCCGGCCTGCTGTGGTTCGGCTGGTTCGGCTTCAACGCCGGCTCCGCCCTGACCGCCGGTACGACGGCCGCCGTCACCTTCGTGAACACCCAGTGCGCCACCGCGGCCGCGGTGATCGGCTGGCTGATCGTGGAGCGGATCCGGCACGGCAAGGCCACCACGCTGGGCATGGCCTCCGGCGCGGTCGCCGGTCTGGTCGCGATCACCCCGGCCTGCGGCGCGCTCACCCCGGTCGGCTCGCTGATCCTCGGTGTCGTTGCCGGTGGCATCTGCGCCTTCGCGGTCTCGCTGAAGTACAAGCTGGGCTTCGACGACTCGCTCGACGTCGTCGGGGTGCACCTGGTCGGCGGGCTCGTCGGCTCGCTGGCGATCGGCTTCCTCGGCACGGCCGCGGCGCCGTCCGCGGTCGACGGCCTGTTCTACGGTGGCGGTGCGGGGCAGCTCGGCCGGCAGGCGCTGGCGAACCTGATCGTCGGGGTCTACTCCTTCGTGGTCGCCTTCGTCCTGGCCAAGCTGATCGACCTGACGATCGGCTTCCGGATCAAGGAGGACGACGAGGTCACCGGCATCGACCAGCTGGAGCACGCCGAGTCGGCGTACGACTTCCTGGCCGCGGGCTCCGGTCTGCGCGGACCGGCCACGGTGGTGCGCACCCCGGCACCGGCCGAGGTGCAGGACACTCCGGAGAAGAAGGACTCTTCTGAGAAGGAAGGTGCGAACGCATGAAGCTGATCACCGCGGTGGTCAAGCCGCACAAGCTGGAGGACGTCCGGACGGCGCTCGAGACCTTCGGGGTGACCGGCATGACGGTCACCGAGGCCAGCGGCTACGGCCGGCAGAAGGGCCACACCGAGGTCTACCGCGGCGCCGAGTACGAGGTGGACCTGGTCCCGAAGGTCCGGCTCGAGGTCGTCATCGAGGACGGTGACGCCTCCGACGTACTGGACGTGATCGTCAAGGCCGCGCAGACCGGCAAGATCGGCGACGGCAAGGTCTGGGTGACCCCGGTCGAGACGATCGTCCGGGTCCGCACCGGCGAGGTCGACGGAGACGCGCTGTAGATGGTGGACCGGGCAGCACAGCGGCGCGCACGGGCCGAGGAGGCCGACGCGCTGCTGTACCTGCTCCTCTCGAAAGCCTGCGACGCCCTCGGCCTGAGTAAAAAAGGACAGCCCACCGAGGGCGTCGCGCTGGTCGCCGTCGGCGGCTACGGCCGGGAGGAGCTTTCGCCGTACAGCGATCTCGACGTGATGCTCGTGCACGTCGAGGGGTACCCACGGGTGGACGAGCTCGCCGCACAGATCTGGTACCCGCTGTGGGACTCGCGGACCAAGCTGGACCACAGTGTGCGCACGTTGGACGAAGCACGTCAGGCAGCTGCTGACGATGTACGTGTGGCGCTGGGGCTGCTGGACGCGCGGCACGTTGCCGGGGACTCGCACCTCACACTGCAGCTGCGGTCCGTGCTGATGGCGGACTGGCGTCGTACGGCTCGTGATCGCTTACCTGCTTTGGCTCAGGCGTGCCGGGATCGGGCTGGGACGGTCGGGGAGCTTGCGCACCTGGCCGAGCCGGACCTGAAGGAGGCGTACGGCGGGCTGCGGGACGCTGTGGTGCTGCGTGCGCTGGTGGCGTCGTGGCTGGTCGACGTACCGCATCCGGTGGTGGAGCGGGCCCGGCAGGATCTGCTCGACGTACGGGATGAGCTGCATGCTGTTGCTGGGCGGGGAACCGACCGGCTGGTTGCTGACGTGACGGGCGATGTCGCTGCTGGGCTTGGCCTGCCGGACCGCGACGCGCTGCTGCGGCACGTGTACTCGACCGGCCGGACGCTGGCGCACGTGTGTGACGTGTCCTGGCGGCGGATCGAGAGCCTGGTGGCCAGGCCGCCTCGCTCGCGGCGTCGTCGTACTGGTGGGCCGTTGCTGCTTGCGCTGGACGAGGGGGTCGGGCAGCACGAGGGTGAGGTCGTGCTGATGCCGGATGCCCGGCCGGAGCGCGACGCTGCACTCGGTCTGCGGGCTGCTGCGGTTGCTGCTGACAGGGAGCTGGTGCTGTCGCCTTCTGTTGCTGCACGGCTTACGGCTACTGCTGCTGACCTGCCGGAGCCCTGGCCGGGGGAGGCCCGGCGGCTGTTCTGTGCGCTGCTCGGTGCTGGGCCGGGACTGCTCGAGGTCTGGGAGACGATGGACCAGACCGGCTACATCTCTCGCCTGTTGCCGGAGTGGGACACCGTGCGCTTCCGGCCGCCGCAGTCGGCCGTCCACCGGTACACGGTCGACCGGCACCTGCTGGAGACCTGTGTCGAGGCGTCGTCGATGGTGCGCGACGTACGGCGTCCGGACCTGCTGCTGGTCGCTGCGCTGATCCATGACCTGGGCAAGGCGGTCGAGGGCGACCACAGCGTGACCGGTGCTGCTATTGCCGCGGTTGTGGCGCGTCGGCTGGGCTTTGGCGAGGCTGAGGTCGACACGATCACGCTGCTGGTGCGGCAGCACCTCATGCTCGCGCAGGTGGCGACCCGGCGGGATCTGGACGACCCGATGACGGTTGACCTCGTTGCGGGGATTGTTGGTGACACGGAGACGTTGGACCTGCTGGAGGCGTTGACGTACGCCGACGCGCGGGCCGCAGGGCCTGCAGCCTCGTCGCCGTGGCGTTTGCGGCTGGTGGGGGAGCTGGCTCGGCGGGTGCGTGGTGAGTTGTCCGGGGGCGGTGCGGGGTTGTGGAACGAGACTCCGCCGCTGCCGACGCCGGAGCTGCACCAGGTGGTCGGCGTGGGACGGCTGGGCGTGACGGTGTCGGAGCACCACGGGGATCTGCGGGTCAACGTGGCTGTGCCGGACCAGGTGGGGACGCTGTCGACTGTGGCCGCCGTACTGGCTGTGGAGCGGCTTGCTGTGCGCTCTGCGGTGATCACGTCGGTCGAAGGGCTCGGCATCTCGTCGTGGACGGTTGCTGGATCGGCGCCTGACCCCGTGCGGTTGCGGGACCGGCTGGCTGTGGCCCTGCGCGACAACAGCGACCTCGTACGGCGCCTGGCGGCGCGCGACCCTGCTCGCAAGGGGCCGGCTGCCCGTGTCGATTTGTTGCCGGAGGCCTCTGAGACGGCGACCGTGCTGCAGGTGAGGGCGCACGACCGGCCCGGGCTGCTCTACGACGTCACGGCGGCGATCGCTGCGACCGGCGCGGACATCCGGTCGGCGCACGTGGGGACGCTGGGGGCGGAGTGTGTCGACGTGTTCTACCTGACGGATTCCCACGGCTCGCCGCTGGAGGACGAGGACGCGCGGGTGACGGCCAAGACCGTCTTGGATCGCCTGACCTCTTAGTGTCTGCGGTGTGGATGTCGTAGAGGCCTTTCAGCTGCAGGCGACCGCGTGTGAAGAGCTCGGCTCGCCGCTGTACGCCGACCTGCTCCGCCGGCTCGTGGATGACTACGAGCTCGGTGGAGTCACCACCCGCGTGCTGGCCGGGCACGAGCAGGACCCGGGACCGTCGGCGCTCGCGCTGCGGTTGCTGGGTTCGGTGCACCGGCTCGTACTCGCCAGGGAAGCGCCGGAACTCGCCGTGTTCTACCCGAGCGCCGGCGGTGAGTGGGACCCGGTTCTCGGGTGGGAGGCGTTCGAGCAGGTGCTGCAGTCGCGCGGCGCCGAGCTCCAGAACCTGTTGGACCAACCGCCCCAGACCAACGAGGTCGGCCGGTCGACTGCGCTGTACGGCGGGCTGCTGCGGCTCCACGAGGTCGTCCCGCTGCCGGTCCGGCTGTTCGAGATCGGGGCATCGGGCGGGCTGAACCTACGCGCGGACTGCTTTCGGTACGAGGTCAGGTCGCCGGTCGCGCCGACTACTTCGCAGTCCGGGCCTACCTCCTCGCCGGACGCGCCGACCACGTCGTCGGTAGGCCGGGCGACCTCCGAGGCCGACCCCTCCACCTCGGGTGTTGACCTCACGACCTCCCAAGTCGGCGCCACCCCGAGCAGTCCGGCAGCCGAGCAGGCTCCAGCCGAAGCTCTCGTCTTCGGCGCCCCCGACAGCCCGGTCGTCTTCACCGACGCCTGGTCCGGCCGCCCGATGGTCCCCGCGCCCGACCTGCGCATCGCCGAGCGCGTCGGCAGCGACATCAACCCGGTCAACCCGCTGACGCTCGACGGCGAGCTCACGCTCACGTCGTACGTGTGGCCGGACATGCTCTCCCGGCTGGAGCGGTTGCGCGGCGCGCTGGGGGTTGCCCGGGTGGTGCCGGCCGACGTTCGTCGCGAGAACGCCGTCTCGTTCCTGCGCAACCTCGAGCTGTCCGAGGGGCACGTCACGGTCGTCTGGCACTCGGTGATGTGGCAGTACCTGACCGCCGACGACCGGATCGTCGCCGACGCGGCGATCGCGGGCCTGGGGGAGCGGGCGACCGCGACGACCCCACTGGCGCGGCTCTGTCTCGAACCGATGCGGCGCACGCCCGATGCGCCGTACGAGTTCTTGATCGTGCTGCAGACCTGGCCTGGCGGCGTACGGCGTGTTCTCGGTCACGCGGCGCCGCACGGGCTGCCCGCGGTCTGGGAGTGAGGCTGGATTTCCAGGTGAGGAACTCTTAGTCTGAGCCTTAGTTAGGTAAGGCTTACCTAATTCAGACGAGAGGATTCCGCCCAGATGATCCGTCGTACCGTCCTGACCCTCGCCGCCGCTACCGCGCTGGCCGCCGGTCTGGTCAACCCCGCCCACGCCGCGCCCGGCAGCGCGAGCAACCTCGGCAAGAGCCTGAGCGCGTCGAACGCGACCGGCCTGGCCGCGCCCGGCGAGACGATCACCGTCACCGGCAGCGGGTACAACCCGAGCCACGGCTACTACGTCGCGCTGTGCGCGGTGCCGTCCGACTACAGCTACGGCACCAAGCCGAGCCCGTGCGCCGGCGGCGACGGCCAGGGCGGCACCACCGTCGGCCCGTCCGCCTGGGTCACCAACAGCCCACTCGGCGGCAGTGCGTCGTACCCGATCGCGGCCAACGGCACCTTCACCGCCCAGATCCGGGTCGCCGAGGTCAACAACGGCCTCGACTGCAGCGACCCCGACCTCACCTGCGCCATCGTCTCCCGCCGAGACCACTTCGCTGCGAACGACCGCACGGGCGATGTGTACATCCCTGTCTCCTTCAGCTGACTCTGCGGTCGATGAGACCAAGGGCTTCTCCGTTAGGTCTCCATCGGCTTGGTAGCTGAAGATCCGACGCCGGTCCGGCTGACCTCTTCTCAGTCGGTCAGCCGACCGGTCCTCGGCCGGTGGCAGCTGTCAGGTGGCTGCAGCCCCCGGCCGAGCAGTAGCGAGTTCTCGGCTCGCCACTGTCGGCCCCACCCGCGCATGGCGGCCCGGGTGGGGCCTTCTCCTCTGTCAGAGCTTCAGGTCAGAGCGTCGACGAGCGTGTCCGTCAGTTCGGCCGCGTACTTCCCGTCCGGATCGAGATCCGGGTCGAAGATCCCGATGTCGATCCCCACGCATTTCTCTGACGCGAGCAGCGGCCTCAACAGCTCCCTGAGCTGCTCATGCTGAATCCCACCCGGATCCGGACTGTCCACCGCCGGCATCACCGAGGCGTCGAGGATGTCCACATCCAGATGCACCCAGAACCCGTCGAGCGCCTCCATCCGCTCCAGCACCTTCCCCGGCGCCTCCCCATCGATCTCACCCGCCCGCCAGGTAGCGATCCCCACCGACCGCAGCTCCTCCAGATCCTCGTCGTCCTCCCGAATCCCCAGCAGCGCAGCATCCTCATCCCGCACGTACGGCGACAACCCCTCAAGATCCGCCAGATCCGCCTGCCCCCGCCCGGTCACCAACGCCAAGGCCTCCCCACCAGCAGCCCCCACGTACGGCGAGTTCTCGACCGTCCTGAAGTCCGAGTGCCCATCCAGGTAAACCACCCCGAACCGCCCCCGCCGCCGCAACGCCACCGCAGGCCCGAGCAAATTGCTGCACTCCCCACCCAGCAGCACGACAAAGTTGCCCTCATCAACCAACCGCCCCACCCGCTCGGCAACCCGCAAGCTGTACTCCGCGATCCCCGCCGCATTGAAAACCCCGTCCCCAGGCTTCCAGTCCCCCCGGTCGTACCGAGGCGGCGTCACACACCCAGCGTCCACAGCCCCGATCCGCCCCAAGAACCCCAGATCCCGAAGCGCCCCTGCCAACTTGTAGCAGCCCGGCACAGTCCCGTCCTTGGGCGGCCGCAACCCCAAGTTAGAAGGCCCATCCACCACAACCCGCCGCTTGACCACCAAACACCCCTAACCATTAGCTCAACCAGTAGCGGTTAATCCTGGGCGCCCCACCCACCCCTGTCGATCACAATCCCACCCGCCGATCCACCCGCGCCTACCGCCGTCGCCGATCGCCCCGGCCAACGCTCCCGCTAGGGCACCCGCCCAGTCCGCCCCGCCCCGCTCCCGCTGTCACTCACCCGCTGCCAACGCTCCGGCGCATCGACCCGCTGCCCTGCCTGACCACCTCGCCCCGCTCCCCGCGCGCCCTGCCCCAACCGCGGCCGCCACCCCGTGGCTCCGGCCGCAGGCGCCTGCCCGCCCAAGACCCGCATGGCGTCCTCCCCACCACCGGCCCCCCGCCGCTTTCCCTCGCCCTCCACCTCCCTCTCGTTCTTCTCTCCCTCCGCCCCGCGCTCGTTCCTCCCGCCCTCCGCCCCGCGCACCTCCGGACAACTGCCCAAGCCCCGCGATGCTTGCCCGTCGCCGACCCCACCCGCCTCCACCCGACCACTAGGCCCGAGATCGCCGATCCCATAGCTCGCCCGAGTGCCCTCCTGCGACGGCATCTCCCCACCGCGCGCAGGCCTCTCGACCCGATCATCCGCGTTAGGCGCCGGCAACGCCGCCAACTTGTTGCCCTCAGCAACTCGCACGACCTCGGCGTTGGCACCCTCCGCCGGAAACACCCGCCCGGGCGTCGCCCGGTAGTGCCGCCGGATCTGGTCGACCTTCCTGTCGAGCTTCGCGCGGATGTTCGCCGCGACCGCCTGCCCGATGCCGGAGTCCCTCACGTTCTTCAACCCCGGCCACGCCGGATGCATCATCGTCTCGATCAACGCGGCCCGAACCGCCAGCCGATCCCCCGCCCGATCCGGTACGACGTCATGCAGCCGGTTGCGCAACACCCCGTCGGCCAACTGATCGAAGTGCATGACGCCTGGTCCGCGCGTTCCTTCGGTGATCAGCTCGGCGAAGGTCTTTCGTGGGCCGGACGCTTGCTTCAGCAGATCCTCGACGGCGGCGAAGGCGGCGGGATAGTGCGGCCTCGGCAAATCCAGTCCCGGGTACCCGCACTGGCGAGCGAAGGCTCGGAAGTCTTTCATCGCGCGAACCTCGGCGAAGCCCTCCATCGCACCCAGCGAGTGTTCGGAGCGTACGGCGTTGGGCTGGTCCGGGGCGTCCGTCCACATCTGGGCGTGGGTCGCCTCGTGCAGAACCGTCGCCAGCGCTTGCGCTTGTTCCGCGGGGTGGGTGACGTGCCCCGAGCCTTTCAGATGCCGTAGGACCAGATGGTGTGACAGGGCGATGCGGCCGGTCGACGGGTTGAATCCACCCCAGGTGTCGCCCTCGGTGGCATACAGATCGCCGTTCCACCGGTTGGCCACTGTGGGCCGGAGGGTCTGAGCCAGGCCGTACAACCGTTCGAACTCGCGATAGACCGGCGACCACCGCGGAACGAGCGTCGCGCCTGGAATCATCGGTCAGTCAGTGGCCGCGGGGAGGATCTGCCGGCCAGTTCGGGTTGCGCAGCGCGTTCTCGATGTGTTCGAGCGAACGTGTCATCGCCTGGATGTGCGGAGCCTCGTCCTCGGTCGCGCGGGCAGCGATCGCGAAGATCTCCCGGCGTGCCTGCTGGATGGCCGCGATCCTCTCCTCGGCGCTGCCGCCACCTTCGTACGCAGCGGTGGCCACCACTCCTGCCTCGTGGTAGAGCGCACTCCACTGCCGGGGCGGCTCCGGCGGCTCGGCCAAGGAGGCAACCAAGTACTCGGCCCAGTCGCGGTCCTCCGCACCGGTGTCGCCCGGGATCAGCTCCCGGAGCTTGGCCTGCTCGGCCGCGACATCAGCCTGATGCTCCTCTACCTGAAAGCGCGCTTCCGTGTACGCCGAGTTGAACTTTGCGATGTCGAGTGGCACTGGTGCTCCGTCGGTGGAGGTCGTCGAAATGAAGGTAGCGGGATCGACTTCAACGGCGCGGGAGTTATCCACAGCCAAGACTTGTCGGTCGCCTGGTCCCAGCGACGCTCGGTCGGACGTTGTGTCCGCGATGTTGCTGGCGCGCCGGCTCCGCGCACTCCTTGCCCCAGGGACGGTCGGGTCGACGTCGCTCTGGATGCGGGAGGCTGGGCATCGAGGAAGCGCATTTCGACGACGGGGCCGGGGGAGGCCCGCTCGGGTTGAGCTGGTCGATCTCCACCCGTGGACAGCTCGACTGCAGCCGGGTTCGGTGCGTCGGACGGGTACGGCGTTTGAGGTGTGCGTCCGTAGTGGTGGCGGGTCTTGTCGACCTCGGAGTTGAGGTGCTGGCGGATCTCGCCTACGAGGGCCAGGCCGGATCCGGCTGGGCGTTTCAGCAGGGTTGGCCAGAGTGGGTTCGCGAGGCGGGTGATGAGTGCTGCCTTCACCGCCTGCTGGTCCTGCGGGCGGCTCGGGACGACGTCGGCGAGTCTGTTGCGGACGACGCTGTCGGCCAACTGGTCGAAGCGCATGGCGCCGGGGCCGCTGGTGAGTTCCTTGAAGAGTGTCTGGCGGTCCTTGCTGGGGCCTGACACCTGAGCGACCAGGTCGTCCATCGCCGCGAAGGGGCCGGGGTACTGCGGTTGGGCGAGGACCAGGCCGTGATAGCCGGCCACGCCCACGTAGTTGTCGAAGTCGAAGACGGCGCGGTACTCGGCGACGCCTTCCATGACACCTAGGGAGCGGTCGTCGCGGACAGCGTTGGGCTCGCCCGGTGCATCGGTCAACATCCCCGTGTGGGTCGACTCGTGCAGCACGGTGGCGAGTGCCTGGGATTGACGCTGGCGCCCGGTTTCGGCGACCGAGCCGGTCAGGTGGCGTAGAACAAGGTCCGCCGACATGTGCAGGGCGCCGGTCTTCGGATCGAACCTGCCCCACCTCGGGTCCTCGTCCGGCGCCTGGTACGTCGCGTACAGATCGCCGTTCCAGCGATCGACCGGCGTTTCCCGCAGCGAACGGCTGACCTGATAGGGGCGGGTGAACTCTCGGTGGACGGCGGAGTCGCGAGGGACGAGGCGGTCGCCGTCGGGCATGGGTCAGTCGGCCTGGCCGGGCGGATCTTCCGAAGGCCAGACCGGGTCGCGGAGGTGGTCCTCGGTGTGGTCGAGGGCCCTGGTCATCGCGCGGATCTCTGCCGTCTCGTCCTCGTCGGCGTCGTTCGCGAGCGCGAAGATCCGGCGACGGGCGTCATCGAGCGCCGCGGTCGGCGGTCCCGTCGGTCCGGAACGCCTCGGCATGAATCCGGCCGGCTTCGTGGTAGAGCGCGCTGCGCTCCGGAGGTGTCGGCGGGGCCGCGGCCAGCCCGGTGATCAGCTCGGTCGTCCAGACCGTCTCGTGCTCGGTCGCGTCCGCGGGCACCAACGCACGGAGCTTGGCTGCTCGGAGGCGACGTCGCCCGGCTCGGCGCCGGTGCGAATGCGGTCGCGAGCGCGCGAGACGGCGGTCGTGAACTGCTCGATGTCCACTGGCACGATCTTTCCCCGCGACGACGTCCGGCTTGGCAGCAACGGTATCCGGAGCGGCCGCGGGCGGGTCGGAGTTATCCACAGGTTCGGGGTGGTAGGGGTGGCCGGTAGACTCGTCGAGTTGTCTGGGTTGGACTGAAGAAACGGACTTTGCTGTGTTCGACACGCTTTCCGATCGGCTTTCTGGTGCGTTCAAGAACTTGCGGGGCAAGGGCAAGCTGACCGACGCCGACATCGACGCGACCGCCCGGGAGATCCGGATCGCGTTGCTGGAGGCCGATGTCGCCCTGCCGGTGGTGAAGGAGTTCATCGCCGCGGTCAAGGAGCGGGCCGGTGGGGCCGAGGTGCGTGGGGGGCTGAACCCGGCGCAGCAGGTGATCAAGATCGTCAACGAGGAACTGGTCAAGATCCTCGGTGGCGAGACGCGTGAGCTGCGGATGGCCAAGCGGCCGCCGACGGTGATCATGCTGGCGGGCCTGCAGGGTGCCGGTAAGACGACGCTGGCCGGCAAGCTCGCCAAGTGGCTCAAGGAGGTCAAGCACCAGACCCCGATGCTGGTGGCGGCCGACCTGCAGCGCCCGAACGCGGTGACGCAGCTGCAGGTGGTGGGCGACCGGGCCGGCGTACCGGTGTACGCGCCGGAACCGGGCAACGGGGTCGGTGACCCGGTCCAGGTCGCCAAGCAGGCGATGGACGAGGCGCGGACCAAGCAGTACAGCGTCGTGATCGTCGACACGGCCGGCCGGCTGGGTGTCGACGCCGAGCTGATGCAGCAGGCCGCGGACATCCGCGACGCGGTCACGCCGGACGAGATCCTGTTCGTCGTCGACGCGATGATCGGTCAGGACGCGGTGAACACCGCGCAGGCCTTCCTCGACGGCGTCGGGTTCGACGGGGTGGTGCTGTCCAAGCTGGACGGCGACGCCCGCGGTGGTGCCGCGCTGTCGATCGCGCAGGTCACCGGCCGCCAGGTGATGTTCGCCAGCAACGGCGAGAAGCTCGAGGACTTCGACGTCTTCCACCCCGACCGGATGGCGTCGCGCATCCTCGGCATGGGCGACGTGATGAGCCTGATCGAGCAGGCCGAGCGGACCTTCGACGCCGACGCGGCCGCCAAGACCGCCGCCAAGCTGCAGAAGAAGGGTGGCAAGGAGTTCACCCTGGACGACTTCCTCGCCCAGATGCAGTCGGTGCGCAAGATGGGCCCGCTGACCAAGATCTTCGGGATGCTGCCCGGCGCGGCCCAGTTCAAGGACCAGCTGGAGAACTTCGACGAGCGCGAGATCGACCGGATCGAGGCCGTCATCCACTCGATGACGCCCGCCGAGCGCACCGACCCGCACATCATCAACGGCTCCCGCCGGGCCCGGATCGCGAAGGGCTCGGGCACCGAGGTCGCCACCGTCAGCGGCCTGGTCGAGCGGTTCTTCGAGGCCCGCAAGATGATGTCCGCGATGGCCAGCGGCAAGGGCATGCCGGGAATGCCCGGGATGCCAGGCATGCCGGGGATGGGCGGCGGCGGCAAGAAGGGCAAGCAGCAGGCGAAGAAGGCCAAGCCCAAGCGCGGCTCGGGCAACCCGGCCAAGCGCGCCAAGGGTCCGGCCCAGCCCGCCGAGCCGGCGCCGGGCGAGCTGCCGGCAGCCTTCGGCGGCCAGCTCGGGAGCAGCAACTTCGAGCTCCCGGACGCGTTCAAGAACCTGATCGACGGGGACGACGACAAGAAGTAGTCCAGGTGGAGGATGCCGGGGCCCCGACCGCTACGTACGGTGAGAACCAAGGGGCCCTGGTACGCCGTACGAGTGCTGCGAACCGGGTGTGAAGAACGAGAGACTCACCGTGACCGGTTGTCCCTGACCGGTCACCGGTTAAGATCGTGCCTGCGCCCGGAGCACGGGCGTACTGCGGAATACGTCGAGGAGACGGGTTCGGATGAGGCGGCAGTTCAAGGATCTCGACACGTGGCGGGGCAAGTTGACCGCGACGTTGATCTGCCTTGCCCCACCGACCGCGCTGGTCGCCGTGTTCGTCGTCGGCGGCATCCCGTCGAACACGTTCGTGGTCGACGCGCACGCGCTCAGCCAGCCGCGGCAGGACTCGGTGTTCGACGACCTGCTCGACGACGTCCCGACCCAGCCCGGCGCGGACGGCAGCATCCCGTCGGAGAAGAAGTCGACGATCGAGGTCCCGGTGACCGGGGCCACCGACAGCAAGCAGCAGACGGTGATCGGGCCGAGCGGCGCGGTCTCGGGCATCCCGGGGACCGTGCTGGCGGCGTACCAGAAGGCCGCGAACGATCTCGCCGCCGCCAAGCCGGGCTGTCACATCACGTGGCCGCTGCTGGCGGGTATCGGGAAGGTCGAGTCCGCGCACGCGAGCGGTGGCCGGGTCGACGCGACCGGGAACACCCGCGGGCAGATCCTCGGGCCGGTGCTCGACGGTGGTCCGGGGATGGCGGCGATCGCGGACACCGACGGCGGCCAGTACGACGGGAACGCGCAGTGGGACCGGGCCGTCGGCCCGATGCAGTTCATCCCGGGCACCTGGAAGGGCTTCGGCGCCGACGGCAACAACGACGGCGTGAAGAACCCGCACAACGTGTTCGACGCCTCGCGCGCCGCGGCTGACTACCTGTGCTCGGCGAACGCCGACCTGAGCACCCCGCAGGGTCTGGTCGAGGCCGTCCTGCGGTACAACCACTCGATGGACTACGTGTCCACGGTGCTGCGCTGGATGAAGTCGTACAGCAACTCGACCATCACCACCCCGAACGACGACGGCGTGATCGACCCGCCGGGCGACGACGGCAACGTGCGCAAGGACGACACCCCGACCGACATCCCGGGCGACGACGACACCACGCCGAAGCCGACGGCCACCGCCAGTACGACGCAGGCGACGACCCAGCCGACGCAGTCCACGCGGCCGACGCAGCCCATCCGGTCGACGCCGACGCCGACCAAGCCCCCGTCGTCGCTGCCGACCCCGCCGCCGAGCTCGCTGCCGCCGTGGACGAACACGCCGAAGCCGCCGACGAAGCCCACGCCGCCGACGCTGACGCCGCCTCCCTCGACCCCTCCGACGACGAGCCCGACGAACACCGAGGACACGCCGTCGACCACGCCGAGCGAGAGCCCGACGGTCACGCCGACCGAGTCGCCGTCGACGACGCCGACCGGTGAGCCGACGACCTGCGCGCCGGGTGAGACGCCAACTCCCACCGCGACGCCGACGAGCACACCGACCGGTGAGCCGACCTGCACGACACCGGATGGCTCGGCCAACAACTCCACCTCTGACGACGCCCCGAAGCCGGGCAACTGATCCGATCGGGGCCGCAGGCCCAATAGATCAGGGCCCGAGGCCCTGAACGGCGCGGCGGGGGAGCGGGCGATCAAGCCGGAAGCCTGGGCCGTGGGCAACCGGTGGACCCCGGGAGTCCGCCCAGTGGACCGCCGAGCGGGGCCCCGGGCAACCGGCTACCGTACGCGGGGCAACGATCGACGCCACCCGTCCGCGCAGCGATACACCGTACGCCGAGCGAGCTCCCGCGCGACGGGCCACCGGCTACGTTAACTTTCCGTCAGATCTCGATAACTTTCTGGCGCATCGATCGTTGAGGGGTCTATGCGCCTAACCCGTAGTGGAAACCGTCGGGTCAAAATAATCATCGCTTCACTGTGCACGGCCCCCCTCCTGGTGGGGGCCATCGTGACAGTCGCCTCGGGCGGAGCCGGTGCCTCCGGCCAGCTCGCGGCGGACAGCCCGGTCGCCCCATCGCCTGGAGCCGGACTGAACAGCGGTGAATTCGACGAACTGACGATGATCGTTCCGCAGCGTCCCGGAGTGGACGGCCGGATCGGATCGGACAAGCCCGCCCGTGCCGACGTCCCCGTGCAAGGGGCCACCGACGGCCGCTCGGTCGTCCGTCCCGGCCGGCCGAACGCCGTGAACGGCATCCCCCGCGGGGTCTTCCCCGCCTATCGCCGCGCCACCGCGAATCTCGCCGTGGTCCGGCCGAACTGCGGTCTCACCTGGCCGCTGCTGGCCGGGATCGGCAAGGTCGAGTCCAACCACGCCAGCGGGGGCCGGGTCGACGTGGCCGGCACCACCCGCGGCAAGCTGCTCGGCCCGGTGCTCAACGGCAAGTCCGGCCTGGGCAAGATCGCCGACACCGACCGCGGCCGGTACGACGGCGACCGGGTCTGGGACCGCGCGGTCGGCCCGATGCAGATCGTTCCGGGCGTCTGGAGCGAGTTCGGCGCCGACGGCAACGGCGACAGCTTCCGCAACCCGAACAACGTGTACGACGCGGTCACCACGGTCGCGGTCTACCTGTGCTCCGAGGGCGACGACCTGAAGCGCCCGCGCGACCTCGTCGCCGCCCTGCTGCGGTACCAGCACTCCAAGGACTTCGTCGCCACCGTGCTGCGCTGGATGCGCGTCTACAGCAAGAGCGCCGTACTGATCCCGAACGCGAAGGGCAACCTGTCGGCCGCGAAGCCGCTGGGCAACGCCGAGCGCAAGGTCGACCCGCGCGACGTACCGGACGTGCCGGACGACACCAAGACCACGCCGACGCCGACGCCGACCTCGAAGCCGACGACGCCGATCCAGACGACGCCGCCGCCGCAGATCGACCCGACGCCGCCGCCGACGGACAGGCCGACGACCCGTCCGACCAAGCCGCCGACGGACAAGCCGACGCCGACGCCGACCGAGGACACCCCGACGCCGACGCCGACCCCCACGCCGACGCCGACCCCGACTCCGACGCCCACCCCGACCCCGACGGACAGCCCGACCGGTTCGCCGTGCGCGACCGAGGGCAACCCCACCCCCTGCACCCAGGGCAGTGGGTCCCACGGGTAACCACTCCTGCTGCAGCACAGGTCCAGGTCCGCGCGACTCTTCGGAGTCGCGCGGACCTGCTGGTTTTCCAGGGGTGAGTCGGTCGAGTGCGGCCCAACAACAGGCCGGCGCCCGTGCGGCCGACGACGCCGTCGATGGCTGGTGCCGCGCCGGCCGGGAGCAAGCTAGAGGGTGATGCCGTGCCGGCCGGGAACAGGCCGGTGGCCCGTGCGGCCGACGATGGTCGATGCCGGGCTGGCCGGGAACGAGGTGGTGGCTGGTGCCGTGCCGGCCGGGAACAGGTGGAGGGTCGCCTGGGGTGCAGACGTGGTGCATCGCATGAGCCGATCTCCGAGCGGGTCGCGGAACGTTCCAGCCGTGGGCGCGGCGGGCGCAGCTCGGCGGGGAGGTGGGGGCGGGGGTGTGGATGCAACGTGACGCTGGCCCCGTTACGGTCGGCGGTATGACGACGATTGGACCTGGGACACTCAGACTCGTCGGCACGGTGCTGCCGGCCGGTGAGCGGCAGGAGCTCCATCTCAGCGGTGGGCTGGTTGTCGACCGGCCTGCGACCGGCGAGGTCAGCACGCTGAGCACCGACGGCTGGATCGTCCCGGGGCTGGTCGACGCGCACTGCCACATCGGTCTCGACCAGCGCGGTGCGGTCGACGAGGAGACCCAGCTCGAGCAGGCGATCGCCGACCGGGACGCCGGTGCGCTGCTCGTCCGCGACGCGGGCTCGGCCGCGGACACTCGCTGGATCGACGACCGCGAGGACCTGCCGAAGATCATCCGGGCCGGTCGGCACATTGCCCGCTCGAAGCGCTACATCCGCAACTACGGCTGGGAGATCGAGCCGTCCGAGCTGGTCGCGTACGTCGAGCAGGAGGCGCGCCGCGGCGACGGCTGGGTCAAGCTGGTCGGCGACTGGATCGACCGCGACGCGGGCGACCTGACGCCGTGCTGGCCGGCGGACGCGCTCGACGCGGCGATCGCCCGGGCGCACGAGCTCGGCGCGCGGGTCACCGCGCACGTCTTCGGTGAGCACGCGCTGCCGGATCTGCTGGCCGCAGGCATCGACTGCCTCGAGCACGCGACCGGGCTGCGGCCGGAGCTGCTCGACGACATGGCCGCGCGCGGCGTCGCCGTCGTACCGACGATCATCCAGCTGGAGAACTTCCCCGAGTACGCCGATCAGGCCGAGGCGAAGTTCCCGCAGTACGCCGCCCACATGCGTGACCTCTACGCCCGCCGCCACGAGACCCTGCGGAACGCGGTCGAGGCCGGCGTCCCGGTGTACGCCGGCACCGACGCGGGTGGCGTGCTTGGGCACGGGCTGGTCGCCGACGAGATCCGGGCGCTGACCGAGATCGGGATGAGCGGGGAGCAGGCGCTCGCGGCCGGTTCGTGGGCGGCGCGCGAGTGGCTCGGCGTACCGGGGGAGCTGGCGCCGGGAGCGCCGGCCGACCTGGTCGTGTACGACGCTGACCCGCGGCTGGATCCGCGCGTGCTCGACGCGCCGAAGCTGATCGTGTTGCGAGGCAAAGTCGTCAAGGGCTGAACTATTCTGCGAGTGACGAGACCAATTCACCGGGTGACGGGAAAAAGTTCACTCAACTACTGGTCTGGCCGGAAGTTTTTGCCCTACCGTGAGGGAAACCTCCGCCGCCCCTCGGAAGGATTCCCGCCCATGAGTCACACCGTTCGCAGACTGACCGCCGTGCTCGCCACGGCCGCCGCCGGAGCGCTCGCGCTCAGCGCACTGCCCAGCAACGCCGCCACCCCGGTCGAGACCGGCACCACCTCGACCCTGGCCGAAGCCTTCAAGACCGCCGCCACCCAGTACGACGTACCGCGTGAGCTCCTGGTCGGCATCGGCTACGCCGAGTCGCACCTCGACGGCCACGACGGTCAGCCCAGCCAGGCCAACGGGTACGGCGTGATGCACCTGGCCGGCAACCCGACGAACCCGACGATGTCCGAGGCCGCGAAGCTCACCGGGCTCCCGGTCGAGAAGCTGGCCAAGGACCAGGACGCGAACGTCAGAGGCGCCGCTGCGGTCCTCGACGCGTACGCCGACAAGGCCGGCCTGCAAGGGCAAACGCGTCAGGACATCGGCAAGTGGTACGAGGTCGTCGCGCAGTACTCGCACTCCGCCGACGGCCCGACCGCCCGCCTCTACACCGACGAGGTCTACCGGATCATCGGCCTCGGCGTCGGCGCCGAGGGCGTCTCCACCCAGCCGGTCAAGGTGACCCCGGACCGCGGCAAGTACGCGAACGTGGCCCCGCTCGGCACCCGGACGCCGGCCTCGATCCAGGCCGCCGACTACCCGGGTGCGATCTGGAACGCGGCGAACAGCGCCAACTACCGGGTCGGCCGGACCGCCGCGATCAGCACGATCGTGATCCACGTGGCGCAGGGCTCGTACGCCGGCACGATCAGCTGGTTCAAGAACGCCTCGTCGCAGGTCAGCTCGCACTACGTGGTCCGCTCCAGCGACGGGCAGGTCACCCAGATGGTGGCCGAGAAAGACACCGCTTACCACGCCCGCAACACCAACCCGTACACGGTCGGCATCGAGCACGAGGGCTACGTCGCCCAGCCGTCGTGGTTCACCGACGCGATGTACCGGGCCTCGGCGGCGCTGACCAAGAACATCGCCGAGCGTCGCGGCATCCCGAAGACCCGGACGTACATCAAGGGCCACAACGAGATGCCCGGCAACGACCACACCGACCCGGGTCCGAACTGGAACTGGACCTACTACATGCAGCTGGTGAACGGCGGCGACCCGAACCCGCCGACGTACAACTTCACCACGTACGGCGCCGGGGTCCGGGTCCGCTCGGACGCGAAGCTGACCGCCTCGATCATCATGGAGCTGCCCGGCCCGACGCAGGTCTTCGTCTCCTGCCAGAAGCAGGGCGACACGGTCAACGCCGAGGGCACCAGCAACAACTGGTGGGCCAAGCTGCGTGACCAGGGCGGGTACATGTCCAACATCTACATCGACAGCCCGTCCGCCAAACTCCCGGGTGTCGCGGTCTGCTGACGCCTGATCCGGACCCGGCGGCGTCAGATCCGCCGGGTCCGGACCAGCCAGACCACGAACAGCCCCATCACGATCCACCCCGGCCAGGCCTGCAGCCCGATCGACATCGGATCCATCTCCACGTCGGAGTCGCTCAGCAGCCAGGCGGTGCGGACCGTCGCACTGCTCACCACGGTGTGCGCCAGTACGGCGGGCAGGACGGAGTTCGACCGCAGGCGCAGCCAGCTGAAGATCGGGACGACCAGCAGGCAGGACACGACCAGCGCGCCGACCGAGGCGAGCAGCGAGTAGCCGGGGTACTGGCCGCCCATGATCAGGGTCGGCAGGTGCCACAGAGCGAAGACCAGGGCCGTACCGGCGTAGCCGATCAGCCGGCCGTAGGGCATCAGGCGGGGGAGCAGATAGCCCTGCCAGCCCAGCTCCTCGCCGTAGAAGAACGGTAGCGAGACGAGCATCTGCAGGATCAGTACGACGGCCCAGCCGGCCACCGTGGACCACGGGATCCCGTTGCCTCCGGCATCTGGTGCGAACTCGGCGCGGAACCCGGACAGGTCCCGCAGATCGAAGGCGTAGACCCCGAACGCCGCTCCCACGCAGAGCGCGGCCACGGTCAGCGCCAGCGGCACGAACAGCGCCAGCAAGCAGTCGGCCAGCCCCTTGCGCCACGGCCTGGGCAGGACCAGGCCCAGCGCGGCGCGCAGGTCCGGCACCCGGGCGACGTACCGGAGCACGAACAGGGCAGCCAGGGCGGGGCTGGTCATGGCGGCGTACACGCAGATCTGTTGCAGTGCGCCCATGCCGGGCTCGTTGCTGTCGCGGTGGTAGCCGGTGATCAGCAGGGGCAGCATGGCCAGCCACATGCCGCTGAAGGCGATCAGGAGGTATGCCGGGAGGTCGGCGCGTCGTCGGACGGTAGTCGTCATGGCGATCGACGCTAGAAGCGTCGGGCGCTCGGTACGATCCAGTCAGTACCCGGGTGAAGAGTAGAGCCTGCTGTACCGACGCGGGGTCCGTCGGTGGCGGAGGATCGGTGCTGACGACGATGGAGGCACGACGATGCTCACGAAGATCATCACCCGCGGCTGGCGGGCCAGCAGCTACCTGCTCATCCGGTTCGTGTACGGCACCGCGACGATCGTGGCGGCGCCGTTCGCGCTGCTGCTGGGGTGGGCGATCCCGGGGGTCACCGTGGGACTGGTCAGGTTCGCGAACGCCGAGCACACCGCCGCCAACCGGTACCTGGAGCTTGCGGAGCAGCCGCAGTTGCCGGCGGCAGCCCAGCGCAAGGCGTTCGACGTGAGCGCGCTGGCGAGGGATCCGTCGTTCCGGCGCAGTCTGTGGCTGCTGCCGCTGTCGCTGCTGACCTTCATCGGTCTGTTCGTGGCGGTCTTCTCCCTGCTGGCCGTGCCCAGCGCTCTGCTCGGCATGGTGCTCTGGAAGCTCGACCCGGGGCAGTTCACGCTGGCCGGTCTCGCGGTCCACACCTGGGGCGACGCGTTCACGCTGGGCCCGCTGCAGATGCTCACCGGCGTGGCCTTCCTGACGTGGATTGCGCCGGCAGCGGCGACTGCCTACGCCAGTGCGATCAAGAAGGCTCTCGCGCCGAGCCCGGCCGAGCTGGAGACGGCCCAGCTGGCCCAGCGGGTCGAGGAGCTCACCAGGAGCCGCGCTGGAGCGGTCGACTCGCACGGTGCCGAGCTGCGCCGGATCGAGCGCGACCTGCACGACGGCACGCAGGCCCAGCTGGTCTCACTGGCCATGCGGATCGGTGTGGCCAAGCAGCTGATGGCTGACAACCCGGAGAAAGCTGCTGAGCTGCTGGACGACGCCAGGGACGGCGCCGAGCAGGCGATGACCGAGCTGCGCGGCGTACTGCGGACCATGTACCCGCCGATCCTGCAGGACCGGGGCCTGTCCGGAGCGGTCTCCGCCCTGTCCGCCCGCAGCCCGATCCCGGTCGACCTGCGGGTCGGTGAGCTCGGCAACGTCCCGGCGGCAGTCGAGGCAGCGGCGTACTTCGTGGTCGCGGAGTCGCTGACCAACGTCTCCAAGCACTCGGCCGCCGGACACGTCGACCTGCTGCTCGAACGGCGCGGCCCGGAGCTCTACCTGGCGATCAGCGACAACGGGATCGGCGGCGCCCGGATCGGCGACCAGCCGGACCTGCTCGGCCGGGGCAGCGGGCTGCGCGGCATGATGCACCGGGTGGAAGCGATCGACGGACACCTGGAACTGACCAGCCCGATCGGCGGGCCGACGACGGTCGAGGTGATCCTGCCGTGCGGGTCGTGATCCTCGAGGACAACCCGATCCTCGCCGAGGGCCTCGGCCTGCTGCTCGGCAACTCCGGCTTCGAGGTGATCGGGGTCGCGGCCGACGTGGCCGAGTTCGAAGCCCTGATCGACAAGAGCCCGCCGGAGATCGCGGTCGTCGACGTCCGGCTCCCACCGACCTTCACCGACGAGGGCCTGCGCGCCGCGATCGAGGCGCGCCGCGTCCGGCCGGGGCTGCCCGTGCTCGTCTTCTCCCAGTACGTCGAGGAGGTGTACGCCGCCGAGTTGCTCGCCTCCGGCAGCGAGGGCATCGGCTACCTGCTCAAGGACCGGGTCTCCCGCGTCGACGAGTTCCTCGAGGCCGTACGACGGGTCGCCGCCGGCGGGACCGTGCTCGACCCCGAGGTCGTCAGCCAGTTGATGGTCAAGCGCAACGACCCGCTCGACCGGCTCACGCCGCGCGAGCGCGAGGTGCTCGCGCTGATGGCCGAAGGGCTCGGCAACACCGCGATCGCCCAGAAGCTGGTGATCAGCGAAGGGGCCGTGCACAAGCATGTCGGCAACGTGTTCCTCAAGCTCGACCTGCCGCCGACCGACTCCGGTCACCGCCGCGTGCTCGCCGTACTGGCTCATCTCGGGCTGTAAGCGTTTGCCCTGACAACGAACTCTTGACGGTTCGTGCGCGATCCAGCACGCTGTGTCGCGAGAGCGCTCTCACCGCACCCCAACCGCCCCGAGGTGAGGAGAGTCCCAACCATGAAGATCTTCGTGACCACAGCCCTGGTCGCCACAGTGCTGGCCGTGCCGACGCAAGCCGTGGCAACACAGCAGCCGCTGGCCGTGCCGGGACAGACGGCTGCGATGCAGAAGGACTTCGGCCTGACCGAGCAGCAGGTCCGTGAACGCCTGCAGGCCGAGTCCGTCGCCGCCAAGCTCGTCCCTGCCGCGCAGAAGGCAGCCGGTGCTGCGTTCGGCGGCGTCTGGTACGACGCGGCGAGCGAGAAGCTCGTCGTCGGCGTGACGACGCCGGCCGCCGCGGACGCTGTCAGGCGCACCGGCGCCGAGGCCGAACAAGTCAAGGTGCCGGCCGCCGTACTCGATCAGCGGAAGGCTGCCGTCGACAAGCTCGCCGGCAAGAACGTCCCGGCCGCAGTGAGCGGCTGGTCGACCGACCCCAGGTCCGGCACGATCGTCGTCAACGTCCAAGCAGGCAAGCGATCCGCGGCGACCGATGCCTTCGTCAACAAGCTCGCCACGACCGGCGCCATCACGGTCAAGGAGGTCGCGGCCCAGGCCCCGCGGACCTTCGCGGCCGGAACGGTCGGGGGAGACCCGTACTACACCGGCAACGTCCGCTGCTCGATCGGCTTCTCCGTGCACGGCGGCTTCGTCACCGCCGGCCACTGCTCGGGCGCCGGTGCCAGGACCAGCGGCTGGGACGGCTCGGCCCAAGGCGTGTTCCGCGGATCCTCGTTCCCCGGCAACGACTACGCGTGGGTCCAGGTCGACAGCGGCTGGTGGACCGTACCGGTCGTGCTCGGCTGGGGTCAGGTCAGCGACCAGCTGGTCCGTGGCTCCTGGGAAGCACCGGTCGGTACGTCGGTCTGCCGCAGCGGGTCGACCACCCACTGGCACTGCGGCACGATCCTGGCCAAGAACGAGACCGTGAACTACGGCAACGGCGCGCTCTTCTACGGCGCGACCAAGACCAACGTCTGCGCGGAGGGCGGTGACTCCGGCGGCTCGTTCATCACCGGAGACCAGGCCCAGGGCGTGACGTCCGGTGGCTGGGGCAACTGCTCCAGCGGCGGCGAGACCTGGTTCCAGCCGGTCAACGAGATCCTCGGCGCGTACGGCCTGACGCTGCACACCGCCTGACAGAAATCCCGGATCCGCCTTGCAGGCAAGGCGGATCCGGGACCAGGTTCAGCAGTTCGGTACGCCGGGCAGCTGCGCCGCCGGATGGTTGATGTAGATGTTGGTGATGAAGCCGTTCTGGTCGCGCAGCTTGGACCACCAGTTGTTGGTGTAGCCCTCGGCCGTCACCGTGTCGCCCTGCTTCTGGCAGAGTACGAACACCTGTGTCGGGCCGGCCAGCGTTCCGACCACCGGAGCGGCCAGCCGGGCGTCGGAGCGGATCCGGATGCCGGAGCCCCAGGTCGTGAACGGCGTCCCGCCGCCGCCTCCGCAGCCGTTGTCGCTGGTCAGGAAGTTCTGGTTGTACGAGCCCGGGTACGGCAGGCCCTGGCCGTTGATGACGATGTTCTGGCCGACGCCGTTGAGCAGTTGCTCGTAGTGGATGTGGGGACCGGAGGAGTTGCCGGTGCTTCCGGTGACCCCGATCTGCTGGCCTTGGGCGACGGTAGCGCCACTGGGCACGGAGTACGCCGACAGGTGGAAGTAGTAGGTCTTCCAGCCGGCGCCGTGGTCGATCGCGATGTAGTTGCCGGCCCCGGAGGGTTGGGAGTAGCGGGTCGCGACACCGCCCGCCGAGGCGAGCACGGGCGTGCCGTTCGTCGTACCGCCGTCCGCGCGGACGAAGTCGAGAGCGCGGCGGACCTCGGCCGAGTGGTGGCTGAAGGTCCAGCGCTGACCACAGGGGAAGGGGGCCTTGAAGTTGGGCGCTGCCTGCGCCTGCGTCGGTACCGCCACCAGGGTGGCGGCACCGACCAGGAGTGAGGCGAGCACAGCGAGAGTTCGTCTGAGCACGATGATCAGTCCCTCAAGCGACCGGTCACGGGCGGTGATGTCCGTGACGCCTGGAGTGATGACCAACAAGCTAGCGCAGACGTCGTCAGGTAGGAACGGATACAGCTCAGGTGCAGTTACTGATTAACCTACGGTCGAAAGGTCAGTCCTTGACCGGTTCCAGCGGCGTCGCCGGCTCGGCCGGCTTGGTGCTCAGCGAGTCGATCAGCTGCTTGGCCAGCGCGAAGCCGGAACCACCCATCGTGATCGTCTTGACCAGGGTGTCCTCGATGCCCTGGGCACCGTTCAGCACGACCATGTTGCCGACCTTCTCGAACGAGCTCGCCGCCGCGCGGACGATCTCCGGGTAGGCCTCGGCCAGCTGCTGGGCGACGACGGCGTCGGTGTTCGTGGCCAGCGCCTCGGCGCGCGCCTTGATACCGGCGGCCTCGGCCATCGCCTTGGCCTGGACGGCGAGCGCCTCGGCCGTACCGTTCAGCTCGGTCGCCTTGGCCTGCGCCTCACCGCGCAGCGTGACCTCGCGGGCGTTCGCCTCGGCGGAGGCGATCTGCGCGTCCCGGGACGCGTTGGCCAGCGTGCGCTGCTTGTACGCCTCGGCGTCGGCGGGCTTCAGGACGCTCGACTCCAGCTGCTTCTCGGCCAGCGAAGCGTTCAGCTTCGCGGTCTCGGTCTCGGCGACCACGACCTGCTGGCGGGCCAGCGCCTCGGCCAGCGGCCCGGACTGCGAGGCCTTCGAGTTCGCCTGGTCGACCTCGGCCTGGTACCCGGCCTGCGCGATCGAGCTCTGCCGTACGGCGGCCGCCTTGGCCGCGGCGGCGACCTGCTCGCGCTCGGTCGCCTCGCGGTCCCGCTCGGCCTGCGCGATCCGGGCCGCGGCCTCGACCGCGGCGGCCTGCGGGCGGCCGAGGTTCTTGATGTAGCCGGACTCGTCGTCGATCTCCTGGATCTGCAGCGAGTCGACCACCAGGCCGAGCTTCTCCATGTCGCCGGCCAGCGAGCCGCGGATGTTCGTGGTCAGCGTCTCCCGGTCGTGCAGCATCTCCTCGACCGTGGTCGAACCGACGATCGCCCGCAGGTGACCCGCGAACAGCTCGTGGATGGTGCCCATCACCTGCTCGTCGCTCTGCTCCAGGAACCGCCGGGCCGCGTTCGCGATCGAGCCGTAGTCGTCACCGACCTTGTACGCCGTGACGCCCTTGATGTGCAGCGGGATGCCCTGGCTGGACACGCAGGTGACGGTCAGCGGCGTCGCGCGGATGTCGAGCGGCAGCCGCCGGACAGTCTGAAAACCGGGCAGCACGGCGGTACCGCGGCCGACGACGATCTTGAAGCCGAGCGTCTCGTTGACCTGCTCGACGCTGGAGTGCGCGCCGAGACCGGAGATGATCAGCGCCTCGTTCGGCTCCGCCACCCGCCAGACCATCCGGAACAGGAGCAGCAGCACGACCAGGGCAACCGCGCCACCGATCAGGTAAGTCCAGAACATTTCCCCTCCAGGGAACGTAAACAATCAGAAGGCGCGAGCGACGTACACCGAGCGGGGCGGGTCGAACTCCACCACCACCACCGGCGTACCGACCTCGATGACCTCGTCGGTCGCGGGGTAAGCGTAGAAGGCTTCGGTGGCACCGCGGACCGGCAGCATCACCTCGCCGACGATTCCCGGACCCACCCGCCCGATCACGCGTCCCCGCTTCCCCACCATGACGCACCTTCCGACGCACTCCGGCCTGCTCCAGTTCCGCGCAGCCTAGCGGTCCCTTGCTACGGTCGTTCCGTGGTGCGGGCGATAAACAGGTGGGTCCAACTGACCGAAGCAGGAGTACAGGTGGTACTGGCGTGAAACTCACCATTCTCGGCGGCGGCGGCTTCCGCGTCCCCCTCGTCCACCAGGCGTTGCTCGGCGACCAGGGCGAGGGCCGCATCACGGCGGTCACCCTGTACGACACCGACCAGAACCGCCTGAACGCGATCACCGCGGTACTGAAGCAGCAAGCACTTTCTTTTTCCGATGCTCCAGTGGTGAGTCCAACTACTGATCTCGACGAAGCAATTCGTGGTGCCGACTTCGTCTTCTCCGCCATTCGCGTGGGCGGCCTCGAAGGGCGCACCATCGACGAGCGGGTCGCCCTCGATCTCGGCGTACTGGGCCAGGAGACCGTCGGCGCCGGCGGGATCGCCTACGGGCTGCGAACGTTGCCGGTGGCAACTGCCATCGCGCGGCGGATCGCCGTACTGGCTCCGGACGCGTGGGTCATCAACTTCACCAACCCGGCCGGCATGGTCACCGAGTCGATGCTGCCGTACCTCGGCGACCGCGTGATCGGCATCTGCGACTCACCCTCCGGCCTCGGCCGTCGCGCCGCGCTGGCGCTCGGGCTGGACGCCTCGCAGGCCTTCTACGACTACGCCGGCCTGAACCACCTCGGTTGGCTCCGCGGCCTCCAGTACGACGGGGTCGACCGCCTGCCGGAGCTGCTCGCCGATTCGCAGGCCCTCGGCGCCTTCGAGGAGGGCCGCCTGTTCAGCGTCGAGTGGCTGCGCTCGCTCGGCTCGATCCCGAACGAGTACCTGCACTATTACTACTTCGCCCGCGAGACCCTCGCCGCGGTGCAGTCGGTGGAGAAGACCCGCGGCAAGTTCCTGCTCGAGCAGCAGTCCGACTTCTACGCCGAGACCGCCCGCCACCCCGGCGACGCGCTCGAGCTGTGGCAGAAGACCCGCGCCGAGCGCGAGTCGACGTACATGGTGGAGAGCCGCGAGGTCGCCGACGCCGGCGAACGCGACGAGCGCGACATGTCGGCCGGCGGCTACGAGCAGGTCGCGCTGTCGCTGATGCGCGCGATCGCCCACAACGAGCGCGCCTCGCTGATCCTCAACGTCCGCAACCGCGGCACGCTCGAGCACCTCGACCACGACGCGGTGGTCGAGATCCCGTGCACGGTCGACGCGAACGGCGCTCGCCCGCTGACGGTCTCCCAGCTCACCGACCACCAGGCCGGCCTGGTCAGCTCGGTCAAGGCCGTCGAGCGGTCGACGATCGAGGCCGCGGCGTCGGGCTCGCGCGCGACCGCGCTGCGCGCCTTCGCCTGGCACCCGCTGATCGACTCGGTCAACACCGCCGGGAAGCTGCTCGACGGGTACGTCGACCACCTGCCGGACCTGGCCGCGTTCCGCGCCTGACGGCGGCGCTCGTACGCCGTACTGGTGCGGATTGGGTTGCGAGCCCCCGATCTGGCAGAATGTCAGGCTGAGTCCGTCCGGATGTTGTGCAGCCCTCTAACTCCACGCCCCGGCCGGCCCATTCGAGTGGTCATCCGTTGTCCCCACGACGGCGTGCAGCTCACCCACCTGTATTTCCCGAGGGAGACCACACAAACGTGGCAGTCAAGATCCGTTTGAAGCGCATCGGCAAGAAGCGTGCGCCGCACTACCGCATCGTCGTGATGGACGCCCGCGCCAAGCGTGACGGCCGCGCCATCGAGGAGATCGGCAAGTACAACCCGAAGGCCGAGCCGTCCTTCATCCACGTCGAGTCGGACCGGGCGCAGTACTGGATGAGCGTCGGCGCGCAGCCGACCGAGGCCGTCCAGGCGATCTTCCGGGCCAGCGGTGACTGGCAGAAGTTCAAGGGTCTCGAGGCCCCGGCGCCGCTGCGCGTCAAGGAGCCCAAGCGCGACAAGCTGGAGATCTTCAACGAGGCGCTGGCCGAGGCCCACGGCACGCTGAAGACCGAGGCCGTCACCAAGAAGGCCGCGGCGAAGAAGGCCGACAAGAAGGACGACGCCGTCAAGGACGAGGCGAAGACCGAGGCGAAGACCGAGGCCAAGGCTGAGGCCAAGACCGAGGAGCCGAAGGCCGCCGAGCCCGAGGCCCCGGCCGCCGAGGCCGCGCCGGCCGACGACGCCAAGGCCTGATCGTCATGGAGACCGAGGCGCTGGAGCACCTGGTCCGTGGCATCG
The DNA here is from genome assembly GCF_049844575.1 of Kribbella sp. DT2. Classification (NCBI taxonomy): domain Bacteria; kingdom Bacillati; phylum Actinomycetota; class Actinomycetes; order Propionibacteriales; family Kribbellaceae; genus Kribbella; species Kribbella sp. DT2. The sequence goes on along the minus strand of NZ_JBNCLH010000010.1, from coordinate 107,242 downwards.
TCGACAACCCTGACGACGTCAGCGTCCGGTCGCGCAACCTGCGCCGCGGCCGCACGCTCGAGGTGCACGTGCACCCCGACGACATCGGCAAGGTGATCGGCCGCAACGGCCGCACGGCGACCGCGATCCGCACGGTGGTCGGGGCGCTCAGCTCCGAGCAGTCGGTCCGGATCGACTTCGTCGACGAGCAGAACCGGCGTCCGCGCCGCTGACTCGGCAGCAGTCTCTGTGGAGGGCCGTACCCCCTGGGTGCGGCCCTTCGCTTGATTTTTCGGCAGTACGCCGGTCCGCCTGGGCCGGTGGGAGCAGAGAGGGACACACGGGTGTTGGTGACCGTCGGCCGGATCGGCCGGGCACACGGGATCAAGGGTGAGGTCGGGATGATCGTCCGGACCGACGAGCCGGACCTCCGGTTCGCCGACGGCGCCGTCCTGATGACGGAGAACCAGCCGGCCCGGGCCCTGACCGTCGAGTCCAGCCGCTGGCACTCCGGCCGCCTGCTGGTGAAGTTCGTCGAGGCTCCCGACCGGACCGCCGCCGAGAACCTGCGCAACCTCGCCCTGCAGGCCGAGATCGGCGAGGACGAGCGCCCGGAGGACCCCGAGGAGTACTACGACCGCGAGCTGATCGGCCTGGCCGTCCGCACCACCGACGGCGAGCAGGCCGGTGAGGTGATCGACGTGGTCCACCTGCCGTCGCAGGACCTGCTGGAGATCCGCCGTCCGGGCGGCAACGCCGTACTGGTTCCGCTGGTCGAGGAGCTGGTCCCGAAGATCGACCTGGGTGCGGGCTTCGTGCTGGTGGCCGACCGGCCCGGCCTGCTCGACCCGGAGGGCGCTGAGGTCGTCCCGACCGATCCGGACGCCGGCTGATGAGGCTGGACGTCTTCTCGATCTTCCCGGAGTACCTGGCCGCCCTGGACCTCAGTCTGGTCGGCAAGGCGGCGAAGAGCGGTCTGCTGGACGTCCGGGTGCACGACCTGCGCGACTGGACCCACGACCGCCACCGCACGGTCGACGACACCCCGTCCGGCGGCGGTGCGGGCATGGTGATGAAGCCGGAGCCGTGGGGCGAGGCGCTGGACGCTGTGGCTCCTCTTGATGGCCCGGCACAGCCTCGCCTGATCGTGCCGACGCCTGCTGGTCGGCCGTTCAGCCAGGAGCTTGCGTACGAGCTGGCCGCCGAGCCCTGGCTGGCCTTCGCCTGCGGCCGGTACGAGGGGATCGACGCGCGCGTCGCGGCGTACGCGGGGGAGCGGATGCGCGTCGACGAGGTCTCGATCGGCGACTACGTGCTGAACGGCGGTGAGGTCGCCGTACTGGTCATGGTCGAGGCGGTGGCCCGGCTGCTGCCCGGCGTGATCGGCAACCCGGAGTCCCTGGCCGAGGAGTCCCACTCGGGCGACGGCCTGCTGGAGTACCCGGTGTACACCAAGCCGACCTCCTGGCGTGGCCACGACGTCCCGGACGTCCTCCTGTCCGGGAACCACGCCCTGATCGCCCAGTGGCGCCACGACCAGGCTGTACGGCGCACCGCCGAGCGCCGCCCCGACCTGCTGGCCGCCTGGGGAGGCGTTGTCGCAGGCAAGGACGACGCGGCCGGGCTGATCGACGTACTGCCGGCTGTCGAGAGCGACGCGGGGGAGCTGCTCACGCTGCAGCGGGCCGCGTACCTGTCCGAGGCGCTGGCGTACGACGACTTCACCATCCCGCCGCTGCTGGAGCCGGTGGAGGGCACTCTCGAGCGGATCCGCCAGGGCACGGTCTGGAAAGCCGTGGCGGGCACGCGGATCGTCGGGTCCGTGCACCTGGCCGTCGACGGCTCCGTGGGCCGGATCGGGCGGCTGATGGTCGTGCCGGACTGGCAGGGCAAGGGCGTCGGGAAGAGGCTGCTGAAGGTGGCCGAGCAGACCGCGCCGCCCGAGGTCACGGCGTACGAGCTGTTCACCGGTACCGAGAGTGAGCGCAACCTGGGGCTCTACCGCCAGGCCGGTTACCGAGAGGTGCGGCGGGAGCCGCACACCGCGAAGGTCGAGTTCGTGCTGCTCGCCAAGCGGCGGCGCCGACGCTGATTTCGTTGCGACCGGGCCGTGTGGCAAACTTGGTCGCTGTTGCGTGTGCGGTGCTCCTGCCACAGGGGGTGACCACCGCACGGCGACATCCTTCAGCTTCTCACCACCTATTTCGTGGGTGACCTGTGGCACGCGCGAGAAAGCGAACACCTGATGACCAACGTCCTGAACGAGCTCGACAACGCGAGCAAGCGTGACGACCTCCCCTCCTTCCGCCCCGGCGACACGGTCAACGTGCACGTCAAGGTCATCGAAGGAAGCCGCTCCCGCGTCCAGGTGTTCAAGGGCGTCGTGATCCGTCGCCAGGGTGGTGGCCTGCAGGAGACCTTCACGGTCCGCAAGGTCAGCTTCGGCGTCGGCGTCGAGCGCACCTTCCCGATGCACACCCCGATCGTCGACAAGGTCGAGGTCGTCACCCGCGGTGACGTGCGTCGCGCCAAGCTGTACTACCTGCGTGAGCTGCGCGGCAAGGCTGCGAAGATCAAGGAGAAGCGGGACGCCTGAGTCCTAGCGACGACGGTCAGGTATGGCGCCGAGCACTGCGACTCGCGCTCGCCCGGTAGCCAAGAGGGCACGTCGCAGCAAAGGACGACATCGCAGGCTCAAGCAGCGCAACCCGCTGCTGAGCCTGCTGATCGAGATGACCACGGTGACGGTGCTCGCCCTGGTCATCACGGTCGTTCTGCGGCTTTTTGTCGCCGAGGCGTTCTACGTGCCTTCGGAGTCGATGTACGACACACTCACGACGAACGACCGCATCCTGGCCGAGAAGGTCAGCTACCTGCACCGCGACGTCGACCGCGGGGACATCATCGTCTTCAAGGACCCCGCGAACTGGCTGAACGAGGAGCCGACGACCCCAGGTCCGCTGCGCCGCGTCGGCGAGTTCGTCGGGATCCTGCCGCGCAGCGGTGAGGGTCACCTGGTGAAGCGGGTGATCGGGCTGCCCGGCGACCGGGTGTTCTGCTGCGACCGGTCGGGCCGGATCCTGGTCAACAAGATCCCGCTCGACGAGCAGGAGTACCTGCTGAAGGACGCGAAGCCGTCGCTGCAGCCGTTCGACGTCGTCGTACCGCCTGGTCACCTGTGGGTGATGGGGGACAACCGCGCCGAGTCGGCCGACTCCCGCGCGCACATGGGTGGTCCCGGTGGCGGGTTCGTGCCGATCGAGAACGTGGTTGGCCGGGCCTGTTGCGTAATCTGGCCGTCTGACCGGATGACGATGCTGCGTCCTCCGGAAACCTTCAAGAAGCCGGGGCTGAAGAAGTGACCGATACATCGACCGAGGCGACGCCGGACAAACCCACCCACCGCTCGGGGCTGGCCGCCGCGGCCCGCGAGTTCGTGCTGATCGTGGTCGGAGCGCTGATCGTCTCGTCGATCCTGCGGGCGTTCGTCGGGCAGATGTTCATCATCCCGAGCGAGTCGATGCAGAACACCCTGCTGGTCGGTGACCGGGTGGTGGTCGAGAAGCTCACCGACGTCGAGCGCGGCGATGTCGTCGTCTTCGAGGACCCGGGCGGCTGGCTCGGCACCGAGGAGAGCGGCCAGAAGCGCGGCTCGATCGGCCGGTTCTTCGAGGTCGTCGGCCTGCTCCCGGACTCCAGCCACGGTCACCTGATCAAGCGCCTGATCGGCATGCCCGGCGACAAGGTCGCCTGCTGCGACGAGAAGGGCCGGCTGATGGTCAACGGCCAGCCGCTCGAGGAGTCGCAGTACCTGTACCCCGGTGACGCGCCGTCGGCGATGGAGTTCCAGGTCACCGTGCCCGCCGGCAAGGTCTTCGTGATGGGCGACCACCGCTCGGAGTCCGGCGACTCCCGCGTCCACCTCAGCGACACCGGCCCCGACGGCGGCAGCCCCGGCGACGCCGCCTTCGTCCCCCTCGACAAGGTCACCGGCCGCGCCATCCTGGTCGTCTGGCCCGCCAGCAACTTCTCCAAGCTCGGCGTCCCCGACACCTTCAAATCCATCCCGCCCGCCGCCGAACCGCCGCCGGCGAAGCCGTCGATCTCCCTGACAGCACCCCCCAAGTAAGCGGAGCCCCCGTGCCCCTCACCGCACACCCGCCCACCTCCGCACGCCGTACGAGGTCCAGCTCTTCGCTTCCTCACGTCTCCACCCGTTCGCCGGCCGGCACCCACGCGCCCGGCACCGCCGACGCCCACGCGCCCGGCACCCATGCGCCCGGCGGCGCCGGCGCCGACCCGCTCGGCACCCACGCGCCCGGCACCGCCGACGCCCACCCGCCAGCGGCCGGCTGGTTGGCTCAAGTACCGGCCCTCGATACCTCCGCGCACGGGGTGGCGGTCGGCTCGAGGCGTCGTACTTCGTCCTGTGGTGGTGTTCGCCTGTGCCGTGTGGGGAGGGTCGGATGAGCGCTCTCCCACGCGGCAGCACGATTCGCCGTGACGCGGGCCTGTACGGCTACGAGCGCGCCCTGCGCCGTGTTGGTCTCGACCCGATCGCTGGTGTCGACGAGGCCGGCCGGGGACCGTGCGCCGGGCCGCTGGTCGCCGCCGCGGTGATCCTGCCCGACGGCAAGCGCGGTCAGATCCCCGAGCTCGCCGACTCGAAGCTGCTCACGGCCAAGGCGCGCGACCGCTGCTACGAGCAGATCCGCGCCCGCGCGCTGGCCTGGTCGGTCGTCTCGATCGAGGCCGACGAGTGCGACCGTCTCGGCATGCACGTCGCGAACGTCCAGGCGCTGCGCCGGGCCCTGTTCCGGCTCGACGTGCGCCCGTCGTACGTGCTGACCGACGGTTTCGGCGTCGACGGCCTCGGCGTACCGGGCCTGGCGATCTGGAAAGGCGATCGGGTCGCCGCCTGCATCGCTGCCGCCTCAGTGATCGCGAAGGTCACCCGCGACCGGATCATGCAGCACTGGGACACCGTCTACCCCGAGTACGATTTCGCGGTCCACAAGGGGTACTGCACGCCCGAGCACCAGGCGGCGCTGGACAAATACGGCCCGTGTCCGCAACATCGACGGCGATTCGAGAATGTCCGCCGCAGTCTGCGGCCCGATATGGGACAGACTGTGACCAGTCCCACCGGAGTGGAGAGCCGATGAGTGAGCGTAGCGAGCGAACAAAGAGCACAGCTGCCCTAGCGCTCACGCCGGAGCCGAGCGCTAGCGAGGTGGAGGCGTGAGCGCTGACGACCTCGAGAAGTACGAGACCGATATGGAGCTACAGCTCTATCGGGAGTACAAGGACGTCGTCGGGATCTTCAAGTACGTCGTGGAGACCGAACGGCGCTTCTACCTGTGCAACGCCGTGGACCTCAAGGTCCGCACCGAAGGCGGCGACGTCTACTTCGAAGTGACGATGGCCGACGCCTGGGTCTGGGACGTCTACCGATCGGCCCGCTTCGTGAAGAACGCCAAGGTCGTCACCTTCCGCGACGTCAACATCGAAGAACTCGCCAAGTCCGACCTGGAAGTCCCCAAGGACTCCGACTTCGGCCGCTGACGACTTTCTGAGCGGGCGCCTCCCCGGAGACGCCCGCTCAGCCCGTCCGCACGCCTGCTCCCGTACGCCGGCCGCCTGTGCCTGCGCGCCTGCCTCCCGCGACATGCCGAGGAGGCCCCAGCCTTCCGCCGCAACGTCTCCCCACGACGAAGCACCTGAGGGTTGTTACTGATCGGCCGGCGGTGCCGGGTCGGGGATGAGGGCGGTGTTGAGCGCGACGCGCAGCCGCCCGGCGTCGCCCTGGTCGGTCAGGTACGGCGCGAGGAGCTCGGCGAAGCCGGCCTGGATCACCGGTAGGTCCTCGGCGGTGACGTACAGCTGCGTCTGCCCGAAGCCGACGTACTCGCGCAGCGCCTGATCCTCGCTCGCGAGGAACCTGTCGAACCCCTCGCCCAGGTGACTGAGGAACGCCAGGAAGGCGCTCTGCAGCTGCCCTTGGCTCATGGTCCGGAGCTCGTCGAGATCAGCGTGCGCCATCCGCTCCCCGAGGGTGAGCGTCCTTTCCGTCGTTCCCCGCACCCGGCGCTCCGCCACGACGGCCAGGATCCCGGCCTCCACCAAGGCGGCGACATGCCGGTAGAGCGTCGCCTGAGTGATCTCGGGCAACGCCGTCCGCAGTTGCGCGGTGGTCAGTTCGCGACCGGCCAACTGCTGGATGATCCGCAACCGCACCGGATGCATCACCACGTCGGCAACCGGCGACCTCTTCGCCATCCCGTCCTCCGATTATTATCACTCTGATAATGTTCTCACTATGATTCAGGCTATCAACGAGGGAGCACCGCCATGGCCGCACTGAGCAACGAGGCGCCGGCGGGCACTCCAGCCGAAGACAGGCGTGTCACTTCGTACGCCGGCGCGCTCGTCGCCGAAGCCCGTACGGCGGTGAACCGATGACCGCGGTGGCGATCCGGGTCTCCGGGCTGACCAAACGGTTCGGCCAGGTCGTTGCGGTCTCTGATGTGACGTTCACAGCCGAAGCAGGCCGGGTGACCGGCTTCATCGGCCCCAACGGAGCCGGTAAGTCCACAACCCTGCGGATGCTCCTGGGTCTGACCAGCGCGGACCAAGGCACTGCGCTGTTCGGTGATGTCGCCTACCGAGACCTGTCGTTACCGACAAGCACAGTCGGAGCGGTGCTGGACATCGCCTCGGCCCACCCGTCCTCCACCGCCCGAGGCCACCTGCGCATCAGTTGCGACCTCGGTGGTCATCCCCGGGACCGCGTCGATCACGTCATCGAAGTGGCCGGCCTCGCCGGCTACGCCGACCGACGGGTCCGCGGCTTCTCGACCGGCATGCGCCAACGACTGGCCCTGGCCACCGCACTGCTCGGCGACCCCGACGTCCTTGTCCTGGACGAACCGTCCAACGGTCTGGACCCGGCAGGCATCGTTTGGCTGCGCACCTTCCTCCGTGACTTCTCCGCCTCAGGCCGAACCGTCCTGATCTCGAGCCACGTCCTCACCGAACTGCAGCACAGCATCGACGACCTCGTCCTGATCAACCAAGGCCAAGTCGCCTGGACCGGCCCGCTGACAGCCTTCGCCACCGAAGGCTCAACCCTGGAAGAGGCCTTCCTCGCCCTGACAACGAAGGAGCAGGTCACGTGATCCCCACCCCACGAGCGGGGAGCGGTCCCCGTCATCCCCGCGCACAGGCCCGGGCAGCGGACGGTGTGAACGCCGGCCATCAGCGCACCCGGACCTACGTCCACACGGACAAGGAGCAGACCGCGTGAAGCAGTTGATTCGTGGCGAGATCACCCGATTGTTCGCGACTCGGCTGCCGCGGTGGGCGGCGCTTGCGGCTGTTGGGTGCGGCGCTGGACTGACCGGGCTGCTCGCGTTCATCGGCCCGGAGCACGCCTCACCGCCGATGCCGGGGATCGATACCCCCGAAGGTGTGGGCATCGTCGTCGGCATCACCGGGGTGCTGCTGTTCGTACCGGCGTTGCTCGGCACGATCGCCGTCACCGGCGAGTACCGGCACCGCACGATCGGAACAACTTTCCTGGCAGTCCCGCGACGAGGCAGGGTCCTCAGGGCGAAGCTGGTGGTCTACGGCGTGTTCGGTCTCGCCTACGGAGTGACCGCGTCTCTGGCCTCCGGGATCGCCTTGACCGCCGCCGTACTGGCGCGCGGAGTCGATCTCCCTGTCTCCGTGGGCAGTCTGGTGACCCTCCTGCTCCAGCTCGCGATCGCGGCGGCCGTCTACATGGTCCTCGGCGTGGGCATCGGGGCCCTCGCCAGAAACCAACTGCTTGCCATCGGCATCGTGCTCGGCTACTTCTACTTCCTCGAGTACGTGCTGATGATCCTCCCTGGCGTCAACGTCATCTACCCGTTCCTCCCCGGAGGAGCGACCGCCTCCCTGACGAGCTTCACCTTCCTCAGCTCCACCATCGCCGACCAGAACTCACTCGGCACCCCAACACTGCTACCGGCCGCCGCCGGCGCCCTGATCCTCGCCGGCTACGCCGCCGCAGCAGCCGGCATCGCCACCCTCGTCCCCCTCCGACGAGATCTCTCCTAACCACCCACGGACAGCCAGCCCGCGCCTCACCCGATAGCCAGTCGCGGCCAACCCGCGCCCCCCGACAGCGGCAGCCGACCCGCATCTCACCCGACAGCCGGTGGCAGCCGACCCGCACCTCACCCGACAGCCGGTGGCGGTCGGCCCGCATCTCACCCGACAGCCGGTGGCGGCCGCCCGCATCTCACCCGACAGCCGGTGGCGGCCGACCCGCGCCTCACCCGACAGCCGGTGGCAGCCAACCCACACCTCACCCGACAGCCAGTAGCAGCCGACCCGCATCCCGTCCGCGCGGCAAGCAGACCCTCCTCCAGCGCGCCCGCGTCAAGCGGACACCTCCCTGCCCCGGGCCGGGTCAGCCCGGGCCGAGCTCGGTCGTGTGGATGGGGGAGCGATTGTGCGGTGCGGGCAGCCAGCGCGCCGCAGCGTAGGCATGGCGCACCGACTAGATGGCGGATCTGGGCCGCGCCTCCGTCGTCGGATGGATCCGTGCTGCGCCTACCTGAGCGCCCGCTTCGCCGGGAGCGATCGAGCGGCGCTGCGCCACGCGGAGTCCGTCTAAGCGTCGGCGTACTGCGTCGCATTGGCACCGCGAAGTGCGGCCGCATCGACTCGGTGGATGGGTGGTTCTAGTAGCAGGGCCAGCTGGAGATGGTTGGGGAGGTGCCGAGGAGGACGGAGTCTCATGGGGGAGTTGGTTGGCTGCCAAGGCCATGGCTGTGAGGCGGCTGTGGCCTTCGAGGACTACGAGTGGGGTGTCGGGGGCGGCTCGTACGCAGATGAGTGGTTCCCATGTGGTGCCGGTGCGGAAGAGGTCGGCTAGGTGCAGGAAGTCTTCGGTGGGGAGGTGGTCGAAGACCAGGCCCCCGTGCCGGATGAACTGGGCTGCGTCAGTAGGGCGGCGGGTGCCGTTGGTCAGGGCGGTCCAGTAGCTGTAGTCGATGTAGAGGATGTTGAGGAACTCTGGAGGGGTGAGCGCCTCCAGTTGCCAGCTGAGTTCTTCTGGGAAGCCGGTGAAGAGTTCGCGGTTCTGGCGGTAGCCCCTGAAGTCGCCGAGGACCTGTCGGCGTTGCTTGTTCTGCACGGGGTCGGAGAGGTCTGCTTGGGTGATCAGCGCCTGTGGGTGACCGAGCTTGGCGAGGGTCTCGGTGAGGGACAGCTTGAAGCGGGGCGAGGTCAGCTCGGCAGCCAGGAAGGTTGCGACCATCTCGTCCTCGGAAGACGGCCGAAGGGTGCGCATGGGTTCATCCTGCCGTCGCATCAGGGGGCGCGTCTTTGGGTGGGGGAGAGGCGCCAGCCGGAGTCCTCGTGGGTGACCAGGTTGGCTTCGGTGAGGGTTTGGAGGCACTCCTGGACGGTGGTGTGGGCCAGGCCGGCGATGGTGGCTATACGGGTGGAGGGGGAGGGGCGGAGGACTGGGACAGCGTCGAGGGTGCGGCGGAGGTCGTGGGTCAGGGCGTCTTCGGGGGTGGGTGGGCTGTGGGGGTAGGCAGTGAGGTGGCGGCCTAGGGGAGCTGTGGCTTCGAGGATGTCGGCTACTGAGGTGGCGAGGGTGGCATTGCGTTCTCGGATGAGGAGGTGGGCGCCGTCGGACATTCGGGACGTGATGGGGCCGGGGACCGCCAGGACCGGGCGGCCACACTGTTCGGCCCAGGTGGCGGTGTTGAGGGCTCCGCTGCGGATGGCCGCCTCGACGACGACCGTGCCTTGGGTGGCGGCGGCGATCAGGCGGTTGCGGGCCAGGAAGCGGAGCTTGGTGGGGGCGCAGCCGGGTGGGAGTTCGCTGACCAGGAGGCCTGTGCCCGCGATTCGGTCGAAGAGGGCTGAGTTGCTCCTTGGGTAGTTGACGTTCACGCCGCAGGCGAGGATGGCGATGGTGGTGCCGGTGCTGGCCAGGGCGCCGCGGTGGGCGGCCGCGTCGATACCGTAGGCACCGCCGGAGACGACGGTGGTGCCTTGGTCGGCGAGACCGGCTGCGAGCTCCGCGGCGGCGTTTTCGCCGTACGAGGAGCAGGCTCGGGAGCCGACCATCGCGACCGAGGTCTGGAGCAGGTGGCGGAGGTTGGGCGTGCCTCTGACCCAGAGACCGTACGGCGTGCCGCCGCGGCGGGCTTGCTGACCGGCCTCGGTGAGCACTTCGATCTGGTCGGGCAACTCGTCATCGCCGGGGATGACGAAGCGGGCGCCGGCCGCGTGAGCCTTGGCCAGGTCCTTGTCGGGGGAGACGTGTGAGAGGCGGGAGGACCAGCGCTCCAGGCCGGGGGCTTTGCTGCGGAGGAGCTCCCAGATCTCCAGCGGGGTCAGGTCGGCGAAGGTCTTCAAGGTGGCTGGGTCGCCTGGTTCGATGACTCGGGACAGCGCCGCTCTCGCCAGTCGTTCCTCGTCGGAGGGCGGATCGGTGAGGGCTGTGGAGGGGGCGTTGCTAGAGGCAACTACCGGGTCGGTGGAACGGTCAGCGCAGGCGAAGCCGCCGGGACGGCTCGGCCGGGCGGGACGGCTCGGCTGGGCGGGGCGACTGGGCTGGGCGGGGCGACTGGGCTGGGCGGGGTGGCCGAGGTGACTCACGTCGGCGAGATTGCCGGGGTGGACGGGCTGAGGATCGGGGGTGTTGGTCATGTGGGGACGGGTTCTCTGAGGGGGCGGGTGTCTTCGAGGGGAGTCAGCGGGGCGCCGGTGCGGAGCTGGAAGGCTTCGTGGGTGAGGGCGGGAGTGGGGACGAGTTCGGCTGCCAGATCGGTGAGGGTCCAGGCGAGACGAACGACGCGGTCGAGGCCTCGGGCGGTGAGGCGGCCTTCGGCGTAATGGGCTTCGAGGATGGACTGGCTGGTGGTGTCGAGCGGGAACTCGCGGCGCAGGACCGGGCCGGGGACCTCGCTGTTGAGCTGCCACGGAGTATCGCGGTAGCGGTGGGCTTGTCGGTCGCGGGCGGCGCGGACGCGGGCTGCCACGTCGGCGGTGGACTCGGGGTGGTCGCCGGTGCCGACGCCTCGGGCGGCGGGGAGGATCTGGCGCTGGATGTCCATCCGGTCCTTGATCGGGCCGCTGATGCGCTGGCGGTAGCGGTTGAGGATCTGGGGTGTGCAGGTGCAGATACCGGTCGGAGTGCCGGACTGGCCACAGGGGCAGGGATTCGCGGCCAGGACCAGGAGGAAGCGAGCAGGGAATTTCGCGACGGCTGCCGCCCGATGAACTTCGACGAAGCCGGACTCGAGCGGCTGGCGCAGGGTGTCCAAGGTCAGCGGATGCATCTCGGGTGCTTCGTCGATGAAGAGGATCCCTCGGTGGGCACAGCTGATCGCGCCCGGACGCGGGACGCCGGAGCCGCCGCCGACCAGGCTGACCAGGGACGCGGTGTGGTGCGGGGCGATGAACGGTGGGCGCGTGACCAGCTCCGCGTCGTTGGTGAGCAGGCCTGCCAGAGAGTGCACGGCCGAGACCTCCAGGGATTGGTCGGTGCCCAGGTCGGGCATCAGGCCGGCCAGGCGTTCGGCGAGCATGGTCTTGCCGGAACCTGGTGGGCCGTAGAGGTACAGGTGATGGCCGCCTGCCGCGGCTGCCTCGATGGCTCGGCGGCCCTCGCGCTGGCCGAGGACGTCGTCGAGGTCGACCTCCGGGACGCGGGTCAGGGACTCCGACATCAAGCGCGGCTCGGCGCGCGGTGGCTCCTCGTCGGGGATCTCTTCGCCGCGGATCATCGCCAGCACCTGCCGCAGCGAGCGCACGCCGTACACACTGATGTCCGGCACGAGGCGGGCCTCGTTGGCGTTGAGCTCGGGCACGATGATGCGGGTGAAGCCGGCGCGGGCGGCGGCCAGCGTCATCGCGAGCGCGCCGCGCACCTCGCGGATCCGGCCGTCGAGGCCGAGTTCTCCGATGATGGCGCAGTGCCGCAGCTCGCCGATCGGGAGCACGCCGCTGGCCGCGAGCAGGGCGCACGCGATCGTCACGTCGTAGTGCGAACCGGTTTTGGGCAGGGTCGCGGGGGACAGGCCGATGGTGACCTTGCGGTCGGGGAACCGTTCACCGCTGTTGACGACCGCCGCGCGGACGCGGTCCCTTGCCTCGGACAACGAGGTGTCGGGAAGGCCGATCAGCGTGGTCTTGGGCAGACCCTGGGCGATGTCGGCCTCGACCTCGACGAGGTGGCCTTCCAGGCCGACGAGAGCGACGGACCAGGCCTGGGCGAGGGACATCAGCCCACGCCCCTCAGGTGCTCGATGGTGGGCTTCGCGCCGCCGGGCGGGACCAGGACGGCGATCACGTCGATCCGGACCTCCGGTGGGCGGAGCTCGTGCTCCTGCAGCCAGCGGCCGACCAGCCGGCGCAGGGTGCTGAGCTTGCGATAGGTGATTGATTCCAGGGGGCTTCCGTAGCCGAGGCCGCGCCTGGTCTTCACCTCGCAGACGACCAGTGCCCGGCCGTCGCGGGCGACGATGTCGATCTCGCCCTGCTCGCAGCGCCAGTTGCGCGCGAGGATCGCGAAGCCCTGCTGGCTCAGATGTTCCGCGGCGAGCTGTTCGCCGTACTGCCCGACTGCGTCCTTGGTCCTCATCGATGACCACCTCCACTCAAGAAGATGCCGGGATCCGCGGTGATCTCGGGGACGACTTCGAAGGCTGTGGACAACGAAAACGCCGGCCGGGCCCGAGGGCCTGGCCGGCGTTGGTGGCGCGGTGGATCAGTTGCGCATGTGCTTGCCGCGGTTGGACTTCGGAGGCGTGCGCTCCGCCTTCAACTCGTTGGGATCGTGGCGGATGACCTGCAGCCCGCCGGTGCCCGGGTCGGTGTCGCCGACCTCGAAGTCCCAGCTCTCCTCGTTGGCCAGGCGGCTGTGCCAGCGGCCGTAGAGGCCGTAGATGGCCAGGCCGATCAGCATCCAGATGCCGAACTTGCTCCAGGTGCCGGTCTTCAGGTTGAGCATCAGCCACAGGGTCGCGGCCAGCGACAGCAGCGGGATCAGCGGAACGAGCGGGACGCGGAAGCCGCGCTCCAGGTTCGGCTCGGTGCGGCGCAGGCGGAGGACTCCGACGGCACAGAACGCGAAGCAGAACAGGGCTCCGATGACCAGCAGCTCCTCGAGCTCGACCACCTTCGGGTAGAGCGTGAGCGCCAGCGCGGCCAGACCGGCCGCCGTGGCCGCGCGGGCCGGCGACGAGTAGACCCGGCTGACCCGGCCGAGGCTCTTCGGCAGCAGTCCGTCACGGCCCATGTTGAACAGCACGCGGCTCTGGGCGATCAGCACCACCATGATCACCGTCGACATCGCCAGCAAGGCACCGAGATTGACCACGTCCGCGGCCCAGCCGACACCGACCGCTTCCATCGCCTCCGAGACCGGGGCGCCACCGCCGAGCTGACCGTACGGCCGCAGGCCGACCAGGACGACCGCCATCGCGACGTACAGGATCGTGACGACCACGACGCCGAGCAGCATGCCCTGCGGGACCGTCTTGCGCGGGTTGCGGGCGTCCTCGGACGCGGTCGCGATCAGGTCGAAACCGATGAAGGCGAACACGATCGCGCTGGCCGCGGTGAAGATCCCCATGATGCCGAACGAGCCGAACGACGAGTCCAGCATCCAGCCCAGCAAGGTCGGGTCCGCGGTCGCGGGCGCCGGGCGCTCCATCGGGACGAACGGCTTGAAGTTCTCCATCTTGATGTGCGTCGCGCCGACCACCACGATCAGCAGGACCACGGCCACCTTGGCCGCCACCACGATGGTCAGCACCCGTGACGAGAGCTTGGTGCCGGTGACGATCATCGCGGTCAGCAGCACTATCAGCAGCGGCGCGACCAGGTTCACCTTGGCCTCGGGGCCGAAGAACTGGGCCAGCCCTTCGGGCAGCACCACGCCGAAACCGTTGAGTGTGGCAAGGAAGTAGGCGGACCAGACACGGGCGACGATCGCGGCGGCGGTGACGAGCTCGAGCACCAGCGCCCAGCCGACCAGCCACGCCCACATCTCACCGAAGGTGACGTAGCTGAACGTGTACGCGCTGCCGGACACGGGGATGGTCGACGAGAGCTCGGCGTAGCACGCGGCCGCCAGCAGGCAGACGAGCGCCGCGACCACGAACGACAGGATGACGGCAGGGCCGGCCACGTTCGCGGCCTGCTTGCCGCTCAGGCTGAAGATGCCGGAACCGATCATCACACCGAGGCCGAGCACGACAAGGTCGCGTCGACCGAACAGACGCGGTAGTCGGTGCCGCGCCTCCTCGACTCGAGTGAACGCCGACTCGACCGGCAGGCGCCGGCCTACGGTCTGTCCGTTCGCTGAGGGGGCCATGGTCAGGGGTGCCTCCGTTGCTACTAGGGCAATCGGGCCGAACAGTAGTCGACCGGGGGACTACGGGCCAGACCTCCTTCGTGTCGCCGCCGCGCGGCTGCTTGCGATGCCGGGGCCGCTCACGCATGGTCGTGCCATGGCACCGGACGACGTCAGCCAAGGGCCCTCCGTACCGGAGGAATTCGCTGCGTTACTGGCTGACTACGAACGGCATCTGGCGGCGGAAAGAGGCCTCAGCGAACATTCGGTCCGAGCGTACATGGGTGACGTCACCGATTTGATCGATCATTTGAATCGGCTTGGTCACGATGAGCTGAGTGCGCTCGACATCCGGGGCCTGCGGTCCTGGCTGGCCAAGCAGCAGAGCCTGGGCAAAGCCCGCAGCACGATGGCGCGGCGGGCCACGGCGGCGCGGGTCTTCACCGCCTGGGCCCAGCGGACCGGGCGGATCGCGACCGATCCGGGCGCTCTGCTGGCCAGTCCGAAGGCGCACAAGACGCTTCCAGGCGTGCTGGGGCAGGCGGATACGCGCGCTGTGCTGGATGCGGCGGCGGTCGCGGCCGATGACGGGAGCCCGCTCGGGCTGCGGGACCTGGCGATCATGGAACTGCTGTACGCGACCGGGATCCGGGTCGGGGAGCTGTGTGCGCTGGACCTGGACGAGGTCGACCGGAACCGGCGGGTGGTTCGCGTGTTCGGTAAGGGGCGTAAAGAGAGGTCGGTCCCGTACGGCGTACCGGCGGGTGAGTCGTTGGAGCAGTGGCTGGCCGTACGGGGGCAGTTGGTCCGGGACGGGAGTGGGGCGGCGCTCTTCCTGGGAGCGCGTGGCGGGCGGATCGATCAGCGGACCGTACGGCGGGTTGTGCACGCTCGGATCGGGGCGGTTGAGGCGCTGGACCTGTCGCCGCACGGGTTGCGGCACACGGCGGCGACGCACCTGCTCGAAGGCGGGGCGGATCTGCGCAGCGTGCAGGAGCTGCTCGGGCACGCGTCGCTGGCGACGACGCAGGTGTACACGCACGTGTCGAGCGAGCGGTTGCGGGCGGCGTACCAGCAAGCGCATCCGCGGGCCTGATCTCGCTGCTGGCGTGGCGGTTCGGGTGGGATCCGGGGCCCGTCGTGGGTGGGGGTGCGGCGGGGTGATGGGCGGCTGGTGGGGGAATGGGGCAGACTGCGGGCCATGCGGGTTTCGGCAAAATCTGACTATGCGTTGCGGGCGTTGATCGAGATCACTCAGCGCTGGGTGGCCAACGATCCCTCGGTGGTGTCGGCGGAGGAGCTCAGCCGGCAGCAGGGCATCCCGCACGGGTTCCTGCAGGGAATCCTGGCCGATCTGCGCCGGGCCGGTGTGCTGACGAGCCAGCGCGGGCAGTCCGGCGGGTGGAAGCTCGCGGTGGACCCGAACGAGATCTCGGTCGCCGACGTGATGCGCGCTGTCGACGGGCCGATCGTGAGCATCTCGGGGGTGCGGCCGGAGAGCGTCGAGTACAACGAGCGCGCTGTCGTGCTGCAGCGGGTGTGGATCGCCGCGCGGGCGAGTCTGCGGGACGTGCTCGAGCACACCACGCTGACGGACCTTGCCAAGGGCAAGCTTCCGGCGGGGGTCGAGCGGCGGTCGAAGGACGAGGACGCGTGGCAGGCGCGGGTGCCGGGGAGTTGAGTGCATTTCTGGTCAGTGGTTTCTGATCAGGATTGTTGCGCCGAGGGTGGCAAGGGCGCTGAGGGTGACGATCACGGTTGGTAGTGGGCTGTGGTGGGCGTCGGGTGGGGATGCCGGTTGCTCGGCATGCGCCGGGGAAAGAGTTGTTGGGGCTTGGGTCGGTAGTTGGGCCGGGGGTGTGGGGAATACCCGGGCTGGTTGGGCCGGGGGTGTGGGGAGTAGGCGGACTGGTTGGGCCGGTAGGAGGTCCAGCGGGTTGAGGTAGGTCTTGCCTTCTAGGAGGCCCCAGTGGAGGCAAGTCGCGGGGGCGCAGTGGGAGGCGGCTGCTGAGAGGTGGCCGATGGGTTGGGACTGTTGGACGGTGGTGCCGGTGGGGAGAGACGGGATCACGGGCTCGTACGTGGTGCGGTGGGGGCCTTGGGTTACTACCACCACGCTGCGGCCTGCTACTGGGCCGGCGAACGTGATGGTGCCGGGGGTGGCGGAGAGGACTGGTTGGCCGGGGGTGCCGGCCAGGTCTATGCCTCGGTGGCCGGGGAGCCAGGGCTTGGGGGGTGGGGTGAAGGCGCGGACGATTCGGGGGCGCGGGTCGAGGGGCCAGGCCGCGTCGGGGGGCGGTGGGACGAGGGGGATCAGCGGGAGCGGGCTCATGCTGTAAAGGTGCAGGTGAGAGGGCGGAATTCGTGGGGTCGATCGGGGCCTGTGGACAGGCTGGGGGCCGGTTCGACCAGGGGTGGTCTTCTCGCGTAGACTTTCTGGTGGCGTCCCACCTCGGTGGGGCGACTTCGCACGCCTGCACACATCCGAATCCCCTTGGTCCCGGTCCGCCGGGGAGGGATTCGCGCGGGCGTCAGGCGCGACGGACCAACCCCGGTCCGGCGCGGGACAACCGAGACAGCGTCACCGAGACGGGTAACCCGTGCGGGACGCGACAGGAGAGAACCACGTCATGGCCGTCGTCACCATGAAGCAGCTGCTCGAGAGCGGCGTGCACTTCGGGCACCAGACCCGCCGCTGGAACCCGAAGATGAAGCGCTACATCCTCACCGAGCGCAACGGCATCTACATCATCGACCTGCAGCAGTCGCTGTCCTACATCGACCGCGCCTACGAGTTCGTCCGGAGCACCGTCGCCTCCGGCGGCGCGATCCTGTTCGTCGGCACCAAGAAGCAGGCCCAGGAAGCGATCGCTGAGCAGGCGACCCGCGTCGGCATGCCCTACGTGAACCAGCGCTGGCTGGGCGGCATGCTCACCAACTTCCAGACCGTCAACAAGCGGCTCCAGCGCCTCAAGGAGCTCGAGCTGCTGGACTTCGACGACGTCGCCGCCTCCGGCGTGACGAAGAAGGAGCTGCTGCAGAAGCGTCGCGAGCACGACAAGCTGCTCAAGACCCTCGGCGGCATCCGCGACATGGGCCGGGTCCCGTCCGCGGTCTGGATCGTCGACACCAAGAAGGAGCACCTCGCGGTCGACGAGGCGCGCAAGCTCAAGCTGCCGATCATCGGCATCCTGGACACCAACTGCGACCCGGACGAGGTCGACTTCCCGATCCCGGGCAACGACGACGCGATCCGCTCGGTCGGCCTGCTGACCCGCGTGGTTGCCGACGCCGTCGCCGACGGTCTGATGTCGCGTGGCGGCCAGGGCGCTGCGGCGGCCGGCGAGGAGCTGGGCGCCGAGGAGCCGATGGCTGCCTGGGAGCGCGAGCTGCTGGAGAGCCAGAACGCCGCCGCGGCCGCTCCGGCCAAGGCCGACGAGGCTCCGGCCGCGCCGACCGAGGCTCCGGCCGCTGCTGAGGCCCCCGCTGCTGAGGCCCCGGCTGCCGAGGCCACCGAGGCCCCTGCTGCCGAGGCTCCGGCTGCTGAGGCCGCCGAGACCGAGGCTCCCGCTGCTGAGGCTCCGGCCGCCGAGGCCACCGAGGCTCCGGCCACCGAGGCTCCGGCCGAGGCCGCTGCCGACGAGGCGCCGAAGACCGAGAGCTGATCCCGTTCCGGGCCGCCGACTCCCTGACACCGGCCGCCGGGACCCGCGAGGGTCCCGGACCGGCGAGCAGGAAGCGGTGGCCCGGACCAGGAAAGGCCCGGACCGCGAGGTCTGGATCAAGCCCCGGATCCCAGGATCCGGGCGCACGATCCGCCAGTACGACGGCCGCCCGAGCGAAAGCGCGGGGTCACCGGCCAGCCGGTCTGGAACCAGCACGACGGCCGCTCGGGCGAAAGCCCGGGGTCACCGGCCACCCGGTCTGGAACCAGCACCATGGCCGCCCAGGCGAAAGCCCGGGACCATCGGTCAGCCGGTCTGGAACCAGTACGACGGCCGCCCGTGCGAAAGCACGGGACCATCGGCCACCCGGTCTGGAACCCAGCCCGACGGCCGCCCGAGCGAAAGCCCGGGACCACCAGCCACCGGTCCGGAAAACTCGAAGGCTTCACCAGGATCGACAAGGTTCCGCAGCCCAACGGGCCCGGAACCCCGATCGCCCGGCAACGCTTCGGCACCCGGGCGGCGACCCATCCAGCTGATCGCACCGACTAGATCGAGAGAACGAGGAATGGCGAACTACACCGCCGCTGACGTGAAGAAGCTCCGCGACGCCACCGGCGCGGGCATGATGGACGCGAAGAAGGCGCTCGAGACCACCGACGGCGACTTCGAGAAGGCGATCGAGGAGCTGCGCATCCACGGCGCCGCCAAGGCCGCCAAGCGTGGCGCCGAGCGGTCGGCCTCCAACGGCCTGATCGCCGCCGCCGAGAACGCGCTGGTCCAGCTGAACTGCGAGACCGACTTCGTCGCCAAGAACGAGCAGTTCCAGCAGCTCGCGGCCGACATCGTGGCGCACGCCGCGGCCAGCAAGGTCGGCGACGTCGAGGGCCTGCTGAACGAGAAGCTCGCCGACGGCAAGAGCGTCGCCGAGAACATCGAGGCGCTCGCCGCGGTCATCGGCGAGAAGCTCGAGCTGGGCAAGGTCGCCGTGTTCGACGGCAAGGTCACCGCCTACATGCACAAGCGTGCGGCCGACCTGCCGGCCCAGGTCGGCGTCCTGGTCGAGTTCGAGGGCGACGACGTCGAGGCCGCCCGTGGCGCCGCCATGCAGGCTGCCGCGATGCGCCCGCTCTACACCACCCGCGACGAGGTCCCGGCCGAGACGGTCGAGAACGAGCGCCGGATCGCGGAGGCGACCGCTCGCGAGGAGGGCAAGCCCGACGGCGCCCTGCCGAAGATCGTCGAGGGCCGGGTGAACGGCTTCTTCAAGGAGATCGTGCTGACCGAGCAGTCGTCGGTCCAGGACAGCAAGAAGAGCGTCAAGGCCGTTCTCGACGCGGCCGGCGTGACCGTGAAGCGGTTCGCCCGCTTCGAGGTCGGCGCCTGACCGTCATCGGTTAGGGCGAAACAGCACAGCATCATCGACGAGGAGGCCGGAATCGTGACGGAAACCCTGGGGACCGAGACGAGTCCGGCCTCTTCGCCACCGGCTTACCACCGGGTCCTGCTCAAGCTCTCGGGCGAGGTGTTCGGCGGCGGCAAGCTCGGCGTCGACCCTGACGTGGTGAACTCGATCGCCAAGCAGATCGCCGAGGTGGTCCGGGCGGGCGTCCAGGTCGCCGTCGTGGTCGGCGGTGGCAACTTCTTCCGTGGCGCCGAGCTGCAGCAGCGCGGGATGGAGCGCAACCGCGCAGACTACATGGGCATGCTCGGCACCGTGATGAACTGCCTGGCGCTGCAGGACTTCCTGGAGAAGCTCGGCGTGGAGACACGGGTTCAGACCGCGATCACGATGGGTCAGGTCGCCGAGCCGTACATCCCGCGCAAGGCCGACCGGCACCTGGCCAAGGGCCGGGTCGTGATCTTCGGCGCCGGGTCCGGCATGCCGTACTTCTCCACCGACACCGTCGCCGCCCAGCGCGCGCTGGAGATCGGCGCCGAGGCGCTGCTGATGGGCAAGCAGGGTGTGGACGGGGTCTACGACTCCGACCCCAAGACGAACCCGGACGCGGTGAAGTTCGACCAGCTGTCGTACGACGACTTCCTGGCCCGCGGTCTGCGGGTCGCCGACGCGACCGCGATCAGCCTGTCCCGCGACAACGCGCTGCCGATCGTGATCTTCGGCCTCGAGGAGGGCAACATCGCCCGGGTCGTGCGCGGCGAGAAGATCGGGACGGTCGTCTCCCCGGGGCAGTAGGTCCCCGCGTCAGCGCGCCGGGGTACTAGGATCACCGACACGCGGACCACGTCCGCGGACCGGTCCACCAGCGTTCGTAGGGTTTGAGCGGCCGCACCGACGCGGCCCCGAGGAAGCGAGGAATGTCGTGATCGACGAAGCACTCCGCGAAGCCGAGCAGAAGATGGCGAAGGCCGTGGAGGTCGCCAAGGACGACTTCGCCGCGATCCGCACCGGCCGGGCGCACCCGTCGATGTTCTCGAACATCGTGGCGGACTACTACGGTTCGCCGACGCCGCTGCAGCAGCTGGCCGGCTTCCAGGTCCCCGACCCCCGGACCGTGCTCATCTCGCCGTACGACAAGGGCGCGATGGCGGCGATCGAGAAGGCGATCCGCGACTCCGACCTGGGCGTGAACCCCGGCAACGACGGCTCGGTGATCCGGGTCTCGATGCCGCAGCTCACCGAGGACCGCCGCAAGGAGTTCATCAAGGTCGCCAAGACCAAGGGCGAGGACGCGAAGATCTCGGTCCGCTCCATCCGCCGGCACGCCAAGGACCAGATCGACAAGTCGGTCAAGGACGGCGAAGCGGGCGAGGACGAAGGCAAGAGTGCTGAGAAGCGGCTGGACGGGATGACGAAGAAGTACGTCGACTCGATCGACCAGCTGCTCAAGCACAAGGAAGCCGAACTGCTCGAGGTGTGATGGGCCTCGACCAGAGCCCGCCTGTGCCGAGCCGCGCCGGGCGGAACCTGCCGGCGGCGATCGGTGTCGGCGTCGCCCTCGGCGCGGTGATCATCGGGTCGCTGCTCTGGCAGAAGTCGCTGTTCGTGCTCGTGGTGCTCGCCGCGGTGCTGGTCGCCGTCGACGAGATGATCCGCGCGCTGAAGACCAGCGGCGCGGTGATCCCGCGCGTCCCGGTGCTCGTCGGTACGACGGCGATGCTGGTCGCGGCGTACTTCGGTGGCCCGATGGCGCTGCTGGTCGGCCTCGCGCTGACCGTGCTGGCGACGATCTTCTGGCGGATGCCCAGCGGCTCGATCGGCTTCGTCCGGGACGTCACCGCCGGGGTGTTCCTGCTCGCCTATATCCCGCTGCTCGCCGGCTTCGCCGTCCTGCTGGTCCAGCCGGACGACGACGGGCCCCAGCGGGTGGTGACGTTCTTCCTGGTCGTGGTGGCCAGCGACGTCGGCGGTTACGTGGCCGGTGTGCTGTTCGGCAAGCACCCGATGGCTCCGACGATCAGCCCGAAGAAGTCCTGGGAGGGCTTCGCCGGTTCGACGCTGGCCTGCATCGGCGCCGGCATCGGCTCGGTCGTCTGGCTGCTCGACGGCCACTGGTGGGCCGGCGCGATCGTGGGTGCCGTCGCGGTGCTGACGGCAACGGTCGGCGACCTCGGCGAGTCGATGATCAAGCGCGACCTCGGCATCAAGGACATGTCCAACCTGCTGCCCGGCCACGGCGGCGTGATGGACCGGCTCGACTCCCTGCTGGCCACAGCCCCGGTCGTCTGGCTGCTGCTGCACCTCTTGGTTTGACCGGTCGCCGTTCCGGAGGTTGGCTGGTTCCATGACCATCGCTCCGGACGGCCGCCCGCTGATCGGCGACCTCGTACGCCTCGACCGTTTTGTTGCCGCTGACACCGATCAGCTGTACGCCGCGATCGACGACGACCGGGTGTACGCCGCGGGCTTCAGCGGCGGGCCCGCCGGTCGCCCGGCCGGGGTCGAGGAGATGCGCGTCAAGTGGACGAAGGCGACCCAGGCCCGGACGGCGTACGTCGTACGGCTGGCTAAGGACTCCGCGGTGGGGGCCGAGGGCACCGTCGTCGGTACGACGAGCCTCGGTGACGTCGACCTGGCCAACGAGCGGATCCACCTCGGCTGGACCGGCTACGCGCCGGCCGTCTGGGGGACAGCGGTCAACCCGGCGTGCAAGTTCCTGATGCTCCAGCACGCGTTCGAGGACTGCGGGTTCAACCGGGTCAAGATCCAGACGAGCCTCGTCAACACCAGGTCGCAGGCCGCGATCGCCAAGCTCGGTGCGACCCGCGAAGGCGTGCTGCGCCGCCACGTCAAGCAGCCCGACGGCAGCTGGCGGGACACGGTCGTCTTCTCGATCCTGTCCGACGAGTGGCCCGACGTACGGAAGGGTCTGCTCGCCCGCATCAGTGGGTGAGCTCGGCGAGCAGGCGGTAGCTCTCCAGGAGCTCGGCGCGGTCGAACGTGTTGGTCGTGATCAGCACCTCGTCGGCGCCCGTTCGCTCGACCAGCCCGCCCAAAGCCGCGTCCACCTCGGCCGGAGTTCCGTAGATCTGGCCCTGCAACGACTGCTCGAAGAAGCCACGCTCCTTCGAACTCATCTCCCGCCGCAGGGCCACGGGCTCCAGCGGCGGAAAGACGCCACGGGTCCGCGAGTACGCACTCGACCAGGCCTCGGGCAACAGCAACTGCCGAGCTGCCTCGGTCGTCGAGGCAACAGCCGCAGTAGCCGCCAGTACGACGTACGGCCGCTCAGCCCAGACCGAAGGCACAAAGCTCGACCGGTAGGCAGCCAGCGAGTCGACCAGAGCAGACTCACCACGCACGCCGGCCATGACCAGCGGCAAGCCCAGTGAGGCCGCGAGCTGGGCGCCTTCCCCGACAGCCAGCACGTACGCCGGTACGCGCAGCCCTTCGCCGGGCCGCGCATGGACCTGCAGGTGGTTCTGCTGCGTACCGGTGAAGAACCCGAGCAGCTCACGCACCTGGTCGACGAAGTCCTCCGCCGCGTCCTTTTCGACGCCGAGCGCCCGGCGGATCCCGTTGGTGAAGCCGACCGAGCGGCCGAGGCCCATGTCGATCCGTCCGGGGTACAGCGACTCCAGTACGCCGAACTGCTCCGCCACGACCAGCGGCCGGTGGTTGGGCAGCATCACGCCGCCGGTGCCGACCCGGATCCGTTCGGTGGACGCTGCGACGGCCGCGGCCAGGACAGTCGGGGCTGAGCCGACCACTCCGGGCACGCTGTGGTGCTCGGACACCCAGAACCGGTGGTAGCCGAGCTGCTCAACCTGCTGCGCGAGCCGGACCGTCCCACGCAGGGTCTCCGCCTCGGTCTCGCCCACGCGGGTCCGCGATCGGTCCAGCACGGACAGCGGCACACCACGCAGCGAAGAAGTCATGATGTCCAGTTCAACGGCGCCGGCAGGGCCGGTCATTCCGCGCGAGAAAAGAAGCACCCATGAAAACCAGTCAGTAGTTAGTTCTTTACATCGCCAGCGAATGCGACTGCACTGGGTGCTGGGATGGCCACGCCCGGCCATCGGGGGCGACTGTGAGGAGCTGAGATGAGCAAGAAGGCGATAGCCGTGCTCAGCGGTCTGGTGCTGACCGGCGCGTTGCTGATGCCAACAGCAGGCCCGGCGGTAGCCGGGCCAGCAGCGGAGCCGGTAGCCACCAAGGCCGTGCCCAGCGGTGCCACGACGACGCTGACCGCCAAGACGCTGCAGGTCGACTTCCAGTACCAGGAGACCGGCTACTGGTGCGGTCCGGCGGCGACGCGGATCGCCTTGTCGGCGCGGGTCACTCCGCCGAGCCAGCAGCAGCTGGCCAACGAGCTGCCCACCACGACGAACGGCACCGACTGGATCGGTCAGGTGACGCGGGTGCTCAACAACCGCGTCGGCACCGGCTGGTACGAGACCAAGGAGATGCCGAACGACCCGCCGACGCAGGCGCAGCGCGACCTGCTGTGGAACGACATCGTGCTCGACATCGACAACAACTACCCGATCGTGGCCAACATCGTCGCTCCGGCCGGCAACCACCCGCCGGGCTACCCGAACTACACGATCTACCACTACTTCACCGTGATCGGGTACGACTCCGCCGACATGACCGTGCTGATCGCCGACCCGGCCGGCTTCGCGCCGACGGCGACGTACTGGCTCACCTTCAACCAGCTCGCCACTCTGATCCCGCCGAAGGGCTACGCCGCCTGACGGTACGCTCCTCGGACTGACGTGCCCGAGGCCTAGGAGACGTGGACGGATGACCCGACTGTCCTGGTGGTGGCCGCCAGGACGGTTCGGTCCAGCGGCCCTGCTGGTCGCCGTGCTGTGCGCGCTGACGGACTCGGCCGTTCTGCTGCGGCCCAGCCCCGCGCTGGACGGTTGGAAGCCGATCGCCGCGCTGGGAGCGCTGATCCTGGTCGACCTGGCGCTCGCACTGCCACCGCGGTGGGCGGGCTGGGTCGCGGCGGCGCACGCCGTCGCACTGGTCACCAGTCCCTTGCTGCTGCCCGACCGGGCGGTCGCCGAGCCCGAGATGAACAACCTGGGCGCGTGGGTGGCGGCGTTCCTGGCCGGGGCGTGGCTGCGGACCCCTGCGGCCGTGGCGGCGCTGGCTGCTCTGGCCGCCGGGGGACTGGTCAACCAGGCGGTTGACGACTGGCCCGCAGTGCTGGTGATCACCGGAGCCGGTGTCCTGCTGCCCGGGCTG
This sequence comes from Kribbella sp. DT2, assembly GCF_049844575.1. Lineage (NCBI taxonomy): Bacteria > Bacillati > Actinomycetota > Actinomycetes > Propionibacteriales > Kribbellaceae > Kribbella > Kribbella sp. DT2. Next base: position 82,572 of record NZ_JBNCLH010000010.1, on the reverse strand, counting down.
CTCGGTCGCCTGACGACGACGCGCCGGACGCACCTGACGGAGCTGGAGCACCTGACACGCGAGCGGGAGGCGGCGATCCAGGAGGCCGTCGCCAACGACCGGGGTGCGATTGCCAGGGACCTGCACGACGGGCTCTCGCACCACATGAGCGCCATCGCCGTGCACGCCGGCGCTGCCAGGCTCAACCTCAGTAGCGACACCAAGGACCAGCGAGCCGCCGTACAGCAAGCAGTGACCGCGGTGGAGACCGCCGGCCGCTCCGCCCTGCTCGACCTGCGCCGCCTGCTGGATCTCCTGCACAGGCCGTACGACGAGTCCGACCGCCAGCCGGGCCTGCAGAGCCTCGACACCTTGCTCGACGGGGTCCGGTCGGCCGGACTGAAGGTCGAGGCGATCGTCCAGGGACCGCAGCGCGAGCTGCCCGCCTCGCTGGACGTCGCGCTCTACCGGATCGTGCAGGAGGCCCTCACCAACGCACTGCGGCACGGCAGCGGGGATGATGCGGTGGTGAGTCTCAGCTACGGATCGCGCGAGATCGAGGTCGCCGTCAGCAACGGTCTGACTGGGCCCGGGCAGTGGACGGCCGGTCGTGGTCTGGCCGGGATCCGTGCCAGGGCTCAGGTTTTCGGCGGCGACGTCAGCTACGGCCCGGACGGCTCGCGCTGGCACCTGCGCGTACGCCTTCCGGTGGAGCAGGGATGACGGTCAGCGTCCTGCTGGCCGACGACCACGGGATGTTCCGCTCCGGGGTGCGCGCCGTACTGGCCACCCAGCCCGATCTCGAGTGCGTCGCCGAGGTCGGTGACGGGCACGAAGCGGTTGCCGAGAGCAACAGGCTGCGGCCGGACGTCGCGCTGATCGACGTCAGGATGCCGCGGCTGGACGGACTGGCGGCGACCCGCGCAATCCTGTCCGGGCCCGGCAACCGGACGCGGGTCCTGGTGCTGACGACGTACGACTCCGACGAGTACGTCTACCGCGCGCTCGACGCCGGGGCGAGCGGGTTCCTGCTGAAGAGCCTGCCGCCGGAGGAGTTGCTGGCGGCGATCAGGATCGCGGCCCGGGGTGACGCGCTGATCGACCCGTCGGTGACCCGGCGGCTGGTGGCGAGGTTCGCCGCAACCTGCGCCCCCACGCCGACCGCGCCGGGACTCGATCGACTCACCCCGCGCGAGCGCGAGGTCCTGGTGCTGATCGCCGACGCGCGGTCGAACGCCGAGGTCGCCGCCGCGCTCGGCGTGGGGGAGGAGACGGTCAAGACCCACGTCTCCCGGGTGCTGTCGAAGCTCGGGCTGCGCGACCGGGTGCACGCCGTCGTCTACGCCTACCGCCACGGGGTGGCATCCCCCGGACGGGGGATGCCGGATCCCCCGTCGCCGTGACGACTCCAGGGCCGCACGGCCCTAGATTCGGCGGCGATGAGAATCCTCCTCCTGCTGGCCGGCGTGTTGTTGCTGCAGGCAACCTCGCTGGGAACAGCAGCCGCCGACGGTGGCCCGACCGGCCAGGACCAGTCCTTCGCACAGTCCCTCGGTGACCGCGAGCTGACCGTGATCGTCCGTCGCGTCGAGACGATTCCCGGTCCGCTCCGCGTCGACGTCGTGACGCACCGCGGGACTCCGCCCGGCACCCTGACGCTCGCCCTCGTCCCACGGGACGCCGCCGATAATTTGTCGGCACCCGGCCAGGCCACGGCCCACGCGAACGTCCAGCTCGGCCCGCGTCCGGACCTGTACGGCGCCACGCTAAGAGTGGATCGGCCCGGTCCGTGGGAGCTCGAGCTCTCCGACGGCCGACGCACCGCGCGGATCCCGTTCGCCCTGCCCGCCAAGGTGATCCCGCCGGCCGAGCGCGTAGCGTACGGCGGGTTCGTCGCGGCCGGTGGTTGCCTGCTGTGTGCGCTGTTCGCAGCGACCCGGGGACGACGCGCGGGAGTCGCGATGGTCGCCACCGGCGGCATGATCGCGGCGATCGCCGTGGCCGTGACCGGTGCGTTGCTCTCGCCAACCATCAGACCGCCGGCGGCCCCCGGCAGCGAGACCGACGCGACTCTCGCGAACACGCGTGCCCCGTACGCACCCGTGCCACGCGGCGACCTGGCGCGACCACCGGTCAACATCCAGGTCCAGGCGCCCAGAGCAACCATCGGTCGCCGTACCGAGATGCGTCTGCTGCTCACCGACGGCGCAACCGGACGCCCGGTCGACGATCTGCTACCGCACCACGGAGCGCTGATGCACCTCGTGGTGATCAGCCCGGCCGGCCAGATGTCGCACCTGCACCCGATCCGGGTCGCCGCGGGGGAGTACCGCGTCGAGCTCACCCCGTACGACGCCGGCCGCTTCGCCGTGTCCGTGGAGCTGGCCCGCCGAGGCGGCGGCACGCAGCTGATCCGCCCCACCGGCTTCACCGTCGCCGGACCAGCGCAACCACCGCAAACACCTGAGCCACCAGGCACCAGAACAGTCGACGGCACCAAGCTCACCATCACCACCGACCGCCTCGCGGCCGGAAGCGCGACCACGATCACCGTGACCGTCGACGCCGCCTTGCAGCTCTGGCTCGGAATGCAAGGCCACCTGATCGTCGCCGGACCGGTCACCGGATCGGGGTTCGACCAGGTGCCGGTCTGGCTGCACGGCCACGCGATGGCCCCCGGCCCGGTGACGGCGAACCCGCCCGACGAGACCGTCGCGGCGTTCGGCCCGGAGGTGCGGTTCACGACCACCTTCCCGTACCCGGGCCGCTACCACCTCTGGATCCAGGTCGAACGGGACTTCGCGGTGCTCACCGTTCCGCTCGTCCTCGACGTACCGCTCGCGAACGGAGAACAACGATGAACAGACGCACGCTGACCGGTGCGGTGATCGCGGTCGTCGCCGGATCAGCGATCTTCCTGGTCACCCGAGGACCTGACCAGGAGGTCTCGACCGGCGGCTCGGAGGACTACTCCGTCCGCATCGTCCGGGACGGACCGAGCGCCGATCCGTGGACCGTCGAGGTCGCCGATCGCGCGGGCAAGCCGGTCACCGTCGATCAGGTCACCCTCGACCCGTCGATGCCGCAGATGGGGCACGCGACCGAGCCGGTCACCGCGACGCTCGAGGAGCCGGGCCGCTACCGGGCCGAAGGCGTCCAGCTGCCGATGCCGGGCCAGTGGGAGATCACCGTGCGGTTGCGCCGCGGGGCGACCCACGAAGAGATCGTCGTTCCCGTCCAGGTCACCAAGTAGAGAAGGATCTCCATGAGCACCGCTGTACTCGGGCGAGCCACCAGCGGCCATCGGCCCGCGTTCGCCGTACTGATCGGCAGTTTTGTCTCGCTGCTGGGACTCAGCTGGGATGCCCAGTGGCACTCCGACGTCGGCCCGGACACATTCTTCACCCTGCCGCACCTCCTCCTGTACTCCGGCAGCGCGATCGCCGGTACGGCGAGCCTCGCCGTCGTCCTGGCCGCGACGGCCGCGGCCCGCGCCGGGCGTCCGATCACCGCAGGCGGTCGGCCGATCGGTGTTCTCGGCACCTTTCAGGCCCCGATCGGCTACCTGGTCGCGGGCTGCGGTGCGGCGTCGTTCCTGCTCTACGGCCTGTGGGACCTGTGGTGGCACACGCTCTACGGCTTCGACGCCGTGCTCGAGTCGCCGCCGCACATCGGGCTGCTGCTGTCGATCTCCATCACGATGATCGGCGCGATCATCACCTTCTCGGCCGCACTCGACCAGCGCTGGGGCCTGGTCGGACTGGTCGCCGCGACGAGCCTCCTGCTCGGGTTCTGGTGCTTGATCGTGGTCGTGCTGCAGGCCCTCGGCGACACGGTCAACTGGCTTGCGGTGGGGACCGGCGTGATCGCGGCGCTGCTGCTGTTGATGATCCGGGCGCTGGTCGCCCGGACGGGCGTGATCGTGCTGACCGCGGCCGCGCTGGGCGTGCTCCAGGTGATCCTGTGGTGGGTCTCGCCGTGGGCCACGCGGGTGTACGCCGATTCGGTCTCGCTGCCGCTACGGGACTCGATCCTCGGCGTCCCGGTGATGGCCGCGCTGATGCCGATGGGCCTCGTGCTCGTCGCCTCGGCGGCCGAGTTGGTCTTCCGGATCGACGGGCGCAACCGCTGGCGGTACCCCGCGATCGGCGCGTTGCTCGCAGGCGGGGTCGCCGCCTGTGCGCCGTACCAGGACATGATCGTGTACGACGGGGAGCCGCCCACCCGAGTCCTTCCGGCGGTGGTGGTCGGTGTTGTCGCAGGTGCTCTTGCCGGCGTCATCGGCCACGAGCTCGGTGCCATGCTCCGGCGGACCGGGATCGCGCGATGATGCGCCGGGATCGCGCGATGATGCGCCGGAGTCGCGCGATGACGCTGCGCCGGGGTCGCGCGATGACGCTGCGCCGAGTGGCGGCGATCCCGCTGGCCCTCGCGGTCGTCGTACCGATGTCGGCCGCGCCCGCGGCGGCGGTCAGCCCGGTGCGCGTCGTCCACACCGAGCAGGTGCAGGCGGGCCCGTACACGCTCAAGATCGGGTTCAGCGTCTGGCCGCTGCGGGCGCTGCAGTCGCTCGACTTCACCTTCCGGCCGGCGGACGGGATCAGCGGCAAGACGGGCACGCTGACCCGGGTCTCGCCGGACGGAGCCTCGGAGGAGACTCCCCTCGTACGGCATCCGCGCGCGCTCGACGTCTGGGGTCTGGACATCGCGGCGCTGGGGGACGAAGGCGACTGGACGTTCCGCTTCGCGGTCGACGGGCCGCAGGGACAGGCGGTCGGAGAGCTCACCGGCCTGGCGGTGCTGGAGCAACCGGGTCCGCCGCTGTGGCTCAGTTGGTCGATCGGGGCTGTCCCGCTCGGCGTACTGGTCGTCACTGTCGGCGTCGCGTGGTCGCGCAGCAGGCGCCGGAGCGTTGTGATTCCGCGCACGTGACGGATGTGAATTTGTGAACTGGTCACGGCGCGCGCGACAATGGGGAAGCTATGACTACCTCCCTCCCGCTTGTTTTCGATGAACCGCGCCGTGCCAAGAAGCCGCCGCGGCACCTGGCCGACCTCAGCGGGGAGGAGCGCAAGGCCGCCGTGGTGGCGCTGGGGGAGCCCGCGTTCCGGGCCAAGCAGCTGTCCAACCACTACTTCTCCCGCCTGGTGTCCGACCCGGCCGAGATGACCGACCTGCCGGCCGCGACCCGCGACAAGCTGGCCGCCGACCTGCTGCCGCCGCTGCTCACCAAGGTCCGCGACCTGGAGTGCGACAACGGCCAGACCCGCAAGTCGCTGTGGAAGCTGCTCGACGGCTCGCTGGTCGAGTCGGTCCTGATGCGGTACACCGACCGGACCACGATGTGCGTCTCGTCCCAGGCCGGCTGCGGCATGGCCTGCCCGTTCTGCGCCACCGGCCAGGCCGGCCTGACGCGGAACATGACCACCGCCGAGATCGTCGAGCAGGTCGTCGACGGCGCCCGGGCGCTGTCCCGCGGCGAGATCGCGGGCGGTCCGGGCCGGGTCAACAACATCGTGTTCATGGGCATGGGCGAGCCGATGGCCAACTACAAGGCCGTCATCGGTGCCGTACGGCGCTTCACCGCGCCGTCGCCGGAGGGTCTCGGGATCTCCGCGCGGGGCGTGACGGTCTCGACCGTCGGCCTGGTGCCGCGGATCAACCAGCTCGCCGACGAGGGCATCCCGGTCACGCTGGCGCTGTCGCTGCACGCGCCGGACGACGAGCTGCGCAACGAGCTGGTCCCGATCAACAACCGGTGGAAGGTCGACGAGGTGCTCGACGCCGCCTGGGCCTACGCCGAGAAGACCAAGCGCCGGGTCTCGATCGAGTACGCGATGATCCGCGACATCAACGACCACGCCTGGCGCGCGGACCTGCTCGCCGAGAAGCTCGCCGCCCGCGGCGACTGGGGCTGGGTGCACGTCAACCTGATCCCGCTGAACCCGACCCCGGGCTCGAAGTGGACCGCCTCCGACCCGGCCGACGAGCGCGAGTTCGTCCGCCGCCTGCAGGCCGGCGGCATCCCGACGACGGTCCGCGACACCCGCGGCCAGGAGATCGACGGCGCCTGCGGCCAGCTCGCGGCCGCCAACAGCTGACCCGTACGGCGTACTGGCTCAGCTCACGCTGAGCAGCAGCTGGCTCAGCTCGGCCGGTCGGGAGATCATCGGCCAGTGCCCGGTGTCGAGCTCGGCCAAGGTCCACGACGGCGACTCGAGGTGCTGCAGGACCGGGCCGTTCGGTGTCGGGCCGTCCATCAGGCACTTCACGTACGTCGTCGGCAGCTCGGTGATCGGCCGGGGGAGCACCGCCGGCTCCGTGATCGCGCGGCCCGGGTGTGGTGTGGCACGCTCGACGATCGTGGCGATCTGGTCGGCGGTCAGGTCCTGCCCGGCGTAGTCCTCGGCGGTCAAGGGCGGCCAGAAGCCGCCTGATTCCGCCAGTTGCCCGGCCAGCCAAGCCCGTCCCTCGACCGACCAGCCGTCGGCGAAGGACTGGCCGCCGATCGGGATGTTGGAGTCAAGGAACACCAGGCGGCGCAACCGGTCGCCCAGAGCGGCCGCAGCCTGCCCGGCGGGGATGCCGGAGTAGCTGTGGCCGACCACCACCACGTCCGACAGCGGCCTCGCCACGTCGAGGATGTCGGCCACGTGCTGCGCCTGAGGAGTCTGCGCCGAGTCCGGCCGGTGCAGCTCGGCCAGGCCGGTCAGGGTCACCGGATACACCCCGTGGCCGTCGGCGTCGAGCAGATCGGCGACCTCGTCCCACGCCCACGCGCCCAGCCACGCCCCCGGAACCAGCACGAAGTTCACCATGCCCGAGAACCTAGGGCAGCCCACCGACAGTCCAGCAGCCGGCGGCCGTCAGGACCCGGCAGACCCGCCCGGCGCCCGCAGCAGATCGTCGAGCCCACCCCGCGCGTCCTTCGTCACCAACCGCTCCGCCTCGGCCGCATCGCCGGCCCGCAGCGCGTGCACCAGCGCCCGATGGCTCGAGTACCGATCCAGGCCGAACTTGTCGTCCGCCATCACGTGCTCGATCAACCGCGTCCGCCGTTCGTCCCGCGAGAACACCCGGCTCTGCTCCAGCAGCCGCACCAGCACCGGGTTCCCGGCACAAGCGCTGACCGCGTCGTTGAACCGCTGAAAGGCGTCGAGCAGCGTCCCGAGGTACCGATCGACAGGCTGTCCCGCAGCATGCCGCTGGCGCATGACGATCACCAGGTCGTCGGCCTCGTCCAGGATCGCGTCCAGCTGGTCGAGCTGGACCGGAGTCGCATGGCGAGCGGCGAAGCGTGCGACCAGTCCGCGCAGCGCGACCTCCACCTCGGCCAGGTCGGCAACAGCGGCAGCCCCGATCGACGCCACGACCACCGTGCGCGGCCCCGCCCGCTCGATCAGGCCGTCCTGCTCCAGCCGCCGGATCGCCTCCCGGATCGGCGTCGGGCTCACGGAGAACCGCTCGGCCAGCCCGCGCTCGGTGACCTTCTCGCCGGGCCGCAGCTCGCCGCCCGCGATCGCCGTCTGCACCGCGCGATAGGTGCGATCCGCCAGCGTCGAGTCCATGAGACCCATCGTAACTCAGCGATAGCAAGCCAGTAAGCAACTGTTGACAGTTTTGCTATAGCAAAACTAGCCTGCCCGCAGAGGAGGAGAGCAGATGACCACAGCGAGCACGGCGACCCACACCGGGCGGCACATCACCTTCTTCGTCGCCCTGGCGGTCTTCGCCCAGGAGTCGACCTGGAACTTCTACGACGCGCAGGTGCCGCCGCTCCTGCGCGAGCACGTCGGCAGCGCCGCGCTGATCGGCCTGCTGATGGGCATGGACAACCTGCTCGGCATCTTCATCCAGCCCTGGATCGGCAACCGGTCCGACAACACCCGCACCCGCTGGGGCCGGCGGATCCCGTACCTGGCGGTCGGCATGCCCGTCGCCGCGCTGCTGTTCGCCGGGATCCCGCTCGCGTCGACCCTGCCGTCGCTGGTCGCGCTGATGTTCGCGTACGCGCTGGTGGCCAACAGCTTCAAGCCGCTGGGGGAGGCGCTGCTGCCCGACTTCATCCGGCCGGAGCGCCGCAGCCGGGCCAACGCCGCGGTGAAGATCGCGTCCAGCCTGACCATCATCGTCGCGGCGCTGATCAGCACGTTCCTGATCGACTCGCACCCCAAGCTGGCCTTCTCGGTCCCCGCCCTGATCATGCTGATCTCCGCGGCCGTGCTCGTTCTGCGCGTCAGGGACAGCACCTCCCCGGCGTACCGGGAAGCGGTCGAGCAGGACAGCAGGCCCGACCAGTACGACGTACCGGCGACCCGGATGCGGGACATCGTCCGCGACATCGTCACCGACACCGACCGCGTCCGGCTCCTGGTGATCGGCGCGATCCTGCTCTTCGGGGCCGCCTGGGCGGCGTCGCGGTCGCTGATCACCAACTACGGGATCGAGAGCCTCGGGCTGTCCCGCGGCCAGGCCGGTGGGCTCACCCTGCCGAGCGGCGTCGCGTTCCTGCTGGCGGCGTACCCGTTGGCGCTGCTGTCCGAGCGGATCGGGCGGCTGCGGGTGATGGCGCTGGGCGCGACGGTCTTCGTCGTGTCGCTGACCGTCGGAACGCTCGTGCACACGTCCACCGCGACCGTGATCGCGTTCGCCGTGGGCGCGGTCGGGGCGGCCGGGTTCGTGATCAACGGCGCCGTCGTGCTGTGGAACCTCGCGCCGTCGACCCGCGTGCTCGGTACCTACACCGCGCTGTACACCGTCGGCTGGGCGAGCGGCGGGTTCGTCGGTCCGGCGGTGGTCGGCGGACTGGTCGACCTCACCGGTTGGGACTACATGCCGATCGACGCCGCCCTGTTCGCCGCGCTCGCGCTGGTGGCCGTCGTACGGATCGAAGTGCTGCGCCGCCGGTCGCCGGCCGGCCTTGCCAAAGCTCTCTGAAGGAGAATCAGTTGAACGACACGACAGTGGGCGTGCTCGTGCCCGCGGGCATGATCGGCGCGGGGTTCGCGCCGGAGACCGTCGAGCGAGGCCTGGCGCTGGGCGCCGACGTCATCGCGGTCGACGGCGGATCGACGGACTCGGGTCCGTACTACCTGGGATCCGGTACGCCGAAGACGTCGACCGCCGCGGTCGCCCGCGACCTCCGGCTGCTGCTGCGCGCGGCGGCGAAGGCACGCATCCCGCTCGTCATCGGGTCGTGCGGGACGAGCGGAGCCGACAGCGGCGTCGAGTGGATCGCGGGGATCACCGAAGGCATCCTCGCCGAGGAGAGCCTTGATCTCACCGTCGCCACGATCTACAGCGAGCAGGACCCCGCGTACCTCCGGCAGAGGCTGGCCGAGCAGGCGATCCACCCGCTGGCCCCGCTCGGCCCGCTCGACCGGGAGACCCTCGACAGCTGCGTGCGCGTGGTCGGGATGATGGGCCACGAACCGATCGAGGAGGCTCTGCGCGCGGGAGCTGACGTCGTACTGGCCGGGCGGGCGACCGACACCGCGGTGGTGGCTGCGTTCGCGCTGATGAAGGGCATGCCGGCCGGGCCGACCTGGCACGCGGCCAAGATCGTCGAGTGCGGCGGCCAGTGCACGACCAACCCGCGCTCCGGTGGCGTCTTCGCCCGGATCGACCGGACCGGCTTCACGATCGAACCACTCGATCCCGCCGTCTCCTGTACGCCGACGTCGGTGGCCGCCCACATGCTGTACGAGACCGCCAACCCGTTCCGCATGCGCGAGCCCGCCGGCACCCTCGACGTCACCCAGGCGACGTACGCCGCGGTCGACGACCGGATCGTGCGCGTCGAGGGTTCGGTGTTCGAGCCCGCCGGGCAGCACACGGTCAAGCTCGAAGGTGCCCGGCTCACCGGCTACGAGACGATGTCGTTCACTGCGATCCGCGACCCGCACATCCTGGCGAACATCGAGACCTGGGCCGCGTTGCTCGAGAAGGTCCTGATCGATCGCGTGCAGCAGACGCTGGGCGAGACCGACTACCAGCTCGACATCCGGCTCTACGGTCACAACGCGATCCTCGGTGCGCTGGATCCGGCGACCACGCCCGCCCGGGAGGTCGGCGTGATGCTGCTGGTCCGGGCCGCCGACCAGGCCTCCGCGACGGCCGTCGCCAAGATCGCCAACCCGCTGATGCTGCACCTGCCGACCCCCGACATGGACTACCTGCCGAGCCTGGCGTTCGCGACCTCACCCGCCGAGACCGAGCGTGGTCCCATCTACGAGTTCGCGCTCAACCACGTCGTCGACTCCGAGACCCCGACCGCGATGTTCCGCACCGAGCTCCGGAAGGCCTCCGCCGATGCCTGACACCCTGCAAGACCGCGCTGTCGAGGTCCGCTCGAAGAACGCCGGCCCGTTCTGGATCACCCTCGAGGTCTTCCTCCGCGACGACGCGACCTACCACCTCACCGCCGACGAGACGTTCCTCAACGAGGACGTGATCTGCACCCTGTACGGCGTACCGCCGGCCGGCGTACAGATCTTCCGCATCCCCGCGCTGAGGGTCGTGAAGATCTCGTTCCCCCGCCCGGTCCCGCAAGGCAGCCTGCACGACCGCGACATCCACGCCGGCCAGCACCACGTCCCCCTCGCCCTCCTGGAGCTGCCGCAGTGACATGATCGAGCGGTGAAGATCCTCTCGATCCAGTCCGCCGTCGCCTTCGGGCACGTGGGTAACTCCGCGGCCGTGTTCCCGCTTCAGCGCATCGGGGTGGAGGTGCTGCCGGTGTACACGGTGAACTTCTCCAACCACACCGGGTACGGCGCGTGGCGGGGACCGATGATCAGCCCGGACGACGTGCGCGAGGTGCTGCTCGGGATCGAGGACCGTGGGGTGCTGCCGCAGATCGACGTGGTGCTCTCGGGGTACCAGGGCGGCGAGGGGATCGCCGACGTGATCCTCGAGACCGTGGAGCGGGTCAAGGCGGCCAACCCGTCAGCGGTGTACTCGTGCGACCCGGTGATGGGGAACGCGAAGTCCGGGTGCTTCGTCGCGCCGGCGATCCCGGTGCTGCTGCGGGACCGGGTGGTGCCGGCGGCCGACATCATCACGCCCAACCAGTTCGAGCTGGGGTTCCTGACCGGCACCGAGCCGGACACGCTCGAGTCGACGCTGGCCTCGGTGGAGCTGGTGCGCGCGACCGGGCCGCGGACGGTGCTCGTCACCAGTGTCGAGCGCCCGGACCGCGAGGACGGCACGATCGAGATGCTCGCCGTCGACGACAGCGGCGCGTGGATCGTGCGGACGCCGTACATCCCGATGAAGGCCAACGGCTCGGGCGATGTGACGGCCGCGCTGTTCACGGCGCACTACCGGCGTACGGGCGATCTCGCCGAGGCGCTCGCGCGGACGACGTCGAGCGTGTTCGACCTGCTCACGCGCACCCACGAGTCGGGCGAGCGCGAGCTGCAGCTCGTCGAGTCGCAGGAGGCCTACGCGAACCCGCGGATGCAGTTCAAGCCTCAGCGCGTGGTCTGAACCAGCTTGGCGGCGTCCTCGATGGAGTCGACCAGGTGCACGGACGACTCCATCGGGCGGCCGGCGGCCAGGGACTGCAGCAGCGGCCAGACCGGCAGCCGGGACGTCCAGTGGTCGACGCCGACCAGGACCATCGGGATCTGGGTCGCCGGGTCGCCGTAGTAGTTGGGCGTGACGGCCTGGAAGATCTCCTGGACGGTGCCGGCCGCGCCGGGCAGGTAGATGATGCCGCCGCGGGCCCGGCTGAGCAGGACGTCCTCGCGCTGGGCGTTGGAGAAGTACTTCGCGATCGACGACGCGAACACGTTCGGCGGCTCGTGGCCGTAGAACCAGGTCGGGATCGAGACACCGCCGTCGCCCGGGTACGACTGCCGGACCTCCAGACCGGCCGCTGCCCAGGCGGCGATCGACGGGCGGAACGACGGTACGGCGGCCAGCGTCTCCAGCGCCGCGTCGACCGCGGCAACGTCGTACGACGCGAGCAGGGCGCCCAGGTTCGCCGCCTCCATCGCGCCCGGGCCGCCGCCGGTGGCAACGGTCAGACCGGCCAGCGTGAGCACCCGCCCGAGCTCGACGGCCGACCGGTACGTCGGGTCGCCGCGCTTGATCCCGTGGCCGCCCATCACCCCGATCCAGGGTCGGCCGTCGGGCAGCTCGTGCAACGCGTCGGCGATCGAGTGGTCGTGCAGCGCTGCCGCGAGGGTTCGGCTGGTGTCACCCTTCTCGTCGTGCTGCCGTGACCAGGCGTAGATCTGGGCGTCGGGGGTCGCCGCGTAGCCGGCGTCGAGGCCGGCGTACAGCTGGTCGGCGTCGTACAGGGTGCCGCGGTACGGGTCGAACGGCAGCTTCGGGATGGCCGGGAAGAGCAACCCGCCGCCGTCGCGGATCCAGGTGGCGGCCGGCTCCTCGAGCGCGCAGCCGAGGAACAGCGAGCCCATCGGCGTCAGGCGCAGCAGCGCCGCCGTACGGGCGGACAGGTCGACGGACTGGACCCGCCAGCCGTTCATCGAGGTCGCTCCCGCGGCCAGGACCTCGTCGAAGTGGGCGAGGGATTCGATGTCCACGTGCGGGATGCTCGGCTGCGTCACCGCAGCACCCTAGGGCACTGTCGGTCAACCCCGAGATGAGGTATTGCTAAGACATGACACATGCGGAGCTGTGGGAGCGTCACAAGGCCGTCATGCCGGACTGGCTCGCCTTGTACTACGAGGAGCCGATCGAGATCGTCCAGGGATCCGGCCGCCGGGTCACTGACGGGGAAGGCAAGCAGTACCTCGACTTCTTCGCCGGCATCCTGACCAACGCGATCGGGTACGACATCGCCGAGATCTCCGACGCCGTCCGCGAGCAGCTCAGCACCGGGGTCGCGCACACCTCCACCGTGTACCTGATCCGCCGGCAGATCGAGCTGGCCGAGAAGATCGCCGAGCTGTCCGGGATCCCGGACGCCAAGGTGTTCTTCACCAACTCCGGCACCGAGGCGAACGAGGCCGCGCTGCTGTTCGCGACCCAGAAGCGCCGGTCGAACCAGGTGCTCGCGATGCGCAACTCGTACCACGGCCGCGGCTTCGGCACGGTCGCGATCACGGGCAACCGCGGCTGGTCGGCGAGCAGTCTGTCGCCGGTCAACGTCCAGTACCTGCAGGGCGCCTACCGCTACCGCAGCCCGTTCAAGGACCTGCCCGACGCCGACTACGTCAAGGCGTGCGTCGACGACCTGCGCGAGGTGATCGCGACCACGACCGCGGGCGACGTCGCCTGCCTGATCGTCGAGCCGATCCAGGGCGTCGGCGGGTTCTCCTCGCCGCCGGACGGTCTGTACGCCGCGTTCAAGGAGGTCCTCGACGAGTACGGGATCCTGCTGATCTCCGACGAGGTGCAGACCGGGTGGGGGCGCACCGGCGAGCACTTCTGGGGGATCCAGGCGCACGACGTCGTACCGGACGCGATGACGTTCGCGAAGGGGCTCGGCAACGGGTTCGCGATCGGTGGTGTGGTGGCGACGCCCGCGCTGATGGACAGCCTGAACGCGAACTCGCTGTCGACGTTCGGCGGCAACCCGATCTCGACCAGCGCCGCGAAGGCGACGATCGAGTACCTGCTCGACCACGACCTGCAGGCCAACGCCGCCAAGCGCGGCGCGCAGCTGGCCGACGGGCTGCGGGGGATCGCGGACGAGTTCCCCGAGCTCGGCGACGTCCGCGGCAAGGGCCTGATGCTGGCCGCCGAGATCGTGAACCCGGGCGACAACGCGCCGGACGCGGCGACCACGGCCAAGCTCCAGCAGGAGGCGAAGAACCGCGGCCTGCTGGTCGGCAAGGGCGGCCTCTACGGCAACGTCCTCCGGATGGCCCCGCCGATGACGCTGACCGAGCCGGAGACGACCGAGGCGATCGAGATCCTGCGGGACTCCTTCAACACCCTCCGCTAGAGCACGCGCCGGCCCGCCTGCGGCGGGCCGGCGCGTGAGGAAAGCAGGGGGGCGAGGTCAGCCGCCGACAGCGTGGCGCTGGTGGTCGGCGAGCACTTCGTCGATCACCAGTCGGTTGGTCTCTTCGTCGCGGCCGTCGGCGAGCACGATCAGCGCCTTCCACAGGGCCCAGCCGCGCGCCCGCGCCCACGTGCCGGCATCAGCAGCGACGGTACGCCGGAACGCTTCACGACTCGGGCCCGAGAACATCGTCCACGCGATCACCAGGTCGCAGGCGGGGTCCCCGACCCCTGAGGTCCCGAAGTCGATCACCGCCGACAGCTTCCCGTCCCGCACCAGAAGGTTGCCTGAGGCAATGTCTCCGTGAAACCACACCGGCGGCCCGTCGAAGCGACTGGCCAGCGCGGCCTCCCACACCGCCGAAGCGGCCGCACCATCGACCTGCCCGTCCAGCGCCACCAGGGCCGCACGAGTCTCCGAGTCGTAGTACGCCGGTGGCCCACCCCGGTGGAAGTTGTGCCCACCCGGCACCGGCCCGCCCGTCGCGTCGCACGCCTGCAGCGCCAGCAGAAACTCCCCGACCGCCACCGCGAACGCGGTCAGATCGGAGATCCGCTCGAGCGACGACGTCTCCCCGTCGAGCCACCGCCGCACCGACCAGTGGAAGCCGTACCCCTCACCCGGCACGCCGTTGCCCAGCACCTCCGGCACGGGCACCGGCAACAAGGGCGCGAGCCGCGGAATCCACTCGTTCTCCTTGCCCACGGCGTCCGCGTACGCCGCCGCGCTCGGCAGCCGCACCGTCATCGACGAGCCCAGCCGGTACGTCCGGTTGTCCCACCCGTCCACCTTCACCGGCTCGACCGGCAGCTCGGCCCACTGCGGGAACTGCGCCTTCACCAGCCGCCGTACCAGCCCGGCATCGATCCCACCGCGTCCGTCAGCTTTCGAGATCTGGTTCATCCCGGCAAGTGTGGACAAGAGCAGGGCCACGCACAACACGATTTCAGTGCTGACGAATGCGCTAGGCTTTCGAGCCGCCGCGGACGTCAGCACGGGCGTTGGGAGACACCGGAGTGGGGACGATGCATATCACCATCGCCGTTCGTGAAGGCGACTTCGTGGACACCACCTGGTCGCCTTTCGGCGTGAGAATCGCCCGGTTGATGGTCGAGGGTGGTGCTTTCGAAGGTACGCCGTTGACGTTCGGGCCCGCGGACCGCTGGGACGCCCTGTCCGAGGTCTTTGCGTCGGCCACCTGCTCGGTGGACATCGACGCCGACCAATCGATCGCCGATCTGACCGCCGCCGCGTTGTCCGCGGCACGGTCAGCCGGTCTGCTGCTTGAACCCGTGGGGCAGAACACCATCCTGACCGAGGCCGAGTTCGAGGCATCCTCGACCGCAAGAGCTCGATCCTGGCTCGCGGACCCCGTTACCGACGCGGAGTTCGACCTGCGGGCGACGGTGCGATCGGCCGGTCTGGAGGACGGCGATCTCGTGGTCCTCTGTGTGGAGCATCCGCCTGAGGCCATGTACAGCCTCATGCCGGCACCGAACACGGCGCACCTCTTCGCTCAGTTGCAACTGGCGGACGCGGTGGAAGATGCGCCGAAGATCCGCGGAGTGTTGCTCTACACGGACGCCGACGTGGAGCTGGCGACGTTCGTCCGGACCCATTTCGACGAGTTGAACGCGCTGTCCGGCGAACTCTTTCAGATCTTCGTGCACGAGCGACCGGTGAGTTGGCGGCGGGCCAAGCGGTACTGGAAACCCAGGACGCGGCCGCAGCTCTACCGCCTGCTGGCGGCGCTGCAGTGGCTGAAATGGATCCCGTACGACGCGAGCGACGTGTACGAGAACGCCCGCCGGTTCGGCGTACGGCTGAGCGATCTGCCGTGTCTGGTGCTCTTCAACCCGATCGGTGCCGGCGAGAATTTCGTCTTTCCGCTGCAGAACGCGTCGTTGTCCGAGTTCAGAAGGCTTTTCGGTCACCTCTCCGAGACGATTCACGGCGGCAGGCCGGCTCAGGCTGCGCTCGAGCAGCAACTCGACCGATCGCGCGACTGGGAGTTTGCCTGGACGGGGAGCGACTCCGCCTCGCCGGCGCCGGGGCGAGCGCGGAAGGCGGCGGTGGATGATGCCGTCCTGGAGCGCTTGATGCAGGCCGAAGAGCGGTTCCGGGCCGAGCTGGCCCGGTCGACCGACCGGGCGGTCGGGACGTTCGAGTTCAAGGGCGCGACGGTGATCATCAACTCCGGAGGAGATTCCATGACCGAGAACTTCAACTTTCACGGCCCGACGACTTTCATCAATCGTCCGGTGAACACCGTCGTCAGGGATTTCCAGAACAGCTACTCCACGGCGCCGGCCGGTCAGGATCTGGCGTCGCTGCTGGAGCTGGTGCTGAGCAGCGAGGAGCTCGACGATTCAGGTCGCGAGGCAGTCGCCCGGCTGATTCACGAACTCGCCGACGAGCTCGGCGCGGCACAGACCGAACCGGAAGATGCCCGTCACAAGCTCGAGCGGATCAAGACGACCGTCGGACGAGCCGCGGACATCGCGGCTCCGGCGCTCGGTATCGTCAGCAAGATCTTCGAACTCCTGCCCTGACAGGTCGCACGCAGTTTCAGATCGTCAGCACGATCCCGTAGTCACGGATCTTGCGGTAGATGGTCGCCCGCGACATCCCCAGGTCGCTCGCGGCCTTGTCCTTGTTGCCGCGATGGATCACGAGCGCCTTGACCACAGCGTCGCGCTCCAGCGACTCCAGCTGCGTCAGCCGACGCCGGGTCGTCGCCCGGCACTCACCCGGCAGGTCGTCGAGCTGGATCGTGCCGGACCGCCGGTGCTGAGCCACCCGCAGCAGGACCCGCCGCAGCTGCTCCACGTTCCCCAGCCACGGCAGGCGCATCAGCTGCGCCAGCGCGGACGACGAGATGCTGAGCTGGTTGCCCCGGTTGAGTCGGCCGAGCAGGTGGGGGACCAGCTTGTGCATGTCCTCCAGGTGGTGCCGCAGCGGCGGCACCTCGATCGTGTGCGCGAAGTGCGGCAGCAGCTGCGCGTCGACGGCCGGGTTGCGAGGCTCGCTGCGCATGGTCAGAGCGACCCACACCCCGCTCCGCTGGTCGGCGTACTCGAGCAGCAGGTCGGACAGACCGTTCACGGTCTCCGCGTCGAGCAGGTGCGCACGCCGTACGACGAGAGACCCTGCACCGGCCGCCAGCTCGTCGGAGATCGTGTCCAGCCAGGCCGGACCGGCCTCGGACGCGTCCATCACCCGAAAGTGCCCGGAGCCGTTGCGCAGCTGGTTCACCGAGCGCAGCAGCGCGATCTTGCCGACGCCGGCCTCACCCTCCAGCACGACCCACGAGCCGCTCTGCCGTGAGCTGTCCACCGCGTGGCAGACCCGCTGCCAGGTCGCACTGGTCCCAGCCAGCCCCGGCATCACCGGTACGACGCAGGGCGTCGTACCGGTCGAGGAGTCCAGACCGGACTGCACCTGAATCCGCAGAACGCCGCCCGCCAGCTCAGCACCGCTGAACGCCGGCTTGTAGTCCATCCGGGCGACCAACCCGCTCGGCAGGTCGGTCACCAACGTCATCGGGTCGGGCTCCCCGGCAGCATCGGCGGAGCGAGCCAGCAGCGCGGCCTGGTCGGCCGGGTCGAACCGTTGCTGGGCCTGGGCATTCATCATCACCAGGTCCTTGCTCAGTGCGAGCACACCGTTCCCCGGGTGCTGGCAGGCCGCCAGGTAGTCCCGGAACAGCGCCAGCTCCCGCGCACCGGCCCGCGCCAGCACCTGCTGCTCGATCTTCTGCGCGGTCGAGCGGGCGCAGTACATCAGCAGAGCGTTCGAGTGCGCCACCGACGACGTCAGATCCAGTACGCCGAGCAGCGCGCCTGTGATCGGGTGGTGGATCGGCGCGCCCGCACAGGCGAAGCCGCCGAGCCGGCCGGTGAAGTGCTCGCTGCCGGTGACCATCGTCGGGACGCCGGCCTCCAGGGTCGTACCGATGCCGTTGGTGCCGACCTGCTCCTCGGCGTAGCTGAAGCCGGGGGACAGGTACGCGCGATCCAGCTCCCGCACCAGCGACTGGTCGGCGCAGCTGCGCTGCAGGACCAGTCCGTGCGCGTCGGTGAGGATGATGCTCACGGATTCGTTGGCGAGCTCCTCGGCCAGTGCGGCCAGCACCGGGCGCGCGCTGAGCGCCAGCGGCGACGGCTCCTCGATCGGTCCGAGGTAGCTCGGGTCCAGGTGGTCGGTGTCCACCCGCAGCCGCGACGACCGGACCCAGGACGCCTGGATCGGCGCGCGGACCAGGGGATCGAAGTCACCCGACGACAGGTAAAGGTCCCTCGCCTGCCGCAGGACCAGGCTGGTTCCGCGCGATTTGGCGGTACGACGGTCGTCCACAGGCGGCGCCTCTCGTCATCGGGGGCTTGCACCCAGGCTACGGGGACCTGCCCCCACCGTCCGTCTCAGATTGAGACAAGCGCAAGGGCTCGGACGGTGTCCGATAGCACCACGGCGCCCTCGGCGTCGTACCTGACCCTGACCGAGGAGGCAGACCGTGAGCAGGCAGAGTCTGAGCAAGGCCCATGCCAAGATCACCGAACTGTCCTGGGAGCCGACCTTCGCCACTCCCGCGACACGCTTCGGGACCGACTACAGCTTCGACAAAGCTCCGAAGAAGGACCCGCTCAAGCAGATCATGCGGTCCTACTTCCCGATGGAGGAGGAGAAGGACAACCGCGTCTTCGGCGCCATGGACGGCGCGATCCGCGGCAACATGTTCCGCCAGGTGCAGCAGCGGTGGATGGAGTGGCAGAAGCTGTTCCTGTCGATCATCCCGTTCCCGGAGATCTCCGCGGCCCGGGCGATGCCGATGGCGATCGACGCCGTACCGAACCCGGAGATCCACAACGGGCTCGCGGTGCAGATGATCGACGAGGTCCGGCACTCGACGATCCAGATGAACCTGAAGAAGCTGTACATGAACCACTACATCGACCCGGCCGGGTTCGACATCACCGAGAAGGCGTTCGCGAACAACTACGCGGGCACCATCGGCCGGCAGTTCGGCGAGGGGTTCATCACCGGTGACGCGATCACCGCGGCCAACATCTACCTCACGGTGGTGGCCGAGACCGCGTTCACCAACACGCTGTTCGTCGCGATGCCCGACGAGGCCGCGGCCAACGGCGACTACCTGCTGCCGACGGTGTTCCACTCGGTCCAGTCCGACGAGTCGCGGCACATCAGCAACGGGTACTCGATCCTGCTGATGGCCCTGGCCGACGAGGACAACCGCCAGCTGCTCGAGCGCGACCTGCGCTACGCCTGGTGGAACAACCACTGCGTCGTCGACGCCGCGATCGGCACCTTCATCGAGTACGGCACGAAGGACCGCCGCAAGGACCGCGACTCCTACGCCGAGATGTGGCGGCGCTGGATCTACGACGACTACTACCGCAGCTACCTGATCCCGCTGGAGAAGTACGGCCTGAAGATCCCGCACGACCTGGTCGAGGAGGCCTGGAACCGGATCTACAACAAGGGCTACGTGCACGAGGTGGCGCAGTTCTTCGCCACCGGCTGGCCGGTGAACTACTGGCGGATCGACCCGATGACGGACGAGGACTTCGAGTGGTTCGAGTTCAAGTACCCGGGCTGGTACAACAAGTACGGCAAGTGGTGGGAGAACTACAACCGCCTGCGCTACCCGGGCAAGAACAAGCCGATCGCGTTCGAGAACGTCGACTACGAGTACCCGCACCGGTGCTGGACCTGCATGGTCCCGGCGCTGATCCGCGAGGACATGGTCACCGAGAAGGTCGACGGCCAGTGGCGCACCTACTGCTCCGAGACCTGCGCCTGGACCGACATCAAGGCGTTCCGTCCTGAGTACGAGGGCCGCCCGACGCCGAACATGGGCCGGCTGACCGGGCACCGCGAGTGGGAGACGCTGCACCACAACCGGGACCTGGCCGACATCATCAAGGATCTCGGCTACGTGCGCGACGACGGTAAGACGCTGATCCCGCAGCCGCACCTGGACCTCGACGACCCGAAGAAGCTCTGGACCCTGGACGACGTCCGGGGGATCAACTTCGCCAGCCCGAACATCACCCTCAACGAGATGTCCGACGCCGACCGCGAGGCGCACCTCGCCGCGTACACGGCCGGCGGACCGGCCGGGCGTCCCGCCAAGGTCTGAGCCTCCCCCAGGCAGATCGGTGGCGGTGAACCCTGGCACCACTCGCCGCCACCGGTCGCCCGAGCCCCGAACAGGAGTCGTCGATGGGTGACAAGCACGTCGTACGGTTCGAGCCGGTCGACCTCGAGATGGAGGTCGACGAAGACGAGACCGTCCTGAACGCCGCGTTCCGGCAGGGCATCGCGCTGATGCACGGCTGCAAGGAGGGCCAGTGCGCCGCCTGCAAGTCGTTCCTGCTGGACGGCGACGTGCAGATGGACCGGTACTCGACGTTCGCGCTGGCCGAGTACGAGAGCGACGAGGGCTACATCCTGCTCTGCAAGTCGCACGCCTACTCGGACCTGACCGTCGAGCTGATCAACTACGACGAGGAGGAACTGCGCAACGCCGTACCGCTGCAGCACCTACGGACCACGATCGCCGCGATCGAACCGGTCACGCACGACATCGTCTCGCTGCGGCTGGACCTGGTCGAGCCGTCGGCCTTCACCTTCAAGCCCGGCCAGTACGCCGACATCGCGATCCCGGGCCACGACGCGCACCGGTCCTTCTCGATGGCCAACCTGCCGGACCAGCCGCTGGAGTTCCTGATCAAGAAGTACCCCGGCGGGCACTTCTCCGGGCTGCTCGACGGTGAGCTGAAGGTCGGTGACCCGCTCGAGCTCGACGGCCCGTACGGCACGTTCACGCTGAAGAAGTCGTCGGACCGCCCGATCGTGTGCATCGGCGGGGGAGCGGGGATGGCCCCGATCTTGTCGCTGCTGCGGCACGCGGTGCGGGACGGGATCGACCGGCCGATCCGGTTCTACTACGGCGCCCGGACCGAGAAGGACCTGTTCTACCTCGACCAGATCGAGGCGCTCGGGGCCGAGCTCGGTGACTTCGCGTTCGTCGGGGTCCTGTCGGAGAGCTGGCCGGAGGACTGGGAGCACACCGGCTTCGTGACGGAGGTGGTGCAGCGGCTGGAGCCAGGGCTGGCCGGGTGCGACGCCTACCTGTGCGGGCCTCCGCCGATGGTCGATGCGGGGATCGACCTGCTGGAGATGGCCGGCGTACCGCGGGAGCACATCCACTACGACAAGTTCACCACCTCGGTGGCCGAGTAGGAGACGGACATGACACAGACCAGCCCGGAAACCCAGAAGGAACGGAGCTTCCCGCACCCGGAGTTCACCGACTCCGAGGCCGGTGCGCTCACGTTCCCGAGCTCCACCAGCCGCAGCTACAACTACTACAAGCCGGCCAAGGCGCGGGCCACGACGTACGAGGACGTGACGTTCGACGTCCAGCCCGATCCCGAGCGGCACCTGTCGCAGGGCTGGATCTACGGCTTCGCGAACTCCCCCGGCGGCTACCCGCAGGACTGGACCCGGCTGCAGTCGTCGGACTGGCACCAGTTCCGCGACCCCAACGAGGAGTGGGAGAAGACGATCTACCGCAACAACGCGGCGATCGTCCGGCAGATCAGCCTCAGCCTGGAGAACGCCAAGCGGGCCAAGGCGTACAGCCACTGGAACCCGGCCTGGACCAAGTTCATCCAGCGCAACCTCGGCGCCTGGATGCACGCCGAGAACGGGCTGGGCATGCACGTGTTCACCGCCGCCCAGCGGTCGGCGCCGACGAACATGATCAACAACGCGATGGCCGTCAACGCGGCGCACAAGCTGCGCTTCGCCCAGGACCTGGCGCTGTTCAACCTCGACCTGGCCGAGTCCGAGATCGACTTCGACGGGAAGGTGCACCGCGACGTCTGGCAGAACGACCCGGTCTGGCAGGGCGTCCGGGAGAACACCGAGCGGCTGACCGCGATCGGCGACTGGGCCGAGGCGCTGTTCGCGACGAACATCGTCTTCGAGTCGCTGGTCGGCGTGCTGTTCCGGTCCGACCTGCTGATGCAGGTCTCGGCCCGCAACGGCGACTACATCACCCCGACGATCGTCGGGGCCGGCGAGAACGACTACAGCCGCGACCTGGGCTACAGCCGGGCGCTGTTCTCGATGCTGACCCGTGACGAGAAGCACGGCGAGGCGAACAAGGCCGTGCTCGGCGAGTGGCTGGCGACCTGGGTGCCGCAGAGCCTGCGCGCCGCCCACGAGCTGCAGCCGATCTGGTCGCAGCCCAACGAGAAGGTGGTCACCTTCGCCGACTCGCTGGCCGCCGCCAAGGACAGCTTCCGCACCGTCTTGTCCGACCTCGACCTCGAGATCCCGAAGGAGCTGGACCAGTGACGACGACCAAGGAGTTCGGTGCGGTCGACCGCTCGTTCTCGAACATGTGCGGCGTGACCTTGATGAACAACCAGAACGGTTACGTGGTGGCCGAGATCATGGGCCGCAAGGACAACGTGACGATCACCGAGTACCCGTCGATGATCCGCGTCGACGGCGTCGGCTCGATCACCTTCGACTTCGAGGAGATCTCCGACGCGCTCGGCGCCGAGTTCGACCAGTCCGACTTCGAGGAGATCATGTCCACCCACTACGGGCGGATGGTCCACTTCGACGACAAGACGATGCTCTTCTCCAGTCCGGAGGAGGCCGCGGAGTACATCGACTTCGACCTCGTCGAGGTCACCAGCTGAAACCCCTGGGCCCCGGTCGCCCGGGGCCCAGGCTGTTGCCTGCCAGGGAGGCAAGAACCATGTATGAGA
Source organism: Kribbella sp. DT2 (assembly GCF_049844575.1). Lineage (NCBI taxonomy): Bacteria > Bacillati > Actinomycetota > Actinomycetes > Propionibacteriales > Kribbellaceae > Kribbella > Kribbella sp. DT2. Next base: position 59,802 of record NZ_JBNCLH010000010.1, on the reverse strand, counting down.
GCAACGGCGAGAAGTACTACGTCGTCGACAGTCACGTGCACTTCTGGAACGGCCGGCCGGAGAACAACAAGAACCGGTACGGCGCGGGGTTCACGAACTGCTTCTACGACTACCACCGCAACCTGTCGCCGCAGGAGTACGTCTGGACGCCGGAGAAGTTCGGCGCCTACTCCGAGGAGGACCTGCTGCACGACCTGTTCGAGATCGGCTACGTCGACAAGGCGATCTTCCAGCCGACGTACCTGACCGACTTCTACGTCGACGGGTTCAACACCACCGAGCGCGACGGCGCGGTGGCCGAGAACAACCCGGGCAAGTTCATCACCAACGGCGCCTGGGACCCGCGCGACGGCGCCGAGGGCCTGGACAAGCTCGAGGAGCTGCACGCGCGCTGGAACCTGCAGGGCGTCAAGCTCTACACCGCGGAGTGGAAGGGCGACTCCAAGGGCTGGAAGCTGTCCGACCCGTCGGCCGAGCCCTACCTGCGCAAGTGCGTCGACCTCGGCATCACCAACATCCACGTCCACAAGGGCCCCACGATCTACCCGCTGAACCGGGACGCCTTCGACGTGCAGGACATCGACTACGCCGCCTCGATGTTCCCCGAGCTGAACTTCATCGTCGAGCACGTCGGCCTGCCGCGGCTCGAGGACTTCTGCTGGATCGCGACGCAGGAGCCCAACGTGTACGGCGGTCTGGCGGTCGCGATGCCGTTCATGCACAGCCGGCCGCGCTACTTCGCCCAGATCATCGGCGAGCTGCTCTACTGGATCGGCGAGGACCGGATCACCTTCGCCAGCGACTACGCGATCTGGCAGCCCAAGTGGCTGGTGGAGCAGTTCGTCGACTTCCAGATCCCCGAGGACATGCAGTCCGAGTACGGCGTGCTGACGCCCGACGTGAAGCGCAAGATCCTCGGGCTGAACGCGGCCAAGCTGTACGACCTCGACGTGCCCGCCGAGCTGCGGATCGTTGCCGACGACACCGACAAGCCGATCGGCTCCGCGCCGGTCCAGGTCGCCTGACCGAAAGGATCCACCATGGCCAAGGACCTCCGCTTCTCCGCCGACGCCCGGCAGCTGCTCGAGCAGGGCGTGAACGCGCTCGCCGACGCGGTCAAGGTGACGCTCGGCCCGAAGGGGCGCAACGCCGTCCTGGAGAAGCTCACCGGACCGCCGACCATCACCAACGACGGCGTCACGATCGCCCGCGAGATCCAGCTGCGCGACCCGTTCGCCAACATGGGCGCGCAGCTGGTCAAGGAAGTCGCGATGAAGACCAACGGCGTCGCCGGTGACGGGACGACGACGGCGACCGTGCTGGCCCAGGCACTGGTGCGCGAAGGGCTGCGCGCGGTCGACGAGGGCGCCAACCCGATGCAGCTGCGGCGGGGGATCGAGGAGGCCGTCGCGGTGGTCGTGAAGACGCTGCACGAACGGACCTCCGAGATCGGCGGCGAGACCGACCTGCTGTACGTCGCGACGCTGTCGGCCAACGACGACCCGGAGATCGGTGCGGTGATCTCGCAGGCGATGACCCGGGTCGGCAAGACCGGCGTGGTCACCGTCGAGGAGTCGCCGGCGTACGGGCTGAGCCTGAACGTCGTCGACGGCATCGAGTTCGACCACGGCTTCATCTCGCCGTACATGGTGACCGACAAGGAGCGGATGGAGACGGTCTACGAGGACCCGTACATCCTGCTCACCAACCAGAAGATCAGCCAGCTGCAGGACCTGATGCCGACGCTGGAGGCGGTGACGCGGTCGGGGCGGCCCCTGGTGATCCTGGCCGAGAACGTCGAGGGGCCGGCGCTGCAGATGCTGGTCAGCAACAACGTGCACGACACGTTCCGGTCGGTCGTCGTACGGGCTCCTGGGTTCGGGCACCGACGGGTCGCGGAGCTGGAGGACCTGGCCGCCGTCCTGGGCGGCCGGGTCGTCAGCGAGGACTCCGGGGTGAACCTGCACTCGGTGTCGACCGCCGACCTCGGCAGCTGCCACCGGATCACGATCACCGAGAACGGGACCACGATGGTCGGTGGCGCCGGCGCGGCCGAGCTGGTCGAGGCGCGGCTGCACCAGCTGGAGAAGGAGCTGGAGCGGACCGAGAACGAGCACGACCAGGACAACCTGAAGCTGCGGATCGCGCGGCTGGCCGGCCGGGTCGCGGTGATCCACGTCGGCGCGGCCACCGGGGTCGAGCTGAAGGAGAAGCAGCACCGCGTCGAGGACTCGCTGTCCGCCACGCGGGCGGCGCTGGAGGAAGGCGTGATCGCCGGCGGTGGTTCGGCGCTGACCCAGGCCCGTGACTCCCTGGACAAGCTCGAGCTCACCGGTGACGCCCTGGCCGGGCGCGAGATCGTCCGGCAATCGCTGGCCGAACCCCTGCGCTGGATCGCCATCAACGCCGGGTACGACGGCGACGAGGTCGTGAAGACCGTCGCGGAGTTGCCGGTCGGTCAGGGCTTCAACGCCCTCACCGGCGAGTTCGGCGACATGTTCGACTTCGGCGTGATGGACCCGGTCAAGATCACCCGCTCGGCGCTGGAGAGCGCGGCGTCCATCGCCGCCCTGCTGATCACCACCGAGACCGCCATCGTCGAGGAGGTGCTCGGCAACCCGGGCGCCATCATGGCCCCCGGCTTCGGCGACCTCGCCGAAGGCATGGTCCGCCCCTCGAACATCTACTGACCTGGATGACCCAACTGGCCCGCCCACCCCCGGCCCCCTCCGCCGGGGGTGGCGCCGTGTCGCGGCGGCCGCCACCCCGGCCCGGAGACCCCGTCACAGCAACAAGCCCGGGCCGCACGTGAGTGCAACCCGGGCTGTTCGGTGTTCGGTCGGTCAGAGCTTCGTGGTGTCGCCCGTGTCGAGCGGGGCGGCGATCGGGGCCGGGCCGCCGGTGATTCTGGCGCGGCGACGGCCGCGGCCTTCCAGCCACTTGGCCAGCAGCGACAGCAGGGAGCACAGGCCGATGTAGACGACCGCCACCACGAAGTACGTCGGGATGTAGGGGAAGCCGAACTCGAGCCGGCCGCCCATCTGCTTGGCGACGTACAGGAGCTCGTTGTAGGTGATGATGAAGCCCAGCGCGGTGTCCTTCAGCAGGACGACCAACTGGCTGACGATCGCGGGGAGCATCGCGCTGATCGCCTGCGGGAGCAGGATCAGCCGGACCACCTGGTTCTTGCGCAGGCCGGTCGCGTACGCCGCTTCGCGCTGGCCCTTCGGGACCGCGGCGATGCCGGCCCGGAAGATCTCCGCGAGCACCGAGCCGTTGTAGAGCGTCAGGCCCAGCACGACCGCCCAGAACGGCGACAGGCCGAGGTGGAACTGCAGGCTGCCGTAGTAGAAGAAGAACATCAGGATCAGCAGCGGGATCGCCCGGAACAGCTCGACGATCGCGGTCGCCGGCACCCGCAGGATCCGGTGGTCGCTGATCCGCGCCGCGGCGAAGACCGCACCGAACAGCACCGCCAGCACGGCGGCCAGCCCGGCCGCGCGCAGCGTGTTCAGCAGGCCCTTGAGCAGCTCGTTCTGGATCGCGGTGTACTGGAACTGCGCCCAGCGGCGGCTGTCGAACTGGCCGTTGACGGCCAGCCGGTGGATCAGCCAGGCGACCACGCCGAGCACGGCCACGACCACGATGACGTTGAGGATCCGGTTGCGGACCTTCGCCCGCGGTCCGGGGACGTCGTACAGGACCGAAGTCATCAGGCCACCGCCGTCCGGCGCTCGGCCCAGCGCTGCAGCAGCACCAGGGGAGTGATCAGGATCAGGAAGCCGATGGTGATCCAGACCAGCGTCAGCATCTGGTTCTCACCGCGCTCGGCCATCGCGGCCGGGATCGAGCCGGCCTCCAGCACCGAGAAGCCGGCGGCGATCGTGGTGTTCTTCAGCAGCGCGATCAGCACGCTGGCCAGCGGCGGGACGATCGCCCGGTAGGCCTGCGGCAGCACGACGATGGTCAGTACCTGCAGGAACGTCATCCCGACCGCGCGGGCGGCCTCGGACTGCCCGGGGGAGACGGTGTTGATGCCGGAGCGGACGACCTCGCAGACGAACGCCGAGGTGTAGATCGTCAGCGAGGTGACCGCGGCCCAGAAGAACGTCGGCAGGCTGAGCTGCATCTTCGCGGCACCGAAGAACAGGAAGGCGAACACCAGGGTCAGCGGTGTGTTCCGCAACGTGTTGACGTAGCCGGTGCCGATTCCGCGCAGCGCCGGGACCGGGGAGACCCGGAACCCGGCCAGCACGGTCCCGAGGACCAGACTCAGCAGAGCGGCGACCACGAACAGCCGGAGGGTGAGCCAGAACCCGTCCCGGAACAGTTCCCAGTTGTCGGTGAGGACCGAGAGCATCGCGACCTTCCAGAAGATGAGGGAAACGCGGCCCGGCCACGGTGCCGGATCGAGCCGGACACCGTGGCCGGGCGGTGGATCAGTACTTCTCGAGCGGCGGCGGCGTCGCGGCGGAGCCGGACTTGCCGAGCGTCTCGTCGTACACGGCCTTCCAGGTGCCGTCGGTGAACGAGGCCTCGAGGCCGGCGTTCACCTTGTCCCGCAGCGGCTTGTCGGCCAGCGGCAGGCCGATGCCGTACTTCTCGGTGCTGAACGGCTTGCCGATCACGCGGAGCTCGTCCGGCGCGTTCGCCGCGTAGCCCTTGAGGATCGCGTCGTCGGTGGTGACGGCGTCGGTCTTGCTGTCCAGCAGCTGCGACACGCACTCGGAGTAGGTCTTGAACTCCGAGATGTTCGAGGCCTCGGTGAGGTTCTCGTCCTTGACCTTCTGGATCGGCGTCGAGCCGGTCACCGAGCAGACCTTCTTGCCCTTCAGACCGTCCTTGCCGGCATCCATCGAGGTGTCGTCCTTGCGGACCATCAGGTCCTGGCCGGCGATGTAGTACGGCCCGGCGAACGAGACCAGCTTCTTGCGCTTGTCGGTGATCGAGTAGCTGCCGACGTAGTAGTCGATCTCGCCACCGGCGATCGCCGTCTCGCGGTTCGCGGACGGGATCTCCTTGTACTCGATCTTCTCCGGGTCGAAGCCGAGCTGCGCCGAGACCATCCGGGCGATCTCGATGTCGAAGCCGCAGCGCTTGCCGTTGGCGTCCTTGTAGCCCAGGTTCGGCTGGTCGGCCTTGATGCCGACGACCGGGTTGCCCCGCGCCTTGATCTTGGCGTACGTCGCACTGCCGGCCACGTCGGCCGCGGTCGCCACGTCGAACTTGTGCAGGTCACCGCAGTCACCGGTGGTGCTGCCGCCACCCCCGCTGGCCGCCGGTGTCCCGTCCTTGCCGCAGGCACCGACGGTGAGCGCGAGGGCCGCGACGCCGACAGCGGCGACGAGGTTGCGCATTCTCATTGGGAATCCCCTTCGTGTTTGTGGAGCGGTTGCGACCGGCTGGTGCGCCGGCGGGGCGTCTAGTGCTTGAGGATCTTCCCGAGGAAGTCCTGCGCGCGCCGGGAGGTCGGGTTGGTGAAGAACGTCTCCGGGTGGGCTTCCTCGACGATCTCGCCGTCGGCCATGAACACGACCCGGTTGGCCGCGCTCCGGGCGAAGCCCATCTCGTGGGTGACCACGACCATGGTCATGTTCTGCTTGGCCAGGTCGATCATCACCTCGAGGACCTCCTGGATCATCTCCGGGTCCAGCGCCGAGGTCGGCTCGTCGAACAGGATCACCTTGGGGTCCATCGCCAGCGCGCGGGCGATCGCGACCCGCTGCTGCTGGCCGCCGGACAGCTGGGCCGGGAACTTCTGGGCCTGGTTGGCCACGCCGACCCGCTCCAGCAGCTCCATCGCGCGCTGCTCGGCCTGCTTGGCGTCGAGCTTGCGGACCTTCAGCGGGCCGAGCGTGACGTTCTGCAGGATCGTCTTGTGGGCGAACAGGTTGAACGACTGGAACACCATGCCGACGTCGGCGCGCAGCTTGGCCAGGGCCTTGCCCTCGCTGGGCAGCGGCTGGCCGTCGAGCGTGATGGTGCCGGTGTCGATCGGCTCCAGCCGGTTGATCGCGCGGCACAGCGTCGACTTGCCGGAGCCCGACGGGCCGATCACGACGACGACCTCGCCCTTGCTGATGGACAGGTTGATGTCCTTCAGCACGTGCAGGTCACCGAAGTGCTTGTTGACGCCCGTCAGGGCGACCAGGCCGGTGCTGACCGGAACGGTGTTCGTCGAGGTGACGGAATCGCTCATGGCGTGAACCTAGCCGAGGCAAGGGTTGCCTCGCACGGCCCTCCGATTCCGCGGAGGTAACGATCTGCGACCACGAGCGCGGACCGTGACCGATCGGTCACAGCCCGCGTCGTGGACGTCGATGTCAGTGACCTCCGCAGCACCCACCGGCCGCCAGGGCCGGACCGACGGGCGGAGCCTGTACGGCGGCTTCGACGTCGGCGAGCATCCGCCGCCGGGCCTCCGGCGAGATCACCCGGCCGCGGGTGACGACGCTGTGGATCTTCCGGGTGTTGCGGATGTCGGTCAGCGGGTCGGCGTCCAGCACGACCAGGTCGGCGATCTTGCGCGGGGCAATCGATCCCAGGTCGTCGGCCATCCCCAGGAACCTGGCCGGCTCGGCCGTGGCGGCGTACAGGGCCTGGCGTGGAGTCGCGCCGGCGCCGACGAGCATCTCGAGCTCCTGGTGCAGGGCGAATCCGGGCACCATCCACGGCGTACCGGTGTCGGTGCCGGCCAGGATCGGGACGTCGTGGGCGAAGAGCTCGCGGACGAAGCGCTGGCGGTAGGCCCACATCTGGCGCTGGCGGGCGATTTCCTCGGGCGGCCGGTTCGCGCTGTAGAGGTTCTCCAGCACGTACTCGTAGGTTCCGATCGAGTCGGCGCTCAGGTACTTGCTGGTGGCCGGGTCGAGGCCGGTGTGGTCGGGCATGTCGAGCACGTTGTGCATGGTCAGCGTCGGGGTGACCCGGGTCCGGTTGCGGCGCAGCAGCCCGAACACGCCGGCGGCGCGGGCGCGGCTGAAGGAGTTCGCGGCGATCCACTCGATCGGGTGCACCTGACGGAACCAGCCGTTGTAGTCACCGGTTTTGATCGTGATCGCCCGCTGCATCCGGCGGACCTCGGCCTCACGGCTGGACACCGACAGCGCGAGCGCGTGGATGTGCTCGATGGTGCGCTGCCCGCCGTTGCTGACCTCCTGGACCGAGATCTGGTCGGGCCCGTGGCCGTGCACGGTCAGCTTCTGTCGCCGCGCCTCGTCGAGGATCGCCCGGTACGCCGTGGGGCCGAGCCGCGAGTAGACCTTCACGAAATCCGCGCCCTCGGCCTTCACCTGCCGTACGGCGGCGCGCGCGGACGCCTCGTCGTTCACGACCAGGACGTGCAGCAGGTTCGGGTCCCACAACGTCGGGTCGCCGTCGATGATCTGGCTCGCCACGATCATTCGCGGGCCGAGCAGCGTCCCGGCGTCGATCCGGTCGCGCCAGTCGTAGACGACCGGATCGGGCGCGGCCATCTCGCGGACGGTGGTCAGGCCGTTGGCCAGGTAGAGCGGCGGCGAGACGTGCTCGTCGCCGAGGCTGTGCACGTGCATGTCGGCCAGGCCGGGGATCACGAACTTCCCGGTCAGGTCGATCTCGGTCGCGCCGCGCGGGACCGGGAGGTGGCGGCCGACGCCGATGATCCGGTCGCCGCTGATCAGCACGGTCTGGTGCTTGGCGCGGTGACCGGTGGCGACGTCGATCACGGTGACGCCGGTGAGCGCGGTGATCCGGGTGGTCCCGACGGCGGCCACCGCGGCGCCGGGGGAGGAGGCGAAGGTGCCGCCGGCGACGACAGCGGCGCCTGCGACGGCGGAACGGGCGAGGAACTGACGGCGAGAACTGTTCATAGCCTCAACTGTCGTCGCGCGGCCGCCGTGGGTCAGGGGTGTAAAAGCCCCGACCCAGGTAGGGAAAACCCCACCCTCCGACGTACTCTTGGTGGCTGTTATGCGTACCTACGAAGTCCGCACCTACGGGTGCCAGATGAACGTCCACGACTCCGAGCGGCTGCGCGGCCTGCTGGAGGACGCGGGTTACGTCCGTGCACCCGAGGGCGACCAGGCCGACGTGGTCGTCTTCAACACCTGCGCGGTCCGCGAGAACGCCGACAACAAGCTGTACGGCAACCTCGGGCACCTGGCGCCGGTGAAGGCGAAGAAGCCCGGCATGCAGATCGCCGTCGGCGGCTGCCTGGCGCAGAAGGACAAGGCGACGATCACCAAGAAGGCGCCCTGGGTGGACGTCGTCTTCGGCACCCACAACATCGGCTCGCTGCCGGTGCTGCTGGAGCGGGCCCGGATCGCCGAGGAGTCCCAGGTCGAGATCCTCGAGTCGCTCGACGTGTTCCCGTCGACGCTGCCGACCCGCCGCGAGTCGCCGTACTCGGCCTGGGTCTCGGTCAGCGTGGGCTGCAACAACACCTGCACGTTCTGCATCGTGCCGGCGCTGCGCGGGCGCGAGAAGGACCGCCGCCCGGGCGACGTGCTGGCCGAGGTCGAGGCGCTGGTCGCCGAGGGCGTGCTCGAGGTGACGCTGCTCGGCCAGAACGTGAACTCGTACGGCGTGGAGTTCGGCGACCGGTACGCGTTCTCGAAGCTGCTCCGCGCCTGCGGTGCGATCGACGGGCTGGAGCGCGTCCGCTTCACCTCGCCGCACCCGCGCGACTTCACCGCCGACGTGATCGAGGCGATGGCCGAGACGCCGAACGTGATGCACTCGCTGCACATGCCGCTGCAGTCCGGGTCGGACCAGATCCTGAAGACGATGCGGCGCTCGTACCGGCGTGATCGGTACCTCAAGATCATCGAGGACGTTCGCGCGGCGATGCCGGACGCGGCGATCACCACCGACATCATCGTGGGCTTCCCCGGCGAGACCGAGGAGGACTTCCAGGGCACGCTGGACGTCGTACGGCAGGCGCGGTTCGCCGGTGCGTTCACCTTCCAGTACTCCAAGCGTCCCGGCACACCGGCGGAGTCGATGGAGGACCAGGTCCCGCGCGCGGTCGTCCAGGAGCGGTACGAGCGGCTGGTCGCGCTGCAGGACGAGATGGCCTGGTCGGAGAACAAGGCGCTCGTCGGCAAGTCGCTGGAGGTCTTGGTCGCGGAGGGCGAGGGCCGCAAGGACGCCGCCACCCACCGTCTGTCCGGTCGCGCTCGCGACAACCGCCTCGTCCACTTCGCCCTCCCCGAAGGCGTCGAGGCACCGCGACCGGGTGACATGGCAACAGTCGAGGTCACGTACGGCGCCCCGCACCACCTGGTCGCCGACGTCTTCGGTTCCGTACGCCGTACGCGCGCAGGAGACGCCTGGGAGCGACTGCAGGACGCCCCGGCGCCCTCGACTCCCGGCGTCATGCTCGGCCTGCCCACGATCGGAAAGCCGGCCCCCCTGGAGCCGGCCGTCGGTGGCTGCCAGGTCAACTGATGCTGAGCCCAGAGGCTGAACCTTTCGCCTCTGGGCGGGACGCGGACGTCTACTCGATCGACGACGAGTGGGTGCTGCGGCGGTACCGCGACGGTCATCCCGTGCGGGACGAGGCCGAGTTCATGCGGTGGGTAGGGAATCACGGGTATCCGGTGCCTGCAATTGGGCGGGTGGACGGGCCGGACATGGTGATTCAGCGGCTGAGCGGGCCGACGCTGGCTGATGCGGTGATCGCCGGTGACCTCGGGCCGGTGGAGCTGGGGGAGATGCACGCCGACCTGCACCGGCGGTTGCACGCGATCCCGGCGCCGAGCGGTGCCGCCGGGCAAGTGGTCATGCACGGCGACCTGCATCCGTACAACGTGATGCTGACCGCCGACGGTCCGGTGGTGATCGACTGGCGCAACGCCGAGCAAGGCCCGGCCGAGTTCGACATCGCGATGACGGCGATCATCTTCGCCCAGGTCGTGCTCGACCCCGCGTTCGCCGAGCTGTCCGAGTTGTTGCGCGAGGCCCTCAACTCCTACCTGGCGAACTCGATCGATCCGACCCCGCACCTCCCGACGGCCCTGGCGTCCCGCGGTCGCAACGTCACGCTCACCAAGGAGGAGTTGGCCCTGCTGCCGAAGCAGGACCAGCTCATCCGCTCGATGCTCTAATCGGTGAAGCCCTCGGCGATCACCGGAGGGAGGTTGCCCGTGCGCACGCCCTCCAACACCCGCGCCTCGTGCGGCACGACCGGGTCGGGCAGCCGGTCCAGTGGGTACCAGGCGAGACCGTCGGCCTTGCCGGGCTCCATCGACCTCGGCTCGCCGCTCCATCGCGAGGCGGTGAAGAAGAAGTCGATCCGCTCGTCGATCCACTCGCCGTTACCGCCCGTGCGGTGCATCGCGGTCAGCGGAACCAGGTCGGCCGGGTCGATCTCGACACCGACCTCCTCGAGCACCTCGCGCCGGGCCGCGGCCAGCACGGACTCACCCTGCTCGACGTGCCCGGCCGGGACGGCCCAGTAGCCGTCCATGTAGCCGGTGTTGGCCCGCAGCAACATCAGCACCTCGTCGCCACGGCGCAGGACGACGTACGCCGCGGGAACCACCTGAAATCTCTCCACCCCGGAACCCTAGACCGCCCCGCCGACAGGTGCTTGCCCTCGGCACCCGGGCGCGGACAGGCCGAAGGGCCGCGGGAGCGACTCCCGCGGCCCTTCGGTGCAGAAAGATCAGGCCGGCTTCGGCTTGTTCTCGATGTCGTCGTCCTGGCCGTCCAGACCGTCGAGACGGTCCTTGGCGACGTCGACGCCCTGGTCGATCTTGTCGCCGTACTTGCCACCGGTCTTCTGGTCGGCGAAGTCGCCGGCCTTGTCCAGGCCGCCGCCGACCTTGTCGCCGTGCTGGTCGACCAGGTCGGTCGCCTTGTCCTTCAGGCCCTCGGCCTTGCCCTTGAACTTGTCGAAGATGCCCATCTTGGGGTTCCCGTTCTTGCGTAGTGAACTGCTTACAGACAGCTAGCGGGATCTTCCCACCCGAACGGCCCCAGATGTGGGAGGTTGTTCAGTTTCCCCCGCCGCTTTCGACGTCGCCACCGCTCTCGACGTCCCCACCGCTTTCGATGTCACCACCGGACTTGCCCTTCGGGCCCCGCTCGACGTCTCCACCGCTGCGTTCGACGTCGCCGCCGCTGCGCTTCAGCTCCACGTCTCCGCCGCTCAGCTGCGGACCTTTGTCGATCGCGTCCTTGGCCGCCGCGGTCTCTTCCTCGAACTGGTTCGTCACTACGGGTTCCCTCCCGGGTCGTGGTCCGGCTTCACCTGCGTTCCTACCCCCACGCGGGGTTCTCCACAAGCCCCTCCTGATCACTCTTGTCCCAGAGTTCACCGCTTGCGTCACGCCGGGCGTCCGCACTGTCACACTGGACCGATGGCCGCACCACTCGTCGTCGCCGTCGTCGGTCCCACCGCGGCCGGCAAGTCCGACCTGTCCGTTGCTCTGTGCAAGCACCTGGGCGGTGAGGTGGTCAGCGCCGACGCCTACCAGGTCTACCGCGGCATGGACATCGGTACGGCGAAGATCACCGTGGCCGAGCGGGCCGGCGTACCGCACCACCTGCTCGACATCCTCGACGTCACCCAGACCGCGACCGTGGCGGAGTTCCAGCAGCTCGCGCGCGCGGCGATCGACGACTGCCTGCGCCGTCAGGTGGTGCCGGTCCTGGCCGGTGGTTCGGCGCTGTACGTCCGGGCGATCCTCGACGAGTTCGAGTTCCCCGGCACCGATCCGGTCGTCCGCGAGCGGCTCGAGCAGGAGCTCGCCGAGCACGGTTCCGGCCTGCTGCACAAGCGATTGGCCGAGATCGACCCACCGGCCGCGGAGCAGATCCTCCCGAGCAACGGCCGCCGGATCGTCCGCGCGCTGGAGGTCATCGAGCTCACCGGAGCGCCGTACGCCGCGACTCTGCCCGGGCACACCTCGATCTACCCCGGCGCCGTGCAACTCGGCCTCGACGTCCCACGGCCGGTGCTCGACGAGCGGATCGGCCGCCGGGTCGACCGGATGTTCGAGCAGGGTTTCGTCGACGAGGTGAAGGGCCTGCTCGACCACGGACTGCTCGACGGCCGTACGGCGAACCGCGCGCTCGGCTACCCCCAGGTGGTGAAGCTGCTGCGCGGTGAGCTGTCGGAGGCCGAGGCGCGGGAGCAGACCGCCCAGCAGACCAGGCGCTTCGCCCGGCGGCAGGATTCCTGGTTCCGCAAGGACCCGCGGATCACTTGGTTGCCCTACGACGCACCCGACCTGATCGGGCAGGCGATTCAGGCACTAAGAGGCAACCAAACCGCACCCGCCGACGTAGACAGGGTGGAAGAGGGCCTGGGGGCTGTCGATGCGAGGGGGTGACCGTGAGGCCGAGTTCCGTGAGTACGTGCTCGCGGACCGCACCCGCCTGCTGAGAACGGCGATGCTGCTCACCGCGGGGGACGTGCACACCGCCGAGGACCTGGTCCAGACCGCCTGCACCCGGGTCTACGTGCACTGGCACCGGATCCGGCACGAAGGTGCCGGGCCGTACGCGCACCGGATCCTGGTGAACGCCTTCCTGGACGAGCGTCGCCGGGCCGGCCGCCACCCCGAGCTGGTGACCGCGGACCCGCTCGAACCGCGGGAGCCCGACGTCACCGACCATGCCGACCTGATGGCGGTACGCAGCGCCCTGCTGGACCTGGCACCACGGCAACGCGCGGTCCTCGTGCTGCGCTACTTCCAGGATCTCGACGTGGCCACCTGCGCGCGGATCCTGGAGTGCACCGAAGGCACCGTGAAGAGCCAGACCGCGAAAGCACTGAAAAGACTGAAGGACCTGATGGCCGACGACCAGGCCTCGGGCCCGACGACCGGGAGTAGTTGACGTGGACGACGTGAAGAGGCTGCTGGAGCAGTTCGCCGACCGAGCGGTCGACGGCCTGCCACCGGCGGACGTGGACGCGGACGTGAGCCGCGGGCGCCGGGCGTTGCGCCGGATCAGGGCGCGCCGCCGGGTCACCGGGGTCCTGTGCGTGGCGGCCGCGACCACCGCCGTACTGGTGGTCGGCGACCAGGGGGAGTGGTGGGGTGGTGGCGAAGCGGAGGTCGCCACCGACGCCGCGACCACGCAGGCCCAGCCCCAGACACAGCCGCAGCCCGAGTCGGCGACGGCCGGCTCGGCCGCTCCGTCGGTCACGAAGGAGGAGACCTTCTCGACGTACTCGGCAACCGTCGTGCAGCTGGTCACCAACCCCAAGCCCTGGAACGGGATCGGCTGCAAGCTCACCCCGCTCGGCTGGACGGCCGCCCCGCAGAACGCGGACCAGCGCGTCGTGCTGACGCCACCGAGCGCGCGGACGGCCGACACCGGGTCCCAGCTCGAGCTGTTCACCGCCCCGGAGCCGCAGCCGTTGAGCGGGATCCGCGCGGTCGAGTCCGGCGGCAAGGTCTTCCACGTCGGCAGCACCGGCGGCCGTGAGATCGGCCAGGTCCAGCTCGGCGAGAGCTGGCTGGTCGCCAAGCTGCCGATCGAGCACAAGGACTGGAACGACGACCTCGTCCGCCGTTTCCTCGACTCCTGCACGGTGTCCTGACGCGCCAGAACTGGCGTAGACCTCTGCGTTCCGGTAGGCAGGGCCTGTCCCAGTACGCCGACCCCTGCGGAGGACCCCGGTGACACCGAAGAAGCTGGCCGCATCCCTGACCACGGGTGCGCTCGTCCTGACCGGCCTCACCGCCGGCGGAGTCTCTGCTCAGGCAACACCTCAGAGCCATGTGCCCAAGCCGCCCGCGAAGAACGCCACGGCGATCGGGTACGGCGGCGCCGTCGCCTCGGTCGACCCCGAGGCCACCAACGTCGGCATCGGCGTCCTGCGCCGCGGCGGCAACGCCGTCGACGCGGCCGTCGCGACCGCCGCCGCGCTCGGCGTCACCGAGCCGTACTCGGCCGGGATCGGTGGCGGCGGCTACTTCGTCTACTACAGCGCGAAGAACCGCAAGGTCTACACGATCGACGGCCGCGAGACCGCGCCCGCGGCGATGCCCGCCGACGCCTTCATCAACCCGGCGACCGGCGCGCCGTACACCTTCTTCCCCGACCTGGTCACCTCCGGCGTCTCGGTCGGCGTCCCGGGCACGCTCGCGACCTGGGACTCCGCGCTGAGGTCGTGGGGCTCGCTGCCGCTGAAGAAGGCGATCAAGCCGGCCACCGAGCTGGCCGACCGCGGCTTCGTGGTCGACGAGACGTTCCGCAGCCAGACGCTCGACAACAAGGCCCGCTTCTCGGCGATCGTGCCGACGGCGAAGCTGTTCCTGCCCGGTGGCGACGCACCGAAGGTCGGGTCGGTCTTCAAGAACAAGGAACTGGCCCGGACGTACGACCTGATCGGCAAGCAGGGCCCGTCCGCGTTCTACCGCGGCCCGCTCGCGGGCGAGATCGCGAAGGTCGTGAAGAGCCCACCGAAGACACCCGGGACGACGCTGCCGGTGATGCCCGGTCACGTGACGACGGCCGACCTCGCCAAGTACAAGGTGCTCAAGCAGGACCCGACCAAGGTCAGCTACGACGGCCTCGACGTGTACGGCATGGCGCCGTCCTCGTCCGGCGGGACGACGGTCGGCGAGGCCCTCAACATCCTGGCGCCGAAGAAGCTGTCGAAGCTGAAGACCCCGGATGCCCTGCACAACTACCTCGAGGCGTCGGCGCTGTCGTTCGCCGACCGGGGCGCGTACGTCGGGGACCCGAAGTTCGTCGACGTCCCGACCAAGCAGCTGCTGTCGAAGGGCTTCGGCGCCGAGCGGTCCTGCCAGATCGACCCGAAGAAGGCAGCCGTCAAGCCGGTCAAGCCGGGCTCGCCCGACGGTTCGTACGCCGCCTGCGCGCCGGGCGTGACGAAGGCCGAGCATCCGGACACCGAGGGCCTGTCGACGACGCACCTGGTCGCGTCGGACCGGTGGGGCAACGTCGTGTCGTACACGCTGACGATCGAGCAGACCGGTGGCTCCGGCATCACCGTCCCGGGCCGTGGCTTCCTGCTCAACAACGAGCTGACCGACTTCAGCGCCGTCCCGGACCCGGCCGACCCGAACCGGATCCAGCCGAACAAGCGGCCGCGGTCGTCGATGTCGCCGACCATCGTGCTCAAGCACGGCAAGCCGTTCCTGGCGCTCGGCTCGCCGGGTGGTTCGACGATCATCACCACGGTCCTGCAGACGCTGACCAACCGGCTCGACCGCGGCATGACGCTGCCCGAGGCAGTCGCCGCGCCGCGGGCGTCGCAGCGCAACACAGCTACCGTCAGCGCAGAACCGCCGTTCATCGACGCTTACGGCGCCGCGTTGAAGCCGTACGGCCACGTTCTCGTCCCGTCGGGTGATGCTCTCACCTCGGCGGCCGAGATCGGCGCTGTCGCAGCCCTGGAGTTCCTCCCTGGTGGCGGCTACCTCGCGGCAGCCGAACCGAAGCGCCGCGGCGGTGGCGCTGCCGGCACGGTGCACCAACTCTGGCCGCGCTGACTCCGAACGGCGATAGGCAGCACCTCTGCCGAGCGTCGTACCCCGGAAAGACAGCACCCCTCGCCACCGGGCGACGGGGGTGCTGTCATGCTCAGAGGCTGGTGATGATCGCGGCGAGTAGAGCCGCTCGCTCCGGCAGGCTCGCGGCAATGATCTGCTCGTGGGTCGCGTGAGCGCCCTGACCCACCGGGCCGAAGCCATCCAGGCTGGGCACCCCGAGCCAGCCCGTCAGGTTCGTGTCCGCAGCACCGGCCGCGACCGCGCCACCAACCTCCTGGCCAACCGAACGACCCGCGGCCGCGGCCGTCGCCAACAGCTCATCGCCTTCAGGAGAAGGCTGCCAGGCAGGCCGATTCGAGATCACCGACACCTGCACTCGAGCACCGTCCCGCACCGGCTCCAGCTTGCCGATCGACTCGAGCACAGCGCGCTCGGTCTCCGGATCGATGAAGCGGAAGCCGATGTCCGCCGACGCGGTCCCTGGTACGACGTTCGTCCGCCCGCCGCCGGAGATGGTGCCGACGTTGCACAGCACGTCGTCGAAGGACCCGACCACCGAACGTACGGCGATCAACTGGTCGACCAGTTCGTCGATCGCGGAGACGCCGGACTCCGGATCCAGCGCGGCGTGCGCCTCCCGCCCGGTGATCTCGATCCGGACCCGGCTGCTGCCCCGACGGGCGGTCTTCAGGTCGCCGTTCGGGTGCGGGGGTTCGAGCCCCAGAGCGGCGACCACCCCTTCCGACTCCGCGGTGACGAGTTCACGGGCGGAGGGTGAACCGACCTCCTCGTCGGCGGCGACCACGATCCGTACCGGCCGATGGTCGGCCCCTCGCTCCGCGATCAGCTGCAGTGCGGTCTCGAGGACGACCAGGCCGCCCTTCATGTCGAAGACGCCCGGCCCATGGACGATGCCGTCCTCCTCGCGCCAGGGCATCGGACCGTCGAGCCGGCCCACCGGCCACACCGTGTCGTGATGGGCCAGGAAGAGCAGCGGCGGCTCTTCGGCTCGTGGACCTCGGCCGGGCAGGTTCGCGACCACGTGATCGCCCGTTGCCGCGGGCACCCTTCGCGCGGTGCCACCGAGGCCGGCGTACCGGGCGATCAGGCCGTCGGCGAACGCGTTCAGCGCGTCCGCATCACCCGTCGGGGTCTCGTGCGCGACGTACTCGTGCAACCGCTCGAGCATCCGCGTGGCCTGTCCGGCTGCCGCCTGCTGCCATCCGTTCTCCATGATAGTGAACGTATCATCATCACCCTTCCGGCGTGATCTCGTGCATTTCGCCTGTTGGATAGGCATTGACCAGAGTCTTCTCAGCGGGTTGACTCAGTAAAGAAGCAAGATCCGTTACGTATCTTTGGTTGCAGGAGATCGATGACAGCGCAGCGCACGGCCGGCGGGTTCCGTACCGTCACTCTCACCACCCCGGCGCAGTTCGCGGCGGCGGCCGCGCTCTACCGCGCGGTCTTCGGCTATCAGCGCCCCGATTACGCGCTCAACCCACGGCTGCTCGGTGCGCTGGTGGCCAACGGCGGCTCCGTCGTGGGAGTGCTGGACACAGCAGACAGTCTGGTCGCCCTCGCCTACGGCTTCTGCGGCACGGACGGCGTGAACGTCTACCACTACTCACAGACCGCGGTGGTTGCCGCCGACCGGCAGGGCCTCGGCCTCGGCCGGCTGCTCAAGCGGGCACAGCGCGAGATCGCCCTGGCGAACGGGATGACCTCGATGCGCTGGACCTACGACCCGTTCCAGACCCGCAACGCGCACTTCAACCTCGACGTCCTCGGCGCCCGCGGCCGCTGGTTCAAGCCCGACCTGTACGGCGAACCGGGCACCGACCGGGTGGTGGTCGAGTGGGACCTGTGCGGGGGAGACCAGCCGAACCCGTCGCGGACGTCTCCGGTCGAGGCAACCGCAGCGGATTGGGGCATTCCGGCAGGCGACGGTGACGAACCGCGGCTGGCACTCCCGGCCGACTTCGCAGCCGTCAGCGCAACCCGCCCGGACGTCGCCGACCAGGTCCGCCGCGACGTGCGCTCCGCCTTCGCCGACCTGCTCGGCAAGGGCCTGGTCGCGATCTCCTGCCAGCGAGTCGACGCCGCTACCGCGGTGTACTTCTTCGGCCCGGCCCAGGAGGCGATCGATGTCTGAAGCCGAGGAGCGGCGGGCACTCAACCGTGAGCTGGCCAGCCCGCACGAGCGGTACGACGCCCGCCTGCAGCGCAGGTCCTCCACCCTGCTGCAGCAGCGGGTGGTCGAGCAGGAGCGGGCCTCGATCGCCGCCGCGCTCGACCTGATCCTCGCCGACGACTCGATCGCCCGGGCCGCGGCCCGGATCGTCGCGGCGCGCCGCCGGTTCATCGTCGGCTCGAGCAAATCCTTCTCGTACGCGTCCCTGCTCGCCTTCGACCTCAGTGCCGGGCTCTCGCACGTGACGCTGATCGACGGCACGGTGGTCCGCAGCGTCGACGTGCTCTCCGACGTCCGCTCCAGCGATCTGATGGTGGCGTTCTCGTTGCGCCGCTACCGGCGGGACACCGTCGAGATCGCGCGCCGGTTCGTCGAGGCCGGTGGCGAACTCGTGGCGATCACCGACTACGACGACGCCCCGCTGGCCGACATCGCGGACCAGTGCATCTACGTGGCGACCGGCAGCGCGTCGTACGTGGACTCGCCGACCGTGGTCGCCGCGGTCCTTCATGTGCTGGCGACCCTGACCACCGCAAGCGCCAAGGGTGCCCGCCGCCGGCTCGGGGAACGGGACCGGCTGAACACCGAACTGGGGCTGTATGTCGTCGACTGAACCGAAGGGAACTCCCGTGCGCGTCACCGCCGCCCGGCTGCACCGGGTCCGGCTGCCGTTGGTCCACGCCTTCGCGACCAGCTCGCACCGCAAGGCCGAGCTGGACCACATCCTGGTCGAGCTGGAGGACGCCTCCGGCGCGATCGGCTGGGGTGAGATCGCTTCGCCGTCCGACCCGTACTACGCGCCGGAGACGGTGGAGTCGTGCTGGCACATCGCCGAGCGCTACCTGCTCCCGGCCGTACTCGGGCAGGAGTGGGACGAGCCCGAGCAGGTACCGCGGCTGTGGGCGAAGGTGCGGGGCAACCAGTTCGCCAAGGCCGGGGTCGACGTCGCCGCCTGGGTGCTCTGGTCCACCCTGCGCGGAGTACCACTGGCCCAGGCGCTCGGCGGGACCCGCGCCGAGGTCACCGCGGGCGTCTCCCTCGGGATCGAGCCGACCATCGACGACCTGCTCACCCAGGTACGGCGTCAGGTGGACGCCGGCTATCCACGGGTGAAGCTGAAGATCGCGCCCGGCTGGGACGTCGAACCCGTGCGCGCGGTCCGCGCGGAGTACCCGGACCTCGATCTGCATGTCGATGCCAACGGCATCTATTCGGAGTCCGCCGGCCACCTGGCCGCCCTGCTGGCGCTCGACGAGTTCGGGCTGACGATGATCGAGCAGCCCTTCGCGCCGCGCAACCTGCTCGCGCACACCCGGCTGCAGCGTGCGGTGGAGACGCCGGTGTGCCTGGACGAGAGCGTGGAGACGCTGGACGACCTGGAGACGGCATTGTCGCTCGAGGCGCTGCGGGTGCTCAACATCAAGGTGTCGCGGATGGGCGGGTTGACCGCCGCACGCGCCGCGCACGATCTGGCCCGCGCGTCGGGGATCGCGGTCTGGTGCGGTGGCATGCACGAGTTCGGCATCGGCCGCGCGGCGAACGTCGCGCTGTCCAGTCTGCCCGGCTTCACTCTCCCGTCCGACGTCTCGGCCTCGGAGAAGTACTACGCGCGCGACGTGGTGACCCCACCGGTCGTCGCGCGCCGGGGTGTCGTCCAGGTGCCGGAGTCGGCCGGTCTCGGTCACGGCGTCGACACCGACCTGATTGCTGCCACCACGATCGCCACCGCCTCCCTCTGACGCGCTCTGCCGCGCACTGACCGCCCCCGGCCACGACAGGACAGGACCCTGATGAACCAGGACAAGGGCACCACCGGACCGCCGCACACCGCCCCCGACGAGGCCGTCCCGCGGAAGACCGCTCCGGAGCAGGGTGCGAATGCCTACGACGTCGAACTGCCGCCCGGTCGCCGCCGGTTGGTGAACCTGCTCGCGGCCATCGGCCTGGTGGCCTCGATCGTGGCCGGCCTGGCGACCGACGGCCCGACATTGTGGGGCCTGCTGCCGATCGTGATGTACGCCCTGCTCTGCCTGCTCGGCATGGACATCGTCGTCGGCACCGTGCTCGCGGTGCTGTCCGGTGTTCTGATCGTCGGCCTCAGCCCGCTCGAGACCGGCACGCTGCTGGGGGAGTCGCTGGCCGATTCGGTCACCGCGATCGGCCTGATCATCGTGCTGGGCGCCGGCGTCGGCGAGGTGCTCCGGGTCACCGGCGTCGCGTCGACGATCGTGCACGGCGTGATGCGGATGGTCGGGGACCGCAGCCGTACGGCGGTCGTGCTCGGCGTGATGATCGCCTGCCTGGTGCTGGTCGCGAGCCTCGGCACCCTGGCGGGTGCGGTGGCGATCGCGGCGCCGATCGTGCTGCCGATCACCGCCCGTCTGGGCTACACCCGCTCGGCTACCGCCTCGATGCTGTTCATCGGCGGCTGTGCCGGCCTGACCGTGGCACCGTTCGCCGGTTCGAACGTGGCGATCATGACGGCGGCGGACGTCAGTTACCTGACCTACCTCGGGTACGGCGCCGGTCCGCTGGCCGTGCTCTCCCTGCTGCTCGGGCCGTTCGTCGTCGCCTATATCCAGCGCCGCACAGTCCGCACCGGCGACGAGTACGACCTGAGCGAACTCGTCACCGACGACAGCGCCCAGACCGCCAGGGCGCCGCGGGCGGCGACGATCGCCTTCATCGTCGCGCTGCTCGCCAGCGTCGTCTACGCGACCATCACCGAGGCCGGCACCAACTTCCCGCTGCTGGCGCTGCCGGTGCTCGGCATCGTCACCGGCATCGCCGGGCGGCTACCCGCGCGCGACATCGCCGAGCGCATGTACCGCGGTGGCGCCAAGCTGATCAGCATCCTGCTGCTGTTCTGGTTGCTCGCGGCCCTCTTCGCGCTGATCGACAAGCTGGCGCCGTTCCAGGTCGTCCTGGACGCGATCGGACCGGAGCTGGCGACGGTGTCGGGCTTCGGCGTCGCGATCGCGATCGCCTTCCTGGGCTGGGTCGGGGTCCCGGGCGCGACGGCAGCGCAGGTCGTCCTGCTCGACAAGGTGTTCGGGACACTCGCGGCCGGCGCCGGGGTGGGACCGGCCGCCTGGGTCGTGGTGCTGCTGTTCGCCTCGAAGGCCGACACCTATGGGCCGTTCCCGAACGCCAACATGGTCGGCGCGATGGGCCTGGCCCGGTCGTCCAACCTGAAGAACATGATGATCACCGGCTGGCTGTTGCTGGTCCCGGCCTGCGTGATGTACGCCGGCATCCTGCTGGTGACGACATGATCGGCGCGATCACCAGCGGCCTGGTCCTGGACGGGACCGGGGCCGAGGCGGTGGCCGCGACCGTCCTGCTCGACGACGGGCGGATCACGGGGTTGCTGCCCGCCGGCGCCGAGCTGCCACCCGGCCTCGAGGTGATCGATGTCGGAGGCAACATTGTGGCACCGGGTTTCATCGACCTGCACTCGCACGCGGACTTCTCGATGGAGGCCAGTCCGGAGGCCGTCACCCAGCTGCACCAGGGCGTCACCACCCTGGTCACCGGGAACTGCGGCTGGTCGCCGTTCCCGATCACCGACCTGGACCAGATGCGAGCCGGTACGGCGTTCCTGGCTCCGGACAACAGCTGGTCCTGGCAGGACGGCGGGGGATTCGCTGACGTCCTGGACGGTGCCGGCCTGGCGATCAACATCGCCTTGCAGGTCGGCCACTCGGCGCTTCGGTTGGCTGTTTTGGGCGGTGCCGAACGCGCGCCGTCCGAGGCGGAGCTCGAGCAGATGAAGGCGCTGCTGCGGGACGCTGCCGAGCAGGGCGCGGTGGGATTCTCGACGGGTCTGATCTACGCGCCCGGCACCTTCGCGGAGCCGCCCGAGGTCGCCGCTCTGGTGGCCACCGCGGCGGAGTACGGGCTGCTGTACTCCACGCATCTCCGCAACGAAGGTGTCCGGCTGCTGGAGGCGCTCGACGAAGCGATCGAGGCCGCGCGGGCCGGTGGCGCCAGGCTGCAGGTTTCTCACCTCAAGGCGATGGGCCCGGCCAACCACGGGAAGGTTGGCGCCGCCCTCGAACGCATGGCCGAGGCCCGGGCCGAAGGGGTGGACGTTGCCTGCGACGTCTATCCGTACACCGCCTCCAGCACCACCCTCACGGCCCGCCTCCCGACCTGGACGATGGAAGGCGGCACCGCGGGGCTGCTCGCGCGTCTCAGTGACACCACCGAACGCACGAAGGTCCTCGACGCGGTACGAGAGCAGGCGATCCTCGATCCGGACAACGTCGTGATCGCGTCGCTTCCGCCCGGGCGCTACCACGATTGTCGCGGGCTCAGCCTCGCCGAGATCGGCGGGCGGGACGGCGTGGACGGGGCGGAGGCAGCCCTGCGCGTGCTGGAGAATCACGAGGCCGCGGTGAGCGTCGTCAATCACGGGATGAGCGAGGACGACGTGGTCGCCGTACTGCGTCATCCGTGGACGAGTGTCGCGAGCGACGGCTGGATCCTCCGCGCGACGGGCGAGGGCCACCCGCACCCGCGCAGCTTCGGGACCTTCCCGCGGGTGCTCGGCCGGTATGCGCGCGATGAGGCGGTGCTGACCCTGGCGGAGGCTGTCCGCCGGATGACCTCGCTGCCCGCGTCCCGGCTCGGTCTGAACGACCGGGGTGTGGTGAAACCCGGCGCCGTCGCGGATCTCGTAGTACTGGATCCGGAGCGGGTCGCGGACCGGTCGACGTACGACGAGCCGTGGCAGTTGTCCGTCGGGATCGAGCACGTGCTGGTCGCCGGGGAGCCCGTACTGCGCGACGGCGTATCGACCGCCAACCGGCCGGGGCGAGTCCTTCGGAAAAGTTGAGTCAGCGGTTCTTCAGTCTGCGCGGCTCGGTCGGCAGCGGCGGCGGCGCGGGAGTCGGCTCGTGGGTAGGCGCCTCCAGCCAGCCGTCGTGCTCACCCGCCACGCGCTCCAGTACTGCCGGATCGGCAGCCGTCACGACGACCCACGGGTGGTCCTCGTCGTCGTCCTCCCCGTGGAAGCGCCCGCGGCTCAGCTCCCCACCGAGGCGCTCGGCCACCGCCTCGGCGTCCGCACGCTCCCAGAAGTACGCGATCTCCACAGCTCGAACTTTACGTGCAACCGATCGGTGACCCGGCCTGTAGTTCAGGGTGAGATCACGACGGAGTGGAGAACGATGAGCCGGGACGACGAGTACGCGGAGTACCTGCGCGGACACTACGGCCGGATGCTGCGGACGGCGCGCCTGCTGACCGGGGGTGACGTGCACTGGGCCGAGGACCTGGTCCAGACCGCGTGCACCAAGCTCTACGTGCACTGGGGCAAGGTGCGGCAGGGCGACGGTGCGGCGTCGTACGCGGACCGGATCCTGATCAACGTCTTCATCGACGAGCGCCGGCGGTTCTGGCGCCGGCGGGAGACGTCGACGGCCGAGCTGATGGACGCCGAACCGGTCAGCGGTCCCGACCACGCCGACCGGCTGACCGTGCTCGACGCGCTCACCCGGCTGCCGCGCAGGCAGCGGGCGGCCGTCGTACTGCGGTATTTCCGGGACCTGGACGTGGCGACCGTCGCCCTGCTGATGGAGTGCAGCGAGGGCACGGTCAAGAGCCAGACGTCCCGGGCGCTCGACAAGCTCCGCGATCTCATCGACGACCCGCTGAACAACCTGGAGCGTGTGCGATGACCGACCTGAAGAAGTTGCTCGACGAAGCCGCGGGGCCCGAGGAGTCGCTGACCGACGAGCAGCTGGCCGGGGCAATCGGCCGCGGCCGGCGGACCCGGCGCCGTCGCGGAGCCACCGTGGCAGCGGCGACGGCCGTCGTGGCCGTCGGCGTCGGCGGTTGGGCGTTGACGTTGCCGCCGTCCGGTGAGACCCCGGTGGCAGCCGGTTCGGGGCCGGGTGCGGGACCGTCGACCTGCGCCCAGGTGGTCACGGACTACCGCATCGAGCGGACGACGAGGACTCCGGGGCCGGGCGAGATGGTCTCGGATCCGCCGGGCAAGTACACCTCGGACGGTATCGAGCTGCGGCTGGGAGGGTTCCCCCAGCAGACGGATCCTGCGACGTTCGGTGAGTCCGTCCCCGGTCTGGACATCTTCTTCATGCGGCCCTCGTCGAGCGGCCCGGTGGTGTTCAAGCCGGGAGCCACCATCGACGTACCGCCCCCCGCGGGGAAGGGCTGGCCGGACGAGGTGTGGAGAAACTTCACCAAGACCTGTTACGACGCCGCTGGCTAAGATCGGTCCATGAGCACTTTTCCCTGGCTGAAGGGGCACGGCACGGAGAACGACTTCGTGCTGCTGCCCGACCCCGACGGTTCGATCCACGGGGACCTCGACCCGGAGGTGGTCCGGTTCCTCTGCGACCGGCACGCCGGGATCGGCGCGGACGGGGTGCTGCGGGTGATCGACGGGGCGAAGCAGTCGTACGTCGAGGACGGCGGCGAGTGGTTCATGGACTACCGCAACGCCGACGGCTCGACCGCGGAGATGTGCGGCAACGGGATCCGCGTGTTCGTCCGGTACCTGGTCGACGAGGGCCTGACGACCGGTAAGCCGGTCCGGATCGGGACCCGCGCTGGCGTCAAGGAGGTCGTGGTCCACGACGACGGCACGATCACGGCCGACCTGGGCGAGCCCCAGGTCGGCCCGGCCGGTGTCGTCGTCGGCGCCAACGGCCACCAGTGGCCCGCCGTGGCCGTCGACATGGGCAACCCGCACGCGGTCGCGTTCGTCGACGACCTGCGCGAGCCGGGACATCTGGTGGACCAGCCCACCTGGTCCCCGGAAGAGGCTTTCCCAGCGGGCGTGAACGTCGAGTTCGTGCACCGCCTCGGCCCGTACGACGTCCAGATGCGCGTGCACGAGCGCGGCGCGGGGGAGACCCGGTCCTGCGGGACGGGCACCTGCGCGGTCACCGTCGCGTCGACGCTGGCGGCCCGGCAGGAGCGCCCGGTGACGTACCGGGTCGGCGTACTGGGTGGTGAGGTGTCGGTGACGTGGCGCGCCGACAACCACCTGGAGCTGCGGGGGCCCGCCGTCGTGCACGCTCGTGGAGAGTTCGACCGGGGCTGGTTGCCCGCTTGAGCGGGGAATTCACCGGGTGACCGGGTCGTTGACAGTAGTAATCGGGTCGCCCGTACGGGTGAGCCGTGCCACGATGGAAGGTATATGACGACCCATTCGAATGCGTACGAAGAAGCCAACGACGTCGACCTCGACCTGACGCAGGACGACGCGCTCGACGACGAGGACACTTCGTCGTCGGGTTATGACAATGAGGGCCCGGGCCTGGAAGGCCTGGAGCTCGAGGAACGCCAGGCGCTTCGGCGCGTGGTGGGGATGTCGACCGAGCTGACCGACATCAGCGAGGTCGAGTACCGCAAGCTCCTGCTGGAGCGGGTGCTCCTGGTCGGGGTGTGGACCGAAGGCAGCGCCGAGGACGCCGAGAACTCGCTGGCCGAGCTGAAGCTGCTCGCCGAGACCGCCGGTTCCGAGGTCCTGGACGGCGTGATCCAGCGTCGCAAGAAGCCCGACGCCGCGACCTTCATCGGGTCCGGCAA
The DNA here is from genome assembly GCF_049844575.1 of Kribbella sp. DT2. Classification (NCBI taxonomy): domain Bacteria; kingdom Bacillati; phylum Actinomycetota; class Actinomycetes; order Propionibacteriales; family Kribbellaceae; genus Kribbella; species Kribbella sp. DT2. The sequence goes on along the minus strand of NZ_JBNCLH010000010.1, from coordinate 34,587 downwards.
GGTGGCCGACCTGCGCAACCTGGTCGCCGCCCTGGGCGCCGACACGGTGATCGCCGACGGCGAGCTCGCCCCCGCGCAGCTGCGCAACCTGGAGGACAAGCTCAAGGTCAAGGTGGTCGACCGGACCGCGCTGATCCTGGACATCTTCGCCCAGCACGCGAAGAGCAAGGAAGGCAAGGCCCAGGTCGAGCTGGCCCAGCTGCAGTACATGAAGCAGCGCCTGCGTGGCTGGGGTGGAAACCTGTCCCGCCAGGCCGGTGGCCGCGTCGGTGCGGCCGGTGGCGGTATCGGTGGCCGTGGTCCCGGTGAGACCAAGATCGAGACCGACCGGCGCCGGATCAACACCAAGATCTCCAAGCTGCGCCGTGAGCTCAAGGAGCTGAAGACCACCCGCTCGACGATGCGCCAGGAGCGGCGCCGGCACTCGGTGCCCTCGGTGGCGATCGCCGGGTACACCAACGCCGGCAAGTCCTCGCTGCTGAACGCGATCACCGGTGCGGGCGTGCTGGTCGAGAACGCGCTGTTCGCGACCCTGGACCCAACCACCCGGCGGACCACCACGTCCGACGGCCGGGTCTACACCTTCACCGACACCGTCGGGTTCGTCCGGCACCTGCCGCACGACATCGTCGAGGCGTTCCGCTCGACGCTGGAAGAGGTGGCCGACGCCGACCTGTTGCTGCACGTCGTCGACGGGTCCCACCCGGACCCGGTGGCCCAGATCCACGCCGTCCGTGAGGTGCTGCACGAGATCGGGGCGGTCGACGTCCCCGAGATCATCGTGATCAACAAGGGCGACCTGGCCGACCAGCTGACGCTGGCCCCGATCCTGCACCGCGAGACCGGTGCGATCGTGGTCTCGGCCCGGACCGGTGACGGCATCGACAAGCTCAAGGCGCTGGTCGAGGCCGCGCTGCCGCAGCCGCACATCACGGTCGACGCGCTGCTGCCGTACGACCGGGGCGACCTGGTCTCGCGGGTCCACTCCGAGGGTGCCGTCGACACCCTGGAGCACACCGGCGACGGGACCAGGCTGACGGCGCGGGTGCACCCGCAGCTCGCGGGCGAGCTGGCGCCGTACCAGGTCGCGGCCATCTAGGACGACCGACGAAAGGGCCCCTGGGGAAATCCCCGGGGCCCTTCGTCATGTCAGCGCCGTCAGTTGCGCGCCGACACCTTGACCTTCATGGTCGTGCCGGTGCGCGACACCACGGTGATGTTCACCTTGTTGTTCGGCACCTTCACGCTGTTCTGCGGCTGCGAGGCGTCCCAGTACGACTTGCTGTCGTTGAACGTCTTGACCGCGTCCTGACCGCGGACGTAGCTGGCCGAGCCGTTCACGTGCAGCGTGAACGAGTCCGCCTTCTCGAGCCCGAACGGCGCGTCGTACCCGCTCACCCGCGGACGCCAGGTCTGGCCGTCCAGCCGGTTGATCGGGGCCGGGTGCGAGTCGATCGGCAGGATCAGGCCCTCACCCGGGTGGGTGTTGGTGTTGTTGTCGCCCTGCGAGGCGTCCCAGTACGAGATCAGCAGGCCGTCCTGGTACGGGAAGTGCTCGACCTTGTCGGCCAGCGTGCTGGCCCAGCCGAAGTTGTACGGGCCGGTCTGCAGGTGCGCGTCGTACGACGTGTAGTTCAGGTGCGACGCGAGGTAGTAGTTGTCGTACTGCGTCGTGATCGTCGAACCGACCGAGCTGAAGCCGTTCAGCGTCCAGCCCTCCGGCGTCGCCTCGGCGCCCGAGCTGAGCACCGTGGTCGCGCCGTTGGCCACCTTGATCTCGTCGGCGAAGAAGCCGTAGCCACCGGTGTTGGCGTCGGTGGTGTAGCGGAACTGCAGGCCGACCGTCTTGCCGGCGTACGCCGACAGGTCGAACGTGGCCGGAACCCAGCCGCCGCTGTCGCCGTCGATCCCGTTGCCCTCGGCGGCCTTGGTGATGTTGCCGGCGATCGGCTTGTAGCCGGTGCCGTCGTTGACCTCGACGTAGGCGTAGTCGCACGCCGTGGTGTCGCAGTCCTCGATCTGCCAGTTGGCCTTGAAGGTCAGCGTGGTGGTCCCGGCCGGTACGGCGACCTGACGGTTCATCGTGTGGGTGAACTCGTCGCCCTCACCGCTCCACCACGACTTCGCGCCCGCCGTCGGCGGCTGCAGCGGCGTGGTGACCGACTTCTTCGGCAGCGTCACGACCAGGCCCTGGGCCTTGGGCGAGTTGTACTCGTGCGGGCCGAGGTCGAGCGTCTTGTTCTGCCCGGCCTTCACGATCTCGTAGTCCAGCCAGCCCAGCTGCAGCTTCTCCCAGGCGCCGAAGTCGGCCGCCTGCTCGCCGATGCCGCCGTCGCTCGGCTTGCCGACCCGGCTCTGCGCCATGATCGACCACCAGTTGACGCCGTTCTCGACCGCTGCCCCGGAGGTGTCGTACAGGTCCGGCAGACCGAGGTCGTGGCCGTACTCGTGTGCGAAGACGCTGATCCCGCCGTTCTCCGGCTGGATCGTGTAGTCGCCGACGTAGAAACCGGTGTCACCCAGCTGCGCGCCGCCGGCCGGGTTGTTGGCCGGGCCACCGGCCTGACCGACGTACCAGCGGTGCGACCAGATGGCGTCCTCACCCTGGTGCGGGTCACCATCGGCCTGGTCGCCACCGGAGTGGACGATCTGGAAGTGGTCGAGGTAACCGTCCGGCTCGTTGAAGTTGCCGTCACCGTCGAAGTCGTAACGGTCCCACTGGTCGAACGTCTTCAGGTCGGCCTTGATCTGCGCCGCGGTGCGGCCGGCCGCCTTCTGGTCGGCGACCCACTGGTTCACCGCGTCCTGGACCAGCGCCCAGGTGTTGTTGCAGACGTTGCCGGTGCACGGGTAGCCGTTCGAGCGACCGTAGCGGGCCTCGTTGTACTTGACCTTCACCCAGTCGGTGACCGTGCCGGACACCGAGTAGCGGCCGGACGACTGCTTCTCGTAGTACTTCTTCACCGAGTTGCCGGCGCCGAAGTACATGTCCTGGAAGTGCTTGCGGTTGTAGTCGGGCTGCCAGACGGTCGAGTTGTCGACCGCGCGGTCCGGCTCCGGGATCGCGTTGTGCAGCGGTCCCTCGAAGGTGGTCGGGCCGGGCACGGCCGGAGCGGTGTCCTGGTCGGGGTAGCTCGGGTGCCGCTCGTTGCCGAACTCGGCGAGCACGACGAAGATGCGGTCGGTCTTCTCCCGCGACAGCTCGACGTACTGGTCGACCTTGGCCTTCGCGGTCTTCTGACCCTTCGCGGCCGCGGTCTTCTTGCCCAGCTTGACGACGGTGCTGGCTCCGCGCTTCTCGGTCTTGGCAGAGCCGTTCAGCACCTTGGTGAGTGCCTCCTGGCGCAGCTCGCGGCGCTTGTCCTCGAGCGGGCTGGGCAGCTCGTCGGACGTTGCCTGCTCGTCGGCCGTGACGGCCGGGCCCTCCTGGGGCGGTGCGGCGGTGCCGGACTGGGCGAAGCTCAGTCCGATCGTCGCCGCCAGGGCCAGGCTGAACAGCCCGGCAGATACTTTGCGCACGATTCCCCTCCTGCGTGTGAAAGGTCCGCTACGCGACGTTTGTGACTTGACGTAGCGTGACCACATGCTCCCCCGAGCGTGGAACTTCTGCGCGAGAGTACGGGGAAAACCGGCGATGCTGAAGTGGTTCTGATCAAATACCTCGATTCGGGCGGGGAATCCTGCGCGGACGCGGTAGGTAATACCACTCGGTCCACTGGAGTACGACGACGCAGGGTCGCGGCCTCGATCGTTGGCAGACTGTGCTGATGGACTCCGACCGCGCCGATCTGCTGCTGCCGCTGTGGCGCGCGCTGGTCGTGTTCCGCGTGATCACCTTCGGCTTCGCCTGTTTCGGGGTCTGGGTGCGGTGGACCGGCATCGTTCATCCGTCCGGCGCGATCCTGCAGCTGGCGATCATGGGCGCCTGGACGGTCGTTGCCTCGATCGGCTACAGCCGGCACTGGGGCCGCCGCAACACGCGGTTCGCGTTCGCCGACCTGGTCGTCACCGTCGGCTGCATGTACGCGACGTTGCTCGCCCAGCCGTTGCTCGACATCCGCGCCGGAGCCTCTGTGCTGACGTCGGTCTGGGCCGCCGGGCCGGTGATCGCACTGGCGATCTCGCGCGGTCGTGACGGGGGACTGGTCGGCGCGATCACGGTGAGTCTCGCGTTGCTTTCGCTGCGTGGTGTGGAGAACGTGTCCAAGATCCTCGCCAACGTGCAACTGCTGCTCGTCGCCGGTCTGGTCGTCGGGTACGCCGCGACCACGATGCGCCGCGCCAACCTGAGGTTGCGCGAGGCAATCGCCGCCGAGAGCGCGACCGCGGAACGGCTCCGGCTCAGCCGCTCGATCCACGACGGCGTGCTGCAGGTGCTTGCCCAGGTCCAGCGTCGCGGTACGGCGATCGGCGGCGAGGCCGTCGAGCTGGCCGCACTGGCGGCCGAGCAGGAGGTCGCGCTGCGCTCGTTGATGGCGTCGCGGCCGGTCCGGCAACGGCAGGGCCAGATCGACCTGTGCAGCGCGTTGTTGCCGTTGGCCACGACGCGCGTCGACGTCGTCGTACCGGCGGTGCCCGTCGTGCTGCCCGTCGGTGTCGTCAACGAGCTCGTTGCCGCGGTCAAGGAGGCGCTCAGCAACGTCGCGAAGCATGCCGGGCCGGACGCGCGGTCCTGGGTCGTGGTCGAGGACCTCGGTGCCGAGGTGATGGTGTCGGTCCGCGACGATGGAGCCGGCACCACCCCGGATCGGCTCGAGGCGGCACGCGCCGACGGGCACCTGGGGGTCAGCCAGTCGATCCGGGGCCGGATCACGGACCTGGGCGGCAGCGTCACGGTCCGCACGGCACCGGGAGAAGGAACCGAGTGGGAAATGACGGTATCGAGATGACCCGAGTGATGATTGTTGATGATCACCCCATGTGGCGCGAAGGTGTCGCGCGGGATCTGGGGAGTCGTGGGTACGACGTGTGCGCGACCGCGTCCGACGTGGTGTCGGCGGTGAAGATCGCGCTGGCGACCCGGCCGGACGTGGTGGTGATGGACCTGCAGCTCGGCGACGGTTCGGGGGTCGACGCGACCCGTGAGATCACGCAGGCGCTGCCGGACACGCGGGTGCTCGTGCTGTCGGCGAGTGCCGAGCAGACCGACGTACTGGCCGCGGTGAAGAACGGTGCCTCGGGCTACTTGGTGAAGTCGGCGTCCCTGGAGGAGTTCGACGACGCCGTACGACGTACTGCCGAAGGCGATGCGGTGTTCTCGGCCGGACTGGCCGGGTTGCTGCTGGGGGAGTACCGGCGGCTCGGCGCCGGGCCGGAGGTTCCGCAGCTGACCGAGCGGGAGACCGAGGTCCTGCGGCTCGTCGCGCGCGGGCTGACCGCCAAGCAGATCGCGCTGCGGCTCGTCCTGTCGCACCGGACGGTGGAGAACCACGTGCAGAACACGCTGCGCAAGCTGCAGCTGCACAACCGCGCCGAGCTGGTCCGCTACGCGATCGAGAACGGTCTCGACGCCGCCGACTAGCCGGCTGCGCCGCCGTACCGGCTTTGGTGGAAGCGCGGTACGGCGGCTGACTCAGCGTGCCCCCGTGCCGGAGGCGCGGAAGAATCGCAGAGCTACAGGCCGTTGGTGAAGAGCAGGCGGTTGACGGTGCCGCCGGTGGTGCCGCCGCTGACCACGTTCGGGGTCGCGTTGGCCTCGATGTAGGACTTGACCGTCGCCGGCGTGGCCGACGGGCTGGTCTGCAGGTAGAGCGCCGCGACGCCCGCGACGTGCGGGGTGGCCATCGAGGTGCCGTTGTAGGAGCCGGTGGTGTTGCCCGGCAGCGTCGAGATGATCGCCGAGCCCGGTGCGTACACGTCGACGCAGGACCCCGTGCTCGAGTACGACGCCCGCGCGTCGGTGCTGGTGCTGGCCGCGGTGACCAGGGCGGTCTCGATCTTGCGCGGCAGCAGGGTGCAGGAGTTGCCGCCGGTGTTGCCGGCCGAGGTGGCCAGGAACACGCCGGAGCTGATCATCCGGCGCAGCGAGTTCTCCAGCGTGGTGTTGGCGCTGAAGTTCCACGACGTGTTGGCGACGGCCGGCTTGACCGCGTTGCGGGTGACCCAGTCGACCGCGGCGATCGCGGCCGACGCCGTGCCGCCACCGCTGCAGTTCAGCCACTTCACGCCGTGCAGCCGGACGTTCTTGGCCACTCCGTACGAGGTGGAGCCGATGGTGCCGGCGACGTGGGTGCCGTGGCCGTTGCAGTCGGTGTTGTTGCTGTCCAGGCCGTTGAAGTCGAAGCTGGCCCGGCCGCCGAAGTTCGGGTGGCTCGGGTCGACCCCGGAGTCGATGATGTAGGCGTGCACGCCGGTGCCGGTCCGGGTGTAGGTGTAGGACTTCGACAGCGGCAGGTTGCGCTGGTCGATCCGGTCGATGCCCCACGACGGCGGGTTGGTCTGGGTGGTGTCGAGGGCGTTCGCGACGTACACGTCCTCGGAGATCGCGACCACCTCCGGGCTCTTCTGCAGCGCCGCCAGCTGGGTCGGCGTGAGCTTGGCGGTGAAGCCGTTGACCGCACTGCTGTACGTGCGCTGCGGCGCGATGCCGAGCGAGCTCTTCAGCTTGACGCCCTGCTTCAGCTCGACGATGTAGGTGTCCTTCACCGCGCTGGTGCCGGGCTCGGCGGGTGCGCGCTGGACGAGGATGATCCGGCCACCGGGGTCCGGGGCGGGAGCGGCGCCGGCGGTGCCGGCGGCGGTGGTGAGTGCGATCGCCGGTACGACGACGGCGGCAAGGGCAAGGCGGATACGACGCACTGTTCCTCCTCGGGGAACTTGGTCACCCACCGGGGCGGAGGGGTGATCACACTCGGTCCTGGAGCGGTTACGGAGCGAGTGATGAGAGGAGAAGTTAGGGCGTGCTCACCTGACGCGTCAATCAGTTCGGGTGCTCGGTGATGCCATGGCACTGGGTGGCCGTTTCCCTTGTCTGCAACGTTGAATTGGCCACGAATGCTTTCTGGCCGGTGACTTGGTCCTCTCCGTACACTGTGCGTTCCACGCATCGTGGTCTGCTCTGCGTCACGACACCCGTACCCAGGGTGCCCATCTCCCGGAGGCTCGTAGTGAACCGGTCGTCCCTGGTCCGCGCGTTGTTCGCGTTCCTTGTCCTCGCAGCCTCGACGTACACCGTCCTGACCGCGAAGCCGGAGCTCGGCCTGGACCTGCGGGGTGGCACCCAGATCGTCCTGCAGACCAGCGACTCCCCGTCGGCCAAGGCCGACGCGAAGAACACCGACAAGGCGCTCGAGGTACTGCGCCGGCGGATCGACGCGCTCGGCGTCGCCGAACCGAGCGTCACCCGGCAGGGCGAGAACCGGATCATCGTCGAGCTGCCCGGCGTACAGGATCCGCGCGAAGCCGCGAAGGTGATCGGCAAGACCGCGCAGCTGAGCTTCCACGAGGTGCTCGACCAGGTCGCCGAGAAGCCGGCCAAGCCCGCGACGGGTGACCTCTACCTGCCGAGCCAGGACGGCGGCGGCGTGCTGAAGCTGGGCAAGCCCGCGATGACCGGTGACAAGGTCAGCGGCGCCGAGGCCGTGCTCGACGCGCAGCAGGTGGCGGCCGGCTGGATCGTGCAGCTGAACTTCAAGGACGGCGGCGGGAAGATCTGGTCGCAGATCACCGGCAAGGCCGCCTGCCAGCCGGCCGGTGCGCCGGGCCGGCTGATCGCGATCGTGCTCGACAACGAGGTGCTCACCGCGCCGCAGGTCGACCCCAACGGCGGCACCCAGCTGTGCAACATCGGCCTGCCCGAGAACAACAGCACGATCACCGGCAACTTCGGCGAGACCGAGGCCAAGGACCTGTCGGCGCTGATCTCCGGTGGCGCGCTGCCGCTGCCGGTCGAGGTCATCGACCAGCGGACCGTCGGGCCCTCGCTCGGCAAGGACGCGATCGAGGCGAGCGCGCTGGCCGGCATCATCGGCGTCGCGCTGACCGCTCTGTTCATCGTCTTCGTCTACCGGCTGGTCGGCCTGATGGCCGTGATCGGCCTGATCACGTACGCCGGGATGTCGTACGCCGCCCTGACCGTGATCGGGGCGACGCTGACCTTGCCCGGTCTGGCGGGCTTCGTGCTCGCGATCGGTATGGCGGTCGACGCGAACGTCCTGGTCTTCGAGAGAGCCCGGGAAGACTTCATCGGCGGGCGGACCGACGGGCTGCGGCGCTCACTGCGCAGTGGTTTCCAGAACGCGCTGTCCGCGATCGCCGACTCCAACATCACCACGCTGCTGGCTGCCGGGCTGCTGTTCTTCCTGGCCGCCGGTCCGGTGCGTGGGTTCGGTGTGACGCTGTCGATCGGTGTGATCGCGTCGATGCTGTCCGCCCTCGTCGTCACCCGGGTGTTCGCCGAGTTCGTGGTGTCGCGGAAGTTCGTGCTGAACCGCCCGGCGCTGAGCGGTATCGCCGGCCACGGCCGGGTCCGCACCTGGCTGGAGGCGAAGAGTCCGGCCCTGATGGCACACAGCCGCCGCTGGCTGCTGATCACCGTGATCGCGATCGTGGTGAGCGTCGCGGGTGTCGCGCTCCGGGGGCTCAACCTGGGTATCGAGTTCACCGGCGGGCGGTTGCTGGAGGTCAGCACGGCCCAGCAGATCACGCCCGACCAGGCGCGTGCCGCGGTCGCCGAGGCCGGTTACCCGAACGCCGTCGTCCAGGCCTCCGGGGCCGACGACATCACCGTCCGCACCGCCAGGATCAGCGACGACGAGGCGGAGAAGATCCGCGAGTCGATCTCCCGCATCGGCGGCGGCACCGAGCTCATCCGCAACGAGAGCATCGGCCCATCGCTGGGCAACGAGCTCCGCAACAAGGCATTGATCGCCCTCGGCGTGGCCCTGCTGGCGCAGCTCGCGTACCTGGCCGTCCGCTTCCGCTGGACGTTCGGCGCGGGCGCCGTACTGGCGCTGCTGCAGAATGTGGCGGTGGTCGTCGGCGTCTTCGCCTGGACCGGCAAACCCGTCGACGGCATCTTCCTGGCCGCGATGCTGACGATCATCGGCTACACGGTCAACGACTCCGTCGTCGTCTTCGACCGCATCCGGGAAACCCGCAACGCCCGCTCCACCGAGGCGCTCGGCCCGGTCGTCGACACCGCGATCATCAACGTCCTCCCCAGAACCATCAACACGGGTATCTCCACGTTGTTCATCCTGGCCGCGCTGCTGTTCCTGGGCGGAGACTCCCTGGGCGACTTCGCCCTGGCGCTCCTCCTGGGCATCCTGGTAGGCACGTACTCCTCCAACCTCACAGCAGCCCCCCTCCTGGTCGAGCTGGAAAAGCGCTACCCAGCCCCACCGCCCCGCCCCAAGCGCACCCAACGAGACCGAGACAGGGAACCCGACCGCGGCGCGGTCGTCTAACAGAACCCGCCCCCGGCGCATCCGCCGGGGGCGGCTCTATGTGCTCCATTTCCACCACCCGCCCGGCCGGCACCACCCGCCACCCCCCACCGCGCCCCGCGTCCCCGCGCCCCGCGCGCCCGCGCTCCGCGTACCCGTGCCCCGCGCACCCGCCCCCCGCGCTCCCGTGCTCCCGCGCTCCGCGCTCCCGTGCCCCGCGCTCCCGCGCTCCCGCGCTCCCGCGCTCCGCGGCCCGCGCACCCGTGCCCCGCGCGCCCGCGCTCCGCGTACCCGCGCTCCGCGTACCCGCGCTCCGCGTACCCGCGCTCCGCGTACCCGCGCTCCGCGTACCCGCGCTCCGCGTACCCGCGCTCCGCGTACCCGCGCTCCGCGTACCCGCGCTCCGCGTACCCGCGCTCCGCGTACCC
>NZ_JBNCLH010000010.1:0-24676 GCF_049844575.1 Kribbella sp. DT2 | reverse complement strand
CCCGCGCTCCGCGGCCCGCGCACCCGCGCTCCGCGCACCCCGCACCCCGGCACCCCGCACCCCGCGCACCCGCGCTCCGCGCACCCCGCGCACTCGCCCCCCGCGCCCCGCGCTCGCGCACCCGCGCATCCGCGCACCCGCGCCTCCGCGCCTCCGCGCCCCCGCGCAGGCGCCCCCGCGCCCCCGCGCACCCCACCACCCACCCCAGCAACAGCCCTCCGACTACGAACCACTACACGTAGTTCCGGCCGCAGCGGCCTCAGCCCCCGCCGACCTGCCCGGCCGCATCGCCGCCTACCTCACCCTCTGACTGCTCTGTTGTTCGACGACTGACGCGATGTACCGCGTCAGTCGTCGAACAACGCGTCAGTCGTCGAACAACGCGTCAGTCACCCCTCGAGGGCAGGGCGCCCGCATCGTCCACAGCCCACCCACCGAATGGCAAAAGTTGTCCGCCCACCCGGCTAGGGTGTTGTGGTGGGTGTTGATGTGCACGAGTTGCTGGAGGCCGCGGTCTCCGGGGTGAATGGGCAGACCCGACCAGGCCAGGTGGCGATGGTCGAGGCGGTGGACGCAGCCATGCACGACGGCTCGCATCTCCTGATCCAAGCAGGGACAGGCACGGGGAAGTCCCTCGGCTACCTCGTCCCAGCCTTGGTGCACGCCGTAGAGAACCGAAGAGTTGTCGTCTCGACAGCGACTCTGGCGCTCCAGTCCCAGCTCGTCGACCGTGACGTACCGGCTCTGCTCGACGCCACCGAGAAGCTTCTCCCGCGCCGCCCGTCGTACGCGATCCAGAAGGGCCGTAACAACTACGCCTGCCTGCACCGCATCCGCGAAGGCGCCCCGGACGACGACGGCATGCTGGTCGACGTCCCGCCGTCCGGCCCGATCGGCCAGCAGGTGGTCGAGCTGCGCGAGTGGGCCGAGCAGCAACTGCTCGACGACGAGGCAGGCGACCGCGACCACGCGCCCTCCCACCAGTACCAGGCCTGGCAGCAGGTGGCGATCGCCGCCCGCGAGTGCCTCGGCGCACAGAAGTGCCCGTACGGCGAGGAGTGCTTCGCCGAGAAGGCCAAGGAGCAGGCCCGCAAGGCCGACATCGTCATCACCAACCACGCCCTGCTCTCCATCGACGCCTTCGAGAACCGCACGGTCCTGCCCGAGCACGACGTCGTGATCGTCGACGAGGCGCACGAGCTCCCCGCCCGGGTGACCGGCGCGGCCGGTGACGAGCTCTCCCCGCAGATGGTCGAGCGCGCCGCCAAGCGGGCGCGCAGATTCGTCGACGACGATCACGCCGACGACCTGATCGACGCCTCCGACGCCCTGCGTGCCGCGCTCGACGGGTCCCGCGAGGGCCGGATCGAGGCGGGCAACGCGGCCGTGCTGGAGGCGGCGGCGATGGTCCGCGACACCGCCCGCGCGGTGTACTCCGACCTCGGCAAGAAGTCCGACGACAAGGACGACCCCGACGGCGCGAAGCGGCAGTCGAAGGGCGCGGTGAAGGAGATCTTCGACGTCGCCGAACGTGTCGCCGCGCTGAACGACCTGGACGTCGTCTGGCTGATCGACCGCGACCGCTTCGGCAAGGAGCTGCGGATCGCGCCGCTGACCGTCGCCGGCCTGCTCCGCGAGCTGGTGCTGAAGGACCGCACCGCCGTCCTGACGTCCGCGACCCTCACCCTCGGCGGCGACTTCGACGCGATCGCCCGGCAGGTCGGTCTGCGCCCGGCCGACAAGCTGGCCGACGACGACGAGATGCCCGAGCTCGACGACGAGTCGGAGACCGGACCGCTGCCGTGGCGCGGCCTCGACGTCGGCTCCCCGTTCGAGTACGAGAAGCAAGCCATCCTGTACGTCGCCAAGCACCTGCCCCCGCCGCACCGCGACGGGCTCGGCTCGAAGCAGTTCGAGGAGATCGTCGACCTTGTCACCGCCGCCGGCGGCCGGACGCTCGGCCTGTTCTCGTCCCGCCGGGCCGCCGAAGCGGCGACGGCCGCGGTCCGCGAAGCCACCGACCTGAAGATCCTCTGCCAGGGCGACGCCCACCTCAACGAGCTCTCGCGCGAGTTCATCGAGGATCCCGAGACCTCCCTGTTCGGCACCTTGTCGCTGTGGCAGGGCCTCGACGTCCCCGGTTCCACCTGCACGCTGGTGATCATCGACAGGATCCCGTTCCCGCGCCCGGACGAGCCGCTGATGGCCGCCCGCCAGCGCGCCGTGGACGAGGCCGGAGGCAACGGTTTCATGTCCGTCGCCGCCACCCACGCCGCCCTGTTGCTTGCCCAGGGCACCGGTCGCCTGATCCGCCGGACCAGCGACCGCGGCATCGTCGCCGTCCTGGACCCCCGCATCGTCACTGCTCGGTACGGGTCTTTCCTGCGCGCCTCCTTGCCTCCGATGTGGCCGACGGCCGATCGTGAGAAGGTGCTCGGCGCGCTGAAACGACTCCAGGACGGGTGATGAGCCCCGCGTCCGGTCCGCCCGTGCTGCCGATGATGGCGGCGTTGGGCAAGCTGCCGTCCGGACCCGGCTGGGCGTACGAGCTGAAGTGGGACGGCATCCGCGTGATCGCGGAGGTGGACGCCGACGGTTGCCGGCTCTGGTCGCGGAACAGCCGTGACGTGTCCGGCGGCTATCCCGAACTGCTCGGCCTGGCCACGGCGCCGGGGCTGCAGCTGCCCGCCGTACTGGACGGCGAGATCGTCACCCTGGACGAGAACGGTGCGCCGTCGTTCGGGTTGCTGCAGCGGCGGATGCACGTGCGCGACGTACGGCAGCTGAGGCAGCTGATCCTCGAGGTGCCGGTCTCGGTGCGGGTCTTCGACGTGCTCCGCTTCGACGGCAAATCGTTGCTTGAGGCAACGTATGACGACCGCCGGGCGCTGCTGGAGTCGCTCGACGTCGACGACCCGTTCTGGGAGGTGCCACCGGCGTACGACGACGGCGAAGCCGCGCTCGACCTGTCGGCTGCGAACGGGCTGGAAGGCGTGGTGGCGAAGCGCCGCAAGTCGCGGTACCTGTCGGGCAAGCGCAGCTCGGACTGGATCAAGGTGAAGCCGGTCCAGACCCGCGACGTCGTGCTCTGCGGCTGGCACCCGGGGGAGGGGAACCGGGAAGGCCGGATCGGCTCCCTGTACTGCGGCGCGTACGACGACAGCGGCCGGCTGGTGCTGATCGGCAAGGTCGGCTCCGGCCTCGACTTCGCGATGCTCGACCTGCTCGGCGCGGAACTGGCCGGCTTGGAGATCGACCGGCCGCCCTTCGACGCCTCCACCATTCCCGCCGGCGACCGCCGGGCCGCGCACTGGCTCGACCCGCTGCTGGTCGCCGAGGTCACCTACTCCGGCTGGGCCGCCGACGGCCGCCTGCGTCACCCTGTCTGGCGAGGTCTCCGCCTGGACATCGATCCTGACACCGTCACTCGCTAGAGCCGGCGCCCGAGATCCCCTGCGACACTGAGGCATTCCCTGTCGAAGGGAATCGATTCCACCGAGTCATCGATCCCCGTCGAGCAAACGCCTGATCAGTCCCCGGACTCGCGCTGCCGGCTGGGCGCCGGCAGCGCGAGAGCCGCCTCGACCTTGTCGGCCAGCTTCTCCGGCGTCGCGGTCGGCGCGTAGCGCGCGATCACGGTCCCGTCCCGCCCGATCAGGAACTTGGTGAAGTTCCACTTGATCCGCCCGCCGAGCAGTCCACCGGCCTCGCGCTTGAGCCAGTTGTACAGCGGCAGGGTCTTGGACCCGTTCACGTCGATCTTGGCGAACATCGGGAACGTGACGTGGTAGATCGTCGAGCAGAAGTTCGCGATCTCGTTCTCGTCGCCGGGCTCCTGGTGGCCGAACTGGTCGCAGGGGAAGCCCAGCACCGAAAAGCCTTGTTTCCGGTAACTCTTGTGGAGCTTCTGCAGACCCGTGTACTGCGGGGTCTGGCTGCACTGCGACGCCGTGTTCACCACCAGGAGCACCTGGTCGCGGAAGTCGGCAAGAGACTGTTCATTGCCTTCGATCCGGGTGGCGCTGAAGTCATAGACAGTCGTCATAGCTCAATGCTGACACGACACGCCGGACTTCGCTCGCCGTCTGAGATGTCAGACACGCCGCAGAACTGTTACGACCTTTCCGAGGATCACCGCGTCCTTGCCGTCGATCGGCTCGAAGGCCGGGTTGTGCGGGAGCAGCAGGATCTCGGTCGCGGTCTTCTTGAACGTCTTCACGGTCGCCTCGCCGTCGATCATCGCGGCGACGATGTCACCGTTCTCCGCGGTCTGCTCCTGGCGCACGACCACCCAGTCGCCGTCGCAGATGGCGGCCTCGATCATCGACTCACCCTTGACCTTCAGCATGAACAAGGTGCCTTCGCCAACCATTGCCTTGGGCAACGGGAAGACCTCCTCGACGGCCTGCTCGGCGAGGATCGGGTTACCGGCGGCGATCTGGCCGACCACCGGGACGTAGACCGCGGCCGGGTGCACGTCGCCGGCACCGGTCTCGTCGTACGACGTCTGCCGGACCGAGCCGACCGAACCGCGACGCGCCACCTCGGCGACCTCGTTCGGATAGCGGACCTCGATCGCGCGCGGCCGGTTCGGGTCGCGGCGCAGCAGGCCCTTCTGCTCGAGCACCTTGAGCTGGTGGGAGACCGAGGAGGAGCTGGTCAGGCCGACCTTCTCGCCGATCTCGCGCATCGAGGGCGGGTACCCCCGGCTGTCGACGGAGTCACGGATCACGTCCAGCACCCGGCGCTGCCGCGGGGTCAGGCCGGTCGCGTCGGCCGGGCCGTCCGGCAGCTCGGACACGGTCGGCTCGGTGCCAGTGCCCTTGCGCGAACCGCTGCCCTTGCTGGAACCGCTCGTCCTGGCCATCGGTGGTAACTCCTCAGGTCGGGGCCGGCGCCGAGGTGTCACCCGGCTCGGCCTTACGTGGTCGACTGAGCACGACGTTAGACCGAATCCTGAGATTGTTCAAACATCTGTTCGAAGGCGTGTCGGTTCGCACGTTTGTTCGTGTGTCGGGTTATAGAGCGGGAATTTCCTCGGCGTGTCCTGGTTGGAACAGTTGCGGAACCGGCGGCCGGCGGTTAATCATTCGTACAGACGTTCGATCGAACAGGTGTTCGGGCGGCGTCGGAAAAGTGGCACCGGCGAAAACTGTCGGAGCCGCCCGGTAGACAGAGATCGACAGCGCAGCACGAGGTCTGGACGAGGGTCTGGAGGATCCGATGAGCACAACGGCACTGGTGACATCTGGTACGCCGGAAGTCGGCGCCCCTCCCGTCGTGCCCGTCGCACCGCGCCGCCACCGCATCTCCGGTACGACGACCGACCGGCTGACCGTGCGTGCCTGCGCCGGCCCCGATCTCGAGCCCCGCCCGCAGCTCCGCGTGCACCGCCCGGCCGGCCGGCAGCAGCAGGTCGCCGAGATCGAGCCGTCGGCCCTGCAGCTCACCCGCCGGGGCCGCGCGGTCCTGACCACCCTGTCGGTCCTGATCTTCGGCGCCGCCATCGCCGTACTGGGCCTGCGGGTCGCCGGAGCGCTCGACCCGGAACCCCAGTTCACCAGGACCGTCCAGGTCCAGGTCGGCGCCGGTGACACCCTCTGGTCGATCGCCCAGACGACGAACCCGTCAGACAATCCCGCCGCCGTCGTCGAGCAGATCGCCGACCTCAACAACCTCCGCACCGTCACCGACGTGGTCCCCGGCCAGACCCTGGACGTCCCCGTCCGCTAGCCCAGTGGGCGCTGCCCGGCGCTGAAGACGAGCTGGTAGAACCACGCACGGAACCCCGGATCCAGCAGCAGTTCCCGGTAGCGCGCCAACTCGGCCGGCGTCGCTCCGAACTGCAGCAGCAGGGGTTCCGCCTGCTGATTGAGATTGCGGTGCAGCAGGCAGCCGACACCGCCTCCGGTGGTCGTCTGGGAGTACTCCATCCCATGGACGTTCATGAGGCCCGCCGCGTCCATTCGTCCCTGCACCGAGTGCGCCCAGCCGAGGTCGATACCGCGGGCCGCACCGAGCCGGTCGTGGGACAGGTGCATCATCCGTTCCCACAACGCCCGGTCCTCGTCCGACGGCGCCGAGACCACGGTCAGCGGCCGGCCGCTGAACTCGCCCAGCACCAGCCACCCACCGGGGGCGAGCGCGTCGACCAGCATCTCGAAGACCTGCTCCCGCTGCGGCAGGTGGACGAGGAGCAGTCGCGCGTGGATCAGGTCGAAGGGGCCATCCACCGGCAGACCGGTCGTCACGTCGTGGCGGTGCACCTCGATTCCTGGTCCGTCGGTCAGCTGGTCGGTCGCGATGTCGACCGCGACGACCTGGCCCGTCGGTCCGGTCCTGTCCGCGAGCCAGTGGCTGATCGACCCGCCACCGGCGCCCAGGTCGAGGCACCGCTGACCGGGCCGGACGCCGACGGCCTCGAGAAAGCGTGTGGTGGGTTCGTCCAGCACCCTTTGCAGGCAGTCCATGTGGCCGATGCCGAGGTCAGAACCGGTGTCGAAGATGTATTCCTTGTCCATCCCGCCAGCCTCGGCGATCACCGCGCCCGCGGTCATCGGTAATCACCCGGATCTTCGCAACGACCAGGCCATCAGCTGGTAGCGGTTGGTCAGGCCGAGTTTGTGCCGGATGTGTTCGAGGTGCGACTCCACCGTTCGTCGCGAGATGCACAACGCGTCCGCGATCTCGTCGTTGGTCCGGCCCTGGCCGGTCAGCTCCGCGACCTCGCGTTCGCGGTCGGTGAGCGGGCGGTCGGCCGGAGTGGGAAGGGCGAGCGACTCCGCCATCAGCCGTTCGGACGGCAGGGCCGCGCCTTCGGCCATCAAGCGCTCCGCCGTCCGAGCTCCCACTTCGTTCCGCGTACGGTCCACGGCGGCGCGACAGTGCTCCGTCATCGGGGCAGGCATCCGGCCACCTCGTCGGCTGAATCTCTCGGCGGCGCCTGCGAGCCGCAGCGCGCTCAGCACCCGGCCTTCGGCTGCGGCGAGGGAGGTGGCCGCCCACAGCCACTCCGGGTCCTCGACCAATCCGTCGGCCCGCTGGAGATCGCCGACCACCGACGTCAGCTGCCGGCGATGCTCCGCGACGTCCCCGGTGACCGCGGCGGCGAACGCCGTACCGAGTCTGGCCGTGACACCGAGAGCCACGGCCCCGGTCGACTGGCTGGCGATCAGCGCCCGCCGGTAGCAGCCTCGGCCACCCTGCCAGTCGCCGTCCTCGTACTTCGCCAGGCCCAGCACCGTGAGCGCCCAGCCTTTGCCGCGCTCGTCGTCGTGCGCGCCGTACAGCGCGATGCTCTGGGCGCAGAGCTCCTCCGCCCGAGCGGTGTTGCCCGTCGTGCTCTCGACCAGGGCGAGGTTGCGCAGCCCGCGGGCGGCGTCCAGCTCGTCGCCGTACCGGCGGGCCAGGGCCAGGCTCTCCTGGTACGCCGTACGAGCGGCCTGGTAGTCCCGCTGGCGCCAGGCGAGCCGACCGACCCGCGCCAGTGCGGCCGAGCGCAGCCGCGGATCGCAGGCGCCGCGGTCAAGCAGCTCCTCCAGGCGCTGTCGGGCGCCGTTGATCCGCCCGCGTTGCTCCCAGAAGTACGCCAGGACCGTACTCAGCTGGAGCCCCAGGTCGCCGGCCTGCGAGCGCGACCAGTTCGCCGCGGCCAGCAGGTTGCCCGCTTCACGCTGCAGCTCGATCAGCCCGGCCGGGCGGTTCGCACCACGAAGCCCGGCGTCACACCGCCGGGCCACGGCGAGGAAGTGCTCGGCGTGGCGCTGCCGGACGAGGTCCACCTCGCCGCGCGCTGCGAGCGTCGTCTCGCCGTACCGGCGGAGGGGCTCGAGCAAGCGGTAGCGGGTGGAGCCGTCGGCGCGCGGCTCGGCGAGGACGAGCGAGTGATCGACCAGCAGGGTGAGGCAACCGAGCAACTCCGGGCCCAGCTGGGCGACGGCCTCGGCAGCCGGCAGGTCGAAGCCGCCGACGAAGACCGAGAGCCGGTCGAAGAGGAGTCGCGCGTCGGGAGGCAGCAGGCAACGGCTCCACTCCGCCGTCGCCGCCATCGTCCGCTGCCGGTCGCACGAACCGGTGCCCTTCGACATCGGCAGCAGTGCGTCCAGCCGGTCGAGGATCTCCGGCGGCGACAGGACGCGGTTCCAGGCGGCCACCAGCTCGATGGCCAACGGGATTCCGTCCAGCCGGCGGCAGATCTCTCGGACGTGCTCGCTGTCGTCAGCAGCACCGAGCCCACCGGCGACCAGCCCGGCACGGTCGGCGAAGAGATCCAGCGCCGGCGCTTCGTCCAGGCCGGGCAGCCTGAACAGCTGCTCGCCGGGAACCCCCAACGGCACCCGGCTCGTGGCGAGGAACCGTACGGACGGGCAGCTCCGGAGAATGCGGGTGACGAGCTTGGCCGTCGCGTCCACGACGTGCTCGCAGTTGTCGAGGACGACCAGCGCCGTGGTGTCCGACAAGGCCGTCATCAAGGCTTCGGTCGTCGGCTCCCCGGGCTGCTCGCGAACGCCGAGCGCCGACGCCGTCGCTCCCGCGACGGCACGACCGTCCGATACCAGCGCGAGCTCAACCAGCCAGACGCGTTCCGCGCCGCGAGTCGCCCACTCCACAGCCAGCCGCGTCTTCCCACCACCCGGCGGACCCGCGACCGTCACCAACCGGGTGCCGGTCAGCAGAGCACCCAGGTGGGCCAACTCGTCCTCGCGGCCGAAGAACCGGGTCAGGCAGCCGGACGGGTGCTCAGGCGGGACCACCGGCAGCACCCCCAGGCAGCTGACGTCGCTGAAACTCGCCTTTGGAGCGTAACCGCGGTCAGGTCCACCGAGTCAGCTGACGGTCGACAGCCACAGGTCGGCGTACCGGCGTCCGTCGACCGCGGTGGCGACCTTGACGACCGCGGGGGAGGAGCCGTGCGGGTCCGAGCTGAGGTCGTCGGTCCAGCCGCGGGTGTCGACGATCGTGCGGCCGCGGGACCAGCTCCCGGACAGCTCGACCCGGAGCGGGAACTCCTGCGTGGTCAGCCCGTCCGGGTCGATCACCGCGCAGACCGCGCCGCCGTCGCCGATGCTCGCGGCGTCGGCCCGGTACAGCTCGCTGCGCCGCTCGATCAGCCGGCGCGCCAGGTCCGCCGACGGCGAACCGCCGAGCGCGCCGGCTTCCGCGAGCGTGATCGGCACGTTGTAGAACACGTCGAGCCCGTACATCGTCACCGGCACCCCGAGCTCGCCGGACGCCGCGAGCACGACCGCGGCCGCCTCCGGGTCGGTCCAGATGTTGAACTCCGCCGACGCGGTCGCGTTGCCGATCCCCGCCGCGCCACCCATGAAGACGATCTCCCGCAGACCTCGCGCGGCCTGCGGGTAGGTCCGCAGCAGCAGCGCGATGTTGGTCATCGGCGCGAGCGGGATCAGCGTGATCAGCTCGCCCGACGCGGCCGCCTCCAGCAGTACGTCGCGCAGCAACTCCACGGCGTGCCGCGGATCCGGCGTCCGCGTGGACTTCGGCCAGTCCAGGTCACCGAGGCCGTCCTTGCCGTGCACGTGCGGAGCCGCGCGGACCGGCTGCAGCAGGGGAAGTGCCGCACCCCGAGCAACCGGTACGTCGGCCCGCCCGGCCGCGTCTAGCACGGTGAGCGTGTTGACCACGACCTCTTCCAGGCCGACGTTGCCGCCGACGCAGGTGACCGCTTTGAGGTCGAGCTCCGGGTGGCAGGCGGCGAGCAGGAGGGCGCAGGCGTCGTCGAGCCCCGTGTCGACGTCGAGAATGACCGGCTTCATGCCGCCATCCTGGCCCATCGGCGGATCCATCGCCCGTTGGTGGGCAATTCATCACGGGCTCTGGTCACGTTCGCGTAAGTTTCCTACGGTCGGTGCCCATGAAGCTCACTCCACGCCGCCCTCGTGCAGTGCTGGCCGCCCTGGCCGCAACCGCCACTGTCACGGCCGTCCTGACCACGCCGTACGCCGTCGCCGAACCCACCGTGACGCAAGTAGCAGCTCCCCAACCGACCGTCGCCGAGACCTTCGACGGCACCGCCCTCCCCACCGGCTGGAACGTCGTCGACGGCACCTGGAAGGTCCAGAACGGCCGCCTGACCGGTACGTCGACGTCCGCAAGCCAGCTGAGCCGGATCACCTTCGGTACGCCGCTGACCGACTTCCGGATCGAGAGCCACCTCCGCTTCGAGTCCGCCGTGGACGCGGCTCGCTGGGTCGCGCTCGGCCTCGACCTCGCACCGGCCGGCGCGGTCCCGTGGTCGATCGCGACGCTGCGCAACGGCTCGACCGCCGCCAACGGCCTCGAGTTCGCCCAGCGCACGCCGTCGAACACGTGGAACGTGACCGACACCGCCGCCGCGCCGACCGCGGTCGGCGTGGGCCGGCAGGTCGCCGTCGCGGTCGAGGTCCGCGGCGCGCGGGCGACCTGGTACGTCGAGGGCCGCGAGGCCCTGCGGACCACGATGGTCAACCGCAGCGCTACCGGCGTACAGGCTCTGCTCGTCAATGGCGCGACCGTGTCCTTCGACGACCTGAAGGTGACGCCGCTCGCGAAGGAGTCGTTCGTCCGCAAGCCCGGCGACCCGCTCCGGGTGTTCGCGCACCGCGGCGGATCGAGTGCCGCGCCCGAGAACACGGCCGCCTCCGACGAGGTCGCTCGCCGGGGCCGCGCGGAGTGGATCGAGAACGACGTCCAGCCGACCAAGGACGGCGTACCGATCATCCTGCACGACGACACCGTCGACCGGACGACCGACGGCACCGGCGCTGTTCGCGGCATGACCGCCGCGCAGGTCGCCGGTCTCGACGCCGGTTCGTGGTTCGCCCCGGCCTTCACCGGTCAGCGGGTGCCGACGCTCGGGCAGCAGCTCGACGGGCTGAAGACCCGCGGCGGCAACCTGCTGCTGGAGGTGAAGGGCGCGCACACGCGCGACTCGGTCGCCCGGATCGTCACCGAGATCCGCGACCGGTCGATGAGCAGCCGGGTCTTCGTCCAGAGCTTCGAGCCGCAGCACCTGCGCTGGATGCACGAACTGGCGCCGGAGCTCCCGCTCGGTCTGCTCCGCAGCACGCTCGACCCCGACCCGGTCGCGATCGCCAAGGATCTGAACCTGTCGGCGTACAACCCCTC
Source organism: Kribbella sp. DT2 (assembly GCF_049844575.1). Taxonomy (NCBI): domain Bacteria; kingdom Bacillati; phylum Actinomycetota; class Actinomycetes; order Propionibacteriales; family Kribbellaceae; genus Kribbella; species Kribbella sp. DT2. The sequence continues at coordinate 13,549 of NZ_JBNCLH010000010.1, read as the reverse complement.
GGACGCGGCGTTCCAGACCCGCCCGGGCATCGTCGCCGAGCTGCACGAGCAAGGCGTCGCGGTGAACGTGTGGACGGTCGACGACGCGACCCGCTGGAACTCGCTGGAGAAGGCCGGCGTCGACGGCATCATCACGAACCGCCCGGCCGAGCTGAACGGCTGGAACTCCGCGTTCTTGCAGCGCTCGAAGCCCGCGGTGCTCAGCCCGGTCGCGGGGCAGAAGGTCGACCGCGCCCAGCAGCTCCGGATCGCGGTGACGTCGTCCGAGCCGGCCGGCATCACGCTCGACGGCAAGCCGGTCGAGAATGGTACGGCGGTCGACACGGCCGCACTGACCGCCGGCGAGCACGTGCTCAAGGCGCAGATCGGTCAGCAGGTCACCGAGTCCCGCTTCACGGTCGTCGCCACGCCGATCGGTCTGGCCAACCTCGTCCTCACCTCCGGCGCGCCGAAGTCGGCCGTGTCGACGATGCTCACGCTGGTCGGCCAGCGCCAGTACGGCGTACTGGCGCTGTACGCCGGTACGCCCGCCGCCAACCTCCCGGCCGCCCGTCGTACCCAGATCGTCGCTGAGGCCCGAGCTCTCAGCTGACGTCCGCCTGGCCGGAACCCGCCACTCTTCCGAGGCCCTTCGGAGGCCGCATTTTGCGCCTCCGGAGGGCCTCTGCTACGGCGCCACGCGGGAGTACACAGGGCCGCGCGAGTGTTGGAACAAAGAGACGCGCGCGAGATCGGAGCGTTCTTGCAAACTGTCGGATCAGCGACGTAACATCCCTAGATGTAGTGGTTACACGGGTGTAATTTTCCACAGGTAGTGGTTGGTTACCCACAAGTCGTACACAGGTTGTCCCCAGGTGCATCCACAGCGTCGCCGTTCGGCGCCCCACGGGAGGAGTGATTCGTCGTGCACTGTCCGTACTGCCGGCACAGCGATTCCCGGGTCGTCGACAGCCGGGTCGCCGAGGACGGCGGAGCGATCCGCCGCCGGCGCCAGTGCCCGGTCTGCGAGAAGCGGTTCACCACCGTCGAGCAGATGCAGCTGACGGTCGTGAAGCGCTCCGGCGCGACCGAGCCGTTCAGCCGCGAGAAGGTCGTCCGCGGCGTGAGCAAGGCCTGCAAAGGCCGGCCCGTGGACGCCGACGCGCTGTCGCGGCTGGGGCAGAAGGTCGAGGACGCGCTGAAGGGCGGCGGCTCGCCGGAGGTGCCGGCCCACGAGGTCGGGCTGGCGATCCTCGGACCGCTGCGCGAGCTCGACGAGGTGGCCTACCTGCGGTTCGCGAGCGTCTACCGGCAGTTCGAGTCGGCCGACGACTTCGAGACCGAGATCGCGCTGCTGCGGGCCGAGAAGGACCCGGAGGGCACCGAGCCCGCGCCGCAGCGCGTGGCTCCACAGACGTAACGGGGATTGCAGCACCAAGTACGTGGCATCACCAGCAGTACCGCCGTACAGGCACCAGGAAGTACCAACGGGGCGGTCCCGACAGACCGCAGACACAGGGCGAGGAGCAACCATGACAGAGACGGTGACCGGCCACTCGGGGTCGACCAAGAGGTCGGCGGCCGGGTTCCGTGGGCGCAAGAGCGCGCCGGCGGGACTCACCATCGAGCGCATCTTCACCACCGAAGGCGTCCACCCGTACGACGACGTGACGTGGGAGCGTCGCGACGTCGTGCAGCAGAACTGGAAGACCGGTGAGACGGTCTTCGAGCAGCGCGGGGTCGAGTTCCCCGACTACTGGAGCGTCAACGCCTCCACGATCGTCACCACCAAGTACTTCCGCGGCGCGGTCGGTCACGACAACCGCGAGTGGAGCCTCAAGCAGCTGCTCGACCGGGTCGTGAAGACCTACCGCAAGTCCGGTGAGGAAGAGGGCTACTTCGCCACTCCCGCCGACGCGGAGATCTTCGAGCACGAGCTCACCTGGATGCTGCTGCACCAGTACTTCAGCTTCAACTCGCCGGTCTGGTTCAACGTCGGCACCTCGTCCCCGCAGCAGGTGTCGGCCTGCTTCATCCTCGCCGTCGACGACTCGATGGACTCGATCCTCAACTGGTACAAGGAGGAGGGCCTGATCTTCAAGGGCGGCTCCGGTGCCGGCCTGAACCTGTCCCGCATCCGGTCGTCCAAGGAGCTGCTGCAGTCCAGCGGCGGTACGGCGTCCGGCCCGGTCTCCTTCATGCGCGGCGCGGACGCGTCCGCGGGCACGATCAAGTCCGGTGGCGCCACCCGCCGCGCGGCGAAGATGGTCGTGCTCGACGTCGACCACCCCGACATCGAGGAGTTCGTCGAGACCAAGATGCGCGAGGAGGACAAGATCCGCGTCCTGCGCGACGCCGGGTACGACATGGACCTCGGCGGTCGCGACATCACCTCGGTGCAGTACCAGAACGCGAACAACTCCGTCCGGGTCACCGACGAGTTCATGCGCGCGGTCGAGGAGAAGGGCGAGTTCGGCCTGCGGGCCCGGATCGACAACTCGATCATCGAGACCGTCGACGCCCGCGAGCTGTTCGACAAGATCAGCCACGCCGCCTGGGCCTGCGCCGACCCGGGCATCCAGTACGACGACACGATCAACGACTGGCACACCACGCCGGAGACGGGCCGGATCACCGCGTCCAACCCCTGCTCGGAGTACATGCACCTGGACAACTCCTCCTGCAACCTGGCGTCGCTGAACCTGCTCAAGTTCCTCAACGACGACGACATGTTCGACTCCGAGAAGTTCGTCAAGTCCGTCGAGCTGATCATCACCGCGATGGACATCTCGATCTGCTTCGCCGACTTCCCGACCGAGGCGATCGGCGACACCACCCGCGCCTACCGCCAGCTCGGCATCGGCTACGCCAACCTCGGCGCCCTGCTGATGGCGACCGGACACGCCTACGACTCCGACGGCGGCCGCGCGCTGGCCGGCGCCATCACCTCGCTGATGACCGGTACGTCGTACAAGCGCTCCGCGGAGCTGGCCGGCATCGTCGGCGCGTACGACGGTTTCGAGCGCAACAAGGACGCGCACACCCGGGTGATGCGCAAGCACGCCGCGGCCAACGACGCGATCCGTACCGTCGGCGACATCGACAAGGACGTCCAGAAGCACGCCACGCTGGCGTGGGAGGGCGTACTGAAGACCGGCGCCAAGAACGGCTGGCGCAACGCGCAGGCCTCGGTGCTCGCGCCGACCGGCACGATCGGCTTCATGATGGACTGCGACACGACCGGTATCGAGCCGGACTTCTCGCTGGTCAAGTTCAAGAAGCTGGTCGGCGGCGGCTCGATGCAGATCGTCAACCAGACCGTCCCGCGGGCGCTGCGCCAGTACGGGTACACCGAGGAGACGATCGAGGCGATCGTCGAGTACATCTCCGAGCACGGCCACGTGGTGGACGCGCCGGGCCTGAAGACCGAGCACTACGAGATCTTCGACACCGCGATGGGCGAGCGGGCGATCAAGCCGATGGGCCACGTGCGGATGATGGCGGCCGCGCAGCCGTTCCTGTCCGGTGCCATCTCCAAGACCGTCAACCTGCCGGAGACCGCGACGGTCGAGGAGATCGCCGACGTCTACTTCCAGGGCTGGAAGCTCGGCCTGAAGGCGCTCGCGGTCTACCGCGACAACTGCAAGGTCGGTCAGCCGCTGTCGGACTCCAAGGCCAAGAAGGCTGAGGCGTCCACCGAGGCGGCCGCGGAGAAGGTCGTCGAGAAGATCGTCGAGTACCGGCCGACCCGCAAGCGCCTGCCGAAGTCGCGCCCGTCGCGCACCACGTCGTTCAGCGTCGGCGGCGCCGAGGGCTACATGACCGCGGGCTCGTACCCCGACGACGGCCTCGGCGAGGTCTTCCTCAAGATGGGCAAGCAGGGCTCGACCCTGGCCGGCGTGATGGACGCCTTCTCGATCGCGATCTCGATCGCGCTGCAGCACGGGGTGCCGCTGGAGACCTACGTCCAGAAGTTCACCAACCTGAAGTTCGAGCCGGCCGGTCTGACCGACGACCCGGACGTGCGGATGGCGCAGTCGATCATGGACTACATCTTCCGCCGCCTGGCCCTGGACCACCTGTCCTTCGATGACCGCGCCGCGCTCGGCATCTACTCCGCCGACGAGCGCTCCCGCCAGCTCGACACCGGCTCGTACGAGGCGACCCCGGTCGAGGTGTCGGAGCCGGAGTCCCTGAAGGCCGTCGAGCCGGCCCCGGAGAAGCCGGTCGCGGTCGACGACGCCTCGATCGACGCCGCGGCCGCCAAGCCGGTCAGCTCCGAGGTCCGCACCACCGCCGAGATGTTCGAGCTCATCACCGGTACCTCGGTCGACGCGCCGCTCTGCTTCACCTGCGGCACGAAGATGCGCCCGAGCGGCTCCTGCTACGTCTGCGAAGGCTGCGGCAGCACCTCCGGCTGCAGCTAGCAGTCCCCGGCCGTCAAACGGCCGACCTGAGTGAAAGCACCACGGCCCCCGGGAACTTCCCACTTCCCCGGGGGCCGCAGTGCGTTCTGGTTCGCGCCAGACCGATCGGGTACCTGGGTGCCGTGACGGACGAGCCGATCGACCAGTTCGTGCGGGTCCGGGGCGCACGAGAACACAATCTCCGCACGGTGGACGTCGACCTCCCACGGGACGCGATCGTCGCGTTCACCGGCGTCTCCGGCTCCGGCAAGTCATCGCTTGCCTTCGGCACCTTGTACGCCGAGGCGCAGCGCCGGTACTTCGAGTCGGTCGCGCCGTACGCACGCCGCCTGCTCCAGCAGGTGGGGGCGCCGCACGTCCAGGAGATCACCGGACTTCCCCCGGCCGTCGCCCTCCAGCAGCGCCGCGGCGCGCCGAGCTCGCGATCCAGCGTGGGCACCATCACCACGCTCTCGAACCTGCTCCGGATGCTGTACTCCCGCGCCGGCACCTATCCGCCCGGCGCGGCTCGCCTCGACGCGGAAGCGTTCTCACCGAACACCGCGGCCGGCGCGTGCCCGAACTGTCACGGCCTGGGCGTCGTCCACGACGTCACCGAGGAACTGCTCGTCCCCGACACGTCACTGAGCATCCGCGACGGGGCGATCGCCGCGTGGCCGGGCGCCTGGCAGGGCGCGAACCTTCGCAGCGTCGTGAGCGGTCTGGGCATCGACATCGACCGGCCGTGGCGCAAGCTGCGGAAGAAGGACCGGGACTGGTTGCTCTACACCGAGGAGCAGCCGTCGGTTCTGGTCACGCCGGAGCGGGACCGCATCGACTACGGCTACCACGGCACGTTCTGGAGTGCGCGCAAACACATCATGCACGTCCTGGCCGACTCCAAGAGTCAGCAGATGCGCGACCGTGCGTTGCGCTTCGTCCGGAGCGTGCCGTGCCCGCAGTGCCACGGCAGCGGGCTGCGGCCGGAAGCGCTGGCCGTGACCGTTGCCGGCCGGTCGATCTCCGAGCTGAACGCGCTTCCGCTCGACGAGCTGGTCACGCTGCTCCGGCCGATCGCGGAACTGGCCGAGGCTGACGCCACGACCTCCACCGCGACGTCGGGCGAGACGACCGAGGCCGCCGTACGGATCTGCGCCGATCTCGTCGCCCGCGTCGGAGTGCTGCTCGACCTCGGACTCGGGTACCTCAGCCTCGCTCGCCGTTCGACCACTCTCTCGCCCGGCGAGGCGCAGCGTCTGAGGATCGCGTCGCAACTCCGGTCGGGGCTCTTCGGGGTCGTTTACGTCCTCGACGAGCCGTCCGCGGGCCTGCATCCGGCCGACGCCGAACCGCTGCTGGACGTGCTGGACCGGTTGAAGGCGGCCGGGAACTCGCTCTTCGTCGTCGAGCACGACCTGGACGTCGTACGGCGTGCGGACTGGGTGGTCGACATCGGACCTGGTGCGGGGGAGGGCGGCGGCAGGGTCCTCTACTCCGGTCCCGTGGCCGGGCTCGAGGCCGTGGAGGAGTCGATCACCAGCCGGTACCTGTTCGGGCGCGCTGAGCCGCTCGACCACCGTCCCCGGACACCGCAGGGCTGGCTTCACCTGCACGGCGTCACGCGACACAACCTGCGCGACGTCTCGGTCGAGATTCCACTCTGCGTTCTCACCGCGGTGACGGGGGTGTCGGGTTCGGGCAAGTCAACGTTGGTGACCCAGGTGCTCGCAGAGGTCGTCCGTCGGCATCTCGGCCAGACGCCGGACGATCCGGACGAACCGGATGACGCTGCCGCTGAGCTCGAGGTCGACGACGTCTCCGGTCTCGAGGCGTTCGACCGGTTGGTGCTGGTGGACCAGCGTCCGATCGGCCGGACGCCGCGATCCAACCTCGCGACGTACACGGGCTTGTTCGACGCCGTACGCAAGCTGTACGCCGGGACGGACACAGCGAAGGCGAGGGGCTACTCGGCGGGCCGGTTCTCCTTCAACGTGGCCGAGGGCCGGTGCGAGACCTGCCAGGGCGAGGGATTCGTCGCGGTCGAGCTGCTGTTCCTGCCGGGGACCTATGCGCCCTGCCCGACCTGCCACGGCGCCCGGTACAACGCCGAAACGCTGGAGGTGACGTACCGCGGCAAGAACATCGCGGACGTGCTGGCGATGCCGGTCGACACGGCGGCGAAGTTCCTCGCCGACGTCTCCTCGGCGTCCCGCAGTCTCGAGACGCTGCGCGACGTCGGACTCGGCTACCTGCGACTGGGGCAGCCGGCGACCGAGCTCAGCGGTGGCGAAGCCCAACGGATCAAGCTCGCCACCGAGTTGCAGCGAGCCCGCCGCGGCCATGCCCTCTACCTCCTCGACGAACCCACCGCAGGACTCCACCCCGCCGACATCGCCCTTCTGCTCCGCCAGCTCCACAGACTGGTCGACGCCTCCAACACCGTCGTCCTGGTCGAGCACGACCTGGACACCATCGCGGCCGCCGACTGGGTGATCGACCTGGGTCCAGGCGGCGGCATCGCCGGCGGACAGGTCGTGGCGACCGGCACTCCGGTCGAACTCGCCAGCTCGAAGACCAGCGCCACCGCTCCGTACTTGGCCCGCCGACTGAAAGCCGTCCTGAACCCCGGCTCGTGAGCGTTCCGGCTCTTCGTGGTCACACCAGCCGTCAGTGACCGCTGCGATCCGAGTCCGCAGGCGTCGACCCCGTACCGTCCATCGCCGACAGCGTGGCCAACTGCTCCTCGCTGAGCTCGAAGTCGAACACATCCAGGTTCTGCGCCAGTCGCTCCCGGTTCGCCGACTTCGGGATCGGTACGACGTCGAGCTGGATCTCCCAGCGTAGGACGACCTGGCCCGGTGTCTTCCCGTGGTCCTTGGCGATCTGTACGACGTCCGGCCGGTCGAGCAGGTCGCTGCCCTTGCCGAGCGGGCTCCACGCTTCGGTGACGATGCCGTGCTGGGCGTGGAAGTCGCGGTTGTCCTGCTTGGTCCAGATCGGGCTCAGCTGGATCTGGTTGACCTCGGGAGCCTCGCCGGTCTCGTCGATCAGGCGCTGCAGGTGGGCCGGCTTGAAGTTCGACGTACCGATGGCGCGCACCAGACCGGCCTCGCGCAGCTCGATCAGCCCGCGCCAGGCGTCGACGTACTGGTCCTGGTCCGGGTTCGGCCAGTGGATGAGCAGGAGGTCGAGGTAGTCCAGCCCGAGCTTCTCCGCGCTCGCCTCGAACGCCGTCCGCGCACCCTCGACGCTGTGCCAGCTTTTGTTGAACTTCGACGTCACGAACAGCTCCTCGCGCGGAGCCCCCTTCAGCGCACGCCCGACGCCGACCTCGTTGCGGTAGTTCTCGGCGGTGTCGATCAGGCGGTAGCCGAGCTCGAGCGCCGTCGCCACAGCGCGCTCGGCATCGTCGTCGTTCATCGGCGACGTCCCGAGTCCGATCCGCGGCAACACGGTTCCGTGACTCAAGGTGACGGTCGGGGCAGCACTCATCGGACTTCTCCTCGGCTGGTCGGGTCTCGGCCCACGGTATCCGCCGACCCCGCGGCCAAACTGTCGGGATCCTGGGTGATGATGATTCCGGGCCATCGAGGCGGGCCCCGGGATGTGAGGGGGTTGGGGATGAAGAACCGACTGATCACGCTGGTGGACCTCGGTCTGGACAGCTCCTTCGACGCGTCGATGACGTTCGTCCAGGGCGTCGTCGGCAACGTCAACGCCGGCTGGAACGAACCGGTGATCGACGTGAACTTCGTTCGCACCCGGGATCACGAGACGGCGTTCTCCGCGCTCACCACCCCGTCGACCGTGCTGCACGTGATGGCGCACGGGGACCACAGCGAGGAACCGTCGTTCCTGTCCACCGACGGGCAGACCCAGGTCTCGCTGAGCGCCTTGGCCGACTGGTTCCTGGACCGGCAGTGGGGGATCTCCAGCGGCGTGGTGATCGCCGACGGCTGCAAGACCGGCATCGGCAAGTGGCAGCGCGCGATCCGCGACTGCCTGCAGGACGACATCACCTACATCGGCACCAGCACGGTCGTCGGCTGGTACGAGGCGACGGTGTTCTGCTCGGCCTTCTACGGCGCCCTGATCCGCAACCGCGGTCTCGGCAAGAGCCCCGCCGAGCAGGGCTGGGACGCCGCGAACCGCGCGATCAGCGCGTACGAAACCCTCACCGACGCCCGCTGCCCGTACAAGCCCGTGGTCCTCACGCCGTCCCGCCGAGCCCTCCGCTCCCTGACCGGCTGACCGTCCTTTTCTCACGGAGTGACTGAGGTCCGTTCTCACGGAGTGAGAGCGACACGCGGACCGGTCGCTACCGTCCGTCGACCATGTGAGACTTTCTGTGCCTCTGACCGACCGCCCAGGACCTAACAGCGGGGACTCCTCCAGCCGGGTACGCCGGCCGGTACTTGCGTTGAAGGACTCCCTGATGAAGCTCGACAAGAACACCCTCCTGCTCTCTGCCGCGGTGGTTGCTTTCCTGTACCTCCTGGCCCTGGTCCTAGGCCTGCCGGGCTGGGTTGCCGTCATGGTTTCCGTGGTCCTCCTCGCTGTCGTCGCCGTGCTCTACAACGAGCCCGACGTCAAGCCGGCCCCGATCACTGTCACGGCCCCGGTGACCCACGCGCCGCCGAGCGTGCACAGCGTGGATCACGACCCCGTCTTCTCCCTCCCGCCGACCCGCACGATCGCCGACGTACGCCTCCCGTCCGCTTCTCCCGACTTCCAGTTCAGCTTCTCCGCGGTCGTCCACTGGTCGACCGTTCTGTCCGGCTCCCGCCACGCCGACCTCAGCAGCGTCGCCGTCGACGCCCTGCTCAACCGCGCCAAGGCCCTCACCGCCGGCCAGCAACCCACCGAGGAATCCCTCAACCAGCACCGCCTGGCCGCCCTCCTCGGCGAACCCGACCTCGACGACCGAGGCCAGGTCCGCACCTGGGCCACGGAGGTCCGTCTCCGCCTCCCGGACGCCGACAGCAAGCACCTCCAGGTCCTCGCCGCCCTCCACCGCCGCGAGCAACGGACCCTGCTCGAACGCCGGATGGAACGCGACGAGCGTGCCTACCTCCGCGACGAGGTCCTCGCCAGCCCCGGCTCCGCTGCCGTGTGGTGGCTCGTCAACAACCCCGGCGAAGTCGAGAAGGCCGTCGAGCTTCTGGAAACCCTGGCCCAGCTCTCCTCCGTCGCGAACACCGACGAGCTCCCACCCCAGCGCCCCAAGCCCCACCTCACCGCCGCCGACAAGACCATCGCCGAGCTCGCCACCGCCCTCAACCACCACCCCGAGGAAGACCACCCCGCCAACTACCGCGAACAATTCTTCGCCGAAAAACCACCCCCCTCAGATCAGCCCTGATCGGACGACCGCAGCCACGTTCGGTGACGGACTGTGGTTGACGGCTTCGCACGCGATCGGGTCGACGGTGACGAGTGGGCTGGTCAATCTGTTGAGGGTTAAGGCGCGGTACGGCCGGCACAGGGCGCAGGGGAGCGGCCGGCCGCACCGCGGTCAGAGGGGGCGATCGGGTCACGGGTCGAGCCAGTGGATGGTGGTGGCGCCGTTGTGGCCGTGGATGGTGAGGAGGGCTGGGATGCCGTCCTGCCAGACCGTGGTGGTGGGGTAGGGGCCGCCCCAGCGGAGGGTGACGGTGTTGTCGGACCACTCGACGCCTTCGGCGACTATGCCGGTGCCGCTGACTCCGGAGACGTCGATGTGGCGGACCAGGTGGAAGCGGCGTGGGGGTTGTCTGGTGGCGTGGTCGAGGCGGCGGCGGATCGTGGGTGCGCTGTTCATGGATTCAGTGAACGCCGTGGCGGGCGGCCGCACCATGAACTGAACCGGTATCCACAGGGCATTTTCCGCGCACTCGACGGGCGGCGAAAACTCGTACCTTTCTTGCAGAGAGTGACCGAGCGAGAAGGAGTGGGCGATGGCAGTCATCGAGAAGTGGACCGGCCGGCACGCGCATGCCCTGCGGGAGGCGCTGCGGCTGACCAACGAGTCGTTCGCCGGGCGGATCGGCGTCGCGCCGCGGACGATCACGAAGTGGAAGGAGCGCCCGGGGATGGTGCCGAGTCCCCATTTGCAGGAGGCACTCGACGCCGAGCTGGCGCGGGCACCGGTCGACGCACTGACCCGCTTCACGGCGAACCTGGGCGAGCCCGACCAACGGGTCGCTCTGGACCAGGCCTCGATCGGTCAGCTCAACGCCGCGGTGACGGACCTGGCGCGGTTGCTGTCGCGGATCGAGCTGAGCGCGTCGCAACAGCCTTCGGCACACTGAGGGGACGTGGAGCAGGGCAGCGACACGGCGTACAGAACAAGGGATGCGGACCGAGAGGGGCTGGGGATGCGGCGAAGGCCGGTGGACTCGTCGAGCGTGCTGTCGATCGGTTGGGAGGACGGGACGCTCGAGGTGGAGTTCGTGAACGGTGACGTGTACCAGTACTTCGAGGTCTCGGAGTTCACGCACGCCGCACTGGTGCGCGCCGACAGCGTCGGGCGATTCATCAACACCCGGATCAAGCCGCACCACGACTTCAAGGAGGTCTGAGGACGGCCGCGAAACAGGTCGGCGGACTGGGGTTTTCGCTGTGTCACCGGCGGGCACCAGAGGGTCGTTCCACGGGGGTGCGCTCAGCCAGGAGGTGGACATGCCCACTCGTAGAGCCTCTACGACTGGTTCTCGCGTCATCACGATTGTTGTTGTGGTCTGGCTGTTGATCGGTCTCGCGGCCGCGGCGCAGCGAAACTACTTCGGAGGTTCCGATGCCACCTGCGCGAAGGTGGGGACCACGCTGGTCACCATCGTCGCCGGACCGCTGAACTACATCGGTGCCAACCCGAAGATCGACTGCGAAGCCCCGCAGCCGTCCAAGTAACCGAGCACAGCCACACGTTGCAAAGCTCGTCCCGGCCACGGGTGCTCAAGCACCCGTGGCCGGTGCTCGCCCAGCAACGTCGCCGGCTCACATGGGTGAGTCCAGATGCGGCTTGACGAGTGTTCCGGCATCGGCCGGGAAGTCGTTCTGCCATGGAGTCGCAGACGGGGTCGAGGCGGCTGAGCTGTTACACGCTTAGGCTCCGGAGGAGTCGAGAGTGGGGAAGCAGCCGTGGGTGTTGAGGACGACGTACTGCGTGAGCAGATCGCTGCGGACCTGGAGCGATTCGCCGTGCCAGGAGTTGGCTGGGCGGTCATGAGCGGCGGCGGGATCGTCGGGACGGGATCTGCCGGCCTCGTTGATGCCACGGGCGAGACCGAGGTGTCGTCGGGCACGTTGTTCCAGGCCTGCTCGATCAGTAAGCCGGTGGCCGTGTTCGCGATGCTCCGGCTGGTCGATCGAGGTCTGCTCGAGCTGGACGAGGACATCAATCGCAAGCTGACGTCGTGGCAGGTTCCACCGACAGGAAGCTGGCAGCCGGTCGTGACACTGCGCCAGCTGGCGAGCCACAGCGCCGGCCTCACCGTGCACGGCTTTCCGGGCTACCCGTACGGCGAATTGCTGCCGACCACCGTCGAGATCCTTGACGGGGTCCGCCCGACCAACACCTTCGGGGTGCGGGTCGACACCGTGCCGGGAGCGCAGTTCCGGTACTCCGGTGGCGGGACGGTCGTGATGCAGCGATTGCTGGAAGATGTGACCGGTACGCCGTTCCGCGAGCTGGTGCGGGACCTCGTGCTCGAGCCGCTCGGCATGGCCGACAGTGACTACGCGCAGCCTTTGCCCGAGGAGCTTCACGGGCGGGCGGCGACTGCGCATGACGAGCAGGGGCAGGCGATCCCAGGGCGCTGGCACAGCTATCCGGAGCTGGCCGCGGCGGGCTTGTGGACGACGCCGAGCGATCTCTGCAGGTTCGCGCTCGGCGTGCAGGCGGCGTACGCCGGTGTTGATGGCGCCCTGCTCTCGCCGGAGCTCGGGCGGGAGATGCTGACGCCACAGGTCCGAGCAAGTGATCGGCTCGGGGGACTGAATCACGTGGGGCTGGGGGCCTTCCTCGGCGACGGTGGCGTTCGGTTCGGGCACAGCGGTGGGAACGAGGGGTTCAAGTGCCACCTGCTGGCGGATCGCGAGTCCGGGTTCGGCGCAGCGGTGATGACGAACGGCGACAACGGCATGTGGGTGGTGCAGCGGGCGTTCGCGGCGCTGGCGTCGGCGTACGGGTGGAGCGGGTACGACGAACCGCTCGACGAGAGGCACGTGGCCGGCGAGGACGTGATTGACGGGCTGGTGGGGCAGTACCGGCTGCGCGAGGGGTTCGGGTTCGCCATCGACAGGTTGGCCGGCGGGGTGGAAGTGACTTTCGACGGTCAGGGGCCGATGGCGTTCGTGTCGGTCGACGACAGCACGTTCGCCAGCTCGATGGTGAGCGCGCGCTTGCGGCTGCGCGGAGACGAGCTGGTGTTCGAGCAGAACGGGGATCAGATCGTGTGTCCTCGGGTCGACTGAGCGCGGGGCGCCGGGACTTCTCAGGAGAGCTGGGGGAGACCGGGTGAGGTGCCGGGAATAGGTGGGGTGGGGGACCGGTTACACCTGATGCCGCCTGGTACATGACCCCCGGGCCTCACACTCAGCCGCTTCGAGCGGCCACTCGCCGAGAGGCGTCTGCTGGGCGGTGCGGTACTCGATGGGTGGGTGACGAGCGATCGTCGCCCACCCATCACCCGTCTTGGGAAACTCACTTGAACGGGTAGGGCACTATGGAGAGTGGACCTGGCGGTGACGCGATGGCCGGCCTCGCGGAGACGCGAGTGACAGGTGGGACCAGAGGGACGACTACAGCATCAGGTCGGTGTGGTCGAGGAGTGCTCAGCACAGGTCATGACATGGCCCTGGACCTCGATTTGCATCTTCACCGTGAATGTCAGTAATGTTCTTCTTGTCGGAGCGAGTGCGGGACGCGAAAGCGGCCGGTCGCTTCGACAAACTCCCTGAAAGTCCTAGCAGCTGAAACACGCGTCAGCGGGTTTCGGTCGCTGAGACACGCAAGGGGACTGGGACGGAAGAGGCCGATTTGACCGGCCGCAGACGAAACAGTAAAGTAACGCAGGTTGCCCCGGAGTCCTGGCTGAAAGGTCACGGACGCGGTGTGCGCCCGATTCTTGAGAACTCAACAGCGTGCCGAAAGTCAATGCCGAAATATGCATTAACCCCGTACA
>NZ_JBNCLH010000009.1:51809-406760 GCF_049844575.1 Kribbella sp. DT2 | reverse complement strand
CTGACCTACCTCGGCGGAGTACTCCTCGCCGCCATGATCACCCACCACCGCATCCACAATTAGCAGACACGCCCTAGTCGAGGTGGAAGCCCAGTTCGCGAGCGGCCTTGGTGGGAACGGGATCGGCCCACCGGTTGGTGTAGTTGACCGAGGTCGCCAGCGACCGCGGCTCCAGCTTGTCGACGTACACGACCCCGCTCAGGTGATCGGTCTCGTGCTGGAAGATCCGGGCCTGCCACCCGGACAGCGCCCGCTTCCGCCGCTCGCCGGTCAGGTCGGTGTAGACCGCGTCGACCTTCAGCGCCCGGTTCACCACGCCGGTGTACCCGGGCATGCTCAGGCACCCTTCGTAGAACCCCCGCCGCGTCCGGCCGACCGCCTCGTACGACGGGTTGAGCGCCGCGAAGAACTCGAGCGGGTACCGCTCCCGCGCCTCGGCGACCTCCTCGTCCACGGTCGCCGGGTCCTCCATCACAGCCATCCGCAGCGGCACCCCGACCTGCGGCGCGGCCAGCCCGACCCCGGGCGCGGCCAGCATCGTCCGCCTGAGCAGCTCGACGAACTCGGTCAGCAGGTCGCCGTCCAGCTGGCCGTCGTACGGGTCGGCCTTGCGGCGCAGCACCGGGTCGCCGAGCGCCACGATCGGCGCGACGTCGTCCCGGTACAGCTCGACCAGCGCCTCGACGCGGTCCTTCACGGTGCTCGTTGTGCTCATGGCTCCTCGAGAGGTGGTCGCGTGGGCGGTCAACGGTGCGACCAGCGAGCTCGTGAGCAGGACTCGACGGGACACCCGCACGGTTCACTCCGATCGGTCGGTTTCACCCCAGCAGCTTAAGATCGTATACATGAGCAAAGGGCCCGTGACGCGCTACAAGGTCGAGGTGCAGGACGGCGCGAAGACGTCCCGGCGCGAGGACGTCGTCGTCACCGAGGAGCCGCTCGAGCTGCGGCTGGAGTGGCCCGGCCGACCGCCCGAACCGCTCGTCATCACGATGCGGACGCCGGGCTCCGACTTCGAGCTCGCGGCCGGGTTCTGCCTGGCCGAGGGCTTCGCCGTCCGGCCGGACGCGATCCGTACCGTCGCCTACTGCACCGACGCCGTGCTGACCCGCGAGCAGCAGTTCAACACCGTGACGGTCACCTTCGACGGCCCGCCGGACCGCGAACCTCCGCAGCGGTACGGCGTGACCTCGGCCGCGTGCGGCGTCTGCGGCCAGCAGAGCCTCGACGAGCTGGCCGAGCGTTCCTACGACCCCGTCGACCCGGTCGAGGCGCCGCTCGACCTCGTACTGCGGCTGCCCGACCTGCTGCGCGACGCCCAGCCCACGTTCGGCCGGACCGGCGGGCTGCACGCGGCCGGGCTGTTCACCGCCGACGGCCGCAAGGTGGTCGTCAAGGAGGACGTCGGCCGGCACAACGCCGTCGACAAGGTGGTCGGCTGGACCGTGCTCAACCAGCACAGCCGCGAGGGTCTCGTGCTCGCGCTCAGCGGCCGCGCCGGGTACGAGCTGGTCCAGAAGTCGGTCGCCGCCGGGATCGGCATGATCGTCGCGGTCGGCGCGCCGTCCAGCCTCGCTGTCGATCTCGCGCGCAGGTTCGGCATCACGCTGGCCGGCTTCACCCGCGGCGAGCGCTGTGTGATCTACAGCGCACCCGAACGCATACTCAGGTAGCAGACCCATCCGCCAGGGTGTCTGCTCCGAAGCTCATCCGACCGCGATTGCGACGAGCGAAGAGGATGCCCGTGAGCGAGGAGTCGACAGCCCTCCCGTGGCCGGTGGTGACCGGTACCGGCGGTACGACGCCTGCCGAGCTGATGGCTCGGGTGGCGCGCGGTGACACCGACGCGTTCTCGGTCCTGTACGACCAGATGGTGCCGCGGGTGTTCGGGCTGATCCGGCGCGTGCTGCGCAACCCGGCCCAGTCCGAGGAGGTCACCCAGGAGGTGATGGTCGAGGTCTGGCGGACCGCCACCCGGTACGACGCCGACCGCGGCTCCCCGACGTCCTGGATCCTGACGATGGCGCACCGGCGCGCGATCGACCGGGTCCGGTCCGAGCAGTCGGCCACCGACCGGGAGCAGGCGGTCGCGGCGGCCAGCAGCACCACGGCGTACGACGAGGTGGCCGAAGCGGTCACCACGAACCTGGAGGTCGAGCAGGTCCGCCACTGCCTGTCGGCCCTGACCGAGCTGCAACGCGAGTCGGTGACGCTGGCCTACTACGGCGGCTACTCCTACCGCGAGGTGGCCGAACTGCTGGACGCGAAGCTGGCGACGATCAAAGCGCGGATGCGCGACGGCCTGATCCGGCTGCGCGACTGCCTGGGTGTGACGGGGAGGTGAGGGCCATGACGACACCGGACGCGCACATGCTGACCGGTCCCTACGTACTGAACGCTTTGCCCGAGGACGAGCGGATCGGATTCGAGGATCACCTCGCCGACTGCTCGTCGTGCCGGTCCGAGGTCGCGGAGCTGCGCGAAGCGGCCAACAAGCTCGGTACGGCGGTCGCGACGCCGCCGCCGGCCGCGCTGAAGGCGCGCGTGCTGTCGGAGATCGCCGCGACACGGCAACTGCCGCCGATCGTCCGCGACACCGAAACCCTCGAGGCCGCGCCGGTCGCTGCCGGCACGCATCGCAAGCCTCGCCGTAGGAGCCGCTCGATGCTCGCCCTGGCCGCAGCCGCTCTCGCGGTCGCAGCCACCGGCGGGATCGCCATCGACCAGTACCGCGACAGCCAGAGCGCCGAGCAGCAGAACCAGGACCTCGCGGGCCTGCTCGCCCAGCCCGACGCCCGGACCGCCCGCGCGCAGGTCACCGGCGGCGGCAACGCGGCCGTGGTCATGTCAGCAGGCCAGGACCGAGCCATCGTGCTCCTGCGAGGCCTGTCCAAGCTCCCCGACGGCAAGACCTACCAGCTCTGGCTGATGGACAAGTCCCTCACCCCGCACTCGGCCGGCCTGGCCACCCCCGAAGCGACCAGGCTGATCACCGGCGGCATCAAGGACAAGACCGCCCTCGGCATCACCGTCGAGAACGCCCCCGGCGCCGTCACCCCCACCGAGCCCATCATCGCCATGGTCCAGATGGCCTAGCGTGGACCTGTGCGTCTGGCAACAACCACGTGGGGAGCAGGCGATCGCGTAGCCCTGCTCCTCCACGGCATGCTCGGATCAGCCGCCCAGTACTGGCAGCTCGGTCCAGCGCTCGCCACCCGCGGCTATCGAGCTGTCGCCGTCGACCTCCCCGGTCACGGCGACTCTCCATCAGCCACCAGCTTCCGGTCGGTAGTCGACTCAGTGACCGAGACCATGGGCAGCCAACCCGACCTGGCGATCGGACACTCCTTCGGCGGGGCTGTCCTCGCCGCTGCTCTTCCCACGTTCAGACCGGCCAAGGTGGTCTACGTGGACATCCCCTTCACCTCGGACTCACAGCCGCCTGACCCGGTGCAGCTTCGCCAGGACCTGGAAGCAGCGAAGGCAGGCCGCACGGCGGACTCCCTTCGGCACACGAGGCCCGAGTGGTCGGAGCAGGACCGCATCGTCGAGGCGGACGCAGCCCGGCGGTTCGACGTCGGTACGGCGGTGGCGGTCAACCTCACGTACGCCGCAGGCCCGTTCCCCGCACCGCAGACTGTTGTGCCCTCGTTGCTGGTCTGCCCGGAGCCCACCGCTATGTGTCAGTCGCGCGAGCTGCTGAGCTGAGGGTGCTCGGGTTCGAGGTGCAGTCGGTGCCTGGCGCCGGGCACTGCGTCTGGTACGGCCGGGTGCCCGAGTTCATTCGAGTCCTGGATGACTGGCTCACTGCAGCTTGATGAAGGTTGCCTTGGGGACGTACTCGTAGCGGTCGGGCATGCAGGTCAGGATGATGACCTGGCCGTGGTCGCCGGCGCGGCCGAGCAGGGTGCCCATGTCGCGCAGGCGGGCCTTGTCGGACCAGCCGAGGGCGTCGTCGAAGATGACGGGGACGCTGTTCTCGGTGGTGCTGACCAGGTGGCTGATCGCCAGGCGGGTGATGATCGCCAGCTGCTCCTGGGCGCCGGTCGACAGGGACTCGATGCGCAGGCGGTTGCCGTCGAGCTCGCGTTCGGCGACGGCCAGGTCGTCGTCGAGCCAGACCCGGAAGGTCGGGCCGTAGACGCTGCGGCCGAGGGCCTCGATCCTGGTTTGCAAGGGCTCCGAGTACTTCGTCTGCGCCGCAGCCCGGTGCCGTCCCAGCGTCTCGTGCACCCGCCGTGCGGCCTCGGCCCGGCGCTGCAGGTTCTCGTGCTCGGCCCGTACGGCGGACAGCTCCAGCTCCGCCGTGTCCTGCCGGGTCGCCAGCCCGTCCCGGCCCGACTGCTCCAGCCGGCCTTCCGTCGTACGGAGTGAATCGCGGAGCGTGTCCCGCTCACCCTGCAAGCGCCCAGCGACCGCCAGCGCATCAGCCAGCTCGCCCTCGACGCGGTCCGCACCAGCAGCGTCCACCTGCTCCTGTACGGCGGTCAGCTCGTCCAGCACGGCCTCCACCTCACCGGTGGCCTTCTCCTCCGACGCATCGACGTCCTCGTCGGCCAGCACCGCCCGAGCCGACTCCAGCTCAGCCGTCGCCGCGGCAACGCGCTCCGCCGCCAGCTCCGCCCGGGCCCGCGCCTGCTGCGCCTCGGAGCGGTCCTCGTCGGCCGCCTTGCGCGCCTGCGCCGCCGCGAACTCCGCGTCGGCCAGCAACCGCTCCGCCGTCGCCAGCTCGGCCCGCGCGTCCTCCAGCGCCCGCTGCGCCCCCGACAGGTCGTCCGGCGCCAGCGGCTCCGGCATCACCATGTCCTCGAAGTCGAAGGCGTCCTCGGCGAACTCCTCGAACAGCGACATCTGCCCCGGCACGTTCTCCACCGCGGGCTGCTGCTTGCCCTTCGGCGCCTCCTCCTCGGCAGGCTCGTCGCCGAACACCCCCAACCGCGCCGCCAGCAAGGCGATCCGCTCCCCCGGGTCACCGCCGGCCGTCAGCGATCGCTCGGTCCGCCGGGCCTCCTGCAGCTCCGCCGACGCCGTGTCGCTCTTCCGCAGCAGCTCCCGCGCCGCGGGCAGGTCACGGACCTTGGCCCGCTTCAGCAGATCCGTCTCACGTCGTACGGCCTCGTCGACGAGTGACCGCAGCGAGGCCGCGTCGCCACCGGCGCGGACGGTCACCTCCAGCTGCTCCGGTACGCCGATGTGCAGCTCGCCGGACACCAGCATCGACAGCTCAGCGCCTTCGGCCAGTTGCCGCGGCACGTCAGCGCCGTGAGCATCCAGCCCGGTCCCTTCCAGCGAGACCTCCGCAGCACCGAGCCGTCGTACGAGCACATCCGGTACGCCGGCCGCCAGCGCCGCCCGCGCCTCGACGACCTTCGCCCGCGCGTCCTCCAGCTCAGCGACCAGCGCGTCGGTCACCTTGATCCCGTCGAGCACCCGCGACGCCGCGGCGATCCGCGTCCGCACGTCGGCCAGCTCGGTCTGCTGCCCGGTCAGCCGGTCCAGCTCGGCGCGGTCCATCAGCTCGGACACCCGCTGCTCGGCATGCTGTACGTCGCCGCGCCGGTCGTCCTTGAGCTCGACCACCTCGGCCAGCGCGGCCTCCGCGGCATGCAGCGTGTCGGTGGACGCCTTCGCGACCTTGTCCGCCTCGGCCCGCAGCTCAGCCAGCTCACCGGCGGCCAGCGTGAACCGCTCGACCTCGGACAGCAGCCGCTCGCGCTCCAGCCGGGTCCGCGTGTGGTTCTCCAGCCGGGCCCGCGCCGTCTCGGCCCGGGCGCGCACCGAGTCCCGCCGCAGCAGGATCTCGTCGGTCTCCTTCTTGCGGACCCGCAGCTCCTCGACCGACTTGAGGTGCTCGGCCAGCCGGGTGGTGAGGTCCTCGAGATCGAGAGCCAGCCGCTCGGCGCGGCGGATGTCGGCGACGACCTCCTCCATCGCCTTCGCGGCCTGCGCGGACCGCAGCTCGGCCGCGGTCACCGCCTGGGCCGACTTGGCGAAGTCACCGGTCGGACGGCCGCGCGGGGTCCAGTACCGAAGGAACTCGTGCTCGACCGCGGAGACCAGCGGCATCGACGCGCCGTCGACCGGCGTACCGGACTCGGCCGTGACCGCGGTGATCAGCGGCTCGGCGTCCGCCGGGGTCGGGAGGATCAGCGACTGTCCCTGGCTGACCATGAGCGTCTGCCAGAGCACCGGGTCGACGTTCTCGTTGAAGAGCCGCTCGGCCTCGTTGTGCGCCTCGCGACCGGTGAACGTCTGGCGGCGGCCGTCCGGCGTGATCACCGACAGCTCGGTGGACCGGTTCTTCAGCCAGCGCTTGGTGTAGGTCAGCTCGCGGCCGCCCAGCGTCAGCTCGACGGTCACCTCGGGCGCGACGTCGTGGCCGACCGGCTGGACGTCGGCGATCCGCTTGGACTTGGAGTCGTCGGGGAAGTCGAAGACCAGCGCGAACGCCTCGACCAGGCTGGACTTGCCGACCTCGTTGTCGCCGACCACGACGGTGGTGCCGATCGCGGGCAGCTGAACGGTGCGCTCCGCGACGCCACGGAAGTTCCGCAGCGTCAGGCTGTGCAATCTCATCCGGCGTCCCTGGCCAGTCTGTGCATCAAGGTCAGCGCCGCACCGGCCGACTCGTCCCCACCGGCCAGCGCCTGCCGCAGCTCTTCCATCGCGGCCCGGGCCGGACCGCTCAGCTGCAACGCATCCAGGTCGGCGGCCTCGGGTGCCGGCCGGACAGTCCAGAACTTCGGCCACTTCTCGACGCTGGCGAACACCTCGCCCAGCGCGTCGATCGTCGCGTCCAGCCGACTCATCAGCGGCAACGGCAGCGAGCCGTCCGCGGCCAGCCGGACGTACGTCCGCTCCTTGTCCGGCAGCTCGGCGAACCAGTCCTCCAGCGCCTTCAGCGACTCCTCGCCGTCCAGCTCGGCGTGGTGCTCGACCATGTGCCACGCACCGACCCGCTGCGGCTCGACGGTGATGCCGTCCCCGGCGAGCGTCACGGCCAGCACGTTGCCGGGGTGCGTCTCCTCCGGCGCGGTGACCTCCTGCGTCCCGGAGAACCAGATCCGCTCGGTCACCTCGGTCATCGAGTGCCGGTCGCCGAGTCCGACGTACTGCAGCCGGCCGTCCTCGACCGCGGCCTCGAGCGCCGCCTGGTCGATGGTCGGTACGTCGGACATGCCGCCGCTCAGGCTGGTCAGCTGCCCGTGCGCGAGCAGGATCCGCCGGTTCTTGGAGGGCTTCAGCCCGGCGTACCCGGGAGCCGCCGGGTCGGACACCGGCCGGCGCGAACGCCAGGGCGCTCCGACGATCTCGACGCCCGGTACCACCTCGTACGGCGACTCGTCGACAACGACGGTGACATGGTCCGGCTTGTGTGCGGCCCACTGGGCCGACGTCCACAGCGAGCCCGGCTCGAGCGCGTCGTGGTTGCCCGGGAGCAGCACGACGGGCACCGGGATCCGCTTCAGCGCCTCGCACGCGCGCAGGATCGTCTGCCGCTCGACCTGGTTGTGCTCGAACACGTCCCCGGTGACCACCAGGAACCGCGCGCCGGTGCGTTCCGCGACCTCACCGATCCGCGCGACAGCGTCCAGCCGCGCCTGACCCCACCGGGCCTGACCGTCCGGCCCCAGGAACCGGCGCATCATCCCCAGCTGCCAGTCCGAACTGTGCAGAAACGTGATCGATTCGTCCATCGCGCGAGAACGCTAACCCGACCCACCGACCAGCGCCCAACCCAACACACCCACAACCCCTCGACCGCCCGGCATCCGAACACCCATTCGGAATCTGCCTGACCCGGCAACTACTCGTTTTGGTCTGGTCCTGTACGCCGGCATCGGCACGAAACCCCGTTGCCGTGCCACCCGTCCATCACCCAGGATCGGCCGCATGGAGACGTACCTGGAGACCGAGCGACTGGTGCTGCGACGGTTCACGACCGGGGACGTGGAGCTGCTGGTCGAGTTGGACTCCGATCTCGAGGTGATGCGGTTCCTGAGTGGGCAGGTGACGCCGCGGGACGAGATCGAGAACAAGGTGCTGCCGGGGATGCTCGACGTCTACGCGCGGCACTCGGGGCTGGGGACGTTCGCGGCGCACGAGAAGGTGACCGGTGAGTTCGTCGGGTGGTTCGGGCTGCAGCCGACCTCCACCGCGGGCACCGTCGGCGTCGGCTACCGGCTGCGGCGGGACGTCTGGGGACAGGGCTACGCGACCGAAGGGA
The DNA here is from genome assembly GCF_049844575.1 of Kribbella sp. DT2. Lineage (NCBI taxonomy): Bacteria > Bacillati > Actinomycetota > Actinomycetes > Propionibacteriales > Kribbellaceae > Kribbella > Kribbella sp. DT2. Next base: position 398,533 of record NZ_JBNCLH010000009.1, on the reverse strand, counting down.
CCCGCGCGCTGATCGCGAAGGCGTTCGCCGACGGTGCGGAGCGGGTGGTCGCCGACACGATGGCGGTCAACACCAAGTCCCGGCGGGTGATGGTGAAGTCGGGGCTGCGGTTCGTCCGGGTCTTCCACGTGGCCTTCGAGGATCCGCTGCCGGGGACCGAGCACGGCGAGGTCGAGTACGCCGTCGACCGGGAGACCTGGTCGGCCGGCGCGTAGGGGACACTGGGGTTCGTGCCTGACGACAAGCCGCCGTACGCCGTGCTGGACATCGACGCGACGCTGTCCGACACCAGCAAGCGTGTGCACTTCCTGGACCGCAAGCCGAAGGACTGGGACTCGTTCTTCGCCGGCGCGAAGGACGACGCGGTGCTCGACGAGGGGCTGGCGGTCGCGACGCAGCTGGCCGAGGGGCACGAGGTCGTCTACCTGACCGGCCGGCCCGAGCGGCTGCGGCGGGACACGGTGAAGTGGCTGAAGGACAACGGCTTTCCCGAGGGGCAGCTGTTCATGCGCCGCAACAACGACCGCCGCCCGTCGGCGACGATGAAGCTCTACCGGCTCGACCAGCTCAAGGCCGAGCGCCCGGTGGCGATCCTGGTCGACGACGACGTCAAGGTCTGCGCCGCTGCCGAGAAGGCCGGCTACACCGTGCTGAGGGCCGACTGGGGACTCGATGCCGAGACCCAGCCGACCCTCTTCGAGGCGCAGGAAAAAGAAGGCCGGACCTAGGAGCTACTTGCTCAGTGCTTACTTGCTCAGGCCGACGATCAGCGTGTTCGGGTACGGCGGGTAGGCGCCCAGGTAGAAGTTCTGCACCTTCGAGCCGTGCAGGAACGCGTTGGTCGCGTACAGCAGCGGAACCAGTGGCGCGTCGCCGAGGATCTGCTGGTCCAGCGCGGCCCACTGGGTCGCGGCCTTGGCGCGGTCCGGCTCACCGGTCGCGGCGGCGATCGCCGTGTCGACGGCCGGGTTGGAGTAGCGGGACAGGTTGTACCCGCCGTTGCCGATCTCCGACGTGGAGAACAGCGGCTGGATGTTGCCGATCGCGCTCGGGAAGTCCGGCAGCCAGCTGCTGACGGTCAGGTCGTAGTCGCCCTTGGCGTTGGTCTGGACCTCGGTCAGCGCCTCGGCCTCGTACGGCTTGATGGTGACCGTGATCCCGGCCCGCTTCAGGCCCTGCTGGATCGCCTGGGCGACGCCGAGCTTCTGGTTGTCGGCGGCCAGCACCAGGTTCAGGTTCGTGGCCCCGGCCGCGGCCAGCATCGACTTGGCCTTCTCCGGGTCGCCCTGCGGCGGCGCCTGGTACAGGTCGAACTTGGTGTAGCCGTCGATGCCCGGCGTGATCAGCGTGGTCGCGATCTCACCACCGAACTCCGGACCGCCCTCGGCGACCTGGACGGCCTGCTTGTCGACGGCGAACTGGATCGCCTTGCGGACCTCCGGGTTGGCCAGCGCCGGGCGCTTGTTGTTCATCGCCAGGTACTGCAGCGCGCCGGACGGGGAGGTCGCCACCCGGGCCTTGACCGCGGGGTTGCCGGTCACGGTCGGGATCAAAGCGGCCGGCACCGACGTACCGGTGGTGGCGGCGAACTTGTCGTCACCGGCGTCGGCGATCAGCCGCTGGTTGATCACGTCGGGCTGCAGCCCCATGTCGGTGACGATCGAGTCCGGCAGGCCGGTCCGCGCCGGGTCGCCGGCCTGGTCCCAGTTCGGGTTGCGCTCCAGCTCCAGCTTGGAGCCCGGCGCGTACGACTTGATCTGGTAGGGGCCGCTGGCAACAGGGTCCTCACCGTAGTGGGCCGGGTCGGTGTCGGCCTTCTTCGGCACCGGCGAGAAGGCCGGCATGCTGACGATCCACGGCCAGTCGCCGTACGCCTTGCCCAGCTTGAACACGATCGTGGTCTCGTCCGGCGTCTCGATCGACGCGAGCTCCTGGCCCTTGTACGGACCGGCGTACTTCTCGGCACCGGCCAGCAGCGGCTTGTGGTAGGTCAGACCACCGGACAGCTCCGGCGCGAACGACCGCTCGACGCCGTACTTGATGTCGGCGGCAACGATCGGCGAACCGTCGGCGTACTTCAGGCCCGGCTTCAGCTTGTACGTCCAGGTCTTGCCGCCGTCGGAGACCTGCCCGGTGTCGGTGGCCAGGTCCGGCACGATCTCGGCGCCCTTGCCCTCGGTGGTCTTCCACGCGGTCAGGCCGCGCAGCACCAGGTGGATGCCGCTGATCCCGAGGTTCTGGCTCTTGGCCGGGTCGTAGCTGACCTCCTTGGCGGTGCTCAGGTAGTGCAACGTGCCGCCCTTCTCGGCGGCCGCGTCGCTGCCGCCCGCACCGGGCGCGGACTTGTCGTTGGCGTTGCAGGCGGCCAGCGCGAGGGCCAGCGCCCCTGCGACAGCGACCGCCCGGGTGATGCTCTTCATGGTGTCCTCTCAGACGTGGGGGGTTCAGAGGTTTCGGGGAAGTAGCAGGCGACGCGGTGCTCGCCGCTGACCTCCTCCAGGGTGGGCCGGACCGTCGCGCAGACGTCCTGGGCCTTGTAGCAGCGGGTCCGGAACGGACAGCCCGACGGCGGGTCGATCGGCGTGGGGACGTCGCCGGTCAGCGCGATCCGCTCCCGCACGGCGCCGGGCTCAGGCACCGGTACGGCGGACAGCAGCGCGCGCGTGTACGGATGGGCTGGGTTCGCGTAGACGTCGGCGGCCGGCCCCTCCTCGACGATCGTGCCGAGGTACATCACCGCGAGCCGATCAGCCACCTGCCGTACGACGGCCAGGTCGTGCGCGACCAGCACGTACGACAGGCCGAGCTCGTCGCGCAGGTCCGCGAGCAGGTTGAGCACCTGGGCCTGGACCGACACGTCGAGCGCGGAGACCGGTTCGTCGCAGACCAGCAGGTCGGGCTTCACGGCGAGCGCGCGGGCGATGCCGATCCGCTGACGCTGCCCGCCGGAGAACTCGTGCGGATACCGCTCGAGGTGCTCCTCGGACAGGCCGACCTGCTGCAGCAGCTCGATCAGCTGCGCGCGGGTCGGCTTGATCCCTTGCGCGCGGAACGGTGTGGTCAGGATCGTGCCGACGGACTGCCGCGGGTTGAGCGACGCCTGCGGATCCTGGAACACCATCTGGATCTTGCGCCGTACCGGCCGAAGCCGACGGCCGCGCAGCTTGGTGACGTCCTGGCCGCCGATGCTGACCCGGCCCTCGGTCGGGTCGAGCAGCCGCATCGCGAGCCGCGCCAGCGTCGACTTGCCCGACCCCGACTCCCCGACCAGCCCGACGGTCTCACCCTTGCGCACGACGAAGTCGATCCCATCCACCGCGCGGACCGCCCCAGCCTTCCGGAAGGGCATACCGCGCGTACCGAAGTACTTCTTCACACCATCCAGTCGCAGCAGTTCTTCACTCACAGCTGCACCTCCGGCCGGCGCCCGAGATGGCAGGCCGCCTCGTGATCGCCCTCGCCCGGACGCGGCGTCAGCTCAGGACGCTCGGTCACGCACCGCTCCCCCACCTGCGCGGCGTACGCGCACCGCGGCTGGAACGGGCACCCGGTCTTGATCGACCCCGGCGACGGCGGACTGCCCGGGATCGTCGTCAGCCGGTGCTTCGGCGGTACGTCGACCCGCGGCATCGCGCCGAGCAGCCCGAGGCTGTACGGATGCGCCGCCCGGAAGAACAGGTCCCGGACGGTCCCCCGCTCGGCCGCGCGCCCGGCGTACATCACGAGAAGGTCGTCGGCGACCTCCGCGACCACGCCGAGATCGTGCGAGATCAGCACCAGCGCGGTGTCGAACTCGCGCTGCACTTCCTCCAGCAGCCGCAGGATCTGCGCCTGGACGGTGACGTCGAGCGCGGTCGTCGGCTCGTCCGCGATCAGCACCTTCGGGTCGTTCACCAAAGCCATAGCGATCACGACCCGCTGCCGCATTCCCCCGGAGAACTCGTGCGGGTAGGCGCGGGCGCGCTGCTCGGCCGACGGGATGCCGACCAGGTCGAGCATCCGGACCGCCCGCTTCCACGCCTCCTTCTTCGAGGCGTCGTGGTGCAGGCGGTACGCCTCGGCGATCTGCCAGCCGACGCTGTAGTACGGGTTGAGCGCGGACAGCGCGTCCTGGAAGACCAGCGCGATGTCGTTGCCGCGGATCTTGCGCAGCTCGTCCTTCGGCAGCCCGATCAGCTCGCGGCCCCCGAGCAGCACCTCGCCCTTGACCTCGGCGTTCGACGGCAGCAGGCCCATCACCGCGGCCGAGCTGACGCTCTTGCCGGAGCCGGACTCGCCGACGATCGCGAGCGTCTGGCCGGGCGCGACGGCGAAGTCGATCCCGGCGACGGCCGGCACCGGGCCGCCCTCGGTGGTGAACGTCACGTGCAGGTCGTGGACTTCCAGTACAGGCTTCAGCTCAGGCATGGCCAACCCTCGGGTCGAGAACTCCGTGCAGCACGTCCACCACGAGGTTGGCGAGGATCACCAGGAACGCCGAGAACAGCGTCACCCCGACCACCACCGCGACGTCGAGCTGCCCGACGCCACTGATCAGCAGCTCACCGAGCCCCTGCATGCTGAACACCTTCTCGGTCAGGATCGCGCCGCCGAGCAGGCTGCCGAGATCGAGCCCGAAGATCGTCACGATCGGCACCAGCACACCGCGCAGCCCGTGCAGTACGACGACCCGCCCCTCGCCCGCGCCCTTCGCCCGGGCGGTGGTGATGTGGTCGAGGTTGAGCTCCTCGAGCATCTGCGCCCTGGTCAGCCGGATGTACGACGCCGCGTTCAGCGCCGCGAGCACCAGCCACGGCGTGATCAGGTGCCAGGCCCAGTCGACCGGGCTCTCGGTGAAGGGCACGTAGCCGTTCACCGGCACCATGTTCAGCCAGAAACCGAAGACCAGGATCGCCAGCAGCCCGACCAGGAATGACGGCGAGGCCACACCCAGCAGGGCGAACCCGACGGCCGCGCGGTCGAGCAGCTTGCCGCGCTTGAGCGCCGCGCCGACACCGAGCGAGACACCGATGACCAGCCAGAGCACCGCGGCGCCGAGCGCGATCGACGCGGTGACGGGCAGCCGGCTGAGGATCAGCGTCGTGACCGGGCGGGCCAGCGGGAACGAGTACCCGAAGCAGGGCGCGTTGCACTGCACGGCCGCGGCGCCCTCACCGAAGCTGCGGCCGGCGACGATGCCCTTGAGGAAGTTCAGGTACTGCTGGAGCACGCTCTGGTCCAGCTGCATGAAGTGCCGCGCCTGCTCCAGGCGGTCCGGCGTACAGGGTTTGCCGCAGCCGAGGCGCGCCGGGTCGGCGGGCAGCGCGTAGAAGATCAGGTAGACAGCCAGGCTCAGCGCGAGCATGACCAGCACGGTCGCCAGCAGGCGGCGAATCACGAACCACAGCAGGTCGGGCACGTCAGTTCGCCCTCCGCAGCCGCACGTCGAAGGCGTCCCGGACGCCGTCGCCGAGTAGCGTGAAACCCAGTACGGCGAGGAAGAGCATCGCGCCCGGGAAGACCAGGAACCACGGGTCGGTGCCGGTGTAGACCCAGGCGATCGAGTCCGAGATCGACCGGCCCAGGCTCGGTGTCGGCGGCGGGACACCGACGCCGAGGAAGGACAGCGCGGCCTCGGTGCCGATGATGCCCGGCACCGCCATCGTCGCGATCACCAGCACCGGGCCGAGCAGGTTCGGCAGCAGCTCGCGGGTGACCACGTGCCAGCCGCTCGATCCGGCCGAGCGGGCCGCCTCGACGAACTCGCGGGTGACCAGCGAGCGCGCCTGGTTGCGGATCAGGCGGGCCAGACCGGCCCAGCCGAACACGCTGAGCACCAGGATCAGCAGCACCGACCGCGGGAATCCGGCCGGGACGATGATGCCCAGGGCAATCATGAAGACGAGCTGCGGGAAGCCGAAGAGGAAGTCGAGCAGCCGCGACACGACCGCGTCGTACCAGCCGCCGAAGTACGCGGCGCTGATACCGACCAGGGTGCCGACCGTGGTGGTGATCACGGTGCAGACGATCGCGATGAACAACGACGTCCGCAGCCCGAGCACGGTGATCGCGAACAGGTCACGCCCGGTCAGCGGCTCGACACCGAACCAGTGGTCGCCGCTCAGCCCGCCGACCGCACCCTGGGGAGCGTTGCCCCGCAAGGGATCGAGCAGGCCGATGTTGTACGTGTAGGCGTCCTGGCCCTCCAGCTTGGCCAGCAAGGGCGCCGCGAGCGCGACGACGATCAGCACGACGACCAGCACGGCGCCGAGCCGGGCACTGCGGTCCCGGCGGACACGGCGCAGGGCCTGCCGGGTCGGTGAGACGGCCGTGGCGACCGAGGAACCCACGAGTACTCCTGACAACGATGGACTTGAACCCAGCCGAAGGACGGTAAGCCAGAGTCTGCCACTGTCGGCGCGCCGTCTTGAATGGTGAGAATGTCGGTTCACGTACTCGGGTTTCGGCGGGTGGGAAGATCGGCGGGCCGGACGGGGTTGTGCCCAGGTGTTGCCCCTTTCAGCGCTAGGAGTCTTGATGAAGGCCGTCATGCACACAGAGCTCGGGAACGCGGACGTTCTGCGAGTGACCGAGCTCGCCGTCCCCGAACCGGGCGCCGGCGAGGTGCGGGTCCGGGTGGCCGTGTCCGGCGTGAACCCGACCGACTGGAAGGGCCGCAGCGGCACGTACGGCGCCGGCGAGATCCCGTTGTCGGTCCCGAACCAGGACGGCGCGGGCGTGATCGACGCGGTCGGTCCGGGGGCGGATGGCGGCTCGGCCGTTGGCGACGGTGCGACCGGCGCTCCGCTCGCGGTCGGCGACCGCGTGTGGATCACGCTGGCGGCGTACCAGCGTCCGGCCAGTGGGACGGCTCAGGAGTACACGACGGTTCCGGCGTCACGGGTCTTCCCGCTCGCCGACGAGGCGACCTTCGAGCTCGGCGCGAGCATCGGGATCCCCGCGATCACCGCTCATCGGGCGCTCACCGTCGCGGAGGACGGGCCGTCGCGGCTGGCACCCGGTGCGCTCGACGGGCGGACCGTCCTGATCGCCGGTGGTGCCGGAGCCGTGGGCCACGCCGCGATTCAGCTCGCGCGGTGGGCCGGGGCGACCGTGATCACCACGGTCAGCGGGCCGGCCAAGGCCGCCGCCGCGCAGTCGGCCGGTGCGCAGCACGTCGTCAACTACCGCGACGAGGACGCCGCCGAGCAGATCCGCGCGATCGCGCCGGACGGTGTCGAGCTGATCGTCGAGGTCGCCGCCGGCGCGAACAACGCGCTCGACCTGGCCGTGCTCGCGCCACGCGGCACGATCGCGATCTACGCCAACGACGGGGACACGCCGTTCGCGCTGGAGGTGCGGGAGAACATGGGGCTCAACGCGCGGTACCAGTTCGTGCTGCTGTACTCCGTCGGGTGGAACAAGCTGGCCGCCGGCGCCGAGGACGTCAACGCCGCGATCGCCGACGGTGCGCTCCCGGTCGGCGAGGCCGCGGGGCTGCCGCTGGTGGAGTTCCCGCTGGAGCAGACCGACGACGCGCACCGCGCCGTCGAGTCCGGTGCCGTAGGCAAGGTCCTGGTGAAGGTCGCGGAGCTTTAGTCCTGGTCGATGAGGTCCCAGCGGCGCCTCGGCCAGAACTTGACCGCGGCGAGTGCGAGGACGGCACCGACGAGGGCTCCTGGTAGCGCCCAGCGCCAGCCGGTGAACGCGTTGCCGTCACTCGTGGTCGCGGCGGCGGCTGCCGTCGTCACGTCATCGGTGACCGCGACCTTGGGAGTCGCGCGGCCGCTGGTCTCGTAGCCCTTCTGGGCCAGCAGTCCCAGCTCGCCGAGCACCCTGTTCAGCGCCTGCCCGTCGGCGGCCGGGTGCCAGATCGGCTTGTCCGGCATTGTGCCCGTGGAGCTCTCGAACGACGCCACCCACGGCCCGCCCTCGGCGTCGGGGTAGATCAGATCGAGCCGCCAGACCGACATGTCGTGGATCATCCAGGTCGCCCGGACCACCCGCCCGTTGCCCTCCGCCTCCCAGCCCGGGTGGTTCTTCGCCTGCATCCCCACCGAGCTCATCAACGCGTCGTACTTGGCGTCGGTATACCCGGTGGCCACCACCTTGGGGATCCCCGGCGCACTCAGCAGCACACTCGTCGGCCCGCCCGCCTGTGCCGGGACCGCCACCCAGGCCGACAGGACGATCAGCAACAACACACCACCCAACCGCACCAATGTCTTCATACCTGTCCTACACCGCCCGCGGCTCTCGGGTTCCACCGGTAAACCGCTTGCCGACCTCGCCGGGCCGCGCGAGGGTGAACCCATGCGTGACTTCGATCCAGCAGCCGCTTTCGGTCCCGCCGTCGCCGCCCGGGACGCCGAGTCCTCGCGCGGCGACGAGCAGGTGGCCGTCGACCTGCTCGCCTCACTGGCCGGCGGCGACTCGGCGCTCGAGTTCGCCATCGGCACCGGCCGGATCGCGCTCCCGCTGGCCGCCCGCGGCGTCCGCGTCGACGGCATCGAGCTGTCCAGCGACATGGTCGACCAGCTCCGCACCAGACCCGGCGGCGCCGACCTCGACGTCCTGGTCGGCGACATGACCACGACGACCACCAACCGCAAGTACCCGCTGGTCTACCTGGTCTTCAACACGATCTTCAACCTGCTCACCCAGGACGCCCAGGTCCGCTGCTTCGAGAACGCCGCCCGGCACCTCGACGACGACGGCGTCTTCCTGGTCGAGGCCGCAGTGCCGAGCGCCTGGCTGCCGGCCAACCAGTACGTCAACGCCGAAGAGGTCGAACCGTCGTACGTCGTGCTCGACGTCTGCCGCTACGACCCGGCGACCCAGATCCTCGACGAGAACCACGTCCGCCTCGACGCGGCCGGCGTCCACCTCGGCCCGATCTCCTGCCGGCTCGCCTGGCCGTCGGAGCTCGACCTGATGGCCCGCCTGGCCGGGCTCCGGCTGGTCGACCGCTGGGGCGGCTGGGAGAAGGAGCGCTACACCGGCGAGGGCCTGCACGTCTCCGTCTACGGGCGTCGTACCGACTGAGCGATCTCCGTGGCACGGTCCTTGCCCACGGCACCTTCGAGGCGGAACGTCAGCCCGCCGTACACCCACACGAGCGTCGGTCCGGCGACCCGCTCGAACACCTCGGCGCCGTTCTCGTCCTCCAGCACGAGGTCGTGCGGCGTGCTGAACCAGTAGCCGTTCACCGACGGGACGGGCACGAGCGAGTCGTAGTACTTCTTCACGTAGTACGGCGACAACCGGTCCTTGAACTGCTCCAGCCGCACGACGCCCTCCGCCGTGTTCCAGCTCATCGCGACCTTGCCGTCCGAGGCCTCGACGCCGTTCGGCGTACCGAGCCGCTTGGGCACGAGCGGTGTGAGTCCAGCGAGCCGACCCGCCTCCTGCAGCGACAGCTGCCCGCTGGCAACAGGCGGACCAGGCGCACTGGTCGGCCCGCTCGGCACCGGCCGGGCCTCCACTCCCCCGATATCCAACCATTCCGCCACGGCAGCCCGGACCGGCGGAGCCACAGCAGCACCCGCGATCACAACAGCCAGCAACGCCAGCAGCGCGCGCCACTTGCTCCGGATCACTTCACCCGCAGTACGTCGTACTGCGACTCGTTCCAGCACAGCCGTCGCCAGGTCGGGAGCGACAGGAGGTGTGTAGCTGCGGCCAAGCGCTCGCAGTTCGTCAGTCAGCTGCTCGTCCGTCATCGCTGCACCTCCTTGTCCGGCAGTTGGCTCCGTAGCTTCCGCAGTGCTCGGTGCAGCCGCGACTTGACCGTGCCCCTCGGCCAGCGGAGCACTGTGGCGGTCTCCTGCTCGTCCAGCTCCAGCAGGTAGCGACAGGTGACCACCAGCCGGTACTGCTCGGGCAGAGCCCTCAGCGCGTCCAGCAACTCGCGTCTGCGCTCAGCCGACAGCGCGGCGGTCGCCGGGTCGTCGAGCATCTCGTCGGGGAGCGCCACCAGCTCCTCACGCCGTACGCGGCGCTGTCTGGAGCGGACCAGGTTGCGTGTCTCGTTGGCCACGATCCGCAGCAGCCAGGGGCGGAACGCAGAGTCGGTCCGGAAGCTGCCGAGCGCCCGGTAGGCCTTCACGAACGACTCCTGCACCACGTCGTCCGCGTCCGCACCGGCCCCGAGCAGCACCGCCATCCGCTGCGCCACCGGGGCATGACGGTTCACCAGCTCCGCGTAGGCGGCGGAATCACCGCCCCGGACCCGGTGCACGATCGCGGCCTCGTCGCTGATGCCGCCTCCTCTCCCTCTGCCTGAACTACACCACGGCCGTCCGCGCGGTTCCCACTCCCCGAAATCGTCCTGGATCCCGGCCAGAATGCTGACCATGACCGCACAGTTCGGACCCCACCGCTGGTCGGCCGGCCACGACCGCACGCCCGAGACCGACCGCTTCCGCGGCGCGCGCTTCCACGTCGCCGACCTGCGGGACACCCGCTTCGTCGACTGCGACCTGACCGGCGCGCGCATCGTCGACGCCACGCTGGTCGACGTCACCGTCTCCGGGTACGTGGAGAACCTGGTCGTCAACGGCGTCGACGTCACGGCGTACGTCGAGTCCGAGCTCGACCGTCGCCACCCCGAACGCGTCCAGCTCCGCTCGGTCGGCAGCCTGGACGACTTCCGTGCCCTGTGGACCACGATCGAGACCCTCTGGGCCGCGACCACCCACCGTGCCGCACAACTCCCCGAGGCGTTGCTCTCCCAACGCGTCGACGAGGAGTGGTCGTTCACCGAGACCCTCCGCCACCTCGTCTTCATCACCGATTCGTGGGCGAGCCGCACGATCCTCGACCAGGAGAACCCCTTCCACCCGCTGGCGCTCCCCCAGTCGGCCTACTCGCCCACCGATGCCGCCGCCCTGGGCATGACGCTCGCCGCCACCCCGCCGTACGGCGAAGTCCTGGCGGCCCGCCACTCCCGCCAGGCTGTGGTCCGCGAGATCCTCGCCACCGCCGACCTGAACCGCTCGTGCGTCCGCACGCCCGCTCCCGGCTACCCCGAAGGCGATCGCCCGGTCGCCGAGTGCCTCTACGTCCTCATGCAAGAGGAAATCGACCACCACATCTACGCCACCCGCGACCTGACGACCCTCGAATCGCCGTGCGACTGATGCCCAGTGCGATGACTGCCGCGATACATCGCGGCAGTCATGAAACACCGAGGCAGTCGTACGGTTCGGCTCCGCTCAGGATCCGAGCATCACCACGAGCCGCCGCCTCCGCCGCCCGAGCCTCCGCCAACGCCGCTGCTGGAGCTTTCGCTGGAGCTGCTGGAAGAGCTCGAGCTTCCCGAGCCGCCAGTGACCGACCTGGCGCTGTCGACTGCGACAGGCAGGTAGAGACCGAGCTGCCAGCGGACGTGGTCGTACTCGGGCTGGGCTTGCCGGGCAGAACCGCCCGTCTTGGTGGCGCGCTCGGCGGCGAGCACCCAGGAGGTGGTTTCGCCGAGTCCGGCGGCCCAGGCGGTGAGCAGGTCCTCGTCGCGACCGTCCCAGCCGTCAAGACCGAGGAGATGGAGGCGATACGCCTCGACCTGACACCACAGCTCGGAGCCGCGCGCCGTACGGGCCCTCAGTTCCCAGGACCGGACGGCCGCCGCGAGGCCACCGCCGGCGAGGGCCGCGCCGACTGCGGTCGGCGTACGCCAGGCCGTGCCCGTGTCCAGCACACCGCCGGCGGTGAAGATCAACACGACCACACCGGCGACCGCGGCCAGCACGCCGACGATCAGCGCCACCTGGCGTGAGCGCTCGGCACCTAGCACCCACAGCCCCAGGTCGTCGGACCGCCGCCAGTCCTTCAGCCCGCTCTCCAGCTCCCGCCAGGCCTCGGCGAACGTCCGGTTGTACTTGCGCAGGGCCACGTCTGGATTCCTGGCGAACAAGGTGCTGATCACGTGCTTGGTCAGCTCATCAGCGTTGCCGGGCGCCTCCTCGGCTTTGCGCAGAACCGGTCGGGTCGCCCCCGTGATCCGCAGGTGTCCGTCCAGCGCGGCGCCGAGCAGCCACGCCACCAGATGGTTCTTGCGGACCTGCCCGGTCAGCAGGATCCCGGCCTGGGCCGGCCCGAGCTCGGTCGGTGGAACGCCCGACGGCCGGACGGTCCGGGCCAGCCGACCGAGGTCCATCCGGCGGATGCTGCCGTCAGCGCCCCGGACGAGAGGCCGCCCCGTCAGCTGCAGCAGTCCCGCGATCACCACAGCTGCCCCGAGGGCGATGCCCGTGATCCACAACCAGCCCGCCACGAGGTGTCCTTCGGCCTCGGCAGGCGCCGGACCGGTCGGCGCCGTGGGCAGCGTCGCGCCGCCGCCTCCCGTGTCGGTGAACGTCGCGTACACGGTCATGCCCTGCCCCTTGCCCAGGCCGCCGTGGCTGACATCGAGCTGTCCCGGCCGAGCCTGCTCCGTCCGCGCGCAGGGGTCCGTGGAACCGTACGACCCCGCCGTGCACAGAACCGCCTTCAGCGCGTAGGGCGTCGCGACATGAATCTCCACCTTCCGGATCGGCACCTCCCACTCGGTTCCGACCGCGTCCCAGGCCAGGCGCTCCAGGTTGCCCAGGGTCCGCAGGGTGTACTCGATCCGGTACCGGTGTGCCCCCGTCACTGTCGACGCCGGATCACCGATCACCATCTCGGTGCGCAAGGTGCCGCTGACCCGGAACGGCACCGGCGCGCCGTCCATCGTGATCGAGACGTCCGTCAGATCACCCGGCGCGTCCAGCGGCACGGTCCGGAAGATCCCGTGCTTGTCCGCACCGCCGAAGTCGTAGTCGACGACCTCGGTGATCCGCGCACTCCCGTCCGCGCGGACCTCCGCCCCGACCCACATCCGCGCGACCTGCTCCCCTGTCTGCCCGAGCAAGCCGACCAGCAGCCCGACGAGCCCGATCAACAGCCCTCCGGCCGCCAACCAGAGCGCGTCCTTCCGCCTCTGCCTCACCACTGAACCGGCCATCGCCGCACGCCTCCAGGCACCGAACATTCGTTGACCTACGCAACCATCCTTCCGGATCCGGGGTCCACCGGTCCCCACGGAGAGTCTCGGCACCGAGAACCGCTGAGAACAAGGGAACACCTGTTCTATTCTGGTCCTCATGGGGACGAACCGCCGCTATCCACGCGAACAGCCACCAGGCCGCCACCGCCGTCACTGCTGGGTCCTGGCCACAGCCCACGAGCGAGGCCCCTGGCCCGGCCTCATCCTCGAGTGGCGCCGCACCAACTCCGGCGACTGGGCCGCCCGCGTCGTCTACGTCCCCAACCCCCACGAGCACCGCTCCGTCGAAGCCTGGTTCGCCTCCGGCCTTCTCCGCCCGATCGACTCCTGGCCCTCCCGCACCACCGTCGACGAAGCCCAACACATCGACGTCCACGGCGCGTGAAACCCGGTGTGCGTGAGTGCGCTGCTCTGCGACGATGCCCAGGTGCCGAAGACCTTCACGAAGCGCCGCGAGGCTGCCGCGCCCGGCTCCATCCCCGACCGCCTGCAGACGTTCACCCGCGAGGTCCGCTTCTACCGCGAGATCGGTCCGGCCGTCGGTGTCCGCGTCCCGGCCTGCTTTCACGCCGAGGAGGTCGACGGTGCGACCCACCTCGAGCTCGAAGACCTTTCCGACTGGCAGCTGGGCGCGGATCCCGCCGACGCCGCACGCCTGCTGGCCGCGCTGCACCAGCGCTGGGAAGGCAAGGCCCTCACCGAGTGGCCGTGGCTGGCCCAGGCCGAGGCGTCCGACCTTGTGGATCAGCTCTTCAGGGACGCCTGGGCCACCACCCGCACCCGTGCGGACCTGACCGCGCAGGTCCGCACCCTCGGCGACGACCTCGTCGGTCAGGTCCCCGCGCTCGAGCAACGCGCCACGGCCGCCGGGCCGCCCACCCTCGTGCACGGCGACGCCTCCGCCCGCAACATGCGGACCTCGCCCACCGGCGAGATCGCTCTGCTCGACTGGGAGGACCTCCGTATCGGCTCAGGCCTCGACGACCTCGCCTGGTTCCTCGTCTCCTCGGTCGAGCCACCGCGGTGGGCCGAGACGATCACCGCGTACGGCGGCACCGCCGACCTCCGCGACACGCTTCCCGCGATGGCGGTCCAGGGCTTGTTCTCGTTCTCCGACGAGCCTGAGTCCAGTCCCGCCGCGCAGCGGTGGATCGCCCGCCTCACCGAGACGGCCCGCCGGATCGCGGACTGACCGGCGGCGTTGTCCACAAGACGGCGTTGTCCACAAGGCAATCAATCCGCGCGAAAACCGTCCGTACGACGTACTAAGGTCGTCCCCGTGCCTGACCTCGACGAGTCCTTCCTCGCCCTTCCGCGCCACGAGCTGGCCGGCGCCGCCCTGCAACGTGCCAAGGATCTCGGCGCGAGTTTCGCGGAGTTCCGGCTGGAGCGCATCCGGTCGGAGTCGATCTCCCTGCGCGACGGCGCGCTGGAGAACGCCCGCGACGACGAGGACCTCGGCCTGGCCGTGCGGGTCGTCCACGACGGCACCTGGGGATTCGCCGCGGCCGTCGCGCTGACGACGGACAGCGCGGTCCAGGTCGCCGAGCAGGCGGTCAACCTGGCGCAGGTCTCCCGCCCGATCAACACCGAGCCGATCGAGCTGGCCGACGAGCCGGTGTACGACGACGTCACCTGGGTCTCGTCGTACGCCGTGGACCCGTTCGCCGTGCCGCGCGCGGAGAAGGTCGCGCTGCTCGCCGACTACAGCCGCCGCCTGCTGGAGGCCGACGGCGTCACGCACGTCAACGCGCACGTCGCGTCCGTGCACGAGTGCAAGTTCTACGCGAACTCCGAAGGCACGTCGTACACGCAGCAACGCGTCCGCATCGGCCCCTCGATCCAGGCCGTCTCGGTCGACCCCGAATCGGGCCGCTTCGACACGATGACCACCTGCGCGCCCCCGGCCGGCCGCGGCTGGGAGTACATGACCGGCACCGGCTGGGACTGGGCCACCGAGCTCGCCCAGATCCCCGGCTGGCTCGCCGACAAGATGGTCGCCCCGAGCGTCGAACCGGGCCGGTACGACGTGGTCGTCGACCCGACGAACCTCTGGCTGACCATCCACGAGTCGATCGGCCACGCCACCGAGCTCGACCGCGCCCTGGGGTACGAGGCCAACTACGCCGGCACGAGCTTCGCGACGCTCGATCAGCTCGGCACGCTGAAGTACGGCTCGCCGATCATGCACGTCACCGGCGACCGCACCGCCGAGCACGGCCTGTCCACCGTCGGGTACGACGACGAGGGCGTCGCCGGCCAGCAGTGGGACCTGGTCAAGGACGGCATCCTGGTCGGGTACCAGGTGGACCGCCGGATGGCGAAGGTCAACGAGGACGTGCTCGGCACCGAACGCTCCAACGGCTGCGCGTACGCCGACTCGTCCGGCCACATCCCGATCCAGCGGATGGCCAACGTCTCCCTGCAACCGGCGCCCGACGGCCCCTCGACCGAGGAGCTGATCAGCCAGGTGGAGAACGGGATCTACATCGTCGGCGACAAGTCCTGGTCGATCGACATGCAGCGCTACAACTTCCAGTTCACCGGGCAGCGGTTCTTCAAGATCACCGACGGCAAGCTCGACGGCCAGCTGCGCGACGTCGCGTACCAGGCGACCACCACCGAGTTCTGGGGCTCGATGGCGGCGGTCGGCGGCCCGCAGACCTACCTGCTCGGCGGCGCGCTGAACTGCGGCAAGGCGCAGCCGTCCCAGTCCGGCGCGGTCACCCACGGCTGCCCGTCCGCCCTGTTCCGCGACGTCAACATTCTCAACACCACGCAGGAGGCCGGCCGGTGACGACCGCCATTCAGCTCACCCCGCAGGACACCGTCGAGCAGGCTCTGGAGCTCGCGGCCGCGCAGGGAGCCGAGGGCTGCGTCGTCCTCGTCGCCGAGACCTCCAGCGCGAACCTGCGCTGGGCCAACAACACGCTCACCACGAACGGCGCGATGCGCGGCACCAGCGTCACGGTGATCGCGACCGTCGGCGCCGGCGAGGGCACGGCGGTCGGGATCGTCAGCCGCTCGTCGGTCACCACGGAGACGCTGCGCGAGGTCGTCGCGGCCGCGGTCTCCACCGCCGGCGACGCCGAGCCGGCCGAGGACGCACGTCCCCTGGTCGACGGGACCGTGGGACCGGGGTGGGACGAGGAGGCCGACGAGACCTCCCTCAGCGTGTACGAGAAGTTCGCGCCGGCGCTCGGCGAGGTGCTCGGCCGGGCCGGCAGCGAAGGCCGCTGGCTCTACGGCTTCGCCGACCACGAGGTCGTCACGCTGTACGCCGGATCGTCGGCGGGCATGCGCCTGCGGCACTCACTCCCCCGCGGTTTCGTCAGCGCGACCGGCAAGTCCGGCGACCTCTCGCAGTCCGCCTGGGCGGGCGCCGCGACCCGGGACTTCAGCGACATCGACCCGCACACGCTCGACGCCGAGCTGACCCGCCGGCTCGGCTGGGCCTCGCGGACGGTGTCGGTGGACGCGGGCCGGCAGCCCACGATCCTGCCGCCGGCCGCCGTGGCCGACCTGACGACGTACCTGTTCTGGACGCTCGACGGCCGCGACGCCGCCGACGGCAACAGCCCGTTCTCCAAGCCCGGCGGCGGTTCCCGCGTCGGCGAGGTGCTCTCCCAGCAGCCGGTCAACCTGCGTTCCGACCCGCACCTGCCGGGCCTGGAGACCTTCCCGTTCGCGGTCGCGCGGTCGTCCGGCGGCTCCTCCAGCGTCTTCGACAACGGCCTCACGCTCACCGCGACCGACTGGATCCGCGGCGGCAAGCTCGAGCACCTGATGCAGAGCCGCTTCACCGCCGACCTCACCAGCGCCCCCGCGGTCACCCCCACCATCGACAACTACGTCCTGTCGGTCGACGGCGCCACCGGCTCGGTGGACGACCTGGTCGCCGGCATGGACCACGGCCTGCTCCTGACCTGCCTGTGGTACATCCGAGTCGTCGACCCCCAGACGCTTCTGGTGACCGGCCTGACCCGCGACGGCGTCTACCAGGTCGAGAACGGCGAGGTCACCGCGGCGGTCAACAACTTCCGCTTCAACGAAAGCCCCATCGACCTCCTCAACCGCTTCACCACCGCCGGCGCGACGGTCCCGTCCTTCTCCCGCGAGTGGGGCGACGAGTTCTCCCGCACCGCCACGCCACCGTTGCTGATCCCCGACTTCAACATGTCCACCCAAAGCCAGGCGAACTGACCCGTCCCCTCCCGGGGGCTCCCAGGACGGGGGTCTCCCGCACGGCGGGGGACCCCACCAACCGCCCCGTCGCACAGACCCATCGCCCCCGGCTGTTCCCTCTTTCGACGACTGCCCCCGTACACCGCACCAGCCGTCAAACAAGGAAACAGCCGCCGCACAGCGCATCAGTCGCCAAATAAGAAACCGGTCGTCGAACAAGAGAGCAGCCGCACCAGAGGACGCCTCCCGCATCATCTGCCCGTCGCGTCGGCAACCCGTCGAGAACACCACCCGCCGGCAGCCCCGGGACCGGCAACGTCATCCGGCAAAACCGCGGCGCCCAGCAGACAGCAGCGGCGACCACCTCGAAGCGGTGGCGACCAGCTCGAAGCGGGTTGGATTCGGCCCCTGTACGACGGCTCCCCACCCAACACCTGCCATCAAGCAGGCCCTCGTCCCCACCGTCGAGCCTGTCGACTGCTGGGATCAGCCCGGTACGGCGGGTCAGGCGGGCTTGGCCTGGGTGACTCGCCAGAGTTTGCGGGCGCTCTCGTCGTACGGGTCGACACCGCCGAGTTCCCACTGGTCAGCGAGGTCGGCGATGAGGGAGTGGTCGAAGAAGCGTCCGGCGAAGCCGTCCTTGGCGTACAGGCCGTCGCCGACCTCGGGACACTTGCCGAAGTGCGGGTCCTCGGTCGACCACACCGAGTACACGAACAACCCGCCCGGCCGCAGGACCCGCCGGACCTCGTTCATCAGCGACCGCAGCTCGGTTCGCGAGAACGCCATGTTCAGCAGCAGGTTCGCGTACACCGCGTTCACCGTCGCGTCAGCAGGCGGTAACGGATCGCGTACGTCGTGCAACGCCGCCGTGACCCGGTCGTCCAGCCCGTCGCGCTGAGCGTCGAGCCGCAGCTGGTGCAGCGCGGACTCGCTGAAGTCGGTCGCGTGCACGCTGAAACCCTGCCGCGCCAGGTACAACGCGTCCCGCCCGTGCCCGGCGCCCAGCTCCAGCACGTCGTCGATGCCCGCGGCACCGAACAGCCGCACCGTCCACCGCGCCAGCGCCGACGGCTCCGGCCCGTGCAGCCGCGGACTCTCGTCGTACGCGCGCTGCCACCTGTCCTGCTGAGCCCTCGCGAGCTCCTGCTCAGTCTTCAATCCTGCTCCCCGTGGTCGCCGTGCCGGTCGGAGAAACCGGCAGACCCGCAGCAGCCTACGCGACAACTCACACCCCGTCTTCCCGCCACCTCTCCTTTGCCGATCGCAACGACCCCGGCTCCAATTCGTTGCCATTAGCAAGTAATCCCGGGCGGACACCGTCCAGGCCAAGCAGAACGCCGGCACCAGCGCGACGCAGACCAGCAGAGCAGGCCCGGACATACCGACCCCGGCGGTTACAGGCCGTCATCAGACCTGTGGCCGGTTGGTATCCAACTGAGCCCTCACCGCGCGGCCGCCTCACCGAAAGGCCCAGCTCTCCCCCGGCAGCGGACACTCCGGCGCGCGGTGCGAGCCCGCACCCCCGGCTCCCATACTGGAGGTGAACCACGATGAAGCCGGGGGGCGAATGGCCAACCGCGATGATCCGGACTCATCCGAAGCCGTCGTACTGACGCATGCGCTGAGAGCGCTCCGGATGCGCGCCGGCGTGGTTCTGGCCAGGCTCGAGGACACCAAGAACGAGGACGTCGCCTCCCTGCTCAACCTGCCCGTCGTCCGCGCGCACGCGGAACGCCAGGAGATCGGCCGGCCGGACGCCGCGCTGCAGATCATCGCCCAGGCCGTCCGGGACACCGCGAACGCGACGCACCGGATCGTGGCGGACGCCGTACTCGGCCTTGGAGTGCTCGCCGACGTCTACGCGCAGCTCGGCCTCGACGACAAGGTGATCCAGTCGCTGCGGGCCAGCAACGTCGGCCGCCGGCGCGCGACCCTGCTCGCGAACTGGCGCCGCCTGCACGAAGCGATGGGCGAGACCGCGACCGAACCGCCGAGCGACCGCACCCTCCGCGGCAGCACCGAGCCCGAGGTCCTGCGCCAGCTGGCCCGCCGGCTGATCCAGCCCGGACCGGTGTCACCGACCGCCGGCCCGCTGTCGAGCGCGAACGATCCCGATCCGCCACCAAACGCCCCCGCAGGCCGCGTCATCGTGGTCGGCGGCGCGGTGATGGACGCGATCTTCCGGACCCGGATGATCCCGCAGCACGAAACGTCCGTGCCCGCGCACGACTTCACCCTCAGCCCCGGCGGCAAAGGCGTCACCCAGGCGATCGCCGCGGCCCGCCTCGGCCTGAAGGTCTCGCTGGTCGCGGCCGTCGCCGACGACCAGTTCGGCCACGAGATCGTCCAGCACCTGCGCGCCGAGAAGGTCGACACCTCACTGCTGAAGATCGTCCGCGGTGCCCGTACGCCGATGGCCGGCGTCTTCGAGCTGTCCCTCGGCGACAGCATCGCGGCGGTCTGGCGCAACGAGAAGGAGATCAGCCTCACCGTCCGCGACGTCGACCTGCTGGGTCGCCAGATCGCCGACTGCGACGCGCTCCTGCTCACCTTCGAGGTCCCCCGCGAAACCGTCCAGCGCACCCTGAGCCTGGCCCACTCGAACGAGACCACCCGCCCGATCGTCATCGTCACCCCCGGCCAGCCACACTCCGACGGCCGCATCTCCCGCCCGGCCCTCGGTCAGATCGACTACCTCGTCGCCCACGCCTGGGAGCTCGAGCGCTACCGCCCCACCGACCAGGACCGCTTCGACGCCGACCGCCTCGGCGAGCACCTGCTCGAAGGCGGCGTCGACACCCTCTGCCTGCTCGGCAACGGCGGCGGCCTGATCTACTCCCGCACCGCCCCCACCGTCGACCGCCTCCCGACGGTCTCCCGTTCCCCCTTCAAAGAGGTCTCCATCACCCGCGACGCCTTCTGCGCCGCCCTGGCCGCCAAACTCATCGACGACGGCCCAACCCTCACCCCCACCATCGCCCGCTGGGTCACCGCCGCGACGGCCTGCGCCGCCGAGGACTTCCCGCTGTCCACCACGATGCCCGACCGCGACCGCATCAACCGCAAACTCCGCGAGGCCCAGACCTTCTGACCTGCCGCAGCCCGCAGCTGCCATGTGTTTCATTGAAGCGCAACCCGAGAACGAGCGGCCCGAGATGACGAAGAACAGCGCCTTGGCATTCATCCTGATGATGGCCGTGGCCGGAGTCCTGTACAGGTTCTGGCGGCCCATCCTCGGCGTTCTGCTGATGGTCCTGGTGATCGTCTTCGGGTTCGGCGTCTACTCCGTCGCCGTCGCGATGACCACCTGACCCCAGCAGGCCACGATCACGGCGGACCGCGGCATCCACCAACGATGCTGGATGCCCGGTTCCCCTTCCCAGCAAGGTCAGGAGCGCCGGCGCACCCGCCGGCGCTCGCCTGGTTCGACCGCCTCGGTCGGGCCTCGCAGGCGGCAGCAGTAGATCATCGAGTCCGCCAGTTCGGCCCGGCTCTGCTCGGCCAGCACGCCGTACCGTGCCCGCGCCTCGGCGAGGCTCTGCGTCTGGTACCGAAGCCGCAGTTGCCGTGGACTGATCGCGACTCCGTCGACGTACAGGTAAGGCCGTGGCCGGACCGACATCCAGTACTGCCAGTTCGCCGCGCGGTAACTCGACCCGGTGAATCCGAGATTCTGATCGACAACTGTGGTCAGCAACTCGGCCGCGGGTTCCGACTTCTGCATTTCCTTCCGCACGCCGGCCAGCAGGGTGGAAATGGCGTTCGCCGGCGCGACGTCGAACGCGTAGACCCGGGACACGTCCCACATCCGCTCCACCGGTACGCCGAACTGCCGGCTCAGCTGCTTGCCCACCAGCGCCCAGTCCAGCGGCGACACGCTGCACACCGTCACCGGTCGCCGGTGCGGCGGATCCACCAAGGCAAAGTTTCGCGAGCCGGGCCGAGCACTCCGCAGGTAGTGCAGGTTGCCGAAGATCGCCTCGGCGTCCGCGGTCTCGCACTCGACGAACCGTAGATCTTTCAACGGATGCCGGTAGGTCGGCACCAGGTCGAGAACCTTCGCTTGATCGGCCTGCAACTGCACGGCACTGTTCCGGAGCTCGGCATCGAGGTCGCGCCGCAGAATCCTTCCGCTGTGCGCGGCGACGCGCGGCAACTGCAAGAGCGTCCGTACGGCGAGCGCGCGCGGTTCCACGCCGTGCCGCCGCGCACAGCTGCTCACCAACTCCGAGAACAGCCCGTCACCGGCACGGCAGTCCTCGAGCGTGAGTTTGCGGCGCGAAGCCGGTCGGGCGGAAACCTCCGGCCCAGTGGCAAGGGCGCTCATGCGGCCGCCTCCTGTCGTGCACGGTGCCCCCGAAGGCACGCTGGAACTGATGGTACGACATGGCATCAGCGCCGTTTGAAAGCCTCGTTTCGGGATGTAGGACAGCTCGCGGCTGAACGGTTTCCCGGACGGCGGGATACACCCCTTCAGCGAAACTCTTCGAGCCTCACGTCGAGGACCCGCAGCTGGCTCCGACCAGATCCTGCGCCAGCTCGTCGAGCGTCAGCCTCGCTGGCAAACGCGTGCCTCCAAGTTGCGAGTAAGCGAGCTCTGTCGTGGAAGCGGCGGGTTCCGCATACTGGCCATCTGCCGACGCCACACCCGGAGTCAAGATGGCCAACGATCCCGCCTCTGAGGCAGCCGCGATCATCGCGCAGCTGGCGACGCTCGGCGGACGTGGAGGATTGGCACCGTCGTCGAGCAACCATGCCGTGAAGGTCATGCGTCTCGACAAGGCGCTCTTCTCCCAGCCAGACAGCCATGCGCCACCGGAGGGCCGCCCGTCGAAGACGCTGGAGGTCTTCCGCGAGACAGCGGGTGAGCTCTCGACCGACCTGACGCCGTACGGCACTGCCAGTACAGCGTCGATCGTGGCAGATACAGTGTTCGCCCTCGGACTGTTTGCCGAAACCTACCGGGGAAACGGCATCGACGGTGACCTGGTGCGGCAGCTCTACGACGGAGATCTCGGCGACCGTCGTGGATTCCTGGTTCGGCACTGGCGAACCTGGCACCTCGCGGTCGACGGCGTCTCTCCACCCAAGGTTCCTACCGTGGGCACGCTGAGGAAGTCTCTCGAGAAGGCGATTCTTGCTGATCTCGCCGACCGACTGGCCGCAGCCGTGCGGCAGGAGGCCGAGGGCTCTGCCGTCCGCAACTCCGGTTCACGAAGACCACGCATCGCGGTCGTGGGCGGCGCCACCACCGACCTCACCTTGTCGGTCGAGAGCATCCCAGCCGAGGAAACCTCGTCCCAAGCAACGCGCACCCGCTACTCCCCCGGTGGCAAGGGGCTCTTGCAAGCCGTCGCGGCCGCCCGGCTCGACGCCTCCAGCACCCTGATCGCGGCCGTTGCCGACGATTTGCACGGGCGGCGGATCATAGACGCCCTCGAGAAGGAGAAGGTCGACACCGCCGGTGTGAAGTTGGTGCCCGGAGCAGACGCTGCGATCACCTGCGTGATCGAGGACCAGGAAGGAGCGAGTCTTGCGGTCAGTTCACGAGGCGAAGCGACCCTGGAGCCCGCAGACATCCTCCGAGTTGCCGACCTGCTGGGCCGGCAAGACGCCCTTCTGGTGACCTTCGAGATGCCAGCTACGACGCTGAAGTGCCTTCTCGGTCTCGCCGAGCTCCAGCAAGTACGCCGGCCGGTGGTCGTGCTCACCCCAGGGCAGCCGTACCCGTCGACCGTGGGCCTTGATCGGCGCATCCTCAGGAACGTCGACTGCATCGTTGCCCGGCCCTGGGAGCTGGCGCGCCTCTTCAAGCAGCGGGATCTCGGCGACGACCAATTGGTCGACTACTTCCTGCAAGCCGGCGTCAAAGTCGTGTGCCTGATGGATCGGCAGGGATGCACGGTGCACTGCGCGGACGACCGCAGCATCTTCCAAGCCGTCATCTCACCCCAGATCCCGAGGAACTCCGCGGTGGCCAGGGACGCCTTCTGTGCCGCGCTGGCAGTCTGCCTGGGCTCGGATCGCGACGTCGGTTGGCGGGAAGCTGTGGAATGGGCGACTGCGGCGATGGCCCGCACGGCGCAGCAGT
Source organism: Kribbella sp. DT2 (assembly GCF_049844575.1). Lineage (NCBI taxonomy): Bacteria > Bacillati > Actinomycetota > Actinomycetes > Propionibacteriales > Kribbellaceae > Kribbella > Kribbella sp. DT2. The sequence goes on along the minus strand of NZ_JBNCLH010000009.1, from coordinate 375,248 downwards.
ATGCCGATCTGGTGGAACCCGCGCCGGACCCGGCCGACAACCAGAGCGTTGGCACGCACAACCAGGGTCAGAACCTGTCGATCGATTCATTACCAAATCGTGATCTCGTCAACTCCCGGTTGCCCGCGGTCGATATCAGGGGCGCAGAGCGGCCACTGTCAACCGCGGTCGCCGGCTGAGCCTCACGCGCTGGACATTGGCGTCCTGATCCAGCCCCCGCGCGCCCGTCGGCGGGCCGATGGGCGCGCGGCTCCGTTGTTTGGCGCCAAAACCGGCGGAGATCGCCAGATCGAGGCCCCCTTGACAGCAATCTTCCGGATTGTTCACTGGTGCCAAGACACCAGATCCGATCCGGAACGAGGGAATGCCATGGAAACCTCTCATGCTTTGGCACTGCTGCTGTCAGCAGCAGGAGCCGTGATTCTCGTTCGTTTCTGGCGGCAGATCCTGTTCGCCTTCCTGGTATCCATGATCACCGTCTTCGGGTTCGGCATCTTCCAGCTCGCTTCAGCACTGGAGATCTGAAGGATGCCGATGCCACCTCAGGGCACCTGCCGGGTCCGTGAACGGCTCTCCCGCTCCACAGCACCAGAGGATCGTCGTCAGCATTTCCGTGAGCGCGACACGATGGCGGAGATCGCAACGCGCGTCTGCGCCGCCCCACTGTTCGCCGACTCGGCGATGACACGGGAGCTGGAGACCTCGTTGCGGCTCCACCTGCCACGGTTCGCTGACGAAAGCGGCTACGTCGACCTGGGCCCTGCGCTTGCCGAAGCCCACCGACTCCATTCACTGCTGGGCACAAGATCCCCTGAGCGTTTCACCGAGGTACCTCAGGAGCAGCGACTGCGTCCCGTCCGGGAACTCTCACTGCAGCCGATTCCCGAGCGGTGGGGACGCCTCATCTCCGAAAACCTCCATTATCTGGGCGTAGCGCGGTCGGACGCCGAGCACTGGGCGCTGCGCAGCCCGGAGTCGGGAGCCGTCCATTGCTACGGTTGCGTCTCGCAAGTCGGATTCGAGGGAAAGCGGCAGGCCATCGACCAGGTGCTGGGCAGCCCGATGACAAGGATCGTTTCGCTGTCGCGCGTCTACGCGTTCCCGTCCCGGCCGCGCAACGCGATCTCCTACCTGATCGCCCGGCTGCTGCGCACTTCGCGTATGGCCCGCGAGGCCGACTGGGTGATCACGACCGTCGATCCGAATCTCGGCTTCAGCGGCAGTTCGTACACGTCGGCAGGCTGGAAGGTTCTGCACCAGTACACCTCTCAGCGCTACGACTACCTCGACGCGAACTTCGTCACGCCTGGCCAGCTCGCTCGGCGGTTCGGAACCACGGACCGCTCCGTGCTGTCCAAGCAGCTCGGGCGCCGCTTCGAAACCAGCAGGTGCACCTTGGACGGTCAGTTGGTCTTCGGCATTTCCAGAAAGGAGCGACGAGGTTCGTGATCGTCATGTACATCACCGACGCGCGCGACCAGCACATCCGGAACGTGCTGACCACATCGGCGATGCCGATGGGCTCGCACAACAGGTACCGCTACGACAGGCGGTGGATCGACTCCCAGCTGTGGCAACGGTGGGACCGGGACGGACTGGTCGGTGATCGCGTCCTGGTCAGCTACCTGGAAGGAAACACCGGCAACTTGGAGAATGCGCGGGCGTTCCCGGTCCGGTACGGCCGAGTCATCAGGTCCGAGGTCAAAGGCAGCTTCGGTGTACTTGACGTTGCCCTCGAAGATTTCACCAAAGCCGTGATCCCGCCCGAGCTCCGCGCAGACTCCGAGGCCGGGGTGATGAGCATCGACCAACCACGGAACGGCCGTTTCGTCGTCGAGCACGAGGTGGGCGATCCTGAAGAGGCACGTGACGTCGCGGCCTGGCAGGCCACCGTGTCCGCCCTCGGGCGGATGGACACCTACCGGGACTCGTCCTTCATCTTCGTCGAGCAACTCGGCCGGGCGGCCGATGGCAAGCCGATCGCGGTCAACTCCGAGAGCCACTTCGATCTGCAGCCCAAGTCCCTCATCGAGCTGTCCCTGCACGTGCTGATGCCGCGCGACCGAGCTCCGTTGCACACCTACAGCGTCCTGACCGACACGTCGCTGCTGCGCAGCGCCCAACCGGCTCAGCTGCATTTCGGACACCGCTTCAGTACCGAACGACTGTTGCTCCAGACTCCTGACAAGGCCCAGCGAGCGCTGACCTACATCTACATCCTGCCGGAGCCTGGAACGCGTGGACCCGAGGTTCGCCTGCTGGTCGACCTGCGCGAGCCGGCCAGTCGACGGGCGTTGGCGTTCGGTGTCCCCGGTTCCGCGGCGGCTGTCGCCGCCTCCGCCGGTGTCCTCCCGGCGGAGACTCCGCTCTGGTTGCGCTTCGTCATGGTCGCCGCCGGCAGCGCAGGGCTTGCCGCCGCGTCAGCGCGGCGCTAGCCAACCTCAGGCAGCTCAGGGTCGACGAGGAGCAATCGGCTTTGCTGTGTTCAGCGGACTGGGCAACGAGCCTGTCTTTGGAATGGGTGGTCTGGTGTCGAGGTCGGTGTAGCCGAGGGTGAGGCGGTAGCCGTTCAAGGGGTAGCGGGTGAAGGATTCGCCGGTGAGGGCGGTGGCCTCCAGGCGGGGGGTCAGGTGGGGGTTCTGGGTCGTGTAGAGGTCCAGCTCGCCTCGGAGCAAGCCCCAGAGGTCGACCTCGGGGACGAGGTGGGCGAGGGGGTTGAGGACGCCCAGGAAGAGGGCGTCGACCAAGTACTGCCTGAGGACACTCCAGGGTTTGCGGGGCAGGACTCGGTCGTGGGAGTCGGGTTCCATGCCTCGGGCTGGGATGGGGGCTGTGGAGAGGTTGACGTCGTCGACCAGGTCCTTCACGACCAAGCGCGACGGCAGGCCGGAGGGGTCGCAGATGATGGCGAGGTTTTCGCCGTGGGGGTTGACGGTGATGCCGTAGTGGTGGAGCAGGTGGAGGAGAGGGCGGACGATGGTGGAGAGGAGGTGGCTGATCCACACCTCAGGGGAGACGCCGGAGCGTTTGATGTACGACGCGACGAGAGGTTCGCCGGCGGCGTCCACGTGGAGCACGGCGGCCAAGGGCCAGGCGGTTTCGCCGGGGCGTAGGCGGGGGTCCAGGGGGTCTCGCCAGATGCAGCCCAGGGTTTCGGTCCACTGGTAAGGGATTCCGGGGGCGACCGAGAGTTGCGGGTGGCGGACGGTGACCGATGCGACCTCGCCGAGGAGCTCGGCGCCCAGGGACTGCAGGACCTCGTCGCGGTACCAGAGGCCGCGGAGCCACTGGGTGACCATCGGGGCGGCGAGCGTGCAGTGGATCGGGATGCCTCGGTAGACCGACGTGTTGAGGATCTTCAGGGGAAGCTTGACCTGGTAGCGCAGGGGCGACGAGACATTGACCATCGTGCGGATCGACTGCGTCGGCAGGTACTCGTCAGGCCCCTCCCCCAGTACGACGATCTCGCCGGTGGCCAGTTCACGGGACCACTGGGTGCGGACGACGTGGTCGAGCTGCCAGGGGTGGACCGGGAGCCAGACGTACGAGTCGGGGTCGACGAGCTGCGAGCGGAAGGCGTCCAGCACCTCGGGGCCCAGCTCACGGCCGACCACGGCGTGCTCGGACAGGTCGGGAGTCCCTCGGAACTCGGCCAGGCCTCGGCGTACGGCCAGCCAGACCAGGCGGAGCGGCGTACGGGCTTCTGGTGTGTACAAGGCGCTGTCGGAGGCTGAGAAGCCCAGGCGGCCCTTGTTGGCGACCAGGATGGGGTGCCCGGTCAGGTGGCCTTCCAGATGAGTGTGGTGGAGCAGCAGCAGTTCCTCAGAGCTGACAGCACTAGAAGCCATCCGTACGTCGGCAGCGAGCGTGCTCGACAGCTCAGCCGTGTAGCCCGCCAGCGTCGGCCCGTCCAGGCCCAGTACGCCGGCCGCGTCCAGCAGGAACTGCAGCGGGTCGATGGCCGGTTCGCTCTCGTCGTTGCCCAGGATGCCGGCGGTGGTGCGGTGCACCGAGCCCGGCGTCACCCGGTACGTCGCGAAGGCGCCCTCGGCGTACTCGAAGGTGTAGGCCACCGACCCCAGCTCCAGCCGGCCGTCCACGGGCGTCAGCAGGGCCTCGCTGCAGAACTGCGAGATCAGCTTGGCCAGCAGCTCCGACGAGCACCGCTCCCAGCTCATGCGGGCTGGGCGAAGCTGGTGAAGGCGGTGGACTTCTGCAGCCGGAACACCTCACGCGCGGCGACGGCGTTCAGGATGGTCGCGTTGCGGACCGCCCCGATGCCGAGGTCCGGCGCGGCGACGCCGTGGCTGTGCAGGTCGGCGTTCGACACGAACATCCTGGACAACCCACCAACGCTGTGGTCCCGGTTGATCACCCACCGCCCGGCGGCATCCCGCTGCACCAGTGACTCGACAGACGCGTCCAGGAACCCCAGGGCCCGGTTCCGGTAACCAGTAGCGGCGACAACCACGTCACACACGTGCTGGAAGGTCCGCCCGGTGTCAGCGTGCTTCAACGTCAGCTCAACCCCTTCAGCGCCCACCACAGCAGCAGTGACCGCCACGCCACACTGCAGCTCAGGCGACAGGTCTCGTGAGTACAGCAGGTCGTGGATCTGGTCCAGCGTCTCGGAGGAGATCCCCTTGTAGTGCCGCCACTGCTCCTTGACCAACCTGTCCCGCACCGGCTCGTCCAGCGAGTGGAAGTAATCCACGTACGACGGTGTGGTCATCTCCAGCACGAGCTTCGAGTAGTCCAGCGGTGCGAACGACGCCGTACGGGTCAGCCAGCTGACAGCAGGCCCGTCGGCCCGCAGCAGGTCCAGCGCGCACTCCGCACCGGACTGCCCGGACCCGACGACAGTGACCCGCCCAGCGCGCAGCAGCTCGTCCCGCCGGTACAGGTAGTCAGCAGAGTGCAGCAGACGCGAGGCGGGCAGGTCAGCCAGCGCAGCCGGTACGGCGGGCTCAGTGCCCACGCCGAGCACCAGGTGCCGGGCCTCGAAGACCTCATCACCAGCAACGACCCGGAAGACCGACCCGTCCCACGACACCGAGGTCACCTCCCGGCCGAAGTGCAACGAGTCCAGCTGCGCCGCGCACCACCGCAGGTAGGACTCGTACTCACGCCGGGTCGGGTGGAACTGCTCCCGCACGTAGAACTGGTACAGCCGGTCGGTGTCGCGCAGGTAGGACAGGAACGACAGCCGGTGGGCCGGCTCGACCAGGCTGACCAGGTCGGCCAGGAACGAGACCTGCAGCATCGCGTCGTCGAACATGAGCCCCCGGTGCCAGGTGAACTCCGGCCGGCTGTCCAGTACGGCGACCCGGAGGTCCAGCCCGTCCGCCAGCGCGGCCAGCCCGAGGTTGAACGGTCCGGCGCCGATCGCGATGACGTCGTACGGGGCGGTTGTCATGATGCCTCCACGGTCCTGGTGCGGACCATCAGTAGTGCGGTCTTCTCGGGCAGCTGTAGCTCCCCGGACGGCTCGAACCCGGCCGCGGCGAACGCTCGCAGCGACGGAGCGTTGCGGACATCGGGCTCGGCCACTACGCGGTCGCAGCGGGGGTCTGCCCGCAGTACGGCGTCAGCCAGGGCGCGCAGCAGCCGCCGCCCGATCCCTCGGCCCACCTGGTCGAGGTCACCGATGGCGACGTGCAGTCCCCAGTCGTGCTCGCGCCAGGCGTAGTACTCCGCGAGCCGGTCGAGCCGGACGCGGTACAGCTCGACGTACGCGAACGTCCCGCCCTCAGCAGCCACCAGGCACGGGACCGAGTGCTCCCCTGCCGCCTGCTCCTCCAGCGACCGGGCCCAGCGCTCCACCGGCCAGTCCGACTCCCACCAGGGCACGACGTGCGGCTGAGCCATCCACTGGGCGACGAGAGGCGCGTCAGACGTTACGGCCGGGCGGAGGTCGAAGCCGTCGTCCAGGTGCAGCACAGGCGCGACCTCGCACCTCATCGAGCCGCGCCCAGCCGCAGGGGGTTCGGGATCTCCAGGTAGACCGACTGGTTGTCCAGCGGTGCTACCACCTCGTCGATGCCCTTCAGCCGGGTCAGCATGTTCGCCTTGCAGGGCAGCTGGTCGGCAGTGAGCCAGCGCTGGGCCAGCCGGTCGCCGTCGGGGCCAGCAGCCTTCAGCGACGGCAGTGCGTCGGCCAGGCGATCCCGTACGACGTCCAGCAGGTCCAGCTCATCCGCTACCCCGTCGACTCCCAGTGCGCCGACCACAGCGAGCGCCTGGTTGTGCAGCAGGTAGTAGGTCAGCCGGTCGTCCACGATGGCGTCCTCGACCACTGCCAGCGTGGAGTCGCGCAGGCCGGTCACCGCGAGCAGGCCCTTCAGGTACGACGACGCCAGGTAGTACCCCTGGTTGTCGCGGTAGGCGCCGCCGATGACCCGGCCGGCGTCGTCTAGCCGGACCAGAGTGTTCTGCTGATGCGCCTCCAGGCCGATGCCCGTCTCGGCGTACAGGCCGAGCATGGGGACGAGCACCTGGTCGACGTACGAGGCCACCCAAGCACCAGGGTCCTCCTGTACGGCGGGCAGCGCGCTGAGTCGGCTGACGCCACCGAGACGGGGTGCGACGAGTCCGGCGAGGCAGGCGTAGCTGTCGACGTCGGTGGGGACCTCACGGACGGCTACGTCGAGACCGGTGAGCGTCGGGCCGCCCTCGTCGAGCGCTACCCACGCCGGGTCGCGAACGATGCTGAAGCCGGGGTGGGCGGTCGCCGTACCGGCGTTGTAGGCCGCGTCGAGCAGGCGGTTGATCTCGAGGCCGCGGCGGAGCTCCGTCGGGGTGGACTCACGGCGGGAGTTGGTGATCCGCAGGCCGAGGGACAGCTTGAGCATGACCGGCAGGTCTGGGTGGTAGACCGTGCGGAGGCTGGAGCTCGGGTACCACTGCGCGCCGAGCGGTCCGAGCGGCCGGACCCGGCCGGCGCTGATCAGCTCGGCTACGCGCGGCCTGTGCAGCAGCGACTCGGCCTGCCACGGGTGCGCCGGTAGCAGCGCCGCACCCGCGGCAGGCGTCGTACCGGCCAGCGCGGCCATCAGCTGCAGGGCGTCCAGTCCCTGGAGCGATGGCGCGCCGGCCACCTGGTCGGAGGAGACCAGATCCTGGTCGACCTCGAACCAGTGCACTGCGAAGCGGCCGCCGAGCTCCGGCGAGTACGCCGCCAGCTCGGCGCCGCTCAGTCCGTCGCGGCTCTTGGGGGCCGGGTGGTTCTGGTGCCCGACCGTCAGGGCCTGCTCGTGGGTGAGGAAGCGGCCTGGGCCAAGCTCGGCCGGTCCCCCGGCGAAGAAGGTCGCCACGTTGCGGACGGACTCGGCGGTGCGGGCGGCCAGGTCGTCGACCTCGGTGGGATCGGCATCGACGGCCAGCAAACGAACCAGTTCCTCCGGCTCTGAGGGAAGGCCGTCCACCAGAACGTCGGTGAACAGGTGCAGTCCGGTGGGAGAGGCGTGCAGAACCTGAGCAGTGATCTCCACATCACCCACCAAGAAGCTGAGCCTCCCAGGAGCAACCGGCACCCCCGCCTCCCGCGTGTAGCACCTCAGGATCGCGTTCAGGTGGGTGGTGACAGCTGCTGTCGTCGTCGGGGTCACGCTGCTCCTTCGCCGCCGGCCGACCGGACGTCGTGGCCGGTGGCCACGACCAGGTCGAGCAGTTCCTCGATGTCCGACGCGGTGGCGTTCGGGTTCAGCAGCGTCAGCTTCAACGCGACCACCGCCGGGCGGTCGCCACCGCCGGGGATCGTGGTCCGGCCGATCAGCACCCGTCCCGACGTCAGCAACCGGCGCCGGACCTCACCCTGGAGCGCGTCCACGCCGGCCGCGTCCAGTCCCCGCCCGGCGACCCGGAACAGCACCGTGGTCAAGGTCACCGGCGCCAGCAGCTCGAGGTTGCTGTCGGCAACGACCCTGGCCGCGGCGGCGTGCGTGAGCTCGTGGCAGGTGTCGAGCATCCTGCCCAGTCCGGCCCGGCCGTAAGCGGTCAAAGTCGTGGCGACTTTCACAGCGTCGGGGCGGCGAGTGGTCTGTAAACTCCGCCCGAGCAGCCCGTCCAGGCCGGAGTCGATGTCGTCGGCGGGGTTGAGGTAGTCGACCGACCGCCCGAGCGCCGAGAAGCGCACCTTGTCGGCGACCAGCAGCATGCTCGTCGCGGCCGGCTGCCAGCCGATCTTGTGCAGGTCGAGCGTCACCGAGTCCGCCGCCGGCAGCTCCGCCAGCAACGGCGCGAGCCGGTCGGAGAACAACGCACCGAACCCGTACGCCGCGTCGGCGTGCACCCAGACGCCGTACGGGCGGGCGAGCTCGGCGATCCCTTCGATCGGGTCGATCGAGCCGTAGTCCGTCGTACCGGCGGTCGCGACCACGGCGATCGGCGTCCGGCCCGGGCGGGCCAGCTCGTCGGCAAGTACATCCAGGCGCATCCGGAAGTCGCCGTCGGCCGGGATCGCGATCACCGCGTCCTCGCCGAGGCCCAGCGCGGCGCAGGCCCGCTGGATCGAGAAGTGCGCCAGCTCGGAGCACAGCACAACCGGTCGACGCATCCCGTAGACACCGTCACGCCGTACGTCGAGACCGGCCGCCGCGGCCGCGCTGTCCCGCGCGATCAGCATCGCGAGCAGGTTGGAGATCGAGCCGCCAGGAGTCAGTACGCCGTCCGCCGCCGGCCCGAACCCGGCCATCCCGGCCAGCGCGCGAACCACCCACTGCTCGATCGCCAGCGTCGCCGGGCCCGAGTCGTAGGTGTCCATCGACGCGTTGCTCGCCGACGCGAGCCGGTCGGCGTCCACCGCGACCTGCAGCACCGGCGGCTGCAGGTGCGCCGCCGCGTGCGGGTGACTGAGGTCGATCCCGTCCCGATCCAGCAGACCGGCGATCAGATCCAGTGCCGCCGACTCGCCGACACCGGTCGACGGCACGCGCGGCTCCCCCAGCATCTGCGCCGTACGCCGCAACACGTCGGCCGGCAGCCCGGCCGGCAACGGCCCGCGCTGCCGATTTACTACCGTCGACGCCAACGGCCACTGCGTCACGCTCGGGCTGTACGACGATGAGCTCAACGGGGCGAGCCCCACTTGCTGCGACATCCAGCGTCTCCAGAAGAAGTTGTTGAGTAAGGCGACCCTTACTTAGGTATTCCTAACCTACTTCTTTCCCAGCCGCCGGTGTCAACCGGGGTACCCTCCGTGACGACACACCGCACCACCCCTGCCCCACCAGGCCAAACGCAACCTTCGAGGCTCCCGTCGCGTCTGCCTCCTCACCACCTGTGAGGAGGACCACGTGGACCGTCTCTTCGCCGAAGCGGAAGCGATCAGCGCCCGTACGGCGACCGCGTGAGGGTGAAGGTCGCGACGTTCAGCTCCTTGATGCTGCCGTCCTCAGCCCGGACCACCCGGAGCTTCTCCCCCGCGAAGTACCCGTCGCGCCCCCGGTACAGATCAGGGCCCAGTGGTGAGAAGCGGCAGGTGAGAGCGCCACTCAGCTGAAGGATGCACCCGCTGACCGACATCGTCACCGGCGTGTTTCCCCAGTACCAGTGCCCCAGCAGCTCCTCGCCCTGCGGGAGCTCCGGCTCGGGCACCCATTCCTGCGGAAGCCACGGCTCGTGCGTCATCGTGACCCGCATCAGGTCGAGCGGGACCGACGCGCACTTGCCGTACGTCGCGTTGGCGAGCGCGACCGCGCCGATCCGGCGGTCCCGGTCGAAGAACAACCCGGCGATGAAACCAGGCATCGAGCCGGTGTGCCCGGCGAACAGGTCTGGATCGTCGGCCTGCAGCCGCAGCCCCAGCCCGTACGCCGCGTTCAGCGCCTCGCGCGGATCGGCCGACGCGGGCGTCGACATCTCCTCGACGCTCTCCCGGCTCAGCACCTCCGGCACCGGGTCGATCCAGAAACACGTGTACCGGGCCAGGTCCTCGATCGTGCTCCACAGCTGCCCGGCCGGCGCCATCGCGCCCGCGTCGTACGCCGGCTCCGCGGCCAGCCGACCGCTGAACGGATGCACCGAAAAGCCTTCAGCCGCGGGGTCCTCCGGGAAGTACGACGTACGCCGCATCTCCAACGGCCGCAGGATCCGCTCACGCACCAGGTCGAACCAGGACCCACCCCGCAACCGCGCGACGATCTCCCCCAGCAACGCGTAGCCCAGGTTCGAGTAGTGGTACCGCCGATCCGGTACGCCGGCCGCCTGCGACTCGTCCATCGCGGCCGTCAGCGCCTCGAACGACACGCCCGGATTGCGTTCCCACCACGGCCCTTCGGGCTCGGCGTTCATCCCGCCCGAGTGCGACAGCAGGTGCCGCAGCGTCAGGTCGCCGAACGCGACGCCCGGCAGATGCTTGCCGACGGCATCGTTCAGCGCGAGCAGCCCGTCGTCGCGGCACTGCATCACCAGGACGGCGGTCAGCGTCTTGGTGATCGACCCGATCCGGTACTGCCGCTCCGGACCGGGCAACCCACCGTCGGCCGTGGCGAACTGCCCCCGCGACCCGGTCCACACCAGTGCACCGTCACGCACCACACCGGCCGTGATCGACGGCAGCTTCCACTCACTCTGGGCTGCCGCGACTTCTGCGAAGAGAGCCGCGGCAGTGTCAGGGCGCAGGGTCACTCAAAAGCCTCCGGGGAAGGGCAGGAGCAGATCAGGTTGCGGTCGCCGTACGCGCCGTCGATGCGGCGCACCGGCGGCCAGTACTTCGTGGTCCGGTCGACCGACTGCGGGAACGCGGCCTCCTCGCGGGTGTAGGCGTGCTCCCACTTGTCGTTGATCACCGCGGACGCCGTGTGCGGCGCGTTGACCAGCGGGTTGTCGTCGGCCGGCCACTCGCCTGCCGCGACCCGGTCGATCTCGTGCTTGATCGCGATCATCGCGTCGATGAAGCGGTCCAGCTCGCCCAGGTCCTCGGACTCGGTCGGCTCGACCATCAGCGTGCCGGGCACCGGGAACGACATCGTCGGCGCGTGGAAACCGTAGTCGACCAGCCGCTTCGCGACGTCGTCGACGGTGACGCCGGTCTCCTTGGTCATCGGGCGGAGATCCAGGATGCACTCGTGCGCGACCAGGCCGTTCTCGCCGGTGTAGAGCACCGGGAACGCGTTCTCGAGCCGCTTGGCGACGTAGTTCGCGGTCAGTACGGCGGCCTTGGTCGCCGAGGTCAGACCCTCCGCGCCCATCATCCGGATGTAGGCCCAGGAGATCGCCAGGACGCCGGCCGAGCCGAACGGCGCCGCCGAGATCGGGCCGACACCGGAGTCCGGGCCGGCCTGGTCGAGCAGCGGGTGGTTCGGCAGGTACGGCGCCAGGTGCGCGGCGACCGCGACCGGGCCGACGCCCGGGCCACCGCCGCCGTGCGGGATGCAGAACGTCTTGTGCAGGTTCAGGTGCGAGACGTCGCCGCCGAACTCGCCCGGCTTGGCCAGGCCGAGCAGGGCGTTCAGGTTCGCGCCGTCGACGTACACCTGGCCGCCGTGGTCGTGCACGATCTGGCAGACCTCGGTCACGCTCTCCTCGTACACGCCGTGCGTGGACGGGTAGGTGATCATGATCGCGGCCAGCTTCTCCGCGTGCTCGGACGCCTTGGCCCGCAGGTCGTCCAGGTCGATGGTTCCGTCGTCGTTGCCCTTGACAACAACAACCTTCATGCCCGCCATCACCGCGGACGCGGCGTTGGTGCCGTGCGCCGAGGCGGGGATGAGGCAGACGTTGCGGTCCTCGTTGCCCTGGGCCCGGTGGTAACCGCGGATCGCCAGCAGGCCCGCGAGCTCGCCCTGCGAACCGGCGTTCGGCTGGATCGAGACCTTGGCGTAGCCGGTCACCTCGGCCAGCCAGCGCTCCAGCTGGCCGATCAGCTTCACGTACCCGGCCGCGTCCTCGATCGGCGCCAGCGGGTGCATGTCGGCGAACTCGGGCCAGGTGACCGCTTCCATCTCGGTGGTCGCGTTCAGCTTCATCGTGCAGGAGCCGAGCGGGATCATGCCGCGGTCGAGCGCGTAGTCGTAGTCGGACAGCTTGCGCAGGTAGCGCAGCATCGCCGTCTCGGACCGGTGCGTGTTGAAGACCGGGTGGGTCAGGTAGTCCGACGTACGAGTGACGGCGTCGGACAGGTTGCCACCGGCAAGCGAAGCGTCGTACCGGATGCCGAACGAGCCGCAGACCTGGCCGAGCGCGACCGCGTCGGTCTTCTCGTCGCAGGAGATGCCGACGTGGTCGGCGTCGACGAGGCGCAGCCAGATCCCGTTCTGCCGGGCGGTGTCGACGACGTCGGCCGCACGACCGGGGACGCGCGCCAGCACGGTGTCGAAGAACTGCTCGTGCACGACCTCGACGCCACCGGCGCGCAGCGACGCGGCCAGGCTGTCGGCTCCTCCGTGGACGCGTTCGGCGATCGCCTTCAGGCCGTCGGGGCCGTGGTAGACGGCGTACATGGAGGCGACAACGGCGAGCAGGACCTGCGCCGTACAGATGTTGGAGGTCGCCTTCTCACGACGGATGTGCTGCTCCCGCGTCTGCAGAGCCAGCCGGTACGCCGGGGCGCCGTCGGCGTCGACCGAGACGCCGACGAGGCGACCGGGCAACGACCGCTCGAGCCCGGCGCGCACGGACATGAAGCCCGCGTGCGGTCCGCCGTAGAACAGCGGGACGCCGAAGCGCTGCGACGAGCCGATCACGATGTCGGCGCCGGCCTCACCCGGTGCCTCGAGCAACGTCAGCGCGAGCAGGTCGGAGGCCACGGCAACCAACGTCTCGCGCTCGTGCGCGGCGGTGACCAGCGGCTTCAGGTCGCGGACGACACCGCCGGAGCCCGGGTACTGGACCAGGAAGCCGAAGAAGTCGCCTTCGGGCAGACCGTCGGTGGTGTCGGCGACGACGACCTCGATGCCGAGCGCCTCGGCGCGGGTCTCGACGACGGCGATCGTCTGCGCGAAGCAGTCGGCGTCGACGAGGAAACGGTTGCTCTTCGACTTGCGGTTCGACCGGTGCGCCAGCGTCATCGCCTCGGCGGCCGCGGTGCCCTCGTCGAGCAGCGACGCGTTCGCGGTCGGCAGGCCGGTCAGGTCCGACACGACGGTCTGGAAGTTCAGCAGCGCCTCGAGCCGGCCCTGGGAGATCTCCGGCTGGTACGGCGTGTACGCCGTGTACCAGGCCGGGTTCTCGACCAGGCGGCGGACGATCACCGACGGGGTGAAGGTGCCGTAGTAACCCTGGCCGATCATCGAGGTGGCGACGTTGTTGCGCGCGGCCAGCTGGCGGAGCTCGGTCAGCGCGTCGACCTCGGAGGCCGGCTCGGGCAGCCGGAGCGGCTCGGCCGAGCGGATCGAGGCCGGGACCGCGGCGTCGACGAGCGCGTCGACGTCGGCGTACCCGAGGGTCTGCACCATCCGGGCGACCTCGTCGGCCCGCGGGCCGATGTGACGGTCGGCGAAGGTGGCCGAGATCTGTGGGGAGATGTCGGGCGACTGGGGCGGTGGGGTGGGAAATGAATCTTGCACAGTCATAGCTGGAGGCTCCGATGCTGACAGGTCTGCCGGTGGCCTCCCCCTCTGTCACGCACTGACACGCTTCAGAGTCGCCTGCGGCACTCGGTCCATGGGCCTGAGAGGTTCCGGGGAGGAATTGCCCCTTCGGCGCCCAGGCAAACGCGCCCTGGGACTCTCCCGAGTGCTGTGTACGGCAACCCCGAGGTTACCAGTTGCCCTCGTCGAGTTCCGGCAGCAGCCGTTGCGCGGTCACTCGGGCGGGTCCGACCAGTTCCGGATCGGCGAAGGCCATCGGCCAGCGCACCCGCGTCCCGGCGTCGGCCCAGCCACCGACCGCGGCGAGGAACTTGTCGAGCGCGGGGTTGGACAGGCCTCGGGCCTGCAGCGGCGCGATGTGCCCGGCGAAGAACTCGGCGATCCGCCGTTCGACATCGAGCGCCGCCCGATGGTCGGCCTCGATCAGCTCGTACCACCTCACGGAACCGGCCGGCGAGAGCGCGGCGACGTTGGAGTAGCTGCCGTCCGCGCCGAGCGGGGTCATGCTCGCCAGGAAGTGCCCGGGCACGAACAGCGACAGCCCGGACTCGCGCGCCCGGGCGAACCACTCCGCGTCCCCACCCGCACTCTTCAAGCCGATCAAAGCCGGTACGGCGCGCGCGAGGTCGGTGAGCTGCTCGGGCCAGACCTGCGTCTTCGCGTGCGGCGGGTTGTAGAGGACCAGCGGTACGCCGCCGGCCGCCTGGGCGACACGGTCGAGGAAGGCCAGCGCCTCGCCGGCGCTCAGCGGGAGCCAGTCGGGCAGGATCACCTGGATCGCCGAGGGACGCAACGCGGCCGCCCGGCGTACGCGGTCGAGCTGGAGCTGCGCCGAAGGGTGACTGGCACCGATCTGGAACGGCAGGTCGGTCCGCGCGGCGAGCAGGTCGTTGATCCGGTCGTACTCGCCCTCGGTCAGGGTCTGGAACTCCCCCGCCGTACCGTGCACGTACAGACCGTCGACACCGGCCTTGGTCAGGTGGTCGAGCTGGGCCTCGAGGCGGACGAAGTCGATCGTGTCGTCGGCGTCGAGGGGCAGCAACAACGTCGCCCACACACCACGCAGGGTTTCCGCGGTGAGTGGGCGCACCGGTTGCTGGAGGTGGTTCGGGGTCAGCCGGTCATCCGGGCGCGGCGGCGAGCGGCGAGCTCGTCGTTCGCGTGCGGGCCGGACTCCTCGTCGTTGCCGTCGGCGCGTTCGGTCGGCAGCTCGGACAGCGAACCCTCGACCTCGCGCCAGACCCCGCCGAGCGCGATCCCGAAGACGCCCTGGCCGCCGGCCAGCAGGTCGATGACCTCGTCGGGCGAGGTGCACATGTAGACCGAGGCGCCGTCACTCATCAGCGTGATCTGGGTCAGGTCGTCGATGCCGCGCTCGCTCAGGTGGGCGATCGCGGTGCGGATCTGCTGCAGCGAGATCCCGGCGTCGAGCAGCCGCTTGATCACCTTGAGCAGGAGAACGTCGCGGAAGCCGTAGAGCCGCTGCGTGCCCGAGCCGGTGGCCGGGCGGACCGACGGCGACACCAGGCCGGTACGGGCCCAGTAGTCGAGCTGACGGTAGGTGATGCCGGCGGCCGAGCAGGCGGTCGGGCCGCGGAAACCGACGTCTTCCGGCATCGGGCGCAGGTCGTCGTCGAAGAGCAGGCCCTGCACCCCCGCTGCGGCAGCCGCGTCGGCGTGTGCTTCCGACGCCGACTGCGCCGTCAGATCGGTGTCGCCGGTGCGTGTCACGCCTGAGCCTCCCTGGGTACTGACTGGAACGGACTACATCCGTGGAGTTACAACTCCTCACAACTCCTTCAAGGTAAGCCGCCGACTTGACCCGGTCAACGACAACCGCACCGAGCCGAAAGCGTGTCGCGCTCCCAGGCCGAATCGTTACCAACCCGGCCTTGTACCAGAGACATCCAAAATCTTGCCGTAACGCACGGTCAGGACTTGTCGAAGTCCTCCGGCGAGATCTGGTCGAGGAACTCGCGGAAGCGCTCCACTTCCTCTTCCTCCTCCACCTCGTCGACCTCGTCGGTCTCACTCTCCGGAACCGGCACCCCGGCCTCGGCGAGAATCTCCTCGGTGCAGAACACCGGCGTCCCGGTGCGCAGCGCGAGCGCGATCGAGTCCGACGGGCGGGCCGAGATCTCGGTCTTGTCGTCGAACACCAGGATCGCCTCGAACACGCCGTCGGTCAGGTTCACGATCCGGACCTGGGTCAGCGTGTGCCCCAGCACCCGGATCACCTCGGCGAAGATGTCGTGGGTCAGGGGCCGCGGTGGTTCCATCCCCTGCTGCGCGAACGCGATCGCGCTGGCCTCGGCCGCGCCGATCCAGATCGGCAGGTACCGCTCACCGCCGACCTCCCGGAGCAGCACGATCGGCTGACTCGAGGGCATCTCGACCCGGACTCCGATTACGTCGACTTCGCGCACACCCTCAGCCTACTCCGGCAAGCCCGCACAAGCTGGCGTCCGGGTCGGCGTACGACGTCAGCGGCTCAGCCGGGACCGGACCAGGGCCGCGTGCAACCGTACGGCGAGGGCCGCCAGTTCCTGGGTCTTGTCGTCGCGGCGCGGACCGGCGACCTGCTCGATCAGGCCGACCTCGCGGTCGGCCGCCGTACGGAACGGGCGCAGGTGCCGCGGCTCCACGCCGTACCGGCCGAACTCGGCGGCCGCCTTCGCGACCAGGATCGCGTCGCCGTCGTAGTGGTTGCCCCGAGCCACCACCAGCTGGTGGCTCTCCAACTGCTCCAACAGCTCAGCAGTGATCCCCGCCGCGACCCGCAGCTCCTCGCGCGTCAGCTTCAACTCGGTGCGGTCGGCACCGAAGTCCTCGGCGACCGGCAACCCGGCGGGCTCGGCCGCCTCGGGCGCCGCCGGACGGCCGCCCGGTGTCGGTCGCAGGCCGCGGTCCATCGCGCCGAGGTGTTCCTTGATCACCTTCAGCGGCAGGTACTGGTCGCGTTGCGCGGTCAGCACGTAGCGCAGCCGCTCGATGTCGGCCGCGCTGAACTTGCGGTACCCGGACGCGGTCCGGGCCGGCGTCACCAGTCCCTCGGCCTCGAGGAAGCGGAGCTTGGAGATGGTGACGTCGGCGAACTCGGCCTGCAGGACCTGCAGCACCGCTCCGATGCTGCTTCCTCCGGCGTCAGCCTCAGGCCTGGCCACTGCTGGCGTAGTAGACGAGCCGGTACTTGCCGATCTGGACCTCGTCACCGTTGGTCAGCGCGACCTCGTCGATCCGGTCGCGGTTGACGTAGGTGCCGTTCAGGCTGCCGACGTCGCGCACCTTCACCCCGGCCGGGTCGCGGCGGAACTCCGCGTGCCGGCGCGAGACCGTGACGTCGTCGAGGAAGATGTCGCTGTCCGGGTGCCGGCCGGCGGTGACCACGTCGACGTCGAGCAGGAAGCGGCTGCCCGCGTTCGGGCCACGCTGGACGATCAGCAGGGCGGACCCGGCCGGCAGCGCGCCGACGGCGGCCTCGTCCTCGGCGGTCAGGCCCTCACCGGCCAGGTCGATCCGCTCGGTGTCGGGCTCGGCGCTGATCGGGGTCAGCATCGCGGTGTCGGTGACGCCGGGGGCGGGCACCGGACGGTCCGCGCCAGGGAGCATCGTTCCGCACTGCGAGCAGAACTTGCTGCCCTCGGAGTTCTCGTGCCCGCACTGGTTGCAGAACGGCATGCTGTGATCCTCCCGATCGCCGGCGGTCCGGCGACGTTGTCGTAGATCCCCGTGATGACAGTGTGACTGCGCCCTCAACCCTCGACCGGCGGTTGAGGGCGCAAACCTATCAGCTCTGCTCGAGCTGGCCCTTGTAGGTGTCGGCGTCCATCAGGGCCGCCACCTCCTCGTCGTCGTCGACGCGGATGTCGAGCAGCCAGCCCTCGCCGTACGGGTCGGTGTTGACCAGGTCGGGCTGGTCGGCCAGGGCCTCGTTGACGGCCGTGACGGTGCCGTTGACCGGCGCGAACAGGTCGCTGACGGACTTGGTCGACTCCAGCTCGCCGCAGGCGTCGCCGGCGCGCACGACGGCGCCCACCTCGGGCAGCTGCACGTAGACGATGTCGCCGAGCGCGTCCTGGGCGAAGTCGGTGATGCCGACCCGCACCGGGCCTTCTTCGCCGGCCTTCAGCCACTCGTGCTCGGCCGTGTACTTCAGGTCTTCGGGGTACACCTCGGGTCCTCTTTCGCTCAGGATCTACTTGGTCGGGCTGGGGGCCGGGCGAGCGTAGCGATGCTCCTCCGGCGCGTGCAAGGCGCTGATGGTCAGCTGCCGCAGCTCGGTCACCTCGGCGGTGCCGCCGATCTGCGGGCCGGTCACCTCACTGATCAGGCCGCCGGGGAAGTTCGCCGCCTCGGCCAGGTTGTGCGACTCGCCGATCGCCTCGATCACGTACGGCGAGACGACCTTCTCCCCGTCCACCCGGACACCGGGCGCCTCGTCGGTCAGGTCGGTGCTGGCCACCACCCGGACCGAGCCGTTGATCTGGATCGCCTCGGCGCCGGCGTCGCGCAGTTCCTCGATCGCGTCCAGCAGGTTGCCGGACGTCATCTTGCCCTCCGGGTCGTTCAGCGTGATCCGGACCCCCGGTCCCTGGGCCGGCAACGTCCCGGCCAGGATGCTGAGGGTGCGGACCTGCTGCTCGGCCTGCTCGCGCGCGGTCTGGGCCTTGTCGGCGCTGGAGGACAGCGTGTTCTTGCGCTCCTCCAGCTCGGTGATCTCGCTCTCCAGGCGGCGGTTGTTCTGGTTCAGGCCGTCGAGGATCGCGATCAGGTCCTCGCGGCGGGCGTTCTGGTAGCCGTCGTCGGCGCGGTTCACGCGGACCTGGACGACCGCCGTACAGGCCACCAGGGCCAGGACGACGGCCACGATCGCCTGTCCGCGGGACGGCTTGAAGCCGGCCTTCAACCGGCGCAGGGCCAGGTTGGGGCCTTTGGCGCGCGGCATCGGGGTCGGAGCGACCGGGTGCGCGGGCTCCGCCGGCGGACTGTCCGAAGGCGGAGCCTGCGCCGAGGCCGAGGCCGATTCCGAGGCCGATTCCGAGGCCGGAGCCGGTTCCGCTGCCGGTCCGTCGGACTCGGGCGGCGGCGTACGGTCGTCGCGCTTCGGCTCGGACGCCCGGTGGTGCGCCTCGCCGCGGTGCTGCGGCGGGCGCTTGGGCTCCTCGGGCGGTCGCTGGTCGTCGCTCATGCTCAGGCCCGGAAGACGTGCCGGCGGATCGCGGCCATGTTGGTGAAGATGCGGATGCCGAGCACGACGACCACACCGGTGGACAGCTGCGAGCCGACGCCGAGCTGGTCGCCGAGGTAGACGATCAGGGCCGCGATCAGCACGTTCGACACGAACGACACGACGAACACCTTGTCGTCGAAGATCCCGTCCAGGAACGCGCGCAGGGCGCCGAAGACCGCGTCGAGCGCGGCGACGACGGCGATCGGCAGGTAGGGCTGGGCCCAGTCGGGCACGTCGGGTGCGACCAGCAGGCCGATCACGACGCCGATCACCAGACCGAGCACGGCGATCATTTCGGTCCCACCTTCGCGTACCGCAGCGCGATGGTGGCATCGGCTGGCACCAGCAAGGAGTCCTCCGTCGTGGTCGTCATCCGGACATCGAAGTTGCTCACCAGGTACTGCACCCACTGACCGCCCGAGCTCTGGGCGAACCGGGCCGGCAAGGTGTTGGTGTCGCCGATCGCGAGCACCGTGTACGGCGGGTTGAGCGAGCTGTAGTCGACAGTGATCGCGCTGCCGGCGCCGCGGATCGCGGTCAGGCTGGTCAGCCGGTGGCCGTTCACCGCGATCGCCTCGGCGCCCGCGGTCCACAGGCCGTTGACCAGCTGCTGGAGGTCGACGTCGAGCAGCCGGCCCTCCTTGTCGTCGGCGTTCTTGGCATCGTCGACGACCACCTTGACGCCGGGTCCGGTCACCGCGACCGAACCGACCTGCAGCTCGAGGTCGTCGACCTTCTGCTGCAGCGCCGCGTCGGACTCGCTCAGCGCACCGGCCTGCAGCCCGCGCACTTCACCGGCCAGGGCGGTCTGGCGGTTGCGCAGGTCGTTCAGCCGGCCGTCGGCCTGCTCGACGCGTTCGACCAGCTCGTTGCGCTGCTTCTCCGCGGCCGGCGCGGCGCGGTAGTTCTGCGACGCGGCGATCGCCAGCAGGAACCCCAGTACGACGAACGCGACGACCAGCATGATCCTGTGCCGGGCCTTCTTCGGCCCACCGGTCAGCGGCCGGGCCCGCGCGCTGATCGCGTACCCCTCGTCGAGCGGGTGCGCCATCAGGTTGTTCAGCAGCGACATGGACGCGTCCACGCGCCGCTGCCCGGGCGGAGCTTGCTGAGTCACGATCGACCCGGTTGCCCGCTGATCGGTTTGACGGTCTGGACCAGGTGCCGCAGCTGCACGAAGTACAGGGCGCCGGCCCAGTAGTACAGCGCCGTGCCCCAGATCGCGAAGGCCCAGCCGAAGACGCGGGCCAGCAGGTTGAGCGTGCTGTCGCCGTCACCGAGCAGCAGCAGCGGGAAGGCGTACAGCAGGCAGAAGGTCGCCGACTTGCCGAGGAAGTGCACAGGCAGCGCGTTGAAGCCGCGGCGGTGCAGAGCCGGCAAGGTGAAGGTCAGCAGCAGGTCGCGCAGCGGCAGCGCGATCGCCAGCCACCACGGGATGATGTCGCGCAGCGCCAGGCCGAGCACGGTGGCGAAGATGTAGAGCCGGTCGGCGACCGGGTCGAGCATCTGCCCCAACCGGGTGGTCTGGTTCATCCGGCGGGCGATCTGGCCGTCGGCCCAGTCAGTGAAGCCGGAGATCGCCAGCACCAGCAAGGCCCAGCCGTCCTCCTCCGGGCCGAGAATCAGCCACAGGAACAACGGCACCCCGAGCAGCCGCACGAAGCTCAGTGCGTTCGGGATCGTCAGTACCCGGTCGGAGACCTCCACGTCCGGCACGCGACCCTCCCCCTTTGTCTCTCAGCCCACTTCCGCCGGTAACTCTACTGGGGCAGGCGACCAGGTTTCGCTCGGGCCACACCGGGGAAGCCCTGAGATGCCCCTGACTACTCGAACGTCACCGAACCGGTTCGGCTACGCACGTCACCGACCAGCAACCTGATCGAGACCCAAGGGAGACGCCTCCAGGGCCTCAAAGGGTGTCGAGCAGCTTGGCAAGGGCCTTCGGTACGCCGGTACGCCAGCCGATCCGGAGCAGCTTCTCGGTCTCGAACGCCAGCACCTCCGCCTCGGTCAGCGCCCGCCAGACCTTGGCCGCTGGGTGTGGGGAGAACTGGTCGACCTCGATCGTGGTCAGTTGGTCGGTCACGCGTCCTCCATCCGGTCCAGTACGTCGCCCAGCGCGGCCATCCGCTCGCGCCAGAACCGTTCGTACGGCGTCAACCACTCCTGCACCTCGGCGAGCGGCACCGGCTCCAACCGGTAGAGCCGCTGGCGGCCTTCCTTCCGCTCGCTGACCAGGCCGGCGTCGCGGAGCACCCGGAGGTGCTCGGACAAGCTCGGCCGGGCCATCGCGAACCGCCCGGCCAGCACACCGACCGGCTGCGGCCCGCCGTCGCGCAGCAGCCGCAGCACCTCCCGGCGGACCGGGCTCGACAGCGCGGCGAACACGCGATCCTCGATGCTCTCGGCAACAACACTCGGGCGCGGTGGCATGCCTCGTACTATACGTAGGTTTATTCCTACCTATCAAGTCCTACTGTGGTGCGATGAAGTTCCTGATCCTGATCTACGGCAACCCCGAGGGCCGCGCGCTGTGGAACCAACTGTCGGAGGAGCAGCGGCGCGAGTCGATGAGCGGCTACGCCGAGCTCGAGAACGCCCTGACCGCCGAAGGTGAGCTGATCGCGAGCGAGTCGCTCGACGATCCCGCGCTGACGCGGCAGGTCCGGGTCCGGGACGGCAAGGCGGTCACCACCGACGGCCCGTTCGCCGAGATCAAGGAGCAGCTGGCCGGCTTCTACCTGGTCGACTGCGACACCGTCGAGCGCGCCACCGAGATCGTCACGCGGATCCCGGAGGCGGCGTACAGCATCGTCGAGATCCGCCCGGTCCGGGACCTGAGTTCCCTGCGGTGAGCACCGCGGGGCAGCCAGGGCCTGGTGTTTCGGGGCAGCGGGGAATTCCGGGGCACGCAGATCCAGGGCGGGGCAGGCCGGGGCAGATCGAGAATCTGCTCCGCGAACTGGCCCCACGCGTGGTCGGCCCGCTGGTTCGGCGGTACGGCGGCTTCGACCTGTGCGAGGACGCCGTGCAGGAGGCCTTGCTCGCGGCAGCCACCCAGTGGCCGGCCGACGGCGTGCCCGATCAACCGCTGAACTGGCTGATCACCGTCGCGTCCCGCCGCCGGATCGAGCTGCTGCGGAGCGAGGCGGCGCGCCGGAAGCGCGAGGAGGCCGTCGCCACCGCCGATCCTCGTCGCGCGTTCGAGACCCCGGATGGTTCCGGCGCGCCGGCTGACCCAGCGCCGGTCCCCGCGATCGACGACTCGCTCACGCTGCTCTTCCTCTGCTGCCACCCCGCGCTCACTCCCCCGTCGCAGATCGCGCTCACCCTGCGCGCCGTCGGCGGGCTGACCACGGCCGAGATCGCCCGCGCCTTCCTGGTGCCCGAGGCAACCATCGGTCAGCGGATCAGCCGCGCGAAGGCGACGATCAAGGCCGGCGGCGCGACCTTCCGGATGCCGCCCGCCGAGGAGCTGGGTCCGCGGCTGGCCGCCGTCCTGCACGTGCTCTACCTGATCTTCAACGAGGGCTACACGGCCAGCTCCGGCGAGGCCCTGCACCGCGTCGAGCTGAGCACCGAGGCGATCCGCCTGACCCGTCAGCTGCACGCGCAGCTCCCGGCCGAGGGCGAGGTCAGCGGGCTGCTCGCCCTCATGCTGCTCACCGACGCCCGCCGGCCTGCTCGCACCTCGGAGACCGGCGCGCTCGTCCCCCTCCCCGACCAGGACCGCACCCGCTGGCACCACGACTTCATTGCCGAAGGCACCGACCTGATCAGTACGACGTTGCGCACCGCTCCCATCGGCCCGTACCAGCTGCAGGCCGCGATCGCCGCCGTGCACGCCGAGGCGCTGGACGCCGCCGACACCGACTGGCGCCAGATCCTCGTGCTCTACGAGCTCCTGGAGACGCTGTCCCCCGGCCCGATCGTCACGCTGAACCGGATCGTCGCCGTCGCGATGGTCCACGGCCCACGCACCGGCCTCGACCGACTCGACCAGGCCGCTGAGGACCCGGCGCTCGCGAACCATTACCGCGCTACCGCCGTACGGGCTCATCTGCTCGAACTGGCCGGCGACCTCGAAGCAGCCCGTACGGCGTACCAGGAGGCCGCTCGGCTGACCCAGTCGTCCCCGGAGCGCCACTACCTGGCGGCGCGCGCGGCAGCGATCGTCAGCTAGGCGCGTTGTAGGCAGGCGGCGGCACGTCCAGCGTGGTGTAGATGGAGGTGGCCAGCCGGTCCTGCTCGTCCGCCGCGGCGATCGACCCGAGGGACCGGTGCGCCCGCGCCAGGCCTGCGTGGGCGCGGGCCTGCTCCATCGAGATGTCGTACTTGCTGGCGATGGCCAGGGCCTCGGTGTGGTGAGTCACCGCCTGCTCGCTGTCGCCCGCGGTGTGCACGGCCTCGCCGATCCCGTTCAGTGCGTAGCTCTCGTGGTCGTAGGCAGCGGTCTCGCGGTAGATGAGCAGGGCGTCCTGGTGGTGCTGCACCGCTCGGGCGGTGTCACCGGTAGCGGTGCAGAGCTCGCCCAAGGTGTCGAGTGCGCCTCCTTCGCCGCCGCGGATGCCGGTGTGACGGTAGATCTCCAGCCCCTCGATCAGATGCTCGCGGGCGTCGTCGTACGCGCGAGTGCGGACCTCGGCGACCCCGAGTCCCTGCAATGCACGCGCCTCGCCGGTGCGGTTGCCGATCCGACGGTACAGCTCCAGCGCCTGCCGGCTGTGGGTGAGCGCGTCCGCGTACCTGCCCTGCCGCTCCGCGACCACGCACAGGTTGGTCAGGACCGCCGCCCGACCGTCGATGACGTCGACCTCGGTGTAGATCGACAGCGCTCGGTCGAGCACTTCGAGCGCCTTGCCGTAGCGGGCGGTCCGCTTGTGGTTGTTGGCGAGGTTCGACAGGATCAGCGCCTCGCCGAGCCGGTCACCGACCGAACCGAACACGGCCAGTCCGCGCTCGAAGTTCTCGCGGCTGCGGTCCCAGTCGCTCAGCTGGGTGTAGTGGGTGCCGAGGGCGTTGTAGGCACCGGCCTCGCCGATGGCGTCCCCGGCGGCCGCGAACTTGTCCCGCGCCTGCTCGTGCAGCTCGATCGCCCGGTGGAACTCGAACGTCCGCGCCCAGGCGATGCCGAGGTTGTTCAGCGCGTACGCCTCACCGATCAGGTCGCCGGCCGCGACGGCAGCGCGCAGGGCGTGGCTGGAGATCGTCATCGCGTCGGACGCGTGCACGCCCATCAGGTACCGGCCCAGCGTCATCGAGAGATGGCTGGCGTGCATGAGCCAGCCGTTCTGGCTGGTGTGCTCGACAACGGCCATCAGGTTCGAGCGCTCGGTCGCCAGCCAGCCCACCGCGTCGGACCGGTCGCTGAGCCCCGGCAGCTCGGTGGACGGCGTCGCCACCTTCGGCCTGCGGTCGCGGTACGCCGGGTGCAGGACGTCCATGCAGACCGAGCACGTCGCCAGGTAGTAGTCGAACAGGCGGGTCAGAGCGCCGCGGCGATCACCCGGCCGGTCCTCATCCATCCCCTTGACCGTCGCGAAGGCCCGGACCAGGTCGTGGAAGGTGTAGCGGTCAGGGGTGGTCTGCTGGAGCAGGTGGTCGCGGGCCAGCTCCTCCAGGGTCAGCTCGGCGACCGGCAGGCTGGTGTCCGCGAGCGCGGCAGCGGCGTACCCGTCGAAGTCGGCGCCGGGGTGCAGGGCCAGCATGCGCAGGATGCGGCGATGCCGGTCCGGCAGGCCTTCGTACGACAGGGCGAGCGCAACCTCTACGGCGTCGTCGATGCGGTGGTTGTCGTGCCGCTCGTCCAGGCGGTCGGCGTGGTCGGTCAGCGTCCAGCCGGTCGTCGTACCGATGTAGGCGGTGACGAGGCTGAGTGCGAGCGGCAGGAAGCCGCAGCGCGCCGCGATGCGGTCGGCGGCTGTCGGGTCTTCACCTGGTGGCAGGTCCGGGAGGTTGCGGGTCAGGTACCCGACTGCTTCGTCGCGGGTGAACACGTCGATCTCGAAGCGGGTCGTGTGGGGCAGACCGGTCAGACCGCGCCGGCTGGTGATCATGGTGAGGCAGCCGGCGGTCTGTGGCAGGAGCGGGCGGACCTGCTCCTCGGTCGCCGCGTTGTCGAGTACGACGAGGGTCCGGGTGCCGGCGAGGCGTTCGCGGTAGACCGCCGTACGGGCTGCTAGTCCGTGGGGGATCCTGCTGGCCGGCACGTTCAGCCGGCGCAAGAACCCGTCGAGCACCGCCGCCGGGTCAGCCGGAGGCTGCTGGGGATCCTGGTGGAAGCCACGCAGGTTCACGAACAGCACCTGCTCGAACGGCTCGGCCGCAGCCAGCAGGTGCCCGGCGTGGACAGCGAACCGGGTCTTGCCGACCCCTGCCATCCCCTCGATGGCCGAGATGACCACCGCGTTCCCCTCGCTCTGGCTGGCGACCAGCACGTCCCGCAGCCGGTCCAGCTCGGCAGTCCGCCCGGTGAACCCGGCCAGGTCCTCCGGCAGCACCTCCTCGACACTCACGTGCGCCGACGCCGCGCTCTCGCCGGTCACCACGCGCAGCGCGTGCTGCCAGCGCGCCACGTAGCCGGAGTCGGCGTGCAGGGTCGCCACGATGTCCAGCAGCAGCTCCGCGTCCATCCGCCGCCGCCCGAGCCGGAAGCAGTCCGCCACCGTCGACTTCCGGGCGGGCTGGCCGCGCCGCTCGGCGATCTGCCGCGCGATCACGTCGTACGACGGACTGCCGGCCCAGACCTTCAGCAGCCGCAACTGCCCGACCAGGTCGTCGAGATCGGTGACCCCGTCCGGGTCCGGCAACTCGTTCACCCGAGCACTCTATGCGGGCGGAGCGCTGCGCAGGGTGGTGTTTCTCGGGTTGGTCAGGTGCAAGCCGATCAGGCTGCCGCCGCGCGAGACGCCGCCGCCGGAGATGACGAGGGTGCCGACACCGCCGGACGCGCCGTTCACGAGCAGGTGCTGACCGGCTTCCAGGTCTCGCAGGGCCATCAGCGCCGTGTTCGCGGCGAGCGGGACGCGGCCGCCTGATCCAAGGTGAGGGCGGCGGGCTTGTGGGCGAGCACGGTCTGCGGCGCGCCGTACCGGTCCTGGACGACGGCTCTCATCACTACCCCCACCTCGAGCCCCCAGGCTGCGGTTCGACCGTAGTCAGTGGCGGTGCTTACGGCCAGGGGGTCGCCGCGGCGGCGAACTCCTCGGGGTCGGAGTGGACCGGGATGACGCACACCAGCTGCCCACCCGGGACGCGCAAGGTGTTGCAGCCCTGCCAGCTCGACACCTCGACCGCGCCGAGCGCGATCAACCGCGCCGTCTCGGCGTCGACGTCGTCGGTCTCGATGTCCAGGTGGTAGCGCGACTCACCCTCTTCGAGCGCCTGGATCGCGGTGACCAGACCCGGCACCGCGTCGTACAGGCTGATGTACTGCGGCTCCCCCGGCGGACTGCCCGTCCGCACCCCCAGCGCGGCGGACCAGAAGTCCTTGGCCCGCGGCGCTTCCGCCTGCGGTACGTCGATCAGCAGCGTCGAAACCCGGCTCTTGTGCATGCGACCCGATCGTAGGCGGCTTCGCCCTCACGCGCCTTCGGTTTCCTCGCGCACCACCTCGTACCCGAGCCAGATCATCCCGTCGGTCTCGGTCTGCGTGGACAACAACCGGAGGCGGGTCGGCAGCTGGTCGAGCGGCAGCTCAGGCCCGTCGAACGCGGTCGGTGTCCCGAGCCCGCCGATGATCGCCGGACTGATCACCAGGTGGATCTCGTCGACCAGATCGGCCCGGAGCAACTCCCCGTTGAGCCCACCGCCCGCCGTCGACACCACGCAGGTCACCCCGAGCACCTCGTACATGGTCCGCAACGCGGCCGCGAGATCGACCTTGTCCTCACCGGCGACGAGGTAGGCGATCCGCTCCCGCCGTAGGTAGGCGAGATGGGCCGGCGGCGTCGTCCGCGAGACGAGCACCAGTACGTCGTACTCGCCCTGGCTCTTGATGTCCCAGGCGATCCGCCCCCGGCTGTCCACCACCGTGAACCACTTCTCGCGCGAGGCCCGGCCCACGATCTCGACCGGCAGGAAGTTGCTGCGCAGCTCGTCGATCGATTCGTCGTACTCCTCCGGATGCCCGGCCACAGCCTCCGCCGAGTCCGCAACGAACGAGCCGCTCCCCTCCAGCACCGCCTGCGGCCCCCACCGCTCAGCCAACTCGGCGGTCCGCACGTCCTCCAGCCCCGCCGCACTCCCCGGCAACATCCCCTGCCACACCTGCGAAGCGGCCTCCCCCATCAACGGCTCCCCCCGCCGCAGAGCCACCCGCCCGTCCACCGACGCCGTCACCGAAACCACCACCCGAGGGCGCCCCACGATGTTCCCCATCCGCGCCTCATCCCCATTCGTCGATGCCCCCACTCAAGCAGCCCCCGCCGACACCCACCACGCCCCAGCGCCAGCTCGTCGTTTCAGACCCTCGGACTCATGATCTGACCGGGCTCCCTCAGCGCTCTATCGTTAGGCGCCATGAGCTACCCGCAGCAGCAGCCGCCGCCTCCGCAGTTCCAGCCGCACCAGTACCAGCCGCAGGCGCCGATGGGCATGCTGCACCTCACCATCCAGGGCAGCGTGATGACCAGCACCATGGTCCCGCCGACGGTGCACCTGAACGGCTACCCGGTCCGGGTGAAGCACGGCCGAAACGACATCCCCGTCTTCGCCGGCCCGCTGCACGTCGACATCCACTCCCAGTGGATGCGCTCCTTCGGCAGGGCCGCACTCGACTTCACGGTCCACCCGAACCAGGCGGTCCCGGTGTTCTACGCGTCCCCGTACCACCAGTTCGCCTCCGCCGGCAGCATCGGCCACACCAAGGTCAAACGCAAAGGCCTCGGCTTCCTGCTGGTCCTCATCACCGCGATCCTCGCCGCCAGCGCGCTGATGATCTTCTTCGCAGCCCTCGGCTGATCCCCACCCCGGATCCCTGAGCCACCAACCACCAGTACGACGTACGCCGCCTCACCTCCACGGATCGCTACGCCCGCCTTGAGCCGGACGTCAGCAGTCAGCAGTCAGCAGTCAGCAGTCAGCACCAGACTGAGCCCCTCCCCGCGGCTGCTCCGTCAGAGCAGCTCACCTGCTGTCGGGCTAACGGAAGTCCCGGGAGGTGGTTCGGGCGGCCAAGGGGAGGCGTTCCAGTTTGTCGGCGACCAGGTTGGTGACTCCTTGGGAGCGTTCGAGGCGGCCCCGGATGATGAGGGCGCTGGATTCTCGGGCGATGCGGCGGTAGCGGTTCCAGACGCCGCCGGAGCAGATGATGTTGATCATGCCGGTCTCGTCCTCGAGGTTGAGGAAGGTGACGCCGGAGGCGGTGGCGGGGCGTTGGCGGTGGGTGACCACGCCGCCGACCAGGACGCGGGTGCCGTCGGGGGCGGTGGAGAGCTGGTCGGCGCGGAGGATTCCGCGGGTGTCGAGGGCGGCGCGGACATGACGGATCGGGTGATCGTCGGGTGAGATCCCGGTGGCCCAGAGGTCGGCCATGGTGGTCTCCATCTCGCTCATCCCGGGGAGCGTCGGCGGTGGGCCGGCGCTGCTCACGCCGGACAGGTGGCCGGGGCGTTCCTCCGCGGCCCGCCCTGCATCCCAGAGCGCCTGCCTCCGGGAGAGACCGAACCCGTCGAACGCCCCCGCCGTCGCCAGCGCTTCCAACTGGACTGCGGTCAGGCCGGTACGGCGTACCAGATCGGCCATGTCGGCGTACCGGCCGTTCTTCTCGCGCTCCTCGACGATGACCGTCGCGGTGCCCTCGCCGATCGACTTCACCCCCGCCAGCCCGAGCCGCACCGTCAGCCGCCCGTCCCGCCGATGCGCGTCGGAGTCGAAGCGCACCTTCGGATCGAACTCCCCCACCTCCGGCTGCTCCTGCTCCAAACACCCTGCGTTTCCCGTCGCAGCAACCACCTTCACAGCCCCAGCAGCAACCGAAGACCCACCAGCCACCGTGCCAGGAGCCGAGCCCTCCCCCACCCACGGCACGGACAACACGCCGCCTGACGACACCGCACCAGAGGGCACGGAGACGGCGGACACGAACGTAGACGCGACGGGCGCAAGTGCAGACCCGGCGTCGCGCGCGGACCCGGCGAACGCGGCCTCGCCGTCGGGCAGGGGCGCGGCGCCAGTGGGCGCGGAGGCGGCGGGTACGAACGTGGACGCGGCGGGCTCAGGTGCAGACCCGGCGTCGCGCGTGGACCCGCTGAGCACGGCCTCGCCGTTGAACGCGGGCGCGGCGGGGTCGGGCGCAGAGGCGACGGACCCAAGTGCAGACCCGGCGTCGCGTGCGGACCCGTTGAACGTGGCCTCGCCGTCGAGCGCGGGCGCGGGGCCGGTGAGCTCAGGCGCTGAGAGCTCCGCGACGAAGGAGAGTGCCGACGCGGAGGAGGCGGGCGCGGACTCGGCGGCGAGCGTGGCGGGCTCGGGCGCGGGCGCGGAGGTGGCGGAGAGCGCGGGCGCGGAGGAAGTGAGCGGGGGCTCTGCGGGGGCGGTGAGCGCAGGGAGCGCGGGAGTGGCGGCTGAGGGGGTGGCGGCGGCAGTTGATGGGGTTGGCTCGAGCGGGTTGCCGGGCTCGGCGGGTGGGGGGTCTGTGGGGTGGGGCCCGGAGGTCTCGGGCTCAGCGGGCCGGGGGGCAGTGAGATGGGCTCCAGCAAGGCCGGGCTTCGTGGGGTGGGGGGCGGTGGTCTCGGCTGGTTCGAGGGTTGGGTGGATGTGGGAGAGGTGGAGGTCGGGGCGGTTGACCTGGACTCCGTGGCGGCGGGCGTCGGCGGTCAGGGATTGGGGGGAGTAGAAGCCCATGGGCTGGGCGCGGAGGAGGGCGGCCAGGAAGGCAGCGGGGTAGTGCAGGCGGAGCCAGGTGCTGGCGTAGACGAGGAGGGCGAAGCTGATCGAGTGGGACTCGGCGAAGCCGAAGTTGGCGAAGGCTTCGATCTTTTCGTAGATCTGGTCGGCCAGGTCGCCGGTGATGTCGTGCTCGGCCATGCCCTCGTACAGCTTGGCGCGGAGTGACGAGATCTTCTCGACGCCGCGTTTGGAACCCATCGCGCGGCGGAGCAGGTCGGCGTCCTCGCCGCTGCAGCCGCCGACCGTCATCGCGATCTGCATCAGCTGCTCCTGGAACAGCGGCACCCCGAGCGTGCGTTCGAGCACCGGCTCCAGCTTCGGGTGCAGGTAGGTGATCGGCTCCTCCCGCAGCTTGCGGCGGATGAACGGGTGCACCGCACCGCCCTGGATCGGGCCGGGCCGGATCAGCGCCACCTCGATCGCCAGGTCGTAGAAGCTGCGCGGCCGCAACCGCGGCAGCGTGCTCATCTGCGCTCTGCTCTCCACCTGGAACACCCCGACCGAGTCCGCGTGGCCGAGCTGGTCGTAGACGCCGCGTTCCTCCTTCGGGATGCTGTCCAGCGTCCAGTCCTCGCCGAGGTGCTTGCGGACCAGATCCATGCAGTACTGCAGGGCGGCGAGCATGCCGAGCCCGAGCAGGTCGAACTTGACCAGCCCCATCCACGCGCAGTCGTCCTTGTCCCACTGCAGGACGGTCCGGTTCTCCTTGCGGGCATGCTCGACCGGTACGACGTGGCCGACCGGGATGTCGGTCAGCACCATGCCGCCGGAGTGGATCCCCAGGTGCCGCGGGAACTTCAGCAGGTCCTCGGCCAGCTTCACCACCGGCTCGGGGATGTCGTGGTCGACGCTGCTGCGGACCGCGCCCCACGCGTCGACCTGTTTCGACCAGGCGTCCTGCTGCCCGGTGCTGAAGCCGAGCGCCTTGGCCATGTCGCGGACGGCGAGCTTCGGGCGGTAGGTGATCACGTTCGCGACCTGGGCCGCGTTGCGCCGGCCGTACTTGCGGTAGACGTACTGGATCACCTCCTCGCGCCGGTCGGAGTCGAAGTCCACGTCGATGTCGGGTTCCTCGTCGCGGGCCGCGGACAGGAACCGCTCGAACGGCAGGTTGAACTTCACCGGGTCGATCGCGGTGATCTCGAGCGCGTAGCAGACCACGGAGTTCGCCGCCGAGCCACGGCCCTGGTAGAGGATGCCCTGGCGCTTGGCGTACATCACGATGTCGCGCACGATCAGGAAGTAGCCGGGGAACTCCAGGTCCTGGATCACCTGCAGCTCCCGCTCGACCCGGGCCTCCGCCTCGGGCCGCAGCTTCGGCTTGTCGGCGTACCGTTTCTTCACGCCGTCGCGGCACAGCTTCCACAGCCAGCCCATCGCGTCGTAGCCCGGCGGGACCTCCTGGAGCGGCAGGTTCGGCTTGGCGGCGCGCAGGCTGAACGCGAGCTGGTCGGCCAGCTCGACCGAGCGCGCGACGGCGCCGTCGTACCGGTGGAACCTGGCCAGCATCTCCTCCCCCGACCGCAGGTGCGCCGTCCCGGCCGGAGGCAGCCAGCCGTCCATCGCGTCCAGCGACCGGCGGGCCCGGACCGCGGCGACCGCGGCGGCCAGCCGGTGGCCGCGCGGCTGGGCGTAGTGAACGTTGTTCGTGGCAACGACCGGGAGGCCTTGCTCGGCGGCGAGGCGAGCCAGTACGGCGTTGCGGCTGCTGTCGGTCGGCAGGCCGTGGTCGATCAGCTCGACGACGACCCGGTCCTTGCCGAACAGCGCGGTCAGCCGGTCGAGCTCGCGGGCCGCGGCCGCCGGGCCGTACGCCTGGCCGCCGAGCTCGAGCGCACGCCGTACCAGGCCTTTGCGGCAGCCGGTCAGGATCAGCCAGTCGTCCTTGCCGTGGTCGGCGAGCTCCTCCAGGTCGTAGACCGGGCGGCCCTTCTCCTGGCCGGCGAGCTGGGCCTCGGTGATCGCTCCGGCGAGCCGGTGGTACCCCTCCTGGCGTTCGGCCAGGACCAGCAGGTGGCTGCCTTCGGGGTCGGCCGCGCCGTTCTGCGGTTTGGTCAGGTCGAGCGACAGTTCGGCGCCGAACACCGTGCGGAGGTCGGTGTACTCCTCCGCGGCCTCGGCCATCCGGACCACGCCGTAGAACCCGTCGTGATCGGTCAGCGCGAGCGCGTGCAGGCCGAGGCGGACGGACTCCTCGACCAGCTGCTCCGGGGCGGAGGCGCCGTCGAGGAAGCTGTAGTAAGAGTGACAGTGCAGCTCGGCGTACGGCACGACCGGTCCATCGGGACGGCGTGGGCGCAGCGCGGGATCCGGGTCGTACGGCGGGCGGTGGCGTGACCAGGCCGGGCCGTCGCCGCCGTCGGCCTCCAGCAGCTCGTCGACGGGCTCGGGCGGGCGCGACCGGCCGGACAGCTTGCGCTCCAGCTCCGACCAGGGGACCGCCGGGTTATTCCAGCCCACGGGTGGCTCCCCTCTGCAGCTGGCGGAGCTGGCGGTGGGCTCGCTGGAGGCGCCGGCAAGCGGACAGGCTGCGGTGACAGGGCAGGCGGAGGTGCCGGGCGCCGGGCAGGGAATGCCTTGCAGGGCAGGAGATCCGGTACGGCGTGAGGTGGCGTCTGGTTGCTCGGGTCGGACCGGGAGTGGCTGGGACGTGGAGGTCGGCGTACTGCAGGGCGCCGGGGTGTGCCGCCAGGAGGTGGCGGCGGGCGTAGCGCAGGTGGCGGTGGGCGGTGAGGCGGTGGCGCTGCCGGTGGGCGGCCAGGAGGTGGCGCCGGGCGCAGAGCAGGTGCCCTTCGACCTGGTGCCGGTCCGTGGTGGGGCCGTCGGCGGGTGCAGTGGTGAGGCCCGTGACGGAGGCAGCGGCGGGTGCAACGGTGCCGGTGGTGGGGTCAGTCATAGCTGGCCTCGATCCACCAGTGGGTGTTTTGCACGGCGGCCAGCCAGGCGCGGCCGTCGGCGGTGACCAGTTGGAAGCGGGCGAGGCGGTTCTCGGCGTCGGAGTCCCACCAGCGTTCCTCCACGGGCCAGGGGCCGGCCCAGGCGGTGATCGGGTGCAGCTTGTTGCTGTCGGCAACTTGTGGGGCGGGGAGCAGGCGGAAGGCCGAGGGGGCGCCGGAGAGGGCGCCGCGGGCGCTGACCGTGACTTGGCGTCCGTCGGCCGACAGGACTTCGGCGGGGCGTGGTGAGGGGTAGACCAGCGTCGGCACTGGCACCGGCCAGCCGGAGGTGGATGGCAGAGGGAGTGGGGTTGTGGTGGGTAGAGGGCGATGGGTGGCCAGGTCGGAGGGCTTGCGCCTGGGGGCAGCTGCAGGCATGTCGGGTACGGGAGGGGGCGTGGGGGTCGGAGTTGGAGATGAGTGGAGAACAGCAACGGTGGAGGCCAAGCGGGGCTTGGGAACAGCGAGCGTGGGCGCGGACGCGACGGGCGCGGACGCGATCGGCACGGGCGCCGCGGCCGCGACGGGCGCGACAGCGGGCGTGGGCTCAGCCGACACCGGCGCGGTGGTGGAGAGCTCCGCAGGGCCAGGGAGGGAGCCGGGCCAGGGGCTTTCGGGGGATCTGGTGGGGGTGGGTGGATCGCCCCAGGGGATGAGGGTTTGGCGGTCGGCGTAGCCGCGGCCGCCGCTGATGACCGGGATGACCACGGCGCCGTGGCCGAGCATGCTCTGGACTCGGGACAGCGCGCGGTGGATGCGTTCGTCGGGGCCGCTGCCCCACAGCGTGTCGACGTGGGCGCCGACCGGGTCGACCCGTTCGGGGATCAGGCGGAGCCGCACCACCGGGGAGGTCAGTTCGCTGGTCGCCGTACCGCTGCCCTGGAGCTGCCAGCGGACTCGGTCGACCACGTCACCAGGAGCGAACCAGCGGGGGTGCAACCACTCCCGCTCGTGCACCCGGCCGGACTCCGTCCCGACCTCGACGCGGAGGGTGGTGCAGACCAGACCGAGCGCGGTCAGCCGGTCGATCAGTTCGTCCGCGACCGCCCGGACCGCGAACGCGACCTGGTCGACCCGGTCCACCGATGGTTCGAAGTCGAGGGTCCGGGTCAGCTCGGGCGGGACCTGCCGGGCCACTACCGCGCGGTCGTCGTCGCGGGCCAGCCGGTGGGCGAACGCGCCGTCCGGCCCGAACCGGGTCAGCACCTCGGTCGCCGGGAGTCGCGCGAAGGCGCCGAGCGAGCGCAGGCCGAGCCGTCGCAGCAGGTCGGTGAGCTCCGGTCGCTCCAGCGTGTCGACCGTGAGCGGCGCCAGGAACTCAGCCGACCCGCCGGACGGGATGACCTGCACCCGGGTCTGCGCCGACGCGGCTCGCGCGGCCTGCTCCGCGGCGAACGGGCCGTCGGCGATTCCGACCCGGCCACCCGGTACGTCGTACGTCTCCAGCCGGTCGAGCAGCTTCTCCGCGGCGGCCGGCTCGCTGCCGTAGAACCGGCTCGGGCCGCGGGCCTTCAGCGCGCACATGCCTGGGCGGATCACCTGGATGCCTGGCGTCAACGCCTCCAGGCAGGCGATCACCGGATCGAACGCCCGCGCGTCGATGACCGGGTCGTACTTGAGCACGAGCAGCTCCGGGCAACGGGACTGGGCGTCCCGGGCCCGCAGCCCACGGCGCACTCCCTCGGCGCGGGCCGTGGCTGAGCTGGCCAGCACGCGTCCCTTCAGCAGGACGGCCAGCGGAGCGTCCGGTGAGACGCCTTCCACCGAAGCCGCCGCGAGCACCGGCCAGTCCGGCACCCACACCACCATCGTCCGCACCCCCACCTGCCGAGTCGAGCCACCACCCCGAGTCGAGCCGCCACCCCGGGTCCGCCGACCGCCCGGAAGCTGCCGATCGACACGGCCACCGCTCGGAATCTGCCCGTCGCCGAGGCGGCCGCCCGGACTCTGCTCACCACTCGCGGCCTGCCCACCCCGCACCGGCTGCTGAGAACCCGCCATCAGCCGACTGCCTCCTGCAACCACCCAGCAGTCCGGTCGCCCACCGGCCGGCTCTTGTCAGCCGCGCTCTCCTCCACCGGACGAATCGTCCCGTCGAGCGCCGGCAACCACAGCTGATGCCGCTGAGGCCGTACGGCGGCACCGCGGCCGGTGACCGCGACGGTCGCCTGACGGGCGGTGAGATGCCCTTCGCCGGCACCCAATCCGCTCCACGCGTTGGCCTGGACCTCCAGCCGGGCCTCACTCCCAGGCCAGGACCCGACCGCGATCAGCATCGCGCCCCGAGTCCGCAGCCGGGCCGACAGCCGAGAGGCCTCGCCCGAAGTGACCTCGCCCGGCGGACGCACCACCACCACGGTCAGCGCGTCGACCAGCGCGGCAACCACGCTCAGCCAGTCGTGCTGAGGATCGGGAACGAGCACCAGCCGCTCGAGATCGACCCCGAGCCCTCGCGCCGCCTCCGCACCGAACGACGGCATCCCGACCACCCCGCACCAGGCCCCCTCGGCGGACGGCCCGGCCATCATCGCCATCACCAAAGCGCTGGAGCCGCGCACGGAGTACACCGCGCCGCCGCGCAAGGCGCCGGACAGCAGCTCGGAAACCGCCGGCAGGGTCGGCAGCGACCGCTCCGTACTGGCCGTGTCGAGCGCCTGCTGGACCCGCGTCTCCGTGGTCCGAGGAGCAGCCACCGTCCGGGAACGCGCGGTGTCGAGCGTGGGGAGCGCCGTCAGACCAGCTGCCTCCGCAACCGTCGCCGGTCGCGCGAGGGCCGAAGCCTCCTTCTCAGCAGTCCGAGCGGCCTTCTGCGCCTGAGCCCGGGCGAGCAACTGGCGAGCCTGGTCGAGCGCGGTGATCCGCCCGGCCTGGACCGTCGTGTCCTCGGCCGGAATCGGCGGTGCCTCGTCGGCTGCAGCTGTCCCCGTCACACCCCCATGTTCGAACACCTGTTCGACTCATGTCAATCGGGCTGTCCACACGCCGGTGCCGACGCGCCTCATCGAAAAGCCTAAACTCCCCAGCATGCTCCGAGTCCACCACCGCTCTTCGAGAACACGATGAGGCAGATCGAGGACGAGGTCGTCCAGCACCACCAGGACCTCGCCCGCTGGCTGGGGACCGAGGCGGAGGACGGTCTGCTCGACACCTTCCGGCAGATGCACCGCCCGGACTTCAGTCTGGTCACCACCGACGGCGTACGACTCGACCTACCGGCACTGACCACCGCACTGGCCGGTGCGCGCAACGCAGTACCCGGACTGACGATCGGCATCGAGCAGTACGAGCTGGTGATCCGGACCGACCAGGTGGTCGTCTGCCGCTTCCTGGAGCGCCACTCGGTCGGCGCACCGCGTCGCGTCACCGCCGTACTCACCCCTGACGAGTCCGCCCGGTACGGCGTACGCTGGCTGAGCGTGCACGAGACAGCGGCCGGGCTAGGGTGAGTGGCATGCCACGAACCATTGCCACCAACACCAAGGTCGACCTCGACGGGCTGCTGGAGTTCGTCCGCCCGCGTCACCACATGCTGCTGATCACCACCCGCCAGGACGGGACGCCGCAGGCCTCGCCGGTGTCGGGCGGTGTCGACGCCGAGGGCCGGATCGTCATCTCCTCCTACCCCGAGCGCGTCAAGAGCACCAACGTGCAGCGCAACCCGCAGACCAGCGTCATGGTGATCTCCGACGACTGGAACGGCGCCTGGGTCCAGGTGGACGGCACCGGTGAGGTCATCGAGCTGCCGGACGCCGTCGAGCCGCTGGTCGACTACTACCGCGCGATCTCCGGCGAGCACCCGGACTGGGACGAGTACCGCGAGGCGATGCGCAAGCAGGGCAAGTGCCTGATCCGGATCACCCCGACCCGCTGGTCCCCGATCGCCACCGGCGGCTTCCCGGCCCGCCTGGCTGACTGACCCCAGCGGCTCACTCCTTGGTGTACCGCCGCGCCATCGTCTCGCTGATCCGCCGGAAAGCACCCTCCAGGTGCTCGCGCAGCGCCTCGCCGGCGCCCTGCTCGTCGTGCGCCAGGCAGGCGTCCAGGATCGCCTGGTGCTCCCGGCGGGTCTGCTCGATCCGCGCCTTGGTCTGCCGCGAACCGAACCGGTAGCGCTCGCTGTTCTGCCAGACCGGCTCGATCGCGCGCGGCAGCCAGCGGGAGCCGCCGGCCCGGTAGATCGCGAAGTGGAACTCGGTGTGCGCCTGCCGGGAGGCGATGATGTCGCCCACCTTGGACAGCCGCACGTGCTCGGCCAGTGCGGCCTTGGCGATTACGCCGTCGGACTCGGCGAACCGGGTCGCCGCGGCCCGGACCGCCAGGGTCTCCAGCGCCAGCCGGGTCTCGTGGGTGTCGCGCAGGTCCTCCATCGACAGCTCGCGGACCCAGGCGCCCTTGTGCGGCACGATCTCGACCAGGCCGAGCGCCTGCATCCGGCGCAGTCCTTCCCGGATCGGCATCTGGCTCATGTCCAGCCGCTTGGCCAGCTCCTCCAGCCGCAGCGCGGTGCCGCTCGGCAGCTCGCCGGACAGGATGAGCTCGTGCAGCTCGGCAGCAGCCTCCTCGGCGAGAGTACGCCGGCCGCTGGGCCCCCCGGGCGTGAGCTCGAGTCGTCGGGTCATTGGGTGTGGGCTGCCTCTCTCGTCCACTACACACACATCTCGGAGGTAACCGTAGCGGTGCCACAGGCTCCACGGGGATTCCTACGACGGATTGCCCACCGCGCCCCCACGCACCGCACCGGCCGGACGGCCAGCGGTCCAGCCTGACACCGGAGCCGCCGCCCGTCCACTACTCAGCGCAGCCGAGTCAGGTCGAGCAGTACTCGCCGCTCCGCCGTACCGCCCACCAGGCGGTCGAGTGCGTCGCCCACACGGGCCGCCGGGACCATGTCCAGCTCCGGAGTGATCGGGGCGGGCGCGATGTCGGCCAGCACCTGGGCGACCGTTCCGGCCTCGATCGTCGTCCGCTGCATGTTGACCGGGAGCACCCGCAGGTCCCGCCCGATCAGCTGGTGCAGGTCGACCGTGGCGAACTCCCCGGCCGTGTAGCCCAGGATGGCGATCCGGCCGCCCGGGGTGATGTGGCTCATCACCCCACTGGTCACCGGGCCACCCACCGTGTCGATGACCGCGTTGCACCAGGGCAGCTCCCGGCCAACCTGGCCGAGCTCGTCCACGCGGTGCACCTGGTCGACCAGCCGGCTCAGCAGCTCGACGGACTCGTTCGACCGGACCAGACCGATCACCTTGCCGGCTCCGGCAGCCCGGGCGACAGCGGCGCACAGCCGACCGACCAGACCGGTCGCACCGGTGATCACGACGGTCTCACCGTGCACGACACCAGCCACCCGCCGTACGGCGGTGTGCGCCGTCAGCGCAGGAGCCAGCAGGGCCAGCGCCTCGGCCGTGTCGAGTCCGATCGGCAGCGCGTGCACTGACGAGTCCGGCACCACGGCCATCGAGCCCCACGTGCCCGGCCGGGCCACCCCGACACCACCGCCGCGGATCACCACGCGCGTCCCGGACGGGTACACGGCCGAGTCGACCACCACACCGGCGCCCTCGGACCCCGGGACGAACGGCGGCTGCATCTGCTGCGCGATCTTGCCCGCCAGCACGGTCCGATCGAGCTGCGTCACCGAGGCGACGTCCATCTCGACCAGCGTCTCCCCCGGCCCGGCGACCAGTTCGGTCTCCTCGGCCTTCAGCTGCTCCCCAGGCCCGTAGCAGCGCAGCACGATGCCTTGTCGCGCGCTCATCCACCCACCCCACTCGTGCCTGTGAACCCCACCTGCATTTGATATCTGATCACATCTTGCCGCTCAGGGACAGTCGGCCTCACGCTGACCGGCCCCCTTGACCGAGCGGACGGGTGAGCTCGCCGGCCGCTGCCGCACGGCGCGGATCCACCCGGTCGCTACCCATCGGGAACGGCCAGTCGCTACCGGCCAGCACGTCCCCGAACGTCGACTCCAGCAGCGGCAGTACGGCGGGATCGTGCACCAGGTCGTCGGCCACGAACCGCTGCATCGCCTCGGCCACCGACAGCGACGGCGCGTCGATGCCCGGCCGGTCGGTGTCGATCCCGCGCTGCCAGCGCCCGGCCAGCGCGGCCGTCACGCCCCCGCCGTGGCACAGGCAGAACTTGATCCCCGGGAACCGAGCCGGTACGTCGGTGAAGACCAGCTCGGCGGCCGCGAGCCCTGTCTCGTAAGGGTTTCCGAGCAGGTTCGACAGGTAGAACGCGTCGAGCCGCCGGTCCGTGCTGTGCCCCGGGTGGACCAGTGTGAACGCGTTCAGCTCGTCCAGCACCTTCCAGACCGCGTCCAGCCCGGCGAACCCCGGCGTACCGAGTGCGAAGCCGCCGAACACGCCCTCTTCCCCCAGCGCGGAAGCGACGGCCGGGGCGCTGGCGTGCAGGAGCGGGACGTGGGCCAGCACCCGCAGTTGCGGTCCGGCCAGCTCGCGGAGCCCCTGGTTGAGCAGTGCGGTCCACTCCACGCCCTGGTCGTATCGGAACAGCGCAGGCGGTACCGAGACGACTGCACCGTCCAGGTCCTGCTCGCTGACCCACTGCAGCAGCGCGGCCGGGTCAGCGAGCTTGCCCAGCGGCAGCCGGTGCTCACCGTCGATCACCAGCGACTTGCCCTCGATCGACAAGCCGAACGAGCCGCTGCGGGCAGCAGCCAGCACAGTGGGAGGTATCAGGTGCGTGTGGACGTCCCAGCCGGCCATGTCAGCGTGCGTCCTCGTCGTTGTCGTAGAAGGACGGCCGCTCCGGGTAGTGCGGGCCGTCGTACACCTCCAGCAGCACAGAGGTCTCCTCGGCCCGCGTCGGGCCGTGCACGACGCCCTTCGGGTTCCAGTAGAAGCTGCCCTTGGTCAGCGTCGTCCCGGTCGGCAGGTACACGTACCGGCCGGACAGGCAGAACATGAACTGGTTCGACGCGTGCTTGTGCTCCGACGGGATCCCCGACCCCTGCTCGAACCGCACCAGGGCGATCGAGGCCTCGGTCTCCGGGTCGCGCCACAGCATCTTGTGCGACAGCCCGTCCAGGGACTTCTCCACCCAGTCCAGGTCGTCGGTCTGCAGCAGGATCTCCCGCAGCGGCTCGTCGAACGTCATGACGCCTCCCGAGGGACGGGCCGTCCGGTGACCCGGGTGTAGAGCTCCTCGGCGACGCCGGGTGCCATCGGGGCCACGGCGGCGATGTGGCCGTCGGGCCGGATCAGTACGACGCTGTTCGCCGGTACGCCGTACCGGTTGGTCGTGATGCTGCCGGGGTCGAACAGCGAGCGGTCCCGCAGGCCGGAGTCGTGCGGCGCGTCCCAGCGCGAGACGGCGTAGTGCGCCAGCGCCGGTGAGTCGTTGGCCGGGATCTCCGGACGCCGCCGTACGTCGGTGAAGTACAGCGCGACGAAGGAGTCCCGGCACAGGTCGTGGATCGTGGTC
The DNA here is from genome assembly GCF_049844575.1 of Kribbella sp. DT2. Classification (NCBI taxonomy): domain Bacteria; kingdom Bacillati; phylum Actinomycetota; class Actinomycetes; order Propionibacteriales; family Kribbellaceae; genus Kribbella; species Kribbella sp. DT2. The sequence continues at coordinate 335,211 of NZ_JBNCLH010000009.1, read as the reverse complement.
CGGCCGGCAGGGCTCTGCAGCGCCAGGTCCGGCGCCCGGTCCCCCGCGCGCACGGCCGGCGGCGCCGCACTGGTTGCCACCATCGACCAGTCGCCCACACCCTCGACGTCGAGCCGGACGCTGAGCAGCGTGCGGTTGTACGCCGTCGCCCAGGCACCTGTGTCCTCGGTGACCGCACCCCGCTGCTGCGCCATGTACTTGCGGGCGGCCTCGGCCATCTCACCGGAGCCCTCGATCGCCACCGGCCGCTGCTCCTGCTCGTAGCCGTCCAGCAACGACGGGTCGGCCCAGCCGCGCAGCACCCAAGCCAGCCGCCAGGGCAGGTTGGACGCGTCCAGGGCACCAGTGTTCAGACCGAGTGCCCACATCGGGGTGATCAGGTGGGCGGCGTCACCCATCAGGAACACCTTGCGGTCCTTGGTCCACTGCTCGGCGACCCGGTGGTGCACGTTGTAGATGACCGTGCCGAGCAGCTCGATCCGGTCCACCTCGCCGATGAACTGCTTCACCTTCACCAGCAGGTCCTCGGTGCCCGGCGCCTCCGCACCCGCCGCCAGCGGGAACAGGAACCGCCAGTTGTCGGGCTGGCGGATCAGCACCATCCACTCGGTCTTGTCCGCGAAGTACGCCAGGTACGGGTAGTCGCGGGCGTTGTCGACGTCCAGGTCCACCGCCACGTCGATCAGCATGTACCGCTCGGGCAGGGTCTCCCCCACCACCTTCACTCCGAGCGCGTCGCGGATCTTGCTCCGCCCGCCGTCGCAGGCCAGTAGGTACGACGCCTCGAGCTCCCGCGGGCCGTCCGGGGTCTCCAGCTGCAGCACCACCCGGTCGTCGCGGACCTCGAACGACGTCAGCCGGTGCTGGGTGAGCACGGGCTGCGGCAGCGCCTCGGCCAGGATCGGCTCCATGATCTGCTGCGGCAGGTTGATCACGAACGGGAACTGGGTGTCGTTGACCAGCTCGGCCAGCTGCACCGAGGCCCGCGGGGTGTTGGTGGCCCGGTCGATGTCACCGATCTCGTCGATCCGGACCGCCGAGGCGAGGATGCCCTCCACCGCGCCGTACCGGTTCCAGATCTCCAGGGTCCGGCTCAGCGTCGTACCGGCCTTGGTGTCGGACGACAGCGTCGCGTCCTCCTCCAGCAGCACGTACGGCACGCCGTAGTGCGCCAGGCCGAGTGCTGTGGTCAGGCCGATCGGTCCGGCGCCGACCACGGCGACGGGCAGTTGCTGGTCAGTCGATGTCACTCGTCACTCCGTGAGGTCGGTCAACCGGGCGAAGGCGCGCTCCCGGGTCAGCACTGACCCGGTCATCGCGGCCGCGTCGGACAGCAGGAACAGCAGCGGGCCGACCACGTCGGCGGGGTCACCGATGCCGGTGGTCTCCCGCCAGTGGTCGAAGTCGGCTCCGGCGTTGGCGGCCCGGAACTGGTCGGTGTCGATCACGCCGGGCGCGACGATGTTCACCCGGACCCGGTGCTCGGCCACCTCGGCGGCCAGGGTCCGGGCGAAGGCGGTGAGGGCCGCCTTGCTCGCCGAGTACGCCGCCGCGTGCGGGAAGCCGGTGGTGGCCAGGCCGGAGGTGAACACGACGACCGAGCCGGCCGACCGCTCCACCATGTGCGGTACGACGGCCTGGCAGACCCAGACCACGCCGTCCAGGTTCACCTGCAGCGTCCGGGTCCACTCGGCCGGATCGGTGTCCAGTACGGCGGACCGCGGCTGCACGGCCGCGCCAGCGACCAGGCCGTCGATCCGGCCGTGCCGCTCGACCACACCACCGATCGCCGCGAACACCGCGGCCCGGTCGGACACGTCGACCTCGACGTACTCGACCCGCTGGTCGGTGGGCGGGCTGATGTCCAGCACCACCGCCGTACCGCCGTGGGCCACGACGGCCGAGGCCAGCGCGGCACCGATGCCGTGCGCACCACCTGTGACGACCACGACCTCGCCGGTCGCGTCGAAGCTGATCTTCATGGCGACGTCCCCTTCTGCTTCGAGGTCATCGTCTCGGTGATCCGCTGCACCGCGCCGGCCAGGTGGTTGCGCAGGGCCCCCTCGGCGGCGTCCGGGTCGCGGGCGACGCACGCGTCCAGGATGGCCTGGTGCTCCTGCCGGTTCTGCTCGATCTGGAACGGCGTCTGCCTGCTGCCGAACCGGTACCGCTCGCTGTTCTGCCAGACCGGCTCGATCGCCCGGGCCAGCCACTGCGAACCGCCGGCCCGGTAGAGGGCGAAGTGGAAGTCGGCGTGCGCCTGCCGGGCACCGATCGAGTCGTCGGCCCGGGACAGCCGCAGGTGCTCCTCCAGCGCGGCGATGGCCTTCTGCTCGTCGGCCACCGCGAAGTGCTCCGCAGCAGCCCGTACGGCGAGACTCTCCAGCGCCAGTCTGGTCTCATGGGTGTCGTGCAGGTCCTCCAGCGACAGCTCCCGGACCCAGGCACCCCGGTGCGGGATGATGTCGACCAGCCCGAGCGCCTCCAGCCGGCGCAGCCCCTCGCGGACCGGCATCTGGCTCATCTCCAGCCGGTTCGCCAGCTCGACCAGGCGCAACGGCGTACCGCTGGGCAGCTCACCGGACAGGATCAGCTGGTGCAGCTCGGCCGCCGCGGTCTCAGCGAGCGTACGGCGGCCGCCGCGCCCACCACCGGGCAGGAGCTCCAGCCGGCTGGTCACGACAGCTCCTGGTAGACCAGCGTGTTGCGCAGCTCGCCGATCTTGTCAGCACGGGTGACGACCTCGTCGCCCTCCTTGAGGAACACCTGCGGCTCCCGCGCGTTGCCGATGCCGGACGGCGTACCGGTGAGCAGGAGGTCGCCCGGCCGCAGTGTCATCCCGAAGGACAGCTCACTGATCAGCGTGGCGATGTCGTAGGCCATCTGCTTGGTCGAGGCGTCCTGCATGACCTCACCGTTGAGCAGGCAGGTCAGCCGCACGTCCTGCGGGTCGCCCAGCTCGTCCGGCGTCACGATCCACGGGCCGAGCGGCATGGTGGCGTCGATGCTCTTGCCCTTGAGCCACTGGCCACCGTGCGCCCGCTGCAGGTCCCGCTGGGACACGTCGTTGGCCAGCGTGTAGCCCCACACGTGGTCGAGCGCGTCCTCGACCTTGATGCTGCGGCCGGTCCGGCCGATCACCAGCGCCAGCTCGGCCTCGTAGTCCCACTTCGCCGACAGGGCCGGGTCGTAGGCGATCGGGTCGTACGGGCCGACCACCACGTCCGGGCCCTTGGTGAAGAACGTCGGGTGCTCGGGCCTGTCGACGTCTTGGCCCTCGCGCTTGCCGCGGCTCTCCTCGAAGTGGTCCCAGTAGTTCCAGCCGGTGCAGAGCACGTCCCGGCGGAACCGCCGCAACGGTGCCCGCAGGTCCTGCTCCCGGAAGGGGATCCGCTCACCGGTCAGCACCGCGTCGGCACCGGCCTCGATCACGGCCACCAGGTCGTCGTACGGGAGCAGGACTACCTCGTCGTCGTCCAGTACGCCGGGCCGCTCGGCACCGGCGTACGTCACTGTCACGAACCGCATCTCAGAACACCCACTCGACGCTACGCATACGATCACCACCTGTCCTCGACGTCATGCGATCACGGCGATCGCGGAGATCTCGATCAGGTAGTCGGGGTGGGCCAGCTTGCTGACCTCGACCATCGTCGAGGCGGGCAGCGGCGCGTGGAAGTAGCGCGCCCGGACCTCGTGGATCTTGGCGAAGTCCTCCATGTTGCGCACGTACACGTCCACCCGGCAGACGTCGTCCAGCGTGCCGCCGGCCTCGCGGACCGCGGCCTGCACGTTCTCGCAGACCTGACGGGTCTGCTCGCTCACGTCGCCCACCCCGGCGATGCTGCCGTCGGGCCGGCGGGCGGTCATCCCGGAGACGAACACCAGTCGTCCGGTCGCCTCGATCGTGGTCGCCTGCGAGAACACCCCGTTCGGGCTGCGCAGCGCGGCGCTGGTCAGTTGGGTCTTCGGCATCAGTTCTGCACCCCTCCGGTCGGAACCACGGCGCCCACCGCGCGGGCCACCGCCAGCAGACCGTCCAGCCCCGACCGCTCGATCAGGACCCCGGTCCGCCGCTGCTGCCGGGCACGATCCGCCTCGATCTCGCCCGGCAGGTACAACCTCTCGACGCCCGGAGCGGTCGCGCTGCCGCGAACCCGCTCCGCCAGCGCCGACGACCGCTGCCGGAACCCCTCGATCCCACCCAGCAGCTCCGGGTCGATCGCGAGGAACAGGTGCGCGCAGTCGTTCGGCCGGTCGGGTTCGCGGTACAACGGGCGAACCTGATCCCCCCAGCCGCCACCACTCAGGACGCCGGTCAGGACGTCGATCATCAGTGCCAGCCCGAAGCCCTTGTGGCCCGCGGCCGGCAGCAGCATGCCCAGGACGGCGGCCTCGGGGTCCGTCGTCGGTAGGCCGGACGGATCGGTCGCCCAGGAGTCCGGGATCGACCGCCCGGCCGACGCCGCCAGCCGGATCTTGCCCAGGGCAACTGCCGACAGCGCCATGTCCAGCACGATCTCCGCGCCGGCCCGCGTCGGTACGGCGATCGCCAGCGGGTTGTTGCCGACGATCCGCTCGGCGCCGCCGGGCGCGGGCATCAGCGGCGTCGTGTTCGACATCGCGATCCCGAGACAGCCCGCGTCCGCGGCCTGGACCGCCCAGCGGCTGGCCGCGCCGAAGTGGTGCGCGTTGCGGACCGACACCAGGCCGATGCCGTACCGGCCGGCCCGCTCGACCGCGAGCCCCATCGCCTGCGGGCTGGACAGCTGACCCATCCCGCCGCGCGCGTCCGCCACGATCGCGGCGCCGGCGTCGTGCAGGACGTCCAGCTCGCGTTCCCGGGTGACGCCCCCGGCGTTCAGGCGTTCGACGTACATCGGGACGAGCATGATGCCGTGCGAGCTGACCCCGCGCAGGTCGGCCTCGACCAGCGAGTGCGCGATCTGGGCCGCGTCGGCGGGCTCGAAGCCGAGCGCGGTGAACACCGCGGAGACGGTCGCCTCCAGCCAGGCCGGCCGGACCAGCACCCGCCGGTCGGCGTCCGACGCCTGGGTCGTCACCGGGTCTCCTCGGCCCAGGGCAGCAGCAGGTGCTCCAGCAGGACCAGGACGTAGAACAAGATGATGCTCATGATCGACAGCAGCCCGATCGCGGCGAACGCCAGCGGGGTGTCGGCCGACGAGCCGGAGTTCCAGATCACGTAGCCCAGACCCTCGGTGGAGTTCGCGAACTCACCGATCACCGCGCCGATCACGGCCAGCGAGATCGCCACCTTGAGCCCGGTGAAGATCTGCGGCAGCGCGTAGGTCAGCCGGAGCTTGAAGAACTCCTGGGTCCGGCTCGCGTTCAGCGACCGGAGCAGCTCGACCAGCTCGGCCGGGGTCGACTTCATCCCCTGCGCGGTCGAGATCACGATCGGGAAGAAGCAGACCAGCAGCGCCATCGCCATCTTGGGGACCTGGCCGAAACCCATCCAGATCACCAGCAGCGGCGCGATCGCGATCTTCGGGATCGCGTTCACCGCCAGCAGCAGCGGGTAGACCAGGCGCTCCAGGATCGCCGAACGGACGATCAGCAGCGCGATCGGGATCCCGATCACGATCGCCAGACCGAAACCGGTCAGCGACTCGATCAGCGAGATCCAGGTCTGCTGGAGCAGGTAGCCCGGCTGGTCGAGGAAGCGCTGCAGTACGTCGTACGGGCTGGGGAGCAGGAACTGCTGGATGTCGAAGGCAACGATCACCAGCCACCAGAGCGCGATCGTGACGACCACACCGACGATCGGCAGCAGGATCGCGCTGGTGCGGGAGGTGGTGAGCCAGGAGGAGCGACCGCTCATCGCGTCGCCTCGGGGGCGTCCACCGGGTGCGTCTTCTCGGCCAGCAGGCCGTGCAGGCGGCCGCTGATCTGCGCCACCTCGGTCAGGTGCGCGTTGGTGCCCAGGCTACGCGGCCGCGGGATGTCGATCTCGACCACCTCGCGCAGCCGGCCCGGGCGGGGCGTCAGCACGACGACCCGGTCGGCCAGCAGCACGGCCTCCTCGATCGAGTGCGTGACGAACACGATCGTGGTGGCCAGTTCCATCTGGATCCGCTGCAGCTCATCCGACATCTCGGTCCGGGTCAGCGCGTCGAGCGCCGAGAACGGCTCGTCCATCAGCATCACCTGCGGCCGGCGGATCAGCGACCGGCACAGCGACACGCGCTGCTGCATGCCGCCGGACAGCTCGTGCGGCAGCCGCTTCTCGAAGCCGGACAGGCCGACCAGCTCGAGCAGCTCGTGAGCACGGTTCTTGTACTCCTTGCGGCCGGTGTTGTCACCGGAGATCTCCACCGGGAGCATCACGTTCGACAGCACCGAGCGCCACGGCAGCAGGGCCGGCCGCTGGAACATGAACGAGACGTCCCGCCGCGGCCCGGCGACGGGCTCGCCCGCCACCGTGACCGCGCCGTACGTCGGCGGGAGCAGCCCCGCGATCAGCCGGAGGAGCGTGGACTTGCCACACCCCGACCGGCCGATCAGCGTGACGAACTCGTTCTGCCGGACGTGCAGGTCGATGCCGTCGAGCGCCTGGACCTGGCCCGAGCGTCCCTCGAAGACCTGACCCACTCCGTCCAGCTCGATCATGGTCAGCCCTTCGGAGCCAGGGCGTCGTTGACCACGTCGGCCGGCTTCATCGCACCCTTCGGCTTGACCGCTTCGGCCTCCTCGAGCAGGTTGATGACCTTCTGCACCCGGTTCGGGTCGACCTCACCGAGCGCACCGCTGAAGTCGTCCGGCTTCACGTACGGCTTCATCAGCTGCAGCTCGGCGGTGGCGACCTCGACGTTGGTGTTCGGCACGTACTTGGCCAGTGTCTTGGCCGCACCGGCCGGGTCGTCGATCGCGTCCTGCAGACCCTTGAGCAACGCGGTGGTGAACTTCTTCACCTGGTCCGGGTGATCCTTGGCCAGGTCGTCCCGGGTGATGATCGTGTTGCCGTACAGGTCCGGAAGCAGGTTGCCGTACGGCAGTACGACGGCCTTGCGCTTCTTCGGGTCGGCCTTCTCGACCAGCGGCACACCCACCACGAACTGGCCGATGCCGTCCACCTTGCCGCTGGCCAGCAACTGCGGCAGCGCGGGCGGCGGGTTGGCGACGAACTTGGTCAGCTCGGGGTTGATCTTGGCCGCCTTGGCGTAGACCGGGAACATCACCTGGTTGGTGGAGCCCGGCTGGTCGCCGATCTGCTTGTTCGGCAGATCCTCCGGCCGGTTGATGCTGCCGCCCTCCAGGGCGACGATCGCGGCCATCGACTTCTGCTGGATCATGCCGACCGTCGTGACGGGCAGCTTCTGGTTCCCCAGCGTGATCACGGTGGCGGTGAAGTCACCGATACCGTAGTCCGCCTGACCGCCGGCGACCAGTTTGAGCACGTCGACCGTGCCGCTGCCCGGAGTGATGGTGACGTCGAACCCGGCGTCCTTGAAGTACCCCTTCTCGAGGGCGACATAGGCGTAGGCCTCACGGCCGAAGGTCCCGAAGGAGGTCAGGTAACTGACCTTCTCCAGCGATGCTTCCCCGTTCTGACCGGTCTCGCTGTCGTTGCACGCGCTCACCAGAGCCAGTGCGAGGACCGCCACCCCAGCGACGGCCGAACGTCTGAACCTCATGCTGGATTTCTCCTCTCCGATATTTGATCAAACATCAAATATGGAAGAGCGGTCAATCGGCCCCCGGGGACTCTTCACAGGGACTTTACGTCCACCGTGGCGGGTCCCCTCAGAACCCTTGTGCCGCCCGTCCTGGAGCCGTTTCCCCATGCCTGTCCGTCCGGACGGGCATCCCGCCCCGACCACAGACCGTACCCGCCCGGACAGCAGATCGCGACGTCCGACCGGAACCAATGTGTGCCTTCCGCGACAAATTTGCGTAAACCCGCTACTGGCTGTGACCCAGGTCATGCATCAGCTCCAGCAACCTCTCAGCACTCCCTCCAGCTGTATTTCCGGCCGCCGCCGACCTCAGCCACAGCCAACTGAGTCCGGCCGCCTGCCCCAGCCTGAAGCTCACCTTCTATTTCCCTCTCCCGGGGGAACTCGTTCACCCGGCGGAGGGAGGGCTGCGGGCCGCTCCCCTGACAGGATGGTCGTGTGGCGAACGTCCTGTTCCGAGGCTCGACCTACCTGCGGTGGGTCTACCTGCTGCTGGGCGCCGCCCTCGTGCTCGCGTTCGTGCTCGTCGACAGCGCCCTCGTCGAGCTGGTCAAAGAGCTGGCCCTGCCCCAAGTGGTGACCGTGATCGTGGTCGCCGTCGTCGTGGTCGCCCCACCAGTGCTGCTGGGCGTCCTCCCCGCGGTCCGCGAGGTGGAAGGCATCGCGGTCGAGTCCCTGCTCGGCGTCCGCTTCGAGGAGCGCCCGCTCGGCCCGTCGCGCAACTGGCCACAACGCCGCCGTACGACGCTGTGGTTCTGCCTGCACCTGATCACCGGCGGCTTCGTCGGCATCCTCAGTACGGCGGTCGTCGGCTTCGGCGCCGTGTTGCTCGCAGCCCCTTTCCGCAGTCCCGGCGCCCACGAGCTGATCCCGGGCATCGACTACCACGTCACCGGCCGCTGGACCGACCTCTGGATGCCGCTGGCCACCATCGTCGGCCTCGCCGGACTCATGGTGCTCTCGGCCCTCATCGGCGCCCTGCTGGCCTACACCGCCCCCCGCGTCCTCGGCCCGACCCCCGCCGAGCGGATCGAGCTGCTCGAACGCCGTACGGCAACCCTTGCCGAGCGCAACCGCCTGGCCCGCGAGCTGCACGACAGCGTCGGCCACGCGCTCAGCCTGGTCACCATCCAGGCGGCCGCCGCGCGCCGGGTGCTGGCCACTGATCCCGCCTTCGCCGAAACCGCGCTCGCGGCGATGGAGACCTCGGCCCGCGCCGCCCTGGCCGACCTCGACCACGTGCTCGGCCTGCTCCGCGACGACCGCCGCCCCGGCTCCGCGACCGCGCCCCAAGCGACACTCGGCGACGTCGCCCGCCTCGTCGAGGCGACTCGCGCGGGCGGGATCACCGTCGAGGTGCACCGCTCGGGCGACCTGGCGACGCTCCCGGCCGCGGTCTCCCGCGAGGCGTACCGGATCGTCCAGGAGGGCCTCACCAACGCCATCCGGCACGCGGGCCGCCCGGCCGGCGAGGTCAAGGTGGACCTGTCGATCAGCCTGGACTCCTCCGGGCTGCTGCTCGAACTGACCAACCCGGTCGACGCCTCCCCCGCCGTGGACGTCGCGTCCACCCGTGGGGGCCGGGGCCTGGCCGGGATCCGTGAAAGGGTCGCCGTACTGCGCGGGACGGTCGAGGCCGGCCTCGACAGCGGCCGCTGGCGGCTCGCGGTCACCCTCCCGGTGGCGGTGACGACGAAAGGATGAGTGTGGACATCTCGGTGGTCGTGGTGGACGACGAACCGCTGATCCGCAGCGGGCTGCGCGCGATCATCGACGCGGAGCCCGACCTGACCGTGGTCGGCGAGGCGGGCGACGGGTCCGAGGTCCTGCCCCTGGTACGCCGTACGGGCGCGGACGTCGTACTGATGGACGTCCGGATGCCCGCCCTCGACGGCATCCAGGCCACCCGGCTCCTGCTCGACGCGCTCGACCCGGCGCCACGGGTCCTGGTCGTCACCACGTTCGAGAACGACGACTACGTGTACGACGCGCTCCGGGCCGGCGCGTCGGGCTTCCTGCTCAAGCGGACTCCCCCGGACGACATCATCGCGGCGATCCGCACGGTCGCGGGCAGCGAGTCGCTGCTGTTCCCGGAGGCGATCCGGAGCCTGGCGCTGGCCCACGTCGACCAGCAGCGCAAGCCGGAGGGCCTGGGCCGGTTCGACCTGACGGATCGCGAGCAGGAGGTCCTCCGCCTGATGGCCAAGGGCCTGTCGAACGCGGAGATCGCCACCGAACTCGTGCTCGGCGTGCAGACCATCAAGACCCACGTCGCCAACCTGCTCGCCAAGGTCGGCGCCCGTGACCGCACCCAAGCCGTCATCCTCGCCTACGAGTCAGGCTTCGTCCCTCTGCACTGACCAAGCACCGGGGCCGCGGGAAAGCAGGCGCACCGGGCGGCGCCGGAAGACACCCGCCCCCTCGACCCTGTCGCCGCCGGCAGCGGCGGGACGTTCTAGCTACGCCTCCCGGCGGAACTACGGCGGCCAGCCACCAGCTGAGCACACCGACCAACAAGCAGGACCGCGGCGCGGACCGCCTGTGCCTTCAGCGCCCGGCGTTCCTTCAGCTGTCGGCGAGGCCGTCCTCGGCCAGCGTGCAGGCGTTGTGGACCGGGTCGACCGCGTTGGCCTGGCGGGCCACCCGTTGGAGCAGCATGCGGAAGATCAGCCGCTCGCCGTCGTCCAGGCCGCCCATCACCTCGTCCTCGGTCGCGCGCAGGCGGCGCTCCAGGTCGCAGAGCAGCTCGACGCCCTTCGGCGTGGCGACGATCAGCCGGGCGCGCCGATCGGCCGGGTCCGGCTGCCGCTGCACCACGCCGGCCTTCTCGAGGTCGTCCAGCAGGTACGTCATCACCGTGCGGTCGATCTCCAGCTGCGCGGCCAGGTCGAGCTGCCGCTTCGGACCCTCGGCATTCGCCGTCGCGAGCACCTGGTAACCGCGCGGGCCACCCGGGACGCCCTCGAGCGCCAGCCCGCTCTGCTTCACGTACCGGCGGAACACCACGCCGAGCGCCCACCCGAGGTCGGCCTCGACGGACGTGCCGCGGGCCCCCTGGGTCGTGCTCGCCTCGGGCGATGAACTGGTCACGAAACCATCGTACGTCGTGTACGCCACCTGGAATACGATCTGACTTGAATATGTTCTGCTTAACAGACTATCTTCGTGACAGCTCACCTTTGAGCTGTCCCCCTCCGGAAGGAACGACATGACCACCCTGCTTCGCATCGACGCCAGCCTCCGGCTCGACGGCTCCGTCAGCCGAGCGCTCGCCGACAGCGCCGAGGCGGCCTGGAAGTCCGAGCACCCCGACGGCGTCGTCGTACGCCGTGACCTTGGCGTGCACCCGATCCCGGCCGGTGTCTGGCCCGCGCTGATCACCGAGAAGTTCGGCTGGCAGGCCCCGGCCGGCGCCGACTTCGTGGACCCGTCCGAGGCGAAGGCGCTCGCCACCGACGTGATCGCCGAGTTCAAGGCCGCCGACGCGGTACTGATCGCCGTACCGCTCTACAACTACGGCATCGCCGCGAACGTGAAGACCTACATGGACCTGCTGCTCACCGACCAGGACCTGCTGGCCGGTACGGCGGTCGCCGGCCGGCCGATCATCTTCACCCTGGCCCGCGGCGGCGGCTACGGCCCCGGCACCCCGAAGGAAGGCTGGGACCACGCGACGCCGTACCTGAACCGCATCTTCGGCGAGGTCTTCAACATGCAGATCCGCACCGCGGCCGCCGAGCTCACCCTCGCCCCGGTCACCCCCGGCATGGAGGAGCTCATCGACCTGTCCAAGGTCTCCGAGCAGGACGCCCACACCACCGCCGGCGAGCACGCCACCGAGGTCGCCCGCACCCTCACCACGACCGCTGCCTGACCTTCGCCGTCCTCATCCCGAGTGCCGAGCTCGAGCCGGCACCCGGGGCGGTCGGACGGTCCGCCAGGACGACACGGTGACCGACAAGGTCACCTCCATCGGATCAGCCAGTACGCCGATCCGCTCCGCCCGCGCCTGCCGGTCCACATGCCGTGCGCTGGGCGTCATCCCCACCAACTGCTCGATCGCCTCGTGATCGAGCCGCATCGCCGTCTCCACCACCCGCCGCTCGACCCGCTCGAACCCCGCCAGCGACTCGACCAGCCGCCGCTCCTTGTCCCCGTCGACGCTGACCATCCCCAGTACGTCGATCAGTTCCCCCAGATGCCGCTGGTTCGGCGTCACCACCAGCAAAGTCCCACCCGGCGCGAGCACCCGAGCCATCTCCGCCGCGTTCCGCGGCGCGAACACATCCAGCACCACGTCGGCCACCCCGGAGCGCACCGGCAACTCCCGCCAGGCATCCGCGACCAGGGACCCGATCCCCGCATCAACCTTCGCCGCCCGCCGAGCCGCGTACCGCGAAACGTCGACCGCAATCCCCCGCCAGCCGGCGTCGACCACACCCGCGAGGTAGTACGCCGTACCGGCGCCCACCTCGACCACCAACGGCCGCTCCACCTGCGGCAGGCTCTCCACCAACGCCTCGCGAATCGGCGCGTACCAGCCCCTGCTCAGGAAGTCCGCCCGCGCGTCAACCATCTCCGCGCTGTCCCCGTCGATCCCAGTTGATGCCGACGGCAACAAATTGAGATACCCCTGCTTGGCCAGGTCGTACGCATGCCCCTGCCCGCACCGCGCCGTACGGTCCCGCAGCTCCAGCCCGTCTGCACATACCGGGCAACGCAGGACAGACACCAAGTCAGCACGCACGGGCTCATTCTCCCCCGTCAACTCGTCGGTTCGAACTCCGCCATCCGTACCGGTTTGCGGAGGACTTCGGTCAGGGCCGAGATGCTGTGGTCGCCGTGGCCCGCCTCTGCCGCCCGCTGCACCAGTTCCTGCAGAGGAGCGAGCCACGCCGTGTCGACGTTCGCCTCCTCGGCCAGGTCCTCGTCGTGGGCCGCGCCCGCGAGGAAGAGGTTCACCGAAGAGGCGGCATCGGTGTAGTCGCCGCGGTCGATCTCCTGGGCATAGACCGGCAGCACGGACTTGATCATGTCCAGCCACTTCCCGGCGTACCGCACCATGCTGCTCACCTCCAGTCCACGAGACTGGACCACCGCGGCGCCCTGGAAGAACCCGACCAGTGCCGGCAGCAACATGGCGCCCACCGCCATCTCGTACAGGGCGGCGAGGTCGGGCTCGGCCCCGAGGTGGACGGTGTCGCCGCCCAGCACCTTCAACGTGGTCTCGTACTCGTCGAAGACCGACCTGTCGCCGCCGTAGTACAACAGCGTGTCCGCCAGTCCCACGGCCGAAGGCACGTTCTTGACCGCTCCGGCCAGGAACCGGGCGTCGTGGCCGGTCGCCCAGTCAGCCATCGCGCGGGCACCGGCGGGAGAACCGCTGTTCAACGTGACCAGCGCGCGTCCCGCCAGTACGGCCGCGGCCGGCTCCAGCGCTGAGCGGGTGTCGTCGAAGGTGGTCAGGCACGTGATGATCAACGGGCTCGACTCGACCGCGGCCCTGACCGTCTCGGCGTGGACGGCTCCCTTGTCCACCAGCGGTTCAGCCTTGGCCGGTGTGCGGTTCCACACCGTCGTCGGGTGCCCGGCGGCGAGCAACGCTTCGGCCAGCGCCCGGCCCATCGATCCCAGCCCAATGACGGCCACGGGGGTGGGGTTGTCCATGGTCATGCGTTGCTCCAGTCAGCAGTCGGATGGCCGAGCGGGCCCTTGAGTTGGCTGCTCCACTCGACGAGATCGGGATCAGCGCGCATCCGGCGCGGCCCGTTGCTCCATCCTCGATTCGCACGCACAATTCAGCAAGTACCGAATTTTTTGTCCGTACCCACACTTTTGTCAGTAGGAGAATGCAGATGGCCAAGCGGTCCTACACCTGCGGGTTCGACGCCGCCATCGCCGTCATGGGCGGGAAGTGGAAGGGACTGATCCTGTTCTCACTCGGCGACGGGCCGCTGCGCTTCGGCGAGCTGAGAAGGTCGGTGCCCGGCATCAGCGAGAGGATGCTGATCCTCCAACTCCGGGAGATGGAGACCAGCGGCCTGGTGCACCGCGAGGTCTACCAGCAGGTCCCACCCAAGGTGGAGTACTCGCTGACCACGTTCGGCGAATCCCTCAACAAGGCCCTCGCCCCGCTCGGCGAATGGGGCGAAGAACACCTGGAACGCATCGAGGCCATCCCGTAGTCGCCCGCCGGCGCGTCACGTCAGCCCGACGAGCGCACCGCCGTACGTCACCTCTGCCGAAGGGCAAGCATTTCGTCGACGTCACTTGCGAGCTGACGTCGAGCGGAAACACCGACAGCCGGCCGCCTGACAGATCCAATGACCCACCCTGGCCCTGTCTGCCGGAACCAGCCCAAGTCGCTCCCGGAACAACCACCGCGCCCCGGCCGATCAACAAACCCCTGCCTACCCCCGGCCGCCGCGAAGTCGGACCGAACGAATGCGACCGCCGGACGTGATCTGAGCGCAACCGGTTCACCAGTTCCTGCCCTGCTGCTGTCAGCTCCCAGACAACTGCGGTCATCGGACCGACCACTGCAGTCGCCGATCCCGGCAGATGCCATCGCCGACCCCGGCCGCCCAGGTCCCGGCCCCACTCCGCCCGCCGGGGAGGATGCGCCGACCCCGGAGAGGATGCGCCGACCTGCCGGGCGAACACCGTCACCGGACCGGACGGATGTCGGCGTCGTACGGACGGACGCCATCGGCGGACCGGGGCGGACACCGCCGTAGGCGCGAATGCCAGCGCCCGACCCGGGCAAGCTGCGGTCGTCGTACGGTCGAATGCAGTCGCCGGACCGGACCGTACGCCGTCGCCAGACCCGGCGGCTGCCGTCCGCCGAACACGCCGGACGCGGCCGTCGTACGCTGCGGATACCGTCGCCGCCCTCGGGCGGATGCCATCGCCGGACCGACGGCGCAGTCGACACACCCAGCGGATGCCATCGTCGGAGCGGACGGATGCGGCCGTCGCACTTGGCGGACGCCGTCGCCGGTCGGGCGAATCCGGGCGTCGTACCGGCGGACGCGGTCGCCGGATCGGGCGGATGCGTCGTCGTACCGGAGGACGCCGTCGCCGGCGGGCCAATGTCATAGGCGGCCGCAGCACGCTGCAGTCGCCGTGCCATCGCCGGCCTCGGGGCGGATGCCATCGTCGAACCCGGCGGATGCCTTGGCCGGCCCCGGATAGCTGAAGCCGCCGCACCGGGCGAATGCCGCCGCTAGACCCCGCGGCTGCCGTCCGCCGAACCGGGAGCACGGACGGACGGGGTAGTCGTACCAGGTGGATGCCGTCGCCGGGCTCCGGGCGGACGCCAGCGTCGGACCCGCGCAAGCTGCGGTCGCCGGACGGTCGGATGCCACCGCCGACCCGCCGGATGCCGTCCGTCGAACCGGGCTGATGGACGGCCGGGACCGTTGTACCGGGTGGGTACCGTCGCCTGACCCGAGCAGCTGCGGTCGTCGTACCTGGCTGATGCAGTCGTCGGCCCCGAGGCGGACGCCCTCGCCGGACCCCGGGCGAACGCCAACGTCGGACCCGGGCAAGCTGCGGTTGTCGGACGGGCGGATACCGGCGCCGGACCCGCGCCGGACGCGGTCGTCGTACCCCGGCGGCTGCCGATCGCCGAACCGGGCGGACGCGACCGTCGTACCCGGGTAGACCCGTCGCCGGCCTCGGGCGGACGCCATCGCCGGATCCGGGCGGACGCCATCGCCGGATCCGGGCGGACGCCATCGCCGGATCCGGGCGGACGCCATCGCCGGATCCCGGGCGGATGCCATCGCCATGCCGGCCAGCTACGGCCGTCGTACCGGGCGGATGCGCCCATACGTGGGCGAATGCCGTCACCGGACCCGGGGTGAAAACCCGTCACCGGGCCCGGCAGCTGCGGTCGTCGTGCCTGGTGGATGCAGTCGTTGGACTCGGGGTGGATGCCGTCGCCCGCACAAGCGGTCGGGCGGAGGCGCCGGTGTGGTCGGGCGGGCGGGGTCAGCCGTTGATGTCGCGGCTGGTTAGGCGGGCCCAGGCGGCGGCGTAGAAGACGGCTAGGTACGCCGCTTGCATGAGGAGGTTGCGGACTATGGCGTCCCAGTACGGCGGGTCGCGGAGGAGGTCGGCGAAGGATGTCCAGCCGTACATCAGCAGCCAGGGGTGGATCTCGTCGATCTGGGGGATCGCGCCGAGGATGCCGAAGACGATGAACGCGCCGAACGTCGCTGCCATGGCCGCGAGTGGGGTTGAGGTCAGCGAGCTCACGAACAGGCCGATACCTGCGAGGCCGAGCAGGGATGCTGCGATCAGGACCGCGATGCCGAGGGCGCGTAGCAGGCCGTCGGCGAGTGAGACGGTTGATCCCGAGAGCAGGACTACGTCGCCGACCGGGAACAGGACGAAGCCGGCGATCAATCCACCGAGCCAGACCGTCAGCGTCGCGGCGAGGCAGAACACCGCGAGCGCGACCATCTTCGCCGCGAGCAGGCGTGATCGTCCGGCCGGCGCGGTCAGCAGGCTTCGCAGCGTGCCGAGGCTCGACTCACCTGCCAGCGACTCACCCGAGATCACGGTCACCGCAGTTGGCAGGAAGAACGGCAGCGACAACGCCAGACTCGCCACGATCAGGAAGAAACCGTTCCCGGCCACCTGCCCGATGAAGCCCTCGGCGTCACCCGACGACCCCGACACCCGGATCGCCACGCCTACCAGCATCGGTACGACGCCGAGCACGGCGAGCAGCACCCACGTCCGAGCCCGCCCGAACACCAGATGCAGCTCGGCCCCGAACAACGCCAACATATGCCGCCCGGCCCCCGGCCGCCCAGCGCCGGCCCGAGGCGCGTGGCTCAGCGGATGCCCGGCCCCGCCCTGCGGCGCCTCAACTCGCGGACGCCCAACTCCGGTCTCCGAAGTCTGACTCATGCGCGGCATCCGCCGATCTGCGAGATCTGACCGACCGGACGCTCGGCTCCAGCCGGCATCACCTGACCGACCGGACGCTGAACTCCAGCCGGCATCACCTGACCGAGCCGACGCTGAGCTCCAGTCATCATTGGCTGCCTTGGCTGGCCGTTAGCGCCGCGTTGCGCCGCTCCCTCCAGCCTCGAGTCGCCGACAGATCCTGGACCGGCAGCCTCTACCTCATTCGGCGACATCGAAGCCCTCCCCGGTCAGGGCCACGAAGGACTCCTCGAGGCTGGGGCGTTCCAGGCCGAAGCCGTGCAGGCGTACGTCGGCTGCTACCAACGCCGCGGCGAGCTTGTCGATGGGGAGGTCGCCTGGGTCTCCTTCAACAGCCGGTACGCCGTCGCGTTGGTCGGCTGGGTGTTCGGTGGGCCGGCGAAGGTCGCTGACGCCGAGCGCGGTGAGGGTCTGCTCGGCCTGGTCGAGGTCCGGCGTTCGGACCACCAGGCGTGGGCGGAGCTCGGAGCGTAGTTCGGCCATCGTGGACTGTCGCAGCAGGTGGCCGCGGCTCATCACGGCCGCGTGGGTGCACAGTTGCTCGACCTCGGCGAGCAGGTGGGTCGACGTGAAGATCGTCGTACCGTCGGCTGCCAGTTCGCGGATCAGGGAACGCACCTCGCGGGTTCCCTGCGGGTCGAGGCCGTTGGTCGGTTCGTCGAGGACGAGCAGCTCCCGGCGCTGCATCAGTGCGACCGCGATCGCGAGGCGTTGGCGCATGCCGAGGGAGTACGCCCGGACCTTCTTCTTGGCCGCGTTCGAGAGTCCGACGCGTTCCAGTGCCTCGCCGGCCCGTTGCTTGCGGGTCCGGGGGTCTGCCGTACGGTCGGCCGCATCGAAGCGCAGCAGGTTGGCCTGGCCGGTCCAGAAGGGGTAGAACGCAGGGCCTTCGACCAACGTTCCGACGCGAGGCAACACAGCCAGCTGAGCCTTGGGCATCGGCTGCCCGAGCAACTCCACCGTGCCCGAGGTCGGCGCGATCAGCCCGAGCAGCATCCGGATCGTCGTTGTCTTGCCGGAGCCGTTGGGCCCCAGGAATCCGAAGATGCTGCCCGCGGGAACCTCCAGATCGATCCCCGCGACCGCCACCTGCCCACCACGAAAACGCTTGGTCAGCCCCCGGGTAACAATCGGCGCCTCACCGCCCCCGACCGGAACCCAAGCAGCCTCGGCCGCCGCGACCTCAGGTCCAGAACCTGTCACCGGTTTGGTCTCAGGAGCCGACTCGTCAAGGCGCGAACCGGATCGATCGGCAGGTCTTGCGGGGTCGTCCGAAGTCGGCTCTGCTTCAGGATCCTTCGCCGCAGCGGCTGGAGCGGACGTTGCCTCGGCGAAGGTGGACGGGTCTGCGTCGGTTGACGGGCGACCGTCCAGGGAGTCGGGAGTGCTGGGCATGGTGGTCAGCGAGGCGCCAGCGGAGCGGCTGCGGCCAGGGTGTCGGCGGTGACGAAGCCGACCAGGACCCGGCCGTCGTCGGTGACCAGGGCACTGACCATCTTGCTGGTGAGGATCTTGCCGGAGCCCCACGGGCCCTGGACCGTGCGGGCGTTGGCCAGCAGCTGGTTCAGCGGGCCGTTGCCGGCGGGCAGCTTGACGCCGCGGAGGACGGCGACGGACTCCCAGCCCTCACCGACGACCGTCGGGCGGTCGGACGCCGCGGGCTTCTTCTTCGGGTCGGCCTTCGGCAGCGCCTTCGGGGTGTCGTGCTTCTTGGGCGTGATCGCCGGGGCGGTCTTCTCGGTCACCTTGACGCCCTTCGGCGGGGTGAACGCGAAGGTGCTCGCGGCCGGTACGTCGAACGAGACCGACTCGAAGCCGACCTGGACGGCCGGGTCCTTGCCGGTGCGCGGCAGGACGGTCACCTGCAGCGGGACCCAGGTCTTCGCGTCGACCGCCAGGGTGACCGAGCCGACGGTGGTCTTGTCGGTCTTCGGGACCAGGCGCAGCTTGTAGGCGTCGCGGCCGGCGACCGACTCCGTGCCGGTGACGTCGACCGCCGTGCTCGGGTCGATCGCGGCGAGGAACTTCTTCGCCACCTCCTGCGGGTCGTACGCCTGCTTCTCCGGCGCGACCTCGGGAGCCGCCGGCCGGGCCGGCAGGGTGAACTTCACGGCTTCGCGCTTGGCGGAGTCGTAGGCCCAGGCGGTCTTGCCGTCGGAGGTCAGCACCCGCTCGGCCATGTCGTCCAGCACCGACACCCGGGCCTTGTCCGGGCCGGCGAAAGCAACGCGCGCGGTGTGCTCACCGGTGAGCAGGTCGGGCAGCTGGTTCGCGCCGTCGACGCCGGGCAGCGCGGGCAGGCCGAGGTCGGTCGCCGAGCGGACCGTGCCGCTCAGGCCGTCGACCTTGGCGGTCTGCACCTTGGCGAGCAGGTCCTGCGCGGTGATCCCGGGCAGGTCTGGAGACGCGTCCGCGACCACGGGCCCGAGCGCACCCACGCCCGCGACCACCGCGACTGCCGTGACCGGAACCAACCACCGTCGACTGCGCCTCGTTGCTGCCATGTCTTCAAGACTCGCACCGGCACCGGCAGGAACCAAGGGCTCTCAGGGTCAGTTCACCCAAAAGAGTGAGTCCCCCGGTACACGACCGGAGAACCCACCACGAAAGATCAGCGGCTCTGCAGCGCGTCCAGCGCGACCGTCATCGCCGCGGCGACCCGGAAATCGACCCGCGAGTCGTGCACGGTGACCCGGTACCGGTCGCGGACCGAGACCTTGCGCTCGACCGACAGCAGCGGCTGCCCGCTGCTGCGGTCGGTGAAGTCGAAGTGAAAGATGAACGGCAGCGGGATCTCGCCGACGAACGGGACGAACTCCCAGACCCGCCGGATGATCGCGACCTTCGCGTTCCGCTCGGTGCCGTCGGACTCGAACCCCGGCCCGGTGAGCTGCCAGCTCGACCGCAGCAGGCTCTTGCCGAACTCCTTCTTGAACCACCCGATCGCCTGCCCGGAGGGGTCGAACACGTCGTACCCGGACCCCAGGTCGAGCCGCTTGCGCGCCTTGAACGAGAACACCGCCTGCGCCTTGCGGTCGTCGGTGTAGAAGGTGACCTCTTCCTTGAACGCCATCCGCTTCTGCTGCGCGAAGGCGAGCAACGGCCCGTCGGTGCCGTCGGGGTTGGTCGCGATCAGTTCGTACTTGTTCGCCATCATCGTGATCCGCTGCTTCATCGAGAAGGCGGATACGTGCATCGGCGCTGAGCCGTTCGGTGGGACCGTCATGCGGGTGAGTCTGTCACCGCCGCGGGCTCATCCACACGTTTGACGAGCGCTCCACAGGCAAGTCCACCCCATCGGATGCCCTGGGTAAGCCTTTCGGCTACGTCCGACCCACCGACACAAGACAGCAGGAGCTCCCCCACGCCCTGCAGCACCAGGTCGCGCGCCACCTCGACACCGAGCTCGACCGCCTCGTCAGCAGTCCGCGCCGGCCGCCACAGCACGCCGAAGTCCGCAGCAGGCTTCTCAGCTCCCACCTGTACGACGAGAACGTCCGCCGCACCCAGGTGCTCAGCAGCATCCCCACCGTCCACCACCAGCACCTGCACGACCTGCGAGCCGCCACCGATCCGAGTAGACGAAGCAGCAGCATCCTGAAGCGCGGCCGTAGTACTCGCCTCCGAGCCCGGCAGCCCACGGTGTCCCCATTGCTCCTGGTGCACCGCCCAAGCCAGCGGCCGCCGCGCAGCCCACCCGGACCGCATCAGCTCAGGCGCGGCAGCGAACTCCTCCACATGCCCGACGCACAGGTACCCCAGCAGCTCCACATGAGCAGGCAGCCCCAGCACCGCCCCGACCTCAGCCGGGTCGAAGAACGACACCCAACCGACGCCCAGCCCCTCAGCCCGCGCAGCCAGCCACAGGTTCTGCACAGCGATCGCAGCCGAGAACCAGACGGTCCGCGGGTCGGCATGCCGGCCCAGGACGTGGCGTCCGCCGCGTGCCGGGTCACAGGTGACGGCGATGTTCAGCGGGGTGTCCAGGATCGCCTCGATCTTCAGCCCGTCGAACGCGGCCCGCCGGTCCGCCGGCAGCGACGCGGCAAAGGCGTCTCGCTGGGCCGCAGCCAGGTCATGGACCTTCCGCCGGGTCGCGACGTCCCGAATCAGCAGGAAGTCCCATGGCTGACTCAGCCCGACACTCGGCGCTCGGTGAGCCGCCTCCAGCACTCTGGTCAGCAGCTCGTCGTCGACCGGCTTGTCCAGGAACCCACGGCGTACGTCGCGACGCTCCGCGATGACCCGATGCACCACCGAGCGATCAGCACGCGAGTAGCCCGGAGCAGCGTCCAGCAGGCCGACCGCCACAGTCGCCCCCGCCGACTTCAGCTTCGGTACGACGAGCTCCGCACCGGTCAGCACGACCGCAGCCTCCGCCACACTCGCCGTACCGGCCAGCACTCCCACCTGTTCGCTGGGGGAAGGCACCTCCTGCCGGGCCAGGTCTACAGAAGACGCGACGAGCAGCTGCGCCCCCAGCGAGGCCACGAGCCGCTGCAGGCCCGGCTCGTCCTCCCGGCCCTCAACAGTCACGACCGTCCCGACCACGCCCACCACACCGGTCAGCGCACGCTCCACGAGATCCCGCAGTTCCCGGTACGACGTACCGGCGCGCAGTCCGATGCCCAGGACCAGCGTCACTTCTCCAACCCCACGTGGACCCGTGCGGCCGCGACGAGCCGAGCGGGGACGTCCGGGGTCGCCGTCCAGTGCAGGTGCAGGTACGACGCGTGCACCGACGGCCGGGTGACCCCCTCGACGCCGTCGGGCAGGTACCAGGCCGGATCAGCGTCGGCGTCGAGCGTCACCGCGGTCCGGTGGAACTCATGGCCCCGGACGCGTCGTCCCTCGTCGAAGAAGGCCGTCGTACTGGCAGCGATCGCCGTCCGGTAGCCCAGCGTCAGCTTGCCGGTCATGCGAGCGGTGGCAGGCAGTACGCCGGTCATGGCGTGGCCGTCCAGCTCGCGGCACAGGTAGAGCAGTCCGGCGCACTCGGCGATCACCGGCAGTCCACCGGCGACAGCCGACGCCACCTGGGTACGCAAGGCTTCGTTGCTCGACAGTGCCTCGGCGTGCATCTCCGGGAAGCCGCCGCCCAGGTACAGCGCGGCAGTCCCGTCCGGCAGCGAGTCGTGCAACGGGTCGAAGGTCGCCACGTCGGCACCGGCGGCGGTCAGCAGCTCAGCGGTCTCGGTGTAGCGGAAGGAGAACACCGGTCCCCCGGCCACAGCAACTACTGGTCGTCCCTCCGCCGCCGGGGTCACCTCCGCGGCCGGGTCCCACGCCACAGTCTCCAGCGGGGCAGCAGCCAAGGCCGCAGCAACGAACGCCTCCAGATCCACACCAGCCCGGACCAGCTCAGCCGCAGCATCCACAGCGGCCACCGCCTGCGACCGCTGCTCGTCAGCAGGCACCAGCCCCAGGTGCCGGCTCGGCACCGTCAGCCGCGTGTCCCGCCGCAGCACCCCCAGCACCGGTACGCCGGTCGGCGCGACGCCGGCCCGCGCTTCGGCCTCGTGCCGGTCCGTGCCGACCTTGTTCAGGATCACGCCGACGATCCGCACACCGGTGTCGTAGGCAACGAATCCCTGCACCACCGCACCGACGCTCCGGCCGGCCGCGGACGCGTCGACGACCAGCACGACCGGTGCCTGCAGCAACTTCGCGACGTGGGCGGTGGAGGAGAACCCCTCGGTGCCGAGCGCGCCGTCGTACAGGCCCATCACGCCTTCGACGACGGCGATGTCAGCACCGGCCGCGCCGTGCGCGAACAATGGCGCGACCCGCTCCTCGCCCGACAGCATCGCGTCCAGGTTGCGGCCCGGGCGGCCGGTCGCGACGGCATGGAAACCGGGGTCGATGTAGTCCGGGCCGACCTTGAATCCGGCGACCGTGTGCCCGGCCCGGCGCAGCGCCGCCATCAGACCGACGGCGACCGTCGTCTTGCCGGCACCCGACGCGGGCGCGGCGACGACGATCCGTGGGATCACCACTCGATTCCCTTCTGGCCCTTCTGGCCCGCGTCCATCGGGTGCTTCACCTTGGTCATCTCGGTGACCAGGTCGGCGGCGTCGAGCAGCCGCTGGTCGGCGTTGCGGCCGGTGATCACGACGTACTGGTGACCGGGGCGGTTGACGAGCGTGTCGACCACCTCGTCGACGTCGATCCAGCCCCACTTCATCGGGTACGTGAACTCGTCGAGCACGTAGAGGTCGTGCGTCTCGGCCGCGATCCGGCGCTGGATCTCGCGCCAGCCCTCGAGCGCGTCGGCGGCGTGGTCCTCGTCGGTGCCGGACTTGCGCGACCAGCTCCAGCCCTCGCCCATCTTGTGCCACTCCACCGGGCCGCCCTCACCCGTTGCCTCGTGCAACTTCCCGAGCGCGCGGAACGCGCTCTCCTCGCCGACCTTCCACTTCGCGCTCTTGACGAACTGGAAGACGCCGAGGTTCCAGCCCTGGTTCCAGCCGCGCAGCGCCATCCCGAACGCCGCGGTCGACTTGCCCTTCATCTCACCGGTGTGCACCATCAGCAGCGGCCGGTTCCGGCGCTGCCGGGTGGTCAGTCCGTCCTTCGGTACGACGCTCGGCTGTCCCTGCGGCATCAGGCTGCCCTCCGGTCGGTGACGGCGCGGACGAGGTTGCCTGCGGCAACTTCCCCCAGGTCGAGGTACTCGGCGCGCAGCGTGGTCGCCAGCTCCGCGGCCAGACCGAGGCGGACGCCGCGGCGCGGTTCGCAGTCGACGACCACGGCCGGGATGCCCTGGTGCGCGATCCAGCCGGCGGCCTGCTGAGCGCGGGCGAAAGCGCTCTCTCCGTGGGTCGCGCGGCCGTCGGTGACGAGCACCAGCAGCGGGCGGCGGCGCGGATCGCGGATCGCCGCGATCCGGAGCACCTCGGCGGTCTGGAGCAGGCCCTCGGCGAGCGGCGTACGGCCACCGGTCGGGAGCGACTCGAGCCGACGTACCGCTGTCTCGACGCTGCCGGTCGGCGGGAGCGCGACGGTCGCCTCGGCGCGCGCGAACGTGACCAGGCCGACCTTGTCGCGGCGCTGGTACGCGTCGAGCAGCAGCGAGACGATCGCGGTCTTGACCTCGGTCATCCGGCGCTTGGTGCCCATCGAGCCGGAGGCGTCGACGCAGAACATCACCAGGTTGCCCTCGCGGCCTTCACGCACACCGAGCCGTACGTCGGTCGCGCGGACGGCGAGGCCTGGGCCCGAGCGGCCGCGCGCGTGCTGGTGCGGAGCGGCGGCGCGGAGGGTCGCGAGCAGGTGCGGGCGGCCGGACTCGCGGCCGATCCGGGCGCGGTCGCCGACCACGCGGCCGACGTCGGTGATCGCGCGCGACCGGCGCCCGGCGACGCCGGTACCAGCCGACTGGACGCTGAGCAGACGAGCCTTGTACGGCGTGGAACTGGCGGCCACGTCGCCCGTCGGAGCTGCGCCGGAGAGAGCGCTCTCCGTGTTCTCGCTGGGCTTGCCGGGGGCCTGGTCCTCGGCGCGGTCGGCGCCGTCGGGGCGCTGGGCCGGGTCGTCCGGGGCCGAGGAATCGTCCGGGCCGGACGAGTCGTCGGCCGACGACCGGGAGTCCGGACCGCGGTCGGATCCACCGTCGGGACCGTTGTCCGGGCCGTTGTCAGATCCGTTGTCCGGTCCGTCGGAACCGCCGTCCGGTCCCCCGTCGGGATCGTCGTCCGGGTCCCGCGGCGGCGTGCTGTCGTTGATCACCTGGTCCAGCCGGTCCTCGTCCAGCCCCGGCGCGTCGAACGGGTTGCGCCGCGTCCGGTGCGGGAGCGCGAGCTTCGCCGCCGCGCGCACGTCCTCGACCTCGACGACGGTCCGCCCCGACCAGGCCGCGTGGGCGACCGCCGTACGGGCGGTCACCAGGTCGGCGCGCATCCCGTCGACGTCGAACGCGGCGCAGATCTCCGCGATCTGCCGCAGCGCGGAGTCGGTGAGGATCACGTCCCGGAGCAGGCTCTGCGCCTTGACGATGCGCTCGGCGAGCTCGCGCTGCGGTCCGTCGTACCGGCTGACGAATCCGGCGGGGTCGGCCTCGTAGGTCAGTCGCGCGCGCATGACCTCCACCCGTACGGCGGGGTCGCGGCTGGCGACGACGTCGACGGTCAGTCCGAAACGGTCGAGCAGCTGGGGGCGGAGCTCGCCTTCCTCCGGGTTCATCGTGCCGACCAGGACGAAGCGCGCCGGGTGGGTCACCGAGACGCCGTCGCGTTCGACGGTCGCGCGGCCCATCGCGGCGGCATCCAGCAGGACGTCGACCAGGTGGTCGTGCAGGAGGTTGACCTCGTCGACGTACAGGAGCCCGCGATGCGCGGCCGCGAGCAGACCAGGCTCGTACGCCGTGACACCCTCGGAGAGCGCGCGCTCGAGGTGCAGGGAGCCGAGCACCCGGTCCTCGGTCGCGCCGACCGGCAGCTCGACGAGGCGAGCCGGGCGGGACACGGAGGCCGGCGCGGATCCCGAGGTGGATCCGGGAAGGTGGCCGAGGGGCGCACCCGGGGTCGCCGCGGCGGACCCCGCCGGGAGATGAGCGGCGGCGCTCGCCCGATCCTTGTCCCCGCCGGGGACAGCAGCGGCGCTCGCCCGATCCTTGTCCCCGCCGGGGACAGCGGCGGCACTCGCCCGATCCTTGTCCCCGCTGGGGACAGCGGCGGCGCTCGCCCGGCCCTTGTCCCCGTTGGAGACAGCGGCGGCGTTCGCCCGATCCGCGCCCCCGGTGGGGAACTCGGCGGCAGCGCCAGGCCGGGTGGCCCCCGCGCCCGCGTGCGGGCCATCGGGGCAGGTCGGATCCGGATCACCCGGGTCGCACGAGAACCGGCACCCGGGGACGACCTCGACGGCGGGCAGGATCTCGGTGAGCGCGCGGACCGCGGTGGACTTGGCGGTGCCCTTCTCGCCGCGGATCAGCACGCCGCCGATCGCCGGGGAGACCGCGGCCAGGATCAGGGCGAGCTGGAGGTCGTCCATCCCCACCACGGCGGTGAACGGAAAACCGGTCGGAGCAGGCCGCATCGGCGGTGGGTCCCTTCGTCCTGCGGGTGTCCACGCCCGCGCTGGCATCGGTCACCGGAGAACGCGGAGAGCGCTCCCTGGCGGACGGCGCGAGATGTCCTGGCTTCCGGATCACGTCCGGTCACAGTGGCGGGACCGCCTCGGACTCCGGCCTGCTGGCCGTCACCGGTGTTCCTCTCCTGCCGTCGCGGCGATCATTCCACATCCCCGCCGGGCGGTTGCCGCCCGGAGAGAAACCTCACGGGATACTGGAGCGGTGAAGGAACGCTATCCGTGCGTCTGCTGCGGGCACCTGACGATGGACGAGACCGTGGGCAGCTACCAGATCTGTCCGGTGTGCTTCTGGGAGGACGACCAGGTGCAGCTCCGGACGCCGGACACCGTGCTCGGCGCCAACCGGGTGCCGCTCGTCGAGGCGCAGCGCAACTACCTGGCGTACGGCGCTTGCGACGAGCACGCGCGCAAGTACGTCCGCCCTCCGCAGGACGACGAGCCACTGGAACGCGGCTGGCGACCGATCGACCTCGGGCAGGACGTCTTCGAGGAGCCTGCTGACAGTACGCCGGGCTGGATCGCCGACGGCACGATCCTGTACTGGTGGCGCGCCACGTACTGGAAGGCCGACCGCACCTAACCGAGCTGCGCCGACAAGTAGTCCGCGGCCGCCGACGAGTCGACCTCGCGGATGCCGACGATCGGCGTGACCGTCACGTACCCGGCCGCGAGCAGGTACTCGTCGGTGTCCTCGGCCGCACCCGCCGCGGGGGCCTCGAGCACGATCATCGGCTCACCGGTCGGCGCCTTCGCGCCCGCGATCCGGGAGCGCTCGATCGGCGCCAGCCGCGCCCGGCGTACACCCTCGAGCTCGTCCAGCGGGCGATCGGGGACGTTCACCGTGACGACCGTGCCGACGGGCTCGGACGCCAGCCAGTCGAGCGCCCGTACGGCGATCGTCCCGGCCGTGTCGAGATGCTTCGGGTCCTCGGAGTCGGTGCTGATCGCGATCGCCGACAGGCCCTGCCCGGCTGCGGTCAGCGCGGCCGCAACAGTCCCCGAGTGCAGGATCGGTACGCCGATGTTGTGCCCGTGGTTGATCCCCGACGCCACGACATCCGGCACCGGCCCGAACGCACCCACCAGCGCGAGCGTCACCGCCAGCGCCGGCGTCCCGTCGACGCCGATGTACGTCACGCCGTCAACAGTTTCCTCGTCGGTGCGGATCGGGCGGTCGACCATCCCCGCCCGCGCCGACCCGACGCCGCTCTGGTCATCCAGCGGGGCCACCGCCAGCACCTCGTGCCCGGCGGCGGCAATCGCCTTTCCCAGCGCCCTGATTCCCAGCGCTCGGTAACCGTCGTCGTTGGTGATCAGGACTCGCATGCCCCTACCCAATCACAGCCCCGACCGGAGGTGCCCATGCGGCCGATGAGGCCGCAGATGGTCGAGACCGCTGCGGCCGGAAAGAAGTTGTGGGTCCTGGCCTAGCCCGATCGGGTGGTCGGCGTAAGCCCGATCGGCAGGTCGGCGTAAGCCCGAGCGGGGCCGGCGTGAACCCGAGCGGGGCCGGCGTGAACCCGAACGGGGCCGGCGTGAACCCGAACGGGGCCGGCGTGAACCCGAACGGGGCCGGCGCCAACCCGAACGGGGCCGGCGCCAACCCGAACGGGGCCAGCGCCAACCCGAACGGGGCCAGCGCCAACCCGACCGGGGCCAGCGCCAACCCGACCGAGTGGCCGGCGTGAACCCGAGCGAGTGGCCGGCGTGAACCCGAGCGAGTGGCCGGCGTGAACCCGAGCGGGCGCGCCTCAGCCGCGGTCCTCGATGTCTCCTTCGGTTTCCAGTACGGCGGTGCGCAGTGTCTCGAGCGCCTCCTCCGTCGGCTCGGACCACAGGCCGCGCTGGGCGGCTTCCAGCAGCCGTTCGGCGATGCCGTGCCGGGCCCACGGGTTGGACTTGCGGAAGAACTCGGCGACCTCGGGGTTGGCGACGTACTCGGCGGTCAGCGTCTCGTACATCCAGTCGTCGACGACGCCGGCGGTGGCGTCGTACCCGAAGAGGTAGTCGACCGTCGCGGCCATCTCGAAGGCGCCCTTGTAGCCATGGCGTTGCATCGCGGCCATCCAGCGCGGGTTGACGACGCGGGCGCGGAAGATCCGCTTCGTCTCCTCTTCGAGCGTGCGCGTCTTCACCTGCGCCGGTACGGCGGAGTCGCCGATGTAGGCCTTCGGGTTCGACCCGGTCAGGTGGCGGACCATCGCGACCATGCCGCCGTGGTACTGGAAGTAGTCGTCGGAGTCCATGATGTCGTGCTCGCGGGTGTCGGCGTTCTTGGCCGCGACCTGGATCCGCGCGTAGGCGCGCTCCATCGACGGCCGCGCCTCGGCGCCGTCGAGGCCCTTGCCGTACGCGTAACCGCCCCACACCGCGTACACCTCGGCCAGCTCCGCGTCGGTGCGCCAGTTGCGCGCGTCGACCAGCGGGAGCAGGCCGGCGCCGTACGAGCCGGGCTTGGAGCCGAAGACGCGCGCCGTCGACGACCGCATGTCGTTGCCCGCAGCAACATCATCCAGTACGTGCGCCCGCAGGTAGTTGTCGGCGGCATCTTCATCCAGCGCGGCAACGGTCCGGACCGCCTCGTCCAGCCATGCGACCACGTGCGGGAACGCGTCCCGGAAGAACCCGGAGATCCGGATCGTCACGTCCACCCGCGGCCGCCCGAGCTCGGCAACCGGCACGACCTCAAAACCGGAGACCCGCCTCGAAGCCTCGTCCCAGACCGGGCGGCAGCCGAGTAGCCACAGCACCTCGGCCAGGTCGTCGCCCTGGGTCCGCATCGCCGACGTACCCCAGACGGTCAGTCCGACCGACCGCGGCCACTCCCCGGTCTCGGCCTTGTGCCGGGCGAGCAGCGAGTCGGCCAGCGCGACACCGACGTCCCACGCGTTCCGGCTCGGGATCGCCTTCGGGTCGACGGCGTAGAAGTTCCGCCCGGTCGGCAGCACGTTGACCAGACCGCGCGTCGGCGAGCCCGACGGCCCGGCCTCGACGAAGCGCCCGTCGAGCGCCCGCAGTACGTTCGTCAGCTCGTCACCGGTCCGCCCGAGCCGCGGCACGACCTCCTCGCAGGCAAACCGCAGCGAAGCCTCCACACCAGCCGACTGGCGACCCAGCACCTCACCGACGACCACCGGCACCTTCGCGGCGTCCCAGCTGAGTGTTTCCAGCCCCAGCACGAGCTTGCGCGCCACAGCCTCCAGCAGGTCCACACCGTCGGCCGCGCTCAC
This sequence comes from Kribbella sp. DT2, assembly GCF_049844575.1. Lineage (NCBI taxonomy): Bacteria > Bacillati > Actinomycetota > Actinomycetes > Propionibacteriales > Kribbellaceae > Kribbella > Kribbella sp. DT2. The sequence continues at coordinate 306,236 of NZ_JBNCLH010000009.1, read as the reverse complement.
AGCAGGCAGGTCAGTCAGCTCCGACAGCGCAGCCAGCTCAGCAGGCATCGCACGCCCCGGGTCGGCGAGCAGTGCGGCCTCGTCCACGTCGTACGTCGCACCGAGCGCCGCACGCAGACCCGGTACGGCGCCGGACGTACCACCCCACATTTGCGCGGCCCGCAGGATCCCGAGCACCAGGTTGACCCGTGCCTCACCGACCGGCCCGCCACCCAGGATGTGCAGCCCGTCGCGGATCTGTACGTCCTTGATCTCGCACAGGTAGCCGTCGAGGTGGAGGACGAACTCGTCGAACTCCTCGTCCTCCGGCTTCTCGCTGGTGTGCAGGTCGTGGTGCAGCTGCGCGGCCTGGATCAGCGTCCAGATCTGGGCGCGCAGCGTCGGCACCTTCTCCGGGTCCAGCGCCGAGACCGTGGCGTACTCGTCCAGCAGGTACTCCAGCTTGGCCATGTCGCCGTACGTCTCCGCACGCGCCATCGGCGGCACCAGGTGGTCCACGACGACGGCGTGCCCACGCCGCTTGGCCTGCGTGCCCTCACCCGGGTCGTTGACGATGAACGGGTACACCAGCGGCAGGTTGCCCAGTACGGCGTCCGGCGCGCAGTCCGCGGCCATGCCGATCCCCTTGCCCGGCAGCCACTCCAGCGTCCCGTGCTTGCCCAGGTGCACGACGGCGTGCGCTCCGAAGCCGCCCTCGGAGACCGGCGCCTCCAGCCAGCGGTACGCCGCCAGGTAGTGGTGCGACGGAGCCATGTCCGGGTCGTGGTAGATCGCCACCGGGTTCTCACCGAACCCGCGGGGCGGCTGGATCATCAGTACGACGTTGCCGAAGCGCAGAGCGGCCAGTGCGATCGCCGGCTCGGCACCTGTCGTGTCGACGTACAGGGAGCCGGGCGCCTCGCCCCACGCCTCGGTCATCGCGGCCTGCAGCGTCTCCGGCACCCGGCCGAACCACTGCTGGTACGTCGACAGCGAGATCTTCGCGACCGCACCGGTCAGCTGCTCGTCGGTCAGCCAGTCGACGTCGTGGCCGCCGGCCGCGATCAGCCGGTGGATCAGGCCGTCGGCGCCCTCGGCGCCCTGCAGCTCGTCCAGGTCGAGGTCCGGGCCCAGGTCGTAGCCGGCGTCCTTGAGCTGCCCGAGCAGGACGACCGCGGACGCCGGGGTGTCCAGGCCGACCGCGTTGCCGATCCGGGCGTGCTTGGTCGGGTACGACGACAGCACCAGCGCGAGCTTCTTCTCGGCCGCCGGGAGGTGCCGCAGCCGGGCGTGCGCGACGGCGATCCCGGCCAGCCGCGTGCAGCGCTCCAGATCGGGCTGGTAGCTCGCGACGCCCTCGGCGTCGTACGCCTTGAAGGAGAAGGGGATCGTGATGATCCGGCCGTCGAACTCCGGGATTGCGACCTGGGTCGCGGCGTCCAGCGGGCTGATCGCGGCGTCGCTCTCCAGCCACTGCTCGCGGGTCGAGGTGAGTGCGAGACCCTGGATCAGCGGGATGTCGAGCGACGCGAGGGCACCCGCGTCCCAGGAGTCGTCTCCACCTGCACTCGCGTTGGCCGCGACCGTCCCGCCGGCTGCAAGCAGTGTGGTGACCAGCACGTCGCAGCTGCGGAGCAGGTCGAACAGCTGGGCGTTGTCGGGGCTGGACGGGTCCAGACCGCGCAGCGTGCCGCAGTAGACAGGCAGCGGCTGCGCACCGGCCGCGTCCACGGCGTCAGCGAGCGCGTCGACGAAGGCGGTGTTGCCGGAGATCTCGTGCGCGCGGTAGTAGACGATGCCGACCACCGGGCGGCCGTCCAGCTCAGTGGAACGACCAGCTCGTACGCCGTACGCCGGGAGGCTGTGCGGCGGGTCGAACGCGTCGCCGGTGAGCAGGAGCGTGTCACGGAGGAAGCCGGCCAGGTTGCCCAGGTTTTCCGAGCCGCCCTCGCGCAGGTACGCCAGTGCCTCGGTCACCGCGCCGGCCGGGACGGTCGACAGCGACATCAGCTCGGCGTCCGGTGCGGCCTCACCGCTGAGCACCACCACCGGCAGGCCGGAGGCGACGACGGCGTCGAGCCCCTCCTCCCAGGCACGACGGCCGCCGAGCAGACGCACCACGACGATCTCCACCCCGTCCAGCAGGGCGGACAGGTCGGCGACGTCGACACGGGCCGGGTTGGCGACCTTCCAGCCGGTCTGGGCCTGCGAGGCGGCCAGCAGGTCGGTGTCGGCGGTGGAGAGCAGCAACAGGTTCGCGGGCATGCGCGTCCGGTCCTTCCTCGGGGTGTCCACGCCCCGGGTGGGCAGTTCGACGGCAGCAGTTCCTGGCTCCCACGCGAACGTGGTCACAGTGGCGGGACCGCCCCGGACTCACACCGGGTTCCTGCTCACGACCGTCGATGACACCGAGACTCTAGCCGACCGGCCTGCGCCCTCAGCGGTGAGCGGCGTAGTGCGCTGCGAGCAGGTCCTGGCCCCAGTCGTTGTCGACGTCTCGCCAGACGGAGTGGATGTGGTTGGCGTCGGACTGGGTGTTGTCGTACTCGGCCAGGAAGGTCGGGCCGGTGATCGAGTAGTAGTGACCAGCGCCCGGCTGGAGCGCTCCGGCCCAGGCGAAGGTGAGCTGGTCGAGGCCCTGGTCGCGCAGGTTGGCCCAGGCCTGCTCGGCGATCGGCTGGGAGGCTCGGCCGACGTACTGGTCGAGCAGACGGGTGAACAGGTCCCGCTGGGAGTCCTGCAGGTCGCCGTACGCGATGCCTCGGTGCAGCAGCGAACTGTCGGCCACCGGGTCGCGGCGGGTGAGGATGTCATCCGGAGCCTCGGTAGAGAAGACAGCTACCTCGCGCTGACCGGAGTCGAGGGCGTGGAGCAGCTGGAAGCCCAGGTCCTGCTCGGCGGCCAGGAACCGGCGGCCGGCGTACGGGCCCTGGCGGACCTCGGCCGGGTTGGAGCCGATGAAGTTGGGGACGAAGGAGACCTGGTCACCGACCACTGTCACGTGCAGCGCCAGGTGGTGGCCGTTGAGGCGCCAGGCCCACGGGTCCCTGCCGGACGGGTCACCGAGGATGCGCAGGAAGTAGCGCTCCCCCACGACCGTGCCCTGCCAGCCACCGGTCGCTCCGACGTCCGGCAGGTCACGCAGGACGATCTCGGCGGCCATCGGCCCCAGTGCGTCAGCTGCACCGCGCTCACTGCAGGCCAGCTCGAGCAGGCGGTGCACGTGCTGCTCCTGCTCAGCAGTCAGCTCAGTCAGCTGCACCCCTGGCCGGTCGCCCGGCAGATAGGTCCACTCGCGATGGTCAGGCGTGTCGAACGGCGCCGTGGCCTTCGCCCGCTGCTCCGGCGTCAGCGCGTCCAGCAACTCCAGCGCGGTCTTGCGGGTCTGCTCTACAACCATGCCGAACGCTCCCCATCCTTCGGTTCGTAGTGCGTCCATTGCTCGAACGGCCGATCCAGCTTGTACCGGAAGTTCGGCTGCCGCAGCAGCACGCGCGCCTCGGCGTTGCCCGGGTTGCGCAGCGTCTCGAAGAACTTCACCGACCAGTGGAACCACCGCATGCAGAACAGCCGCATCGTCAGCCCGTGCGACACCAGCAGCACGTTGCGCGGCGCGTCCGGCTGCTCGAAGTCGCGGTGCATCGTCTCCAGGAAGCTGGACACCCGGTCGTACACGTCCGAGCCCGACTCGCCGTGGGTGAACCGGTAGAAGAAGTGCCCGTACGAGTCGCGCAGTGCCTCCTGCCGCTCGATGTCCTCGGTGTCCTGGAAGTTCGCCCAGTCCTGCTCGCGCAGTCGCGGTTCCTCGCGCGCCAGGCCGATCAGGTCGTCCATGCCCAGCGCGTCGAGCGTCTGCAGGGCGCGCAGGTACGGCGAAACGTAGACGCGGACCGGCTCGCCCTCGAACAGCGTGCGCAGGTACTTGCCCGCCTCGGCCGCCTGCTCGTGCCCGTGCGGCGTCAGCGGCACGGAGTGGTCGGGCACGGTCTCGTAGATCGACTTGTCCAGGTTCGCGACCGACTCGCCGTGCCGGATCAACGCGATCCGCAGCGGGCGCTGGCTCAGATTCATCGTGCTCCCCGTCCGGTACGCCGTGCCCCGCCGCCCATCCCAGTCCGCATTTGATGGGTTAACCCATCAAATGCACCGTTGGCCCACCGGATTCTGGTGGGCCAACGATCCACCTCGTGGGTTGACCCACCAAATGGCCGTCGCCGGCGGTGGGCGGTCAGGAGTGCGGTGGTTGCGGCGGCGGCCACAGCGGCGTAGGAAACTCGTCTCGCGAGCGCGGCGGTCCGCCGAACGTCCGTGACGCCGGGCCGGAGCCCGTCGCCGAGCGTGCCGCGGTCCTCGATCTCCTCGCCGTACGTGTTGGTGCCGCCGAGCCGCAGGTCGAGCGCGCCGGCGAACGACGCCTCGACCGGGCCCGCGTTCGGGCTCGGGTGGCGGCCGGCGTCGCGCTGCCAGATCCGCCAGGTCTCGCGTGGGCGGCCGGACGTCAGCCCGGTCAGCGCCGCGCAGACCCGCGCGGGCAGCAGGTTGACCAGGTCGTCGAAGCGCGCCGAGGCCCAGCCGAAGTTGAGGTAGCGGGCCGAGCGGTAGCCGACCATCGCGTCGAGGGTGTTCGCAGCGCGGTAACCGACCAGACCCGGTACGCCGAGCAGGCCGCCCCAGACGAGCGGTGCGACGGTCGCGTCGCTCGTGTTCTCCGCGATCGACTCGACGGTCGCGCGGGCGAGCTCGTCCGCGTCCAGGTCGGTCGCGTCGCGGCTGCACAGGTGGCTCAGGCGTTCGCGCGCTGCCGGGAGGTTCTTCGCCTCGAGCAGGCCGGACATGACCGCGGCCTCGCGCTCCAGGCTTCGGCCGCCGAGCACGGCCCAGGTCGCGGCGGCCGTCACCAGGGTCTGGGCGATCGGCCGGTTCTTGGTCAGCCGCTCGGCGGCGACGCCCGCCGCGGTGACCGATCCGACCAGGACGGCCGCGTACGCCGTACCGGCTGCTTTCGAGTCGGCGTACGTGACCTTCTCGAGCTGGGCGGCGGCTCGGCCGAAGCCGGCGACCGGGTGGAACCGGCGCGGGTCACCGAGAACGCGGTCGGCGGCGAAGCCGAGGAGGAGGCCGAGTGCTCTGGACACGGTAGGCAGTCTGCCAGGCGGGTCCATCCGCAAGCCCGCTACCTCAGATCTGTTCGCGATGTGGAAAAGTAACGATCATGGGAATTGCTGACCTGCTGCGCGGGGTGGAGGGGCAGGGTGCGTTCGGCGTCTGGCTCGGCCGGACGGACGGCGCCGCGGTCTTCACGCACGCCGCGGAGCGCACGCACTACTCGGCGAGCACGATGAAACTGCCGGTCGCGATGGCGATGCTGCGCAAGGTCGACGCGGGCGAGCTCGCGCTGGACCAGCCGGTCACCGTGCACAACGACTTCGCGTCGGCGGCCGGTGGGCGGTTCGGGGTGAACCGCGCGGAGGACGAGGCGCCGGCGACCTGGGAGAAGCTCGGCTCGGAGGTCCCGCTGAGCTGGCTCGCGACGGAGATGATCACGCGGTCGAGCAACCTGGCGACGGACCTGGTGCTGGAGTTGGTGGGAGCCGAGGCGGCGAACGCGGTGCTGACCGAGGCGGACCTGCACCACTCATCAACCTCCGGCGCCCAGACGCTCCCACGCTCAGCAACAGCCACGGATCCCGTCCCGCGCGGGTTGGTGAGTGGTGGACGTCCGGCCGACGAGAGTGTGATCAAGCGCGGGATCGACGACTCCCCCGCCCAGCAGGCCGGCATCAGCAACATGATGAGCCCGGCCGGGCTGGCCGGCGTACTGGTTGCTGTGAGCAACGACGCGACGCCGTCCGGGCAGTACCTGCGTGACCTGCTCGCGGCGAACGAGTGGAACGGCGAGATTCCCGCGGGCGTGCCCGCAGGCACTCGCGTCGAGCACAAGAACGGCTGGGACCTGCGGATCCGGCACGACGGCGGCGTCGTCCGCCCGGCCGACGCGGACCCGTTCGTCCTGGTCGTCTGCACGACGTCCGACCTGCCCGATCGCGACGCGCAGCAGCTGATCGCGGCGATCGCGGCGGAGGCCTGGGAGCATCGGCACAACCTCGAGGCGGTGAAGTGATGGAGATCTCCACGCACCTGGTGTCGGCGCCGCTGCACACCCCGTTCGTGACCGCGCTGCGGACCGCGACCCACGCCGAGTCGTTGCTGGTCTCGATCAGCGACGGCGAGCACACCGGCTGGGGCGAGGCGCCGCAGGTCTGGAAGGTGACCGGCGATTCGCTGGCCGGCGCGCAGGCCTGCGTCGAAGGCCCGATCGCGACGGCGCTCGACGGGCTCGGGCCGGACGACCTGACCGAGGCGTTGCGGCGTCTGCAGGGGGCGGCACAGGCCAACTTCGGCGCGAAGGCGGCGGTCGACGTCGCGCTGCACGATCTCGCGGCCCGGCGGGCCGGGCGCACGCTGCAGGGGTTCCTGGGCTCGACGGCGACGACCGTACGGACCGACGTCACGCTGTCGGCCGGTGACGCCGAGGCGCTGGTCCAGGCGGCGAAGCACCGGGTGCGCGACGGGTTCGACGTACTGAAGGTGAAGGTCGGGACCGGCGACGCGGCGGCCGACTTCGAGCGGGTCCGCCGGGTGCGCGAGGCCGTCGGGCCCGCGCCGCGGATCCGGCTGGACGCGAACCAGGGCTGGAACCGCCGCGCCGCCGTCACCGCCATCCGCGCGCTGGAGGACGCGGGCTGCGCGATCGAACTGGTCGAGCAGCCGGTCGCCGCGGCCGACCTGGAGGGCATGGCCTGGATCACCGACCGGGTCAGCACGCCGATCCTGGCCGACGAGAGCGTGTACGGCGTACGGGACCTGGTGAACGTGATCCGGTACGGCGCGGCCGACCTCGTCAACGTGAAGCTCGCCAAGTGCGGCGGCCTCGGGCCGGCGCGGACGCTGCTGGAGCTGGCGCGCGAGCACGGGCTCGGCGCGATCGTCGGGTCGATGATGGAGAGCCACGTCGGCGTCGGCGCGGCGGCCGCGCTCGTCGCGGCGTACCCGACGACGGCCGTCAACGACCTCGACGCCGCCTGGTGGCTGAAGCAGCCGCCGGTCGACGGCGGGATCACCTACGAAGGGTCCACCATCCACCTGCCCTCGACTCCTGGGCTCGGCGTGACAGGCTTGATCGCATGAAGGTAGTTGCCGCCAAGGTCCCGGTCAGCACCGTCTGGACCTCCCCCGAAGCACCCCGTGACATCGACGCACCCGCGGTCGCCGCCGTACCGGACGTCGCCGCGTGGGCCCGGTCGATGGACACCGAGACGCGATTGGGCCTGCACGGCCGAACGCTGACCCAACTCCTGTACGGCGAACCGGTGATCGTCCGCTCCGAACGCGACGGCTGGTCCGAGATCGTCGCGCCGTGGCAGCCGTCGTCCCAGGACGACCTCGGCTACCCGGGCTGGGTCCCGTCGGCCCACCTGGGTGAGCTGCCGGAGTCGGCGACCGCTCCGGTGGCCGTCACCGTCCCGGTCACGACGCTGACCGCCGAGCCGGGGAGTGCCGCGGCCGGATCCGCCGAGCTTGGCGCGGCCGGATCCGCCGGGCCTGGCGCAGCCCGATCCGCAGGGCCTGGCGCTGCCGGATCCGCAGGAGTCGGCGCGATCATCGACCTGTCTTTCGGGACGGTACTGTCCTCGGTCGAGCACGTCGACGGGTTCACCCGGGTCGCGCTGCCCGACGGCTCGACGGGCTGGCTGGCCGACGACGCGCTCCGTACGGTCGACACCCCCGCCACCTCCGAGGACCGGCTGCGCCTGGGCTCACTCTTCCTCGGCCTCGAGTACCTCTGGGGCGGCACGTCGGCGTACGGGCTGGACTGCTCGGGCCTGATCCACGCGGTCAGCCGGGTGCTCGGCCAGCGCATCCCCCGCGACGCCCACGACCAGGCCGACGCCCTGGACCCGGTCCCGATCGACGAGGCCAAGCCCGGCGACCTGTACTTCTTCGCCCGCCCTGGCAAACAGGTCCACCACGTAGGTTTCGTCTCCCCCCAAGGCATGCTTCACGCCTCGGAAACCGGCAAACTCCTGGAGAACGAGCCCCTCCTCCCCGAACGCCGAGAAACCCTGGTCGCAGCAGCCCGCCTCTGACACAAGAAGAAGCCCTCACCAGCTGGTGAGGGCTTCTTCTTGTGATAGCTGTTACGGCTTCTTGGAGTCCGTTTCGTGGGGCTCGGGCTCCTGCAGGTTGTCGATCTCGGCCTTCGTGCGGGGGTCGACGTCATCCTGCGGGGTGGATTCGTCGAGCTCGCCGCCGGCGGTCTCGGCCGGGGTGGTCTCGCCGTTGGCCGCCTTCTCGGCGGCGATCTTGCGGGACTTCCACAGGCTCAGGACCGTGGTGATGCCGAGCGTGACGATGATGAAGCCGAGCGACACCGAGATCGGGATCTCCGGCGCCCACTTGATGTGCTCGCCGCCGTTGATGAACGGCAGCTCGTTCTCGTGCATCGCGTGCAGGACCAGCTTCACACCGATGAACGCGAGCACGACCGACAGGCCGAGCGACAGGTAGATCAGGCGCTTGAGCAGGTCACCGAGCAGGAAGTACAGCTGCCGCAGACCCATCAGCGCGAAGACGTTGGCGGTGAAGACCAGGAACGGCTCCTGGGTCAGGCCGTAGATCGCCGGGATCGAGTCGAGCGCGAACAGCAGGTCCGTCGTACCGAGCGCGACGATGACGATCGCCATCGGGGTGAACAGCCGCTTGCCGTTCTTGACCACGGTCAGCTTGACGCCGTTGTACTCGTCGGTCGCGTTCAGCCGCTTGCGGGCGAACCGGATGACCGCGTTCTCCTTGTAGTCGTCGTCATCGTTCTCGCCCTGCTTGGCCAGGTGCACCGCGGTGTAGACCAGGAACGCGCCGAACAGGTAGAAGACCCAGGAGAACTGGTTGATCGCGGCCGCGCCGACGGCGATGAAGATGCCGCGGAAGAACAGCGCCAGGATGATGCCGACCAGCAGCGCTGTCTGCTGGTACTTCCTGGGCACCTGGAACCTGGCCATGATGATCAGGAAGATGAACAGGTTGTCGACGCTGAGGCTGTACTCGGTCAGCCAGCCGGCGAAGAACTCCCCGGCGTACCGGCCGCCGGAGAACAACCAGACCCCGAGGCCGAAGACGATGGCGAGACCGACGTAGAACGCGATCGCGGTCGCGGACTCGCGGGTGGTGGGTTCGTGCGGCCGACGGCCGATGATGAAGACGTCGAACGCGAGCAGGGCCAGCAGAACCCCGACCGTGATGTACCAGACGTAATCGTGGACGTGCACAGGCAACCTCCGGAGCGCATGCGAAAGTGGACTCCGAAGGTCTCTTCCGCCTGGCTCGAACTCGGGCCTGGCCGGCGGTACCGGGCATGGGGAACGAACTCCCTGACCGTGATGACGATACCGCCGCGAAGGAATACTCCCCTTCAACTCCCACCATTCTGGCGGGTCGATGTCCGAGTTTCCAAATCGGCGACCCGGTACCCACATGTCGGGATGATCACGCTCCGACGCGGGAATAACCTCGCTGCGTGATCAGGTTGATCACTTCTTGCTGTGCCCAGGCGGCCGACGGCTCTTGGGAAGCTTGCCGACCACGGTCGTGTACGACGCGTCGACCGGTTCGAGAATCTCGTCATCCGGTCCTCGCCACGACCGCGTCATGCGGCCCAGCCCGGGTCGGACGGTAGCCAGACGTCGTCGGAGATCCGCGGCGGGTTGCGCCGCACGTGAGCGACCAGAGCAGCCAGACCCTCGTGCTTGCTGGCCGGATGCCACAGCAGTGACCACGGGTACGCCGGCGCCGGACCAACCACGGGGACCCGGCGCAGCCGCTGGTGCGAGAGCCAGACCAGCCGGGTCCGGTCGCCCACGAACGTGACGAGCGACCTGGAGTCGCTGACCGTCTCCAGCAGCGCTTCCAGCCCGAAACTCGGCCCAGTCGCGTCGATCGTGAGCGAGAACGCCTCGGCCAGCTCCTCGTAGTACGCACCCCACTCGCTGCCCTCGACGATGCCGGGCACCCAAATCATCACACCGGCCAGCTCGCTCATCCCGACCGAGCGCGCCGTCCCGAGCGGGTGCCGCTCCCCCGCGGCGATCTCCTGGACCTCCAAGCAGGCCGGCAGCCGCGCGATCCCGCTGTCGGCCGCGAGCCCACGCGGGTAGCCGAACGCCGCGTCGATCTCCCCGTCGAGCAACGCCCGAACCGAGGCCGCCCCACTCCCGAGGGCGACCGTCTCCAGCGCGACCCCCGGGTGCACGCGATGGAACTCCTCCAGCAGCGTGCTCGACGCGATCCGGTCGTTGAGCAGGTCGACCCGCAACGGACGCGTCTCACGCTGCACGGACTCACGCGCCTGCTTGGCCGCAAGCAGCAACGCCCGACCGTGCGGCAGGAACGTCCGTCCGTCCGCCGTCAACGAGGCCCCGGCCGCTACCCGCCGGAACAACGTCACCCCCAACGACGCCTCCAGAGCCGCCACCCGCTTGGACACCGCCTGCTGACTCAGACCCAACACGCTCCCCGCGTGCTGGAACTGCCCTTCCTCGGCAACAGCAACAAAGGCCCGTACGGCGTCCAGATTCACCGCAAGAGCGTAACAACCATCAGCAGTAATGCTCCCGAGACGGTTGTTGGATCGCAGGTCGGCTGCGCGCCTTCAATGACTCCCGCTGACAACCCTTCGTTGTGCACTGGAGTCCTCTTGCCCGAACCGTTCACCCACCTGCACGTGCACACGCAGTACTCGCTGCTCGACGGAGCCGCCAGGCTGCAGGACCTCTTCGACGCCTGCACCGGCTACGGCATGACCCACCTGGCGATGACCGACCACGGCAACCTGCACGGCGCCTTCGACTTCTTCCACCGAGCGACCGCGGCCGGCGTCACCCCGATCATCGGCATCGAGGCGTACGTCGCGCCGGAGTCCCGCCGGACCAAGAAGCGGGTCACCTGGGGACAGCCGCACCAGAGGCAGGACGACGTCGCGGGCTCCGGCTCGTACACCCACAAGACGCTGTGGGCGCTGAACAAGACCGGTCTGCACAACCTTTTCCGGCTGTCCTCCGACGCGTACGCCGAGGGCTGGCTGCAGAAGTGGCCCCGGATGGACAAGGAGTCCTTGGCCACCTGGTCCGACGGACTGGTCGCCTCCACCGGCTGCCCGTCCGGCGAGGTCCAGACCCGCCTCCGCCTCGGCCAGTACGACGAAGCACTGCGCGCGGCCGGTGACTACCAGGACATCTTCGGCCGCGAGAACTACTTCCTCGAACTGATGGACCACGGCATCGCCATCGAACGCCGGGTCCGGGACGAACTGGTCGAGCTCGGCCGCAAGCTCGGCATCCCACCGCTGGTCACCAACGACTCGCACTACACCCACGCCGCCGAGGCGAGCGCGCACGACGCCCTGCTGTGCATCCAGACCGGCAAGAACCTCGCTGACCCGGACCGCTTCCGGTTCGACGGCACGGGCTACCACCTGAAGCCCGCGGCCGAGATGTACGCGCTGGACTCCTCCGACACCTGGTTGCATGGCTGCCGGAACACCGCACTGATCGCGGAGCGGGTGGACACCACCGGCATGTTCGCGAAGCGCGACCTGATGCCGCGGTTCGAGGTACCTGAGGGCTGCACCGAAGTCAGCTGGTTCCGTGAGGAGGTACGGCGTGGGCTCGACCGCCGCTACCCCGGCGGGGTCCCGGACGACCGGCGGCAGCAGGCGGCGTACGAGATGGACGTCATCGTGCAGATGGGCTTCCCCGGGTACTTCCTGGTGGTCGCCGACTTCATCATGTGGGCCAAGGGCAACGGAATCGCGGTCGGCCCGGGCCGCGGCTCGGCGGCCGGTTCGCTGGTCTCGTACGCGCTCGGCATCACCGACCTCGACCCGGTCGAGCACGGGCTGATCTTCGAGCGGTTCCTGAACCCCGAGCGGGTCTCGATGCCGGACGTCGACGTCGACTTCGACGAACGCCGGCGGACCGAGGTGATCCGCTACGTGACGGACAAGTACGGCGCCGACAAGGTCGCGATGATCGGCACCTACGGCAAGATCAAGGCCAAGAACGCGATCAAGGACGCCGCCCGGGTGCTCGGGTACCCGTACGCCACCGGCGACCGGATCAGCAAGGCGATGCCGCCCGACGCCGGCGGCGCCGGCATCGACCTGGCCGGGATCACCGATCCCGCCAACCCGCGGTACGCCGAGGCCGGCGAGGTCCGCGCGCTGTACGAGCACGACGCCGACGTACGCACGGTGGTCGACACCGCGAAGGGCGTCGAGGGACTGGTCCGGCAGATGGGCGTGCACGCGGCCGGCGTGATCATGTCCAGCCGGCCGATCGTCGAGGACGCGCCGGTCTGGGTGCGGCACTCCGACCAGGTGACGATCACCCAGTGGGACTACCCGAGCTGCGAGTCGCTCGGGCTGATCAAGATGGACTTCCTCGGGCTGCGCAACCTGACGATCATGGACGACGCGGTCAAGCTGCTGCGGGCCCGGGACGTGCGGATCGAACTGCTCGACCTGCCGCTGGACGACGGGCCGACGTACGAGCTGCTCGGGCGCGGGGACACGCTCGGGGTGTTCCAGTTCGACGGGGCCGCGATGCGGTCGCTGTTCCGGCTGATGAAGCCGGACCAGTTCGAGGACATCACCGCGGTCACGGCGCTGTACCGGCCGGGGCCGATGGGGATGAACACCCACATCAACTACGCGCTGCGCAAGACCGGGCAGCAGGAGATCACGCCGATCCATCCGGAGCTGGCCGAGCCGCTGGACCAGATCCTGTCGCTGACGTACGGGCTGGTCGTCTACCAGGAGCAGGTGCAGCGCGCGGCGCAGATCCTGGCCGGCTACAGCCTCGGTCAGGCCGACCTGCTGCGGCGGGCGATGGGCAAGAAGAAGAAAGAGGTGCTGGACCGGGAGTTCGTCCCGTTCCAGGCGGGGTGCCGCGAGCGGGGGTACTCCGACGAGGCGATCCAGGCGGTGTGGGACGTGCTGGTGCCGTTCGCGGGGTACGCGTTCAACAAGGCGCACGCGGCGGCGTACGCGCTGGTGTCGTACTGGACGGCGTACCTGAAGGCGAACCATCCGGCCGAGTACATGGCCGCGCTGCTGACGTCGGTGCGCGACGACAAGGACAAGTCGGCGGTGTACCTGAACGAGTGCCGGCGGATGGGCATCCGAGTGCTGCCGCCGGACGTGAACCGGTCGCTCGCGGACTTCGCGCCGCAGGGGGCGGACGTGATCCTGTTCGGGCTGACGGCGGTGCGGAACGTGGGCGAGGGCGCGGTCGAGGCGATCGTTCGGGGGCGAGAGGCGCGTGGCGCGTACAGCTCGTTCGCGGACTACCTGACCAAGGTCGGAGCGGCCGCGTGCACGAAGCGGACGACCGAGTCGCTGATCAAGGCCGGGGCCTTCGATGCGCTGGGGCATCCGCGGAAGGGTTTGATCGCGCAGTACGAGCCGATGGTGGACACGGCGGTGCTGGTCAAACGGCGGGAGGCCGAGGGGCAGTTCGACCTGTTCGGCTCGGCCGAGGAGCAGGGTGGGCCGACCGCGGTGGGGCTCGGCGTCGACTTCGGGACCGACGAGTGGGACAAGTCGCGGCTGCTCGCCGAGGAACGGCAGATGCTCGGGCTCTACGTGTCGGACCATCCGCTGTCCGGGCTGGAACATCTGCTGGCCGGTCGCGTCAGCGCGAGCATCGACGCGCTGACGCGGGCCGAGCACCACGACGGCGCGACGCTGACGATCGGCGGCATCGTCTCGGCGCTCGACCGGCGGCAGACCAAGCAGGGCAGCCCGTGGGCGATCGCTACCGTCGAGGACCTGGCGGGCTCGATCGAATGCTTGTTCTTCCCGGCGACGTACCAGCGGGTGGCGCATCAACTGGCCGAGGACGCGGTGGTCCTGGTCGACGGGCGGCTGGACAAACGCGAGGACCGGCCGCGGTTCATCGCCTCCGAGCTGACCGTGCCGGACTGGACGGTGGCGACCGGCTCGGGGCCGGTCCGGCTGGAGATGACGCAGCAGCAGGTCACGCCGAGCACGGTCGACCGGCTCAAGGAGGTGCTGGTCGCTCACGCCGGTCCCACCGAGGTCCACCTGCGGGTCCGTGGGCCGCGGACCACCACGACGTACCTGCTCGGTCCCCGCGTCGACCCGACCGCGGCCTTCTGGTCGGACCTGAAGGCCGCGGTCGCTCTGGCCGGCGTCGGATCGTCCGGTCAGAGGCCGTAGCCGCCGGAGGCCTCCAGGATCTGGGCGGTGACCCATCTGGTCTCGTCGGACACCAGGGTGGCGATGACCTGGCCGATGTCGTCGGGGTCGCCGACGCGGCCGAAGGCGGTCTTGGCCTCCAGGACGGGGATCACCTCGGGGTACTTGTCGAAGGCGTCGCCGCCGAGGCGGGTGCGGGTGGAGCCGGGGGCGATCGCGTTGACGCGGATGCCGCGCGGGCTGAGCTCCTTGGCGAGGAAGCGGGTCATCACGTTGAGGCCGCCCTTCATCGTCGCGTAGCCGCTGTAGCCGGCGTCGACGGCCGTCTGCAGCGAGGAGTTGCTGCTGACGTTGACGACGGCGCTGTGGTCGGCGAGCAACGGCAGGAGGGTCTGGGTCAGGAAGTACGGACCTTTCAGCAGTACGGCGTACAGGCGGTCGAAGACCTCCTCGGTGGCCTCGCCGAACGGCTCGGTCTGGGCGAACCCGGCGTTGTTGACCAGCGCGGCAAGGGTCTCCACCTGCCAGGTCTCCCGAAGCGCCTGGACGACGGCGTCCCGGAACGCCGGGAAGGTCTCCGAGCGGGCGAGGTCCAGCGGGAGGGCGACCGCGGTGCCGCCGTTCTTCTCAATCGCTGAGACAGTGTCGAGCGCGCCCCGCTCGTTGCCACCGTAGGTGAGAATCACTCCCGTCCCCCGTGCGGCGATCCGGAGCGCCGCGCCCCGTCCGATGCCTGAACTGCCACCTGTCACCAGTGCGACCTGCATGAGTTGTCCACCTTGTCCAAAACTGGAGCGCTTGGCGCTCTCCGTCAAACCGACTCCTCCATTCCATCAATCTGACCAGCGGGAACGGTAGAACGATGCGAGCGACCTCTTGCACAATCCTCTCCACCTTCGATGAAACGGAGCTGTCTCGATGAGCCCGGTGCTGTTTCGCTCCGCCGGCCCGGACGATGCCGCCCCGGTCGCGGAGCTGCACGCGGACAGCTGGCGCCGGCATTACCGCGGTGCGTACTCCGACGCGTTCCTCGACGGGGACATCGCGATCGAACGCACTGCCGTCTGGGCGGCTCGGCTAGGAGCGCCGGCCGGTACCGCGACGGTGCTTGCGGAGTACGACGGACGGCTGGTCGGCTTCGTCCACGTGATGCTGGACCACGATCCGCAGTGGGGCAGCCTGGTCGACAACCTGCACGTCCGCCACGACCAGCACCGCCTCGGCATCGGCACCGACCTGCTGACGCGCGCGGCCACTGCCGTCTCCGAACAGGCCACGAGCAACGCGATGTACCTGTGGGTGCTGGAGCAGAACACCTCCGCCCAGCAGTTCTACAGCGCGGCCGGCGGCACCGCGGTCGGCAAGGCCCCCGTCCCGCCGCCAGGAGGGGACACGAGCCGCCTCACCGGAGACCCCCACTGCCTCAGAATCACCTGGCCCGACACCACCCAGTGGCGCTAAGCCGCGCGCAGGCCATCGAGCACGATGCGGAGGTTGCGTCGCCACTGGTCAGCACGCGGCGTCAGGCCGACGCACCGACCTCCCCGCACCTGGAGCTCACACGACCCAGGCGCGGGCCCAACCCAACCACCCCAGGTAGCCACCACCACAGGCACAAGGCAACCAGCCACCGCTTCGGGCGCCCGGTACATGAACGGCGATGTGCTGCCGCTCGGGCGAGACACCGTTGGCCTAGCGGGCCGCAGGCGCTGCCCTCGCAGGTCCGCGCGCAGGCGCCGCCCTCGCACGTCCTCACCGGCGGACGACCCCCGCAACCCCAGCGTCCCCAACCTGACCGCCGGAGTGGTGACGCCGACGCTCGCAGCAGCAGCCGGCTTCGCCCTCGGAGGGATCAGCAGACTGCTGCTCGGCGCCGCGACGGCCTACTTCGCTCCCGCGTTGACCATCTGGCGGAGCTCCTTCTTCAGTTCTGAGATCTCGTCGCGGTACCGGGCGGCGACCTCGAACTGGAGCTCGGCGGCCGCGGTGTGCATCTGGTCGGTGAGTTGCTGGATCAGGTCGGCCAGGTCGGACGACGGCAGGCCGCCGGCCAGTTCCTTCGCCTTCTCGCCGGCCTTCTTGCCGCCGCCGGGCACCGGTGCCTTGCCGCGCGACTGGGTCCGGCCGTTGCCGAGCAGTTCGGCGGTGTCGGCGTCCTCGCGGGCGAGCATGTCGGTGATGTCGGCGATCTTCTTGCGCAGCGGCTGCGGGTCGACGCCGTGCTCGGTGTTGTACGCGACCTGCTTGGCGCGCCGCCGGTTGGTCTCGTCGATCGCCATCTCCATCGACGGCGTGATCCTGTCGGCGTACATGAACACCGCGCCCGACACGTTCCGCGCCGCACGGCCGATGGTCTGGATCAGCGACCGGCCGGACCGCAGGAAGCCTTCCTTGTCGGCGTCGAGGATCGCGACCAGCGACACCTCCGGCAGGTCGAGGCCTTCCCGCAGCAGGTTGATGCCGACGAGTACGTCGTACTCGCCCATCCGCAGCTCGCGCAGCAGCTCGACCCGGCGCAGGGTGTCGACCTCGCTGTGCAGGTACCTGGTCCGGATGCCCATCTCGAGCAGGTAGTCGGTCAGGTCCTCGGACATCTTCTTGGTCAGCGTGGTGACCAGGACGCGTTCGTTCTTCTCGACCCGGAGCCGGATCTCGTGGATCAGGTCGTCGATCTGGCCCTTGGTCGGCTTCACGATCACCTCGGGGTCGATCAGGCCGGTCGGCCGGATGATCTGCTCGACGAACCCGTCGGACTTGTCCTGCTCGTACTGCCCCGGGGTCGCGGACAGGTAGACAGTCTGGCCGATCCGCTCCAGGAACTCCTCCCAGCGCAGCGGCCGGTTGTCCATCGCCGACGGCAGCCGGAAGCCGTGCTCGACCAGGGTCCGCTTGCGGGACATGTCGCCCTCGTACATCCCGCCGATCTGCGGCACGGTGACGTGCGACTCGTCGATCACCAGCAGGAAGTCCTCGGGGAAGTAGTCGAGCAGGCAGTGCGGCGCTGTCCCGGGCTCGCGGCCGTCGGTGTGGCGGGAGTAGTTCTCGATGCCGGAGCAGGTCCCGATCTGGCGCATCATCTCGATGTCGTACGTCGTGCGCATCCGCAGCCGCTGGGCCTCCAGCAGCTGACCGCCGCGCTCGAGCTCGGCCAGCCGCTCGGCCAGCTCCGCCTCGATCGACGTGATCGCGCGCTCCATCTTCTCCGGCGCGGTGACGTAGTGCGTCGCGGCGCCGATGTAGAGCTCGTTCTCCTCGCTGAGCACCTCGCCGGTCAGCGGGTGCAGCGTCATCACCCGCTCGATCTCGTCGCCGAAGAACTCGACCCGGACCGCGAGCTCCTGGTACACCGGGAAGACCTCGAGCGTGTCGCCGCGGACCCGGAAGGTGCCCCGGGTGCCGGCCAGGTCGTTGCGGGCGTACTGCACGCCGACCAGCTTGCGCAGCAGGCCGTCGCGATCCATCTCGTCGCCGACCTTCACGTGGATCATCCGGTTCAGGTACTCGTCGGCCGATCCCAGGCCGTAGATGCACGACACCGTCGCGACCACGACCACGTCGCGCCGCGTCAGCAGCGACCAGGTCGCCGAGTGCCGCAGCCGCTCGACCTCCTCGTTGATCGAGGAGTCCTTCTCGATGTAGGTGTCGGTCTGCGGGACGTACGCCTCGGGCTGGTAGTAGTCGTAGTACGAGACGAAGTACTCGACGGCGTTCTCCGGGAAGAAGCTGCGCAGCTCGGTCGCGAACTGGGCCGCGAGCGTCTTGTTCGGCTGCAGGATCAGCATCGGCCGCTGGATCTTCTCCGCCAGCCACGCCATCGTCGCCGTCTTACCGGTACCGGTGGCACCCAGCAGCACGACGTCCTGCTCGCCGGCGTTGATCCGCCGCTCGAGCTCGGCGATCGCGGCCGGCTGGTCGCCCGCCGGGTCGAAGTCGGACACCACCTGGAGTGGCGCGACCATACGCTGGAGATCGGTGACCTGTCTCATGCCCTCCACCGTACGACCCCGCGCCGACAGTTTCCGAAAGCGCGATCCGTACGGCGTACGGGAAAGCCGGTCAGAAGGAGCGGACCAGGGTCCCGTTCATGTTCAGGATCTCCTGCCTGCGCTTCGGCCAGACCTCGCGCTGCAGGGCCGCGTCGGTCGCCGTGGTCTGCCCGTTGAAGTCCTCGAAGGTCTGCACGAAGCCCGAGAACACGACCGACTTCTTGCCCTTGACCGGGACCACCGCGGAGTAGTTGGTCGCGTAGCAGAGCTTGAGCGCCTTGTTCGGGCAGGTCCGGAACCCGCCCTTGCCGATCACTACGTGCTCGAGGTTGTTCGACTCGACGTCGACCAGGTGCTCGGCGAACTGCTGCGCACCCATCAGCGTGGTCTGCCGGATCCAGAAGTACCCGTCGATCGCGCCCGGGCGGCCCGGCTCGGGCAGGAGGTAGTTGTGGCCGGAGCGGGTCTTGTCCGGGTCCTTGACCCAGCCCTTGGCCGGCGTGAACCAGACTCCTCCACCGATCTCGACGCCCTTGTCGTACGGGCCTTTGGTGATCTGCGGGGTGGTCGGCGCGGTCGCCTCCGGCGTGTAGAGCGTGCCGACCGGCGCCGGCGTCAGCGACTGCCCGGTAGTCGGCGCGGCCGTGTTGTCCTTCTTGCCCGCGGTGACCAGCAGCACCGCACCCGTCGCGATCAGTACGACGGCCAGCACGACACCGCCGATCACGATCCACTGGGTCCGGCGGTTCTTCCGCCCGCCCGGCCGGTACTGCGCCGGGTAGCCAGGCCCCGGCCCCCAGCCACCCGGCTGACCGGCGGGCGGCTGGTGCTGGTTCTGGTTCTGGGGAGGTCCGTACTGCTGACTCATCAGGGCCTCTCGCGCTGTGTCGTCCGGTGCTGTGTCGTCTGGTCGACGGGGGTGGTCACAGACTGTCGATGACCGACTGCTTCATCGGCGCCGCCTCGGACTCGGCCTTGGCGGCGTACGTCGCGTTGCTGCGGAAGTCCAGCGCGGTCACGACACCGTCCTTGCGCCGGTAGACCTCGACCGAGCCCTGGACCTTGCCGGTCTTGGCGACCGTGGAGGTGTAGGTGATCGCCGCGCACTCCACCAAGACGTCCTTCGGGCACGGCAGGTTCCGTACCTCGCCCAGCTGGGTGGTCTCGTTCTCGGTCTCGCCCTCGACGATGCCCAGCAGGTAGGTCTGGGCGGACACGTTCAGCTTCTGCCGGACCCACAGGAACGCGAGCGGCTCCCGGTTCGGGGCGTAGGTGACGAGCTGCTTGCCTTCGGGCTCCGTGGTGAGCAGGCTCCAGCCGTTGACCGGGACGATCGAGACGCCGTGGTCGACGGCGATCGCGTTCGCCGGCGGCGTGTACGTCGAGGCCGGCGGCGTGGTCACCGGCGGCGTCGGCGGCTTGGCCTTGTCGTCACCACCGGTCAGTACGACGAGCGCCACGGCGACCAGCGCGACCACCGCGAGGCCGCCCGCGATCGGCAGCAGCAACGGCGGGACCGGCGGCTTCTTCTTCACCGGCTCCGGACGCCGCAGCGACGGCGACCCGACCTTGTTGCCCCAGGCAGAGCTGGTCTCGGTCGCACCAGGCGCGGCGGAGTCGTCGGCCTTGCCCCAGCCGCCCGCGGCCGGCGTACCGGCATCAGAGGCGGGCGGCGGGGTCGACTGATCCGGGTTCGCCCGGCCCCAGCCGCCGTTGGCCGGTGCGGCCGGTGCCGCCTGGTCGGTCCACGGCGACGGGCGTGGCGGAACCTCCAGCGACCACGGGGACGGCGGCAGCTCCTCCTCGGGAGCCGCTGCCTCCTCGTCGTCCGGATCGGTCTTGCGGACCCAGGGGTTGTCGGCCGGGCCCTTCTCGCGCTTGTTACTCACTGGCTCGCAACCACCGACTTGAGCATGGCCGTCGAGTCCGGCTGCAGCGTCGCGGCCTTGTCCTGCCGGCCGTACACCTGCACCACCGTCATGATCCCGTCGTTGCGCTCGATCACGCCGATGAACCCGATCACGCCGAAGCTCCCGCCCTGGCCGGTCGCGGTGGACTGGAACGCCTGGGTGGAGATCTGCTTCACCGGCGACTTGTCGTCCGCGCCGGGCGTGTCCTTCTTCACCGCTTGGGCCTTGAACCCGGTCGGCCGCGCCTTCTTCTCGCTCGCGATCAGGACCGGCAGCACGGTGTCGGCCGTGTCGCTGCCCGCCTTGACGGTCTGCACCATGAAGTAGCCCTCCCCCTGCTTGAGCAGGTAGACGCCCTTGAATCCCTCCAGCGTCTTGCGAAGGTACCCCGCGGCCGGATCGACGAACACACCCTCCCCGACCTCGATGCCCTTGTCGGCGTTCTCGCTGGGCTGACCGGTCGGCTGCGGGTTCGGGTCGGGCTGCACGTTGTTGTCGTCGTTGCGGCCGAACACGAGCGACAGCACGACACCGATCACCACGACGACCGCGAGCGCGCCACCGGCGAGCACCAGGAACTTCTTGCTGCCCTGGCCACGCCCACCGTGCGGGCCGAACTGCTGCTGCCCCTGCGGTCCCCACTGCTGCTGCGGCGGGTACTGCTGCTGCTGGAACTGCGGCGGCGGTCCCTGCTGGTACGGCGGCTGCTGCGGCGGCCCTTGCTGGTACGGCGGTCGCTGCTGCTGCGGCGGAGGCCCGTACGGCGGCTGCCCCTGCTGGTACGGAGGCTGCCCCTGCGGCGGGCCCTGGTAAGGCGGCTGACCCTGCGGCGGCCCCTGGTACGGCGGTCGCTGTTGCTGAGGCGGAGGCCCCTGCTGGTACGGCGGCTGCTGCGGGGGCTGCCCCTGGTACGGCGGCTGTCCCTGCGGAGGCCCCTGATACGGCGGCTGACCCTGCGGCGGCGGCCCCTGGTACGGCGGCTGCTGCGGCGGCCGGCCCTGGTACGGCGGTTGCTGGTTGCTCATGCCACGACCCCTCGCTCCGACTTGGGCACCGACCGCACCGCATTGCCACAGGCGGAGCAGAAGTCCGACTGCGGCACCAACGGCATCTCGCAGCGCGTGCAGAACGCCAGCTCACCCGACGCGTGGTTCGACCCACCGCGGGCGGCCGACTCCAGTGCCGCTTCCAGCAGTCCCTTGTGCAGGACGGTCCGGACCAGGACGATCAGCGCCCCGAGCAGCAGCAGGCCCCAGACCACGCCGAGGACCGCTCCGATCCACGAGCCCTGCCCGCCGACGAAGCCGAGCAGGTACACCCCGCCCTGGAACAGCGCGTTCACCACGATCGCCTGCAGCACACCGATCACCCAGCGCGGGGTGAACCCGTCGTACTTCTCGCCCAGCCCGGAGAACTCCGCGACAGCGAGCCCGGCCGCCGAACCATAGATCAGCGGCTTCACGAACCCCTGCAGCACCACGATCGAGATCCACGTCCCCGCACCGGAGCCCGGACCGGCGAACCCGCCGCTGATCCAGCCCCAGTGCAGCACCAGCGTCTCGAAGCAGGCGAAGCCGACACCGGCGACCACACCGAAGGTGAAGCCGTCCATCAGGTCGTCGTACCGGGGCCTGGAGGCCAGGTAGAGCGGTCCGACCTGCTGGATCAGCACCGACACGACCGGTACGAGCAGCAGCAGGATCAGCAGGTCACGGCCGACCGGCCCGGCGTCGTTGCTGCCGATGGTGTCCAGCGACAGACCGATCCGGTCCGACCACAGCCAGGTGAACACACCCGCCAGTACGCCGGTCAGCAGGAACGCCGCGACGACGACCGGGACCGGCTCGTCCTCCCACAGGTTCACGTCGTACAGGTAGAGGATGTAGACGATCGGGATCGCGAACGCGGCCACCATGATCGCCACCGGCAGCGCACCGAGCGCCGCGGTCACCACGGTGATCAGCAGGGCGGCACCGAGCGCCACCTTGTAGGTGTACGGCTGCCGGCCGGAGCCCTGCGGCATGATCGTCGACACCAGCTTGAACGACGCCACCGGCTCGTCCGGCCTGGCGGCGTACGCCTTCTTGCGTCCCGGGTCCGCCGACCGCAGTCCGGTGCCACAGTGGTGGCAGAACTGCGAGACGTCGGGGACCTCGGAGCCGCAGCGGGGACACTCCACGCGCTTTCTCCCTAGCTAGGACGTGCGGGACCGGCGTGATTCTCGTACAGGCCGGCCGGGAATCATCATTTCCCGGGCAGGGGTCACACTTTCGTGTCCGGACCGTGCCCTTGCAGCTCGGCCCACACCGCGTCGACCCGGCGGTCCAGGTCGTCCAGACTGCCGGCGTTGTCGATCACGACGTCCGCGGCCGCCAGCCGCTGTTCGCGCGAGGCCTGCGAAGCGATCCGCGACCGGGCCTCGTCCTCGGCCATCCCGCGCTGCCCGGTGAGTCGCTCGACCTGCACCTCCACCGGTACGTCGACCACGAGCACCACGTCGAACTTGTCCGCCTGGCCGGTCTCCACGAGCAGCGGGATGTCGTGCACCACCACCGCGTCGGCCGGTGCCGTCTGCTCGATCTCGGCCGCCCGGGCCCGGACGCGGGGATGGATGACAGCCTCCAGCTTCCGCCGGGCCGTCTCGTCACCGAAGACGAGCTTGCCGACGGCCGGCCGGTCCAGCTCACCCTCAGCAGTCAGTACGCCGTCGCCGAACGTCGCGACCACCTCGGCGAGCCCGTCGGTCCCGCGCGCGACCACCTCCCGCGCCAGCACGTCGGAGTCGATCACCACGGCACCCCGCTCCCCCAGCCGCCGCGACACCGAGCTCTTCCCCGATCCGATTCCCCCGGTCAATCCGACTCTCAGCACGCCTGCACCCTACCGACTGCCGGGGCACCGCAGGTCCCCTGCCCGTCCGGCCGCCGAACGGCGCCAGCCCCTTCACCTCAGGCCCGCCACCACTGGCAGCAGTCCCTCACCGTCCTCACCACCCACAGCCTCACCGGCTCCCCCGAGCTCAACCCCGAATCCCTCCAGGCCCTCCTGGCCACCTGAACGACCACAACCGGTCGACCTCGCGAAACCCCACCCGCTCGTAGAGCCGCCGAGCCGCCGCCCGATCCCGCTCCCCGGGC
Source organism: Kribbella sp. DT2 (assembly GCF_049844575.1). NCBI lineage: Bacteria > Bacillati > Actinomycetota > Actinomycetes > Propionibacteriales > Kribbellaceae > Kribbella > Kribbella sp. DT2. The sequence continues at coordinate 282,952 of NZ_JBNCLH010000009.1, read as the reverse complement.
GCATCGTCATCGACGTACAGGATCACCTCACCGGCACCCCGCTCAGCCAGCTCCTGCAGGGGCGCTCCGAGCAACCCCGTCCCCAGCCCCTGCCCGCGGACGCTCTCCCCCACAGCAATCCACCAGAGCACGCCAATCCCACCGATGGGCTCCCCGATCGTCGCCTCCGCCAGCACGTCCCCGTCCCGCAGCAGCACCAGTTCCAGCCTTCCCGGCTCCTCGCCAGACCGGACCTCGACCTCAGCGGCAGCAACCAGACCAGGCACGGGCAACGGCAAATGCATGTAGCACCAAAGGTCCTCGCCCACGAAGCCCGCTGCGACGAGCGCCTCGCACGTCGCCGGGCGGTGCCGGACAGGCAATGCCTCGAGTCCCAGGCTCAACGCGGAAGCGAAGTCGAAGGCGGCAACTGCCCGCCGGCCAAGGCGATCCACCGCATGGGCGACGAGCGCAGTCGCCACGGCCAGGTCCTCCTGGCAGTGCAGCCACAGGATCACGCCGGCCTGGTCCGACGGCCTCACGGCGTACGAAACGACGCCGGCCACCCGCGCATCGGCCTCGAGCACCACGGTCACCGGCGGATCCAGCTCGGCCCAGAAGCTGCTGTCCACCGCCGATCGCCCGGCCAACGCCTCGGCAAGCATCGAGGGCGTCGCCGATGGCTGACCGACGAGGCGGTCCGCGTTGACCAGCTCCAGCACCGCTGTCTCGTCGGTACGCCGGTACGCCCGCAGACTCAAGCCCGCGAGCCCGGCGGCGGGTCAGGGCTCAGCTTGCCCCCGTGGATGGCCAGGAGGTTGACCGCGACGATCACGGCGAAGAGGACGGCGAGCAGAGGGTGGCCGAGGTCCCAGAGGGCGAGCGTGGCCGAGGCGAAGACCGAGATCTTCACCACCGCGCGGACCGCCGGCGTACCGCGCTTGGCGGTGGGGGCTGCGAACAAGCCCCACAGGACGGCGGTCGCCAGGGGCAGGCCGATCGCGAGGATGAGGCGGCCGCCTGTGTCCTCGCCGGTTCGCCAGCCCCACCAGGCGAAGACGCCGAGGGCGACCAGCTCGACCAGGAAAGCGACCGTGAGGTTGGACCATCGCCAGAGTTCGCGCACGGCTCAGGGTAAAGGCGAGACCCCCGCACCCAGTACGGGGGTGCGGGGGTCTCGGGTCCTGCTAGGGAGTTGCTCAGCCCTGGCCGGTCAGCTTCTCGCGGAGAGCCTGGAGCGCCTCGTCGGAAGCGAGCGCGCCCTCGGCGGGAGCGTCGTCCTTCGGAGCGGCGGTGCTGCTGCTGCCGCCACCGGAAGCCGAGGAGTAGGTCGAGGCCTCGCCGGCCTCGACGTCCGCCGACTTGGCGTCCTCGATCTGCTTCTTGTGGGCCTCCCAGCGCGTGTGGGCCTCGGCGTACTGCCGCTCCCACTCCTCACGCTGCTTGTCGAAGCCCTCGAGCCACTCGCCCGTCTCGGGGTCGAAGCCGTCGGGGTAGACGTAGTTGCCCTGGTCGTCGTACGTCGCCGCCATGCCGTACAGCGTGGGGTCGAAGTCGTCGGAGACCGGGTCGACACCCTCGTTGGCCTGCTTCAGCGACAGCGAGATCCGGCGACGCTCGAGATCGATGTCGATGATCTTGACCATCACGTCGTCGTTGACCTGGACGACCTGCTCCGGGATCTCGACGTGACGCTCGGCGAGCTCGGAGATGTGCACCAGACCCTCGATGCCCTCCTCGACGCGGACGAACGCACCGAACGGCACCAGCTTGGTGACCTTGCCGGGCACGATCTGGCCCATCTGGTGGGTCCGGGCGAACTGCTGCCACGGGTCTTCCTGGGTCGCCTTCAGCGACAGCGAGACGCGCTCGCGGTCCATGTCGACGTCCAGCACCTCGACCGTGACCTCCTGGCCGACCTCGACGACCTCGGTCGGGTGGTCGATGTGCTTCCAGGACAGCTCCGAGACGTGCACCAGACCGTCGACGCCGCCGAGGTCCACGAACGCACCGAAGTTGACGATCGAGGAGACGACACCCTTGCGGATCTGGCCCTTCTGCAGCTGGGTGAGGAAGTTCATCCGCACCTCGGACTGCGTCTGCTCCAGCCACGCACGGCGCGACAGAACCACGTTGTTGCGGTTCTTGTCGAGCTCGATGATCTTGGCCTCGATCTCCTGGCCGACGTACGGCTGGAGGTCGCGGACCCGGCGCATCTCGACCAGCGACGCGGGCAGGAAGCCGCGCAGGCCGATGTCCAGGATGAGGCCACCCTTGACGACCTCGATGACGGTACCGGTGACGACGCCGTCCTCTTCCTTGATCTTCTCGATCGTGCCCCAGGCCTTCTCGTACTGGGCGCGCTTCTTCGAGAGGATCAGGCGGCCTTCTTTGTCCTCCTTCTGGAGAACCAGGGCCTCGACGTGGTCGCCGACGTTGACGACCTCGTTCGGGTCGACGTCGTGCTTGATCGACAGCTCGCGCGAGGGGATGACGCCTTCGGTCTTGTAACCGATGTCGAGGAGAACCTCGTCCCGGTCGACCTTGACGATGGTCCCTTCAACGATGTCGCCGTCGTTGAAGTACTTGATGGTCAGATCGATCGCCGCGAGGAAATCTTCCTCCGACCCGATGTCATTGACCGCTACCTGCGGGGTGGTGCGCACTGCGGGGTCGAGAGGTGCCTCGATGCTGGCCGTCATGTGGTGGGTTGCTCCGTGGGCTGATGGTGTCGTACGGCTGCGCACGGGCCGTTGGATCGCACCAAACCGCTGGAAAGCTCTGAGAGGACAGATTCACCACCGACTGCTGCGAGCACGAGCCTGCTCCGTCCGAGGTCGCGCGGGCCCATAGCGCATCTCACAGAATACGTGTACCGGCGCGGACAGCACAACCCGGGGCACCCGGTCGCACCCGGCCGCCCGCCGAGGTGACCCGACGCCGTACTGATCTCAATGTACGGCGCCCGGATCCCGACGGCCCGCCGCCAGGCCTCCCGTGTCGGCCATCCGCGTGACCAGCGCGTGCGCGGCGGCCGCCACCGGGTTCTGCCCCGAGCGCGCGGCGAGGTCGATCAACGCCCACAGGTCGGCCGCGCGTCCCCGCTCGACCAACCGGTCCCCCAGGTCCGGACCCCGCTCCCGTACGACGCGCAGCACGGCGCCCTCCAGCACGGGATCACCGCCGAACCGCAGCAGGTTCCCCAGATCCCCGTACGGCGAGCCGCTGTGCGCGAACTCCCAGTCGATCAGCCCGGTGATCGTCGCCGTCGCCGGGTCGACCAGCAGGTTCTTCGGATTGAAGTCGCTGTGCACCAGGCAGAACCGCTCGACCCCGCTGTCGGCGAGGTCCTCGGCCGCGTCGACCACCGATCGCAGGCTCTCCACCTGCTCGAGCGAAAGCCCGAGCGCCTCGACGTGCGCCTCCAGCCACTGCTCCAGCCCACCCACACCGAACGACTCGATCGCCAGCCCACTCCCGACGAAGTCGCCGAACGCCAGAAACGGCATCCCGCTCAGCCTGACCAGCAACTCCCCCAGCTGCTCCCCCACGACAACCCTCTGGCGATCATCCGCACCCACCAGAAAGGTCTCCAGGTTCACCCCCGGCAGCCGCTCCGTCAGCACGTACGTCGGGTTGCCGTCCACCTGATCCACCTGCGCGTCCAGCACCCGCGGCACCGGCAGCAACCCACGCACCAGCCGCAGCAACGCCGCATCGACCGCCGCCCGACCAGGTCGCTTCGCGTACAGCTTCAGCACGGCCTCCTCGCCGGCCGCGCTGACCGCGAACGTCTCCCCGCCGTACCCGCCGGTCAGCGGGACGGCGCTGGCAGCGATCGCTCCGAATCCATCCACGGAAGTGATCCTGCCAGCACCACCCGACACGCCGTCAGACCTTCGCGGGAGTCCCCATCGCCGCCAGGACCGTCGGTACGGCGTTGCGCAGCCCGGCCGCGTTCGGGTGCAGCGGCACCAGGCCGTTCGTCGTCAGGCTCGGAATCAGGCCCTCGATCCACCGCGTCCCGGCGGCCTTGCACATGTCGTGGCCGACGCTGGGCGTCGCCAGGTCGACGTACGTCGCTCCGTGCGCGTTCGCCTGCTCGGCCATCCGCAGGTTCAGCCGGGTCAGCGCAGACTGCAGGTAATCCGCGTCCATGCTCCACACCGGGACGACCGGCCAGCAGCCACTCTTCTTGATCCCGGTCGGGTAGCTGACCATCAGGATCTTCGCGTGCGGTGCCCGCGCCCGGATCTGCTCGATCACCGTCCCGTACGTCGCCGCGAACGCGTCGATCTTCTGCGCGAGCTTGTCCACGCCCCCCGCGGTGTTGGTCGCCTTGCACGAGGTCCCGAGGCCCTGCGGCAGCAGGTTCACGCAGGAGACCGCGAGCCCCACCAGGCCGATGTCGTTGCCGCCGATCCCGACCGAGACGACCGTGGTGTCCTCACTCAGGGCGTCGTACTGCGGGGCCGCCGTACCGGCGATGATGCCGGACTGCGGGTTCGCGAAGTGGGTCGTCGTCGCGCCGCCGCAGGTGACGTCGCGGAACTTCGCGGGCTTGATCTGCTGCGCGACGAGCGATGCGTAGTTGACCGCCGAGCGAGCACAGGTCAGCACCTCCTTGGCCGGCAGCACCAGCGAGCCAGCGGCAAACGAGTCGCCCATGGCCACGTAGACCACCGGTGGCGCCGCGGCCGCCGGCGTCGTCACCGAACCCGCGACCACCAGACCCGCCGCGGCGACTGCGGCGGCCACTCGAACCCGTACTGATCTCATCTGCATCGCGGTGCCCTTCGACGTTAAGTGACCGGCCAGTAACAGTTCGCAACAGCATGAGCAACTCTCACCTTCGGGGCAAGACCTCGGGCCGTTCGACTTCATTCCGATACTGCGGTAGCGTAACTCCATGGCCCGCCCCAGGAACGCCGCGATCGACGGCAAAGTGCTCGCCGCGGCCGCCGAGGAACTACGGCACGGCGGGTACGAAGGCCTGTCGATCGACCGGGTCGCCGAGCGGGCCGGCGTCGCCAAGACCACGCTGTACCGGCGTTGGCCGTCCAAGGCCGAGCTCGTCGTCGCGCTGATCACGACCCTGCGCGAGGACGTACCCTTCGAGCCGAGCGACGATCCGCGCCGCGACCTGACCGGCCTGGTCACTGCGATCGCCGCGAACCTCGCCGCCACCCCCACCAGCCTGATCGCGGACCTGGCCGCGGCGGCGGCCCGCGACCCGCGGGTGGGCGACAGCGTCCGCGCCCTCTGGGCCGGCCGCCACCAAGCCGTCACCGCCGTCGTCGCCAACGCGCAGCAGGCCGGGCTCGTGCTCGACCACGTCGCGCCCGCCGTACTGGTCGATCAGCTGGTCGGCCCGCTCTACTACCGGCTCCTCGTCACCGGCGAGCCGCTCACCCCGGAGTACGCCCGGACGCTGGTCGCCAGCGTCCTAGGACCTGAGGAGTCCCGATGAGTACCGCCACCACCCCCGTACGCCGCCCGGCCCGCCGCCGCCTCCTGCTCTCGCTCGGCGCGCTCCTGATCGTCCTGATCGGGTACTCCGTCTACGCGATCGCCCGCCCGACCGTCCTGCACACCGAGCTCGAGATCGACGCCTCGCCCGACCAGGTCTGGAAGGCGCTCACCGACCGCGAGAACTACCCCGCCTGGAACCCGTTCATCGTCTCCTCGACCGGCGAGCTGAAGGTCGGTACGACGATCACGAACGTCCTGCGCGACACCAACGGCAAGGACACCGAGTTCACCCCCGAACTGCTCGCCGTGGAGCCCGGTCGTGAGCTCCGCTGGATCGGCAAGATCGGCTTCGGCGGCGTCTTCGACGGCGAGCACGCCTTCCGCATCGAGCCCCTCGCCAACGGCCGCAGCAGGCTGATCCAGGAGGAGACCTTCCGCGGCGTCGCCGTACCGTTCACCACCGGCATGCTCCGCGACACCATCGAGCCCCAGTTCCACGCGATGAACCAGGCGATCGCCGAGCGCTCCAGGTAGTCCCGCGCGGAGCTACTGCGCCGAAGGGCGTAGCCCACCAGACGCCCCGGAGTACGGGCGCAGTACGGGCAGTGATGCACCTGTGACACCTCGTACCTTGTCGAGTCAACCGAACAAGGAGACGGTCGCGATGCAAGCAGTGACACAGGCAGTGAGGCGCAAGGCATTCGTTGGACTGGCGGCGACCGCGATCCTGGCCGCCGGCCTCGTCGCCGGAACAGCGACGACAGCACAGGCGGCGCCGACGAACTGCAAGATCGGCGCCACCTATGGGCTCGGCCTCAGTGGCGCGGCCGGTAAGTGCACGTCGGGAACCGGCGCCTACCGGGTCCAGATGAAGTGTTACGACGGGACCCGCAACATCTGGCGCTCCGGGAACTGGGCCACCGGCGGAAACTGGACGCGGGTCAATTGCGAGAAGTGGGAAGTCGGGATCTCGGCACACATGCAGACGATGTCCGCCTGACCTCGCGGCCGATCAGATCGGCGATCACCCGTTGTTCCCTACGTCCTGGAGCACAGATGAAGACACGAAAGTTGTGGGCCGCACTGGCCTTGACCGTGGCGGCGACCGGCGTCGCACCGGCGAGCCCGGCACACGCCGCGGACGGACTGGATTCCGTGCGGGTGTACTACCCGTCGGATCTCGGCAACGGCGGACACGTTCTGACGAGGCTCGACTTCGTCAGTCGCACGGAGGTCGTGTACCGGAGTTTCACCGTCCGCGACGTCTGCCCGGGCGACAGCCTGCCGGTCCGTGGCCGAGTGGAGTGGCGTTACACCGACGGTTCGATCGGGTACGGCGCCTGGCGGAACGTCACCAGCGGATGCAGCTCCAGCGGCACGTCCTTCGGAGACATCAGGGTCAGCCGCACGAAGGCGATCGCGAGCGCCCGGGTAACGGTCTGCGTCTACACCGCGTCCGGCGGCAACCGCGGGTGCGCCACGAGTACCGGCCGGGACAACCAGTTCTCGTGAGCGTTCGCCCGGGGCCGTGATCACCCCGCGGTCCGGCAGGCAGCCGCGGGCGTTGAACTCGATGACCTCGTCGTGCCCCTGCCCGGGAGTCTCGGGCAGGGGCACGACCTGAAATCGGCTTGAAGTTGACGTAGCGGCAGCGCCTACCGTCGGAGAGGTCAGTCGATGGGAGGACGGAGATGACCTGGTCGATCGCCGAGGTCGCGAAGGCTTCGGGCGTGACCGCGCGGACGTTGCGGCATTACCACGCGATCGGCCTGCTCGAGCCGGCCCGGACGGCGCCCGACGGGCGGCGGTACTACGGCGAGCAGGAGCTGCTGAAGCTGCAGCAGATCCTGCTGCTGCGGGACCTCGGGCTCACCCTCGGCGTCGTCGCCGAGGTGATCGCGCACCGCAGTACGCGGGACACGATCGAGGTGCTCGGCAAGCACAAGGAGTGGCTGCTGCGTGAGCAGCTGCGGCTCGGACGGCTGGTCAGGACCGTCGAGACGACCATCGAGAACATCGAGAACGGAGGAGAGATGGCACCCGACAAGGTGTTCGAGGGGTTCGAGCACAACCCGTACGAGGCGGAGGCGCGCGAGCGCTGGGGCGACGAGGTCGTCGACGCCGGGTACCGCAAGATGCGGTCCTGGTCCCCGGCCGAGACGGAGAAGGCGAAGACCGGCTACGTCCGGGTTCACGAGCAGCTCGCGGTACTGAAGGCGGACGGTGCCGACGTGTCGGAGCAGCGCGTGCAGGACGTCGTGCAGCTGCACTTCGAGGTGACCAGCCTGTTCTGGGCACCGACGGCCGAGGCTTATCGCGGACTCGGGCAGATGTACGTCGACGACGAGCGGTTCCGGCGCACCATCGGATCCGGTGACGACTCGCTGGTCGAGTACCTGCGCGACGCGATGAACGTCTACGCCGCCAGCAACCTGTAAAAAGATCCCCGGGGCCCCGGGGATAGGGTGACGGCGTGGCCGAGCCGCGACGTATCGAGCTGACCGAGGCACAGACCTCGAAGGCGAGCCGGACCTACTGGGACTCGGCCGCGTCGGAGTACCTCGAGGAGCACGGCGCCTTTCTGGGCGACGACCGTTTCGTCTGGTGCCCCGAGGGCGTCGACGAGGCCGATGCCCAGCTCCTCGGCAGCGTCCGCGGCAAGCGCGTGCTCGAGATCGGCTGCGGCGCCGCACAGTGCTCCCGCTGGCTCACCCGGCAAGGCGCACGATCCGTTGCCTTCGACATCTCCTGCGAGCAGCTCGAGATCGGCAAGGCACTCGACCGCAAGACCGGTACGCCGGTCCGCACGGTCGCCGCGGACGCGGTCGCGATCCCGTTCGCGGACAGCACCTTCGACATCGCGTGCTCGGCGTTCGGCGCGCTGCCGTTCGTCGCCGACGCCGAGGCCGCGCTCCGCGAGATCGCGCGGACCCTCAAACCCCAAGGCCTGCTGGTCTTCTCGGTCACGCACCCGATCCGCTGGAGCATGCCCGACGACCCGACCCCGGCCGGGCTGCGGATCACCCACTCGTACTTCGACCGCAGGCCGTACGTCGAGGTCGACGAGCACGGCGCCGCGATCTACGTCGAGCACCACCGGACCACCGGCGACTGGATCCGCGCGATCACCGGCGCCGGCTTCGTCCTCGACGACCTGCTCGAACCGGAGTGGCCGGCCGGCCACGACCAGGTCTGGGGCGGCTGGGGACCAGAACGCGGCCGCCTGCTCCCAGGCACCGCGATCTGGTCCGCCCACAAGCCCTAAGCCGCGCGACGACCCCGCGGCCGCAGCGTCAGGAACCCGGCCAGGGCGAGCAGCAACAGGCCGAGGATCAGCGACAGCAGCGGCACCCAGAAGCCGATCAGGTGCAGCTGGGACGCCTTGTCCGCGTAGCCGCCCTCGGACTTGCCGTCGACCGTCGCGCCCTCGACGTTCTTCTTCACCGTCGCGTCGTCGTACCCGATCGTCGCGTCGGTCGCGGTGATCTTGGCCTCGCCGTTGTAGTCGATCGTGGCGAGCTGCTTCTCCTCGCCCTTGATGATCGCGCCGGTGACCGGCTCGATCCACAGCGTCCGGGCGTTCTGGTAGCTGCGGTCCACGAGGACCGACGGCTGGCCCTTCTCACCGATCAGCGCGCCGGGCACCTTCAGCTTCGCCGCCTGCGGCACCTCGGACTTCGGGATCTCCTGGACGAACTTGTAGACCTTCAGCCCGAGCAGCTCGGTCTCGCCCTTGAACTCGATCGGGAACGCCTTGCGCAGTGTGCTGTCCCAGAACGTGTACGTCTTCTTCTCGGTGCCGAACGGGAACTTCAGCACCAGCCCCTCGTGACCGTCCTTGAAGACCTGGTCGCCCGGCCGCTTGCGGTCCGCGGCGTTCAGCGTCGTGGTGATGTACTCGCCGCTGTTGTCCTTGGCCCCGTCCGGGTTCCAGGCGATCGCCTCGCCGGTGTGCGCGTCCAGCACCACCCGCTCCTGCACGAAGCTCAGCGGCGCCTTGTCGTCACGCTTGGCGTCGTCCTCGCTCGGGAACGCGTAGGCCGGGTCTTCGTCGGTGACCACCGCGGTGTCGAAGACGACCACCTTGCGGTTCAGCTCCTTGCCGATCTTCTCGGCCGCGACCACGTCACCGCGCACGGTCCGGGTCGACGTCAGCGGCAGCTTCGTCTCCTGCTGCGTCGCGACCACGAACACCGTGCCGTCGTCCACCGTCTTCGACGTGGTGTGCGCGACCTGGTCCGGCGGCGCCACCGCGAGCGTCGGGTAGGCGTAGAACCTGGCCATCACGGCCACCCCGACGAAGAAGATCCCCAGTGCCAGCAGCACGATCCGACTGCGATTCCCCACAACAACCCCTCCCGGTCTGTCCGCGGGACGCTACCAGCGAGTAGCGTCCTTGAACAGAGGCAGTCGTGGTCGTCCCGCACTGACCTATAGTTCGGCTCCATGAGGGGGATCCAGGGCGTGCTCGCGCGCCGTCGTACCGCGTCCGAGACGGCTGTACGGCGTGCGTCGGCGAGTCGCTTCACCGCGCCCGAACCAGCCGCTCTGCGGGCGCTCGTCGTCGGCGTCGCGGTCGTCCAGTCGGTGGTGCTCGGCCTGCTCGCGCGCCGCGGGTACTGGCTCAGCGACGACCTCGAGTTCCTGGTGCAGGGCGGCCGGGGCTTCGCGCCGGACGAGCTGCTGACCCCTGTGAACGATCACATCGCGCCGGGTCTGCGCTTCGTCTACGCGGCCTTCGCCGAGCTCGCCCCGCTGAACTGGGACTTCACCGTCGCGTGCCGCGTTCTCCTGCAGGCGTTGGCGATCGCGCTGCTCGGCCTGCTCCTGCTGCGGCTGCTCGGGTCGACCTGGTGGGTCCTGACCGGCACCGTCGTCTACGCGCTGACCGCGCTCAGCATGCCGTCGTTCATGTCCCTGTCGAGCGGCGTCAACAACCTCCCGGCCCACGTCTTCAGCCTGCTCCTGCTGCACGCGACCGTCGACTGGTCCGCCGGCCACCGCCGCCGAGCCGTTGCCTACGGCCCCTTTTCACTGCTGGTCTCCCTGGCCTGCTGGGAGAAGTCGGGCCTGATCCTCGTCACCGCGCTGGCCCTGGCGCTCTACCTGCGCGAGCCTCCCCTGAAGCTCTGGCTCCGCCGGACCTGGCCGTACGCCGCCGCACTGACCGTCCCTGTCGTTGCCTTCGGCATCTTGTACGCCGCCAACGGCAACCCGTCGGACGGCCGGCTGCCCGGCTTCGGCACCCTGGTCGAGCTGGCCGGCAGGTCCTTCGCCGTACCGGTCGGCGCCCTCGCCGGCGGCCCGTGGACCTGGACCCCGAGCTCCGGCGCCTTCGGGCTGGCCGAGGCTCCGGCCGTCGTCGTGGTGCTCGGCGGGATCGTCGCGGCCGGCCTACTGGCGACGGCGTGGCGCCGGGATCGCCGGGCGCTGCTGCTCTGGGCCTCGGTCGGCATCTACACCCTGGTCACCGTCCTGCTCGTGGGCTACGGGCGCTTCGCACTCTTCGGCGCCACCTTCACCGTGCACCACCACTACTGGTCGGACCTCTCGATCCCGCTCACGCTCGCCGTCGTCCTCACGGCACGGTCGGTCCGCCTCCCACCACTCGTAGCCACCGGCGCGATGGTCGCGTGGACCGCGGCCGCGATCGTCTCGCTGGTCAACTTCGCCCAGTACTGGGACGACAACCCGTCCCGCCCGTACTTCACCACGCTGCGCGCCGAGCTGGACCAGGCGGGCCCGTCGGTGAACCTCTGGGACACCCGCCTGCCCGAGTCGCTGTCGATCGCGCTGTCGGCCGATCCACGCGTCTCCCCGGTGCTGCGGACGGCCGGGATCCCCTTCCAGCTGCAGGCCTCGAGCAGCGAGCCGCGCATGGTCGACGACACGGGGCTGATCCGTCCGGCGCACCTCACCCCGTGGGCGACCGCCGTGATGCCGCCGAAGAAGAAGGGACAGATCTGCTCGGTCCTCCTGCAAGGCGCGCGCACGATCACGCTGCCGCTGAAGGCGACCACCGCCGAGCGACCGAAGGCCGCCTGGTTCCTCGAGGTCGGTCACCTGAGCACCCGGGAGCACACCGTCGCGGTCGAACTGGTCGGCACGGACGGCCGCACGGTCGCCGTACCGGCGGGGTCCGGGGCGTGGCCTGCCGGACTGGCGAACAGTTACCTAGGTCCGACCCCGGCGACCGACCTGGCCGCGGTCCGGTTCCGGACCACCGACCCCGAGAGCAACCTCTGCATCGGTAGTGTCGAGGTCGGCTTGCCGCAGGTGAGCCAATGAGACAGGCCCAGCCACAGACGCAGGTGAGTGAATGAGACGGATGCGCTTCCCCGCCCTGGACGGTCTGCGGGCCTTCGGTGCCCTCGCCGTGCTGACGACGCACGTCGGCTTCCACAGCGGCGACGCGCTCAACGGACCCTTCGCCGGCCTGCTGGCGCGGCTCGACGTCGGAGTGGCGATCTTCTTCGCCATCTCCGGCTTCCTGCTCTACCGCCCGTACGTCGTCGCCTGGTTCGGCGAGACCGAGCCGCCGCTGACGCTGCCGTACCTGCGCAACCGCGCCCTGCGGATCCTGCCCGCGTTGTGGGTGGCCGTCGTGCTCGCGGCCCTGCTGGTCCCCCGGCAGGACGGCATCACCTGGACGACGTACCTGCGGCACGCGTCGTTCAGCCAGATCTACGTCGACTCGCCCGCCGCCGACGGGCTGACCCAGATGTGGAGCCTGGCGACGGAGGTAGCGTTCTACCTGTTGCTGCCGTTCCTGGCCCGCTTGCTGATCAGCTACGAGCGCCCGACCCGCAAGGCCGTCCGTCGCCGGCTGGCGGTGCTGACCTGCTTCACGGTGCTCGGCCCGATCTGGATGGCCGCCGTCAACGCCACCGACCGGCCGATGGCCGGGCTCTGGCTGCCCGGATACCTCGGCTGGTTCGCGGTCGGGATGGGGTTCGCGCTCTGGCAGGTCGCCCGGAGCAGCGGACGGCTCGGGCCGTCCGCGCTGGACACGCTGTCCACGATCCCCGGCACGATCTGGGCGGTCGCGGCCGTCCTGCTGGTGATCGCGTCCGGCCCGCTCGCCGGCCCCTACGACCTGACGTCGTCGAGCGCCGGCGAGGCGTTCGTGAAGAGCCTGCTCTACACCGCGATCGCCGCCTGCGTGGTGTTCCCGGCGATCACACCGTCGCGGCGGACCACCGCGATGCTCGGCGGCCGGATCGCGCACGTCGCGGGAGACATCTCGTTCGGCGTGTTCTGCTACCACCTGATCGTGCTGAGCCTGATCGAGCGACTCTTCGGGATCGAGCCGTTCCAGGGGCACTTCGCGTTGCTGTTCTGGCCGACCCTGGTCGTGTCAGCCGGTGTCGCGGCCGCGAGCTACTACCTGATGGAGCGGCCGATCATGCGGCTCGGTCGCCGCGACCGCTCTTACGACGTCTCACCGGTCGGTCTGGACAGCACGGCCAACGCGGCTGCCAGCAGTACGGATCCCTGGACGACTCCGGAGGTCAGTCCTGCTCCCCCGTCCGGCCAGGGCTGAGCCGCGGCGATCGCCGTACCGAGCAGGACGGCTGCGACCACCGCACCGATCAGGGCGATCCTGCGACCGTCCAGGAACCAGGCAAGCGCTGCGGCAACGACTGTGACGACCAGGCCGATCCAGCCGGCCATGAAGATGCCCGCCACCACCAGCAGGACAGACGTGGGCCAAGCGCCGAGGCGCTGGGCCTCACGCAGCCGGTGGCCGGAGTGCCGCGACCGGCGACGCGAGAAGATCGCCAGCCCGGCCACCAGGAGCAGGGCGACCAGTCCGACCAGCAGACCGGCCCGGTAGTCGCGGTCGGGGGTGAAGCGCGCGGTGACCTGCTGCTCGGGTCCGGCCGGGAGCAGCCAGCCCTGCTGCCATCCGCCGACGCGGATCGGTGTCAGCTTGCGGCCGGTGCTGTCGCGGGCCTCCCAGCCCGTACTGAAGTTCTGCGCGACGGTCAGCACCGAGTCCTCGGTGGCCAGCGGCGCCTCCAGCATCAGCTCCGACGGACTGGGCCGCCAGACGTTGACACCTTGGGCTGCCGCGTTCTCCGGCTGCGTCGCGTCCGTCCTGGTCAGCGCCAGCTCGACCGGCACGAAGTCCTTGCTGCCAACGACATCCAGGGTGTGGCGACCGGCCTGCAACGGGACGGACGGCTGCTGGCACAACGAGTACTTCACCAGCCGCCGCTGCAGCACGTCCCGCATCGTCGCGGTCACCTTGGTCGCGGCGGGCACACCGTCGACCTGAACTGTCGGACCGAATCCGCAGACTGCGCCGGTGACCGCGTTGGGGTCGATCGCCTTGCGCAGGTCGTTGGCCCCGAGGATGCGCAGCTCGGCCACCCCGACGGGCAGGCGGCGGGACAGACCGGTCGCGGAGTCGACGTCGACCAGGTCCTGCGTCCCGGTGAACACCAGCTCGATCGTGCGTACCGACTTGAACCGGTCCGGGAACGTCACGAACCCCTCGGGCGTCACCTTCAGCGTCGTCGGCGTACCGCCGTCGAAGCGAACCGCCACCTCACTCGGCCGGGCCGCCGCCAGGTACGGGTCGCTCAGGAACTGCATCCCCTGCAGCTTGCGGGACCCCGGCAACTTGAGGGTCAGGGTCGGACGTTCGTCCCCCGGTGCTGCTACCCAGCCGGTGCCGAGGTCCTGGTCGACCACCGCACCGGGCCGGCCTTCGGGCGCCGTCACTGCTCGCGAGGACGCCGTCGCGGTGATCCCGCCCGGCACCTCCAGCAGCCGCTCCAGCGACGCGCCGTCCCGTGGCAGCGCCGTCCCTTGCAGCTTGTACGACGCGGCGCCGGGCAGGTCGACGCTGCGGTAGAGACCGGTCGGCTCCTCCGAGTCCTTCGCGACGCCCTGCCGGCACAGCGAGCGGGCGCCGACGTGCAGGCAGGCTGAGCGACCGGGCTGCTCGTTGCGGAACAGCAGCGCGTCCGGCTGCTTCACCAGTCCGCCCGGCACCTCGAGCCGGCTGACCGGAGTCAGACCGGGCAGCATCACCTCGGCGATCGCGACGCCGTTCGGGTTCTTGCCGTCGGTCACGCCGACGCTCAGCCGCAGGCGCTGCGTGAATCCATCCGGCGCCGGCACGGGCTGCGGCTTGCCGGTGCCCTCGACCACGGTGGTCAGCGACCCCGCGTCGGTGTCCACCTTCAGCGTGCGGACCGGGTCGGTCGTCGGTGCCTGCAGCGAGAACTGCACCTTCAGGTCGGACACCTTGCGCGGCGCGGTGAAGTCGAGCTCCAACCACTCACCGCTGCTCTGCCCGAACGTGCCGGAGATCCAGCGGGTCGAGGGATCGCCGTCCAGCGCCGCGAACGGCCCGTTGCCCGGTCCGGTCCGCAGAGTCGCGTCGGCATCAGCTGCCGACGAGGAAGCCCGTACGTCGGCCACGCCGCCGCCCCACACCCGGGTCGTCGGCGGTGAGGGCGGGTCGAGCAGGTAGTCGAGCGTCCGGCGTCCCATCCGGCCCGGGTCGTCGGCAGTCATCACCGGCGAGTAGTTCTCGGCCGGGCGCCCCACGGACACCTCACGCCGTTGCAGGCCGTCGGTCTGGACCAGCGGCAGGTCGAGGCCGTTGGTGTCGGTGCTGAGCACCGCCTCGCGATTGCCACCTAGTGCGGTGAGCACCGACGGCACGTCCTCCGGGCCGCCGCGCACCGCGACCAGCTCCGACTGCGGGACCAGGCGGCCCGGGCTGACGTCGTCGCCGACGTCGTAGATCTCCACGCTCGGGTAGGGCAGCCGGGTGCGCTCGTCCAGGGTCACGGTGGGCGACTCGATCGAGCTACCGGTCACCGGGCCGAAGTACGCCGCCCGGGCGATGCCCGCCTCGGCCAGGCTCTCGTGCACGGCGACCGTCGGGCTCACCTGCGCGTCGTACCGGAGGTCGTTGCGGACGACGACGTACCGGACGCCGGCGCGGACCAGTGCTTGCTGCAGGGTCCTGTCGCCGATGCCGGAGGCGAGTCGGCGTTCGACCTCGTCCAGCCAGCGCGTCGTACCGGCTGATCCGAGCGGAACGGCGTCCCGCACCGCCATCGGCCGCTTCAGCAACGCCTGGAACGGCTCGTCCTTCGTGGAACCCCAGGTGAAGTCCGCGAACGACGCAGCCGGTACGACGAGCACGCTGCCGCTCGTCTGCTGGCTGTCGAGCCAGGACGCGGCTTCACGCCAGTGCGCGGGGATCGCCTCGTAGCTCTCGTCTCTGGGCAGCTGAGCGAAGATGGCCGGTGTCGCGACCGACAGGACCAGGCACGCGGCGAGCGCAGGCACCAGACGACGCTGTACTCCGCGGGCCGTCGCCCAGCTGGCCAACCGGGTCAGCGCATGAGCTGCGGCGAGTGCCAGCGGCAGCCGCACGACCAGCTCGAACTTGTGGGTGTTGCGCAGCGCTGCCAGCGGTCCGTCGAGCAGGTCCTGCAGCTGCCCGGACAGAGGCGAGCTGTGATGGCCCAGCGTCAGCAGGAGCAGCCCGACCACGACCGAGAGCTGCAGGAAGCCCCTGTTCTTCAGCGAGCCCATCGCCAGACCCGCCAAGCCCAGCAGGGCCACGGCCGCGGTCGTCAGGATCAGCGCGGGCTGCGTGACGAACAGCCAGCCCGCCGGCCAGCTCGGTCCGTCACCGGTGCCCAGGAAGTTCAGCCACTGCGAGGTGCCGCGGAACGACTCGAAGATGCTCGCGGTGCCGGTGGTGGTTGCCGCGTTCTCGATCCAGTCCAGGAACGGCGGGCTGTACCGGCCGAGCAGCAGCAACGGGACCAGCCACCAGAACGACACCGCGACGATGCAGCCGAACCAGCCGGCCGCGATCTTCAGCGTCGACCGGTCCAGCCGGCGCGTCAGCAGCCACAGCGCGGGCAGCACCAGCGTCGCGCCGGTCGCGACCGCGTTCACTCCCCCGACCAGTCCGAAGGCCACGGCCGACCAACCGACCCGCCACCAGCCGGAGCGCGCCCGCGGCGTCACCAGCGGCAGCAGGACCCAGGGCGCCATCGCCAGCGGCCAGACCTCGATCGAGGTGATCGCCACCTCGCCGAGCATCCGTGGGCTCAGTGCGTAGAGCAGGGCGACAGTGAAGCGAGCCCAGGGCGCGCCGTACCCGAGTGCACCGGCCAGCTTCCAGACGCCGACGAACGCCGTACAGAGGACCAGCGCCCACCACAGTCGCTGAATCGCCCAGCCAGGAACGTTCACCACGTCCAGCAGCCAGTGAAACGGTCCCATCGGCAGCAGGTAGCCGTACGCCTGGTTCTGCAGCTGCCCGAACGCGCCCTGCGGGTCCCACAGGTGCAGCGCCCGCGCCAGGAAGGCGCCGGGGTTGGCCGTGAGGTCCAGCTTGGTGTCCGGCACGATCTTGCCCGGCGCCTGGTGGAACGACAGCGCCACCAGCAGCAGGCAGCCCAGGACGAGACGTGCCCGCCAGACCACCTGCTCCGGGCTGCCTGCTCTCAGCCGCTTGAGTGGTCCTCGCAACAAGCTGCTCATAGGCGCCGAAGCACCAGGACGAGGTTCCAGGTCACGACCTCACGCACACCAGGCACAGCCAGTACGCCGTACGCCCAGCGCGGGTGGTACCTCGGCACGGTCGCCACCAGCTCGGCCTCCGCGCACTGCCGGGCCCAGCGCAGTCCGCCGGCCACGGTGATCGGGAAGAGGGACTCACCGAACCTGTTCTTCGGCGGGTGGCCCTTCTGCTTCTCGTACCGGCGTGCGGCCCGGTCCCCGCCGAGGTAGTGCCAGGGAGCCGTCTCGTGGCCGCCGTGCGGACCCCACCAACCGGTGTAGGACAGGAAGACCGTGCCGCCGGGCTTGGTGACCCGGACCATCTCGTCCGCCATCAGCCACGGGTCCGGCACGTGCTCCAGCACGTTCGAGGAGAAGCAGATGTCGACCTGCTGGTCACCGACCGGCAGGGCCATCCCGCTGCCGAGCACTGTGCCCGGTGAGGGCTCGCCACGGCCGCTGAGCTCACCCAGGTCCGAGTCGACGGCGTAGTAGCGAGCGCCGGCGGCCCGGAACGCGTCGGCGAAGTAGCCGGGTCCGCCGCCGACGTCGAGCATCCGCGCGCCGCGCAGGTCGACGTACGCCGAGAGCTGGCCGACCGAGTCCTCGGCGAGCGTTCCGTAGAAGGTGTCCGGGTCGCTCTGCTCGACCCCGAAGGCCCGAAACAACCGCAGCGCGCGCCGGACGTCCGCGGTCCACCGCACGGTGGTTTCGGAGTCCGGGAACGTTGCACGCACAGGCGGGACGATAACCGATCTCACGACCTCTGGCGGACATCGTTACTGCCTGGTAACCTCGCGCCGCATTACCCGGGGGTAGCTTCGTCGAGGGTGGGGGTTGTGGAGTGCGTGCTCAGAGCGTGCTTTTGCTGAACTGGCGGGACACGACAAATCCGGAGGGCGGGGGCTCGGAGCGGTACGTCGAGGAGGTCGCGAGAGGCCTTGCAGCGCTGGGCTGGCGGGTCACCGTGCTGTGCGCGGCCTACCCCGGCAGTCCCCGCGAGGCACGGCGGTACGACGTCCGGTACGTCTACCGCGGCAGCAAGGTCACCGTGTACCTGCGCGGCCTGCTGCACACGGTCCTGCGCGGGCCGGACAGGGTGGTCGACGTGCAGAACGGTTTGCCATTCTTTACCCGCCTCGTACGTCGTACCGGGGTGGTCGTGCTGGTCCACCACGTCCACGAGGAGCAGTGGCAGGTGGTGTACCCCGGCTGGCGTGGCCGGTTCGGGTGGTGGCTCGAGTCGCGGGTCGCACCGAGGCTCTACCGGGACTGCCGCTACGTCACGGTCTCCTCGGCGTCCCGGGACGAACTGGTTGCCCTGGGCGTCGACCAGCAACGGGTGGACGTCGTGCACAACGGCACCGACCCGGCGCCGGCCCGACAGGTCGCGCAGGCCGGCGTACCGACGGTGGTGTGCGTCGGACGGATCGTGCCGCACAAGCAGGTCGAGCACGCGGTCGACGCCATCGCCGCGGCGCGCGTAGTCCTGCCCGACGCGCGACTCGTCGTGGTGGGGTCGGGCTGGTGGGAGGACTCACTGCGCGAGTACGTCGCTTCGCGGGGTCTGCGGGACGCGGTGGAGTTCCGGGGACACGTGAGCGAGGCCGACAAGCACGCGGCGTACGACGAAGCGTGGGTGCAGGCCCTGCCGAGCCTGAAGGAAGGCTGGGGGCTGGTGGTCGGCGAGGCTGCCGGCCACGGCGTACCGACTGTTGCCTACCGCAGTGCGGGCGGGCCGACCGAGTCGGTGCAGGACGGCGTGTCAGGGGTGCTGGTGGACGACGCCGCGGAGTTCAACGCGACGATCACCACGCTGCTGCTGGACGAGAGCCGGCGGCGGGCGCTGGCGGCGGGTGCGCTGGCCAGTGCGGGCAACTACACCTGGGCCGCCACGGCGACCGCGTTCGACCGGGTCCTCACCGGCCGGCCGGCTCTCGAACGGCAGAGGTCCTACTTGTTCCCGTAGGCCACGATCGGCACGTCGGCCTGGCCCTGCGCGGCGTCGGGGCCGGGCTTGGCCGGGTCTTCCTGCACGGACTGGACCACCCCGATGACCGCGGCCGACGCGATCCCCGCCCCCGCGAGCACCGCGATGATGGCACCGATCAAAGCTCCCATGAAACGTGTCCCCTCCTCGAAGTAAACCGAAGAGTAACAACGAGCCGGGCGCGCGGCTAGAGCCTGGATCGGACGCGTTGGACGACCGGTGCGGAGCTCAGGAGAGCCACTGCCAGTACGGCGCCCGCGGCGATCCATGCGGCGGCGATCAGCACCACCCGCCAGGGCGGGAAGTGCTGCTCCTTGGGCGTTCCGTCGAGGCGGTACACGCTCACGGACGGACCGCTGAACTCCTCGGTCAGCCGCGGGATCAGCTGCCGCGGCTGCGGCCCACCCGCCTCGCGGTCCACGACGATCCAGCCGATCCCCTGCCGCAGCAGCTCCGGCGACGGATCAGCACCGGTCCGTACGGCGGTGCGCAGCGCGTTCGCGACAGCGGCGGCGCGTGGGTCCTCGCCGGCCAGCCGGTTGCCGCCGACGATCAGCTCGTCCGGGACCACCGCGGGCTTGTCGAAGTAGCGCGGCATCGGGTCGAGCACCGGGCGGCGGGCGTTCCAGCGTGGCGCCCGGTAGGACTCGAACGGCCAGGGCATCAGATCACCCGTCTGTGAGTCCGCCCCGAGCACCTGGCGCGCCTGCTCCCAGTCGGCCGGGTACTGCGAGGTCTGGAACCCTCCACCCACCAGCTGCGGCAGCGCGGCCAGCGGCATGAGCGCAGCGGTCGCACCGACCAGCCAAGTCAGCGGCGCGACCCGCAGCAAGGCCGCGATCGCAGCACCGAAGCCGATCGCCTCCAGCAGCACCAGTGGACCCAGGTACCGCTGGCCGTCCCGGAACAGACCAGCGCCCGGCACGTGCGCCACCACCCACGAGAGCGGCTCGGTGGCCACCACGCCGGCCATCGCGATGAGCAGCGCAACCCCCGCCGCCACCACCAGTGCCTGTGCGAGCCTTTCAAGTCGGCACCAGAGGACAACCCCGACGCACGCGATCAGGAGCAGGACAAATGCCAGCAGCAACGGCACCAGGTCGCCCCGCCGCGAGGGAACCACGTTGGCGTTCCACACCCCACCCAGCGTGAGCAGCGTCGGCACCACTCCCCCGTAGCCCTCGTCGCGCGCCGCGAAGGCCGGAACCGACGCAGGGTCGGTGGTCGCGCCCGACGTACGAGCCAAGCCGGCGACGATCCACGGCAGGTTGAGCATGACCGCTCCGACCAGCGGGCCCGGTCGGCTGCCGCGCGGCCAGAGCAGGATGAGTCCGCCGACCAGCAGACCGACGATGCCGCCGGAAGCCGTCAGCGCGCAGAGTGCGGAGGCCAGCAGGAAGCCGACCCACCCCTCTCCCCGGCGCAGGCGCAGAGCCGAACGGACCAGCCACGGCAGGGCGGCGTACCCGAGAAGAAGGGCCCAGGCACCGAGGCGGAAGCGCTCGGCGACGAACGGGTTCCAGACGAAGAGCGTGGCGGCCGCCGCGCCGGCGAGTGGTCCGCCGAGCCGTAGCTCGCGCCACAGCGCTGTCATCCCCAGACCCGCCAGCAACGGCACCGCGACGAGGACCACCTTGTTGAGGACCTGGCCACCGCCCAGCTCGTCGAGCAGCGCGACCACGACGTCGGAAGGAACCGCGCGCGGTAAGGCAGTTGTGACACCGAAGAGGTCACGCCGTAGCGTGAGGTCCGGCACGAACACCAGGTCGTAGCCGACCACGTACCCCGGAGCGAGCAGCGGAGCGGTGATCAGCACAGTGAGCAGCACCGGCCAGGCCCACGGCATCAGCCGGGCTGCCCGGTTGGTTCCCCGCTCCAAGACCGCCTCCTCGCAGTATCGTTCCAGCGCACGGTAATCGCCGACCCACCAGCAGAACAGAAGCCGGATGACCTCAGACACGACTCCCGACCAGCAGCCGGCCGCACCGAAGCTGGCGTTCCTCCGCAGCGCCACGGTGGTCGCCGTCGGTATGGCCATCATGAACGTGGCCGCCTACGGATTCACCCTGATTGCGGTTCATCGGCTGATCCCGGAGCAGTTCGGCGCCGTCACGGCCCTGCTGGGGCTGCTGCTGATCGGCAACGTCGCCTCCCTGGGACTGCAGGCCTCCGGCGCGCGCCGGATCGCCACGCACACCGGTCCGGGCGAGGCCGCGCTGGCCGACAGCATGCTGAAGGCCGGCCGCCGGGCCGCGGTCGGCCTGACCGCCGTCTGCCTGGTCGCGACGCCGCTGATCATGTGGTTGCTGCACATCGACTCGATCATCGCAGCGGTGATGGTCGCACCGACACTGGGTTTTCTGACCGTGATGGGCTCGCAGCTGGGCGTGCTCCAGGGCGGCCAGAACTGGACCGAGCTGGCGGCGGTCTACACGTCGACCGGAGTGGGCCGATTGGTGTTCGGCGGCGGCGCGCTGTTCATCCACCCGAGCGTGCCGTCGGCGATGATCGGCCTGGCGCTCGGCGCCGCCGTACCGGCCCTGCTCGGCACGTTCCTGCTGCGCGGCTCGACCGGCGGCACCATCGAGCAGGTCAAGGAGGTGCTGCGCGAGACCGTGCACGGCACTCACACGCTGCTCGCGTTCTTCGTGATCGCGAACGCCGACGTGCTGCTCGCGCGCGGCCTGCTCGATTCCAAGGACAGCGGGTACTACGCGGCCGGCGTGATCGTGGCGAAGGCGTGCCTGTTCCTGCCGCAGTTCGTGATCGTGATCGTGTTCCCGTCGCTGGCCACCAGTCCGGGTGACACGCAGCGGCTGCGCCGTGCCATCCAGGCGGTCGCCGCGCTCGGGGTCTGCACGGTGCTCGGCGCACTCGTGCTGCCGGACCTCGTGGTCAAGATCGTCGGCGGTCCGGACTACGCGCCGGTCGGCCCGATCGCGTGGCTGTTCGCACTGGCCGGTTCGTCGTACGCCGTGCTGCAGCTGGTCGTGTACGCCGCGATCGCGCAGCAGGAGAAGCGTGCCGCGGTGCTGATCTGGATCGGCCTGGCCAGCCTCGCGATCGCCACCCTGATCATCCTCGGCGCGGACATCGCCACCGGCATGACCGGCGTCAAGGTCCTCGTCGCCATGACCAGCGCCTGCGCCATCGCCCTGTCGGTCGCCCTCGCCTCGGGTCTCCATCGTCAATCGGTTGCACAAGCTGAATGAAGATCTGCGTCCTCACGGTCAACCACGGCACCACGCCGTACGCCGAACTGCTGCTGGCGTCGCTGCTGCACCACCACCCCGACCGTGAGGACCTGGATGTCGTCGTCCTCGACAACGACTCCACCGAGCTCGACCGGCTCTCCCGCTTCGCCGGCGTGGAGGTCGTGCAGACCGGCTACACGACCACCCACACGCTGACCACGCACGGCGAGATCCTGCGCGACGCCGTACTGGCCCGGCCGGACTACGACGCCTACCTGTTCGTCGACTGCGACGTGTGCTTCGTTGCCGACGGCACCATCGACGCGCTGGCGGCTTCACTCGCTGCCGACCCCGAAGCGTTCGCCGTACAGGCTCGTTGGCTGTTGCACGACGGTGGCGAACTGCCCCCGTCGGGCGAGGACTCCCACCCGACCTCGTACGTCCGCGAGTCCGTCCGCCGCTCACCGGACGACGACTGGTCGGACCCGATCGAGTACTCGGTCACCCTCCAGCTCACCGACCGGGTGCACCCGTTCTGCGCGCTGATCCGCAACGACGCCGCGTTCCGCCGTACGGTCGAGCACGTCGGGCTCTCCCCCGCTGCCGTGCAGGCCGAGCGCGGCGGCAAGTGGTGGGACACGCTCGGCCTGCTCACGCAGGTGATGAAGACGCACGGCCGGCACTGGACGCTGTCGGACCAAGGCGTCATCCACTTCGGCAACGTCAGCTGGAGCTCCGACTGGGCGGCCGAGAAGGCGGCCGCCCGCGACCGGCTGCTGGCTCCCTACTCAACAGACGCAGGCTCACCAGAGGCTGGACTTGGCGAAGCGGCGGGCCAGGCTGTTGGCGACGACGAGCAGCACCAGGCCGATCAGTGAGCGGAACAGCCCGATCGCGGCCGCGTAGCTGAACTGCGGGATCTGGGAGACGAACCCCAGCTTGTACACGTAGGTGTCGATCACCTCCGAGCTCTGCAGGTTCAGCGGGTTCTGCAGCAGCAGGACCTTCTCGAAGCCGACCGACATGATCGAGCCGATGTTGAGGATCAGCAGGATCACCGCGACCGGGCGGATCGCCGGCAGGTCGACGTGCCAGACCCGGCGCAGCCGCGAGGCGCCGTCGACGATCGCGGCCTCGTGCTGCTCGGGCGAGACGCTGGTCAGCGCGGCCAGGTAGATGATCGCCGAGAAGCCCATCGTCTGCCACGCCGCCGACCACACGTACAGGTGACGGAACCAGTCCGGGTTGCTCAGCACCTCGACCGGCCCGACGCCGAACAACCCGAGGAACTGGTTCAGCACGCCGGTGTTGGGGTCGACCAGGACGACGATCAGCCCGACCACCACGACGGTGGAGATGAAGTGCGGCGCGTAGGTGATCATCTGCACCGACCGCCGGTACCAGCGGCGCCGGGCGAGGTTGAGGCCGAGGGCAAGGATGATCGGCAGCGGGAACGTGACCAGCAGCTCGTAGCCGTGCAGGATCAGCGTGTTCTTGATCAGCCGCCAGAACTGGTACGACTCGGTGAACCGCTCGAAGTGCTTCAGCCCGACCCAGCGGCTGCCGAGGATCCCGTCGATGACGTTGTAGTCCTTGAACGCGATGATCGCGCCGTACATCGGCCAGTAGGCGAAGATCGCCAGCCAGATCAGCGGCACCGCGAGCAGCAGGTACAGCTGCCAGTTCTTCTTCATCCGTGCGCCGAGGGTCTGCGAGTGCTTGCGGGGCTTCCGCGTCGGCGTTGTAGTCGCGACCTGAGGCCGCTCGATGATTTCGGTGGCCATGGCGTTATCCCTTCAGCGAGCCGACCATGGCCCCCTTGACGAAGTGCTTCTGCACAAAGGGGTAGACCAGCAGGGGTGGGATGGTGGCGATCACGATCAGCGAGAACTTCAGCTGCTCCTGCAGCTCCTTCATCCGCAGCAGCTCGGCGACGTCGCGGACCTGCGACGGGTCGACGTTGCTCTGGACCAGGATCTGCCGCAGCACCAGCTGCAGCGGGAACAGGTGCTCGCTGGTCAGGTAGATCAGCGCGTTGAACCACGAGTTCCACTGCGCGACGGCGTAGAAGAGCAGGTTGACCGCGATGATCGGCTTGCTCAGCGGCAGTACGACGCGCCAGAAGAAGCCGATGTCGCTGCACCCGTCGACCCGCGCCGACTCGTGCAGCTCCTCCGGGATCGTGGTCTGGAAGTAGGTCCGGGTGATGATCACGTTCCAGACCGCCATCGCGGTCGGCAGGATCATCGCCCACCGGGTGTCCAGCAGGCCGGTCCGGTCGACCACCAGGTAGTTCGGGATCAGCCCGCCGTTGAACATCATCGTGAACAGGAACAGCCCGAGGATCAGCCCCTTGCCCGGCAGGTCCCGGCGCGACAGCGGGTACGCCGCGAGCAGCGTCAGCGCGGTCGCCAGCAGCGCGCCGCCGATCGCGTAGACCACCGAGTTACCGAAGCCGCGCACGATGCCGTCGTAGTCGAAGATCGACCGGAACGACTCCAGGCTGAGCCCGACCGGCCACAGCCAGACCTCGCCGGACTGGACGTTCTTCGGCTCGCTGAACGCGGCACTCAGTACGTAGACCAGCGGGTAGAGCACCGCGAGCGAGAACAGCCCGAGCGCGGTGTAGTTGCAGATCAGCACGATCCGGTCGGCGCGGGTCTCCTTGACCGCCGCGGGCAGGTAGTCGTCCGACTCGCGGTCCGGTGCGGCTTGCGTCGTCGTCATCGCGCTCACCCCTGGAAGGTCTCGTAGGCGGCCTGCTGGATGTCCAGGTACGGGCGCAGCCCGATCTTGTCGAGCCGGCCCAGGTAGTCGCGCCACTGCCCGTCGTCGGCCGGGTCCCCCTTGCCGGTGACGAAACGGGCCATCGTCTGCACCACCTCGCCGCTCAGGTCGAGCAGCAGCGACGCGTCCAGCGCGGCCTGGTCACCCTCCAGCGCGACCGGCGGGAACTGCTGCTCGATCGGTTCGGCGTACGGGAAGTAGCGGTCCCTGGTCTGCTCGTACAGCGGCTTCTCGAACGTCGGCTTGGTCGGGTCGACCCGCTCGGCCAGCCGGAAGTCGCCGGAGCGGTAGTTCGGGTTGCGCTGCGCCCAGGTGTCCTTGGTCTTGTCCGGCGCCCAGGTCCCGGAGATGCCGAACAGCGCCTGCTTGCCACTGATCGCCTTGTCGCCACGCTTGGCGAAGGTCCAGCTGCCCGCACCGGCGTACGCCGCCATCATCACTTCGAGGTCGAGCTGGAAGTCCGCCCAGCGCACCAGGAGATCCGGGCGCCGGCACTTGCGGGTGATCACCAGCCGCGGGTCGAAACCGGCGTAGTGGTCCCAGTTGGCGACCCGGAAGCCGTCGGGGCCCTCCAGCGGCGGGACGGCCTCGTAGTCGTGCCAGCGCGCGTTCGGATCCTCCACGTCGACGTCCATCGCGGTGCCCCAGTAGTTGCCCTGGAACACTCCGAGCAGGGGTCCGTCCTGGTTGTTCCCGGCGCGCTGCACCTGCTCGGCGGTCATGCTGAACGCGTCGCGGTTGAGCAGGCCCTCGGCGTACAGGGTTCTGAGGTACTTCAGACCCTCGCGCCAGCCGTCCTGCGAGTACGCCGCCTTGACCTTGCCGCCGTCGACCACGAGCCAGGGCGAGGCCGGGTTGAAGAGGAAGGCGTTCATCACGAACTTGTCGACGGTGACCTGGTTGGTGCCGTCCTCCTTGTAGCCGACGAACGGCAGGGTCCGGCCGCGGCCGGCCGGGTCGGCCTTCTTGAACGCCTGGAGGACCTCACGGAACTCGTCGGTGGTCTTCGGCATCGCCAGCCCGACCTGCTGGAGCCAGCGGCTGTTGATCCACGTCCGCGACTTGCCGGCCCGGCAGTGGTAGCAGTCGTTGAAGGACGGGTAGACGTACACGTTGCCGTCCGGGGAGGTCGACAGCTTCTTGGCCAGCGGGTAGTCGTGGAACATCTGCTGCAGGTTCGGGGCGTACTTGTCGGTGTACTCCAACTGGTCGACGAACAGGTTCTGCGCGCCGTACAGGTAGAGCTGGGACTTGCTGAAGTTCACGCCCATGAACGCGTCCGGGATGTCGCCGGCGGCGATCATCGCGTTGACCTTGATCGTCACGTCCTCGTCGGCACCGGCGATCTGGCGGAACTCGATCGTGATGCCGGTGCGCTGCTCGAGCCACTTGGTGAACTTGTTCTTGGCCCAGTCGCCGACGGTCAGGTCCTGCGGGACCACGACCACGAACTTGGTCGGCTCGGTGACGATCGGGCCGAGCTTGCGGGCCACCGGGCCGACGTAGCCGTCCGGGTAGACGATGCCGCCGGTCTTCGGCCCGGGCGTGACCGGCGGAGCCGCGAGACTCTCCGGACTCGCCCCGACCGCCTCGTCCGGACCGCAGCCGCTGAGCAGACCGCTCGTCGTCGCCGCGGTCAGCCCCACCGCGCCGGCGACGAAGGTGCGCCGCCGGATGCCGCCTGTCCTCACTGCTGGTTGCATGCCGCCTCCCAGTCGAAGTCACCGCGGACCTCATGAGATATCCGATAGGATCCATGATCTTGGCAGGTGAGGATGGCACAGATCAGTACGCCCCGAAAGGGGTCGGTGTCACCGTCCGTGGATTCGTTGTGAACCATCGGTGATTTCCAATGAAACGTTCACCATCTGCACTGAACCGTTTCACTTTCTTGCGTCAAGTAACCGTGCCCTGGCTAGGGTCGGACCATGACGACGCCGAAGTTCATCCTCGCGCTGCGCGAGAAGATCGGTCACGATCTGTTGTGGATGCCCGGGATCACCGCGGTCGTGCTCGACGATTCCAGCCAGGTGCTGCTGGTACGCCGTGCCGACGACGGCCGCTGGAGTCTCCCCGCCGGCATCCTCGAACCGGGCGAGCAGCCCGCCGAGGCGATCGTCCGCGAGATCCACGAGGAGACCGCCGTGCACGCCACCGTCGACCGGCTCGTCCGCGTCGAGTCCCTCCCGCCGACGGCGTACCCGAACGGCGACCAGGTCCAGTACCTCGACCTGTGCTTCCGCTGCCACCCCACCGGCGGCACGCCACGCGTCAACGACGACGAGTCGCTGGAGGTCGGCTGGTTCCCGCTGACCGACCACCCGAAGCTGCACCCCCGCGAAGAGCTCTGCATCAGCAACGCCCTGGAGGACAACCTGGCGCCGGTCTTCACCACCAGCTGAACGAGAGCCGCCCCAGGGGTGCCGCGAGGGTGGCGCCCCAGAGGTGGTGCCCGGGTGGTGCCCCGAGGGTGGCGTCCCGGGGGCCCCGAGGATGGCGTCCCGGGGGCCCCGAGGATGGCGTCCCGGGGGGTGTCCCCGGGAGTGGTGCCCCGCGGGGCGCCTCGGGAAGTGGCGCCTCGGGGAGTGGCGCCCCGGAGGGTGCCCGGGGTGGTGGCCGCGGGGCGGCGCCCCGGGGGCGGTGCTTGCGGGGCGGTGCCGGGGCGCCCTCGGCGAGATGCAGGTTCACGCCCGCCCGCAGGTGCACGGCGCCGGTCGGTGCTTGCGGTTGTGCCCCGGGACGGTGCCTGCGGGGCCGTGCTTGGGGGGGACGTGCCCCGGGGTGGTGCTTGCGAGGCGGTGCCCGGGGGGGTGCTTGCGAGGCGGTGCCCCCGGGGGGTGCTTGCGAGGCGGTGCCCCGGGGGGTGCTTGCGAGGCGGTGCCTCGGCGGGTGCTTGCGAGGCGGTGCCCCGGGGGGGCTTGCGAGGCGGTGCCCCGGGGTGGTGGCTGCGATGTGCTAGCGGCGGAGGTCGCGCTGGAGTTCTCGTGACCAGCGCTCGCCGGTGGTTGGTTCTCGGCTCATCCGGTCTGCGATTCTGTGGCGGATCTCCGGTGTGCCGGCTTGCTCGACCAGGCTGACGGCTTCGGCGAGTGCGAAGCGGGACTGGTCGTCGCGCGGTGGCTCGGCGACCTCGGGGTCGCTCCACCGGGTCCGCCGGAACGACGCTGCCGTCTTCGCCTGGGCGTTGCCGAAGTAGTGCCACACCGCACCGTCCACAGACACGTTGCGGATCGCGGTCGCCGGGAGCTCGGCGACCCACTCGGCTGCCTGCTGCCAGCGCCAGGTGTTGGGGCTCGTCTTCCGCCGCCAGGTGATTCCGACGAACCGCAACTGCCGGCGGATCACGTCCCACTGGGCGTGCTCGTCGTCGATCCACTCGCGCAGTACGGCGTACAGGTTACCGAACGTCGAACCCTGGTAGACGAGGTCGACGAACACCGTCGGCCGCCCGCGCATCAGCTCCGCCGGCGCGAGGCCCGCGGCGGTGAGGTTCGTCCGCAGCTGCCGGAGCTCCGTCGGGTTGAAGGCCTGGCCGTCGTACCCGTACAAGGACAACGGCAGCGGATGCAGCCGGTCCTGCCACCCGGTGCCGGCGAGAGCTCCGCTCAGCAGGTCGTACAGGCTGTCGACCGAGCGACCGACGAAGTGCAGATCACCACCGGCCGACTGCGCCAGCACCCGCCCGGCGCACTCGACCAGCTCGTCGAGGAACCACAGGCCGGGCTCCTCGACGCCGTCGAGCAGCGACCCGAGCTGATCCGGCCGCACCAGATCCCACCGGAACGGCCGCGTCGGCTCGGGGCGCTCGGCTCCCGTCGAGCGGGCACGACCGGCCGCAGCGGCAGAGCTTCCGGCACCACCCGGCCCCCCGCCCTTCGGGTTCTCGGGCGAGAAGGCGGTCGCGTTCATCCGCTCAGTGGGCGGCTTCGTGCCAGGTGCGGCCGACGCCGACCGAGACGTCCAGCGGGACGGCCATCTCGACCGCGGCGCCCATGTCCTTGCGGACCAGGGTCTCCAGGGCCTCACGCTCGCCGGGCGCGATCTCGAAGACCAGTTCGTCGTGGACCTGGAGCAGCATCCGGGACTTCAGCCCGGACGAGCGCAGCGACGCGTCGACCTTGAGCATCGCCATCTTGATCACGTCGGCGGCCGAGCCCTGGATCGGCGCGTTCAGCGCCATCCGCTCGGCCATCTCGCGGCGCTGCCGGTTGTCGCTGGTCAGGTCGGGCAGGTACCGCCGGCGGCCGAGGATCGTCTCGGTGTACCCGCTCTTGCCGGCCTCGAGCACGATGCTGCGCAGGTAGTCCCGCACGCCACCGAAGCGCTCGAAGTACTCGTCCATCAGGCCCTTGGCCTCGTCCACGCCGATCTTCAGCTGCTGGCTCAGCCCGTACGCCGACAGCCCGTACGCCAGGCCGTAGTTCATCGCCTTGATCTTGGCGCGCTGCTCCTGGGTCACGTCGCCGGCCTCGACCGAGAACACCCGCGCGGCGGTGACGGAGTGGAAGTCCTCGCCGGAGTTGAACGCCGAGATCAGCCCTTCGTCCTCCGACACGTGCGCCATGATCCGCATCTCGATCTGGCTGTAGTCGGCCGACATCAGCGCCTCGAAGCCCTCGCCGACGACGAACGCCTCGCGGATCCGCCGGCCTTCCTCGGTCCGGATCGGGATGTTCTGCAGGTTCGGGTCGGTCGAGCTGAGCCGCCCGGTCGCCGCGATCGTCTGGTTGAACGTGGTGTGGATCCGGGCGTCGGTCGGGCTGATCGTCTTCAGCAGCCCTTCGACGGTCTGCCGCAGCCGGGTCGCGTCGCGGTGCGCGAGCAGGTAGGCCAGGAACGGGTGCTCGGTCTTCTCGAACAGCGACTGCAGCGAGTCGGCGTCGGTCGTGTACCCGGTCTTGGTGCGCTTGGTCTTCGGCATCTGCAGCTCGTCGAACAGCACCACCTGCAGCTGCTTGGGCGACCCGAGGTTGATCTCCTTGCCGATCACCTCGTACGCCGACGCGGCCGCGTCCCGGACACCGGTCGCGAACCGCTCCTCGAGCTGCTCCAGGTACGGCCGGTCGACCGCGATCCCGTCGCGTTCCATGGCCGCGATCACGTCGATCAGCGGCAGCTCGACATCGGCGAGCAGCGCCGTACCGGCCTGCTTCTCCAGCTCGGCGTCCAGCGTGTCAGCCAGATCCGCGATCGCGCGGGCGCGCAGCATCGTCGCGTCGGCGGCCGGGCCGCCCTCGACGTCGTCGAAGCTGAGCTGACCGTTCTCGGCCTCCTCGGTGCGCAGCTCGCGCTTGAGGTACCGCACGGTGAGGTCGGACAGGTCGTACGACCGCTGGTCCGGACGGGCCAGGTACGCGCTCAGCTGGGTGTCGGAGGTCAGCCCCGCCAGCGTCCAGCCGCGCTCGAGGAACCCGAGCAGCGGACCCTTCGCGTCGTGCAGCGCCTTCGGCTGCGCGGCGTCGCCCAGCCAGGCCTGCCAAGCCGCGTCGTCGTCCGGCGTCAGCGCCGCCGGGTCGAACCAGGCCGCCGCACCGGTGGACGTCGCCAGCGCGAGGCCGGTGATCTCACCGGTCCCCCGCCCCCACGTCCCCTGCACGGCCACGCCGGTCCGCGCGCCGGTCGACACGTGTTCCTTGATCCAGGCCGCGACCTCGCCCGGCTTCAGCTGCGTGCCCTCGAGGTCGAAGCCTTCCTCGATCGTCTCCTCGACCTGCTCGTGCTCGGCGACCAGCCGCTCGCGCAGCACCCGGAACTCCAGGCTGTCGAACAGCGTGTGCACCTTGTCGCGGTCCCACGGGTGCCTGACCAGGTCGTCGACCGCGACGTCCAGCGACAGGTCGCGGACCAGCTCGTTGATCTGCCGGTTCCGGATCACGTCGGACAGGTGCTCGCGCAGCGACTCACCGGCCTTGCCCTTGATCTCGTTGACCCGGTCGATCACGTCGTTGAGCGAGCCGAACTGGTTCAGCCACTTCGCCGCGGTCTTGTCACCGACCCCCGGTACGCCGGGAAGGTTGTCGCTCTTCTCGCCGACCAGCGCGGCGAGGTCGGGGTACAGCCGCGGGGGGATGCCGTACTTCGCCTCGACGGCGGCCGGGTCCATCCGGGCGATCTCGGAGACGCCGCGCTTGGGGTACAGCACGGTGACGTTGTCGTTGATCAGCTGGAAGGAGTCGCGATCACCGGAGCTGATCAGCACCTCGAAGCCCTGCTCGTCGGCCTGCGTCGCGAGCGTGGCGATGATGTCGTCGGCCTCCCAGCCGTCGATCTCGGTGGTCGGGATGCGCAGCGCCTCCAGCACCTCCTTGACCAGCGAGACCTGTCCCTTGAACTCGTCCGGGGACTTCGACCGGCCGGCCTTGTACTCCTTGTACTGCTCGGCGCGGAAGGTCTTGCGGGACACGTCGAAGGCGACGCAGATGTGCGTCGGCTGCTCGTCGCGCAGCATGTTGATCAGCATCGAGGTGAACCCGTACACCGCGTTGGTGTGCTGACCCGTGGTGGTGGAGAAGTTCTCCACCGGCAGCGCGAAGAACGCCCGGTACGCGAGCGAGTGCCCGTCCAGCAGCAGGATCCGCGGGCGGGGCGAGTCGCCCGCCACCACCGGGTCCTTGGTCGTCGTAGAAGTGTCAGTTTCTGGAGCCACGTAGAGACTCTAGTGGTTGGCGTGGACAGTTTCCGTCACGACCGGCGAAGGTAGTCTGCGCACTGTGAGCGATCAGAGCACTCAACCCACCGCACTGCCGCCGGGGATGGACGTCGAAGGCACGCTGCTCAGCCTGATGGGCATCGTTGTCAGCGAGGCCTCGCCGGAGCGCGTCGTCGCGACCATGCCCGTCAAGGGCAACACCCAGCCGTACGGGCTGCTGCACGGCGGCGCGTCCTGCGTGCTCGCCGAGAGCCTGGGCTCGATCGGCTCGGCGATGCACGCGGCCCAGTACGGGAAGGTCGCGGTCGGCGTCGACATCAACGCGACCCACCACCGCGCCGTCCGGGAGGGCACCGTGACCGGCGTCGCGACCCCGATCTACCTGGGCCGCACCACCACGTCGTACGAGATCGTCGTCACCGACGACCGGGACAAGCGGGTCTGCACCGCCCGGATCACCTGCCAGCTGATTCAGGCTCCGCCGGCGAAGTGAGGTCGTGGCGGTGCCCGAGCTGGGCCCGCCGGGCGATCACCGAGCGGCGTGACGAGAGCATCGCCAGCAGGTTGGGCGCGTGCTCGGCGGCGAGCCGGCGGCGGACCGTGTGCGTCCCGGCGAAGCGCAGGACGGCGGCCTGGCCGAGGCCCAGCCGGGCGAGGAAGCGGTTCGCTTCCCGGGCGACCGCCGGGGCGACCACTCCGAGGTACGGGCAGCTCTCGTGCTCGGCCCACGCCGCGGCCTCGGCGACGAGCGCCTTGCCCAGGCCGTGCCGCCGGGCCTGGTCGGTGACGTGCAGGTACTCGACCGTCATCGTCTCCTCGGCGTGCAGCGGAGAGATCGGCGTACGGCGGAGGTAGACCATGCCGCTGACGTGGCCGTCGAGCTCGCCGACCACCAGCCGGGCGCCGGGATCCTTGGCGAGCCGGGCGATCGAGGCCCGGACCGACTCGGGCGTCGGGGCGGCCAGCGCGCGCTGGTGCCCGGTGCCGATCGACATCTCGCTCCACAGCGCCACCAGGGCCACGGCATCGTCGGGGCGTGCGTCGCGCACCTCGATCGCAGATGCCACGTCGGCCTCCTGGTCTTGATCCACCCCCGAGGTGAACAGGACTGGGCGGATACGCTCGTCCCCGCGCAACAGTAGGGCTTCGGAGGTCGCTTGCAAAGCGACGCGACCACCCCCACACCGGCTGTGACCGCCGGCGATCGGAGAGCACGCTTGTTCATCGGAATCGGTACCGTCGTGAACGTCGCGACGGTCCTTGTCGGCTCGGTCCTCGGCGTCCTGATCGGCCACCGGCTGCCCGGCCGGACGCGCGACCTGGTCACCGACGCGCTCGGCCTGGTCACGCTGCTGATCGCGGTCACGTCGGCACTCACCGTCGGCGACGCGGCCCTCAGCGACGCGGTCGGCGACAGCGCTCCGGTCCTGATCGTGCTCGGCGCGATGCTAATCGGCGGGATCGTCGGCTCGCTGCTGAAGATCGAGCAACGCCTGGAGGGCTTCGGCAGCTGGCTCCAGCACCGCTTCAGCCGGGGCGACGGCGAGAGCACGTTCGTCGAAGGCTTCGTGACGTCGTCGATGGTGTTCTGCGTCGGGCCGTTGACCTTCCTGGGCGCGCTGTCCGACGGACTGGGCCGGGGCGCGGACCAGCTGTTCCTGAAGGCCGTGCTGGACGGATTCGCCTCGATCGCCTTCGCCGCCTCGCTCGGCTGGGGTGTCGCGGCGTCCGCGCTCGTCGTACTGGTGATCCAGGGCTTGATGACGGCCGTTGGTGCTCTGCTCGGCGACGTGCTGCCCGAGGCGCACGTCACGGCGCTGGGCGCGACGGGCGGCCTGCTGCTGATCGGTGTGGCGCTGCGGCTGCTGAAGATCAAGCAGGTGGCCGTCGCGGACCTGCTGCCGGCGCTGATCGTCGCGCCGCTGCTGGTCCAGCTCCTGGTTGTCGTGCGCAACTGACCGGTTGCTGACAGCAAAGAGCCCCGGTCTCGGTGGAGGCCGGGGCTCTTCGTCGTACGGGGTCAGTCCTCGCCGAGGTACGCCTTGCGGACGTCGTCGTTGACCAGCAGCTCGCGGCCGGTGCCCTGGACAACGATCTTGCCGACCTCCAGCACGTAGCCGTAGTCGGCGCGCTTGAGCGCCGCCTGGGCGTTCTGCTCGACCAGCAGGATCGTGGTGCCCTGCTTCTGCAGCTCGGTGACCGTCGTCATGATCCGCTTCATCATGATCGGCGACAGCCCCATCGACGGCTCGTCGAGCATCAGCAGCTTGGGACGGCTCATCATCGCCCGGCCCATCGCCAGCATCTGCTGCTCACCACCGGAGAACGTCCCGGCCGGCTGCTTGCGCCGCTCCCCCAGGATCGGGAACAGCTCGTACGCCGCGTCGAGGTCCTTGCGGATCACCGGCTGGTCGTTGCGGGTGAACGCGCCGAGCAGCAGGTTCTCCTCGACCGACAGCCGGGGGAAGATCCGCCGGCCCTCGGGCGAGTGCGCCAGCCCCATCGTGACGATGTCGTGAGCCGGTACGTCGTCGATGCGCTGACCCTGGAACAGGATCTCGCCCGACGTCGGGCGCAGCAGCCCCGAGATCGTCCGCAGCGTGGTCGTCTTGCCGGCGCCGTTGGTGCCGATCAGCGACACCACCTGCCCCTGCTCGACGGAGAAGCTGATCTTCTTCACCGCGACGATCTTGCCGTAGGCAACCTCGAGGTCGCGGACCTCCAGCATGGCGGTCATCGTCCCTCCTCCGGAACGTCCTGCGGCCGCTCGCCGGCGGCCGGCTCGTCGTCCTCGTCGTCGTCCTCACCGGTGCCGATGTAGGCCTCGATCACCCGCGGGTCCGACTGCACCTCACCCGGCGAGCCCTCGATCAGCGTCTCGCCGCGGACCAGGCACAGCACCCGGTCGCACAGGTTGAAGATGAACCGCATGTCGTGCTCGATCACGACCACCGACAGGCCCGAGTCGCGGATCTTGAAGATCAGCTCCATCGCCTGCCGGGTCTCCTGCGGGTTCATGCCCGCCGTCGGCTCGTCCAGCAGGATGAGCTTCGGGTCGGTGGCCAGCGCGCGGGCGATCTCGAGCCGCCGCTGGTCGCCGTACGGCATGTTCCGGGCCAGGTGCTCGCCCGACCGGCCCAGCCCGACGAACTCGAGCAGCTCCTGGGCGCGGGCCCGGGTGGCTGCCTCCTCGCGCCGGAACTTCGGGCCGCGCAGCACCGAGGTGAGCGCGCCCGAGCTGGTCCGGCAGTAGCGCCCGACCATCACGTTCTCCAGCGCCGTCATGTTCGCGAACAGCCGGATGTTCTGGAACGTACGGGCCATCCCGGCGCGGACCACGGCCCGCGGCTTGGGCGGCAGCGCCTGCCCCTCGAACCGGACCTGACCGCTGGTCGGCTTGTACAGCCCGGTCAGGCAGTTGAAGAACGTCGTCTTGCCGGCACCGTTCGGGCCGATCAGTCCGACGATCTCGCCCTCGCGGACGGTCAGGTTCACGTCGTTCACCGCCAGCAGACCACCGAACCGCATGGTCACGCCGGAAGCCTCCAGTACCGGCCGGCCAGTGCCCGGCGCGCTCGGCGCCGGTTCCGTGACGGTCATTTCGCCTCCTCGACCAGGTCGTGCTCGATCGCTTCGGCCAGCGCCTCGTCCTCTTCGTGGAACTCCAGCTGCCGGCGTCTGCTCGCGACCAGGCCCTCGGGCCGGAACCGCATCATGATCACCAGCAGCAGACCGAACAGCAGCAGCCGGTACTCGGAGAAGAACCGCAGCTTCTCCGGCAGCAGCTTCAGGATCGTCGCCCCGAGCAGCACGCCCGCGATGGTGCCCATACCGCCGAGCACGATCGCGGCCAGCAGGAACGCCGACTCCAGGAAGATGTACTGACCCGGTGAGACCGCGACGTCCTGGTGGGCCTTCACCGTGCCGGCCAGACCGGCCAGGAAGGCGCCGATCGCGAACGCCAGCAGCTTCAGCCCGAAGACGTTGACCCCCATCGCCTCGGCGGCCTTCTCGTCCTCGCGGATCGCCACCCAGCCCCGGCCGATCCGGCTGTCGTTGAGCCGGGAGAAGACCAGGATGATGAAGCCGATCAGGATCAGCAGCAGGAAGTAGTAGTTCGAGAACCGGCCCAGCTCGATCCCGGCGAGCGTGTGCGGCTTGCCGAAGTCGAAGCTGCCCAGCTGCAGGTCCGGGATGCCGGGAATACCGTTCGGGCCGTTGGTCAGCAGCGGACCGTTGGTGCCGTCCAGGTTGAACATCGCCAGCCGGAAGATCTCACCGAAGCCCAGCGTCACGATCGCCAGGTAGTCGCCCGAGACCCGCAGCGTCGGCGAACCGATGATCAGGCCCAGGACGGCCGACACGCAGCCACCGAGCAGGACCACGACGATGAACGGCGGGTGCCAGTCGATGGTCGCGAACGCCGACTCCGACAGCATCGCGGCGACGTACGCGCCGGAGCCGAGGAAGGCGATGTAGCCGAGGTCCAGCAGACCGGCCAGACCGACCACGATGTTCAGGCCCATCGCGGTGGCCGCGAAGATCAGCACCTGGGTCGCGATCGACATGTTCGCGTCCGAGCCGTTCTGGGTGAACGGGAAGAAGAACGCCACCGCGAACGACGCCAGCGTCAGCACCTTCTTGTGCCGCTGCGCCACGTGCCCGACCCAGCTCATCACGCCGGTCCGGAACAGCGCCGCGACGACCGCGGCGATGAACACCAGGCAGAGCACGAAGTTCCAGACGTCGGTCAGCCCGAGCGCGTACGCCGCGCCGAACAGCACGGCCGCCATCAGGATCGCGATCGACAGGATCTCGAACCAGCCCGGCAGCCGGGCCTCGCCGAGGTCGCGCAGCTCGCGGACCGGGATCATCCGCGACGAGACCAGCAGGGCCAGCGAACCGACCAGCGACACGTAGCCGCCCGGGTTCACGTTGATCAGGCCGTCGGACTCGATCGAGATCGCCACGAGGACGAGCACCAAGAACAGCGCCGTCGTCAGGCCGAGCGCCCGCAGACCGAGGGTCGCGTCGAGCCAGTGGCCGAGGCGGGAGGCCAGCGGGCCCTTCACCGTGAGCAGCAGGACCAGCGCGAGCACCGCGAGGATGATCGCGAGGATCTGCAGGGCACCGGGGTAGAAGTTGATCGACAGGTCGCCCAGGATCGAGCCGTCGTAGCTCCAGGACAGGAACGACCCGATGATCAGCAGCGCCACACCGGCGATACCGAGCGGCCAGGCCGCGGCCGGTAGAGCCGGCGGCGCCGCGAGGGTCTTCGTCGACTCACTCATGCGCGATCCACCACCCTTGCTCCGAGCAGGCCTTGCGGACGGAACACCAGCACCAGGATCAGGATGACGAACGCCCAGACATCCTTCCAGGAGCTACCACCGAACTGGCCCGGGATGTACTGCGTGGCGAGGGACTCGACCACACCGAGCAGCAGACCACCCAGGACCGCGCCCTGGATGTTGCCGATGCCACCGAGCACGGCGGCGGTGAAGGCCTTCAGACCGGCCAGGAAGCCCATCCGGTAGTCGACCAGGTTGTTCTGCACGCCCTGGGCCAGACCGGCCACGGCGGCCAGGACGGCGCCGAGCGCGAAGGCGACCACGATGATCCGGTCGACGTTGATGCCCATCAGCCGCGCGGTGTCCGGGTCCTGCGACACGGCCTGCATGCCGCGGCCCAGCTTGGTGCGGTTGATGAAGTACCACAGCAGCGCGGTGGAGACGACGAGCAGCAGGACGGTGAAGACCGCCGGCCGCTGGATCGTGACACCGCCGACCTGCAACGCGGTCCCCGAGACCACATCGATGGACGGGAAGGTGGTGCGCTGCTTGCCGCTCGGCCAGTCGACGTGCTTGATCAGTTCCTGGTACACCAGCCAGAACAGTTCGAGGACCAGGGCACCGGCCACGGCCGACTGCCAGATCGCGTCGCGCAACGCCGTCGCGCGTTCGCCACTGGCACCGAACCGGGCGACCAGCCAGCCGACCGCCGTACCGACGACGGCGCTGACCAGGAAGAACACGATGCTCAGCAACGGCTTGTAGTCCGGCGAGGCGACCCGCAGGGCGATCCACGCGGCCAGCGCACCGGCGCCGGCACCGAGCAGCGGGGCCCGGTCGCGCCACTTGGTCACCGGGTGGTTCAGGTTCACCTTCGTGCGCCGGCTACCGACCCAGTACGCCGTACCGATCGCGAGGATCGCGAACACCGGCACGGTCCAGACCGGACGGTCGTAGAACAGCCGGATGAACTCCTGCAGGAACACCGAGATACCGATCGCGGTGATCAGTGGCGCGAGGCGTGGCGCGTTCCGCAGGGGACGGTACGCGACACGTTCCATGGCCACCGCCGTACCGACCGAGGCCACGATGGCACCGACCAGCATCACCGGCAGGATCCACACACTGGTGTGTCCCTCGAAGAACAACAGGTACGTCGTCAGCGCGCCGAAGCCGCCGATCATGAAGACTTCGCCGTGCGCG
Source organism: Kribbella sp. DT2 (assembly GCF_049844575.1). Taxonomy (NCBI): domain Bacteria; kingdom Bacillati; phylum Actinomycetota; class Actinomycetes; order Propionibacteriales; family Kribbellaceae; genus Kribbella; species Kribbella sp. DT2. Next base: position 244,840 of record NZ_JBNCLH010000009.1, on the reverse strand, counting down.
AAGTTGATCAGCTGCACGATGCCGTAGACGACGGTGTACCCGACCGCGATCAGGGCGTACAGCGATCCGAGACTCAGCCCGATCACGAGCTGCTGTAAGAACTGGTCCACGTCGACCTCCCAACTCATTTCCGACATGCCACGGGGGTGGGACCGCGTCCCACCCCCGTGTCACGAGGTCGACCTACTTGGCTTCGAAGTCCTTGGTCTGGACAGCGGTGAACTTGCCACCGGTGACCTTGTAGACGGTGAGGACCTTGGAGGTGGTGTCGCCGTACTGGTCGAAGGCGACCTTGCCGGTGACGCCCTCGAAGGAGACCTTGGCGAGCTCCTCGACGGTCTTCGGCCGGGCGGCCTCGACGCTCTCGGCGTCCTTCAGCGAAACCTTGAGCGCGGCGATGATCGCGTTCGCGGCGTCGTAGGAGTAACCGCCGTAGGCGGCGTACGGGTCGGCGAACTTCGCGGCCTCGTAGTCGGCGACGAACTTCTTCGCCGACGGCAGCGTGTCGACCGGGGCGCCGACGGACGTGGCCAGGTCACCCTCGCCGGTCTTGCCGCTCAGCTTGACGAACTCCGGGTCGTAGATGCCGTCGCCACCCATCAGCGGGATGTTCAGGCCGGCGGCCTTCATCTGCTGCGAGAGCGGACCGGCCTGCGGGTACTGACCGCCGTAGTACAGGGCCTGCGGAGCGGACGGCTTGATCGCGGAGACGACGGCCTGGAAGTTGTTCTCGTCCTCGTTGATCGTCTCGGCCGCGACGACCTGGCCACCGAGCTTCTTGAACTCCTCGGTGAAGGTGCCGACCAGGCCCTGACCGTAGGCGCGCTTGTCGTGGATCGTCGCGACCTTGGTGATCTTGGCGGTCTCGTACAGGTAGCGCGCCGCGAACGGACCCTGGACGGCGTCCGTGGTGCAGGTGCGGAAGTACGTCGGGTAGGGCCGCTTCGGGCTCTTCTGCCAGTCGGCACCCTGGGTCAGGCCCGGGCCGGTGTTGGCCGGCGAGACCTGGGCGATGTTCTTCGGCGCCAGGATCGGCTGGACCTGCTGGGCGACGTCGGTGTTCAGCGTGCCGACCACGCCGATCACGTCGGCGTCCGACGAGACCGCGGTGGCCGCGTTCTTGCCGACGTCGGCCTTGCCCTCGTCGTCCTGGGCCGAGACCTCGAGCTTCCAGCCCGGGATCGCGTTGGAGTCGTTGGCCTGCTTGACCGCCAGTTCGACGGAGTGCTGGATACCCAGACCAAGCGCCGACAGGTCTCCCGACAGCGGCGCGATCACGCCGATCTTGGCGGTCTTGGTCGCATCGCCGGAGCCCCCGCCACCGTTGTCGTCACTGCGTGAACCGCAGGCAGTCAGGGCCAACGACGCAACGATCAGCGACGCGCCGACCCGTACTACGGAACGCTGGTGCACTGTTCCTCCCATGTCTGGATAGTCCGAGCGATCCCCGGACCCCCGCGATTCCCGCGAGCACCCGCAGGTTAGACCCCGCTGAGCGGTCAAGGCGAACGTGACCCAGCGTGTGTTGTGAGGTCGTTACCGCTGTAAGCACCATCCTGATCAGTCGCCACTGGCTTTGCTCAGCAGCTTCACTTTCGGTGACCGAGTGGCGCACTCAGAGCCACATTGACAACCAATGTGTGCCCCCTGTATTCGGCCGGGCACCACGCTGTGTGACCGCCGTCTCATTCCTCGGACGAAAGGCCGCCCCCGCCACGCCCGAACGGGTGGCGAACGACGGCCTTCCATGCCATGGACCGACCCGGCGGGGCTCGGCGGGGCGCCCGGGGCGCAGGTGCCCGTGCGGGGTGCCCGCGCGGGTGGTTGTCCCGGGTTGCGGTCAGGAGCCGGCTTCGTCGACGACGAGCTCGGCGACCTGGCGCATCGAGACGCGCTTGTCCATCGCGGTCTTCTGGATCCAGCGGAACGAGTCCGGCTCGGACAGGCCGAACTTGGTCTGCAGCACCGACTTGGCCCGGTCGACCAGCTTGCGGGTCTCCAGCCGCTCCGACAGGTCGGCGACCTCGCGCTCCAGCTCCGCGAGCTCGACGTACCGGCTGGCCGCGATCTCGATCGCCGGCAGCAGGTCGGCCTTGGAGAACGGCTTCACCAGGTACGCCATCGCTCCGGCGTCGCGGGCCCGCTCGACCAGCTCCCGCTGCGAGAACGCCGTCAGCATCAGCACCGGCGCGATCCGGTCCCCCGCGATCTTCTCCGCCGCACTGAGCCCGTCCAGCTTCGGCATCTTCACATCCAGGATCACCAGATCCGGCCGATGCTCCGTCGCGAGCCGAATGGCCTCCTCACCGTCCCCCGCCTGCCCGACGACGTCGTACCCCTCCTCAGCCAGCATCTCGGCCAGATCCATCCGGATCAAAGCTTCGTCCTCAGCGATCACCACACGCTTTGCAGTCACACCCGACACCATATCCAGCTGGGTCGTCGTGCGGCCGACATGCCAGGAACGTGGTGCCCCTTGGCCGTTCACCGACCTCCCATGGGCTACGATTTCCGAGCGAAAGCGCCCTGGTAGCCCAATCGGCAGAGGCCGTGCTCTCAAACAGCATCCAGTGTGGGTTCGAGTCCCACCCAGGGCACACAACCTCCCCGGGAACTGTCGGTTCCCGCTGCAAGACTCTTCTCGTGTACGACGCTCGCATCCGGCAGTCTGCGCTGGACTCACTCGCTGCGGGTGAGACTCTGAGTTCGGTCGGCCGTCGGCTTTCTGTCAGCCGCAGCGCGATTCGCGCCTGGCGGGACGAGCCTGCGCCTTCTGTTGATCCCACGGCATGTCCACGCTGCACAGGCTCGGCGCTCGCGGACGACGAGTACTCTCAGTTGCTGGTCTCTATCTGGGTGACGGCTGCCTGTCCGAGCACCGGAAGGCGGTCTTCGCTCTCCGGATCGCGTGCGACGACGCCTACCCCGGCATCATCGCCGACGCCGCAGAGGTCATCACCACCGTGAACCCAGGCCGGCCGGTCCATCGAGTTCAGGCACCCGGCTGCACTCACCTGGTGTCGTACTGGAAGCACTGGCCGTGCCTGTTCCCCCAGCACGATCCCGGGCGCAAACACCTCCGACCGATTGTCCTCGCCGACTGGCAACAAGAGATAGTTGCCCAACGCCCTGAACCGTTCCTCCGCGGCCTGTTCCTCTCCGACGGCTGCCGGGTGAACAACTGGACCACCCGCCAGGTCGGCCACCACGTACGCCGGTACGAGTACACCCGCTACATGTTCTCCAACGAATCCACCGACATCATGCGTCTGTGCCAGGGGGCCCTGGACCTGATCGACGTGCCCTGGCGAATGCCCCGCCCCAACGCCCTCTCAGTAGCCCGCCGGGAAGCCGTCGCCGTACTCGACCGGATCGTCGGCCCCAAAACCTGAGAAACAACTGCGGCCGGTCACCCGACCGGCCGCAGTTACACAGACTCACTCTTTGTTCTTGGTGTTACTTACTCCCGGTACGCCGGGGCGATGCCGGAGATGGCGTCGCCCATGCGGTGGACCCGGAGGGCGTTGGTGGAGCCCGGGATGCTGGGCGGGCTGCCGGCGACGATGACGACCAAGTCGCCCTTCTGCAGCTTGCCGAGCTCCAGCAGGCGCTGGTCGACCTGGCGGACCATCTCGTCGGTGTGGTCGACGGTGGGGACGATGTGGGTCTCGATGCCCCAGACGACGCTCAGCCAGGCGCTGACCGACGGGACGGGGGTGAAGGCCAGCACCGGGATCTCGGTGCGGTAGCGGGCCAGGCGGAGCGCCGAGTCGCCGGACTGGGTGAAGGCGACCAGGTACTTCGCCTCCAGCGCCTCGGCCACGTCGGCCGCGGCCTTGGCGATCACGCCACCCTTGGTCCGGGGTTCCCAGTCGATCGCGGCGACCCGGCCGAGGCCGTGCTCCTCGGTGGACTCCACGATCCGCGCCATCGTCTTGACGGTCTCGATCGGGAACCGGCCGACGCTGGTCTCGCCGGACAGCATCACCGCGTCCGCACCGTCCAGTACGGCGTTGGCGACGTCGGAGGCCTCGGCCCGGGTCGGGCGCGGGGCGGAGATCATCGACTCCAGCATCTGGGTGGCGACGATCACCGGCTTCGCGTTCAGCCGGGCCTGGTCGATGATCAGCTTCTGGACCAGCGGGACCTCCTCCAGCGGGAGCTCCACGCCGAGGTCGCCGCGGGCGACCATGAAGCCGTCGAAGGCCTCGATGATCTCGTCGAGGTTGGCGACCGCCTGCGGCTTCTCGATCTTGGCGACCACCGGGACCCGGTGACCTTCCTCGTCCATGATCTTGTGCACGATCTGGATGTCGGCGGCCCGCTGGACGAACGACATGGCGATCATGTCGGCCGGCAGGTGCAGGGCCCAGCGCAGGTCCTCCACGTCCTTCTCCGACATCGCCGGCACGCTCACGGTGGCACCGGGCAGGTTGATGCCCTTGTTGTTCGACACCGGCCCGCCGACGGTGACCCGGCAGATCACGTCGGTCTCGGTCACCTCCTCGGCGACCAGGGCGATGCGGCCGTCGTCGATGAGCAGCGGATCACCGGGGCTGACGTCGCCGGGAAGCCCGTCGTACGTCGTACCGCAGATGGTCACGTCACCGGGGACCTCACGGGTGGTGATGGTGAAGCGCTCGCCGTAGGTCAAGGTGACCTTGCCTTCGGCGAACTCGGCCAGCCGGATCTTCGGGCCCTGCAGGTCGACGAGGATGCCGACGTTTTTGCCGGTCTCCTCCGCTGCAGCGCGAATCCGGTGGTAGATGCGCTCATGCTCGGCGTGGGCGCCGTGGCTCAGGTTCAGCCGAGCGACGTCCATACCTGCTTGGACGAGTTCCAGGATGCGCTCCGGGGCGGCCGTAGCCGGGCCGAGCGTACAAACGATCTTTGCGCGACGCACGTCACAAAACCCTACTCCTACAAGACCACTGGCCCGCTGGTCCGCCCCCGTTACCGGGTGGTCAACAGCGGGTGACGAGCGTGAGAACGCCTGACCAGGCAGCAGATCTCAGGCGGGCAGCGGCCGGTACGTGCCGACCGTGACCTCGCCGGTGAGCTCGGCGGTGACGGTCTGCAGACCAGTCGGTCGGCCGTCGGAATAGGTGATCAGCGTGATCTCGCCCGGCCGCCGCAGTGTGTACCCCAGGGCGAACGCGTACGCCGCTCCGCCGGTCGTGCCGTTGGTGTACGTCGTGACCGAGCGCCCGTCGACGGTCTTCGTGTCGGGCCCGACCTGCCGGTGCAGGTGCCCGGAGACCACCAGCGACGCGCACCCCCGCGACGCGGTCTCCTGACCCGAGGAGGGGTCGTGCACGACCAGCGTCGAGATCGGCTCGTCCTCGGCCTGCGAGCAGGCGACGTCGGCCAGCCGGGTCGACTGCTCGCCCGTGGTCTCGTCGCCCGGTGAGTCGGCGCTGCCCAGTCCGGTCCGGGTCGGGTCGCTGTCGCCGAGGAAGCGGATGCCCTCGACCTCGACGGGTTTGCTGTCGAGCACGGTGAACTTGTTCCGCCGCATGGTCTCCTCGACGAATCCGCCGGAGTCGTGGTTGCCGGCCACGGCGACGACCTTGAGGTCCTTGAAGTGCTGGGCCAGCGAGTTGATGCTGAACGCCTCCCAGGACTGCCCCGACGAGGTGTCGTCGCCGGCGTCGATCAGCACCTTCGCCCCGGCCACCTTGGCGACCTCGGCGGCGAACGGGTCCATCCCGATGTTGTCGTGCCGGTCCGAGACGAGCAGCGCGACGGTCTCGCCCTCGCCGGCGGCGCGGATCCGTCCGCCGACCCGGCCGACGCGGTCGCGCAGCTGCCCGTAGAACTCGGTGGACCGCTCGTAGGTCTCGAACGCCGTACGGATGACGCCCACTCCCCCGTCGGTGGAGAACCCGGACGCGACCTCTACGGTCTTCAGCCGGTCGTCGAACGACACCTCCGGCAGCAGCTCCCCCAGCGGCCGCCAGGAGGTCGGCGGTGCCTGCGCCTGGCGCATCTGCCCGGGCCCGATCACCGACGCGACCGTCACCAGCAGAGCCACCAGTACGACGACCGCCCGGTGCTGCACGCGCCGCTCGCCCCTGTGCACCAACGCGAAGAGCTCACGCCGCCGGCGCGGACCGACCATCGCCCAGAGCGTCGTGACGAGCACCGTGACCAGCAGCCCCGACCCGACGCCGGCGACCGCGTTGTCGACGGCCATCTGCTGCACGACCTCGCGGATCCGCGCGATCTCACCGTCGGGCTGGGAGGCGATCAGCGCGTCGCGCTGGAGCAGGTCGTTGAGGTTGCTCGCATCGGTCTCCTGGACGTCGAGGTTGACGCCGAGCCCGAGCGGCAGGTTCATGTCCAGCCGCAGCCGCGGCAGCACGGCCCCGAGATCGAGGGTCGCGTGGGAGTCGAAGGTCGGCGAGACCTGCGCGGTGTGCGCGCCGATCGTGACCCGCTCGGAGTCGTTGGCGAACCCGAGCAGCCCGACGACGACCGAGACGACGAACCAGAGCACGACCAGCACGGCCCACGGCACCGCCTTGCGGAGCCGCACGCGGGTCAGGAGTCGTCGAGGCACGACCACCAACTTATGGGTCGGGGTCAAACCCTCGCTTGACCGGGCGCGGCGTTTCGGTGAATGCCGTACCCGGTCAGCAGGGGGTCAGACCACCAGCGGACGTGCCGTCGGTGGGATCGGCGTCGGGAGCGTGGACGATCCCGTCAGGAACGCGTCCACGCCGTTGGCGCAGGACCGCCCCTCGGCGATCGCCCAGACGATCAGCGACTGGCCGCGGCCCGCGTCACCGCAGGCGAAGACGCCGTCGACCGAGGTCTGGTACGCCTTGTCCCGCTTGACGTTGCCGCGCTCGTCGAGCTCGACGTCGAGCTGCTCGAGGAAGCCTTCCTTCTCCGGCCCGAGGAAGCCCATCGCCAGCAGCACCAGCTGCGCGGGGATGGTCCGCTCGCTGCCTTCCACCGGCGTGAACTTGCCGTTCACCATCTCGACCTCGACCAGGTCCAGCCCGGCGACCTGACCGTTGTCGTCGGCCACGAAGTTGTTCGTCGAGACGGCGTACACCCGCTCGCCGCCCTCCTCGTGCGCCGAGGCGACCCGGTAGATCATCGGGTACGTCGGCCACGGGTGCGCGTCCGGCCGCTCGTCCGACGGGCGCGGCATGATCTCCAGCTGGGTCACGCTGCGCGCGCCCTGCCGGTGCGCGGTGCCGAGGCAGTCGGCTCCGGTGTCACCACCACCGATGATCACGACATCCTTGTCGGTGGCAACGATCTGGTCCTCGACGGTCTCGCCGAGCGCGACCCGGTTGGCCTGCGGCAGGAACTCCATCGCCTGGTGGATCCCGCCGAACTCGCGGCCGGGCACCGGCAGGTCGCGGGCCGCGGTCGCGCCGGTGGCGATCACGACGGCGTCGTACCGCTGCTTGAGCTGGGTCCCGGTGACGTCCTTGCCGACGTTGACGCCGGAGCGGAAGACCGTGCCCTCTTCCTTCATCTGCTGGATCCGGCGCTCGACCTGGGCCTTCTCCATCTTGAACTCGGGGATGCCGAAGCGGAGCAGCCCGCCCGGCGCCGAGGCCCGCTCGTACACCGCGACGGTGTGACCGGCGCGGGTCAGCTGCTGGGCGACAGCCAGACCGGCCGGGCCGGAACCGACGACCGCGATCGTCTTGCCGGTCAGCCACTCCGGCGGCTGGGGGCGGACGTCGCCGGCCTCCCAGGCCTTGTCGATGATCGCGACCTCGACGTTCTTGATCGTCACCGGTTCCTGGTTGATGCCGAGCACGCAGGCCGGCTCGCAGGGCGCCGGGCAGAGCCGGCCGGTGAACTCGGGGAAGTTGTTGGTCGCGTGCAGCCGCTCGATCGCCCCGGTCCAGTCGTCGCGCCAGACCAGGTCGTTCCACTCCGGGATCAGGTTGCCCAGCGGGCACCCGGAGTGGCAGAACGGAATCCCGCAGTCCATGCACCGGCCGGCCTGCTTGCCGATGATCGGCAGCAGCGCCTTGCCGGCTCCGCCCGGGTAGACCTCTTTCCAGTCCTGCTTGCGCTCCTCGACCGGACGGCGGTCGGCCACCTCCCGCGGGGTGGTCAGGAATCCCTTCGGGTCAGCCATCAGATGGCCTCCATCATCGCTCGCGTGGTGGCGTCCTCGTCCAGCCCGTCGCGCTCGGCGGCCGCCTTGGCCGCCAGCACCCGGGCGTAGTCGCGGGGCATCACCGTGGTGAACCTGGTCTCGGCGGCGGTCCAGTCCGCGAGCAGCTTGGCCGCCCGCTCCGAACCGGTCTCCTCGTGGTGACGGCGGACCAGGTCCTGCAACAGGTCGGACTCCTCGGAGGTGAGCGGGAGCAGGTCGACCAGCTCCGGGTTCACCAGCGCGGGGTCCAGGTCGAGCACGTGGGCCACGCCGCCCGACATGCCCGCCGCGAAGTTCCGTCCGGTGGCGCCGATCACGACGACGCGGCCCCCGGTCATGTACTCGCAGGCGTGGTCGCCGACCGCTTCGACGACCGCGGTGGCACCGGAGTTCCGGACGCAGAACCGTTGCCCCGCGCCGCCGTTGATGAACAGCTCACCGGACGTCGCGCCGTACGCGATGACGTTGCCGGCGATGATCTGGTCGGCCGCGTCGAACCGCGCGTCGCGGTCCGGGCGGATCACGACCCGACCACCGGACAGGCCCTTGCCGACGTAGTCGTTGGCGTCGCCCTCGAGCCGCAGCGTCACCCCGCGCGGGACGAACGCCGCGAACGAGTTGCCGGCCGACCCGGTGAAGGTCAGGTCGATGGTCCCGTCGGGCAGCCCGGCCGCGCGGTACTTCTTGGTGATCTCGTGGCCGAGCATCGTGCCGACGGTCCGGTTGACGTTGCGGATCGGGAGCTGGGCCCGGACCGGTTCGCCGTTCTCGATGGCCGGCGCGCAGATCCGGATGAGCTCGTTGTCGAGCGCCTTGTCCAGGCCGTGGTCCTGCTTGACGGTCTGGTGCAGCGAGGCGCCCTCGGGCAGTGCCGGCACGTGCAGGATCGGCGACAGGTCGAGCCCGTCAGCCTTCCAGTGGTCGACCGCCCGCTTGATGTCCAGCACCTCGGCGTGGCCGATCGCCTCGTCCAGCGTCCGGAAGCCGAGCTCCGCCAGGTACTCGCGGACCTCCTCGGCGATGAACTCGAAGAAGTTCACCACGAACTCCGGCTTGCCGGCGAACCGCTCGCGCAGGACCGGGTTCTGCGTGGCGACGCCGACCGGGCAGGTGTCCAGGTGGCAGACGCGCATCATGATGCAGCCCGACACCACCAGCGGCGCGGTCGCGAAACCGAACTCCTCGGCCCCGAGCAGCGCAGCGACGACGACGTCGCGACCGGTCTTCAGCTGACCGTCCGTCTGGACGACGATACGGTCGCGCAAACCGTTCAGCAGCAGGGTCTGCTGGGTCTCGGCCAGGCCCAGCTCCCACGGACCACCGGCGTGCTTGAGCGACGTCAGCGGAGCCGCACCGGTCCCGCCGTCGTGACCAGAGATCAGTACGACGTCCGCGTGCGCCTTGCTGACACCCGCCGCGATCGTGCCGACCCCGACCTCCGAGACCAGCTTCACGTGCACCCGTGCGGACGGGTTCGCGTTCTTCAGGTCGTGGATCAGCTGGGCCAGGTCCTCGATCGAGTAGATGTCGTGGTGCGGCGGCGGCGAGATCAGGCCGACGCCCGGCGTCGAGTGTCTCGTCCCGGCGACCCACGGGTACACCTTGTGGCCGGGCAGCTGCCCGCCCTCGCCGGGTTTCGCGCCCTGCGCCATCTTGATCTGGATGTCGTCGGAGTTCGTCAGGTACTCCGCCGTCACGCCGAAGCGGCCGGACGCGACCTGCTTGATCGAGCTGCGCAGCTCCGGGTCGTGCAGGCGGTTGGAGTCCTCGCCACCCTCACCGGTGTTCGACTTGCCGCCGAGGCGGTTCATCGCGACGGCCAGCGTGGTGTGCGCCTCGGCGCTGATCGAGCCGTAGCTCATCGCGCCGGTGCTGAACCGCCGGACGATCTCCGCCACCGGCTCGACCTCGTCGATCGAGATCGGCTCGCGACCCGAGTCACTGTGTTGATCTTTGAAGCCGAACAGCCCGCGCAGCGTCATCAGCCGCTCGGACTGCTCGTCGACGCGGCTCGTGTACTGCTTGAAGATGTCGTACCGGCCGGTCCGCGTCGAGTGCTGCAGGCGGAACACGGTCTCGGGGTCGAACAGGTGCGGCTCGCCTTCACGCCGCCACTGGTACTCGCCGCCGATCTCGAGCTTGCGGTGCGCCGGCAGGATCCCGCTGGCCGGGTAGGCCCGCAGGTGCCGCCGGTGGACCTCCTCGGCGACGACGTCCAGGCCGATGCCGCCGAGCTTGCTCGCCGTACCGGTGAAGTAGTTGTCCACCAGGTCCGGTGCCAGGCCGGACGCCTCGAAGATCTGCGCGCCCGTGTACGACGCGACGGTGCTGACGCCCATCTTGGACATCACCTTGAGCACGCCCTTGCCGAGCGACTTCACGACGTTGCGGACCGCCTGGTCGGGGTCGACCCCGGGCAGGTAGGTGCCACGCCGGGCCAGGTCCTCGGCCGACTCGAGCGCCAGGTACGGGTTGACCGCGGCCGCGCCGTAGCCCATCAGGGTCGCGACGTGGTGCACCTCGCGGACGTCACCGGCCTCGACGACCAGCCCGACCTGGGTGCGGGTCTTCTCGCGGACCAGGTGGTGGTGCACCGCGGAGGTGAGCAGCAGCGACGGGATCGGCGCCTTCTCGGCGTTGGAGTGCCGGTCGGACAGGACCAGGATCCGGGCGCCGTCGGCGATCGCCGCGGACGCCTCGGCGCAGATCTCGTCCAGCCGGTCCTTCAGCGCGTCGCCGCCGCCCTCGACGTCGTACACGCCGCGCAGGACCATCGTCGCCAGGCCCGGCATGTCGCCGTCCAGGTTGATGTGCCGCAGCTTGGCCAGCTCGTCGTTGGTGATCACCGGGAACGGCAGCACCACCTGACGACACGACGCCGGGCCGGGGTCGAGCAGGTTCGACTCCGGGCCGAGACTCGACGACAGCGAGGTCACCAATTCCTCACGGATCGCGTCCAGCGGCGGGTTCGTCACCTGGGCGAACAGCTGCACGAAGTAGTCGAACAGCAGCCGCGGACGATCGCTCAGCACGGCGATCGGGGTGTCGGTGCCCATCGAGCCGATCGGCTCCGCGCCGGTCTTGGCCATCGGGGTGAGCAGGACCCGCAGCTCCTCCTCGGTGTACCCGAAGACCTGCTGGCGGCGGGTCACCGACGCGTGGCTGTGGACGACGTGCTCGCGCTCGTGCAGGTCCTCGAACCGGATCAGGCCGGCGTGCAGCCACTCGTCGTACGGGTTCTCGTCGGCCAGCGCGGACTTCACCTCGGCGTCGGTGACGATCCGGTGCGCCTCGACGTCGACCAGGAAGATCCGGCCCGGCTCGAGCCGGCCCTTCTGGGTGATCGTCGCGGGGTCGATGTCCAGTACGCCGGCCTCGGAGGCCAGCACGACCAGGCCGTCCTCGGTGACCCAGTAGCGCGACGGGCGCAGGCCGTTGCGGTCGAGCACCGCACCGACCTTGGTGCCGTCGGAGAACACGACACTCGCGGGGCCGTCCCAGGGCTCCATCAGGGTTGAGTGGAACTCGTAGAACGCGCGGCGCTTCGAATCCATCGTGGCGGCGTTCTCCCACGCCTCCGGGATCATCATCAGCATCGCGTGCGGCAGCGAACGGCCGCCCAGGTGCAGCAGCTCGAGCACCTCGTCGAAGGACGCGGAGTCCGAAGCGCCCGGCGTACAGATCGGGTACAGCTGCTCGAGGTCACCCGGGATCAGCTCGCTCGCGAGCAGGGCCTCGCGGGCGCGCATCCAGTTCCGGTTGCCCTGGACGGTGTTGATCTCACCGTTGTGGGCGATGTACCGGTACGGGTGGGCCAGCGGCCAGGACGGGAACGTGTTGGTGGAGAACCGGCTGTGCACGACGCCGATCGCCGAGGCGAGGTCGGGGTCGGTCAGCTCGGGGAAGAACTTGTCCAGCTGGTCGGTGGTCAGCATCCCCTTGTAGGTGATGGTCCGCCCCGACAGCGACGGGAAGTACGTCGCGGTCTCGCGCTCGGCGCGCTTGCGCAGCCGGAACGCCATCCGCTCCAGGGCCAGGCCGAGCACGCGGCCGGCCTTCGACGCGACGAACAACTGGCGGAAGACGGGCATCACCGAACGGGCGGTGCTTCCGAGCAGGTCCGGTGTCGTCGGTACGTCGCGCCAGCCGAGGACGGTCAGGTTCTCCTCGTCGGCGAGCTCCTCGATCCGGGCCACCGCCTTGGCGGCGTCGTCCGGGTCCTGCGGCAGGAACGCGATCCCGGTCGCGTAGGCGCGCGCGACGGGCAGGTCGAAGTCGCACACCTTGCGGTAGAACGCGTCCGGGACCTGGATCAGGATGCCGGCACCGTCACCGGAGTCAGGCTCGGCACCGGAGGCTCCACGATGCTCGAGGTTGCGCAGGGCAGTCAAAGCCTTGGCCACGATGTCGTGGCTCGGTTCACCGGTCAGGGTGGCGACGAAGGCGACACCGCACGCGTCGTGCTCGTGCTTGCCGTCGTACAGACCCTCGCTGGGGCTCTGCTCGCCAAAGAAAGGGGGGCGACCAAACATTCAGGGCTCCCGTCGTCCTACGGTCAACAACTGGCCGCGGGACAACACTGGCCCAAGCCGGGAGTCCCGAGACTACCTCAAGACGCCCGACTGGTGGACAGTCGTTTCACGGCCGGACGCCCTTTCACTGTTGAGTGTCACGCCCTGTAAGCAAGCGCTCACTCCGCCACTCCATCTTCGCAGTTGGCGCCCTCCGCGACCACCCGAAACCAGGTGAACATCCGGCGTGTCTTCAGGCAGGGTTGCTGCTCGTGCACCCGACCTGGACCCCGCTCACCACCGGCACCGGCCACAACGGAGGAGTCTGGCGTACGCCGGAGGGCACGGTGGTCAAACGCCTCGTGCGCGGAGCTGAGGACCCCCGCCACTACACCTACTGGCGCCGGCAGGCCCTGGTGGCCGAGTCCGGGCTTGTACGGCGTACGCCGGGGCTGAGGGCGCCGGAGACGCTGCGGGTGGAGGAGGACGCCGAGGGCATCACGCTGTGGATGGAGTGGGTCGAGCCGGCCCGAGGTGAGCCGGGCACCCGTTCACTTGTTGCCGATCTCCTCCTGGCCGCCGCTCTCGGGCGCTTCGCCCGCGCCGACGTGACCGAGCCGCCGTGGGGTGCGCGCGACGTACTGGCGGCGCGCTTGGAGACTGTTGCTCGGCGCGGTGGCTGGTCCGCTCTCGGTTCTGCCGGCTTGAGCGATTCGTTGCTTGAGGCCCTCAATCGGTTGTGGACGCACCGGAAGGCCGCGCTGGCGGAGCTCGCGGCGTTGCCGCGGGTGCCGACCCACGGGGACGCGCACCCGGTCAACTTGCTCGGGCGCGACGGGGACGACGTGGTGGCGATCGACTGGGAGCAGTTCGGGCTCGGGCCGCTCGGGTTCGATCTCGGGTATCTGTTGCTGGCGTCCAATCGTTCGCTGGACGAGCTGGTCGACGCCTTCGGCGATCCCGGCGTACGGCGTGGTGCCGTGCTCGTTGCCGCGTTCACCGCAGCGTCACGGGCTGCTTGGGCACTCGGGCAGCCAGACGCCGGTGGGCATGTGCGGCGGTTGGTGGAGCTGGAGGAGGTTGTCCATCTCGCCTGCGACTAAGCGGTGTAGCTGGGGTGGTGTCCTGCAGTACGGCGTACTGGGTATCGGTTGGGGTCAGCCGATGCCGGGGCCGACGAGGGTGCCGACGAAGTACGTGAGGGCGGCGGCGGCCGCGCCGAGGAGGAGTTGGCGGAGGCCGGAGTACCACCAGGAGCGGCTGGTGACGCGGCTGACGACGGCGCCGCAGACGAACAGCGCGGTGAGGGACATGATCAGCGCCGGGAGGACGTTGGAGGCGCCGAGGAGGTACGGCAGGAGCGGGATCAGCGCGCCGACGGCGAAGCAGACGAACGACGACGCGGCCGCGACGACCGGCGACGGGAGGTCGTTGGGGTCGATGCCGAGCTCTTCGCGGACGTGTTCCTCGAGGGCCTGCTCGGGGTTGGCGTGGAACTGCTTGGCGACCTTGTCGGCCAGGTCTGCATCGAGGCCCTTCGCCCGGTAGGTGTCGGCGAGCTCGAGCTCCTCGTCCCCGGGGTGCCGCTGGATCTCCAGCCGCTCGACCTCGATCTCGGCCCGCGCCAGCTCCCGCTGCGACGCCACGGAGGTGTACTCCCCCGCCGCCATCGAGAACGCTCCCGCAGCCAGCCCGGCCAGCCCCGCCAGCACGATGAACTGCGACCCCGACGAGGTCCCGCCGTCCATCCCCGCGATCAGCGCGAAGTTGCTGACCAGCCCGTCCATCGCCCCGAACACCGCCGGCCGCAGCCACCCACCGGTCACGTCCCGATGAGTGTGATCCCCCGAGTGCTCCGCAGAAACAGTCCGTACGCCGGTACGCCGCCCGGCCGCGTCACCCGCCGGGGAGGCGCTCGCACCCGAACCACCCGGCAGCGGCGCACCGCTCGACTCGGCACGCACCCCCGGACCCCCACCCGGCAACGGCGCACCGCTCAACTCAGCAGGCACCCCCGGATCCCCACCCGGCAACGGCGCACCGCTCAACTCGGTAGGCATTGCCGGATCCCCGCCCACCGAGCCGGGAGCGGACGAACCCGGCCCACCCGCCGCGGGCCCGGCAACCGGGGCGGCACCAGCGCCGGGTGCTACGTCCGCCCGCGTTGCGCCGCCAGCGGCGGCCGAGCTTTGCTCGTCGCCCACCGGGTGCGCGCTCACACCTGAGTCCGCCTGCGGCGGTGTTTCGCCGTTGGCGTGAACAGGCGACGAGGTGGGCTCGTCGCCTGTTGGGGTGGTGCTGTGGTCAGTCACGCGGCCCGTCGGCGGGCGCGGTCGGGGTGGTGTCGCCGGCCGGGGTGCTCGCACCCGCAGGGCGATCGCCAGCAGGAACGCCGGCACCCGCCGGGCGACCGTTGGTAGGCACGCTCGCACCCGCCGGGCGACCGTCGGCAGGCACGCTCGCATCCGCCGGGCGGCCGGCATCGGCCACACTCGCACCCGTCGGGCGGTCGCCTGCAGGCACGCTCGCACCCACAGGGCGGTCGCCAGCAGGCGCACCAGCACCTTCGGGGCGCTCGCTCTCGGGGGTGCTCTCGTCCCCGGTGTCGACCAGCGAAGCACCGCTCGCAGGCTCGTCGGCGTTCTCACTCGCGTCCGCTACCTGGTCGGCGGCCGACGGGGTGTCGTCGTCCTCCGGCGTAGCCGTGCGGAGGTCTTCCTGGCCGGGGTGCCGGCGGGCGCTCAGGATGAAGAACACCACCGCGGCCGCGAACACGATCAGCGACGTCCACACGTTCAGGCGCAGGCCGAGCACGTGGTCGGCGGTGTCGATGCGGAGGTTCTCGATCCACGCACGGCCGACGGTGTAGCCGGCGACGTACAGGGCGAAGGCCCGGCCGTGGCCGAGCTTGAAGCGGCGGCCGGCGAGGAGCACCAGCGCGACGACACCGAGGTTCCACAGGGCTTCGTACAGGAACGTCGGGTGGAAGGTCGCGTACTGCTCGAACCCGGCCACGCGGTGCTGCGGGTCGATCTCCAGGCCGAACCAGTGCGTCGTCGGGCGCCCGTACAGCTCCTGGTTCCAGTAGTTGCCGAAGCGGCCCAGGACCTGCGCCAGGGCGATACCGGGCGCCATCGCGTCCGCGACGGCGAGGAACGGGACCTTGTGCCGGCGGCAGGCGATCCACGCGCCGAGCGCGCCGAACGCGATCGCGCCCCAGATGCCGAGTCCGCCGTGCCAGATCTTCAGCGCCTCGACCGGGTCGCCGTCCTTGCCGAAGTACCGGCTCCAGTCGGTGACGACGTGGTAGATCCGGGCGCCGACCAGACCGAACGGCACCGCCCACATGATGATGTCGGCGAGCACCTCGGCCGAACCGCCGCGGGAGACCCAGCGCTTCCGGCCGAGCCAGTAACCGACGAAGATACCGGCCAGGATGCACAGTGCGTAGGCGCGCAGCGGCAGCCCGAAGAGGTGCCAGACGCCCTGGCTGGGACTGGGAATGAAGGCCGGCAAGATCACGGCGGTCAGCTGACTAGACATGGCAAGCACGAACGCTACTCGACCGTCCCCACCGCGACCACCAACCTGCGGTCACGATGGGGACTCGGAGTGTGGCCGCCGGTACGCCGGTAGCCGCACTCCGAGCGGCCGAATCAGCCCTTGGCCTCGTTGACGGCCGCGGTGATGCCCTCGGGCGTCAGCGCGTCGGCCGGCAGCATCTTGTCGTTGACGAACACGGTCGGTGTGCCCTCGACCTTGCGGGTGGTGGCCGCCTGGCCGACCGACTCCAGCCAGCCGCCGTACGTGGTGCCCTTCACGCCGGCCTCGAACTTGGCGTCGTCGACCTTCAGCTGCTTGCCCAGCTCGATCAGCTGGTCCTCGGTCCACGACTTCGCGAAGTCGGCGTACAGCTCGTCGGCGTAGCTGCGGGCCTTGCCCTCGGCGGCCGCGGCCGCGAAGGCGTTCGCCAGCCGCGGCGAGTTGTCCGGGTTGACGAACATCAACGGCCAGTAGGTCAGGGTGACCGTGCCGTCGTCGACGAGCTTGTTGATCGTGTCGCCGGACTCGTCCTCGAAGTCCTTGCAGTGCGGGCAGCGGAAGTCCAGGTACAGGTCGATGTTGACCTTGGCGCCCGCCTGCCCGACCTTGACGCCCTGCCCGTTGGTGCCCGGACCGGTGATCACGGTCGGCTCGGGTCCGCCGCTGGAGCTGACCTCGACGCCGGAGTTGCTGCGCCAGTACTGGACACCGACGCCCGCGCCGAGCGCGAGCACCAGGATCACCACGACGACGACGCCGGGCCCGATCCGGCGCTTCTTGCTCTGCAGCAGCGGGTTCACCGGGGTTTTGCTCTTGCTCACGACGCCGTAGCTCCTGTCGGTACGTGGGGATCGGATTCGAGGGCGAACTTGCTGAACGGCCGGACGAACAGCCAGCCCGCGAGGACGAGCAGACCGGTGTCGCGCAGGATCTCCTGCAGGTACTTGGTCTGCCCGGCCGCGACCGTACCGCCACCGCCGAAGCAGCCGCAGTCGATCGACAGGCCGCGGACCCAGGCGGAGGAGACCGCGGCGATGAACACCACCATGAAGACCCCGGCGGCCACACCGGCCGGCCGGGTCCCGAAGCCGACGATCAGCAGCAGACCGATCGCCATCTCGAGGAACGGCAGACCCCACCCCACCGGGGTCACCAGTGCCTGAGGCAACAAGTCGTAGGCCCGGACGGCCTGGGCGGCCATCGCCGGGTCGGCGACCTTGAGGGCGCCGGCCACCAGCATCACGGCGCCCAGCGTCAGCCGGGCCGCCGTCGACACCCAGGGCAACCAGGCCCGCCGGCTCACCGGTTGTCCTCCACCAGCTTGCCGAAGTCGTGCGCCATGTCACCGATCGCGGCGTTGTCGAGCCACAGCACGGTGGCCTTCTCGTCCTTGCCGAAACCGAGCACCTGGGCGCCGTGGCCGACCTCGTACCCGCCGGACGGCAGCTTCTTCATGCCTTCGACCGGGACCCCGACGGCCTTCGCGATGTCCTTGATCGAGGTCAGCGACCCGGTCAGCCCGACGAACGACGGGTCGAACCGGTCCAGGTACTTGCGGATCACCGGACCGGTGTCCCGCGCCGGGTCCGTGGTGACGAACAGCATCTGTACGTCGCCACGGACGGCGTCGTCGAGCTTGGTCAGCGCGGAGGCGACGTCGGCCATCACGGTCGAGCAGACGTCCGGGCAGTTGGTGTAGCCGAAGAAGACCAGCGTGACCGGCTTCTTGGTCGACGTCCGCAGGTTGAACTCGTTGCCTCCGGTGTCGGTCAGCGACTTGGCCGGCAGCGCGTACGGCCGGTCCAGCACCGCGCCGCGCAACCCGTTGGGGTCACCCGATGCGGTGCGGATCACAGCTCCGCCCGGGTTGTCGGCCTGCTGCTTCTGCCCGCTGCTGCACCCGGCGAGGGCGAGCAGAGTCACCGCGGCGAGGAGAACGGCCGCGTTCCTGGTTCGACTCACGGGCGTCTAACGAGCGGCGGGCGTCGCGGGTTCCCGCCGGACGCCTTCGGACAGACTTTCCGTCAGGGCCCGGACGGCGGCCGGCCCGTCACCGGCGGCCTTCACCAGCGCGGACCCGACGATCACCGCGTCCGCGTACGTCGCGATCGCGGCCGCCTGGTCCGCGTTCGACACCCCGAGCCCGACACCGACCGGCAGCCCGGTCGTCGCCTTGGTCCGGGCCACCAGCGGCGCCGCCAGGTCGGAGGCCTGCTCGCGGGTCCCGGTGACGCCCATCACGGCGGTCGCGTAGACGAAGCCGCGGCAGTTCGCGGTCGTCATCGCGATCCGCGCGTCGGTCGACGACGGCGAGACCAGGAACACCTTGTCCAGGTCGTGCTTGTCGGCCGCGGCGATCCACTCGCCGGCCTCGTCGGGGACCAGGTCGGGCGTGATCAGGCCCGCTCCTCCGGCCGCCGCGAAGTCGGTGGCGAACCGGTCGACGCCGTACCGCTCGATCGGGTTCCAGTAGGTCATGATCAGCACCGGTACGTCGGCGTACGCCGCGACCTTCTCGATCGTGGCGAGCACGTCGCGGGTCCGCAGCCCTCCGGCCAGCGCGACCTCGGCCGCCCGCTGGATGGTCGGGCCGTCCATCACCGGGTCGGTGTAGGGCAGGCCGATCTCGAGCACGTCCGCGCCGCCGTCGATCATCGCCTTGATGACGTCGACACCGCCGTCGATCGACGGGTACCCGGCCGGCAGGTAGCCGACCAGCGCGGCCCGTCCCTCGTCGTTGGCCTTCCGGATCGCGCGCCCTGCGTTGCCCAGGGCAATCACATCGTTCATGCCTGGTGGCCCTTCTCGTCGATCAGGCCGAACCACGTGCCGGCCGTGTCCATGTCCTTGTCGCCGCGGCCGGACAGGTTCACCAGCAGCACGGCGTCCGGGCCGAGCTCCTTGGCGACCTCCAGCGCGCCGGCGACCGCGTGCGCCGACTCGATCGCGGGGATGATGCCCTCGGTCCGGGCCAGCAGCTTGAACGCGTCCATCGCGTCCGCGTCGGTCACCGGCCGGTACGACGCCCGCCCGGTCTCCGCGAGCCACGAGTGCTCCGGGCCGACGCCCGGGTAGTCCAGGCCGGCCGAGATCGAGTGCGACTCGATCGTCTGGCCGTCGTCGTCCTGCAGCAGGTACGACCGGGCGCCGTGCAGGACGCCGATCTGGCCGGCCGTGATGGTCGCGGCGTGCCGGCCGGTCTCGTAGCCGTCGCCGCCGGCCTCGATCCCGTACAGCTTGACGCCGGTGTCCGGCACGAACGCGGCGAACAGGCCGATCGCGTTCGACCCGCCGCCGACACAGGCGATCGCCGCGTCGGGCAGCCGGCCGAGCAGCTCCAGCGACTGGGCCCGGGCCTCGTCGCCGATGCCGCGGACGAAGTCGCGCACCATCGCCGGGAACGGGTGGCCGCCGGCCGCCGTACCGAGCAGGTAGTGGGTGTTGTCGACGCTGGAGACCCAGTCGCGCAGGGCCTCGTTGATCGCGTCCTTCAGCGTCCGCGAGCCGGTCTTGACCGGGATCACCTCGGCGCCGAGCAGCTTCATCCGGGCCACGTTGAGCGCCTGGCGCTCGGTGTCGACCTCGCCCATGTAGACGACGCACTCGAGGTCCAGGTACGCGCAGGCGGTCGCGGTGGCGACGCCGTGCTGGCCGGCGCCGGTCTCGGCGATCACGCGGGTCTTGCCCATCCGCTTGGTCAGCAACGCCTGGCCGAGCACGTTGCGGACCTTGTGCGCGCCGGTGTGGTTGAGGTCCTCGCGCTTGAGCAGGATGCGGGCGCCGGCGACGTCGGACAGCCGGGTGGCGTCGTACAGCAGGCTCGGCGTCCCGGCGTACTCGCGCAGCATCCGCTCGAACTCGTCGGTGAAGGCCTTGTCGGCCATCGCCTCCTGCCACGCGGTGGTCAGCTCGTCCAGCGGGGCGATCAGGGCCTCCGGCATGAACCGGCCGCCGAAGCGGCCGAAGTGCCCGAGCTGGTCGGGAAGCAGTGCGGTCATCTCTTCACCTTCCGACCCCACCCCGGCCAGGTCCGGAAACGGTCCGCGGGCCCGGCCGAAGCCGAGCCCGCGGACGGTGTCAGGACCCCCGACCAGGCAGGGGTTCTACGTCTCAGTGACGCTGCTGGATGGCGGGGTGCGATCCGGCAGCGACCAGATCGGCGACCGAGCTGCGGGGATCGCTGCCGGTCACCAGGGTTTCACCGACGAGGACGACATCGGCCCCGGCGCGCGCGAACTCGATTACATCACGCGGGCCGCGGACACCGGACTCCGCCACCCGGACCAGGTTGGCCGGGATGCCGGGCGCGACCCGGGCGAAGGTGTCGCGGTCGATCTCGAGGGTCTTCAGGTTGCGGTTGTTCACGCCGATCAGCTGGGCTCCGGCGTCGACGGCGCGCCGGGTCTCCTCCTCGTCGTGCACCTCGACCAGCGGGCACAGGCCGATCGACTGGGCCCGCTCGATCAGCGAGACCAGCGCCTCCTGCTCCAGGGCCGCCACGATCAGCAGCACCATGTCCGCACCGGCCGCGCGGGCCTCCCACAGCTGGTACGAGGAGACCACGAAGTCCTTGCGCAGCACCGGGACGTCGACCTTGCCGCGGACCGCGCGCAGGTCGTCGAGGCTGCCGTTGAAGCGCCGCTTCTCGGTCAGCACCGAGATCGCCGCCGCGCCGCCCTGCTCGTACTCCCCGGCCAGCGCGGCCGGGTCGGTGATCTCGGCCAGCGCGCCCTTGGACGGGCTGGAGCGCTTCACCTCGGCGATCACCGCGATCCCGTCGCCGCGGAAGACCGGCATCGGGTCCTTGGCGTCGGGCATCCGCTGGGCCTCGAGCTTCAGGTCGTCCAGGCTGACCGACGCCTGGCGCTCCGCGAGGTCCTCCCGAACCCCGGCGAGGATGTCGTCAAGCACAGTCATGTCGTGGTCCGTCCGTCAGTGGTGGTCGCTGGACTTGGCACCGAAGCCGAGCAACTGCATCACCTTGCCGACCAGTCCGCCGGCCACCGCGATCGCGGCGGAGATCCAGAACAGCACCCAGTTCGGTCCCATCACCATCGCGATGGCGCCGAGAGTGAAGCCGACCAGCACGATCACCACGGCGGTCCAGGCCGCGGGAGTGCTGCCGTGCAGGCCGCCCGCGTGGGCGTCGTCGTCGCTGTCGTACTTGACCGGTACTTCCGTGCTGGTTTTGTCCGTCACCTGGGCCACTCCTCGTCGTCGTCCCGTCCTATTGTGGCGGTAGCCCGCCGCGATCAGATCGTCGGGTCCTCACCCGCGTCGATCGCCTTCCACTGATCCGCGGGTGTGGCGGCCGGATCACGCTCGTAACGCCGGGTGGGGCGTCGCCACCGGTGCGCTGTCAGTACGCCGGCGAGCCCGGCCGCGACCAGCGCCGCTCCCCCGGCCAGCGCCAGCCAGGGCGCCGGTCCGGTGCTCAGCCCGACGTGGTCGGTGACCGCCTGGCTCAGCTCGGGCCGGATCCGGCCCAGCTCGTTCGTGTCCGGCCGGACCTGGAGCGCGACCCAGACGGCCGCGACGCCCATCAGCAGCACCAGCGCGGACAGGATCCGGCGCAGCGCCGTACCGGCGAGCTTGGCGACGACGACCGCGACCACCGCCGCCAGGCCGAGCGTCAGCGGCGCGCGGGTGACGGCGTACCCGGTGAAGTCGACCGACGGGCGGCCGCTGCCGGGGTCGGCGGTCGACCAGGTCAGGTACGCCGAGAGCGCGAGCAGCGCCAGCGCCAGGACGGCGAGCGCGTCGACGACTCGTTGCGGGCTGCGCATCAGGCCTCGGTGAACGTTCCTGCGACGGCGATCGCGTTCAGGACCGCCGCGGCCTTCGTGCGGCACTCCGCGTCCTCGGCGGCGGGGTCGGAGTCCGCGACGATGCCGGCGCCGGCCTGGACGTAGGCGGTCGAGCCGCGCAGCACCGCCGTCCGGATCGCGATCGCGGTGTCGACGTCACCGGCGAAGTCCAGGTAGCCGACGACGCCGCCGTACACGCCGCGGCGCGTCACCTCGAGCTTGTCGATGATCTGCATCGCCCGCGGCTTGGGGGCCCCGGACAACGTTCCGGCTGGGAACGCCGCGGTCAGCGCGTCGAACGCGGTCTTGCCCGCGGCCAGCCGCCCGGTCACCGTCGACTCCAGGTGCATCACGTGGCTGTACCGGCGGACGTCCATGAAGTCGACCACCTCGACCGTGCCCGGCGCACAGACCCGGCCGACGTCGTTGCGGCCCAGGTCGACGAGCATCAGGTGCTCGGCGCGCTCCTTGGCGTCCGTGCGCAGCTCCTCCTCCAGCGCGTGGTCCTCCTCCGGCGTCACGCCGCGGCGGCGGGTGCCGGCGATCGGGTGCAGGATCACCTTGTTGTCGGTGACCTTGACCAGCGCCTCCGGGCTGGAGCCGACGATGTCGAAGCCGTCGAGGCGAACCAGGTACATGTAGGGGCTCGGGTTGGACCTCCGGAGCACCCGGTAGACGTCCAGCGCGCTCGCGGTCGTCTCCAGCTCGAACCGCTGCGAGACGACGATCTGGAACGCCTCGCCCGCCCGGATCTCCTCCTTGGCGTGCTCGACGGCCTCCCGGTACTCCGCGCTCGAGCGCTGCCGGTGCGGGTCGGCCTCGACCGTGCGATCAGCCCGTACGACGTACGACGGCGTCGGACGCGCCAGGTCGTGCTCCATCGCGTCGAGCCGCCGGACGGCGTCGGCGTACGACTCGTCGACGCGCTCGTCGGAGTCGTCCCAGTTCACCGCGTTCGCGATCAGCCAGATCTCGCCGGTCTCGTGGTCGAGCGCGGCCAGGTCGGTGGCGAACAGGAACGTCAGCTCGGGCAGGCCCAGGTCGTCGACCGTTGTGTCGGGCAACTTCTCCAGCCGGCGGACGGCGTCGTACCCGAGGAAGCCGACCATGCCGCCGGTGAGCGGGGGCAGGTCGGGCAGGCGCGGGGTGTGCAGGATCTCGAGCGTCTCGCGCAGCGCCAGCAGCGGGTCACCGGTCTCAGGCAGGCCGACCGGCGGGTTGCCTGTCCAGATCGCCTCGCCGTTGCGCTCGGTCAGCGTCGCGGCGCTGCGGACGCCGATGAACGAGTACCGCGACCAGACGCCGCCGTTCTCCGCCGACTCCAGCAGGAACGTGCCCTCGCGCTCGGCCGCGAGCTTGCCGTAGACACCGATCGGCGTCTCCGCGTCGGCGAGCAACCGCCGCGTCACCGGGATCACGCGACGGTCCTTGGCGTACTCACGGAAGGTCTCGAGGGTCGGAGTGTTCACGCCTTCACCTCGATCTGGCCGTGCTCGAAGCAGCTGTGGGTGCCGGTGTGGCACGCCGGGCCTTCCTGGTCGACGAGCACGAGCAGGGTGTCGGCGTCGCAGTCGACGAGGATCTGCTTGACGTGCTGGCGATGGCCGCTGGTCTCGCCCTTCACCCAGTACTCCTGACGGCTGCGCGACCAGAACGTGCCCCGCCCGGTCGCGGCGGTCCGGCGGACGGCCTCGGCGTTCATCCAGCCGACCATCAGGACCTCGCGCGTGTCGTACTGCTGCACCACCGCCGGGATCAGCCCGGCCGCGTCGAAGGTCAGCTCCTCGATACTCACCGGTCCATTGTCCCTCAGGCCGGGGACACTCCTTGACAGGAGGTAAGGAGTTGGACGCCCGGCCCCGCCTGACAGCCGCCCGCCGGGCTGACAGGATGGCGGGATGACGACGAGTGTGGCGCGGGTGCAGACGCTGTTGCGGGACCATCCGCTGATCGACGGGCACAACGACCTGCCGATCGCCTTCTGGGAGCTGTGCAACTACGACCTGGACGCGTACGACCTCAGCGTCTCGGTGCCGAAGCTCAACACGGACCTGCCGCGGCTGCGGCTCGGGCAGGTCGCGGCGCAGTTCTGGTCGCTGTGGGTGCCGCAGGACGACGACGCCGTACGGCGGACGTTCGAGCAGCTCGACTTCGTGCACCGCATGGTGGAGCGGTTCCCCGAGTCGATGGCGCTGACGCCGACCGCGGACGAGGTCGAGGCCGCGTTCAAGGAGCGCCGGATCGCGTCGCTGATGGGCATGGAGGGCGGGCACTCGATCGGTGAGTCGCTCGGCGTTCTCCGGGTGATGCGCGCGCTCGGCGTGCGGTACATGACGCTGACGCACAACAACAACGTGTCCTGGGCCGACTCGGCCACCGACGAAGCGGTGCTCGGCGGGATGAACGAGTTCGGCGAGCAGGTCGTCGCCGAGATGAACCGGATCGGCATGCTGGTCGACCTGTCGCACGTCTCCGCCGACACCATGCGGCACGCGCTGCGCGTGACGACCGCGCCGGTGATCTTCAGCCACTCCTCGGCGCGTGCGATCTGCGACGTCCCGCGCAACGTGCCCGACGACGTCCTGACCACGCTGACCGGTAACGACGGCGTCTGCATGGTCACCTTCGTCCCGTACTTCGTCTCGCAGCCCTTCGTCGACTGGGCCGACCGGGCCCGCGAGCTCGCCACCGAGCACGAGCTCGACCCGCTCCGGCCGGCCGATCAGAAGAAGCTGCTCGCCCTGTACGACGTACCGCGGCCGCAGGTGACGCTGGAGGACGTCGTCGCCCACGTCGAGCACGTGCGGGAGGTCGCCGGGATCGACCACATCGGCCTCGGCGGCGACTACGACGGCTGCCCGCAGTTCCCGGTCGGGCTGCCGGACGTGGCGTCGTACCCGTCGCTGTTCTACGCCCTCGCCGACCGCGGCTGGTCGGACGCCGAGATGGCAAAGCTTGCCGGAGGCAACATCCTCCGGGTGCTCCGCGCGGCCGACGAGGTCTCGGGCTAGACGGCGCGGTACTGGTCTCGGCGGACCGGGAGCGGGGTGTAGCCGGCGCTGCGGTACGTGGCGACGGCTCCCTCGTTGAAGCACGGCGTCAGCACATGCGCGCGCGACGCGCCCAGCTCACGCAGCGCCGCCGTACCGGCCAGCGTCATCGCCCGCCCGTAGCCGTGCCCACGATGGTTGCGGTGAACGCCGAGCGGCTCGATCAAGCCCGGCTTCCCCTTGCCCGCCGACCACACGGTGATCGCCGCCACCGCCTCACCGCTGGCATCCCGCCCGATCAAGCACCGGGCCCGCGCGTACGGCGTACCGTCCGCCATCGCGTGCCACCGCTCGTCGCTGAACGTCGACCCGTCGAACGACGCCCGCTGAATCCCCGCCCGCACCCCCGCGGTCTCCGCCGTCACGAGCTCGACCGCCAGCCCGGAGTCCTCCACCGGCTCGGTCAGGTCCCGCTCCAACGGCTGCCACGGATCATCCAGCTCCCACCCCGCGGCGAACAGCAGGTCCCGCACACGACAGTCGTTCGGCGTCTCCAGGTAGACCTTCCCCTCAACCAGTACGCCGGCCGCCGGGTCAGCCACGTCCTCGGCGATCCGCCGCGCCAGCTCCTCGTCCTCGAGCGCCGCCGGCGCGATCGCCACCCGCAAAAGGTCCGGCTCGTCCAGCATCCCGACCGCCAGCAGCTCCCCGTCGCGAGCCCAGGTCCGCACCGCCGCCGCCGTCCGCTCCACGCCGTACCGCCAGAACCAGCCCAGGTCCCCGGGGTGCAACTGCACCGCCCCGTCGTCCCGCTGCCACTCCGCCAACCGCGCCGCCACCATCTCCAGCCCACCAACAGCCGGAGTCTCCCGCTCGATCGTCATCCCCCGATCCCACACCACCAGCGGTCCGTCCGTACAGCGGACCCCTCATGTTTGGCCTCCGAGGCATCGGGCACGGGGCGGGCTCACCGTGTTGATCGACAACAACGAGGAGTAGTTGTGCTGACCTTGACGGAGAACGCGACTCTGGTCATCAAGTCCATCACCGGCGTCGACGGCGCGCCGGAGGGTGCCGGCGTGCGGATCTCCCAGGAGAACCCGACCGACCCCTCCCTGGCGGTGACGACGACCGAGGCCCCGAAGCCGGGCGACCAGGTGGTCGAGGAGAGCGGCGCGCGGGTGTTCCTGGAGGAGAACGCGGCGAGCACGCTGGACGACAAGATCCTGGACGCCGCCGTGGACGACAAGGGCGGCGTCGAGTTCCTGCTGGTGCCGCAGCCGGGTGCCGGGCAGAACGGCGCCGTACCGACGGCCTAGCCGGCCTCTTGGGCGTGCTGCCTCAACAGCACGGCCGACCCTGAACGACAAGGCGGTCCTGGAGCCTCTTTCCTCCCTCTCCGGGACCGCCTTGTCGCGTCTTCACCGTCAGCCGGCAGAACGCTGCGCGATCCAGCTGGAGTGCAGGCGGGAGTAGATCCCACCGAGAGCGAGCAGCTCCGCGTGCGGACCGCGTTCCACCACGCGGCCCTCGTCGAACACCAGCACCTCATCAGCAGCTTCCGCGGTCGACAGCCGGTGCGCGATCGTCACCGACGTACGCCCGGCCATCAGCCGCTCCAACGCTGCGTTGACCCGCACCTCGGTACCAGGGTCGACCGCCGACGTCGCCTCGTCGAGCACCAGCAGATCCGGGTCCGCGATGTTCGCCCGCACCAGCGCGACGAGCTGCCGCTCACCCGCCGACAGCGACTCACCGCGCTGACCCACCGGCGAGTCCAGCCCGTCAGGCAGCGACTCGAGCCAGTCCGTCAGCCCCAGCGACTCGAACGCGTCCAGCAGTTGCGCGTCCGTCACCTCGGGCCGCCCGAACCGCACGTTGTCCGCCAGCGACGAGTCGAACAGGTACCCGTCCTGAGGCACCATCACGACCCGCTCCCGCAGCGAGCTGAACGCGATCGTCCGCGCATCGGCGCCGTCGAGCAGCACGGCCCCGGAGGTCGGATCCATCAACCGCGTCAGCAACTTCGCGAACGTCGTCTTGCCCGACCCGGTCTCCCCGACGACAGCGACCCGCCGGTGCGGTTCCAGCCGTACGTCGACGTCACGCAGCACCAACTCCCCTTCCGGGTAGGCGAAGTTCACGTCGGCGAACTCCACCGTGATCGGCCCGCGCGGCTGCGTCACCCCGTCGTCGCCCGGGTCGACCACGTCAGCCGGCGTCGCGATCACGCCGAGCACCCGCCGCCACCCCGCGAACGCGCTCTGTGCGTCGGTCAGCACCTGCGTGGCGATCTGCACCGGGTCCGAGAACAGCGCCACCAGGAACATGAACGCGAGGATCTCCCCCAGCGTCGCGTTCCCGTCGACCCCGAGCAGCACCCCGGCCGTCAGCACGCCCGCGTTCGCGAGCCCCGCGGCCAGACCGCCGATCGAGAACGTGATGCCCGTGATCGCCTGCGCCCGGGTCGCCGTCCGCCGGTAGTCCTCGATCGACGCGTCGATCCGCGCTTGCGTCCGCCGCTCGATCGCGTACGCCCGCACGACCTGCGCGCCGACGACCGGCTCGGCGATCGCGGACAGCATCTCGCCGACCTTGGCCCGCACCACGCCGTACGCCGCGGACATCAGCCGCTGCAGCGACTTCAGGCTCGCGAACAGCGGGATGAAGCAGACCAGCACCACCAGCGCGAGCTGCCACGAGTAGACGAACATCACCACGGTCGCGAGCAGCATCTGCCCGATGCTGACCAGGAAGATGAAGCCGCCGAACTGCAGGAACTGCGACACCGTGTCGACGTCGGAGGTCACCCGGCTGACCAGCGCGCCGCGCCGTTCGGTCGACTGGGTCAGCACCGGCAGGTCGTGCACGTGCCGGAACGCCTTGATCCGCATCGTGGCCAGGCCGCTCTCGGAGTTGATCGCGAGCCGCACGGTCGTCAGGTACGACGCGAACGCGGTCACCAGGATCCCGCCCAAGCACACCACGCACATCCACGCCACGAACGACATGTCCGGACCGCCCGGCCCGGACAGTCCCTTGTCGATGGTCTGCTGGACCGCGATCGGTACGACGATCCGTCCGCCCGTCATGGTCAGCGCGAGCAGCCCGGTGATCCACCACCCGCGGGCCAGCTCCGGCGAGACCCGGATCCCCTGGCGCAGGGTGTCGAGCCCTCCGGCGTTGTCCCCGGCGTCGAGCCGGGTGGCCTCCGCGGCACTCACGCGCTTGCTCCTTCGCTGTCCAGATCGTCCAGTTCGGCGGCCAGCTCGGCCTCTTCCGCACGCCGCGCGGCGTCCTTCTCGTAGGCGTCGACGAGATCCCGGTACGCCGGTGATCTCTCCTGCAGCTCCAGGTGCGTGCCCTGGGCCGCGATCCGCCCGTCGGCCAGGAACAGCACCTCGTCGGCGAGCGAGATCGTCGCCTTCCGGTAGGCGATCACCAGCACGGTCGTGTCCGTCCGGCCACCCTGTACGGCGCTGCGCAGGCCGGCCAGGATCCGCGCCTCGACCTGCGGGTCGACCGCGCTGGTCGCGTCGTCGAGGATCAGCAGCCGCGGCCGGCGGACCAGTGCGCGGGCCAGCGCGATCCGCTGCCGCTGACCGCCGGACAGCGTCGTCCCGCGCTCGCCGACCTTGGTGTCGAGGCCGTCGGGCAGCGACCGGATGAAGCCCTCGCCCTGCGCGATCCGCAGCGCGTCCCAGATGTCGTCGTCGGTGAAGTCGCCCCCGAGCGTGATGTTGCCGCGGACCGTGTCGTCGAACAGGAACGCGGTCTGCGCGACCAGCGCGACCGATCCGGACAGCTCGTCACGGGCCAGCGTGCGCAGGTCGACGCCGTCGATCCGGACCGCGCCCTCCTCGGGGTCGACCAGGCGGGTCAGCATCGTGGTCAGCGTCGACTTGCCGGCGCCGGTCGGGCCGACGACCGCGACCGTCCGCCCGGGCTCGATGGTGAAGTCGACGCCGGTCAGTACGTCGCGGTCGGGCAGGTACCCGAAGCGGAGGTCCTGGACGTGGAGCCGGGCGGCGCGGACCGAGGTCAGCTTCTGGTCGCCGTACTCCATCCCGCCCTCGGCGGTGAGCACGCGCTGGACGCGGTCCCAGCCGACGACCGAGCGGGGCAGCTCGCCGAGCACCCAGCCGAGCGCCCGGATCGGGAAGCCGATCAGCGTGAACAGGAACGCGACCTGGACCACGTCACCGGCGTCCGCCGCGCCCGACCGCACCCGGCCGACGCCGACCAGCAGGACGAGCAGGACGCCGATCCGCGGCAGCCCCTCGATCACCGGGTCGAACGCCCCGCGGGCCCGGTTGACCGCGATGTTCGCGTCCCGCAGCGCCATCGTCGGCCCGGTGAAGCGCTCGGTCTCGGCCGCCTCGCGGCCCAGCGTCTTGACCACCAGCGCACCGTCGAACGACTCGTGGGCCACCTCGGACACGTCCGCGCGCAACTCCTGCGCGCGGGTCGCGAGCGGCTGCAGCACGCGCTGGAAGATCACGTTCGCGACGAACACCAGCGGGAAGACCAGGCAGCCGACGAGCGCCAGCCACGGGTCGGCGGCGAACATCGCGGCGGTCGCGAAGGCGAGCATCGCGATCACGCCGACCGCCATCGGCAGCGGGGCGATCGGGTACCAGGTCGACTCGACGTCGGCGTTCGCGTTGGACAGCAGCTGGCCGGTCGGGTGCCGGTGGTGCCACTCCAGCGGGAGCTTCAGGTACTGCCGGGTGACGCGCCGCCGGTACGTCGCCTGGAGGCGGAACTGCATGATCCCGGCGCCGATCCGGCGGCCGACGACGCCGATCGCGCGCAGCACGGCGATGCCGAGGAACAGCGAGACCAGCGACGCGATCGCGCCGAAGGTGGTGTCGCCGCGCTCCAGGGCCGGCCGGATCACGTGGTCGGTGGCCCAGCCCAGCGCCCAGCCGTCGGCGACCGTCATCGCGCCGTACAGCATGCTCGCGGCCACCGACCAGGCGAAGACCCACGGCTCCTCGGCGATCGCGACACGCAGGACCGCGAACCCGCGCCGGGTCACGCTCCCCTTGCTGGGGACTTTCGGCAACGGCACGAGGCATCCTTCGGGCGACGGCAGTGTCAGGTGTGTAGGCAACCCGAGGGGCTGACAACGAATGACATTCTGCCATTGGGCTCCGACAACTACGATCGAGTTGTGACCGACTACAGCCGGACAGAACGACTCGCTCTGTGTGATCTCTTCGATCAGGTCGGGCCGGATCAGCCGACCCTGTGCGAGGGGTGGCTGACCCACGACCTGGCCGCCCACCTGTACGTGCGTGAGTCGGACCCGATCGCCGCGCCGGGCATCATGCTGCCCGCGCTGGCCGGCACCACCGAGCGGCGGATGACCGCGGTCAAGACCCGGTGGAGCTTCACCGAGCTGGTGGACAAGCTCCGCGGCGGGCCGCCGACGTTCTCGATCTACGCGCTGCCGCTGATCGGCCACCAGCTGAACACGACCGAGTACCTGGTGCACCACGAGGACGTCCGGCGCGCGGTGCCCGACTTCCAGGTCCGCGCGCTGCCGGCCGAGCAGCAGGAGGGCCTGTGGAAGGGGCTCAAGCTGGCCTCGAGGTCGATGGTCCGCAAGGCACCGAGCGGGATCGTGCTGCGGCTGCCGGACGGGCGCGAGGCGGTCGCCAAGAAGCCGACGGCGGCGGGCTCGGTGACCGTGAGCGGCGAACCGGTCGAGCTGGTGCTGTTCTGCTTCGGCCGGCAGGCGGTCGCCCAGGTCGACCTCGACGGCGACCCGGAGATCACCGCTCAGCTGCAGACCAGGTCATTCGGTTTCTAGCTGCGCCGAAGCCGCCTTCTTCTTCCGGATCCGCTGGATCAGGCTGCTGACCACCGTGGTCAGCAGCACCAGCACGATCGCGGCCACCACGCCCTGCCAGGGCTTGTCGAAGAGCGCGTAGCCGAGCAGCCCGATCGCCATGTAGACCGCCGCCCACAGTGACGACGCGGCCAGGTCGACCACGGCGAACCGGTGCCACCGGTACCCGGCCAGTCCGGCGGCCAGCAGCACCGGCACCCGGCCGCCCGGAATCAGCCGGGACGTCAGCAGCACGGTGATCTCGTGGTTGGCCAGCCGCTCCCGCAGCGCGTCGAGCGACGCGTTCTCGCGCAGCCAGCCGACCCGCTTGGCCAGCCGCTCACCGCCGGCCCGGCAGGCGGCGTACACGATCAGGTCGCCG
Organism: Kribbella sp. DT2; assembly: GCF_049844575.1. Lineage (NCBI taxonomy): Bacteria > Bacillati > Actinomycetota > Actinomycetes > Propionibacteriales > Kribbellaceae > Kribbella > Kribbella sp. DT2. Next base: position 213,637 of record NZ_JBNCLH010000009.1, on the reverse strand, counting down.
ACGTAAGCGCCACCCGCACCGGCGATCAGTACACCGACCAGCCCGATCGGGTTGCTGTGCGAGGCGAGCACCGCGCCCGCGGACACCGCCGCCCCGGTCGGCAGGACCGGGAGCACCGCGCCGAGCAGGACCGCGCCCGCGAGCACGATCAGGTACCAGAGATCGAAGTGGGCGTCACCGCTCACGGCCGCACCACCTCCGTCGACTCCCCCGGCACGAGGACCTCCACCTCGACGCGAGCGTCCACCGACGCCATCTCCGCCTTGAACCTGTCCCCCGGCGGCAGGAACAGCTCGGGCTTCATCCAGTCGCAGCCGATTGGCCAGAACGTCCCGAAATGTACCGGTACGGCGTGCCGAGCGCCGACCCGTCGAACCGCCTCGGCAGCGCGGACCGGGTCCAGGTGCCCCTCCCCGAGCGACGGCCCCCAGCCGCCGACCGGGATCAGCGCCAGGTCGATCGGGCCGACCTCGGCCGCCATGTCGTCGTACAGGCCGGTGTCACCGGCGAACCAGACGCTCGGCGAGCTCTCCACCCGGAACCCGAGGGCCTGGGCGCGGTACTGCGACCACGGCAGCCGGCGGCTGTCGTGGTCGGCGGTGACCGCGGTGATGTCGAGCCCGCCGATCCGCACCTGGTTGCCCGGGGCAACCTCGATGCAGCGGTCGGAGTACGCCTTGCCGGCCTCGGCGTGGAGCAGCCGGGCCGCGCCGCGCGGGACGACCAGGGCGGCGTCCGGCGAGACCAGCGGCAGCGACGTCAGGTGCAGGTGGTCGGCGTGCAGGTGCGAGATCAGCACCGCGTCGCAGTCCCCCGCGTCCGGCAGCGGCAGCGGGCCGCGCCGGCGGCGCAGGTGCGCGATCCGGGACGTCAGCACGGGATCGGTGAGCAGCTTGGTGCCCTGGTCCTCGATCGTGGTGGTGGCGTGCCCCCACCAGGTGATCCGCACGCCTCAGGCCTCCACACTCGCATCGCTGTCCACCCGGTCGGACTCCTGCTGCTGGTCGACCGTCTCGACGCCGGGCCGCTTGCGCTGCCCGAGCTGGTCCAGCCAGCCGATCAGCAGCTCGTGGACCGCGTCGGAGCCTACGGGAGCCTCGTCGACGACCCAGCGGCGCGGGTGCACCAGCACCGCCTCGGTCTGCCAGCCACCGATCCCGCCGTGACACCCGACGAGCTCCTCGAACGCGGCCACCTCGTGGGTGTACTCGTCGAGCCGGCTGATCACCACGATGTCCCCGTTGTGCGGCATCTCGGCCTGGCGCAGCAACGACGGCGCCGCCATCGGCCCGTACGGCGTGAGCGGGTCCTCGCCCTCGACCCGCCCGGTCCGCAGCACGTGCACACCGGCCCGGCCGATCGCGACCGGTCCTTCGGAGAGCGAGTCGATCACGACGAAGCCGACACCGGGATGCGTCGCCAGACCGGGCACGAGCCGCGGGTGCAGCAGCTCGATCTCCTCCAGCGGGACGCGCCCGGGTGTGGTCGCCAGGTAGATCAGCGCGAGGTTGCCCGAGGCGGTGACGACCATCTGCTCGTCGGCCGCGACCGGTGGCTCGCAGTCGCGCGGGCCGAGCTCGACCTCGCCGCGGGTGGCCTTGCCCTGGAGCGCCTTCCGCGTCACCGACCCGGCGACACTGCGGCGCAGGCTCAGCTCGGTCAGGAACGCGTTGACCGGCCCCCAGCCCTCGGACCGGCCGGTCGCCGCGACCGGCTCCTTGGTGGTGTCGACCAGGTCGTCGACCACCTGGGTCAGCGTCCGGCCGTACCGCTGCAGGAACGTCGAGCCCTGGCTCTGGCCGTGGTCGGACAGCACGACGATCTCGTACGAGTGCGGCAGCGTGTCGATGATCCGCTCCAGCGCGCCGAGCACCCGGTCGAGGCCTTCCAGCGTCTGCAGCGACTCGGGCCGGGTCGGCCCGGCGTGGTGGGCGACCTCGTCGTAGTCGACGAAGTCGCAGTAGATGACGGGGGTGCCCTTGACCAGCTCGTCGGTGATCAGCGAAACGTTCAGGTCGCGCAGCAGCACGTTGGAGATCGCGCGCAGGAAAATGTACGAGCCGCCGCGGTTGACCCGCGGGACCAGCTTGCGCCGGCGCTGCCGCCGGGCCTGGTGCAGCTCCTTGATCATCTCGCCGACGCAGAGCACCAGCCCGCGGGCGGCACCCTGCGGGCTGGAGAAGAACCGGACGTAGCCACGGCTGCGGGTCGGCGGCAGCGCGGCCCGGCTGAACACGAGCACCGAGTTCGGGGCGTCGCCGGACCAGTTGTTGCTGATGCTGACCCCGCCGTCGGCGAGCAGGCCGCGGCCGGTCGACATCCGCGCCTCGATCTCGGCGGCGTCGCGGGACCGGTTGGTGACCATCACCCGGCCGGTCTCCTTCTCGTACCAGCGGAACGCCGGGATCTGCCCGGAACCACCGTGCAGGATGCCCGCCTGGCTGGCCGGGGTGGTCGCCGGTACGCCGGTGTGCCAGCCGAGCATCGAGTGGCTGCCGTCGCGGATCCAGCCGCCGAGGTGCGGCAGGTTGCCCGACATCACCATCCAGTTCAGCAGCGGGGCGGCCAGGCCGTCGATCTGGATGATCAGCATCCCGGTCTTCGGCGCGGGCTGGATCCGCCGCGCCCGGCGGCGGACCCCGCGCATCACCTCGGCGACGTACGCGTCGTCGCTTCCGGCGTACGCGACCCAGCCGACGAAGGCGCTCACCGACGACATCACGATCGAGACCAGGACCGGCGCCTCGACGCCGCCGTGCAGGTTGACGCCGGGGTCGAGCGTGACGCCGAGGTAGACCACGCCGAACTGGGACAGCAGGCCGCCGACCAGCACGCCGACCGATCCGATCAGGATCGCCAGGCCGGCCAGCAGCCAGCGCATCAGCAGGCCGATCACGGCCAGCAGCAGGACCAGCCGGAGCACCGGCAGGGTGCCGTCGCTGCTGATCTGGGGCAGGGTCCAGAAGGTGATGATGAGCGAGACCAGCGACGCCAGACCGCCCAGCAGCATCGCCTGCAGGCCGCGGGTGGTCCGGCGGACGTCGAGCCAGATCGGTCGCCGGCGCCGGTCGCCGGAGACCTGCTCAGGTGGTTTGGCCAACCTTCGGCTCCCCGTTCGAGTAGTGCACTCCTGGAACGAGACTACGAGGCCGGACCGGCGACCCGCCCACTGCGCCACGCAGCGGACGGGTCCTTCCCGGGAGAACCCTGAGCGGTCAGCGGGGTGAACCCTCACTGGAGCTCGAAGTAGTCCACCTCCGCGTACGCGTTGCCCTTGGTCAGCCGGATCGTGTTCCAGCCCTCGTCGAGGGTGACGCCGACCGACGCCTGCTGCCAGTTGTCCCAGCCGGTGGCGGGGTAGCTGACCGACCCCTGGCTGTTGCCGTTGACAACCACTCCGTGGCCGGCGGTGCCGCCGGTGCCGTTCGCGTAGCCGACCCACAGCGTGTAGCTGCCGGCTCGCGGGGCGTAGAACGTGTTCTCCACCCAGGAGTCCGCGAAGTCGATGTTCGCCGCCACCGCGCCCTGCGAGGCGCCGGCCGCGCCGGTACGGACCCGGCAGTTGTTGAGCGTGCCGCGCTCGGCCTCGGTCCGGACCCGGCTGCCGCGGACGACCGGGAAGTCGCCGGCCCAGCCGAGGTCGGCGACGTACAGGTGACGGGAGCCGTTGACCCAGCCGTGCAGGAAGACCTTGTCGCCGGTGAAGTCGGCGCCGCCGGGGCCGCAGACGTGGTTGTCGAGGCTCGCGGTGGTCATCAACGGGCGGTACGCCGTGGTCCAGGGGCCGTTGAGGCTGGGCGCTACGGCGTACGAGGTGAGGTACTCGCAGCCGGTGTAGCTGCCGCCGGAGTAGAAGAGGACGTACTGGCTGCCGCGCTGGACCAGGTCCGGCGCCTCGATGACGCCGCCGGAGGAGATGAGGGCGGTGTTGCCGCCGGTGAGGGCGGTGCCGTTGTTCGTCGTACGGGTGAGCCAGAGGGTGGAGTTGACGCCGATCGCGTTGCCGTCGTTCTTCCACAGCAGGTAGCGGGTGCCGTCGTTGGCGACGAAGGTGTTGGCGTCGATCGCGCCGCCGAGGTCGAGCGGGCAGATCAGCGGCTGGGTGCCCACCGGTGTGAACGGGCCGAGGGGTGAACTGGCCGTCGCGGCGCCGATGCACTGGCGACCGGAGGCCTTGTGCCAGGCGGTGTAGGTGAGCGTGAAGCTGCCGTCGGGGTTCGGGTGGACGTCGGGCGCCCAGGTCCGGCCGGACTGGGCCCAGCCGGCGGCCGGACCGGCGGGCATCGCGTTGCCGCGGATGGTCCAGGGGCCGTTCGCGGCGGGTGCCGAGGCGACCGGGACGTGGCCGTTGCCGTTGTTGGTGGAGTAGGCGTACCAGGTGCCGTTGACCTGGATCACGTCCGGATCGGGGAAGTCCTCGCCGATCACCTCGCTCGGGAAGACGGCGGCGTCGAGCCTCTGCTCGGCGGCGGTGGCGGGACTGGTGGCGGGGCTGATGGTCGCGGCGAGCGCGGTCAGGGCGACCAGCGCGGCCAGAACTCGTCTGCGCATCGTGCGGCTCCTCAGGTGGGGCGGTACCTGTGGGGACCTACTTTTCCATCGATTCACCTTGCTGGCGAGAGCTCGTTTGCGGCGATCACTGGACCCCGGCCGCGCCGGGGTGTTGACTCCGTTTAGTTGTTTTCCGCCTGAGGGGTTGGAGTTCTCGTGAAGTTCTTACCAAAGGTGTCGCCGCGGGGCGTCGTCGCCGTGGCCGCCGCGCTCGCGGCCACCACCGGGCTGGTCGGCCAGTCGGTCTCGGCCGGTCGATCGGTCTCGCCGGCCGGCGCGCAGGTCGCGGCGACCGGGTTGCAGCAGCAGCTCGACACGCTGCTCGCGGACACGCGGTTCGAGGGGTCGCAGGTCGGGCTGGTGGTGCGCGACGCGACCACCGGCGAGACGCTGTACGACCGCGACGGCGCGACCCGGTTGCTGCCGGCGTCCAACACCAAGCTCTTCTCGTCGACGGCCGCGATGCACACGCTCGGGCCGTCGTACCGGTTCCACACCGACGTTCTGGCGACCGCACCGGTCCGGGGCGGCAAGCTGCGCGGCGACCTGTACCTGAAGGGGTACGGCGACCCGACCGCGCTCGAAGGCGACTACAAGGCGCTGGCCAAGCAGGTCGCCAAGTCCGGCGTACGGCGGATCGACGGCGACCTGGTCGCCGACGACACCTACTTCGACCACGTCCGCCTCGGCGACAGCTGGGCCTGGGACGACGAGCCGTTCTACTACAACGCCCAGATCTCCGCGCTGACGCTCGCACCGAACACCGACTACGACTCCGGGACGGCGATCGTCGAGAGCCGCCCGGGCAGCAAGGCGGGCGCGCCGGTCGGGTTGAAGCTGGTCCCGGCGAACAACGTGATCAAGCTGGTCAGTACCGCGAAGACCGGCGCGGCGGGGTCGGCCAACACGGTGAGCATCGAGCGGGACCACGGGACGAACGTCGTACGGGTGAGTGGGTCTGTTCCACTCGGCGCTGCCGTCGGCCAGGAGTGGGTGACCGTGTGGGAGCCCGAGGTGTACGCCGCCGACGTCTTCAAGCGCGCCTTAGCCGCTGAGGGCGTGCGGGTCGACGGACGGATCAAGGTCGCCGCCACGCCTGTTGCGAGCGCACGACGGCTGGCCCGCGACGAGTCGGTGACGGTCGGCGAGCTGATGAACCCGTTCCTCAAGCTGTCCAACAACATGCACGCCGAGACCCTGGTCAAGGCGATGGGCGCGGTCGCCGAAGCGTCCGGCACGTGGTCGGCCGGGCTCGGCGTCGTCACCGACTACGCCGCGAGCGTCGGCGTCGACACGTCGGCGATCCGGCTGTCCGACGGCTCGGGGCTGTCCCGGAAGGTCAACGTCACCGCGGACAGCGTGACCGACCTGCTGATCGCGGCGCAGAAGGAACCGTGGTTCGAGCAGTGGTACGACGCGCTGCCGATCGCCGGCAACGCCGACCGCTTCGTCGGCGGCACGCTCCGGTCGCGGATGGCCGGTACGCCCGCCGCGAACAACCTGCACGGGAAGACGGGTTCGCTCACCGGGGTGACCGCTCTGTCCGGCTACGTGAGCACGGCCGATGGCCGCAAGCTGGTGTTCTCGATGATCAGCAACAACTACCTGGACACGCCGCGCCCCGTCGAGGACGCGGTGGGCATCACGCTCGCGTCCTGGTCGGACAAGGCGCCGCCGGCGGCCGCCGTACCGTCGACGCTGCGGTCGGCTGATTCGTGTGGGGAGTGGACCAAGGCCTGCTGATTCCGTGTGCGACCGCCTCGGGATCAGCCCGGGGCGGTCGTGCTCAGCTCAGCGCCCGCCGGACTTCGGTCTGCGCGCGCTCGGCGGACCATCTCGCGAGCTCGGGCCAGCTGTAGGTCCGCCGGAGCTCCTGCACCAGGCGCGTCCCGACCAGGTAGCCGATGCGGTCCGGGAAGGGCGACTCGTGGTTCCGCGTCAGGTACCGGCCGATCACGTCGTCGCCCGTCGACTCCAGATCGGCCAGAATCGCGGCCTCCGCTTCGGGGAGCACGCGCAGACAGTCAGCCATCCAGTCGTCGTACCCGCTGCCGAACCACAGGTGCTCGACCAGCCCGTACTGCGGCAACTGCTCGGCGGTGAACGCTGTCGCGAAGCCCTCCGAGTAGATCCACTGTCCCAACGGCCCGTCGTCGGTCCAGGCGACCTCCGGCAACGGCAGCTGTACGGCGTGCGCCAGCTCGTGCGCCGCGAGGATCCGCGCGGCGGTCGCGTCCGGGATCCTCTCGACGGCGAGGAACAGGGTGGTCCGCCCACCGAAGCCGCTGACCCAGCCGTTCGCCGTACCGAGGCCGACCATCACCACGGCATCCAGCTCGAGGTGAGTCGCCTCCAGCGCCGGCATCACCAGCTCCGCCGCCTCCGCCACCCAGGCGGAGCCGGCGTCGACGTTGGCCTCGATCCGGTCGATGACCTTCGGGTAGAGCTCCAGCGCCTCCCGCGGCTCCGGCTCGCGGCCGCTGCGCCGAAGGTCGTCGACAACCTCCGGATGGCGTACGGCGTACTGCTCCCAGAGCACCAACTGCTGCTCCGTGGTCTGACCCGCCGCCGCCCGCCAGAACTCCAGAAACCCCGGCACCAGATTACGCACGCTGATCGGCATCCACCGATCCTAAGCACCTGTAATCGGTTGGACAGCCCGATGACACGTACCGACGATGTCACCATGACTGCCGCCCTGCCGGACCACCTGACCTTCCGCCGCCCCACGGTGGCTGACGCGCAGGAGATCTTCGCGCTGATCGCCGCCCGCAACACCGCGGCCGTCGGGTTCGCGGACCTCACCCTCGGCGACATGACCGACGAACTCTCCGAGCCCGGCCTCGACCTCGATCGCGACGCGTGGCTGGTCCACTCCGGCGACCGCCTGACCGGCTACGCGACGGTCTTCGGCAAGGGCGACCACCAGGCCATCGACCTCGAGGTCGTCTCCCCCGACCGTCCCACCGCCGACTGGCTGCTCGACCAGGCGCTCCCCCGCGCCGCCGACCTCGGCCGCGCCCACGGGCACCGCAAGATCTCCGTCGACTCCGGCGCGTACCGCACCGACGAACCGAAACGCGGACTGCTCGCCGCTCGGGGCTTCCGCCCCGGTACGACGTTCCACCGCATGCGCATCGATCACGCCGACCAACCACTCGCGCCGACCGAGCACCCGCTGGCGGACGACCAGGGCAACGGCGGCGGGCTCGTTCCCCCGCCCGGCATCACCGTCCGCCGCGGCGCGCCCGACGAGGCGACCCGTCGCGCGGCGCACGCCGTACTGAATGCTGCCTTCGACGGCCAGTTCGGCTTCGTCCCCCGCCCGTACGACGAGTGGGCCGCGGCGCACGAGTCGAGATCGACCTTCGACTGGTCCCAGTCGACCCTGCTCGAGCTCGACGGCCGTCCCGTCGCGTTCCGCGAGTGCACCGACGAGTTCGTCCCCGACGAGAACTGCAACTACATCGGCCGCCTCGCGGTCCTCCCCGAGGCCCGCGGTCGAGGGCTCGCCAAGTTCCTTCTCCGCGATGCCTTCGCCGAGGACGCCGCGGCAGGCCGCGCGGGCACGATCCTGCACGTGGACACCAACAACCCGACTCCCGCCCTCGGCCTCTACCTGTCCGTCGGCATGCGAGCAGTGCTCGCCATCGACGCCTGGCGCCTGACCCTGAAGACCACCTCACCGGAGCCGATCACCCCATGAACCCTCTCCCCGCCGGCCTCACCGTCCGGCCCGCCGCGCTGGACGACGCCAAAGCGATCGCCGCGCAGATGGCGGCGTACACGACGCCCATGCTCGGATTCCCCAAGCACAGCTACGAGAACGTCCTCGACTACCTGAACGACCCCGCGATCGACCTGGCGAGCGGGAGTTGGCTGGTGCACGACGGGAACGAACTGGTCGGCAGCGCGACGGCGGTGCTGACCGGTGCGCGGCCGCAGGTGGATCTGGACGTGTTCGCGGTGGATCCGGCGGTTGCCGCCTGGTTGTTCGCGACGGCGTCGGCGCGAGCTGTCGACATGGCCCGTACGGCGGGCCTGCCCGAGGTCAAGCTGCACTTCGGACAGCTGGAGCAGGACACCGCAATCGGCCAGATGCTCACCGAGGGCGGTTTCACCCGGAGCACCGCGATCCACCTGATGCGGATCGACCACACCGCACCGACGCCCGCACCGGAGCCGCCCGCCGGGGTGAAGCTGCAGGTCGGCGCCTTCGACGAAACGACCAGACGCGCGGCGCACCAGGTGATCGCCGAGTCCTTCGCGACCCAGCCGAGCGCAGTCCCCCGCCCGTACGACGAATGGGTGCCGTCCCGGGAGTCCCGGTCGACGTTCGACTGGTCACAGCTCAGCGTCGCCGAGCTGGACGGCGAGGCGGTCGGCGTGCGGGAGTGCAGCGACCAGTTCCTGAGCAGCGACAACTGCAACTACATCGGCCGCCTCGGCGTACTGGAGGCAGCTCGCGGGCGTGGCCTGGCCAAGTTCCTGCTCCGTGACCAGTTCGCCCGCGACGCAGCGGCCGGCCGCACCGGCACCATGCTGCACGTCGACACCAACAACCCCACCCCCGCGCTCGGCCTCTACCTCTCCGTCGGCATGCGCCCGACCGTCGTCACCCACATCTGGGACCAGCACGTGCACCTCGGCTGACCGCAAGCGTTGGGCGGTCAGTGCGGGTCGACGGCCTCGCCGGGGCGGTCGCGGTCCGTCCCGGCGAGGGCGTCAGTTCAGTAGCACCCGGTCGCCGGTGGTGCCGGCGATGATGCGGCGGGTGCCGATCGCGGTCCGCAAGTCGAGCTCGACCTTGACCGGGCCGGTCTGGGCCTTGGAGCACTCTCCGCCGTCCGGTTCGTCCGGCGCCACCACGTAGCGGTACGCCGCGATCCGGGCCTTGGTCGCGTCCTGATCGAGGATGCGGACCATGGTGTGCGGGTAGCACCCCTCCCCGGGCCCACCGGACCGGGGAGCCTCGACCTGCAGTACCGAAGGCGATCCGGGCACCGGCCGCACAGCCGTCACCGGGATCTCCTTCTGCAGCAGCATCAGGGTGTTACCGAACTTGAACTGGGCAGGCGGCGGCCCGTCGTCCAGTACGCCGAGCGTCGGCGTACCGGCCGGGGCGGCCGGTTCGGCGCCGCGCTGGACGTCCTGCGTGACCACCGTGGCGACCGTCGCGACTGCCACCACAGTCGCGACGGCCAGCAGGTTGCGCTGCCGCTTGCGCCGGCGGGACCCCCGCTCGACGCCGGCGAAGGGCGGGGCCTGCTCGGGGGTCTGCTCGTCGACGTACTCGACGAGCAGCTCGGTCCTCAGCTCAGCCATGGGGCACCTCCTCCTGGACGGCGAGCAGCGGGGCCAGGGCCTGGCGGGCCCTGGCCAGCCGGGACTTCACGGTGCCCGGCGGCACTTGCAGTTCGTCGGCGATCTGGTCGACCGGAAGATCCATCACGTGGTGCAGCACCACCACTGCCCGCTGGGCCGGTGGGATCCTGGCCAGCGCCGCCGCCACGTCGAGTGCGTCCCCGTCCGGTTCACGGACCTCTCCTGTTCTGCCGAGCAACTTGGCGGAGGCTCTCTGCGCGACCTGCTGCCGCCGCAGCCTGCTGATCAGGGTCCGGACGGCGACCGCCCGCACCCACGCCTCCGGGTCGTCGTACCGGCGGATGCTGTCCCAGCGGCCGAGCAGTTTCACGTAGGCGTCCTGCGCGACCTCCTCGGCGTCCGCACGGGACCCGCCGATCGACACCAGGACACCGATCAGCCGCGGCCAGGTCCGGGCGTAGAGCGCCGCGACCTCCGCGTTCGGATCGGTCTCGTTGTGCCTCACACCGCTAACACGCGCTGCCACCGGATCAGGTTCCATCCTTTTCCCGGCTCTTGCATCAACGAGATGTGAGAGATTACTCTCGAAACATGTCTCTCAGAAATCCGTACGGCGACTTCGAGGTCACCGACCCGCAAGCGATGCGGGCGCTGGCCCATCCCGTCCGCCTCGCGGCGCTGAGCTACCTGCAGAAGAACGGCCCGGCGACCGCGACCCAGCTGTCCGAGCACGTCGGCGCCTCGCCGTCGGTGACGAGCTGGCACCTGCGCCACCTGGCCGGCTTCGGGCTGGTCACCGACGGGCCGCCGCCGGACGGCGTCGGGGACCGGCGGCAGCGGTGGTGGCAGGCGGTCGCGCGCGGGTTCCGGTACGAGATGCCGGACACGCCGGAAGGCGCCGAGGCCGGCCGGCTGCTGCGCGCCGAGATGATGAACCAGGCGCTCGAGACCGCCCAGCAGTGGCTGGTCGAGACCGAGCCCACGCTCGACCCCGAGTGGAACCGCTCCGCGGGCGGGGCGAACACCCTGCTGCACGTCACGCGGGACGAGCTCGAGAGCCTGGAGAACGCGATCGAGGACCTGCTCGCGCCGTACGTGCAACGCGGCCCCCAGGGCGCGCCCGCCGAGGCCCGGCCGGTCCGGCACCTCCGCATGTTGTTGCCCGAAGCAACCGATAGCTGACCTCTTCCTCTTTCGCCCGCGCCGCCCTTCTGCGCTACCCCCTGCCCTGTTTCAGCCTGCCCGGCTGACCCGAACCGAGTGAGGCCCAGATGAGAACCCTGTCCGCCGGCAGCCTGCTGCGCGACCGGCAGTTCCGGACGTTGTGGTCGGCGCAGGCCGTCTCCGAGTTCGGCGACCGGGTCAGCGAGCTCGCGCTCCCGCTGATCGCCGTCACGCTGCTCGACGCCAACGCCTTCGAGACCGGACTCCTGACCGCCGCGGTCTGGCTGCCGAACCTGCTGTCGCTGTTCATCGGGACCTGGGTCGACCAGCACCGCGACAAGCGACCGCTGATGATCGCGGCCGACCTGAGCCGGACCGTCGTGCTGCTGTCGCTGCCGGCGGCGTACTGGATGGACGTCCTGACGCTCGGCCAGCTCTACGTGATCGCGATCCTGGCCGGTACGGCGCACGTCGTGTTCAACACCGCCAACGCGGCGTTCTTCGTCCGGGTCGTGCCGCGGGCGCAGTTCCTGGAGGCGAACAGCAAGCTCTCGGCGACGCGGTCGTTCTCGTTCATGGCCGGGCCGGCGGTCGGCGGCCTGCTCGTGCAGTGGCTGACCGCGCCGGTGGCGATCGTCGTCGACGCGTTCTCGTTCCTGTTCTCGGCCTTCCAGGTCTCCCGACTGAAGGTCGAACCGGGCGCGGCCGACGAGACGACCGAGTCACTGTGGCGGCGCGCTCGGGAAGGCATGGGCTACCTGATGCGGCACCCGTACCTGCGCAGCAGCCTGGCGTGCGCGACGACGATGAACTTCTTCACCATGATGGGTCTGGCCCTGCTCGTCCTGTTCGCCAGCCGCACCCTGGGCCTGTCCGCCGGCGCCATCGGCGCCGCCATCGGCATCGGCGCGAGCGGCGGTCTCCTGGGCGCGGTCGCCGCCTCACCCCTGACGCGTCTGATCGGCGCCGGGCGCCTGATCGCCATCTCCTCGGTGGTCTTCCCCGCCTCCATGGCCATCCTCGTGCTGGGCGGAGGCCCGCTCTGGACACGGGTCGGCGCACTGGCCGCCGCCGAGTTCATCGGCTCCTTCGCGGTCATGTGCTTCGACGTCCCGCTCAACTCGCTGCAGGCCGCCGTACTGCACGATCACATGCGCAGCCGGGTCGTCGGCGCGTTCGCGAGCATCAACTACGGCGTACGGCCGCTGGGTGCCGTCATCGGCGGTGCACTCGGCACCTGGATCGGCATTCGGGAGACGCTGCTCATCTCCGCGTTCGGCGGAGCGCTGTCGGTGCTCTGGCTGCTCCGCTCCCCCATCATCAGCACGAAGACGCTGGACGACCTGCAGCCACCAGAAGGTGTTCTGGTGGCCGCAGGTGAGGTCCGAACCTAGTCGAGCTCGACCGGCTCCTCGATCTTCGCGACGGTGGTCCGCAGCGGGACCTCCTTGATGAAGAGGACCGCGATCAGGCTGACCACCGCGCACGCGGCGGCGATCAGGAAGATGCGACCGGTCGCGTCGCCGTACGACTGACGGACGAGCTCGGCCAGCTGCGGGGGCAGGTGGTTGACGTCGAGCAGGCTCGTGCCGCCACCGTCCTGGAGCTTGCCGGCCGCGGCCGCCCCGCCCGGACCGTGAAGAACGCCGTCGATCAGCAGGTCCTTGACCCGGGTCGCGAGGACCGCGCCGAGGACCGAGACGCCGACCGCACCGCCGAGGCTGCGGAAGAACGAGACCGAGGCGCTGGAGGCACCGATCTGGCTGACGTCGACGGTGTTCTGCACCGCGAGCACCAGGTTCTGCATCATCATGCCCATGCCGACACCCATCGACAGCATGCCGAGTCCGACGTACCAGTACTGCGTGGTGTGGTCGATCGTGCCGAGGATCACCAGGCCGGCCACCAGCAGCACGCCGCCGGCGACCAGGTACCGCTTCCACTTGCCGTAGCGGGTGATCATCTGGCCCGAACCCACCGAGCCGAAGAACGAGCCGAGCATCATCGGGATGGTCAGCAGACCGGCCTCGGTCGGGCTGTAGCCGCGGGCGATCTGGAAGTACTGGCCGAGGAACAGCGCGCTGCCGAACATCGCGACGCCGACCGACAGGCTGGCCACGATCGCCAGCGCGGTGGTCCGCTCCCGGACGACCTTCAGCGGAACCAGCGGCTCGGCCGCCCGGGTCTCCACGAACACCGCGAGCACGGCGAGCACCACGGTGCCGCCGACGAACAGGGCCGACTGCCAGGAGATCCAGCCGAAGTCGTGACCGGCGAAGGTCACCCAGATCAGCGGCAGGCTGGCGGCGGCGCTGATCAGGACCGCGCCGAGGTAGTCCATCTGTACGCGACGCTTGATCACCGGCAGGTGCAGGTACTTCTGCAGCACGACCAGGCTGACCACGGCGAGCGGGACGCACACGTAGAAGCACCAGCGCCAGCCGAGCCAGCTGGTGTCGACGATGACACCACCGATGAGCGGGCCACTGACGGTCGCGACCGCCATCACGGCGCCCATGTAGCCGGAGTACCGGCCGCGGCTCCGGGGCGGGATCGCCGCACCGATGATCGCCTGGGCGAGCGCCATCAGGCCACCCATCGCCAGGCCCTGCAGGACGCGCGCGCCGATCAGGAACGACATGCTGTGCGCCATGCCGGCCAGCGCGGAGCCGACGACGAACAGCGAGATCGCCAGCTGCACCAGCAGCTTCTTGCTCATCAGGTCCGACAGCTTGCCCCAGATCGGGGTGGACACGGTGGTCGCGAGCAGGCTCGCGGTCAGGACCCAGGTGTACTGCGTCTGGCTGCCCTCGAGATCAGCGGTGATCGTGGGCAGGGCGTTGCTGACGATCGTCGAGCTGAGCATCGCCGTGAACAGCGCGGCGAGCAGCCCGACCAGGATCTCGAGGATCTCGCGGTGGGTGAGTTCCGGCGCGGCAGGGGCCGACCGGGTCTCGGTGACAGTCATCTCTCTCCAGTCGAAGTGGTGGTGCGCCTCACGGACGTGGCAGCTTCGGTGACAGCGCCGGCAACCTTGTGCAGGGTCTCGGCGGCGGCTGCCATGTCGTCGTCGTTCCAGTCGGCCAGGGCCGATCGCAGGTGCTGGGTGTAGCTGGCGTACAGGGCCTCGAGTCGCTCGCGCCCGATCGGCGACAGCGCGACCAGGGAGACCCTGGCGTCGGCGGGGTCGGGCCGACGGCTCACCAGGCCGTCGGCTTCGAGGGTGGTGAGCTGGCGGCTGACGACGGAGGCGTCGACGCCGAGCTTGGTCGCGATCTCTCCGCCGCGCTGCTCGCCGTCCTTGGCCAGGACCTTCAGCACGCTCGCGTCGGCCCGCCGCAGCCCGGAGTCGGGCCACAGGTGCCGGTGCTCGATACAACGCACGGCGCGGATCAGGGAACTGACTCCCTCGAGCACATCCTGCGCCGGCGTGTCCCGTTCAACCCCCGGGACAGAGGCTTGCTGGGCTAGTTGCATAACCCAACTATATATCCGGATGGTTGGTTTCCGCAACCATCTGTGCGGAGGACGGTCCTGCGACTACGGAGAGTGACTCAACTCAGATCGGTGTTGAGGCGGCCGAGGAGGCGGGCCAGGTCGGTGAGGTCGGTGCTGTCCCAGCGGTCGAGGATGGCGCGGAACTCGGCCTGACGCTGGGCGCGCATCGCGTCGTACCGGTCGGCGCCGGCCGTGGTCATCCGGAGCAGCCGGGCGCGGCCGTCGTCGGGGTCGCCGATGCGCTCGATCAGGCCGAGGGACTCCAGCTGGGACAGGCCGCGGCTGACCGTGGACTTGTCGAGGCCGAGCGCGAGGGCGACGTCGGAGGCCCGTACGCCGGCACCGCCGCCCGCGGTCCCGAGGTCGATCTGGGAGATCAGCGCATAGCCGGCGGCGTCCATCTCGGGGTGAACCCGGCGAGCCAGCAGCATCTGAGCTGAACGCGCACGGCGGAGAAGGATCGACAGTTCCTGCTCGACGTCGGCGATCAGTTCTGGCGGACGGCCGGTCGACCGCCCGGTGGTGGGACCGGCACCCGGAGCGCCGGCAGCGCGCCCGCTCGCGGCACGCGCGGCGGCCGGAGTACCGCCCGGCTGCCCCCCGCTCATCGGGGTTCCGGCGGCGGGAGGTGCCGCGGCGCCGCGAGCGGCCGTCGTACCGGCGGCAGGTTCGGGGCGCTGGGCGATCATCTCGTTCACCGGACCACGATGCCGGCGTCGCGCAGGGCCTTCTTGACGTCCGCGATCCGCAGGTCGCCGAAGTGGAACACGCTCGCGGCGAGCAGCGCGTCGGCGCCGGCTTCGACCGCGGGGGGGAAGTGCTCGGGCGCCCCCGCTCCCCCGCTCGCGATCAGCGGGACGTCGACCACGGCGCGGACCGCGCGGATCAGCTCCAGGTCGAAACCCTTCTTGGTGCCGTCGGCATCCATCGAGTTGAGCAGGATCTCGCCCGCGCCGAGCTCGGCGCCCTTGCGGGCCCACTCGATCGCGTCCAGCCCGGCCGACTTCCGCCCGCCGTGCGTGGTCACCTCGAACCCGCTCGGCTGGTCGGCCGACCGCCGGACGTCCAGCGACAGCACGAGTACCTGGTTGCCGAACCGGTGCGCGATCTCCTCGATCACCGCGGGCCGGTGGATCGCGCCGGTGTTGATGCCGACCTTGTCGGCGCCGGCCCGCAGCAGCCGGTCCACGTCCGCGGCCTCGCGCACGCCGCCACCGACGGTGAGCGGGATGAACACCTGCTCGGCGGTCCGGCCGACCACGTCGTACGTCGTCTCGCGAGAGCCCGACGACGCGGTGATGTCGAGGAAGGTCAGCTCGTCGGCGCCCTCGGCGTCGTACAGCTTGGCCATCTCGACCGGGTCGCCGGCGTCGCGGAGGTTGACGAAGTTGACACCCTTGACCACCCGCCCGGCATCAACGTCCAGGCAGGGAATCACACGCACGGCGAGGCTCACGGGATAAGGCTAGCGAGCCGATCCAGCGCGGACCGCATCTGCCCCGCCGCATTCCACCCTTTCCGCTCCCTGGCAACTCCACCGGCCCGGACAGCCTGTCGCCACCAACGCCCACCACTGACCAACCGGCCCCGAACCACAGACGACGAGCGCGGAACACCCGGTATCGGGTGCTCCGCGCTCGGTTGGTCAGTGGTACAGGTCGTCGCACTTCGAGACGCGGCGGATGACCGGGGTCTACTTCCTGGCCTTCTCGGCGCCCCCTCTCGGGGACGTCGACCCGTGTCAGCCCTTACCGCCAGGATGGCCGCGCCCCACAGGTGCTACTTCCAGGCGCGGCGTTTGCCCGCCGGGGTCTTGATGGGAGTCGTGGACTCCCACACCCGGCGCCAGCGCGCGGCGTCCGGGCCGGACTGCGACGGCGAAGCACCGGCGGCGACCCGGCGGCGGGCCTCGTACCAGGTGGTCGACTCCTCGTCGAGCAGCGCCGACACGGCGGCGGAGATCCGCGGCGCGAACTCGCGCGCGCTCTCCCCGTCCTTGGCGTGCAGCGGGTCGCCGTACCGTACGGCGACCGTCGGGCGCCCCGGGACCGGCCAGCCGCGGCCGCGCGGCATCGCGGCGAACGAGCCCTTGATGCCGACCGGGATGATCGGCACGTTGTGCTCGACGGCCAGGTAGGCCGCGCCCATCCGGAAGCGCTCCATCCAGCCGTCCGGCGAGCGGGTGCCCTCGGGGAAGACGACCACGTTCCACCCGTCGGCGAGCAGGTCGCCCGGGGTCGCGCTGAGCTTGCCGCCGCGGCGCTCGATCGGGAACGTGTTGAACACGATCGCCGACGCGGTCGCCCGCCACCAGGTGTCGAAGAAGTAGTCCGCGGCCGCCGCGACGGCCGTCTTGCGGCGCATCGCGTCGGGCAGCGTGCAGAGCACCAGTGGGGTGTCCAGGTGCGACGAGTGGTTGGCCACGATCAGCGCCGGGCCGTCCAGCTTGCGCAACGAGTCCAGCCCGCTGACCTGCGGGTTCACCTCGAACCGCAGGACCGAGTTGAGCGCGCCCTTCTGCAGCACCTCGCGGACCGCGATCGCCGCCGGCCTCCGGGCCCACCTGGTCGGGAAGACCGTGGACTCCTTCGGGACGACGTACGGCTCGGCCGAGCGTGGGACCTGCGTGCGCCGGCCCCACCGCCAGCCGCGCGCGACCTGCTTGACGTCGCGGGCGGTGTCCCGGCCGAACTTCACCAGGTTCGTCCCCATCAGCGGACGTCCGCGAGCAGGTGCGGCGGGTTGTGCAGGTAGGTGATCGACGGCGACCGGCCGACCGAGTGGCTGACCATCTCCAGCGCGTCCTGCAGCGTCGAGGCGGACCGGAAGCCCATCCGCTCCACGGTCTTGCGGTTCGCGCCGACCCAGACGATGTCGCCGCAGTGGTCCAGGGCGTGGCTGATCCAGTACCACATGTAGAACGGGTGCACGCCGTGGTAGGCGTACGACGTCCGGTACAGGTGGATGTACCACGGGTCCTCGGCGTACTGCTTCTCGAACTTCGCCTCGATGGTGGCCGGGTCGGTCGACTCCGACAGCACCTCCTCGAAGAAGTCCACGTACGACGGGTGGTGCAGCTGGCTGAACTCGTAGTCGACCGGGTGGTACAGGATCACCGCGCCGTCCTTGCGGACGATCGGGTTGCCCCGGTAGGAGTTGAAGTAGTAGCCGAGCCCCATGCAGGCGGCCAGGATCGGGTTCATCACCGAGTTCACGTTGTACGGGCCGACGAACGGCACGCCCATGATCGCGACGTCGGACTGGCCCTGCACCTCGACCAGGTGCTGCTTGTGCACGTTCTCGATCGTCTTCTCGTGCACCGGCTCGATCTTGCCGGCGTGGATCCCGGTCAGCCCGTAGTTGGCCCGGACGTCCTGGAAGATCTTGCGCCGCGCCTTGCTCGGGGCGAGCGCGAGGCCGCGCTTGGCGCCGAGCATCGAGGCCTGGTCCTTGATCGACCACTCCCACTCGCGCTTCTGCAGGAACTCCAGCGGGCCGCCGAAGATGTCGTTGTTCAGCGTGGTCTCGATCTGGAAGACCTTGACGTGCTCGGTGAGGATCTCGCCCATCCGCCAGGCCGAGTGGTGCATCTTCGAGGCCTTGTGGTCCATGAACGACCGCGAGTGGATCATCGTGTGGCTGTTGTGGTGGTGCTTCAGCGACTTGTACGACGCCAGCCCGATCGACGTCGACTTGTGGCCGCCGTCCATCGCCACCAGGTTCACGTTCACGTAGACCAGCAGGTCGGACTCGGCCGCCCGCTTGGAGATCTCGACGTCCTCACCGTGCTTGGTCTGCCCCAGGTGGGTCAGGTTGTCGGTGTCCTCGGCGTCGAAGTTGTAGAGCTTGCCGTCGGGGAAGAACGACCGGAAGACCCGCTCGCCGACGATGTCGCGCAGCTCGTTCGGGGTGAGCCGGCGGTGCAGCGCGTTGGCCGAGATCAGCTCGACGTCGTCGACGCCGGCGTCGGCGGCCAGCGTCAGCACGGCCTCGATGATGCGCTGGCGGATGTCGGGCTTCTTCATCGGCGGCAGCGGCAGCGAGATGTCGTCGAAGGCGATCGTCAGCCGCATCCCCGGCCGCAGCAGCTCCGGCAGCGGCTCGGACTCCAGCGGGTGGAGCAGCGCGTTCTGGATCGCTTCCTCGACGTCGCGCACCGGCGGCAGCGCCTCCGGCGGGTACACCACCCGGGTGCCGAGCGGGAACCGCTCCAGCAGGAAGCCCTCACCGTTGTGCACGAGCAGCGGCGGCGTCCGGTCGTCCACCTCAAGCACAAACCCTGGCCGAGACATGTCAGAACCTCTCTCGTCGTACGTTCAGCAGCGGAGCCGTCATGAGGCCCTCACATCGAAGGCCACCTTCACGGTGCCCAAGCGTCCGGCGGACTGCGCGTGGTCCAGCGCCTCACGCCACCGGTAGAGCGGATAACGAGCCCCGACCACACCGTCCAGCGGCGCCTTCGC
Source organism: Kribbella sp. DT2 (assembly GCF_049844575.1). Taxonomy (NCBI): domain Bacteria; kingdom Bacillati; phylum Actinomycetota; class Actinomycetes; order Propionibacteriales; family Kribbellaceae; genus Kribbella; species Kribbella sp. DT2. Next base: position 194,636 of record NZ_JBNCLH010000009.1, on the reverse strand, counting down.
GGCGATCTCCAGCGCGGTCTCGAAGGCGGGCCGGTCGTTCGGCTCCTCCCGCGAGGACGCGTACGTGCCGGTCAGCTCCAGCTCGCGGAACCACACCGGCGACAGGTCCGCACCCGTCGACGGCATCCCGGCCAGGACCACCCGGCCACCGGCCTTGGTGACCCGCAGCACGGTGTCGATCGAGTCCTTGCTGCCGACCGCGTCCACGGCGATGTCGACGCCGCCGAGCAGGAATTCCTTGGCGTTCAGTTCCGGCTTGAGCCGGAACGCGCCGGTCGCCCGGCGGACGCCGCGGAAGACCTCGTCGGGAGCGACCACGTCGCTCGCGCCGAACGCCTTCGCCAGCTCACGCTGCTTGGGGTGCTTGGCGACGACCGTGATCCGGCCGGCCTGCGTCAGCTCGCGCAGCGCGAGGGTCGCGAACAGTCCGACCGCTCCGGCTCCGCTGACCAGGACCGACTGCCCCGGCTCGACCTTGGCGCGCAGCGCGGTGTGGACCGCACCCGCCAGGGGCTCGACCAGTACGGCGCGCTCGTCCGACAGACCCTCCGGTACGGCGTACAGCTGGCTGCGGTGGGCGACCATCACGTTGCCCCAGCCACCGCCGGTGTCCTGGCAGAAGCCGGTCTGCAGACCCGGCGCGACGTGGCCGACGGTGATCCGGTCGCAGCGGTTGGTGCGACCCGTGACGCAGCTCTCGCAGGGCTCGACCCCGCGGGCAGCACAGGTCAGGACGGAGTCCATCACCACCCGGGTGCCCTTGGGCAGGTCCTCGCAGTCTTCGAGCAGCTCGCCGACGACCTCGTGACCGGGCACGAACGGCATCGACACCAGCGCCGAGAAGTACAGCTTGGTGTGGCCGGTGACCATGCCGAGGTCGGAGCCGCAGATGCCGGACAGGATCGGCCGGATCCGGGCCCAGCCGTCGCGGTCGGACTTCGGTTCGTTGATCGTGACGAGGCGCAGCGGCGCGGCCGGGCCGGTGAGCACACCGGGGATCCGGCTGCCGACCGCCTTGGCGGCCAGGTACTTGGCCGGAGAGCGGTACATCTCCAGAGCGAGCATCATCGAGCGTTCACCCCAGGGATCTCCAGACGCGACGAAGTGGTGGGTGTCTTCCAGTCGACGATCTGCCAGCGCGCGGCCCGGGCAGCCCGGAACAGCGAGACGTCCGGCGAGACGGCGACCGGGTTGCCGACCGCGGCCAGCATCGGCAGGTCCGAGTGGCTGTCGGCGTAGGCGTAGGACCTGGACAGGTCGATGTTCGTGCCGCGGGCGCGGTGCTTGATCCAGGCCGCCCGGGACTCGCCGACCAGCGGCGGGCCGGACAGGTACCCGGTGCAGCGGCCGCGGTCGTCGACGGCCAGCTCGGCCGCGACGATCTCGTCGAACAGCGGCGCCAGCGGGCGGGTCAGCGGCCGGATCGCGCCGGTGATCAGGATCGTCTTGTGGCCGGCCGCGCGGTGCTCGCGGATCCGCCGTACGGCGTCGCCGCTGAGCCGCTCGAGCACGTGCTCGGCCAGCACCTCGTCGACGATCCGGTTGAGCTCTTCGAGGTCGGCGCCCTCGTACCGGCGGTAGATGGTCCGCAGGAACGTGCCGCGGTCCTTGCGCTCGGCCGAGATCAGCTTCGGCAGCTTGCGCAGCATCGCGCCGAGCTCACCGACCCGCTGGTGGCTGTCCAGCTCGGGCAGCCGCATCCACAGGTAGGTCTCGATCACGTTCGACGACAGCAGCGTGCCGTCCATGTCGAAGGCCGCGATGATCTCGGCGTCCTCCGACGGCTGGACCTTCTTCAGGACCCCGGCGTTCTCGGCCAGCGTCTTGTTGCGCTTCTTCCGCACGACGTCCAGCCGGCGCATCGACTCCGTCACGCTCGGGCAGTGCAGCTCCTGCAGGTAGTACTGCCAGTCGACGACCGAGGTGTCGCAGGCGAACCTCTCCTGGTCGTCGCCCTCGAGCGCGTTGTGCAGGGCGAGCACGTTGTCGTCGATGAACTGCAGCTCGGCCTGCGCGTACTCGGAGTACAGGTCCATGTAGCGGCGCAGGAAGTCGAGGCGGCGCTTCTGTACGTCGAGCTCGCGCGCGTACTTGCGGACCCGCTCACTGCGCGGAACCGTGGTGATGATTCGGTCGGCGATCGTGTGCGCCTTCTCGCCGTACCGCAGCATGCTCTCGACCGAGTCGCCGCCCGGGAACTTCCAGACCGGCAGCCGGACCGCGCCGCGCTCGCCCAGGTCGAACGGGTGCTTGGAGAAGTAGGCACGCACACCGGCGTACAGCTGCTCGAAGGTCAGCGGGTTCCGGGCGCCGGAGCTGACGTGGTAGTACTCCGGCTTGCTCAGCTCGGGCTCGGTCGCCATCACCGCGCAGATCGCGCCGACCACGTGGTCGACCGGGATGATCTCGACGACGGAGTCCGGGCTGGCCGGGAACTCCGGCAGCTCGCCGCGGCCGTAGGCCAGGATCAGCGGCTCGGCCATCTTGAAGCCCTCGATCCAGCCCGGGTGCGGGCTCTGCACCGCGGACTCGATGATGGCCGGCCGGACGATCGAGGTCGGGAACTTGGCCGCGAACTCCTCGACCACGCGCTCGCCGAGCGCCTTGGTGAAGGTGTAGCAGTCGGTCCAGCCGAGACTGCGGGCCCGCTCGGTGCCGGTCTCGACGAGCTTCTTCGCAACCCATTCGTTGCGGCGGCGCTCGGTGTCGGCGGCCGCGGTCAGGTGACCGGCGCGGCGGTGCAGCTTCTCGGAGTCCTTGCGGAACTTGGTCAGCATCGCGGCCGAGCGCGACATGCCCTCGATCCGGGACTTCATCTCCATCCCGGCCGCGGCCTCGCTGCGCCAGTCGACGGTGTGCTCGACCGGGGCCTCCGGGATCGCGCCGCGACGACGGCCTGCGGTGTACGCCGTGGAGATGTGCACGTAGTGGACCGAGTGGCCGTCGACGGCCCGGCTCTGGTCGATCCGCTCGAGCAGGCTCTTGGTGCCGAGCACGTTGGTGGTGAACGCCTCGTGGATCGGCGGGTCGAAGCTGACGTCGCCGGCGCAGTGCACGACGATGTCGAGATCGGTCGGCAGCTCCGGTACGTCGGACAGGTCGCCCTCGACGACCTGGACCCGGGCCGCGGACAGCGCCTCGGCGTCGGCGTACGGGGTGCCCTCGCCGTAGAACGGCTTGAAGATGTCCTTCTTCAGCAGCTGGGCCATCCGGTCGGTGCCCTTGAGCGAGCCCTTCGGCCGGATGATCGCGACCACCGTCGTGCCCGGCAGCTCACCGATCATGCGGTGCAGCAGTGCCTCACCGACGAACCCGGTCACACCGGTGACCAGGACCTTCTTGCCGTCCAGCTTGTCGGCAAGCCTCACTTGTCGCCTCCACGGGTGAGTTCGAGTGCCTCGGTCAGGGTGAAGGCGCCGGCGTACAGGGCCTTGCCGACGATGACGCCCTCGACGCCGTCCTTCACGAGCGTGCTCAGTGCTTTCAGGTCGTCCAGGCTGGAGACGCCGCCGGAGGCGACGATCGGCTTGTCCGTGCGCGCGCACAGGTCGCGGTAGAGCTCCAGGTTCGGGCCCTGGAGCATGCCGTCCTTGGTCACGTCGGTGACGACGTACCGCTCGCAGCCGGCCTTCTCCAGGCGGTCGAGCACCTCGTAGAGGTCGCCGCCCTCCTTGGTCCAGCCACGCGCCGCAAGGGTCCGGCCGCGGACGTCCAGGCCGATCGCGACGCGGTCGCCGTACTGGTTGATGATGCGGTCGCACCACTCCGGGTCTTCCAGCGCCGCGGTCCCGATGTTGACCCGGCGGGCGCCGGTCGCGAGGGCGGCCTCCAGCGACTCGTCGTCGCGGATCCCGCCGGACAGCTCCACCTGGACGTCGAGCTTGCCGGTGACGTCGGCGAGCAGCTCACGGTTGCTGCCGCGCCCGAACGCGGCGTCGAGATCGACCAGGTGGATCCAGTCGGCTCCGGCCTCCTGCCACGCCATCGCGGCGGCCAGCGGATCGCCGTACGAGGTCTCGCTGCCGGCCTCTCCCTGCACCAGCCGCACCGCTTGCCCGTCCGCCACGTCGACGGCAGGCAGCAGCACCAGGTTCTCAGACATGGCCCACACCCTAGATGCCCAAGGTTCTGGTTTCGTAACCCACTGCCCCGCTGAGTCGTTGAGATCCGATCTGTCTCAGCAATACCAGTGGGGCTTGTGGTCTGCCTCGTAGCATCGTCGGTGATGGTCACTTTGGCGGAGTTGGAAGAGTCCCCGCACGCGGCGTTGGCAGCCGTGCGGCCGGTGGGTTGGGTGGACGCGCTCGACGGGTGGGTCGTGAGCGGGCGCGAGCTCGCGGTGCGCGTGCTGCGGGATCCCGAGACGTTCACCGTGGACGATCCGCGGTTCTCGACCGCGCAGGTCGTCGGACCCTCGATGCTGTCGCTGGACGGTACGGCGCACTCGGCGCACCGCGCGCCGTTCGAGCACGCTTTCGGGCTGGCGGAGACTCGCGCCCGGTTCACCGAACCGGTCACCGAGACCGTTTCGTCGCTGGTCGAGGCTTTCGCCGCGGACGGCGCCGCGGACCTGCGGCGGGCGCTGGCCGGGCCGCTGTCGGTGGCGGTCGTTGCCTACTCGCTCGGGTTGCCGCCGGCCTCCGCTTCGACGGTGCTCGGCTGGTACGAGGTGATCTCGGACTCGGTGACCGGCGTCGCGGCCGGACGGCAGGTGACGGCAGCGGGCGCCGAGGCGTTCGGACGGCTGCACGCGCACGTTGCCTCAGGCATCGGGTCGTCGGACTCGCTGGTCGCCGAGGCGGCGCACGCGGGCCTGGGCGTGGACGAAGTGGTGGCGAACGCGGCGGTGCTGATGTTCGGCGGGATCGAGACCACCGAGGGCATGATCACGAACTGCCTGTGGCACCTGCTGACTCATCGGTCGCAGCTCGAGCTGGTGCTGGCCGATCCATCGCTGCTGCCCAACGCGCTGGAGGAGTCGCTGCGACTGGAGCCCGCGGCTGCCGTCGTCGACCGGTACGCGACGCAGGACGTCGAGCTCGCCGGCTGCTCGCTCCGTCGTGGTGACCTGGTCATCGTGTCGCTGGCGGGCGCCGGTCGCGATCCGTCGGTGTTTGCCTCACCGGACGACTTCGACGTACGGCGTACGAACGCCCGGCGGCATCTGGCGTGGGCCAGTGGTCCGCACATCTGCCTCGGTATGCACCTGGCCCGGCTCGAAGCGCTCACCGCGCTGAGGGCCGCTCTGGCGTTGCCCGGGCTGCGGCTCGCGCCTTCCTCTCCTCCCCCGCGCGGCCTGGTCTTCCGGAAGCCTTCAGCCGTGAAGGTGCATTGGGATGTCTAGTGCTCTTGGTGCCAGTACGACGCCGTCGCTGAGGTCTGCTTGCGGATCACGTCAGGCGCCGGGCCGGCGGGCCACAGCTGGAGCAGGTAACGGTCGACGACCGGCTCGTCGGCGCTGACCACGTCGACCTCCTTGCCCTTGTCCATGTCGGCGGCGCAGTAGCGAGCTCGGTAGCTCACCACCGGCAGCTCGGTCTTCACGACCTGGCTCGAGTCCAGGCCGTGCAGCAGCAACGCCGTACCGGCGGGCGCGAAGGAGACCTCGACGATCTCCTCCCACTGATCGTCCAGCGCGGGTTCCGCGTCCAGCCGCTCGACCCGCAGACCGACCTCGCCGGTGTGCAGGCCCGTCGTCAGCAGCAGCCGGCCGGACTGGGCCGCGCCGAGCAGACCGTTGACCTGCCCCCGGCGGGAGTCGTCGAAGTCGGGCCAGCCGACCCCACCGGTCATCAGGTAGATCTGGCCGAAGGACAGGCGCATCCGCCCGTCGAAGATCGTCGTCATGTCGCGACCCTAGGTCGGCGGACGGGCACTCAGTAGAGGGTCTGCACGAAGGGGCAGACCGGCCAACCTTCAGGCCCGGAGCACCATCAAGGACGCCGGGACCGCCGGCGTCTCCCGGTCGGGATCGGCCGCGGCGTCGCGGCGGAACTGCTCGAAGCCGGCCTCCATCTCGTCGGCGGGCAGGTGCTCGAACGTCGAGAGGGCTCGCGTGCTGACCCGCTCGTACAGGGTCTTGAGGCTGCGCGGCTGCTCAGCTTCGATCAGGCGCACTTGTTGGTCGGGGATCAGGTTCGCGGCGCGGGCCATGCGCTCGGTGTCCTCGACCGTCCGGTACATCGCGGCGTCGACCGCCGGGGCCGACGGGAAGTACGGGTACCAGGGCAGGTCCGGCATCCGGTCGGCGAACTGGCTTCGCAGCAGGACGACCCCGCCTGGTGTGATCACGCGGCGCAATTCGTGGAACGCCTGCTGCTGGTCGGTGAAGTGATGAAAGGACAGGAACAGCAGTGCCAGGTCGCAGGAGGCGTCCGGGAGCGGGATCGCCTCGGCGGATCCTTCGAGGTAGGTCACGCCGGGATGCGGCGGCGCCTGCTCGCGCATCCGCGCCGACGGCTCCACGCCGTACGCCGGTCCGCCGAACGTCTCGGCCAGCGCGCCGGTGAAGCGGCCGGTCCCCGAGCCGAGATCGAGGACCGTCAGCGGGCGCTCGGGGGGCGCGACTTCGGCGTACGCGCGCATCCAGGCGTCGAGCGTCTCCTGGCCGATGGCCCGGCCGGCGGCGTACACACTGTGCAGGCGGTCGTTGTAGTCGACCATGGCTAGTCCTTCCAGGCGTGGTGCCAGTACTCGGCGACCTCGGCGGTCTGCTCGAGGATCGCGTCCGGTTGTGGCGCGGCCGGCCAGAACTGCAGCAGGTAGCGGTCGATCGGCGGCTCGTCGTCCTTCACCGTGTCGGCCTCCGCGGCCGCGTCCATTCCGGTCGCGCAGTACCGGACGCGGTAGTCGTCGACCGGCAGCTCGAGGAGGTGGACCGCCTCGCCCGCCCACTCGACCAGCGCGATCTCCTCCTCGGCCGGGCGGAAAGCCGCCTCGACGACCTCCTCCCACGTGGCGTCGACGGGCGGCTGCTCGGCGTGCAGCTCGACGGTGAAGTGGGTCCGGCCGGTGTGCAGGCCGGTCGTCAGGAACAGGGTTCCCGGCAACGCGGCACCGCACAGCCCGTTGGCCTGGCCCTGGTTCGACTCCGCCGGATCGCTCGCGAACGTCCCGCCGGACATCACGTAGATCTGGAAGTAGGAGACGTGCACCGGGCCGTCGTACAGGACCTTCATGCCCGAGACGGTAGACCATCCGGAGTCAGTACGACGGTGGCGCCGGACTCGGCCGCGACCTGCACCAGGCGCAGCGCGGCGAGCGCCGGGTGGTCGTCGAGCAGCTTGGCCGAGTTGGCCATGGAGCGCAGCGCCGCCGCTTCGCCGCGGGCGCGTTCGAGAGCTGCGCGGCCACGCTGACGTTCGATCGCGGTCTCGGCGAGGGCGGTGCGCAGTTCACCGATGACGCCGAGGTCGCGGACGGCGACGTCGAGGATGGTGATCCCGAACTCGGCTGCTGTTGCCCGGAGGCTGCCGGGCGCGCTCGCACCTTGCTCGGGCGCGTTCGCAGGGACGAGCGCCGCGGCCGCGGCATCCGCCTGCGCCGCAGCCGCTCCCGCGAGCGCGGCTGCGACGGCGTCGCGGCCTTCGGAGCGGAGCAGCTCGTCCAGCTCGTGACGGCCGATGGCGTCCCGGATCTCCAGCTGCAGGGCGACGTGCAGCAGGTCCTCGGGGTTCTCGGCGCGCTCGACGAAGGCGCGCGCGTCGGTCACCGTCCAGCGGGCGACGGCGGTGACGCGCACGGTCACGCCATCCGCGGTGAAGATCTCCTGCCCGGAGACCGACAGCTGCCGGATGCGCCGGTCGATCCGCTCCTGCCGGGTCCGGCGGACCTGACGGAGGGGGTGCCGGCCGGGCTCGAGCTGGGACTCGAAGACGCCGTCCCGGTACACCAGAACCTGCTCGTGCGTCTGCACGGTGATCTTCGTCATCGTCCACTTCCTCTCGCCGGTCGTCGGTCTGCTGCTCGGTGGGCCGTTGCGGTGGACGATCTGCCCCGGGGTCACCCCGGACCGCGGCGGAGGTACCGGCTCGTGACGAGCAGCCGGGCCTGCAGAGCGTTGGCCGGGACAGCGTGAACCCGGGACAGATCTCTTGGTCCGTTGCAAAGCGGCTGCCGGGGTACAACGCGCAGAACGGCTCCGGAGATCTCCGGTTCCGCTGCTGATCCGGCGGTGCCTGTTCAGTGTGGCGGCAGGCGGGGGCCTTGGGCAAACGCATTGCCTGCCGTGGGTTTGGTTGCTTCAGGCAAAGATGTCGTAGCCGAGGCGGAGGATCAGGGCGCTGACCACGACCAGGAAGATGATCCGGACGAACCTGCTGCCGCGGGCGACCGCCGTACGGGCTCCGAGCAGGCCGCCGACCATGTTGGCCGCGCCCATCGTCAGGCCGAGGCCCCACAGCGGGGCGCCGTGGGCGGCGAAGACGGCGATCGCGCCGAGGTTCGTGGCGACGTTCGCGATCTTCGCCTTCGCGCTGGCCCGGAGGAAGTTGTAGCCGAGCAGACCGACCAGCGCGAAGATCAGGAACGAACCGGTGCCGGGGCCGACCGCGCCGTCGTAGAAGCCGATCAGCAGGCCGACCGCGCCGGCGGCGACGTAGTGGGTGCGGCCGTCCCACCGCAGCGCCGTCCGGGCGCCGAGCGACGGCTTCAGCGCGGTGTAGATCGCGACGCCGATCAGCAGCACGAGCACGATCGGCTTGAACCAGCTCATCGGGATCTTCGTCGCCACCAGCGCCCCGCCGGCCGCGCCGATCCCGGCCAGGATCGCCAGCGGGATCACCGTCCGCCGGTCGGGGCGGACCTTCACGCCGAACGTGACCGCGCTGGTCGCCGTACCGCACAAGGACGAGATCTTGTTCGTCGACAGGATCTGCGCCGGGGACGCGTTCGGCAGCCCGAGCAGCATCGCGGGCAACTGGATCAGCCCGCCACCGCCGACGACCGCGTCGATCCACCCGGCCGAGAAGGCCGCGACCACCAGGAACACGATGGTCCAGACGGAGATATCAGGCACGACGCCCCCGGAGTGCACTCACGCCTTCCATGATCGGGTCAGGACGTAGTACCGGTGAACCCTTACGTGATCGACCCCACGTCCGGGCGGGTAATTCAGCGGACGTGAACCGCCGGGCTCGCGACAATGGTGCGGTGAAGTTCTTGCTGCTGATCCACAACAACCCCGAGGCGCTGGACGGCCTGACCCCCGAGCAGCGCCGCGCGCTGATCGGCGGCGACGACCTCGTCGACCGCATCGGCCGCCTGCGCTCCTCGGGCGAACTGGTGCAGGTCCTCGCCCTGGAGCTGCCGTCGGAGTCGAAGACGGTGCAGACCGTCGCCGGTACGCCGGTGATCTCCGACCGCCCGTTCCTGGAGACCAAGGAGTTCCTCGCCGGCGCCCTGGTCGTCGACTGCGTCTCGCTGGAGCGAGCCCTCGAGATCGCCGCCGAGGTCCCGTACTCCGCCGTCCAGCGCATCGAGGTCCGCCCCGTGCGGGATCTCGACGTGGAGGATCTCGCCCAGCTCAACGCGGGCGAGTGATCCTGCCACCGTGAGCCCCGACGAGCGTCCGGACGAGGCGGGGCCCGGCACCCGGGGCGATGCGACGCCCGACGGGGAGCTCGACGCGGCGATCCGGGCTGGTGCGCCGAAGGCGTTGGCGACGCTGGTCCGGCGGTACGGCGTGTTCGACCAGTGCGAGGACGCGGTCCAGGAAGCGCTGCTTGCGGCGGCCGCGCAGTGGCGTGAGAACGGCGTACCCGAACAACCGGTTGGTTGGTTGATCAGCGTCGCCACTCGCCGGCTGATGGACGGCTGGCGCCGCGACAACGCCCGCCGTCAGCGCGAGGTGACCGACTTCTTGCGCACTCCGGTCGACCCGGACCCCGCAGAAGACACCGACGACACCCTGCGCCTGCTGATCCTCTGCTGCCACCCGTCGCTCACCCCGGCGTCGCAGATCGCCCTGACCCTGCGCTCGGTCGGCGGCCTGACCACCACCGAGGTCGCCGCCGCGCTCCTCGTCCCCGAGGCGACCGTTGCCCAGCGCATCAGTCGCGCCAAACGCCTGATCAAGGACGCCGGCGCCCGCTTCGAGCTCCCCACCGACGACCAGTACGACAAACGCCTGCGCGCCGTACTGCAGGTCCTCTACCTGATCTTCAACGAGGGCCACACCGCCAGCTCCGGCGACACCCTGCAGCGCCTGGACCTCGCCGTCGAGGCGCTGCGCATCACACGGATGCTGCACCAGTCCGTCGAGCCCCACGCGCAGCGTCATCGGGCGGGTGCGAACCCGACCCAGCTCCCCGCCGTGGCTGGACCTGCCCAGCACTTCCCCGCAGGGGCGAGCCCGGCCCAACACCTCCCCGCAGGGGCGAGCCCGGCCCAACACCTCCCCGCCAAGGCGGACCCGACCCAACACCTCCCCACCAAGGCCGGCCCGGCCCCCCACCCCGCAGCACCAACCGGCGAGGTCTCCGGGCTGCTCGCCTTGATGATCCTCACCCACGCCCGCCGCGCCGCCCGGACCGGTCCCGGTGGCGATCTCGTGCCGGCCGACCGCCAGGACCGCACGCGCTGGCACCACGAGGAGATCACCGAGGGCACCAGGCTCATCGAAACAACGTTGCAGTCCGGCCGCGTAGGCCCGTACCAACTGGAAGCCGCGATCGCCGCCGTCCACAGCGAAGCCGACTCGGTCGAGTCGACCGACTGGGAGCAGATCGCCGGTCTCTACCGGATCCTCGCCGAGATCGACCCAGGTCCGATGGTGCGGCTGGGCCAGGCCGTGGCGGTGGCGATGACCGACGGCCCGGATGCCGGGATCGCGATCGTCGACGCCCTCGCCGACGACCGCCACCTCGGCGACCACCACCGCCGCCTGTCGGTCCTCGCCCACCTCCACGAACTCGCCGGCCGGTATGACGCAGCGCGCGCCCTGTACGAGGCCGCGCTCGCCCGCACCCGCAACACCGCCGAGCAGAACTACCTCCGAGACCGCCTCACCCACTGAACAGCCCTACCCCCGCCCCACACCCACCGAACGGGTGTCGACTGCCGCGTTGTTTGACGGCTGCCGCGATACATCGCGTCAGTCGTGCACCAACGGGCCAGTCAGGCGACGTGTTCGGTCGGCGGAACAGTCAGCGCCGTACCGAACACCCCCGTCGGATCGAACCGATCCTTCAACGCCGCGAGCCGATCCCGGTGCGCCTTCGGGAAGCACCGATCGAGATCTCCCGCCGTCGGGTGCGACAGGAAGTTCCCGTACGCCGCCTCCGGCGCCAACGCCGCCCAGAGCTCTTCGAACTCGTCGATCTGACCACCGTGCAGCTCGGTCGACCCGAGCAGCACCCCGTTCACCATGAAGCCCGCCTCACGATGCGCGAACGCCGTCGCCTCCGGAGCAACCGCGCCGTACGCACCTCCGAGCGCCCGCACGTCCACCGCCATCGCCGGCATCCGCCGCCGCGCATCGGCCAACTGCTCGACCAGCTCAGGCACCCACCGCTCGAACAGCCCGTTCCGCATCCGCGGCGTCCACCCCGGCGGCATCTGCTCGGTCGTCAGGATGTCGCCGTACGGGACCTCCGTGACGGTGTCGGTCAGCAACGTACCGAGCGAACGCAACGGCGCGAGCAGCCGCCCAGCATCCCCGAGCTCCCCCGAAACACACACCATCACAGCGATCGGCGCCTGCCGATCAGCCACCATCGTCGGCGGCAACTGCACCGACGAGGACAACTCCACCGGCGCGTCCGCCATGTACGCGGCCCACCCCGTCAGCACCTGCTCGAGCTGCGTCCAAGGAAACAACAGATTCCCGAACAGCACCGTCGGCTGCCGATCCGCCACCACGTCGTACGACGTGACAACCCCCAAGCTCCCCGCGGCCCCCCGAACACCCCAGAACAGCTCCGGCTCGTTCACCGCATCCAGCCGCCGAGCCACACCGTCCGCAGTCACCACCTCAGCCGCAACCACACTGTCGAGCGCCAACCCGAGCCGCCGCACCATCCACCCGATCCCACCCCCGCCAAGCAACCCGCCGACTCCGACCCCCGCCGTGTCCCCGGACGAAATCGCCAGCCCAGCACCAGCCAGCTCCCCCGCAACCCGCCCCCAAGTCGCCCCGGTCCCGACCCGAACCACCCGCCCGTCGCCACCCGGCAGCACCGTCACCTCATCGAGAAGCCCAACGTCGATCACCACTCCCCCGTCGTTGGTCCCGAACCCCGCAGGATGATGCCCCCCACTCCGTACCGCCACCGGCAACCGATACTCACCCGCGTACCGCAGCGCCGCCGCGATGTCCTCAGCCCCAGCACACCGCACCACCACCGCCGGCCGCCCCACCACGTTGAGCGTCCGACTCACCACCTGGTACGCCGCATCACCCGCGACGAGCACCTCACCCTTCACCACCGCCCGCAGCCCATCGATCCCGGCCCGCACCACAGAACTTCCCGTCATCTCGTTCCACCCATTCCCTTCCACCGCGCACCCCTCGCAGGCGCCACACCCCCTGATCGCAGCGACCACCCGATCCTCGACATCAACCCCGAAGAAACTTCTGGAAAGCTGTTCGCAGGAGGCGCTTCCGCGACGACGGGCGCTCTGGGCCGAACTGCAACCCATCAGGTGAATGGCGTCACTGGAAACCCGGGCCTCCCCGGGCAGCGCGACGTGAACCATGGGCGCTCCACTCAGGAGAGGCTGAGCTGCTCGTGGCTCCGGAAGGAGGTGAGCGGCCCGCAGCACAGGCGGAGCTGAGCGGCCCGCGGCACAGGCGGAGGTGAAGCTGCTGGTGCAGGTCGTCGAGCGCCGCGCCGGCTCCGGGTTCAAGTCGTCCAGCGGCGGCCGCCTGCCCAGCGTGGGACCAAAGACCTCCTCCCACCACGCCTATCCGGCGAGCTGCTGACTCGCCCGTACCCCGATTGCTCTGCGCCCCGGCCGTACTGCGTCCCAAGCCCAGGGCTCCGGCGGGACCGGGCGACGCTGCCGTCGAGGTGCAACCGCGGGAGCCCGCGACTCACGCCGTCGGCCCACATCGCACGGTCGGCGACCGCAGCCTGGCTCGCATGCCGAGGCACCACACCGCGTGATCGGCGTCCGGCGGTCCAGCCGCACTCCGAGCACCGGCCTGTCTGGCCAGCTGCGAATCTGCCGCACGCAGAACGATGTCCAACCCGCAGGTCGCCGCATTCCCGGACCCGGCACGATCGGGCAACCCAGCTCACCTCCGGAGGAGGCGAGCTGGCCGTCGCTCCGAAGGAGGTGCGCGGCCGTCGCTCCGAAGAGCTGCGCAGCCGGTAGTTCCTCGGAGCTGCGCAGCCCGTGGCTCCGAGGAGGTGCGCCGCTCTTGGCCCAGGTGGAGCTGAGCTGCTCCTGGCTCAGGTGAAGCTGAGCGGCCCGTGGCTCAGGTGAAGCTGAGCGACCCGTGGCTCCGGAGGAGCTGGGCGGCCCGTGGCTCAGGTGGAGATCAGCTGCTGATGCAGTTCGTCCAGTGCCGCGCCGGCCTCTGGGGCCTGGGTCCAGTCGTTCAGCGGACGATCACCCGTCCACCGGGGGATCAGGTGGAAGTGCAGGTGGAAGACCTCCTGCCCCGCCGCGGCGCCGTTGGCCTGGAGGAGGCTGATTCCTTCGGCTGGTAGGCGCGTGGTGAGGAGCCGCGTTGTCTCGTGCAGGGCGCCAGCGACAGCGGCGACTGCCTCGGGGGCTTTGTCGGCGGCGAGGTCGGCGACGTGCAAGCGTGGGACGACCAGCGTGTGTCCGCGGCGCAGCGGGCGAATGTCGAGGAACGCGATCGCTGACTCGTCCTCGTACAACACCCGGCCCGGTAGAAGACCGGCGGCGATGCCGCAGAAGGTGCAGGCTTGGTCGCGCCTTGGCTCTTGGGGATGCCGGAGATTCCGGCCGACGGGTTCCATGTCGTCCACTCCCTTCCGGGGAAAACGCAGAAGCCCCCCGCTGACATTCAGCGAGGGGCCTCTGACGCACATCAACCAGCTAGCTGCGGACTGCCTCGACCAGGTGGGCGACGACCTCGTCGACCGGTACGTCGCTGCGGTCGCCGGAGCGGCGGTCCTTGACCTCGATGGTGCCATCGGCGAGGCCCTTGCCGACCACGGCGATGGTGGGGACGCCGAGCAGTTCGGCGTCCTTGAACTTCACGCCCGGCGACACCTTCTCGCGGTCGTCGTACAGGACCGTGAGTCCCTGCGCCTCCAGCGCCGCGGCGATCTCGGCGGCCTTGGTGAAGACCTCGGAGTCCTTGCCGGTGGCGACCAGGTGGACGTCGGCCGGGGCGATCTCGCGGGGCCAGATCAGGCCGATCTCGTCGTGGTTGCCCTCGGCGATCGCGGCCACGGCGCGGGTGACGCCGACGCCGTACGAGCCCATCGTGACCGTGACGAGCTTGCCGTTCTGGTCGAGCACCTTGAGGTCGAGCGCCTCGGCGTACTTCTGGCCGAGCTGGAAGATGTGTCCCATCTCGATGCCGCGCGCGGCCGACAGCGGACCCGAACCGTCCGGCGCCTCGTCACCGTCGCGCACCTCGGCGGCCTGGATCGTGCCGTCGGCGGTGAAGTCGCGGCCGTGCACCAGGTTGACCACGTGGAAGCCGGTCTTGTCCGCGCCGGTCACCCAGGCCGAGCCCTCGCCGACCCGCGGGTCGAGCAGGTACCGGATGCCGGAGCTGTTCTCCTTGCCGAGCACGCCCGGGCCGATGTAGCCCTTGGCCAGCGCCGGGTTCTTGACGAAGTCGGCGTCGTCGAACGCGACCACCTCAGCCGGCTCGACCTGCGCGCCGAGGCGCTTCTCGTCGATCGCCCGGTCACCCGGTACGCCGATCGCCAGCGGCTCGCGCGTCCCGTCCGGGTGCAGCAGCATCACCAGCACGTTCTTCAACGTGTCGGCGGCCGTCCACTCCCGGCCGTCGGTGCGGGCGTGCTTCGCGTTCAGCGCGTCGACCAGCGAGTCGATGGTCGGCGTGTCCGGGGTGTCGACCACCTCGGACGCCGGCACGGCCGAGAAGTCCACGGGAGCGGTCTGCGGCACGACGACGGCCTCGACGTTCGCCGCGTAACCACCGGCGGTGCGGACGAAGGTGTCCTCACCGTTCTCCGCGATCGCCAGGAACTCCTCCGAGGCCGACCCGCCCATCGCGCCGGACATCGCCTGCACGATCACGTAGTCGAAGCCGAGCCGGTCGAAGATCGCGATGTAGGCCTTGCGGTGCAGCTCGTACGACGCCTGCAGCCCGGCCTGGTCGATGTCGAAGGAGTAGGAGTCCTTCATCACGAACTCACGCCCGCGCAGCACGCCGGCCCGCGGCCGCGCCTCGTCGCGGTACTTGTTCTGGATCTGGTAGATCGACAGCGGCAGGTCCTTGTACGACGAGTAGAGGTCCTTCACCACCAGGGTGAACATCTCCTCGTGCGTCGGCCCGAGCAGCATGTCGGCGCCCTTGCGGTCCTTCAGCCGGAACAGGTTCGGCCCGTACTCGGTCCAGCGGCCGGTCGCCTCGTAGGGCTCACGGGGCAGCAGCGACGGGAAGACCAGTTCCTGCGCGCCGATCGCGTTCATCTCGTCGCGGACGATCTTCTCGACGTTGCGCAGCACCCGCAGGCCGAGCGGCAGCCAGGTGTAGATCCCGGGCGCGGCGCGGCGGATGTAGCCGGCGCGGACGAGCAGCTTGTGGCTCGGGACCTCCGCGTCCGCCGGATCCTCGCGAAGGGTTCGGAGGAACAACGACGACATACGCAGAATCACGGGAATCTCCAGGCAATAACCAGCGGGACGACAAACTTCGGACGTGCAAAAGGATATCCGCCTCGGCGCACCGAGCCGACCAGTTATCCCCAGGGCCGGCTCAACCCACCTCGCGTGAGGCCTTCAGCGCGGCCCGGATCAGCGGAATCTGCAGCGGCAACCGCCCGAACGCGATCGCCTGCGCCCGCGGGGACCCCTTCCGCCGAACGTCGACAGCCATCTGCACGTTGGCCGGGAAAACGGCCGCCAGCAGCGCCGCGCTGGCCAGCCCGGCGGCCCGCCGCGTCCGCGGGTGGAGCAGCCCCGCGGCGCAGGCCAGTTCGGCCACTCCGGAGGCGTAGACCAGCTCCTTCTTGGCCGGCAACGCCTTCGGGACGATCCGTTCGAACGGCTTCGGCCGGACGAAGTGCAGCACGCCCATCATCGCGAACATGCCCGCCAGCCCCGTGGTGCTCCTGCTCCGTCGACTCATGGGCACCACCTTATTACCTGCCAGTAAAACCGTGGCAGCACACTACGGCAGCGTCCCGTACGGCGTGGCCGCCGCCTTGGCGGCGTACAGGAAGGCGCTCTTGTTCTTCGGCCAGAAGGTCGAGTCCATGCACGAGTACGCCGGCAGGAACCCGCTGCACGCCCCCGACCCGGCCCCGACCTCGAACGTGTACGACGGCACACCGCGCGTCCCGTACAGCCAGTCGTCGGTCGCCCCCGGCGCGAAGTACCCGACCCCGCCGTCCCCGGTCGTCACCGGGTACCCGTTGAACGCGCCCATCTTCTTGCCAAGGGCAACCAGCGCGGCCCGGTTCGGCGCGGCCGTGTTGGTGTACCCGTACGGCGCCAGGATGTCGTTCCCGTAGCTGTGCAACGTCAGGAACACCCCGGTCGTGTCGGGCGTGGCCGGCGACCCGACGTCACCCTTGGTGTCCCGGAACAGCTTGCCCAGCAGGCCCTGGATCGCGACCGTCTCCGGCTCGGAGACCGCCTTCGGCCCCGGGTAGGTCTCGTCGCAGGGCGCGCCCTGGTCGGCGTCCCACTGGAAGTTCGAGTTCCGGTTCAGGTCGATCCCGGCGGTCGACGCCGAGCAGCCGCCGGTCGTGTTGTTCACGTTCTTGCGCTGCATCACCGGCCGGTTCGGCGAGGAGGCGACCACGTCGACGCCGTCCGGGTTGGCCATCGGGACGACCCACAGCTCACGCGTGTCCATCAACGAGGTGATCGCCGCGTCCTTGCCGTACGACGAGACCAGCAGGTCGATCCACTTGTACGCCAGCTCACCCGTCGAGAGCTCCCGCGCGTGGATCTGCGCGTGCATCACGAACTTCGGCTTCTTCCCCGTGCTGCTCAGCGCGCAGTCGCCGGCCGCGAGCTTGCTGATGCACAGGGCCTGGATGTCGTGCCCGCCTTGTCCCTTCGTCTTCTTCCACGAGTCGCCGATGTCGTACAGCTTCACC
Organism: Kribbella sp. DT2; assembly: GCF_049844575.1. NCBI lineage: Bacteria > Bacillati > Actinomycetota > Actinomycetes > Propionibacteriales > Kribbellaceae > Kribbella > Kribbella sp. DT2. The sequence continues at coordinate 177,411 of NZ_JBNCLH010000009.1, read as the reverse complement.
AGGTCCGGGTGTGCCGAGGCGACGGCCGCGTTGTGCTCCTCGTGCCCGGTCGACGTGTGGTAGCCGCCGTAGAACGTGCCCGCGGCATCGACGCCGCGCGGGAGCGACTGGTAGACGTCACCGATCTTGCCGAGCTCGATCCCCCGGTCACGCAACCGCGCGACCTCGTCCGGGGTGGCGACGACGACCGGGCGGGACCCGTGGCCGTGGCTGATGTCGTAGCCGTCGCGGATCAGCCCGGCGACCGTCGTACCGGCCGGGAGCTTCAGGGAGTAGTACGCCGGTTCAGGTGCTGCGACGGGAGGTGCCGCGGTGCCCGAGGGGGCGACGACGACGGCGGCGGCAGCGAGGGCCAGGCAGGCCAGGGGGACAGCGATTTTCCGCATGGGGTTCCTTCCGCGGGGCGGGGCGGTTCGGAACAGCAAACCTCACCCGTGGTCGCCGTACCATCACAGCGAGCGCTCAGCCTCAGAACAGGATGGTCGCGAAGGTCTCGACGGTCCGGAAGCCGACCCGCTCGTACGCCGCCCGCGCGGGTGTGTTGAACGCGTTCACGTACAGCGTCACCACCGGCGCGATCTGACGGGCCAGCTCGACCACGGCAGCCATGCCGGGCGCGGCCAGGCCCTGACCCCGGCGCTCCGGATCGACCCACACGCCCTGGATCTGGCAGACCCCGGTCCCGACCGATCCGACCTCCGCCTTGAACACGACCTTGCCGTCCTCGATCCGCGCGAACGCCCGCCCGGCGCGGATCAGCTCGGCGACGCGCGACCGGTAGAAGGTCCCGTCCGGCCCGGTCTGCGGCGGGACGCCGACCTCCTCGGTGTACATCGCGACGCAGGCCGGGTAGAGGATGCCCAGGTCGACCGGTTCGACCGCGCGTACCAGCGGATCGGGGGCGACCTCGGGCGGTCCGTCGATCACCATGAACGGTTGCTCGCCGCGGATCTCGCGCGCCGGACCCCAGTGCGGTTCGAGCGCCGTCCACAGCTGGTCGACCGCAACGGCCGGTCCGAGGATCTGGAAACACGTGCGTCCTCGGCGCAGTGCGTACGCCGCGAAGGCACGCAGCGCGGCCTCGCCGGCGCCGACCGGGACCATGTTGCCGCCGGCATGGCACAGCGACTCGAGCACGCCCTTCTCGACGTACCCCCAGACCTCGGCACCGCGCCGCGGATCGAGCCCGGAGCCCTGCACGAGGCTGTCCACGAAGACGTTCACGACAGGGTCACGAGCGATGACGGCCCTCGCCGCTGAGAGGTCACGAGGACCCAGAACCCGTACGCCCACGCGGAGAACCTAGCCGATTGTGTGCCTTCTGGCGCGTAGCGGGTCGGTTCAGGCTTGCACCGGGCCGGTCTCGGATGCCAGGCGACGCAGGGGCGAGGTCCACGCGACCAGTACGCCGGTGAAGGCGAAGCCCCCGAGCACCAGCATCCCGGTGCGCACACCGAGGTGGCTGCCGAGCACACCGCCGGCGACCGAGCCGAGTGTCCAGCCGACTCCCCACGACAGCATCCGGCCGGCCGTGTTGACCCGGCCGAGCAAGTGCTCCGGGGTGACCTGCTGGCGGTAGGAGATCGAGTTCACGATCACCAGCACGTACGCTGAACCCCAGACCAGCAAGGCGATCGCGGCCAGCGGCCAGGTCGGCATCAGCGGCGTCACCACCCCGAGCGCGGCCGATGCCGGCAGCGCGTACAGCGTGATCCCGGCGGGTTGCATCCGGCGAAGCAGCCGCGGCAGACCGGTCGCGGCCGCGAGCGCGCCGATCCCCCAGGCGCCGTACACGAGACCGAAGCGCAGACCCGACGTACCGATGTGCAGGACGCGATCGGTCCAGACCACCATCAACGCCATGAAGCCGCCGCCGGCGAAGGACTGGATGCTGCCGACGATCGTCATCGTGCGGACGCCGGGATGCCGCACCAGGAAGCGGACGCCCTCGGCGATGTCGGCGAAGACCACGCGCGGCCGCAGCGGTGCCCGCCCGGCGCGCTGCTCCGACATCGCACGGATGATGCCGCGGATCGCCAACGCCGACGCGGCGAAACTCAACGCGTCGAGCGCGAGCAGGGTCGCCGGGTTCATCACCGCGAGCGCGAGTCCGGCCAACGCCGGTACGAGCAGCTCGACCAGGCTGGACGCCGACCACACGGCCGCGTTCGCCTGCGCGACCCGAGCCCGTCCGACCAGCACCGGCAGCGCGCCGAAGTTGGCGCCGTCGAAGAAGGTCGCGACGCCCTGGACCAGGAACGCGACGACCAGCACCTGCGCGACCGTCAGAGCGTCAAGCCAGTAAGCGATCGGCACGGAACTGATCAGCACGGCGTTGACCAGGTCCGCCGCGACCATCACCTTCTTGCGGTTCCACCGATCCGCCAACGCGCCCGCGAACAAGCCCGCCAGCAAGTACGGCGCCGCCTCGAGCGCGGTCACCAAGGCGGTCAGCAACGGCGATCCGCTCAGCCGGTAGACCAGCACCGGCAAGGCGATGGCCGTGACCATCGACCCGGCCGTCGACAGGATCCGGCCGAGCCAGTACCGCCGGAAGTCCGGATCGTCGCGCAGCCGGACCGGCGTACGGTCTACGTCCTCAGAGAGCACGGCTCATCCACATCAACTCCGCGCCGAGATCCCTGGACGGCGTGCGCGCCGCCGGTCCGAAGCCGTTGCGACCGTAGAAGCCGATCGCCTGCTCGTTGTCCACGAGTACGTCGAGCAGCAGCGCGGTCGTCCCCTGCGGCAACGCGCCGATCGCGGCGTCGAGCAACGCCTTACCGACCCCCCGGCCCTGATGATCAGGCAGCACGTAGAGCTTCCACATCACCCAGAACCCCTCCTCCTGCCCGAGACCGGTCATGCCGACGACCTCCCCCGCAGGATTCGTCGCGACCAGTGTCAGCCCACGCGTGATTCCCCGCTCGACCGCCTCGCGAGACCACCACGCGGCCAGCCCGTCGACGATGAACTCCGGCGACGCGAGGCCGTCGTACGCGACCGGCCAGGTGGTCAGCCCGATCGCGCGGACGGCATCGACGTCGTCGAGGGTCGCCGGGCGGACGGCGATCACCCGTGCACCTCGACCGGCTGGCCGTCGGGGTCGGTGATGGTGATCGTCGTGCCGGTGAGTTCGGCGGCGTACCCGGCGGCCTGCAAGCGAGCGGTGACGGCGGTGAGCGGCTCGGTGGTGCGGAGCTCGAGCCGTACGGCGAAGTCGCCGGCCGGCCCGAAGGTGACCTGCTGCCGGACTCCGAGGAACTCCAGGAACGCCGCCCACTCTCCTTCCGCTGCTCCGGACAGGTGCGGAGCGACCGTCAGCCGGCGGTCCGGCGGGGTCTGGTGGAGCTTGTAGCCGTAGAGGTCCTCGGAGCGTTCGTCGATCCAGATCACCAGACCACCGGGCGCGGTGACCGACAGGGCCCGGCCGTAGGCCTCGTCCCAGGTCGTCGCGTCCTCGTGGCCCGCGGCAACCAGTCGGTCCTTCAGCCGCTCGATGTCGTCGGCCTCGAACGACAGCCGGGTGTCGCCGTGCTTCCCGCCCGTCGCCGACGACGCCGCGTCGTGCAGCGCGACCATCCCGTTGCCGGCCAGCAGGTCCACCCAGCTACCCCGCTCCCCCTCGACGTGAGGCACCAGACCGAGCGTCTCCAGGAACACCCGCATCGCCCCGACGTCCGCCGTGAACCGCAGCGGCCGCATCACCACGTCGTTCATCCTCGCGCCTCCCCGTGCTTGTGCAGGTACTCCGCCAGTGCCTGCTCGACCAGCGCCGACAGGCTGGCCCCCTCGTCGATCGCCTTGTGCTTCACCCGGCGAATCAGCTCGGGTGGCAGATAGACGTTGAACTGCGCCTTCTTGGCGTCTTCGGGCATGGATATGATGCTAGCACGCTACTAAGCTACGTATTTAGGCGTCGCAGAGCCGCGGCCGCCTGGACGGCCGCGGCTCTGCGGGTCAGACCGTGGCGAGCAGTGCGTCGTCCAGGTTCTCCAGCAGCCACGCCTTCGGGCGGGCGCCGACGACGGACCAGACCAGGTCGCCGTGGTGGAACAGCATCAGTGTCGGCATCGCCATCACCCGGTAGCGCGCCGGGATCTCCGGGTTCTCGTCGGCGTTGAGCTTGACCACGCTCAGCCGGCCGGCGCGCTCGATCGCGATCTGCTCCAGCACCGGGACGATCTGGTGGCACGGCGGGCACCACTGCGCCCAGAAGTCCACCAGGACGGGCTTGCCGGCTTTCAGGACGATCTCGTCGAAGTTGCCTTGATCAGCAATCTGCAGGGCCATGGGTCGGTCTCCTTCTCCAGTTCTCGGCATCGGCGAGGAGGCCGGTGAGCTTGCCGCGCAGGTCGGTCAGCTCGGCGATCCGCCGATCCACCTCCGCGATCCGCAACCGGTACGCCGACAGCGACGCCGGGCACACGTCGGCCCGGTCGTTGCCGGCCCGCAGGCACTCGATGAACGGGTAGGTCTGCTCCGCGGTCAGCCCGAGACTCAGCAACGCCTTCACCTCGCGGACGATCACGACGTCCTCCGCGCTGTACCGGCGGTAGCCGTTCGGCTCCCGCTCGGGCTTCAGCAGTCCCTGCGCCTCGTAGTACCGCACCGCCTTGACCGTCACTCCGGCCTCGGCCGCCAGGTCCCCGATCTGCATCCCGCCTCCTCGACACCGACGCTAAACCCTGCCCCTGGGGTCAAGGTCAAGCCAGAATAGCCAGCATGATGCTCGGGAGCTTTCGGCACGACGCGGATCTGGACCTGACCGGCAGGACCCTGCAGCGCACCGCCGTACGGGGTGCGTTGTTCCGTGGGGACGAGCTGCTGATGCTCGGCTCGCGGCACGGCGACTACAAGTTCCCGGGCGGTGGGGTCGAGGCCGGTGAGGACCAGACGGCGGCGTTGCAGCGGGAGTTCGTCGAGGAGTGCGGGCTGGCGGACGTCGAGGTGGGACTGTCGTTCGGCAGCACGATCGAGTACATGCGGGCTGCTGAGCCGGAGTACCGGGTGTTCAAGATGACGTCGCACTACTACTTCTGCTCGTCGTCTGCTTCAGGTTTTGCCGAGCAGCAGCTGGAGGGCTACGAGGCCGAGCTCGAACTGGTCCCCCGCTGGATCGCCGTCGCCGACGCCCTGCAGGCCAACCGCGCCGTGCAGGAGCGAGGCGCCGGCGTCATGCGGTGGCTGGTGCGGGAGACAAAGGTGCTTGAGCACCTGCTGACTGCCGGGCCACCTTCGCCAGCGGGCGCGTGAGCACGGCCGAGGCGAGCAGGGACAGTACGGCGAGCCCGGTGATCACCGCGGTCGGGTCGACCAGGTCGGCGGTGGCACCTGCGATGACCGCGGTGATGCCGAAGGTCGTCATGCGCAGGGCCGACTCGAGGCCCAGGACCTGACCGCGGAGCTCGACGGGAGTCGCGTCGGTGAGCAGCTCCTGCTGGGCGAGCGAAGCGCCGTACCCGGTGCAGGCCACGGCGACGAGCGCAGCCAGTGCGCCGAGCGGCAGGTTTGCGGCGAAGCCCAGGAACGGTACGGCGAGCAGGAAGCGCAGGTAGGCGCTCACCTTCCGGCGAGAGGTGCGGGTGAGGAAGCGGCCGACCACCAGGTCGCCGGTCATCATGCCGGCGGCGCCTGCTGCCAGGAGCAGGCCCGCACCCGCACCGGCGTACGGGACGAAGAGGGCCTCGCAGCCGACGATCAGGCCGTTGGGGATGCAGAGGGCCAGCAGGAGCGGGCGGGTGTTCGGCCTCTGCAGCAGGGCGCGGTTGCCGCGCCAGGTCTCGCGGAGAGTCGTCCGGGCGACCCTGCGCGGCGCGCGGTCCTGCAGGCCGAAGCGGAGGACCGGGACGGCCAGCGCGGCGAAGGCGGTCGCCAGCCAGAAGACCTGGTTCGGGCTGAGCACCTGAAGCAGCAGTCCGGCCGCGCCGAAGCCGGCGATCTGCATGGCGCCGACCGAGAGGTTCATCGCCGAACGGCCGAGCACGAACTGATCGGGTGCGACGACCTCGTTCAGCAGGCCCCAGCGGACGCCGGCGCCGATGCTCAGTCCGTAGGCGACGGCCAGGGTAAGGATCACCCGGGCTGCCGAGGACAGATCGAACGCCGCCTGGACCGCGACGGCCGCTGTCGAGAGTGCGGCAAGCAGCACGAGTATCCGCCGGGGGCGAGCCGTGTCGGCGGCCGACATCAGCGTCGACGCCCCGACCACCTGCGCGAGTGACGGGCCGAACATGACGAACGCGGTCAGCAGCGCGGACCCGGTCTGGTCGTTCACCACGATGGCCAGCGTCAGGCTCGTCATCGTCGACGACGCGTTGCCGAGCGCACTGCTCAGCCAGAGACTGCGAAACTCGGTCCGGCGGAAGATCTCGCGGTAGGTGCTCATCCCCAAACCCTCGCCGTACGGCGCGCGGGAGCCTACAGTTTCGCCTGGAACCGAAACGTCGCCGGTCTGTTCGGGTGGCGTGCCGCCGCTCACCTCCGCCCCGCCCGCCTCAGCCCATCGCGAGCACCGTCCCACTGACCGCTGCGGAAGCCGCGGCCGCTCACCCCTCCACCACCCCGTCCATCCGCCCGCTCACCCGGCCCGGCCGCCCGTCCGCCCGCTCATCGGAGGTGCTCTTGTCCGAGTTCCTGGTCGACGCCGACGTACTGGTGAACGCGCGCTTCGGCACCTCCCAGCTGACCGAGACCGTGTCCGCGCTGAAGATGCTCCGCCAACCGTCCCAACCCTGGTACCGCGCTTGGCGCGACCTGCACCTTCCCGGCTGGCACGCCGAGCTGGCCGCCCACCCACTGGGCGCCGCCGTCCTCGACGCATCGTTCGGCCCACGCTGGACCGCCGACTTCCTCACCGTCCCGCCACTGGCACCCGACCTCACCTTCGAGGAGGAGATCGCCCCTCTCGCCGCTCTCCCGGACAACCAGATCCGCGCCGACCTGCTGGTCACGCTCTCGCCATCGGAATCGTCCTTCGCCGGCCGGGTGCACAGAGCCCGCTTCTCGCTCGACGCCGGCACCGACGCCGCGGATCGCAGCCACCCCGACTCCAGCCCCACGGACAACTCCCACCGCACCCCCAGCGTCTCCGAAGCAGACCGCATCCCCTCCCCCGACGATCTCCGAGCCCTCTCACCATTGGTTGCCGAAGGCCACAACCTGGCCGCCGAAGTCGCCGGCCTGCTGGGCTGGATCTGGACCACCACGATCGAGCCCGACTGGCCCCGCCGCTACCGCGTCCTCCAAGCGGACATCGTCTCCCGGACCTCCAGCCTCAGCACCCGCGGCTGGTCCGGCGTACTGGAGGGCCTCGGCCCCGACATCCGCTGGCTCGGCGACGGCCGCCTCCAGGTCAACCGCACGAACTTCCCACCGACCGACGTCCGCGGCCACGACCTGATGTTCATCGCCACCCACAGCCTGCGCTCCAGCGTGACCTGGCGCCTCCCGGACCAGTTCGCCATCACGTACCCGGTCTCCGGCATCTTCGCCGCCGTCCAGCCGCTGGCCGAACCACTGGTCCGCCTGCTCGGCCGCAACCGAGCCCGCATCCTGGTCGAAGCCGCCGCCCCAGTCAGTACGACGTCGCTGGTAGCAACCACAGGCGTCTCCCTGGCGGGCGTAGCCGACCACCTCCGCGTCCTCTCCGACGCAGGCCTACTCCACCGCCGCCGCTCCGGCCGCCAAGTCCTCTACTGGCAAACCAAGACAGGCCAAGCCGTTGCCCTGGGCCAAGACACCTAGCCGCCTTCAAGCCCGCCGACGCCCTAAGCCACGACACCCACCGGCTTCGGGCCGGCCGTTGCCGCGCACCAGGACACCTAGCTGACTTCAAGCAACCGTCGCCCTGAGCCAAGACACCTAGCTGACTTCTTGACGCACCCACTCGCCGAGGACCTTCGCGCTGGCGTCGACCAGAGCGGGCCAGTCCATCGCGGCTTCGTCAGCGCTGTCCGACACGTGCTTGACCACCCGCACCGGTACGCCGAACTCGTGGCACGCAAACACCACGCCGTACGCCTCCATGTCGACCAGTTGCGCCCGCAGCGCCAGCCGATCACGCACCGCCGGGTCGGTGACGAACACATCGCCGGAGGCCAGCACCGTCCCGTCCCCACCCTCGATCCTGAGCGATTCCTTCGGGTCCAGCCCGATCGCGCGGACCGCGTCGGCGTTGACGTCGTGGTTGATCACCTCGCTGGGCAGGAACACCCCGGACAGCCCGTCGCGCAGCGCACCCGTCGTACCGACGTTGAGCACAACGAGATCGGTAGTGTCCATCCCCGCAAGCGCCCTCGCGGTCGCGACCGCGGCCGCCGTCTTCCCGACCCCGGTCAACACGACCGGAATCCCCTCGGGCACGTACTTCGTCTCACCCGCGATCGCACCGACCACCAGATACCGAGTCACGCCCCGAAGCGTACCGGCGCCAAGCAACGCAAGGCTTCACCGTCAGCCTCGTCAACGGCCCCCTCGGCCGGTTGCACCGAGTTGTTCGCGCCTTGCTGCTAGAGCGCCCGTCCGCCACGGCCGAACCCGTGGCCCCCTCACGACAAGCGTTCTGAGTTTGCCCAACCCAGCGCCGGCCGGATCTTCCCCGAGGCCCCGGGAGAAGTCACCAGCCCCACCACACAGGCGAAGAGATCAAACGGCCGCCGCGCTCGCAGACCCATCGCGGGTCGAGGCCGAGCTCGGACTCGACCCGACATCAACCACCAACCACGAGCGCCGGAACCGACCTCAGGCCCGACCCAACATCGACCACCGAGGCGACGGTCGGGACCAGGCTCAGGCCCGATCCGACATCAACCACCGACGGCGATCGTCAGGGCCGGGCTCAGGCCCGATCCGACATCAACCACCGACGGCGATCGTCGGGGCCGGGCTCCGGCTCGCCCCCGACATCGACCATCGTTGGTGACGCACGTGACCACCGACTCGGGCAGGCGCCGGACGAGGGCCCGCGCTCGCGCCCGTCAAGGCGGCCGGCGAGCGGACCGCAGCCATCAGGTGCGGATCCCGAACGCGACCACCGGCATCGGCGTCGTCCGGCCCAGCCGTACGGCCAACGGCGATCGCCCGCCGCGAGTCAACGAAGGCCCTGCCGTTCGCCCACCGCAAGACCACAAGCCACGCGGTTCCCCGCCACGAGACCACACGTACGCCCGTCGCCGGGCGACAGGCAACGGGGCACCGGACGACACGCGACGTCCGACAGGTACCGGCACCGGACACCGACGCGACGGGGCACCGGGCGACAGGCGGCATCCGGCAGGCACCGGCACCGGGGCACCAGACGCCAGGCACGGGCGACGTCCGGCAGGCACCAGACGCCAGGCACGGGCGACGTCCGGCAGGCACCAGGCACCAGGCACCAGGCACCAGGCACCGTACGACAAGCGCCGGGCGGCAGGCAGCAAGCGCCAGCCGTCGCGACGCGAACTGGGAGGCGTTCATAGGCTCGCCTGACGCAGACCCATCACCGGGCACCGGACGACACGTGCCAGGTGCCTGGCGCCAGGCGCCAGGCGCCGTACGAACTAGCCGACCGTCACCGTTGGCTCGCCGCCGTCGACGCTCTCGCCCATCTCTTCGGCGATCCGCATCGCTTCCTCGATCAGGGTCTCGACGATCTTCGACTCGGGCACGGTCTTGATCACCTCGCCCTTGACGAAGATCTGGCCCTTGCCGTTGCCGGAGGCAACACCGAGGTCGGCCTCGCGGGCCTCGCCCGGGCCGTTCACGACGCAGCCCATCACGGCGACGCGCAGCGGGACCTCCATGCCCTCGAGGCCGGCGGTGACCTGCTCGGCCAGCGTGTACACGTCGACCTGGGCGCGCCCGCAGGACGGGCAGGACACGATCTCGAGCTTGCGCTCGCGCAGGTTCAGCGACTGCAGGATCTGCAGGCCGACCTTGACCTCCTCGACCGGCGGCGCGGACAGCGAGACGCGGATCGTGTCGCCGATGCCCTGCGACAGCAGCGCGCCGAACGCGACCGACGACTTGATCGTGCCCTGGAACGCCGGGCCGGCTTCGGTGACGCCGAGGTGCAGCGGCCAGTCGCCGCGCTCGGACAGCAGCTCGTAGGCCTTCACCATCACGACCGGGTCGTTGTGCTTGACCGAGATCTTGAAGTCGTGGAAGTCGTGCTCCTCGAACAGCGACGCCTCCCAGACGGCGGACTCGACCAGTGCCTCGGGAGTGGCCTTGCCGTACTTCTCCAGCAGCCGCGGGTCCAGCGAGCCGGCGTTGACGCCGATCCGGATCGAGGTGCCGTGGTCCTTGGCGGCCCTGGCGATCTCCTTGACCTGGTCGTCGAACTTGCGGATGTTGCCCGGGTTGACCCGGACCGCCGCGCACCCGGCCTCGATCGCCGCGAACACGTACTTGGGCTGGAAGTGGATGTCGGCGATCACCGGGATCTGCGAGTGCTTGGCGATCTCCGGCAGCGCCTCGGCGTCGTCCTGCGACGGGCAGGCGACCCGGACGATGTCGCAGCCGGCCGCGGTGAGTTCCGCGATCTGCTGCAGCGTGGTGTTGACGTCCGACGTCAGGGTCGTGGTCATCGACTGCACCGACACGGGCGCGTCGCCACCGACCAGCACCTTGCCCACCTTGATCTGGCGGGTCTTGCGGCGCGGGGCGAGGGTCGGCGGAGGCAGCGCGGGCATGCCCAGGGAGATGCTCATTTTTCCTTTAACCGTTGAAGAGGGTTATCCGTTGAAGAGCCGGATCGGGTTGACGATGTCGGCGATGACGAGCAGCACGCCCATCACCACGATCACGCTGGCCGCGACGTAGGCGATCGGTAGCAGCTTGGCGACGTCGACGTACCCCGGGTCGGGCCGGCCGAGCAGCTTGGCGAAGCCGCGCTTGATGCCCTCCCAGATCGCGCCGAGCATGTGCCCGCCGTCCAGCGGCAGCAGCGGGATGAAGTTGAACAGGGCCAGGAACAGGTTGAGCGAAGCGAGCAGCGAGACCAGGAACGCGATCCGCGCACCGCCGGTCAGGTCCTGGTTCGACGCGACCTCGCCGGCCACCCGGCTGGCACCGACGACGCTCATCGGGCTGTCCTGGTCGCGGTCGCCGCCGACGATCGACTTGGCCACCCCGACCAGCTTCTCGGGGAAGTTGCCGAGGGCCTTGACGGTGGCGACCGTCAGCTCGCCCATCTTGTCGACCACGAAGCCGAAGTCCTGGCGCTCGACCTTCTGCTCCGGCGAGACGCCGAGGAAGCCGACCTGGACGAACTTGTCGGCGTCGGCGTCGTCGCGGACCTGGTTGACGATCGTCGAGGTCTGCAGCGTGGTCGGCTGACCGTTGCGCTCGACCACGATCGTGGCCGGCTTGTCGGTGTTGGCGCGGATCAGCGGGGTCAGCTGGTCCCAGCTGTCGATCGCCGTGCCGTTGAAGGAGACGATCTTGTCGCCGACCTGGAAGCCCGCCTGCTTGGCCGGCGACACCTGGTCACCGGACTGGCACTTGCGGTCGGCCGAGGCCTGCGAGGCCGGGACGACGCAGTCGGTCACGGTCGCGACGGTGGTCTGCGCGACGTTCGCGCCGTACAGCATGAACAGGCCGCCGAACAGCACGAACGCGATCACCACGTTGACCAGCGGCCCGGACGCCATCACGATCAGCTTCTTCCACCAAACCTTCTGGTAGAACAGCCGGCCGTCGTCGCTGGCCTCGATCGTCTCGTACTCCGCACTGCGGGCGTTCTCGACCATCGACTGGATCGGCCCGGTGTTGGCCTTGCGGACCTTGGTCGGGTCCTGGCCCTTGGCCGGCGGCATCATGCCGATGATCCGGACGAACCCGCCGGCCGGGATCGCCTTGATCCCGTACTCGGTCTCGCCACGCTTGACCGACCAGACGGTCCGGCCGAAGCCGACGAAGAACTGCGTCACCTTCATCCCGAACAGCTTCGCCGGGACCATGTGACCGACCTCGTGCAGGCCGACCGAGACGAGGATGCCCACGACGAACAGAACCACGCCGATGAGGGTCAGTAGAGCGGTCATGCCTGTGTGGTCTCCTGGCCGTTGTCGTTGCCGGCGCCGGTCAGCTCACGGGCCCGGGTGCGCGCCCAGGCGTCCGCGGCGAGCACGTCGTCGATGGACAGTTCCTCGTACGAGGGTACGTCGTGGTCGGTCACGACCCGGGCGACGGTGTCGACGATCGCCAGGAACGGCAGCCGGCCGTCCCGGAACGCCTGCACGCAGACCTCGTTCGCCGCGTTGAACACGGCCGGGGCCGTGCCGCCCCGGGTGCCGGCCTCGCGGGCCAGCTGAACCGAGGGAAACGCCTCGCCGTCGAGCGGCAGGAACTGCCAGTTGCTCGCCTCGGCGAAGTCCCAGGGCGGCGACGCGTCCGGTATCCGGTCGGGCCAGCCGAGGCCGAGCGCGATCGGCAGCGTCATCGTCGGCAGCCCGACCTGGGCGATCGTGGCGCCGTCGGTGAACTCGACCATCGAGTGCACCGCCTGCTGCGGGTGCACGACGACGTCCACACGGTCGATCGGTACGCCGAACAGCAGGTGCGCCTCGATCAGCTCGAGCCCCTTGTTGACCAAGGTGGCCGAGTTGATCGTGACGACCGGGCCCATCGCGAAGTTCGGGTGCGCCAGCGCCTGCTCGACCGTCACCTCGGCCAGCTCGGACCGCGGCCGGCCCAGGAACGGCCCACCGCTCGCGGTCAGCACCAACCGACGTACCTCGTCGGCACTGCCGCCACGCAGGCACTGGGCGATCGCACTGTGCTCGGAGTCGACCGGCACGATCTGGCCCGGCTTGACCCGCCGCGTGACGAGCGGGCCGCCGATGACGAGGGACTCCTTGTTGGCCAGGGCCAGCGTGTTGCCCGCGTCGAGTGCGGACAGGGTCGGCTGCAGCCCGAGCGACCCGGTGATGCCGTTCAGCACGACGTCGCACGGCATCGCGGCGAGCTCGCTGGACGCGTCCGGCCCGGTCAGGATCTTCGGGATCCTGAACTCGCCCTGCGCGTACCCCCGGCGCTGCGCCTCGGCGTAGAACGCGAGCTGCAGGTCCTGCGCCACCGTCGCCTTCGCGACCCCGACCACGTCGACCTCGAACTCCAGCGCCTGCCGCGCCAGCAGGTCGACGTTGCCGCCGCCCGCCGACAGCGCGCACACGCGGAACCGGTCACGGTTGCGCCCGATCAGCTCGAGAGCCTGGGTGCCAACGGAGCCGGTCGAGCCGAGGATGACGACGGTACGCGGATTCACCCGGCCATTGTTTCAGGTCGGGCCCCTCGCCAGCGATTCGCCGTACGACGTCCTGTGGACAACTCGTCGTTCACCGTGGCCCCACCCCGCGGCTACCGTGCTGGGCATGAGTCTCGAGCACCCTCAGCCAGGTCTGCGCGCCACCGACCAGGACCGGGACCGAGCGGCCTCGATCGTCCAGGAGGCGCACGGCGACGGCCGGCTGGACGTCGAGGAGCTGGACGAGCGGCTCACTCGCGTCTACTCGGCCAAGACCCAGCTCGAGCTCAAGGCGATCACCTCCGACCTGGTGCCGCTGCCCGTCGTACAGGGACCTGCTCGGGAGGTCCTGACCGTCCGGTCCGAGCACCGGACGCAGGTGCGCACCGGCGCGTGGCGCGTGCCGCGGCAGATCATCGCCGAGGCCGTGCACTGCCGGATCAAGTTCGACTTCACCGCGGCGGTCGTCGAGACCGCCGAGATCCAGGTGGACGCGACCGCCCGGCACGGCACGGTGGTGCTGGTCGTCCCGGAGGGCTGGCTGGTCGACATCGAGGACGTCCAGGTCAAGCACGGAACGGTCCGCAACCGCACCCGCTCCCCCGGTACGACGGCCGCCCGCGTCCTGCTGCGCGTGACCGGGCGGGCGACCCACAGCCGGATCATCGTCCGGCACGCCCGGTCCTGGGGACGACGCTCGCACTGACTCCTGGCACGCCGGACCGCTCGCGGCGATACCTTGGCCTTATGAGTCTGGAACAGCCGCCGCCCGCCCGTCGCGCCTCCGACCGCGACCGGGAGCAGGCCGCTTCGGTGGTGCAGGAAGCCCATGGGGACGGCCGGCTCGACTTCCAGGAGCTGGACGAGCGGCTGACGCAGATCTACGCCGCCAAGACCGAGATCGAGCTGCGCGCGGCGACTGCGGACCTGGTCCCCGCCGAGCCCACCGGTGCGGCCGAGCTGACCATCCGGGCGAAGCACAGCGCACAGAAGCGGGAAGGCGCGTGGCAGGTCCCCGAGCGGGTGGTAACGCTCGCCGAGCACTCCAGCGTGAAGCTCGACTTCACCGACGCCGTCGTACGCCGGCCGCAGGTGCACGTGGCGACCGAGCTCAAGCACAGCTCGATGACCATCATCGTGCCGCAGGGGTGGGTGGTGAACCTCGACGACATCGACGTCGTCGGCAGCTCCGCCCACAACAAGACCGGCCCGGCTGGGCAGGACGGCGTACGGCTGGTCGTGACCGGTTCGGCGAAGTGGAGCTCGGTGACCGTTCGGCACCCACGCAAGCGGCGCTGGTGGTGGCCGTTCTACAGCAAGTGAGGATTTCCACACCCCACGAGGTGAGGCAACCCACAGCCAGCTGTGGGGTTTACCGCAGGGACTAGCAGGCCCGCTTACGGATACTTTGGCGCTATGACCGTTTCGCTGGATCTCGTCGATGTGGACTCGCTGCTCACCGAGGAAGAGGTCGCCATCCGGGCGACCACCCGCCGGTTCGCCGACGAGCGCCTCCGCCCGTCGCTGCCCGAGTGGTTCGAGTCGGCGTCGATCCCCGCGCGCGACCTGGCCAAGGAGCTCGGCGCGCTCGGGCTGCTCGGCATGCACCTGACCGGGTACGGGTGCGCCGGGCTCGGGCCGGTCGCGTACGGGCTGGCCTGCCTGGAGATCGAGGCGGCCGACTCGGGGATGCGGTCGCTGGTGTCGGTGCAGGGATCGCTCGCGATGTACTCGATCTGGAAGTACGGCAGCGAGGAGCAGAAGACCGAGTGGCTGCCACGGATGGCCGCCGGGGAGGCGATCGGCTGCTTCGGGCTCACCGAGCCCGACTTCGGCTCCAACCCCGGCGGGATGCGGACCAGCGCGCGGCGTGACGGCGACGACTGGATCCTGAACGGGTCGAAGATGTGGATCACCAACGGCTCGGTGGCCGACGTCGCGGTGGTCTGGGCGCGGACCGACGACGGGGTGCGCGGATTCGCCGTACCGACTGACACGGCGGGGTTCTCGGCGCCGGAGATCACCGGCAAGCTGTCGTTGCGGGCGTCGGTGACGTCCGAGCTGATCCTGACCGACGTCCGGCTGCCGGCGTCGGCGATGCTCCCGGAGGCGCGCGGGCTGTCGGGCCCGCTCGGGTGCCTGAACGAGGCCCGGTTCGGGATCATCTTCGGCGCGATGGGCGCGGCCCGGGACTGTCTCGAGACGGCCATCTCGTACGCCGGTGAGCGGCAGGTGTTCGACAAGCCGCTGTCGGCGTACCAGTTGACGCAGGCGAAGCTGGCCGACATGGCCGTCGAGCTGAACAAGGGCGTCCTGCTCGCCGTGCACCTGGGCCGGCTGAAGGAGAAGGGCACGCTGCGGCCCGAGCAGGTCAGCGTCGGCAAGCTCAACAACGTCCGCGAGGCGATCGCGATCGCCCGCGAGTGCCGCACGATCCTGGCCGCGAACGGGATCAGCGGGGAGTACCCGGTGCTCCGGCACGCCAACAACCTCGAGTCGGTGCTCACCTACGAGGGCACGTCCGAGGTGCACCAACTGGTGATCGGCCAGGCGCTGACGGGGCAGTCCGCCTTCCGCTGAGCCGTCCGAGCTGAGCCCCTGGGCGGCGCCCCGGCAGCCGCGGGGCTGCGGGGCTGCGGGGCCGGCAGTCGCGCCGCTGCGGAGCCTGCGGTCGCGGGGCTGCGCAGCCGACGGTCGCGGGACTGCGGAGCCGCCCGGTGGGGAGTCAGACCAGGCGGGCGCCGCCGTCGAGGTGCAGGACCGTGCCGGTCAGGAACGGGTTGGTGATCGCGCTCAGGACAGCCTGCGAAATGTCCCGTGGGCTGCCGATCCGCCGCGCCGGATTCTTCGCGGCCACGCCGGCGAACATCGTGTCGCGGTCCGCGCCCATCCCGTCCCAGGCTCCGGAGTCGACGATGCCCGGCGAGACGGCGTTGACCCGGACCGGTGCCAGCTCGACGGCCAGCGCCTGCGCAAGAAACGCGACTGCACCGTTCGTTGTCGTCGTCACCGCCATCCCCGGCTTCGGCCGCCAGCCGACGACGCCGGAGAACAGCGTCACGGACCCCACCGGCCGCAGGTGCTTGACCAGCAGCAGCGCACCGATCACCTTCGCGTCGAACGCACGAATGATCGCCTCCCGCTCCAGCTTCTCCACGGGCCCCTTCGCCGGCGCGTTGGCCAGGGAGATCAGGTGGTCGACCACCACGTCGCGCCGCATGAGTTCGGTGGCCAGCCCGGCGATCGACTCTTCGTTGCCCAGGTCAACGACCGCCGTCGCCACCGAGCCGTCGATCGTGTCCGCCACTGCCTGGACCGCGTCGGCGCTGCGCCCGGTGATCGTCACCAGCGCGCCCTGATCGACGGCATCCTGCGCCAACTGCCGGCCGATACCGGAACCACCCGCCACGATCACAACCTGCTTGCCTTCGAGCTCTGCCGTTGTCGTCATGCCTCCAGCCTGGCCAGCTCAAGCCATCCAGACAAAGACCAGTTCTCGATCCCTCCCATAGACTCCATCTATGCCAACTCTGCGCGCCCTGGAGTGCTTCGTCGCCACCGTCGAGGCCGGGTCGATCACCAGCGCGGCAGCGCGGCTCCACCTGTCGCAACCTGCGCTCTCCCACCAGATCGCGGTCCTGGAACAAGAGCTGGGCTCTCCGCTGCTCGAACGACTCCCCCGCGGCATCCGCCCGACCTCAGCCGGACGAGAGGCCCTGCGGCACGCTCAGGATGCTCTGGAGGCGGCCGACCGCGTGGTGCGAGCCGGCCGTGCGGTCAGCGCCCTGGACGAAGGGCAGCTACGGATCGGCTGCGCGGGTTCGATGACCGCCGGTCTGCTGGCACCACTGCTACGCGGCTGGCGACGCCGTCATCCCCGCGTGCGACTGGCCCTGCAGGAGCAGAACAGCGCCGACGCCCTCGCCGCGATGATCACCAGCGACGAGATCGACCTGGCGATCAGCCCGCGCCCCACCCGCTGGGACGGCGCCGTCGAACTGATCGCGAGCGAGGAGCTCGTCGTCGTCTTCCCCACCGGCGATCCCCTCGGCAGCAGGCCGGGCCCCGTCCCGATCAGCGCGCTGCACGGCTACCCACTCATCCAGTACGCCGGTCCGCACGGCCTGGCCGGCTGGCTCGACGGACTCCTGGCCGAGCACCAGGTGCTCCCCGAGGTCGTCATCCGCACCCGGCAAATCACGTCAGCGCCGGCTTTGGCAGCGGCCGGGCTCGGAGCGGCCGTCGTACCGGTGAGCAGTATCCCGGCCGGATTCGCGGGCACTGTGCACCGGCTTGATCCGCCGCAGTCGCGGGAGGTCGTCGCGTTGACGACCGGAAGGGGCGACGTCCTGGTGGCGCAGTTCGTCGCCAACGCGCAGGCGACCGGTCTGCGCATTCCGGCTGCCATCGCACGTCAGCTGGAAGCGGTGTGAGACAAGCCGGCACCCGATCAGTCGCCGCGCCGTAGAGTCGATGACAGGACCTTCCCGCCCGGTTGTGCATGCCAACTGGACTAGATGGGTACTGGGAGTGAGCAAGGACAACGCAACGTCACCCCATCCCCCGCCCAAGTGATTGGCCGCCCGCGGCCAGGAGACGGAGGCACAGGATGCGTATCGGCGTCGGAATCACGCTGGTGACCGCGGGTGCGATCATCGCGTTCGCGATCCGCGACACCTCGGGCCCGATCGACTTCACCGTCGTCGGCGTCGTCATTATGCTGGCCGGCCTGGCCGGCATGTGGCTGTCGTACCGGGTCGCCAACCGCAATCACGTCGAGCACGACGACACGGCGATCATCAAGCCGCGCGTCGAGGAGCAGTACAGCACCGAGCCGCACTCGTACCCGCTCGAGCACGAGATCGACGTCACCCCGACCGAGTACAAGGAGCGCCCGACCGAGCACCGCTGACGCCGTACGGGTTCAGCTCGTGTACGGCGCTCGCCAGGCCGGCGGGTCGAACGGCGACCCGTAGACGCGGGTCTCCCGCGCGATCCGGCCGTCGCGGAACTCCACGACGTTCGCGACGTAGAAGATCTCCCCGCCGTAGTCCGAACGCCCCAGCACCACGAAGTGGTCGCCCTCGCCGACGATCCGCTGGATCTCGATCGACGGCGGGTTCGGGTACTCCGACTGCAGCGCCAGCATCTTGTCCCGACCCACCAGGCGCTCACCCGACTGCGGCATCTCCAGCACGTAGTCCTCGGCCCGCAGCGTGTGCTCGTCCTCGGCCGACAGCTTCAGCACTCCGTCGCTCGGCCACAGCCCCTCCAGCACCTCGCGATTCCGGTCGGTCATCGCGACCACCCCTTCCCCTCAGCTTCAGCATGCGCCGGGGACGCGGCTGAAGAGAAGCTACTGGGGCAACGGTTTCAGCAAGTAGTCGCAGGGGTCCCGGTGAGCGACCAGAACGGTGCCGTCGGCATCCACCTCGGTCCACTCGTCGATGACGCGAAGCTGCGCGGGCTGATAACCGAGCCGGGCGTACAACCGTGTTGCCCCCGGATTGTCCAACCCCACCGCGAGACCGATCGCGCCGCGCCCCCAGGCGCCGGCAAGTTCCTCAGCCGCCGCGATCAGCGCCGATCCAACGCCGGCACCCTGCACGTAGGCGTGCAACCCGTTGATCTCAGCCGGGTCATGAGCCGCCGCGACCTCGGCGTACTTCGACGTCCGCAGCAAACTGGTCTGACCGACGATCCCGCTCTCGTCGTGCGCCAGCAGGAACGCATCGCCGCGCTCCTGCTCCACCCACCGGCTCTCCAGATGCGCCCGCTGGGCAGGCGATCCGGCGGCATCGACCAGTCGGTCGACGTCCTGACGCGTTGCGGGTCTGATCTCGAGCACGCCCCGACCGTAGTCACCCTGGTCCGGAGTCGCAGCCCGTTTTCCGGAACACCCTCGCGTGCCGGCAGACCCAGCACGGCTCGCCCGCGCCGTACAGCGACTACTTGGCGACCTCCGTCGCGCGGGACTCGCGGACGACGGTGACGCGGATCTGGCCCGGGTAGGTGAGCTCTTCCTCGACCTGCTTGGCGATGTCGCGCGCCATCACCTGAGCGGCGATGTCGTCGACCGCGTCCGGCAGCACCATCACGCGGATCTCGCGACCGGCCTGCATCGCGAACACCTTCTCGACGCCGTCGTGGTGCATCGCGATCTCCTCCAGCCGTTCGAGCCGCTGCACGTACGCCTCCAGCGACTCGCGCCGCGCGCCCGGCCGGCCACCGCTGACCGCGTCCGCCGCCTGGGTCAGCACGGCCTCGACGGTCCGGACCTCGACCTCGTTGTGGTGCGCCTCGATGCAGTGCACGACGTCGTCGTTCTCGCCGTACTTGCGGGCCAGGTCGGCACCGACGATCGCGTGGCTGCCCTCCGACTCGTGCGTCAGCGCCTTGCCGATGTCGTGCAGGAACGCGCCGCGCTTGCACAGCTTCGGGTCCAGCCCGAGCTCGGCGGCCATCATCCCAGCGATGTGTGCCGACTCGATCAGGTGCTTGAGCACGTTCTGCCCGTACGACGTCCGGTAGCGCAGTAGTCCCATCGTCCGCACCAGCTCCGGGTGCAGGTCGGTGATCCCGACCTCGGCCATCGCGTCCTCGGCCGCACGCATGCACAGCTCGGCGACCTCGCCCTTGCTGCGCTCGTAGATCTCCTCGATCCGGCTCGGGTGGATCCGGCCGTCCAGCACCAGCGAGTCCAGCGTCAGCCGCGCGGTCTCCCGCCGTACGGGGTCGAAGCAGGACAGCAGGACCGCTTCGGGGGTGTCGTCGATGATCAGGTTGACGCCGGTGGTCTGCTCGAAGGACCTGATGTTGCGGCCCTCGCGGCCGATGATCCGGCCCTTCATGTCGTCGCTGGGCAGGTGCACGACCGACACGACCGACTCGCTGGTCTGCTCCGACGCGAGCCGCTGGACCGCGCCGGTGATGATCTTGCGGGCCTTGATCTCGCCCTCGTCCTGGGCCTGGCGCTCGATGTCGCGAACGATCGTGTGCGCGTGCCGCTTCGCCTCGGCCTCCAGCGCGGCGACCAGTTCGGCCTTGGCCTGCTCGCTGGTCAGGTTCGCGACGCCTTCGAGGATCCGGCGCCGCTCGTCCTCCAGGTCACGGATCTCGGCGCGCTGCCGGTCGAGCTCGGCAAGCTGACCGGTGAGCTCGTTCTGCTGATCGGCGATCCCGCGCTGCTGCTCGTCGAGCCGCTCCTCGCGCTCGGTCAGGCGGTGCTCGCGCCGCTCCATCTCCAGCCGCTGCTCCCGCAGGTCGTCGCGGATCGACTGCGCCTCGGTCTCAGCGTCCCGCCGTACGACGGACGCCCGCTGCTCAGCTTCCTGGCGGATCTCCGAGGCCCGGTTCTCCGACTGGCGACGCGCCTCATCGCCACGCTGCTCGATCTCCTTCGCGCGTACCTCGGCCTGGCGACGTACCTCCTCGGCCTGCTGCTCGGCCTGCCGGCGTACTTCCTCGCTGCGCTGCTCGGACTCCTTCGCACGCGTCCGGATAGCCGCGACCTCGTCCTCGGCCTCGCGCCGGATCCGGTCGCCCACCGACTTCGCCTCGGCGATCGCCGTGGCGGCCTCCAGCTTCGCGTTCGCCTCCGCTGCGGCCGCTTCGGAGCCCTTGCGCCGGGTCAGCGTCCACCCGATCCAGGCGAGCAACCCGACCACGAGGAGACCGACGACCACCAGCCCGACGGATGTCGCCGTCAACGTCGCGGCGTACGAGATCACGGCGTACGGCCCGGCCGAAAGCTGCGGCATCGGCGTCTCCCCTCATCGAGCCACGCCCGGGCGTGACCAGCTCTTGTCGAAGGGATCACCACACAGCGGCCCGAACGCCAGAAGACGGTACGCCGGAACGCGCCAACCCGGGATTCCGCCGTCGGCTGCGCACCGCCGGCGTTCCTCCCCGGTGAGCGCCGGGTCCGTTCCTATGCGGCGACAGGCTGTGCGCCCACCGCCGGCAAGCTCGTAAGAGCTCTGGTTTCGTATCCCGGACCGCGCCTGCGCACGTTCCGACCTCGGCCAACCGGCCGACCTCTGCTGTGTCATCAACCGTCCGGGTGGACAGTCCCCTTACTGATTCCGAGGCTAAGCGCGCCTATCCACAGGGTCAAGACGGACACACTCCCACCGACGGTCGTCCTCACCGCGGCCCCTGTTCACCCCGCGACGAAGTCGCGCACCACCCCGACCACAGCCACGGCGAACCCACCCATCGCCAGCACTACCATCAGCCGGTCGTACCCTGACCGCCGCTCCTTGGCCGATGCCATGGCAACCGCCGGACTCCGCGGCTGAGGCTCGGCACGGGTCGCCACCAGCCCGCCGAACTTGTCGCGCGGCCACATAAAAGTCGGCAATCCAGCGAAGCCGGCACCGCGGACCAGGCGCGGCAGACCGCGCTTGTAGCCGACGTGGTAGCGGCAGGTCCCCACGATCCCGCGGACGATCCAGCCGCACGGCCTGTGCGCCGTAGTCCCGACCCGGCATCGCGTCAGGCGGACCGCCGTACCGTAGAACCCCAGAATGGCGCCGATGACGAGCGCCTCGGACCAGTACTGTTCGGCCGCCATCCACAGGACCAGCACGCCGAGCAGCAGCCCCCATGCCTGAAACGGCGGTCTCCCACCACGCCCCCGTCGCCGTCTCCCCATGCCGACCCCCTTGCCAGGAGTCACATTCTAGATTCGCCCGACTACTCTCCGCGACACATGGCGTGCCGCGGCCGCGGGGTGAGCACAAACGCCGGAACCCCGGGCCCGGAGGCGCGAACGCCATCCGTGGACCGGGGTGCGGAGTCACAGTCCCGCCGAGTGCGAAGCACCGGCGGCATACCGAGCCGTCGGCTATCTCGGCCCGGGCAACCCGCCGTCCGACGTACCGGTCGCCGTACCGCCGGTCTCAGCACCCTCGGTGCCCGAACCGGCTGAGCGAGCGTCGCTGTCATTCACATCAGGCGTCTGCCCGCCGACGACTCCGCCGTCCGCGGAGCCCTCGCTCCCGCTCGCACCGGAGCCGGTCGCATTTGAGTCGGTCCCGCTGGCATCTCCCGCCTTGGTCCCAGCCGCGCTGGAGTCACCCGAGTCGGGCACCTGCGCGCCCGGTGTCTGTGTCGCCGCATCCGGCGCACCGTCGTCCGGCCCGGTCGGCGGCTGCCCCTCAGCCTGACCGCTCGGGCCTTCGCCCGTCGCCGGTCCGCTCGCAGCGCCTCCGGTCTGGTCGCCCGCAGGCCCGCGCCCCTGCGAGTCGACGTACGTGCCGACCTTCTGCTGGACCGAGTCGACCTTTTCCGCGTACTTCCCGCCGGTCTGCTTGTCGATCAGGTCGCCGGCCTTCTCCACACCTGCCTTGATCTTGTCCGGGTTCTGCTTGACGACGTTCCGGAGCCAGTTCTTCGCCTGTTCCTGGAAATCGTTCATTGCACCCTCCAAAGAGGTGTCAGGGGCGGATCTCAACGAAAAATCCCAGCCTACGACCGGCGCCAAGCCGGTCTCTCCTTCGGATGACACACCCGTCACCGACACCCGTCAACATCCCTCGCCGTCCACCCCCCGCATTGCAACCCGCCCCTCCATCACCCCACAACCCCCGAAATTCCGCCCGAAACCGCGAAAAATCGCCCCATCCAGCGCTCATCGCGCCTGGAACTGCCCATTCCCCAGGTAAGTCCGGTAGAGCCCCAGCACCACCTCGGTCTGCGGCTGCAACTCCCCCGGCGGCTCATCCACCGCCCAGAACCCAGCCTCACTCACCTCCTCCGGCTCCGCCCGCAGCTCCCCTTCCCAGACCCGAGCCTCGAAGCACAACGCGAAACAGTGCATCCGATCACCGTTCGGATACGTGATCTCGTGCACCTCCGGCTCGGACAACGATGCGAACGGCACCAAATCCTCCTCCCGCACCCGCAACCCCGACTCCTCGAACAACTCCCGCGCCGCAGTCCCCCGAAAACTCGACCCCGGCTCCGCCGCCCCCGCCGGAATCTCCCACAGCCCCGAATCCTGCCGTCGCTGGAACAAGATCCGCTCCCCCTCCTCAACCACCACCACTTGAGCCCCCGGCATCAGCAACAACCCACTCCCCACCCGCTGCCGCAGTTGCCACGTGTAAGACCCCACATATCCCATCCCCCCAGTCTGCTGCCCCGCCGGCCCCCTCCGGCGAGGCGACCCTGCCCGACGCTGCAGCGGCCGCCGAACTGCTGCAGAAGTCCTGCCCACAGCACCCCGTCCTCCCCCAAAAGCGGGCGGCAGGCAACAACCAAGGTGCTGCCTCATCCCACAGCCCGAGGACAACCTCGCCGCGGTTCTCCTCCTCCTGCATGAGCCCGGAACAAGTTGTTGCCCGCGGCGCCTTCAACCCCGAGCAAGTAGTTGCCGCCTGCGGACCAGCTGATCCCACCAGGCCGCTCGGCCAACGACTGGTCCATCCGCGACCGCTGTACCAGTAGGGCCGTTCCGGCTAGGAGCTCGCGGTGGTCGCGACCGCCGGATCGCTGCCGCTGCCGCTGCCGTGCGTTGCGGTTGCGGTTGCCGCTGCCGTCGCGGTTGCCCGTCGCGGTTGCGCTGCCGTCGCCGTCGCGGTTGCGCTGCCGTCGCCGTGCGGTTGCGGTTACCGCTGCCGTCGCGGTTGCCCGTTGCCGTTGCCGTTGCCGTTGCCGTTGCCGTTGCCGTTGCCGTTGCCCAAGAGATCCTCGCCCTGCGAGGGTTCGGGCGGGGACATCGGTGATCGCGAACGCGAGGTCGACGCGCACATCATCGACACGATGTTGTGCGGACCTGCTCGGGCACCCCTCCCGCGCTGGAGCGACGAGGTCGGCTGACCTGGCAGGGCTTGAGGTCAGCAGGTCTCCCACCCCTCGGGCGGCGGCGCCTCGACGTACCCGAGCGCGAGCTGCCAGCGGCTGCCCCGATGCAGCTACTCGGCCTCGAGCCCTGAATCGTTGAGCAGCGGGAGTTCTTCGTCGGAGGCAGCCAGTTCTTGCTTGACGACGGTCATGGCCAGCCCGCCGGGGTACCCCTTGCGCGCGAGCATGCCGATGAGCCGGCGCATGGCGACCTGCCGGTCGAGGGAACGCATTGAGCGGAGCTTCTTCCGCACCAGTTCGCGCGCGGTCTCTTCCTCCTGGCTCGAGTCGAGCTCTTCCAAGGCGTCGCGGGCCAGTTCGTCGTCAACCCCGCGACGGCGGAGCTCCTGAGCCAGCGCCCGCTTGCCGAGTCCTCGCCCTCGATGCCTGGACTCGACCCACGCGGTGGCAAACGCAGCGTCGTTGATCAGCCCGACCTCGGTAAAGCGATCGAGCACCTCGTCCGCCACCTCGTCGGCGATCTCCCGATCAGCGAGTACGTCGGCCAGCTCGGCACGTGTCCGCGGCTGCCCGGAGAGCTTGTCCAGCAGGATCGTCCGTGCCACCTGATGCGGATCGGCAGTGCGATCCAACGCGGGGTCCGCCGGCGCTCCCGGCTCATCACCATCACGCCCGCCACGTCGCGGCCGCCCCCCGTACCCCCGGTTCGGCCTCCGCCCAGTACGTCCACCACCGCTCGAACGCCCACCTGAACGACCACCTGAATCCTCGCCCGAATCACGGCCCGCGGCCGACATCGCGGACTTCGAGCTCGAGCGCGAAGAACTGCTCCCACGTCGCGCCAACGGGCCGTCCGCAGGCTGACCGTTGTCTTCGTCATCCGCCGCCCCAGCGCCCGGCCGTCCACCGGCAGCCCGCTCACGTCGAGCGGCCCACGCACTCGCACTTGGATTCGCCCCAGACTCAGCCGCACTCGGCTCACCGGCGGAGGCACCCGCACCCGGCACTGCCGCCGAACCATCTGCGCTGAGCTCGCCAGAACCACGCACCCTCGGCGCGACAGTGGACCCATCCGCGCTCGGTGCATCGGCAGCGCCGAGCACCGCGGCGATACCGTCCGCGCTCGGCACGACAGCCGAACCATCCGCGCTCGGCGCATCAGAAGAACCACGCACACCGAGCACCGCAGCAGAACCATCCGCGCCCAGCGCGACAGCCGAACCATCCACGCTCAGCGCATCAGAAGAACCACGCATGCGAAGCACCGCGGCGGAACCATCCACGCTCGGGTCGCCAGCAGAACCACGCCCGCCCGGCTTGCCCGAGGATGCGCTCAAATCTGAGTCGGCTGCTCGCCGCTTCGTCCGCGGACCGGCTTTCGCACGTCCGCGCCCACGTGCAGCGGCAGGGCTTCCGGCGTCAGCCAAATCGTCCGCGTCGTCGCGCGCGTCGACATCTCGCGAGGGCGTACCCCGACGACTGCTGGGTTTGGCACGGCCTTTGGCTTCCAACTGGTCCCAGGGGTCCGCCTCGCCTGCAGTCTTTGCAGGCTTGGTGGAACTGGTCTCCAGCGCATCCCACGGATCCGGCTCGTCGGAGGTCGTCCCACCGCCGGACGTCGTACCGGCGTCCAGAGAGTCCCACGGGTCCGGCTCTTCGGGCGCGGCATCACGCCGGGACTTCTTGCGGCGGGCTTCGTCATCGAGCGTGTCCCACGGATCGGGGAGCTCGGGTGCAGCCCCGCGGATGCCGGAGACCGCGCCGGAGCGCCGCCCAGGCGAGGACGGCCAGGCGTCGCCGTCGCCATCGTCGCCGTCGCCATCGTCGTCGTCAGTTGTTCGCCGCACGGCGGAAGGCTTGCGACGACTCTTCGCCGGCGCGGTGCCAGACGGGCCCGAGTCCGTCGGGTCAGCCGACGATTGGCTGCCCACCGAAGGCTCAGCGGACTGGGCCTCGGTGGGCGGTGTCTCTGCCCGAGACGCCGCTTCCGGTTCCGGCGCGGGCGATGACGCCGGAGGGCTGGAGGCCCCCGCGGTGCTGCCGGCACCGTCGGGGGTCCAGAGGGTGGAGCCGGTTGGCCCGTCGGCGAGGAGCCGGCGGGCCAACGCCAGTCGCTCGGCCTGGGTCAGGCCGGTCGCGGGCTGGGGATCAGAAGTCGACATCGACCTCGACCGGCGGCGTGGCGTCGGCGGCGATCTTCTCCTGGCCGATGCCCATCTTCTCCTTGATCTTCTTCTCCAGCTCGTTGGCCAGGTCGGGGTTGTCGCGCAGGAAGTTGCGCGCGTTCTCCCGGCCCTGCCCGAGCTGGTCGCTCTCGTAGGTGAACCAGGCGCCGGCCTTGCGGACGAAGCCCTGCTCGACCCCGAGGTCCAGCAGGCTGCCCTCGCGGCTGATGCCCTGGCCGTAGATGATGTCGAACTCGGCCTGCTTGAACGGCGGGGCCACCTTGTTCTTCACGACCTTGACCCGGGTTCGGTTGCCGACGAAGTCGGTACCGTCCTTCAGCGACTCGATCCGGCGGACGTCCAGGCGGACCGACGCGTAGAACTTCAGCGCCTTACCACCGGTCGTGGTCTCCGGGGAGCCGAACATCACGCCGATCTTCTCGCGCAGCTGGTTGATGAAGATCGCGGTGGTGTTGGTCCCGCTGACCGCGCCGGTCATCTTGCGCAGCGCCTGGCTCATCAGCCGGGCCTGCAGACCGACGTGGCTGTCACCCATCTCGCCCTCGATTTCGGCGCGCGGCACCAGCGCGGCCACCGAGTCGATCACGACGATATCGATCGCGCCGGAGCGGATCAGCATGTCGGCGATCTCCAGCGCCTGCTCACCGGAGTCCGGCTGGGAGATCAGCAGGGCATCGGTGTCCACGCCGAGCTTGGCCGCGTAGTCCGGGTCGAGCGCGTGCTCCGCGTCGATGAAGGCGGCGATCCCGCCGGCCTTCTGGGCGTTGGCGACGGCGTGCAGCGCGACGGTCGTCTTACCCGACGACTCCGGACCGTAGATCTCCACCACGCGACCGCGCGGCAGGCCCCCGATCCCGAGTGCGACGTCGAGCGCGATCGACCCGGTCGGGATGACCTCGATCGGCGGCCTGTTCTGTTCACCGAGCCGCATCACGGAACCCTTGCCGCACTGCCGCTCGATCTGCGTCAGCGCGGTCGCCAGCGCCTTCTCGCGATCCGCCGCGGCCCGCTCCGCACTCGCTGCTGCACCAGCCATCTGACTGCCACCTGACCCATCTAGTCGTTTCGGGCCGCTGTCCCAGCCGCCCGGAGGAATTTCGTTGTCGTCAGAGAAGGTATGGGTTTCCACCGACAATTTCCGGAGCCGTCCTGGATCTGTGGACAACCCGGACCTCGTCCGGCGAATCCCGTACGGCACAAACTAACCCGAACACGTGTTCGAACCACAACTGACACGCCGACATCCCCCGAGAACCCGGCTGCGCCTACGCTGACGAGCGTGACCGACCGTCCGGACGTCCCCGACTCCGCCGTCGTCCTCGCGCTCAGCCGGGTCGAGTTCGGCCTCGACTCGGTGCTCGACGCGCTGCGCACCCAGGACCCGTTCGGCATCCGCAGCATCCTGACCGAGTACTCCGCCCAGGAGCAACCCAACCTGGCCGAGAAGGCGCTCATTCTGGCCATCGACCGGTTGCTCCGGATGAAGGTGCCCGGGCACGCCGAGTGGCCGACGCTCCCGCTGGCCACCCGCTGCGACTGGTGGGTCGACCGGCTCGGTGGGTTCGCCGCGGTGATCGCCGGACTCCCCCGGCTCAGCGGCGCGGCCGCGGACGCCCTGCCGATCAAGGACACCCTCGGTGCCACCGTGCAGGCGATGGTGATCGGTGCCGTCTGTCGTGAGTACGGCGTGGAGGCGCACGCGGACCGTACGGCGGTGATCGCTCGGGTCCTGACCAGCCGGCCAATCACGCCGGACGACGTACTCCGGTACGACGACCCGACCGAGGCAGGGCAGGACGTCGCCAAGCAACTGGGGCTCGGCGACGAGTCGGAGGAGCGCGGCCTTCGCCAGGGTGTCCGGCTCGTGTGGCGGATCTCCAAACTGTTCGGCGGACTCGGCGAGGTCTTCGAGGACCGCCCGCGCGGCAGCCTTGGTGCACGGGCCATCGGCAAGCTTCCGGCGGTCGGTCTGGTCGGCGGCTTCTTCGACGAGCGCAAGGGCATCAAGAAGGCCGCGTACGCCGCCGCGGACCTGCTCATCGACAGCTCGTTCCGCGTCAAGCCGGTCTAGCGCCTCGGCAACACCTGTGCGAGCACAGCCCGTACTGGAATGATCAGCACATGAGCTCGTCGATCACCATCGTCCGCCCGGACCCCAGCTGGGCAGCGCAGTTCGAGAAGACGGCCGAGGCCGTACGCCGGATCGTCGGCGACACCGTGACTCGCATCGACCACATCGGCTCGACCGCCGTGCCCGGTCTGGCGTCCAAGGACGTGCTCGACATCCAGGCCACGGTCGCCGGCGAGCCGCAGCTCGACGACGCCGCCCAGCTCCTGGTCGCCGCCGACTGGGAGCTCAGGCCGCCCCGCCGTGACCACCCGGTGCCCGGCCTGCCTGCCGAGGAGCTGCAGTGGGTCAAGCGGCTGGTCGTCGAGCCGATGTACCGCCGCCGCGTGAACCTGCACATCCGCGTAGACGGCCACGCCAACCAGCGGTACGCGCTGCTCTTCCGCGACTACCTGCGGGCTCACCCGGACACCGCGGCGGCGTACGGCAACTTCAAGCAGCGGGCCGCGGCGCTCCCCTTCGACAACGTGGGCGACTACGCCGACCTCAAGGATCCCGTGTGCGACCTGATCTATCTCCCGGCCGAGGAGTGGGCGGCCCGGACCAGCTGGACGCCGTAGCGGATCGCAGTACTACGTCGGTGCCCGAGCCGGAAACGACTCTGGCGAGCAGCTAGCTTTGCCGCCCGCCAGAGTTGTCAGCGTTCGCTGGGTGGTAGCTGGAGGTGGGCCCAGACGGCCCGCCAGACAGTCTTGGCGTGCTCGCCCTCGGCGAGTGCCTCGGCGACCGTGCGCCCGCCGAGACCGCTGATCACCTGGGTCTCGGCCCAGGTCCTCGAGTACGACGCGCCGAGCGCGTGGTCCATCCGATCCCAGAACTCAGTAAGCCTCATGCCCGCCCGTCATCCTGCGGCGGTCCACCCCAACCACCTTGCTGCGGAGGCTGGCCTTGCTGCGGAGGCTGCTGACCCTGCTGCGGGGGCTGGTTCCGGCCGCCCTGCTGCGGAGGCTGCTGCTGCGGCGGCTGACCCCAGCCCGGCCCACCCTGCTGCGGCGGAGGCTGCTGGCCGCCACCCCACTGACCGGGCTGACCCTGCTGCGGCTGACCTGGGTACTGCGGCTGGCCCGGGTACTGCTGGCCAGGCGGCCCGTACTGCGGGCCCTGCTGACCAGGCTGACCGTACGGACCGGGCTGCTGACCGTACTGGCCACCAGGACCCTGCGGACCGCCGTACTGCGGACCCTGCGGTCCCCACTGACCAGGCTGAGGCTGGCCCGGGTACTGCCCGTACTGGCCGCCGCCCGGGAACTGCTGCTGCTTCTTACGCCCACGCAGGATGAAGAACACCACCGCGGCCGCGGCCAGGAGCACCAGCACGACGATCAGGATGATCGCCCAGACCGGGAACGCACTGCCGGCCTCGGAGGTCAGCGAGACCTTGCCGAGCTTGTCCAGGCTGTCGTACGTCGCCGTCCGGCCGCTGATCTGCGCGCCGTCGTCGTGCTCGAGGATCTTGCCAGGCATCGTGATCTTGAAGTTGATCACCGGCTGCACGCTGTCCGGGATCTGCGCGCCCAGGCTGGTGTCCTTCACGCTGACGACGAACTTGTCGCCGTCCTTGGTGAAGCCGACGCCGCTGGCCGTCGACGTGCCCATGTCGCTGAACGGGACGTTGTCGAAGTTGCAGTCGGAGCCGACGTACTTGTCGTCCTCGTACGGCTTGCAGGTGACGCCGGCGGTCGCGGTCTTCTTGATCTGCTCGTCGACCTGCTTGCGGATGGCGTCGAGCGACTGGCCGCTGGACTCGACCAGCTGCTTGTCGACACCGATCTTCATGGTGCCTGAGACCGTCTCGTCCGAGTTCACCTTCAGGTCCGCATCGAGGTTCACGCACCCGGTCAGGCCGACCAGGCACGCCACGATGACGAGCGCCATGCGCAAGCGGTTCTTCATGACGCCGATCATTCCAGACCAGGGGGACAGAACGCGCCGGGCGGGGGTCCTCCGGCCGCCGGACCGGAAACTGTCGGAGGGACCCGGCAAGATGGAGGGCGTGCAGAAGTCCACCACGTTGAGCCGCTTCTCGCCCGCGACCCGGGCGTGGTTCGGCGACGTCTTCGAAGCGGCCACCCCGGCCCAGCTCGAGGCGTGGGACGCGATCACCGCGGGCCGGGACGCGCTGGTCGTCGCGCCCACCGGTTCGGGCAAGACGCTGGCCGCCTTCCTGTGGGCACTGGATCGGCTGGCCACCACTCCCCCGCCCGACGACCCCAAGCTGCGCTGCCGGGTGCTCTACGTCTCGCCGCTGAAGGCCCTGGCGGTCGACGTCGAGCGCAACCTGCGCGCACCGCTGATCGGCATCCGGGAGACCGCGCGCCGACTCGGTGAGGCGCCGGTCGACGTCGAAGTCGCGGTGCGGTCCGGGGACACCCCGGCCAATGAGCGGCAGCGGTTCGCGCGCCGGCCCTCCGACGTACTGATCACGACACCCGAGTCGCTGTTCCTGATGATGACGTCGCAGGCGCGGGAGTCGCTGCGTGGCGTCGAGACGATCATCGTCGACGAGGTGCACGCCGTCGCCGGGACCAAGCGCGGCGCGCACATGGCGCTCACGCTGGAGCGGCTGGACGCGCTGCTGCCGAAGCCCGCCCAGCGGATCGGGCTGTCGGCGACGGTCCGGCCGGTCGAGGAGGTCGCCCGGTTCCTCGGCGGCGAGCGGCCGGTGACCGTGGTCCAGCCCAAGTTCACCAAGCAGTGGGACCTGAGCGTCGTCGTACCGGTCGAGGACATGGCCGAGCTGGCGAGCACCGAGATCGAGACGTCGGGCTCGGCCGCCGGTCCGCCGCGGCACGCGTCGATCTGGCCGCACGTCGAGGAGCACGTCTTCGACCTGATCTCCACGCACCGCTCGACGATCGTCTTCTCGAACTCACGCCGTCTGGCCGAGCGGCTCACCGCCCGGCTCAACGAGATCGCTGCCGAGCGTGCCGAGCTGGAGCTGGCGGACGCCGGTTCGCCCGCGCAGGTGATGGCTCAGTCCGGAGCGTCCTTGGCCGCGCCGCCGCTGATCGCGCGGGCGCACCACGGCTCGGTGAGCAAGGAGCAACGCGCGCTGATCGAGGCCGACCTGAAGTCCGGACGACTGCCGTGCGTGGTCGCGACGAGCAGCCTGGAGCTGGGCATCGACATGGGCGCGGTCGACCTGGTGATCCAGGTCGAGGCGCCGCCGTCGGTCGCCAGCGGGCTGCAGCGCGTCGGGCGCGCCGGTCACCAGGTCGGTGCGACGTCCCGCGGTGTGCTGTTCCCGAAGTTCCGTGGCGACCTGGTCGACACGGCCGTCGTGGTGCAGCGGATGCGCGACGGGCTGATCGAGAGCCTGCACATCCCGGCCAACCCGCTCGACGTGCTCGCCCAGCAGATCGTGTCCATCGTCGCGCTCGACACGATCGACGTGGACGAGCTCTACACCCTCGTACGGCGGTGCGCGCCGTTCGCGACGCTGCCGCGTTCGGCGTACGACGGCGTGCTGGACATGCTGTCGGGGCGGTACCCGTCGGACGAGTTCGCCGAGCTGCGGCCGCGGATCGTGTTCGACCGGGTCAGCGGAGAGATCTCCGGCCGGCCGGGTGCGCAACGACTCGCGGTGACCAGCGGCGGCACGATCCCGGACCGCGGCCTGTTCGGCGTCTTCCTGGTCGGCGAGTCGACCAACCACCGGGTCGGCGAGCTGGACGAGGAGATGGTCTACGAGTCGCGCGTCGGCGACGTGTTCACGCTCGGTGCCTCCAGCTGGCGGATCGAGGACATCACCCACGACCGCGTGCTGGTCTCCCCTGCGCCGGGTCAGCCCGGACGGCTGCCGTTCTGGAAGGGCGACGCGGTCGGGCGACCGGCCGAGCTCGGCGCCGCGACCGGCGCGTTCGTGCGGACGATGGCGGCCCTGTCGCCGGCCAAGGCGATCAAACGCGCCCGCGACGCCGGCCTCGACGAGTACGCGGCGAACAACCTGGTCGCGTACCTCGGCGAGCAGCGCGAAGCGACCAGCCGGGTGCCGGACGACGTGACGATCGTGGTGGAGCGGTTCCGCGACGAGCTGGGCGACTGGCGGGTCTGCATCCATTCGCCGTACGGCGGGCAGGTGCACGGACCGTGGGCGCTCGCGATCGCCGCGCGCCTGCGCGAGCGGTACGGGATGGACGCGCAGTCGGTCTCGGGTGACGACGGGATCGTGCTGCGGCTGCCGGAGACCGACGAGCCGCCGCCGGGGGCCGAGCTGGTGCTGTTCGACCCGGCCGAGATCGAGGACCTGGTGACCGCCGAGGTCGGTGGGTCAGCCTTGTTCGCGGCACGCTTCCGCGAGTGTGCGGCGCGAGCTCTGCTGCTCCCCCGGCGTAATCCGGGGAAGCGGTCGCCGTTGTGGCAGCAGCGCCAGCGGTCGGCGCAGCTGCTCAGCGTCGCCAGCAAGTACGGTTCGTTCCCGATCGTGCTGGAGACGCTGCGCGAGGTGCTGCAAGACGTCTACGACCTCAACGCGCTGAAGGATCTGCTGACCGGGATCGGTGAGCGGCGAATCTCCGTGGTCGAGGTGGAGACGCCCGAGGCGTCTCCGTTCGCGAAGTCCCTCCTGTTCGGTTACGTGGGCGCCTTCATGTACGAGGGTGACGCGCCGCTGGCGGAGAAGCGGGCTGCCGCGCTGGCGCTCGATCAGAGTCTGCTGTCCGAGCTGCTCGGCCGAACCGAGTTGCGCGAGCTGCTCGACGCCGAGGTCGTGCTGCGGACCGAGGCCGAGTTGCAGCGGCTGGCGGAGGATCGGCGCGCGCGCAATGCGGAAGGGCTGTTCGACGTACTGCGGCTGGTCGGGCCGTTGTCGGTTCACGAGGCCGGGCAGCGTTGTGTCGACGGGTCGGATGCCGAGGCGTGGCTGACGGAGTTGGCGGCGGCTCGGCGAGTGGTCCGGGTTCGGATCGCGGGTGAGCACCGGTGGGCTGTCGTCGAGGATGTTGCTCGACTGCGCGATGCGCTCGGCGTACCGGTGCCTCCTGGCGTGGCCGAGGCGCATGCCGAGTCCGTCGCGGATCCGCTGGGCGATCTCGTGTCGCGCTATGCCCGAACGCACGGGCCCTTCCGGGCCGTGGATCTGGCGACGCACCTGGGCACGGGAGTTGCAGTGGTGACGGACGCGCTGCGGCGGCTCGGTGCAGCCGGTCGCGTGGTCGAGGGCGAGTTCCTGCCTGGCGGCATCGCGATGGAGTGGTGCGACAGCGAGATCCTTCGGATGCTGCGGCGGCGGTCGTTGGCCGCGCTGCGCAAGGAAGTCGAGCCGGTCGAGCCCGCCGCGTTGGCACGGTTCCTGCCTGCCTGGCAGGGCATCACGAGCAGCCGCGGGCGTGGGTACGACGTACTGCTCGGTGCGATCGAGCAGCTGGCGGGATGTGCCGTGCCTGGGTCAGCGCTGGAGTCGATCGTGCTGCCCGCGCGAGTGCCTGGATATCAGCCGTCGATGCTGGACGAGCTGACCGCGACCGGTGAGGTGATCTGGGCGGGGTCCGGTTCGTTGCCGGGGACGGACGGGTGGGTCTCGCTGCATCTGGCGGACAACTGCGACCTGACCTTGCCGGATCCGGATCCCACGCTCGAGGTCGGCGAAACGCATCAGGCGGTGCTGGACGCGTTGGCCGGGGGCGGCGCGTTCTTCTTCCGTCAGTTGAGCGATGCGGTCGGAGCGGCAAGCGGCGTGGTCGACGACGAGACGCTGGTCGGGGTGCTCTGGGATCTCGTCTGGGCCGGGTACCTGACCAACGACACGTTGGCTCCGGTGCGGTCCTTGGTCGGCGGCGGCCGCGGCAGTCATCGGACCCGACGGGCGACGCCGCGTGCGCGGCCCGGGCGAGCGCCGCGGCCTGGGCGGCCGGCGATGCCTGCACGCAGCGGTCCACCGACGGCTGGTGGGCGATGGTCGTTGCTGCCGGAGCGCAACGATGACACGACGCGTCGGGCGCACGCTGCGGCAGAGACGCTCCTGGATCGCTACGGGATCGTCACGCGCGGCTCGGTGATCACCGAGCGGACTCCGGGCGGGTTCGCGGCCGTGTACAAGGTTTTGAGCGCCTTCGAGGAGTCCGGGCGATGTCGGCGTGGGTACTTCGTGGCGGGGCTGGGAGCGGCGCAGTTCGCGCTTCCTGGAGCTGTCGACCGGCTGCGGGCCTTGGCTGACGGCGCGCCTGGCGGCGGGCGGGAGGATTCGGCGGCGCGGGCCGTCGTACTGGCTGCGTCGGATCCTGCGAACCCGTACGGCGCTGCGTTGCCTTGGCCTGAGCGCGAGAACGCCGGCGGGCATCGGCCGGGCCGGAAGGCCGGTGCGCTGGTCATGCTCGTCGACGGGAAGCTGATCGTGTACGTCGAGCGTGGTGGAAGGACGGTACTGAGCTTCACCGAGGATCCCGAACTGCTGCAGCCGGCCGTCGATGCGCTGGCTCTCGCGATCAGGGACGGGCATCTTGGCAAGCTGAGCGTCGAGACCGCGGACGGCGAGCAGGTTCGGCACACAGCCTTCGGAGACGCACTGGCGAAGGCGGGCTTCCACGCGACGCCGCGCGGGCTGCGGCTCCGCGTCTGAGGGCGCTGCCATGCCCGAGGGAGACACTGTCTGGCGCGCGACGAAACGGCTCGACCAGGCCTTGGCCGGGAAGGTGCTGACCAAGACCGACTTCCGCGTACCGACGCTCGCGACGACCGACTTGAGCGGCCGGACCCTTGTCGAGGTTGTGCCTCGCGGCAAGCATCTGCTGATGCGGCTGTCGGAAGGGACAACCATCCACAGCCACTTCCGGATGGAGGGCAGCTGGCATCTGTACCGACCTGGCGAGAAGTGGAAGGGCGGGCCGGACTTCCAGGTGCGCGCCGTGCTGGAGACCGACGCGTGGACCGCTGTGGGGTATCGGTTGCCGGTGCTGGAACTCGTCGCGACCTCAGCCGAGGAGACGGTGGTCGGGCATCTCGGGCCTGATCTGCTGTCGCCGTCCTTCGACCGGACGGTTGCCCTGGCCAACCTCGCGGCTGATCCCGAGCGAACGATCAGCGAGGCCCTGCTCGACCAGCGGAACCTGGCCGGGATCGGGAACTTCTACCGCACCGAGGTTTGCTTCCTCCTCGGGCTGCATCCTTGGCGTCCGGTGTCGACGGTCGACCTCGGAGCCGTGGTCGACCTGAGCCGGCGGCTGATGAAGGCGAACCTCGTCCACGCGGCCCAAGTCACCACCGGAGTGGATCGGCCGGGTCAGCGCAGTTGGGTCTTCGAGCGCCCTGGGAAGCCGTGCCGACGCTGCCGGACGCCTGTCCTGACAGCTCCGATCGGTGAACCACCGCGGGCGCGCGTCAGCTATTGGTGCCCGCGCTGCCAGCCCGAGAACTGACCTGTGGACAACCCCGGCGACCGCACCGGAAACGGATATCTTCTCTGACGAGACGAGATCGAACACATGTTCGACTCGGAGAGGAGAAGGTCATGACGGAGATCTGTTTTCGGCGCCCGGACGAGGCCTACGCGCCGCAGGTGCTGCAGGTGGTCCGCCGCGACGGCTGGACCGTCGAGCACGACTCCAGGCCGGAGTGGCCGGTGACCTCGACGATCGGTCTGTGCCTGCGCGAACATCCGGAGTTCATGGTGTTCGGCCGCGACGCCTCGGCGGGGCTCGCACTGCTGGAGCCGCTGGCGTTGGCCGTCCAGGACGGGCATCGGCTTCACGACTGCGACGAACCGAACAGCTTCTATCCCGGTGCCGAGCGCATCGAGTTGATCTACTTCCCGCTGACGACGACGTACCTGCCGACCGTCAACCGGCTCTTCCGGCGCGACGGCGCCGCACCGATCCCGGCTCAACTGCTGCTCAGGACGGATCTCCTGCGGCGACCACCAACCGACGTACCGGCGCCGGTCACGAAGACGACGTACGCGGTCAGCCAGTACAACACTCGCCGCGCCGCGAAAGCGGGTGGCGAGTCATGACGACCGGATCAGGCCGCGACGACCTCGGGCTCGATCGTCGTATGTGCCAGCACCAGAGCCTCTTCGCGGGCCAGGTCCTCGCTCACCTCGGCGAAGATCATCGAGAGCGGGACGTCGAGGGCCGTGCAGATCGCTGCCAGCAGCTCGCTCGAGGCTTCCTTCTGACCGCGCTCCACTTCGGAGAGGTAGCCCAGGCTCACCCGGGCCTCGGCGGACACCTCGCGCAGAGTGCGCCCCTGGCGCAGCCGCTTACGCCGCAGTACGTCGCCCAGCAGGCCACGAACCAGCACCATGAGGTTTCTCCCTTCCGCCTGTCGGACCGAATCTACTCGCACCGTAGCTCGACCGTGGGAACCAACGGTACCCGTTGCCGGGTCACTACCGTTCGCAACGTCCAGCTTCGGTGCGCCGCTCCAGTCTGCCCTACCTCTGCCCATGCTGGTCTCAACACCCCGATCAGCCAGGATCTTCCGTCATCAACTCGGCCCCGAGCCGCAGGACCGCCTCGACACTGCCCCAGCGGATGGTGGCCCGGTCCCCACTCAGCGACAGCTTGCGGACCGCGACCTTGTGCGGTCCGGCCGCCGCGACGTACACCGTGCCGGCCTCGATCCCGTCCTGCGGATCCGGTCCGGCCACACCGGTCGCGGCAAGGCCGTAGGTGGCCCCCAGCCGCTCCCGGACACCCGCCGCCAGCGCACGGGCCGTGTCGGCGTGCACAGGCCCGACAGCGGCCAGCAGGTCCTCCGGGACGCCTGCGAGGGTCGCCTTCAGATCGGTGGCGTAGACGATCACGCCGCCGCGGTAGACGGCCGAGATACCCGGTACGTCGGTCAGCGTGGCGCCGACCAGGCCGCCGGTCAGAGACTCGGCGGTGGCGACGGTGGCTTCGCGTGTCTTCAGGAGCTCCACGAAGTCCGCGAGAGCGGCGTCGAGGCCGCTGGGTACCCGCGAGGCGGTGTGCCGGCCGGCGGCCGGGAATGAGTCGGACGCGGGCGCTGAGCCGTTCGGGCCCGAGGGCGGCGTGTTTGCGCCACCTGCCGCGCCGGGCGTGTCGGCCGGAGTCATGGAAGCGGGCGTTTGGCAGCCGCGCGAAGGCGGAGCGCGCGGCCGACGTAGTCGAGGCCGGTCACGATCGTCACGATCACGGCTGCGGCCATGAACGCCACGGCGATCCAGTGCACGACCGCCACCGAGTGCCAGGGAAGGAGGTAGAGACCGAGTGCGATCGCCTGCAGGACCGTCTTCAGCTTGCCGCCGCGGCTGGCCGGCATCACACCGTGCCGGATCACCCAGAACCGGAGCGCGGTCACCCCCCACTCACGGACCATCACCACGATGGTGACCCACCACGGCAGGTCGCCGAGCACGGACAGCCCGATGAACGCGGCCCCGGTGAGCGCCTTGTCGGCGATCGGGTCGGCGATCTTGCCGAAGTTGGTGACCATGTTCCAGCGGCGTGCGATGTCGCCGTCGAACCGGTCGGTGACGATCGCGACCACGAAGGCGGCCGTCGCCAGCAGCCGGTTCCCGTCGTCGGCACCACCGTCGCGCAGCAGCAGCCAGACGAACAGCGGGACCAGGACGAGCCGCAGCACCGTCAGCGCGTTCGCCACGTTCCAGGCGCTCGGCGCGCTGATCGGACCGGTGGCAGCGTGCGGCACCGGATTCGTCGGCGGGTTCGTCACGCGGTCAGGTTAGCTGCCTGGACGACTTCCTGGGGCTGCACGTGCGCGGCGTACTCCGCGACGAGGTCGACGCCTTCGCTCGCCACCACGGTGGCGACGACGAGATCTCCGAGCGCCAAACCGTCGGGCAGACCAGTCAGCGTGGTGGACCCGTCGACCTCGGGGCCCTGGTGGGCAGCGCGGCCTTCGGCGGTGTCACCGTCCAGCGACTCGACGAGGACCTCGAGCGTCTCACCGACCCGTGCCTCGGCGCTGGCCGAGGTCAGGTCCTCGGCCAGCCGGGTGACCCGGTCCAGCCGGGCCGCGATCGTGTCCTCGTCCAGCTTGCCGTCGTAGGTCTCGGCCTCGGTGCCGTCCTCGTCGGAGTACCCGAACACCCCGATCGCGTCGAGCCCGGCGCGGGAAAGGAAGTCGCAGAGAATGTCCACGTCCTCCTCGGTCTCCCCCGGGAACCCGACGATCACGTTGCTCCGAATGCCCGCGGTCGGCGCCTGGGCGCGGACCTGGTCGATCAGCTCGAGGAACCGCTCCGCGTCGCCGAACCGGCGCATCCGGCGCAGCAACGGGCCGGAAGCGTGCTGGAACGACAGATCGAAGTACGGCACTACGCCGGGCGTCGAGGCCATCGCGCTGATCAGCGTCGGGCGCATCTCGGCCGGCTGCAAGTACGAAACACGGACCCGCGTCAGACCCGGCACGGCCGCGATCTCGCCGACGAGCGTCTCCAGCAGCCGCAGATCGCCCAGGTCCTTGCCGTACGAGGTCGAGTTCTCGGAGACCAGGAAGACCTCGCGAACCCCGTTCTCGGCGAGCCAGTGGGCTTCGCCGAGCACCTCGGTCGGGCGCCGCGACACGAACGCGCCGCGGAACGCCGGGATCGCGCAGAAAGCACAGCGCCGGTCGCAGCCCGACGCCAGCTTCAGCGGCGCCATCGGGCCGCCGTCCAGCCGCCGGCGCATGACACGCGGGCCACTGGCCGGCGCGCTCATCAGGTCCGGTGCGTCGATGGTCAGCTCGGAGGGATCGGACGGCTTGACCGCTCGGCCCTTCAGCTCGGCCGTCGCGCCCGAGGCCAGTGCCTCGACATCCGCTGCTGCGTTGCCGTTCGTCGGCTTCAAGGAGGTGGGGATGTGCGAGCCGTGTGCTCCCGCGGCGACATGAGCCGACACCGCGTTGCCGTTGTCGCGCGCCGCGTCGCCGTCGGCCGGGGTGCCGTTGTCGGCCGCCGCGTCGCCGTGGCCGGGGACTGCGACGCCGTGGGCTCCGGCACGGTCGGCCGGTGCGAGCGGCAGCAGCTTCCGGCGGTCGCGCGGGACGTGCGACTGGTGCTTGGTCCCGGACAGGATCGAGCGCAGCTTGTCGGAGATGTCCGCGTAGTCGTCGAAGCCGAGTACCGCGTCGGTCTCCGGCAGCGCCTCGGCCAACTGCTCGCCGTACCGCTCAGCCAGGCACCCGACCGCGACGACCGCTTGCGTGCGGCCCGAGTCCTTGTAGTCGGAGGCGGCGAGCAGCGTGTCGACCGAGTCCTTCTTGGCGGCCTCGACGAATCCGCAGGTGTTCACCACCACGGTGTCCGCCTCGGACGCGTCCTCCACCAACCGGAACCCGCCGGCTTCCAACCGACCGGCCAGTTCCTCGGAGTCCACATCATTACGAGCACAGCCCAGCGTGACCAGGGCGACAGTCGTGGGGTTCGTAGTCATCACCCCGAGTATGACTGCTGCGACCCCAACGCCCCTAACCAACCACCTCGATCGAGCGTGGATCCGAGTGGTAGCCCGCCGGTCAGAAGCCGGTGCAGAACGGCCGGAACCGCGCGAGGTCGTCGACGAGCCTGGCCAGGCGATCGAAGCCCCAGGTCTGTACGCCCGGGCGGTCGACGTCGCCCAGGACGCGGGCCGTCAGGTCGCGCAGGGCCCGCGAGAGGAGGGCGTACTCGAGCTGGTCGATGTTCAGATCCTGAGCGCCGTACTCGGTGAGGTAACCCTCCAGGTGGCGAGTCTCCGCCGCGATCCACAGATCGTGCTCGCGCGGAGCCAGAACCGCCTGGTCCCAGTCGAGAATCGCGGCGATCCGGTCGTCGCTGTCCACGATCAGATTGAGCGAGGTGAAGTCGGTGTGACACAGGACGCGACGAGCAGGACGCCGCTCCGCTCGCCGAACGGCATCGTCCAGGCGATCGATCGCCGCAGCCAGCTCGTCGCTGCGATCCGCGATCCAAGGATGATCCAGCCGCACGGCCAACTGGTGCACATCAGATTCGTCAAAGCCGCCAACCGGCAGCGCGAGGACCGCGTTCGCGTCTTGGTGCTCCCCCAGGCCGGAGGCCCGTCCCAGCGCGGAGGCCGGGCCCAGCGCGGAGGCCGGGCCCAGCGCGGAGGCCGGGCCCAGCGCAGAGGCCGGGCCCGGGGCCGCTGTCGGGCCCAGGTCGGAAGCTGGCGGCGCGTCGGAACTTGAGGTGGCCTTGTCCATCTCGCGGAGTGCGGAAGGTGGGACGGCGTCGTGGACTTGTCGAAGGGCGCGAGCCGACTGGCGCCAATCGGTGTCGGCGGCGGGACGGCCGTCGATGTACGGGAAGACGGCGTACGGGCGCGCGTTCCAGATCGCGTGCAGACTTCCGGAGAGCGTCGGCACGGGCGCAGGGACGGGGAGGCCGAGCTTCCGGAGCTCGTGAAGTATCCCCAACCTGCCTGGCACAGGATCGGGTGCCGCCGGTGAGAGCTCTTGCCGCCAGACCTTGACGAACCAAGTCCCGTCGGCGACCCAGCCCTCGCTCTCGAACCCACCTGGATGCGCGACCAGGGAGGAGACGCTGAGCCCGAAGTCCCGCTCGAGGTCGACCGGATTGGGGCCGACGCCAGGCTGTGCGCCTGCGTGGGACGCCGAGCTGGAACTAGAGCGCGCGTCGGACGAGGTCATGTCGGCTTCTCGTTCACACGGGATCCTTTGATTGAGCTCCAGAACAGCCCACGCAGCCATCCGTC
The DNA here is from genome assembly GCF_049844575.1 of Kribbella sp. DT2. NCBI lineage: Bacteria > Bacillati > Actinomycetota > Actinomycetes > Propionibacteriales > Kribbellaceae > Kribbella > Kribbella sp. DT2. The sequence goes on along the minus strand of NZ_JBNCLH010000009.1, from coordinate 136,440 downwards.
CGACCCCGGGTTCCGGGTTCCGGCTTGACACGGCTTGTCGGCGGACAGGGTCCGCCGGCTCGGTCAGAGCGGTTCCACCATCCCGCGCGGACGTAGCACTCGACCGTCGCAGACGTTGGCTGGTTGGTGCGACATATTTGTTCACCGCATCTGATGCCGGCGAACCTTCGGCGAGGGGATGCAGAGCGCGCTCCTCCGGAACAGATCCCTGCGTGCCGCACCCGCGGATGATGTCGGCGACGGCTGCACACGACTGTCTCCATCGGCGCGGTCGGTGCGCACCGAGCTGGTTTGAGCAGGTCGAGGATGGTGCCCCCTAGAGGCCAATGAGCAGGTCGGTGAGTGCACCCGCCCGGGGCGCTGGCGCAGGTCAGCTGGCTGGTGCGTCCACTGAGCGTCCTACGGTGCAGGCCCGCTCGGTGGTGGACCCGCTCGGTCGTCGTACCGGCATAAGTCGGTAGGGGTGTCCCTCGGTCGTCGCACAGGCAGGATTCGGTGGGGTGCCCCTCGGTCGTCGTACGAGCAGGTCTCGGTTGGTTCGCCCGCTCGGCGTTGCACGGGGAGGGTTGGGTGCCTAGCGTGCCGCTCGGGCGCCGTACTCGACCGGCCGAGTGAATGCATCAGCTCGGTCGCTGTACGACGCAGGCCGGGTTGGGCCCGCGCCGTGTGGGTGGTTTCAGTCGCACGGTCGTCGTACGGGCAGATCGATGGGCGGTGCGCCTGATGGCGTCGCACGGGCAGGGCCGGGCCACCGGGTGCCCGGGTGGGTGTCGTACAGGGGGCCGGTCAGGGGTGGCCTCGCGGCTGCCGGACTGGGGCTGGGGCGGGCTGCCGGTGGGCAGCGCGTCTGCGCGGCCGTCGTACAAGCAGATCGGTGAGGCGGTCGGATCCGGGGGTTAGCTGGCCGAGCTCGCGCGGGGCCGTGGAGCCGACGTGCGAGCCGCTGCAACTCTCTCGCGGGGGCGTGGAGCCGAGCGAGCCAGTCTGGCTCGGCCGGTTCTTCGTCGACGGCCGCGCCGACGACAAGGTCGTGACTGGCGGTGAGAACGTCTTCCCGCGGGGTGGGTCCGGCTGGATCGTGCAGGGCCGTGGGTGAGTTGGTCGGGCTCGGGTGGGGCGGTGGGGCTGAGCGGTCTGTTACGGGGCTTTTTGGATGGCGCCCGTGGGGGTGATGGTGAAGCGTTTGCTGGCGGGGGTGGCTTTTTGGCCGTTGATGGTGATGGTGAGGTTTTTGAGGGCGCCGGCGGAGACTCGGATGGAGCCGGGGTAGGTGACTGTCTGGGTGGAGCCGGTGCCCAGGAGGCCCTGGAAGAGGACTTCGCCGTAGTAGTTGCGGAGGGTTACGTAGGTGCCTTCGCCGGTGGACTTGAGGACTACGACGACCTTCGGGGCCGGTTTGGGCTTGGCGGGGGTGGTGGGCTTGGGGGGCGGTGGCTTGGTCGCCGTGGGTTTGGGGGCGGGGGTGGTCACCGCGGGGGTGGGGCTGGCGCTGCGGGAGGCGTTGGCCTCTACGTCGCTGGGGAGGGTGAAGAGGCGGACCATGCCCCAGCCCATCAGGCCGACAAGGATCGCGCCGACGACGACGGCCCAGCGGGGGCGGACCGGGTGCAGGCGGGGTTTGCGGGGCTCGATGCGTTCGTCGCGGCGGGCGCGGTCGGGTTCGCTGGGTGGGTAGGCCTCGTCGAAGGCCGCCAGCAGCGGGGCCGGGTCGGCCTTGACCACGCGGGCGATCGAGCGGATGTGGCCGCGGGCGTAGAAGTTTCCGCCGCAGCGGGAGAAGTCGTCGGCCTCCATCGCGACCAGCAGACCTGTTCTGATCCGGGTGGCCGCGCTCAGCTGCTCGACCGACAGGTTCGCCCGTTCGCGGGCCGCCGTGAGCTCGCTGCCGATGGTCACGTCCCCACCGCCTCTCCACCACCCGTGTGCTTCACCGATCCGCCGACATCAAGTCAACGGCCTCGGCCCGACGGGGTCACGGCAGAGTCAGATTTGTTCCCTGACCGGACATCTCGCGTCCGCCAGCATGTGCAGTGCCTGTACCACTTCCCCGTTCGACGGCCGTGCCGTCAACCCGAACGGTACCGCGAGCGAGGTCCCGGTGAGGCGTCTGTTCGCATCCGTGGTCCTGCGCGTCGCGGAGGGCATCGCCGCCAGCATCGGTCCAGGGTCGAGCAGGTGGACCGCGATCCGGCCGTCGTCGAGCGGGTGCCGGCGGCGCAGGACGGTGACCTCCTCGATCTCCTCCCAGCGGGTGCCGATCCACTCGTCGCCGATCCGCAGGCGGATCCCGACGCGGTCGGCGACCAGCATGTCCCCCACCGTCAGGGCGCGGGCGGAGATCACGGCGAGCGTCGCGAAGGCGGCCGCGGCGAACCAGCGCAGCACACCGGTCGGCGAGGTCGACGCCGACGTGGCGAATCCGACCGCGACCAGCGCGGCGCCGACGGCGAGGCCGCCGTGCACCTTCTGCGAGGAGCGGACGGTGAACTCCTGCAGCACCTCGTCGGGCTCGGCGTCGAAGTCCGCGACGTCGAACTGCCCGTCGTACACCGGCGGGTCACCCTCGTACGCCGAGACGTCGCCCTGCTCCTCGACGCGGACGTCCCGCACCGGAGCCTCGGCGTCGACAGGGGTCTCGTTGCGGACCCGGACGGGGGTGTTGCCTGACTGGGTGTTCATGGTGACTTCCGGGACCGGGGCGGCGGTGGGGGTGGGGTCGGACGGCTCACGGGGAATGGTGGTCTGGGCCGGCACGGTCACTCTCCTCGCAGGGTGGCGACGAAGTCCTCTAGGTCATCGGGTTTGACCAGGACGTCTCGGGCCTTGGAGCCCTCGCTCGGCCCGACCACTCCCCGGCTCTCCAGGATGTCCATCAGACGGCCCGCTTTGGCGAAACCGACCCGGAGCTTGCGCTGCAGCATCGACGTGGAACCGAACTGGGTGGACACGATCAGCTCGGCGGCCTGCACGACCAGGTCGAGGTCGTCACCGATCTCGTCGTCCAGGTCCTTGCTCGGACCGGCGACGGCCGTGACGTCCTCGCGGTACGTCGGCTGCAGCTGCTCCTTGCAGTGCTCGACGACCGCGTGGATCTCGTTCTCGGTGACCCACGCGCCCTGGATACGCATCGGCTTGCTCGCGCCCATCGGCAGGAACAGGCCGTCGCCCTGGCCGACCAGCTTCTCGGCGCCGGGCTGGTCCAGGATGACCCGGCTGTCGGCCAGCGACGAGGTCGCGAAGGCCAGCCGGGACGGCACGTTGGCCTTGATCAGACCGGTGACGACATCCACCGAGGGGCGCTGGGTCGCCAGCACCAGGTGGATACCGGCCGCGCGGGCCAGCTGGGTGATCCGGACGATCGAGTCCTCGACGTCGCGCGGGGCGACCATCATTAGGTCGGCCAGCTCGTCGACGATCACCAGCAGGTACGGGTACGGCGTGAGGACGCGCTCGCTGCCCGGCGGCGGCTTGACCTTGCCGCCGCGGACCGCCTTGTTGAAGTCGTCGACGTGCCGGAAGCCGAACGCCGCGAGGTCGTCGTACCGCATGTCCATCTCGCGGACGACCCACTGCAGCGCCTCGGCGGCCTTCTTGGCGTTGGTGATGATCGGCGTGATCAGGTGCGGGATGCCCTCGTAGCTGTTCAGCTCGACCCGCTTGGGGTCGACCAGGATCATCCGTACCTCGTCCGGCGTGGCCCGCATCAGGACCGAGGTGATCAGCGAGTTCACGAACACCGACTTGCCGGAGCCGGTCGCGCCCGCGACCAGCAGGTGCGGCATCTTAGCCATGTTCGCGACCACGAAGCCGCCCTCGACGTCCTTGCCGAGGCCGGCCACCATCGGGTGGTGGTCGTTGCGCGCGCTGGCCGAGCGGATCACGTCGCCGAGGCTGACGATCTCCTTGTCGGTGTTCGGGATCTCGATACCGATCGCGGACTTGCCCGGGATCGGCGACAGGATCCGTACGTCGGCCGAGGCGACCGCGTAGGCGATGTTCTTCGACAGCGCGGTGACCTTCTCGACCTTCACCGCCGAGCCGAGCTCGACCTCGTACCGGGTGACCGTCGGGCCGCGGGTGTAGCCGGTGACCTGGGCGTCGATGCCGAACTGGTCGAACACCTCGGTCAGCCGGTCGACGACCGCGTCGGAGGCCTTGGTCCGGGCCTTGTGCACCGAACCGGGCTTCAGCATCTGGCCGTCGGGCAGCGTGTAGGTGATGTCGCCGGACAGGCTGAGCTGCTCGACGCGCTGCGGCAGCGGCGTGTGCGGCGGCGGTTCCGGCGCGGAGTCGCCCTTGCCGGACTTGCCCGAAGCCGAAGCGGAGGCCGAACCGGCCGAGGCAGCGGCGGTGGACGCGGCGATCGGGTCGGAGCCGTCGGCGTCCCCCTCGACGTCGTACGGGTCCTCCTCGACCGGCGGCTTGGCCTTGCGGCCGCGCTTGGAGATCTCGCGACCCTCCAGCACCGGCGAGTCGTACGGCTTGATCGTCGGGTCGCCGTCGTCGTCGAGCGCGGCCTTGGCGCGGCGCTCCTTGCGGGTCAGGCGGACAGTGTCGTCGGTGGGCGCCTGCGCGGACGGCGCGTCGGCGGGGATCTCGGTCCGGCCGAGCAGTACGTCGAACGCGGCGCGGACGCGCAGCGGGATGGCGTAGATCGGTGTCCCGGTGACGACCAGCGCGCCGAAGATCGCGAGCAGCACCAGCAGCGGCGAGGCGACGTACGACGTCAGCAGGTCGGACAGCAGCGATGAGACGACGTACCCGATCGCGCCGCCGGCGTCCTGCAGGGGCGGGTCACCCTCGACGCTCGGCCGCGGGATGCCGTGGGCGATGTGGACCAGGCCGAGGATGCCGAGCGAGATCGCCGTCCAGCCGATCACCTGGCGACCGGCCGGGCCGTTGCGGTCCGGGTGCCGCAGGGTGCGCAGCGCGATGAACAGCAGCATCAGCGGGACGGCCCAGCCGAGCATGCCGACGCTGCCGCTGACGACCGTACGGATCCCGTCGCCGACCGCGCCGGGCAGCGTCCACCAGATCGCGGCCGCGACGATCACGGCCAGCCCGATCAGGCCGAGGCCGGCGCCGTCGCGGCGGTGCGCGGGGTCGAGGTCGCGGGCGCCGTTGCCGACGCCGCGGACGATGCTGCCGAGCAGGTGGGCGAAGCCGAGCCACAGCTTCACCAGACCGCGTCCGACGGCGATCATCGCGGCCGCGAACGGCCCCGCTCCCGCACCGGATTTGGGCGTGCTGGTCCGCGCGGCGGTGCTACCACCGCGCTTCGCGCTCTGCCCACGCTTCTGGGCGCCTGACGGACGGGAGCGTCCACCGGCCGCCGAACGCGCCGTACTCGGGCGCTTGGCTGCCGACTTCTGCGCCCGCGCCGGGGAAGACGTGCGGGTCGCCATGCTCAGCAGGCTACCCCGAGGACCACTCGAGTCACACGTGTCACACGCCGATCACGCTGCCCCTTCCGTCGCGTCACAGCGTGACCACCCACCGGTGTAGCGTCCTGCGGCGGGCCCGGATCACGCGCGAAAGTCGACCGTCGACGAACCAAACGGGCCCGGGCGGCATCCGACCACGCGGGGGTCGTAACGAAGGTGGGAGTGCCGAGGTGAAGAACGTACGCGTCCGGCTGATCATGCTGGTCGCCGGACTGACCGTTGCTGCCGTGACGACCGGCGCCACGCTGGCGGTCCGGAAGGTTCCGCAGGAGAGCGTGAGCGCGGCCGGCCCGCTGAGTGGAGCGCCGGCCCCGAGCGCCGCCCAGCCCCAGGTGAAGGTCGACCTCGCCAAGCTCCCCCAAGGCCAGCTCCCGCAGATGGCCTTCATGGTCGACCGGGTCGTCCGCGGAGGGACAGGACCCGTCGCGACGGTGCCGGGCAAGCAGCCGATCGAGCAGGTCGTGCGCTTCGGCGGCGGACTGCTCGCGGTCCTCTCCACCGGGGACGTGACGAGCGAGCTCAGGCGGGTCGAGCCGTACGCCGAGGCGTTCAGCCCTGGTCGAGTGGCCGGCGTGACCAACTTGGTGGCATCGGCCGAGGAGGACCTCGCCGCGTACGCCGTGGCCGGCCAGAGCGCGGTCTACTGGGTCGACTCACGGGACACCGAGCTGGTCCAGCGGTCGCTGAAGCGACCCGAGTACGGGCGCACCGCGGTGCTGGCTGTCCGCGGGGACCTCGTCTACTTCAGTGCCGAGGGCAAGGGGTACCCGGCGCCGGAGACCTACTACCGCTGGGACTCCAGGTCCGGCCAGGTGACAGCGGTGAAGACCGTCCACGGGTTCGAGGGGCTCAACACCGCAGGCACCGCGGCGGCCGACTTCGTCAGTGGTGCGGCCCAGACGTTCTGCAGCGCGGTCACCGAGCTCGAGAGTGGCAAGCGGAGATTCCTGACGTGCAAGTACTCGCTGGACGGGTTCACGCCGGACGACCGGACCGTGGTGGCGAGCGAAGGCTTCCGCGACGGTGGGGCCGAAGCCTTCACCGCGGCGCTGGACGCGACCACCGGGCAGGTACGGCGGCAGTGGGTCGGCGCCCAGTTCGTGATGGCCGTGGCCGAGGACGACAACCACCTGCTGATGGTGGTCGACTCCGGCGAGGACACCGCGGTCGGCATCATCCGCTGCAGCATCGGTACGGGGACGTGCGAGATGGCACTGCCGAGGGACCGCTACGGCCGGGACAAGGTGCAACTGCTCGGCGCCCGGACCTGATCAGGTACGGCGAAGCCGGAGCGCCTGCCAGACGAGCACGTAGATGGCCAGCGCCGCGACAGCGCCCGAGGCCAGACCGGTGAGCGCAAACCGTACGACGGCCTCACCGACCAGCTCGTCGGAATCGGCGGCAGCACGACATACCGTGATGACGGCGAAGGCCAACGCCAGTAGGCAGGCAGCTGCGAGTACGCCGTACCGGATGCCCGTGCTCAAGCCGCCAGTGACTGGCTCAGCGGTCGTGCGGCGCCACCAGAAGTAGAGGTAGACGGCGATGGCGAGTACGCCGCCGATGCTGCTGACGTACTGGAGGACCCGGTTGACGTCCCACGCCGGAGTGATCGCCGAGCTCAGGAACGACCAGTGCTGGACCAGGTAGCCGTCCCCGTGGGTGAAGGAGTCCCACGCCACGTGCGTCAGGCCTCCTACGAAGACCGAGATGACGATCCACAGGAGGCTGGGGCGTTCACCGGCAGGGAGGCGGCCGGCCAGGGACGGCGGGGCCAGGGCGATCAGGGGGCGCTTCAGGATCAGCTGGTAGACCAGCAGGGCAAGGAGCGCCAGCAGCGGGTCCAGCCAGAACGCCGAGCTGAGCTCGTGCGTGAGGGTCAGCGTGAAGTTCCCGTGGATGTAGCGGGTCGCGAGCGTGTAGAGCGGGCCGATGTAGAGCAGGTCGGGCGCGAGCGCCCCGGCCACCAGGGCCGAGGCCACGAAGGGACGCCGCAGCAGCGGGAGGACGGCGGCCGGGTGGGCCAGCGGGAAGGGCACCGCCGCAGCGTAGGTGCTTAGGGGCTCAAAGCAACCGACCGGGCCGGTCAGCGAGGGGCGCCCGCTCCCACCGATCAGCGCCCGGCCCCGCCCGATCAAGCCCCGTGACCCCGTCCAGGTGCTCGCGCGCCAGGTCGCGTGCCCGCAGTGCCGGGCGGACTCGCCGATCAGATCCGCCCGTCCTGAGCGCACCTCATCAAGCTCGTCTCAGCAGGTGGCACGGAATCTCAAACAGCGAGATAGCTGCTAGCGCATCCACCGGTCCGTTGCTTACCGTCGTGGGCAGGTCATGAGAGCCAGCGACAAGCCCCGGCTAGCTGGACGGCAACCCTCCACCGCGGTGGGGTGCCCCGGGTGAGGACCAGGCCGTGCGGACACCCCGTTCGGCAAGTGCGGACTTCCGGGAGCAGCAACATGTCGATCCTCTCCATCCTCGAGCCGGCCACCAGCACCGCCCAGCGGGCCGCTGTCACCCGGCTCACCACCGGCAGCATCCCCGCCACCGTCGGCGCCGACCTCCTGGTCCCGCTGGCCGACGGCCGGGTCACCGACTACGCGAACTTCGACCACGGCGCCAGCGCCCCGTGCCTGGAGTCGGTACGCCGTGCCGTCGAGGCCGCGCTGCCGTCGTACGCGTCGGTGCACCGCGGCAACGGGTACGCCTCCCGGATCACCACCCAGTGGTACGAGCGGGCCCGCGCCGAGGTGCACTCGTTCGTCGGCGCCCGCGAGGACGACCAGGTGGTCTTCACCCGGCAGACCACCGACGCGCTCAACCTGCTCGCCAAGGCGCTGCCCGCCGACGCGACCGTGATCGTCTTCGAGTCCGAGCACCACGCGGCCCTGCTCCCCTGGCCGGCCGAGCGGACCATCCGCCTCGCGGCCCCGACGAGCAGCACCGGTGCGGTCACCGCTGTCGCCGACGCGCTCCGCCAGGCGCCGGAGGGCCCGCGGCTGGTCGTCGTGACCGGCGCGAGCAACGTGACCGGTGAGATCTTCCCGATCGCCGAGCTGACCGCCGTGGCCCGCGCCCACGGCGCCCGGATCTGTCTGGACGCCGCCCAGCTCGCCCCGCACCGTGAGGTGAACATCGAGCAGCTGGACGTCGACTGGGTCGCCCTGTCCGGCCACAAGCTCTACGCCCCGTACGGCGCCGGCGCGCTGATCGGCCGGGCCGACTGGCTCAACGCCGCCGCCCCCTACCTTTACGGCGGTGGCGCGACCTCCTCCGTCACCGCCGACGCCACCGTCTGGAACGAGGGCCCGGCCCGCCACGAGGGCGGCTCCCCCAACGTCATCGGCGCGATCGCCCTGGCCGCCGCGTGCGCCGCGATCAGCCGGCACCGTGAGGCGATCGAGCAGCACGAGCGCAGCCTGCTCGCCCGGCTCCGCACCGGCCTGGCCCAGATCGACGGCGTCACGACGTACGACATCTTCGGTGCGGACGCCGACCGCGTCGGCACTGTCTGCTTCACCGTTGCCGGGATCAGCTCCACCCTCACGAGCGCGGCGCTCTCGGCCGAGTACGGCATCGGCGTCCGCGACGGCAAGTTCTGCGCGCACCCGCTGGTCGGCCACCTGCTGCAGGACTCCCCCGAGCACGCTACGGCGGTCCGGGCGAGCCTCGGCCTCGGCACGACCCGCGAGCACGTCGACCGCCTCGTCAACGCGGTCCGCACGCTGGCCACGCAGGGCTCGAAGCACCAGTACGAGGAGTCGGCCCACGGCTGCCAGCCGGCCGACGACCCGCGCGACCTCGAGGCTCCCCGGATCTGGTGAACCTCCACCACTCACCAACCCGCCGACGAAGGCCGACCCACCGCTCGGCGAGGCCGTCCAAGGCGACCCAGCCAACGGGTTGGTGAGTGCTACAGCTCCGGCGAAAGACCTGTGTGGTGAGCGGCGAACGCCAGCAGGTCGGCCCACTCGGAGGCGACCATGGCGGCGGGTTTCCCGAACCCGTGGCCGGTGTCGACCTCGATCCTGCTCAGCACCGGAGCGTCCCCCGCCTGCGCGTGCTGCAGCGCGGCGATGAACTTGTGGCTGTGCAGCGGCACCACCCGGTCGTCGTGGTCACCGGTGACCACGAGCGTCGCCGGGTACGCCGTACCGTCGTGCAGGTTGTGCAGTGGTGAGTAGGCCAGCAGGTCCTCGAACTGGGCCGGGTCGTCGGGCAGACCGTAGTCCGACGCCCAGCCTGCTCCCACGGTGAAGAGGTGGAACCGCAGCATGTCCAGTACGCCGACGCCAGGCAGTGCGACAGCGAAGAGGTCAGGCCGCTGCGCCATCACCGCTCCGACCAGCAGGCCACCGTTGCTGCGGCCGTGGATCGCCAGCTGCGCCGGTGTGGTCACGCCGTCAGCAACCAGGTGCTCGGCGACCGCGATGAAGTCGTCGAAGACGTTCTGCTTGTTCGCCAGCCGCCCGGCGTCGTGCCACTCGCTGCCGAACTCGCCACCGCCCCGCAGGTTGGTGACCACGAGCACTCCCCCAGCAGCCAGCCACGCGGGCCAGCCCGGCCGGTAGTCGGCGAAGACCGGGATGCGGAAGCCGCCGTACCCCCACTGCAGCGTGGGCCGCGGCGCATCCAAGGGCAGGTCACTGCGGCTGATCACGTAGTAGGGCACCGAACGGCCGGGCTCGACCCGCCGCTCGACCACCACAGAGGGCGGCGTGTACGACGCACCCGCCGGGACCAGCTCGGGCAGTGCGCGCACAGCGCCGTCGACCACGACATAGGCAACAGTCGGCTCAACAGAAGTCGAGAAGCCGACGAACACCTCATCAGATTTCACGGAAGCCTGCAGACCCACCAGCCCACCAGCACCGACCTCGACGACCCGCGCGTTGCCGCCGTCGACGTCGTACAGGGTGACGACCGGCTGCGCGTCGACCAGCGACACCGTGACGAGGCCGCCGGCCGTGCCGCGCACCTCGACCAGCGTCGCCGCGCTCTCCGGGATCACGTCCACAAACGATCCGGACAGGTCGCTCGAGACCACCCGCCCGCGTGGCGCGTCGCGATCGGTCCGCAGGATCAGCCGGTCGCCGGACATCCGCACGAACAGCGCCTCGTCGGCGAACTCGTCGATCACCTTCACCGGCTCACCGAGCCCGCCGTCCACCAGCGGGTAGAGCCACAGCCGGCTCCGCGGGTCGGTGCCCTCGAAGATGTGCAGTACGACGTACCGGTCGTCCTCGGTGACGTCCACGTCGAAGTACAGCCGCTCGTTCGGCAGCCGCAGGACCAGCTCGTCCTCGCTCTGCGGCGTACCGACCCGGTGCAGCTTGAGCTCGCCCGCACCGAGCGCACGCGTCTCGGTCCCCTCGCTGCGACCACCCGAGGGGTAATGCACGTACAGGTACGCCGAGGAGTCCGGCAGCCAGGTCGCCTCGCTGAACTTCGCCTCGCCGACCACGTCGTCGACCGGCGAGCCGGTGGCGATGTCGAGCAGCCGGAACGTCATCCAGTCGCTGCCGCTCTCGTTGATGCCGTACGCGAAGTACTTGCCGTCCGGGCTGACCGTGAAGCTGCCGAGCGAGTCCGTGCCGTCCTCGGACAGCGTGTTCGGGTCGATCAGCACCCGACCGCCGGCGAGCAGCTCGTCGAGCGACTCCGCGACGTACACGACGTCCTGGGCCTGGGTGCCGTCGTTGCGGCCGACGAAGTACCAGCCGGCCTTGCGCACCGGGACGCCGGCCCGCGGCCGGGCCAGGATCGCGGTCAGCGTCTCCTGGAACCACGCGCGTTCGCCGTACGACGAGAGCTCGGCCCGCGTGAGCGCGTTCTGCCGCGTCACCCAGTCCTTGGTGTCGGCGGAGTCGGGGTCCTCCAGCCAGCGGTACGGATCGGCGACCTGGTGGCCGTGCAAGGTGTCGACGACGTCGTCGCGGCGGCTCGTTGGGTAAGCGGCGGTCATGCGCACCAACCTAGCTCGGAGCCGGACCGCGACGACGACGGTTTTCCCTAGTGCCGACGGGCAGGCGGCAGGTCCTTGCGCCAGAGCACCGTGCCGTGCAGGTCCCGCAGCGACACCGTGAAGACCTCGCTGCGCGGGTCGATCTCGACGTGCCCGAAGAACTGGTTGCCTCCGCTCGGCGGCTGGTTCGGGAAGTCGGCCGCCTTGACGAACTCCAGCTGCGGCCCGAACGTCGGGTCGAGCGGGTTCGGCCCGAAGGTGCCGGCGTTGACCGGCCCGGCGACGATCTCCCAGAACGGGTCGAAGTCGGTGAACGCGGCCTTCGACGGGTCGTAGCGGTGGGCGGCGCAGTAGTGCACGTCCGCGGTCAGCCAGATCGTGTTCTTCACCTTGCGGCGCTTGAACTGGCTGAGCACCCAGGCGATCTCGTGCTCACGGCCACCGGGCGCACCGGCGACGCCGTTCGCGACGGCCTCGATCAGGTCGCCGTCCGGAACCAGTACGCCGAGCGGCATGTCGCTCGCGATCACCTTCCACGCGGCCTTCGACGACGCGACCTCGCGGACCAGCCAGGCGGCCTGCTCGGCGCCCAGCATCGCGACCGGACCGGTGACACCCGGCGCCGGGTTCGCGCCGCGGTAGGTCCGCATGTCGAGGCAGAACACGTCGAGCAGCGGGCCGTAGCTGACCTTGCGGTAGACCCGTTCCTTGCCGCCCTGGTGCGCGATCGGCAGGTACTCCAGGAACGCCTTCTTCGCCCGCGCGGCGAGCACGTCGACCCGCTTCTCGGTGTACTGCGGGTCGGTCAGGATCTCGCCGGGGTACCAGTTGTTGACGGTCTCGTGGTCGTCCCACTGGCTGACGATCGGTACGTCGGCGTACAGGTCGCGGACGTTGTGGTCGAGCAGGTTGTACTTGTACCGGCCGCGGTACTCCGCGAGCGTCTCGGCGACCTTGGAGACCTCCTCGGTCACCACGTTCTTCCACACGGTGCCGTCGGCAACCGTCACCGACGCCGCGATCGGTCCGTCGGCGTAGATGTTGTCGCCGGAGTGCAGGAAGAAGTCCGGGTTGGTCCGGTGCATCGCGCGGTAGGCGATCATGCCGCCGAGGTCCGGGTTGATGCCCCAGCCCTGGCCGACGGTGTCGCCGGTCCAGACGAAGCTGACGCCGCGGTTGCGGCCCGGCGTACTGAAGGATCCCTCGAGGCTCTCGCCGCGGCGGCCGTAAGCGTCCTCGAACGACACCCGGTAGTCGTAGCGCTGGCCCGGCCGCAGCCCCTTCAGCGGCAGCTGGGCGGTGAAGTCGTCGTCCGGGCCGGTGACCGGACCGCGCAGGCGGATCGCCCGGTCGAACCGGCCGTTGCTGGTCAGGTCGACGACGAGGCGCGAGCGGCGGTCGGTGCGCGACCAGACGACGGCGGAGTTCGCGGTCACGTCCCCGCTCATCAGGCCCGACGGCAGGGCCGGGCGGTCGCGGCGGACGACGGACGGTACGGCGGCGGAAGCGACACCCGGTACGGCGAGCGAAGCGCCCGCCACGGAGGTGACGGCCAAGAGCTGGCGGCGGCTCAGGTTCATGGGTCCGAAGGTGCTCCTCGCGGGTGACCGCCGCGTGACCGCGAGGCGAACTGACTGACAACTCAGGCACGCTGGTCCGGGGCTTGTGGTGCACCCGATGATGGAGGCACCGACCGAGGAAGGGACGATCAGCGCATGAGCAGGGAACGCCGTCTCGCGCAGGTCTTCGTCCTCCTCGCCGACACCCTCGTCGACGAGTTCGACCTGGTCGACTTCCTGGGCATCCTGGCCGAGGCCAGCGTCGAGCTGCTCGCGGTCGACGCCGCCGGGCTGATGCTGGCCGACGACCACGGCGTACTGCACGTGATGGCCTCGTCGGACGACCGGGCCGAGATCCTCGAACTGGTCGAGCAGCAGCACGAAGAAGGGCCCTGCCTGGAGTGCTTCAGGACCGGGCAGGCGGTGATCGACGCCGACATCAGCCGCTGGCCGGAGCTCGCCAGCTCCGGTGGCTACCTGTCGGCCCACGCCCTGCCGCTGCGGCTGCGCGGCCAGGTGATCGGTGTGATGAATCTCTACCGCTGCGACCCCGCGCCGCTCGGCCAGCAGGATGCAGCGCTGGGCCAGGCGCTCGCCGACATGGCCACCATCGGCCTTCTGCACGAGCGCGAGATGCGTGGGTACGTCGAGCTGACCAGCCAGCTCCAGCACGCCCTGGACAGCCGTGTCCAGATCGAGCAGGCCAAGGGGATGCTCGCCGAACGGGCCGGCCTGACCCTGTCCGCCGCCTTCACGGCGATGCGCTCGTACGCCCGCGGCACCGGTCAGGGCCTGACCACGGTCGCACAGGGAGTGTTGGAAGGATCACTGAGAACGTCCACACTGCTGGCCCATTAGTTGCGTGTCGCCTCGGGGCGTGGTTCCGTTGAGCCATACAGCCACTTACTCGTGGCGCTGCCCCGGACCCGGTAGCGCATCGACCGATGCACTCCAGGGAACGAGGCGTTTTCTTTGTCGCAGACCGTCATTGACGATTCGAGACCGCAACAGCGGTTCACCAGTCTTTACACCGACCTGTCCCACACGGTCCGCGACCTCGGACTGCTGAAGCGACGGTACGGGTACTACTGGACCCGGATCGGGCTCGTGCTGCTCTCACTGGGCGGGATCGTCACCGGATTCATCCTGCTCGGCAACTCCTGGTTCCAGCTGCTGATGGCCGGTGCGCTGGCCATGGTGCTGACCCAGGTCGCCTTCCTCAGCCACGACAGCGCGCACCGGCAGATCTTCGACTCCGCGGCCTGGAACGACTGGACCGCCCGGATCCTGGCCGGTGGCCTGGCCGGGATGAGCATCGACTGGTGGCGCGGCAAGCACAGCAAGCACCACAACGCGCCGAACCAGATCGGCAAGGACCCCGACATCGCCATCGGCGTGGTCGCCTTCACCCCCGACCACGTCGCGAGCCGGACCGGTCTGATCAAGTGGCTCGGCGACCGGCAGGGCTGGCTGTTCTTCCCGCTGCTGACCCTGGAAGGCCTGAGCCTGCACGTCGCCGGCCTCCAGCACCTGATCCGGCGCGACGCGACCAAGCTCCAGCGGATCGAGGCCGCGATGGTCGTGACCCGGCTGGCCGGCTACGTCGCCGTCCTGTTCCTGCTGCTCCCGCCCGGCAAGGCCGCGGCCTTCCTCGGCCTGCAGCTCGCCTTGTTCGGCGTCATGCTCGGCGCGTCGTTCGCCCCGAACCACAAGGGCATGCCGCTGGTCCCGGCCACCATGAAGCTCGACTTCCTGCGCCGCCAGGTGCTGATGTCGCGCAACATCCGCGGCGGGGTCGTCGTCGACTTCCTGATGGGCGGCCTGAACTACCAGATCGAGCACCACCTGTTCCCGAGCATGCCGCGACCGACCCTGCGGCACGTCCGGCCGATCGTCCGCGAGTACTGCGCCAAGCACAAGGTGAAGTACACCGAGGTCGGCTTCTTCGAGTCCTACGGGATCGTCATCGACTACCTCAACAACGTCGGCCTGCGCGCCCGGGACCCGTTCCAGTGCCCGCTGTCGGCGGCCATGCGCGCACCCGCTGCCAGCTAGGCGGGAGCTCCCACTAGCTCGTCAGCAACGGAAGGGCCGCGGCCAGCGCATCATCGGCCGCGGCCCTTCCCGTGCCGTTTGGCTGGACGGCGGCCCTCTGCGCGGCCGGTGCGCTGACCGCGCTCAGCTGGCGGGCGGGATCTCCCCCGACCCACGAATCGTCAGCTTCACCGGCACCCGAACAGTCCGGCCGGGACGGTGCGGCTCGGGGAGACGCTCCGTCATGAGCTGGATCGCCGTCCGGGCCATCACGTCGGCGGACTGGGCGACAGCGGTGAGGCCAGGGCTCAACAGGTCGCCCAGAGCCAGGTCGTCGAAGGACACCAGAGCCACCCGGTCGCGGCGCCCGGCCATGCCGCGCAGGACCTCGGCGGTGGTCATGTTGTTCGCCGACAGCAGCGCGGTCGCCGGCTCCGGACGATCCAGTACGGCGGACAGCGTGATCCCGATGCCCTCGGTGGTCGGCTCGGACAGGTGGACCAGGTCCTCGTCGACCTCGATCCGGTGCCGGGCCATCGCGGCGCGGTAGGCCACGACGCGTTCGCGGGCGGTGAAAATCCGCTCGTCGTCGCCGAGGTACGCGATCCGGCGGTGACCCTGGCGGATCAGGTGGTCGATCGCCTGGTCGATCCCGCCGGCGTTGTCCGCGAGGACGGCGTCCGCCTCGATGCCGTGCGCGGGCCGGTCGATCGTGACGACCGCCATTCCGGCGTCGACGTGCGGGGCCAGGTACTCCTGGGTCTCCCCGATCGGCGCCATGATCAGCGCGTCCGGGCGCCGGGCGACGAACTCCAGGCAGACGTCCCGCTCACGCTCGGGGTCCTCGTCGGTCAGGCCGATCATCACGACCGAGCCGCTGGAACGGGCCCACAACTCGACCGCCCGGCCGAGCGAGGCGAAGAACGGGTCGCCGATGTCGCGGATCACCACGGCGATCGTGCCGGTCCGGCCGCGGCGCAGCATCCGGGCCGACTCGTTCGGCGTGTAGTTCAGGTCCTTGATCGCGGCCTGGACCTTCGCGGTCAGCTCGGGGCTGACGTTCGGCTCCTCGTTCACCACCCGGGAGACGGTCTTCAGCGCCACCCCCGCCCGGGCCGCGACCTCTTTCATGGTGGGCCGGCGCTGCCCGGCTCCATTGACACCGGTGATACTCACAGGCGTCCTCGCTTCGCTGCGGGCGCCTGTGAGTATTTACTGCTCTGCTGGTTGGTTCGTTCGCTTCGCTCACTCACGGCCCACCCCTCCCATAAAGCGTCAGCTCTCCACGACAACGGGAATGATCATCGGCCGGCGACGGTGCGTGTCGCTGACCCACTTGCCGACCACGCGGCGGATCACCTGCTGCAGCTGGTACATGTCGTCCACCCCGCTCCCGATCGCCTTCTCGATCTCCGCCTCGATCTTCGGCTTCAGGTCGTCGAAGACGGTGTCGTCCTCGGCGAACCCACGGGCCTGGATCTCCGGTCCCGCGGTCAGTTTGCCGGTGACGGAGTCCATCACGGCGATCACCGAGATGAAACCCTCGTCGCCGAGGATCCGCCGGTCCTTCAGCGAGGTCTCGGTGATGTCGCCGACGGTCGACCCGTCGACGAACACGTACCCGCACTCCACCTTGCCCGCGACGACCGCCCTGCCCTCGACCAGGTCGACGACCACGCCGTCCTCGACGACCACGACGTTCTCGGCCGGTACGCCGGTCTGCCGTGCCAGCTCCGCGTTCGCGTGCAGGTGCCGGATCTCGCCGTGCACCGGCATCACGTTGCGCGGCTTGACGATGTTGTAGCAGTAGAGCAGCTCGCCGGCCGAGGCGTGCCCGGACACGTGCACCAGCGCGTTGCCCTTGTGGATCACGTTCGCGCCGTGCCGGGTCAGGCCGTTGATCACCCGGTAGACCGAGTTCTCGTTGCCGGGGATCAGCGACGAGGCCAGTACGACGGTGTCGCCGGGCTGGATGTGCACCACGTGGTGGTCGTTGGCCGCGATCCGCGACAGCGCCGACATCGGCTCGCCCTGCGAACCGGTGGAGACCAGTACGACCTGCTCCGGCGGGTAGTTGTCCAGCTCGCGCATGTCGATCAGGGTGTCGCCGGGCACCTTCAGGAAGCCCAGGTCCCGAGCGACGGCCATGTTGCGGACCATCGAGCGGCCGACGTACGCGACCTTGCGGCGGTGCTTGACCGCCGCGTCCATCACCTGCTGGACGCGGTGCACGTGGCTGGCGAAGCAGGCCACGATGATGCGCTGGCTCCGCGCGTTGGTGAAGACGCGGTCGAGCACCGGCGCGATGTCGCGCTCGTGGGTGGTGAACCCGGGCACCTCGGAGTTCGTGGAGTCGACGCAGAACAGGTCGACGCCCTCGTCGCCGAGGCGGGCGAACGCGTTCAGGTCGGTGATCCGGTTGTCCAGCGGCAGCTGGTCCATCTTGAAGTCACCGGTGTGCAGGACCAGGCCGGCCGGCGTCCGGATCGCCACCGCGAGCGCGTCCGGGATCGAGTGGTTGACCGCGACGAACTCGCACTCGAACGGCCCGAGCCGGACCGTCTCGCCCTCGGCGACGGTCTGCTGCGGCACGTTGCGGTGCCGGTGCTCCTTGAGCTTGCCGTCGAGCAGCGCCAGGGTCAGCTGGGAGCCGAGCACCGGGATGTCGCCACGCTCGCGCAGCAGGTACGGCAGGCCGCCGATGTGGTCCTCGTGCCCGTGCGTCAGGACGACCGCCACGATGTCGTCCAAACGCTCCCGGATCGGCTGGAAGTCCGGGAGGATCAGGTCGACACCGGGCTGGTTCTCGTCCGGGAACAGCACGCCGCAGTCGACGATCAGCAGCTTGCCGTCGTACTCGAAGACGGTCATGTTGCGGCCGACCTCGCCGAGGCCGCCGAGCGGGATCACCCGCAGGGCGCCGGGGGCCAGTGGCTTCGGGGCGGACAGGTCGGGGTGGGGATGGCTCATGCAACCAGTCCTGACGTCTTGAGATCTGTGGTCAGCGCATCGACCTGCGCGGGGGTGGCCTCCACCAGCGGAAGCCGTACGACGGAGTGCTCGATCACGCCGAGCAGCTTGAGCGCCGCCTTCACCATGATCGCGCCCTGGGTGCGGGTCATGATCGCCTCGACCGCCGGGATCAGGCTCCGGTCGATCTCGCGGGCGGTGACCAGGTCCTGTGCGACGACGGCGTCGATCAACTGCCGGTACTGCGGGCTCGCGGCGTGCGCGACGACGCTGGCGATGCCGGCCGCACCGATCGACAGCCAGGCCAGGTTGAGCTCGTCGGCGCCGCAGTAGTAGGCCAGGTCGGTGTTCGCGAGCACCTTGGTGGCCGCGGCGACGTCGCCCTTGGCGTCCTTGACCGCGACGATCCGCGGGTGGTCGGCCAGCGCGATCAGCGTCTCGGTCTTCACCTCGACCCCGGCGCGGCCGGGGATGTCGTACAGCAGGTTCGGCAGGCCGGTCGCGTCGGCGACCGCGGTGAAGTGCGCCTTCAGGCCTTCCTGCGGGGGCTTGTTGTAGTACGGCGTGACGACGAGCAGCCCGTGCGCGCCGGCGGCTTCGGCGGCCTTGGCCAGCTCGATCGTGTGCGCGGTGTCGTTGGTCCCGACCCCGGCGATCACCTGCGCGCGGTCACCGACAGCCTCGACGACGGCGCGGACCAGCTGGTCCTTCTCGGCGTCGGAGGTGGTCGGTGCTTCGCCGGTGGTGCCGTTGACGATCAGTGCGTCGTTGCCCTGGTCGGCGAGGTACCCGGCGACCTTCTGCGCGGCCTCGACGTCGAGCGAGCCGTCCGGCCGGAACGGGGTGATCATCGCCGTGGTCAGCCGGCCGAAAGGCGGCGCCGAAGACGCAGGAAGTGGGCTTGAGGACATGGGGGTCAGATTACCGCTCCGAGCGCCTCAGGAAATGAGTAGGCCTGGCGGCTGTCCGCTCGGGGGTCCGGGCAGCCACCAGGCTCACTCGTCCTATCGGGCCGGGCCCCGCAGTCGTTACAGCTTCGAGGGAGAAAATCAGAAAAAGTTTCTGTCCGTACCCAGTGTCACCGAATCACTACGTTCTGTCGATCAGGCAGGGGTTTTCGGCGGCACAGGCCTGTCAGCGTCAGCTTTCTGCCATGCCGGATTCCGCCAGGGCCGATCCGGCGACGCGAGGGCCACCCGGTGCGACGCTGTGGCCAGTCCCCCTGGAGCCGGTCCGCCCGGCGACTTCTCGAGGAGTGTCATGAAGAAGTTCCTGATCTGGCCCGCCCTGGCCGCGACCGTTGGCCTGACCGCCGCGATGCTGTCGGTGCCCGCGGCCGAGGCCGCGCCGGTCGCCGCCCCGCAACCAGTCGCTGCTCCGACGATCGAAGACGTCCGCGCGTTCGTGACGCCGCAGGTGCTGGATGCCGCCGAGGCGAGGGCCGACGAGCTCGGCATCGAGCTGTCACCGGTGCAGGCAGCCGTTCTCGGCGCCATCAACCCGGACGAGTACGAGTGCGCGGCGACACCGTTCAGCAACTGGCTCAACGCCCAGCTCACCGGCTGGACCACGAACGACCTGCTGATGCTGCTCGCCTCGATCCTGACCAACATGCCCGGCTACGCCAGCATGGTCAACGTGCCCGACCGGCACCCGAGCTACGGGCTGCACGGCGAGTACACCCAGCGGCTGACCAAGACGTTCAAGGATCTGAAGGGCTTCTGGGACATCGACGCCCGGAAGGTTCAGATGGTGCCGATGCACAGCTCGATCATGGGCGACAAGGCCGCCTTGGTGAAGACGTACCGGCAGTTGTTCGACACCGACCAGGCGACGGCGGAGCAGTTCTCGCAGCAGTACGTCGACTGGTACCGGAGTCTGGTCGCGCGGTTCGGCCCGAACCTTCCGGTGATCAGCGCGAACGCCTTCGCCTTCAACCCCGTCGGCGACCCGAATCCGGCGATCGCGGCGCTGCCCCGGACGATCGTGATGGGCGACGGCGTACTGCAGGGCTTCGACTGGATCCAGCTCGGCAAGGTCGCGCCGCAGGCCGTGCTGGCGCACGAGTTCGGTCACCAGGTCCAGTTCGCCAACGGCCTGGACGAGGCCGGTCTGACGACACCGGAGGCGACCCGGCGGATCGAACTGATGGCCGACTCGTTCAGCGGCTACTTCCTCGGTCACGCCAAGGGCGCCAACCTGAACCGCCGGCAGATCCGGCAGTTCGGCGAGATATCGTACAACATCGGTGACTGCGGCTTCACCTCGGTCGGGCACCACGGCACGCCCAACCAGCGCCTGCACTCCAGCGAGTGGGGTGCCGACCTGGCCACCGACGCGCGCAACCAGCGGCGCATCCTGCCGAGCCGGAACTTCATGGCCCGCTTCGACGCCGCCCTGCCCACGCTCGTCGCCCCCGACGCCCCGGCGGTCCCCGCCGCGGCCTGACCCTCGCAGGTGGCTGCCCCCCTTCCCGCGACAGCCAACCGCGAGCACGCCGGCTCGTGGTGCGTCCGTCCCCAAGGTCGCACCACGAGCCGCTGGGCTTCTCCCCTTCGCGGGGCACCCCGAGCAGCTAGCGTTCTCCCGTGTCGAACCCGCTGAACGCACCCCGTCCCCAGGCCAATTCGCTGATGCTCGTCTTCCGCGCGATGCTGCTGGGTATCCCGCTGATCGTGCTCGTGCTCTGGCTGGTGCTCGCCGAGGACGGGTTCGGGCCGTTCCCCTCCGCGTGGGCGCTGCTGGTCGTGGTCGCCCTCGCCGCCGCGGCGTACTCGTTCTGCGAGGTGCTCGGCTTCCGAACCGTTCCGCTCGCGTACGGCGGCCGGCCGGCCGACGTGGAGGCCGAGTCGTGGCGGCGCTTCACCTCGTCGACGTTCGTCCGGTTCGCGGTCTGCGAGGCGGCCCTGCTGCTCTCGATCGCACTGGCCTTCGTCGTCGACAGCTTCTGGGTGGTGCTGCTCGGAGCCGTGCTGGCCGTCGCGCTGATCCTCCTGGAAGCACTCCCCACCACCCGCAACCAGCAGCGCTTCGCCACCTCGCTGGAAGCCGGGGGCGCCCCGTCGTACCTGCTCGGCCGCGCCCAGGACACGGACCACCGCCCGCACGACGGAAGCTAGGCCGCCGTCCGGTACACCAGGCATCCTCGCTGCTCGAGCGCGTGCACCCACTCGGGCACGACCGGTAGGTCGAGCCAGCGAAGGTCGAGCTTCTCCAGCGCCGGAAACGCCTCCGGTGCCAGGTCGGGCAACCAGGTGATCCGGTTGGCCCGGAGATCGAGCTGCCGCAGCCGGGGCAACCGGCTCAGCGCCACCGGGAAGTCCGTCAGCGCCGCACCCCGCAGACTCAGCACGCGCAGCTCGTTCAGCTGGTCGAAGGTCTCCGGCACTCCGGTCAGCGGGTTGCGATCGAGGTGCAGCTCGCGCAGGGAGTGCAGCCCGCCGAGCGACTCCGGCAGTGCGGTGAGCTGATTGCCGTACAAGCGCAGCTCCACCAACTGCGTGAGTCGGCCGAGTGACTCCGGCAGGACGGACAGGTTGTTGTCGGTCGCCCCGAGGTAGCGCAGCGAGCTCAGCTCGCCCAGCGCATCCGGCAGCGCGTCGATGGCGAGGTCGCTGACGTACAGGAACTCCAGACTCGTCAACCGGCCCAACGACTCCGGCAGCGCTTCGAGCGGCTGGTGGCTGAGGTCGAGGATGCGCAGCTCGGGGAAGTCGCCGAGCCAGTCGGGCAGCCAGGTCAGCTGGTTGTCGTGCAGGTAGAGCTCGCGCAGGCCGGCTTGCAACCGCGGGACTTCGGTGAGGCCCGTGCCGCCGAGGTTGACCGTGCGGCTCATCCGCCGGCGATCCAGACCGAGGTGGTCGACCAGATTCTCGCGGCGAGGTCGGTGGCGATGGCGAGAGCGCCCGGCAGCAGGAGGACCGAGCCGACGACGAGGGCCGGGGCGATCAGGAGGTTCTCGACCGGCCCGTTCGTCCGGAAGCGCAGCAGCTTCGGCAGGCGGATCTCGTACCAGGTCTCGCCGCGGATCGGCAGCGGCCACAGCCACGGGCAGCCGGAGCGGGTGAGGCTGTCGCCGAGGCAGTGAACGAACATGCCGAGGGCAACGGCCACGCCGATCCAGCTGCCGATGCCGTCCAGGCCGCCGCGGAGCGCCTCGACCGCCGACGTACCGGGCAGCCAGCCGCCGATGATCGTCCAGCCGCCGGCCGCGATCACGACCAGCAGGATCCAGTCACCCAGTACGTCGGCCGTAAGGATCAGCCCGAGCAACGCGATCGCCAGCACCGTGCGCCATCCCCCGGCCGCGCCCGCGCTCGACGTCGCGAAGCCGAGCAGGACGGCCGCGACGACCGTGTGGCTGAAGTGCCGGTGCTGACCCGTGCTGTCCTCGTCGCGCGGTCCCTTGGTCAGCGAGTAGAGCAACGCGGAGAACGCCCGGATCACACCCGACACGAAACCGGTCAGCGGTCCGAGCAGCCGGGACGCGCTCGCGCCCGGATGGTCGAGGTCGGGCAGCAGCGCGTACCCCGCGGTCGCGGCGGCGAACGGCACCACCTCGGCGACCGACGTCAGCCCCACCAACGGCGCGACCACCAGTCCCGCGCACCAGCCGGACAACGCATGCGAACGCCCCATCACGGCGCCCCACCCCCATCTGTCGTGAGCCGCCGATTCTTTCAGCGGCCACCGACAGAACCCGGCAGCGCAACGCGAGTGTCCGCTGCGGACGTACGCCGTCGAAGTCGTCCGCGGCGAAGCTTCGCCGCGGCGCCCTAGGCGTCGAAGTCCAGTGTGACCTTCGCCGACGTCGGGTGCGACTGGCACGTGAGCACGTACCCGGCCCGGATCTCGTCCGGCTCCAGCGCCCAGTTGGTGTCCATCCGTACCGTGCCGTCGACAACCTTCGCGCGGCACGTCCCGCACACGCCGCCCTTGCAGGCGAACGGCGCGTCCGACCGTACGGCGAGCGTCGCGTCGAGCACCGCCTTCGCGTGCTCGCCGAGCGGGAACGTCGACCGCCGCCCGTCGAGGATCACCGTCACCTCGGCAGCGTCCTCGTCGACCACGGTCTGCTCGACCCGCGCGACCGGCGCCTGGTCGCCGACGTGGAACAGCTCGGCGTGCACCTGCTCGCGCGCGACGCCCTGCTCCAGCAGCAGCTCCTGCGCGCCGACGACCATCGCGTACGGCCCGCAGAGGAACCACTCGTCGACGGTCTTCGCCGGCAGGATCGTCTCGAGCATCCGGCGCAACCGGTCGCTGTCGATCCGGCCGCTGAACAGCTCGACCTCGGTCGACTCGCGCGACAGGACGTGCACCAGGTGCAGGCGTTCGGCGTACCGGTCCTTGAGGTCGGCCAGCTCGTCGGCGAACATCACCGAGCCCGCGGTCCGGTTGCCGTACAGCAAGGTCACGCGGCTCAGCGGCTCGACCCGCAGGATCGTGGCGACCAGCGACAGCACCGGCGTGATCCCACTGCCCGCGGCGACGAACGCGTAGTGCTTGTCGTGCACCGCGTCGAGCGTCGTCCCGAACCGGCCGAGCGGCGTCATCACCTCGATGGTGTCGCCGGGCTTCAGCACTTCAGCGGCGTACGACGAGAAGTCGCCGCCCGGGATCTTCTTGACACCGATCCGCAGCACGCCGGACCCGGCCGGCGAGCAGATCGAGTAGCTGCGCCGGACGTCCTCGCCGGTCCGCCGTACGGTCAGGTGCTGGCCGGCGGTGAACTCGTACTCGGTCGCCAGGTCGGCCGGGACGTCGAAGGTGATCGCGACCGAGTCGTCGGTGATCGCGTCGATCGCCTTGACGGTCAACGGGTGGAAGGTCGCGCGACGGCGGGTCGGCACAGTACTCATCTAAATCGCCTTGCTCTGCTTGTTTTTCAAAGGTCTTTGAAGTGATCGAAGGGCTCGCGGCAGGAGTTGCACCGCCACAGCGACTTGCAGGACGTGGACCCGAAGCGGCTCAGCTCGGACGTGTCCGGCGATCCGCACAACGGGCACCGAATCGTCAGCGACAGCGAGACCGGTCCACCGACGGCACGCGTCCCGGTCGGCGGCGCGATCCCGTACTCGGTCAGCTTCGCCTTGCCCGCGTCGCTCATCCAGTCCGTCGTCCAGGCCGGCGACAGCACGGTCTCGACGCGGCCCTTCAGGTGCAGCGAGTCCAGCGTCAGCTCGACCTCGTGCCGGATCAGGTCCATCGCCGGGCAGCCCGAGTACGTCGGGGTGATCGTCACGACCACCTCGTCGCCGTCGTGCCGGACGTCGCGCAGGACGCCGAGGTCCGCGATCGTCAGCACCGGCACCTCGGGGTCGGCGACCTCGCCGACGGCGTCCCAGATCGCGGTGTCGGTCACCATGTCGCCCCCGGGTGCGAGCGCGCAACGTGCTGCAGCTCGGCGAGCAGGTAGCCCAGGTGCTCGGTGTGCTTGCCGTCGCGGCCACCGGAGTGCTGGTACGACGAGGTCGGCCGCTCGCAGGTCGACTCGTCGATCACCGCGTTGACCCGGCGTACCCATTCCTCTTCCAGCGCGGCCGGATCGACAGCGACGCCGAGCCGCTGGACCAGCGCGTCGGAGGTGAACATCTCGGCCGTGTACGGCCAGAGCGCGTCCAGGCCCGCCTGCATCCGCCGGTGGCTCTCCTCGGTCCCGTCGCCGAGCCGCAGCACCCACTGGGTCGCGTGGTCGACGTGGTAGGCGACCTCCTTGACGGCCTTGCCCGCGACTCCCGCCAGCGTCTCGTCGGCCGACGTGAGCAGCTCGGCGTACAGCAGGTGCTGGTACGTCGCGAAGTACAGCAGCCGCGCCATCGCGTGCGCGAAGTCGCCGTTCGGGAGCTCGCAGAGCTGCAGGTTGAGGAAGTCGCGCTCGTCACGGAAGTAGGCCAGGTCGTCCTCGGACCGGCCCGCGCCCTCCACCTCGGCGGCGTACTGGAGCAACGAGCGGGCCTGCCCGAGCTGGTCCAGCCCGATGTTGCCGAGGGCAACGTCCTCCTCGAGCTGCGGGGCGGCCGCGATCCACTCGGCGGTGCGCTGCGCCGCGATCAGAGCGTCGTCGCCGAGCCTGAGAGCGTAGGTGAAGAGGTCGCTCACAGGTGATCGACGCCTTCCGGGACCGTGTAGAACGTCGGGTGCCGGTAGACCTTGTCACCCGCCGGGTCGAAGAACTCGTCCTTCTCGTCCGGGCTGGACGCGGTGATGTCGGCGGCGGGCACGACCCAGATCGAGACGCCCTCCTGGCGGCGGGTGTAGACGTCGCGGGCGTTGCGCAGCGCCATCGTCGCGTCGGGCGCGTGCAGGCTGCCGACGTGCGTGTGCGACAGGCCGCGGCGCGACCGGACGAAGACCTCCCACAGCGGCTCGATCATGCGGCCGTCTCCTTCACGCTCTTCTTCTCCGCGTACGCCGCCGCGGCCTCGCGGACCCAGGCACCGTCCTCGTGCGCCTTGACCCGGTGGGCCAGCCGCTCCTGGTTGCACGGACCGTTGCCCTTGACAACTTCGTACAGCTCGGCGAAGTCCGGCTGGGTGAAGCTGTAGCGGCCGGTCTCCTCATCGAGGGTCAGTCCGTCGTCGGGAACCCGCAGCCCCAGGACGTCGGCCTGCGGCACGGTCATGTCGACGAACCGCTGCCGCAGCTCGTCGTTGCCGTGCCGCTTGATCCCCCAGGCCATCGACTGCTCGGAGTGCGTCGAATTGGCGTCCGGCGGGCCGAACATCATCAGGCTCGGCCACCACCAGCGGTCCAGGGCGTCCTGGGCCATCGCCTTCTGGCCGTCGGTGCCGTTGCACAGCGTGTGCAGGATCTCGAACCCCTGTCGCTGGTGGAACGACTCCTCCTTGCAGACCCGGACCATCGCCCGCGCGTACGGCCCGTACGAGCAGCGGCACAGCGGGACCTGGTTGACGATCGCGGCGCCGTCGACCAGCCAGCCGATCGCGCCGATGTCGGCCCAGGTCAGCGTCGGGTAGTTGAAGATGCTGGAGTACTTCTGCTTGCCGGAGTGCAGCAGGTCGAGCAGGTCGGCCCGGTCGACGCCGAGCGTCTCGGCGGCGGCGTACAGGTAGAGGCCGTGGCCGGCCTCGTCCTGGACCTTGGCCATCAGGATCGCCTTGCGGCGCAGCGAGGGCGCGCGGCTGATCCAGTTGCCTTCGGGCTGCATGCCGATGATCTCGGAGTGCGCGTGCTGCGCGATCTGCCGGATCAGGGTCTTGCGGTACCCCTCTGGCATCGCGTCCCGCGGCTCGATCCGGCCGTCGGCGTCGATGGTGGCCTGGAAGCTGTCCATGCCGGTCAGCATAGCCCAGTTGTGACACTTCTTTGCCACTTCGGACGGAAAGTGTCACAAGAGCGGACAGGGTGGTGGTAGCACCACCTCGACAGGGGGCTCAGGCCGCTGGGGGCGGGCGGCCGGCGGCGGCAGGATTCAGGTAACAGTTCAGAGCTTGCACAGTTTCCTGAGAGGACCACCCGCCGTGGCACACACAGCGACTCCCCCGGCCGTCGATCACCGCGGCCCCGTCACCGGGCGGGAACGCGCACTCGCCCCCGACCTGATCCGTGGCGCGATGCTGCTGCTGATCGCCCTGGCCAACGCCGCCAACTTCGCCTACGCCGGCGCCCCCGGCGTGAGCGGCAACCCGCACGGCCTCGAGCGGATCTTCAACCTGCTCAAGCTGACCCTGGTCGACGCCCGGGCCTACCCGGTCTTCGGCGTGATGTTCGGGTACGGGCTGGTCCAGCTCGCCCGGCGGCAGCGGAACTCCGGCGCTTCGGTGGGCGTCGTGCGTTCGATCCTGCTCAAGCGGCACCTGTGGATGATCGGCTTCGGCGTGGTCCACGCGACGCTGCTGTACTTCGGCGACTTCCTCGGCGCGTACGGCATCATCGGCATCGCCTGCACGCTGGTGCTGCTCAACCGCGGCGACAAGTTCCATCGGATCGTCCTGGTCATCTGGGCCTTGCAGCTCGTGTACGTCGTCGGCGCCGGTGCGCGTGCCCTGTTCGCCGCGCTGGGCAGCTCCGGTCCGGCCGTCGGCATCACCAACAGCCCGAACCCGTCGCTGGCCGCTGACAGCTGGGCCTCCGCACTGGTCGACCGGCTGCACGAGTACCCGGCGCACACCGCGTTCGTCACCGGCCTCATCGTGGTCGTCTGGCTGGGCATGTGGGCCGCCCGCCAGCAGATCCTGGAGCACCCGGAAGCCCACAAGACCCTGCTGACCCGCGTCGCGGTCACCGGCCTCGCCATCACCGTCCTGGGCGGCCTGCCGCTCGGCCTGGTCGGCGCCGGCTGGCTGCACGTCGACCACGCCGCGGTGAGCGCGTTCGAGATGCTGGCGCAGGTCAGCGGCCAGTTCGGCGGACCCGGCTACGTGGCCCTGTTCGGCCTGATCGTCGCCAAGCTCCTGAAGACCCGCCGTGCCGACCAGCTCGGCACGCCCCTCACGGCGATCTCCGCCCTGGGCCAGCGCTCGATGAGCGGCTACCTGTTCCAGTCGATCTGCTGGACGCTCCTGCTGGCGCCGTACGGCCTCCACCTCGGCGAACGCTTCGGCACCCCCGCCTTCATCACCGCCGCCTGCGCCGTCGCCGTCTGGACCATCTCGGTCGTCGCCGCCTACACCATGAAGCAGCACAACTACCGAGGCCCGGCCGAAACCCTCCTCCGCCGCCTGGTCTACAACCGCTGAAGTCAGTAGTAGTCGGCAGGACACCTCAGCAAGAGGTGTCCTGCCGACTGCCGCGTTCTGCTGCTTTGCGAGGATGGAGCCCATGAGCAGCGAGTTCGGCGTACCGGAGCCTGAGAGCCTGACGGACATGCACGGCGAGTCCCCCATCGCGGAGACCAGCGTGCGGCTGGCTCTGCCGGCGGAGGCGAACGCGATCGGCGAGGTGCAGGTGGCGGCCTGGCGTCGCGCGTACGACGGCCTGCTGCCGGCCGACGTACTGCTCGACCTGAACCCGTCCCAGTTCGCCGCCCAGTGGCGCGCCGCCCTCCTGTCGCCGGGCGAGGCCCGCAACCGCGTACTGGTCGCCCTCGACGGCCGCGACGTCGTCGGCTTCGCCGCGATCACCCCGTCGGACGACCCCGACGGCGACGCCCGCCACGACGCCCTCGTCGCCGAGTTGGCGGTCAACCCGGAAGCCACCCGCGCCGGCCACGGCTCCCGGCTCCTGAACGCGGTCGTCGACACCGCCCGCGCCGACGGCTTCACCCGCGTCACCGTCTGGGTGAACGCCACCGACGACGTCCTCCGAGCCTTCTACACCGACTCCGGCTGGGCCCCCGACGGCGCCCACCGCGAACTCGACCTGTACGGCGACGCCTCGGTCCGCATCAAGCAGGTCCGTCTCCACGCGTCCCCCGGCACCGACGACACGCCCTAACCCCACCGCCTCCGCAACCACCCGACGGTCGCTTCCCCAGAGCGCACCTGCCGAGGCCGAATCCACGCACTGGCTTCGTCAGCCGGCTGACTCCCCACGTGCCGCCAGTACGACGCCAACGCGACCAGAAACGCGTCAACAGCCGCCGGATCAGCCGCTGCACCCCGTCGCGTCTCCCGGAACAGCGCATCGGCATCCAACGATCCGATCGACGACTCCAGCAGCAAACACACCGCATCAACCCAGTCCGGCCCGAAGCACGCCCGCCCCCAGTCGAGCACCCACACCCGGCGGCCGTCGATCCGCAGGTTGTCGTGCCGAAGATCGAAGTGCAGCAACGCATCTCCCACCACCAGCCGTTCCCACTCCCCTTCCACTTCAGCAAGCCGCCGAAGGTTCGCCCGCTCCCAACCGCTCAACTGCTCGACGTCCAACTCACCCCGTACGCCGTACAGCTCTAACTCCCGCCAGGTACTGCACCGCCCCCGCATCCGCTCAACAACCGACGGCAGCCCGACCCCACCGGCACCCGAGGCCGGCGACGACACCACCCCGCCAATCGATGCGTCAACACCACCAACACCTCTGCCGGCCGCCGCGGCCTCAGATCCTGCGACATTCCCGGCCGCATCGCCGCCTGCCTCAGGCCAGTACGTCGCCTCGAGGTGATCCGTCGCGGCGAGCGCTCGGCGTAATTCATCCTCCATCCAGGGCTCAGCCGGCTCGTGCCCCGGCGCGACGTCGAAGACGAGGACGAAGTGGTCGGCGTACTCAGCAGTCCACCGCAGGCGAGGCGACTGCGGGCTGCGGTCGGCCGCCTCGACGCGGCAGTCCGCAAGCCACGGGGAATCCAGCGGGACAGCCTTCACGAAGTACTGATCGCCAGCCGTCCGAACGATCCCCTTGATCCCACCGGAACCACTGGCGGCCGGCTCGAAGGCCAGCACCGGTTCACCGGTGCGCCACTCCAGGTCGGCTCGAAGGTTCCCCCAGGCATCCATCACCCCAGCCAACCCCGCACCGCACGCACGGCGCCAGCTGATTTTCAGGTGAGCGTGAAGCGGCGCCTGTACGTCGTCGGGGTCAGCCCCGTGGTGCGTTTGAGTTGGAGGCGGAGGTTGGTGGCGGTGCCCAGGCCGGAGTGGCGGGCGATGCGGGACAGGGCTGGTTCGCCGCGTTCGAGGAGGCGGCAGGCCAGGGCTACTCGTTCGGTGGTGAGCCAGGCGAGTGGGGTGGTGCCCAGTTCGGACTGGAAGCGGCGGTGGAGGGTGGCGGGGCTGATCGCCGCTTGGTCGGCCAGGTCGGTGACGGTCAGAGGGTCCGCTAGGTGGGCGCGGGCCCAGGCCAGGAGCGGCGCCAGGGACGTGTCGGCGACGGCCGGGACGGGCTGGTCGATGAACTGGCGTTGGCCGCCGTCGCGGTGGGCGGTGAAGACGAGGCGCCGGCTGACGGCGTTCGCGATCTCGGCGCCGTGGTCGGTGCGGATCAGGTGCAGGCCGAGGTCGAGTGCCGCCGCGCTGCCGGCTGCCGTGTAGACGTTGCCATCGGCAACGAAGAGGACGTCGGGCTGGAGATCGACCGCAGGAAACATCCGCTCGAACGATGCTGCCCACCGCCAGTGCGTGGTCGCCCGTCGACCGTCGAGTACGCCGGCCGCCGCCAGCGTGAACGCACCGGTGCAGAAGCTGACCAGCCGAGCGCCGCGCGCGGCAGCACGTCGTACGGCGTCGATCACCGCAGGCGAAACCGGCTCCTCGGGGTCCGGACGGTTCGGGACGATGACCGTGTCGGCGGTGTCGACCTCACTCAGGTCGCCGACACCGCTCAACGTGAAGAACCCCAGATGCATCGCCACCTCAGGCGCCGGCGTACAGAGCGCCAGTTCGTACCAGGGCACGTCGAGCTCAGGCCGGCGCAATCCGAACAGCTCGGTCGCAACACCCAGCTCGAACGGATTGGAGCCCGCGTCGACGATCACCACAACCCGGTGAGCGGTTCGACCGGTCAGACCTTGCGAGGATTCTTTCGGCACGTGCCATTTCTAGCACTCACCGGACGTTCGTCGTACCGGTGAGGCTGGACGCATGAACGAACCAGTCGACCTGCACGCCGTCCTGAAGACCTTCGACGAGCTCTGGAGTCCACGGATCGCCGCTCGGGTGAACGACTACGACGTGCGCGTGACGAAGGTGGCCGGCTCCTACATCTGGCATCTGCACGAGACCACCGACGAGCTGTTCCTGGTCCTCGACGGCGAGCTGGGCATCGCGATCCGCGATCCCGCCGAGCGGTCCGTGACGCTCTCCCCCGGCTCGGTCTTCGTCGTACCGCGGGGCGTCGAGCACCGCCCGTACTCCGACGGCGGCGCGTCGATCGTCGTGATCGAACCCGCCGGCATCCCGACCACCGGCGATCACCACGAGCCGATCCCCGAGCACATCCGAACACACACGGGAATCCCACTCACCTGACAATGGACCCGTGACCTGGACCCCGCCGAAGACCCACGAACTCACCGTCGACGAGCGAACCATCCAGTACTGCCTGTACGGCGAGGCCGGCGGCGTGCCGGTGGTCTCGTTGCACGGCACGCCGGGGACCCGCTGGGAGCGGCCGGATGTAGTTGCCGCGATCAACGATTCTGGCCTGCGGGTGCTGTTGCCCGGCCGCCCCGGCTACGGCTCGGGCCGCCGCCCCGGGCGGTCGGTTGCCGACATCGCGTACGACGTACAGGCGCTGGCCGACGCCGAGGGCTGGGACCAGTTCGCCGTCACCGGCTTCTCGGGCGGCGCGCCCCACGCGCTGGCCTGCGCGGCGCTGCTTCCCGAGCGAATCACGTTCTGCAGCACGGTCGCCGGTATCGGCCCGCTCGACGACCTGGACCTGGACTGGGCCAACGATGCCCGCCAAGGCGAGGAGCACCTACGGAAGCACCTCGCACACCGAGGCGCCGAAGTCATTGCATCGCTGGCCGATCAGCCCGTCCCCGCCGAAGGCGCCCTCGCCGCGGCCCACCACAGCGCGGGAGCCGGTGACGACAACGGCCGGCACCAACGCCTGCACGCGAGCCTTATCGACGGCATCGACGGGTGGATCGACGACGACCTCGCGCTCATCCGCCCGTGGGGTTTCGACCTCGGTGCGATCGAAGCCCCGGTGTCGGTCTGGTACGGCGCGGACGACGAGAACAGCAGCATCGAGCACACCGAATGGTTGCTGGCCAACCTCCCCGGCGCGATCGGGCACGAGTACGACGGTGGGCACGACCCGTCGGACGTCGTTCAGCGGGCGGTCTTCGCCGAGCTCAGCCGCGGGCGCGGTACAGATCCCTCAGCAACGAGATCTCGGCGCCGTGGTGGATCGTCTCGCGGTTGATGTGCGTGATCAGACCGAGCATGGAGTCGTCAGCGTACGGGCCGCCCTTGGGGCCGAGCGGTCGCGCGAGACCTTCCTCGTCGAGCGAGCGGATGCCGTCGTGCCACCGCGCGTACCAGTGATCCAGGAAGTCGAGCGCGGCTGAAGCGGTCAGCGGGAGGTCGGCCGGCATCTGCCGCGGATCGAACATGTCCGCGTCCGCCGGCGTCGTCCCGTCGTTGAAGAACGCGTTCGCGCGGATCGCGAAGCACCCGACCGCGATGTGCACGAGCCGCCACGCGATCGTCGTCACCGGCGGCGGGTCCGGCACCGGATCCGAGATGTCGAACACGATCTGCCCGCCGGCACCGCGTCGTACCGACCAGCTCGGCTGGGCCGGTTCCCACAGGTACTCCTCGTCGCTCAACCCGACGAGCCGGGGCCGCAGGTGCACGTCCCAGTAGAACTCCAACTGCCCGATCAGAAGCTCACCAGATCCCATCCTCCGACCCTAGAACCCACCACCGACAGAACTACTCCCCCGCCATACAAAGACAGAACGGATGCCCGGCCGGATCGACATACACCGGGCAACTCCCACCCTCCGGCGGCAACTTCACCGCACCCAACCGCAAGGCGAGCCGCTCCCGCTCCTCGCGATCGTCGAAGAACACGTCGAGATGCAGCTGCGACGGGTACTCCGGATCCGGCCACCGCGGTGCCTGATAGCCCTCCACCCGCTGCAACGCGATCATCGGCAACCGCCCGTCCGACCGAGAGATCACCACCCGGTCAGCCGATTCCTCAACCCGCTCGGGCATCTCCAGCATCCCCGCCCAGAAATCCGCCAGCACCGAAGGATCCGGGCAGTCGAACACCACCCGCACCAGCTCCCGATCTCGACCGGGATAAAGGCAGAACGGATGGCCCGCCGGATCGGCGTACACCCGAAACTCCCCCGAGTCGCGAAGCTTGGTCGCGCCATGAGCCAGTACGTCGGCCTCGGCCGCCTCCAGATCCGGTACGACGACGTCAAGGTGCAACTGCTGCGGGTACGCCGGATCCGGCCACCGCGGCGCCCGCCCGAACCCGTCGCCGAAGCTGAGCGGCGCGTCGACCAGTCGTTCCCAGAAGGCCCGCAGCTCGTCGTGCTGTCCCTTGGCGCACCCGATGCAGATCCCGAAGGTCCCGTCGCGAAGCTCCGCCGCGACGTTCAGCCCGAACAACCCGTCCGCATCCAGCAGCACGGTCACGAACGCCTGACCACGGTCACCCTCGACCTGAAAGCGCACCAGCCGGTCGTGCACCTTCCACCCCGCGACCAGGCGACGGCCCGAGCCGGCCGTCGCCTGCATGCGCACCGCCCAGACCTCGCGCATCCAAGGCCCAGGGTCCCAGTCCGCGAGCCGCGCCGACCGCGCGGCAGCGACGGCCTCGACGTCGTCCCGCTCCAGCGCCTCCACCACCAACCGCGCCCGCTCGACGAGGCCGGACTCGGACGAGCGTGAGTTGTCCACCATGGCGAACAACTCAACCAGTCCTACCGCTCGTCCACCAGGTCGTAGCGCTCGACCTGGGCGTCCTTCACCACCGCGAACGCCGCCTTGGCCTCGGGCGTGCCCGGCGCCCAGGAGGTCACCTCGTCCAGCGCAGCTCCGGACTCCCACCGCCACACATCCAGCCAGGTCTCCTCGTCGACCCGCGCCAGTCGCGTGTCGGTCAGCCCGTCGGTCGTCCGCCGTACGGCCTCGATCAGCGCCGCCCGCAGGGTCAGCATCTCGTCGGCCTGCGCCGGATCCACGGTCAGCCGGGTCAGTCGCAACACACTCATGAAGAATCTCCTTGTAGTTGAAATCTAGAAACTAACTCTAGAGATAGACTACAAACATGAGCCAGGTCAAGAAGCCCGACGGCCGCGCCGAGAAGTCGCGGATCACCCGCGCGAAGGTGCTCGACGCGGCCGCCGAGCTGTTCGTCAGGGACGGGTACGGCGCGACCGCGCTGCAGGACATCGCCGCGGCCGCCGGCGTCGCCGTACAGACGATCTACTACGGGTTCGGCAACAAGCAGACCGTGCTGAAGCAGGTGGTCGACCGCTCGATCGCCGGCGACGACGAACCGGTCGCGACGATGGACCGCCCCTGGTTCCGGCAGGCGCTCGCCACTGGGACCGCCGAGCAGCACCTGCGCGCCCACATCGACGGCACCACCGAGGTTCTCACCAGAGTCGCCCCGATCATGAAGATGCTGGAGGCGGCCGCCGCCGCGGACGCGGGGGTCGCCGAGCTCTGGCCGAACGCCGATCCCCGCCTGACGGTCCAGACCACCGCCGCCCAAAGCCTGCTCGGCAAACCCGGCGCCCGCCGGGACGTCACCACCGAGCACGCCACCGACGTCCTGTACGCCGTACTGAGCACCGAGCTCTACCTCCTGCTCGTCACCAACCGCGGCTGGACCGCGCAACAGTTCGCCGACTGGGCGTACGACGTACTGAAGCCCCAGCTCTGCACCTAGCAGACAGCGATCCCCCGACGAGCCGGGGGTGGTGTTCGGCCGCGGACACCTGACGTGACAGATTGCGACGGTCCCGTCACGCATGGAGGATGTATGAAGTTCCGTACCCTGGCCACGCTCGGCCTCGGTATCAGTGTTCCCGCCCTGCTCGTCGTTCCTGGCTCCGGCGCGACCGCCGCCGTCGAGCCGGCACCGGTGGTGAAGAGACCCGGCTACGTCGCGAACCGCTACCTCGACCAGAAGCCCGCCTGGAAGACCTGTGGCGACCCCGCGCTCCGCGTCCAGTGCGCGAAGATCACCGCGCCGCGCGACTGGTGGAGCCAGGGCAAGAAGGCCGACGACCTCCAGATCGCCGTCAGCAAGGTCGCGCCGGCCAACGGCAAGCCGAGCCGCGTCGTCTTCGGCAACCCCGGCGGCCCAGGTGGCGCCGGCCTCGGCATGGCGCCGTTCCTGGCCAGCCGCGCCGCGCTCGCCAAGGATCACCTGGCCGTCGGCTTCGACCCGCGCGGCACCGGCGACAGCGCCAACGTCAGCTGCGAAGGCGCGCCCGGCTACACGATGGACGCCCGCGACCGCGACCCCGCGAACCTGGACCTGATCGCCGAGGCCACCGAGCTCACCCGCCCGTACTGCGACCAGCAGTCCCGCGGCCTGCTCCCGTACGTCGACACCGCGCAGACCGTGCAGGACATGGACCTGATCCGGCACCTGCTCGGGTTCGCGAAGATCGACTACGTCGGCTACTCGGCCGGCACCTGGCTCGGCGCGTACTACCAGACCTTCTTCCCCGAGCACGTCGGCCGTTTCGTGCTCGACTCGAACACCGACTTCACCCGCCCGTGGATCGACACCTTCGAGGCGCAGCCGCAGGCCTTCGAGCGCCGCTTCCGCGAGGACTTCGCGCCGTGGGCCGCCAAGTACGACGGCGAACTGAAGCTCGGTAACACTCCGCGACTGGTGATCCGTACCTACGAGAAGCTGCGGGCGGACCTGAAGAAAAGGCCGGCGGTCGAGGAATACCTCGACGGTTCGGTCAAGATCAGCTACGACCAGAACACCCTCGACAACATCGTGGTCGGGGACATGTATACAAAGGTGGATTTCTTCAGCCTCGCCACCGACCTCGCATTTCTCCGCGACCTGTCCAAGGCCCAGAGCACCGGCGGCCCGCGGGCCGCGCAGCGCAAGGTCGACGCGCTGTCGGTCGAGCGCCAGCACCAGCTCGTCCAGCGCGCGACGAAACCGGCGATCGGCCTGAGCCCGTTCGGCCGCGTGTTCGGCCGGCCGTTCGCGGACGACGCGCAGGAGGCGACCTTCACCGCCGTGACGTGCAACGACACCGCGTGGCCGCAGGGCCGCGAGTACGGCGACGTACTGTCCGCACGGCTCGGCCCGCACTACCCGCTGCTCGGTTGGGGCATGAACGAGAACCCCTGCCTGTCCTGGGATCGCCCGCAGCGCACGCTGCCGACCCCGACCGGCGCCGGGCTGCCGACGACGCTGATGGTCCAGTCGGTCCACGACCCGGCGACGAACCTGTCGCTGGCGCAGTCCGCCCACCGCCGGTACGCCGGTTCGCGGCTGATCACGATTGCCAACGAAGGCGACCACGGCATCTACGGCGGCGTGAACAAGTGCGCGGACAAGCTCGTCGACGCCTGGCTCGGCTCCGGCCGCGCACCGGCCAAGGACACCACCTGTCAGGGCGAAGGGCTGCCCGGGCCGACGATGGCTCCGCCGCCGGAAGGCGCGGAAGGGACACCGCTGCACCGCATCGCCCGTTTCACCCGCGGAGTTTCCGGATACCTGCACTGATCCGGTCGCTTTCCCGGGGAAATTAACCTGATTTTGGCGAAATTCCGGGCACCGACCGCCACATTTCCATCACTTTCCGCGAAATCCGCGGAGGACCTTCGTTGTCAGGACCGGTTTGTCAGGGCGATGTCAGGGTTACGTCCCTGTGCGACACAGCGTGACCAGGACAACCTTGAGTCAGCGCGGGAGAACCGAACGTCGACCGGGGAGGGCTCGACGGGAGGGGGCCAACGCCGACGAGGCTTCGGCCGGCTGTGAGGTGGGGGGACTGCCTGGGGGGTCAGACAGAACACAGCCGGCCGGGACCCGTCGACGCACGCCGTCCCGGCTGTGATCCCTCGCGGGGTACCTTCGATCCCCCAGGTCGTGGTGCCTCGCGAGGCCAGGTGTCGGAGACGGCGGGGCGGTCGTCTCCGACCCACCGGCCCGGGTGGTGCGCCCTGGTGGACGCACCAGCCGGCCCGGTCTTTCCGTACGCCGACCCGCCGGTACGACGACCGCCGGACCCGGCCCGCCCGTACACCGAACCGCCGATCTACACCCGGCCCGACGACCCGCCGAAGCTACAACCGGCTGGATCGATCCGGCGCCGCAGCAGGCCCCGGGTACCCATCAGCCACCGCGGACAGCGGCGTCGCCCGCCCCGCGGACCAGGCGGCCCGGAAGGCCCGTCGGTCCAGCGTCTCCTCGATCGCGCGTCGCGTCGCCGCGCGGTCGGCCTTCTCGATCTCCGGGATCGGCGCGCCGATCACCTCACGGATCCCGTCGGCCGCACCGAGCAGGAACGCGGCGTACTCCGTCCGCTCGCGCTGCTGCGCCACCGTCGCCAGCTCCTCCAGCACGCTCGCGGACCGCCACCGGTCCCCCAGGTCCCGGTGCTCGGCCAGGCTCTCGTCGAGCAGGTGCACCGCGCGCTCGGTCAGCCCGCGCCGCCGTTCCACGATCCCGAGCTGGTTGAGCGACCACGCCACGCCCTCGCGGTACCCGAGCCGTTGCGACAGCGCCAGGCTCTCCTGCAGCAGTTCCTCGGCCTCGGCCAGCTCGCCGCCGTACTGGGCGATCGTGCCGAGGCTGATCAGCGACCAGGCCAGTCCCTCGCCGTCGCCGACCGTACGGAAGCTGTCGCGCGCCCGCTTGCACCGCCGGGCGGCGATCTCGAGGTCGCCTCGCAGCCAGGCGACGAAGCCGAGCTGGTTGTGCGCCCAGGCCATCCCGGCCCGGTCGCCGAGGCTCTCGAACAGGTCGTAGCTCTGGCAGTGCAGGTTCTCGGCCGTCATGTAGTCGCCGCGCTCGCGCGCGACCCCGCCGAGCCGCTGCATCACCAGCGCAGTACCGGCGGTGTCGTCGAGCTTCTTGTACTGCGCGAGCGACGACTCCAGCCGCGTGGTCGCGACGTCGTACTCGCACTGGAGGAACGCGAGCATGCCCGCGCCGAGCTCCGCCTTCGCCTTCGCGGCCTGCAGCTCGGGCTCACTGTCGACCAGGGCGAGTGCGCGTTCGAGCCAGCCGCTGCCTTCGGCGTAGTGGCCGCGCAGGTAGCAGAACAGCCACAGCCCACCGGCCAGGCGGATCGCCTCCGTGCTCGACTCCGTCCGCAGCGCCCAGTTCATCGCGGCGCGCAGGTTGTCCAGCTCGCCTTCGAGGCGGTCGAGCCACGAACCCTGGTTCGCACCACGCAGATGGGTCTCGGCCTCCTCGGCGAGGCTGAGGTAGAACGTCGCGTGATTGCGGGCGATCTCCTCGGCCCGCCCGCTCGCCGCGAGCCGGTCGGCGGCGAACTCGCGGATCACCGCGAGCATGTCGTACCGCCCGATCCCGCCCTCGCGACTGACCCGGATCAGCGACTTGTCGACCAGGCGGCTGATCAGGTCGAGCGTCTCGGCGCGCTCGCGCGGACCCGGCGTCGTCGTACCGGTCAGCACGGCAGCGGCCGCGTTGAGCGTCCAGCCACCGACGAACACCGACAGCTCGGCGAACAGCTCACGCTCCGGCCCGGTCAGCAGGTCGTGGCTCCAGCCGATCGCGCCCTCCAGCGACTGCTGGCGCGGTCCCGCCGTACTGGCGCCGCCGGCCAGGATGCCGAACGACATCTCCAGCTCGGTCGCCAGCTCCTCGACGGTCAGCACGTTGGTCCGGGCCGCGGCCAGCTCGATCGCGAGCGGCATGCCCTCCAGCCGACGGACGACGCGGGCGACCTGCTCGATCTGCTCCCGCGGCGCGTTGCCGCGCGCGGTGGCCCGGTCGACGAACAGCCGGACCGCCGGCGACGCGTCGGGCTGCTGCTCCAGCTCCGGCACGGCCAGCGGCGGTACGACGTACACGCTCTCGCCGGGCACGCGGAGCAGCTCGCGACTGGTCGCGAGGATCGACAGGTTCGGGCAGGACTCCAGCAGTACGCCGCAGAGCTGGGCCGCGTTGGCCACCACGTGCTCGCAGTTGTCCAGCACGAGCAGGATCTTGCGCCGCCCGATCAGCTCGGCGACCTCGTCGACCAGCCGCGCGCCGTCGAGCGGGTGCAGCCCGGTCGCGGTCGCCAGCGTCGACGCGACAGCCGCCGGATCGGCGGTCGGCGCCAGCGCGACCCAGCACACGCCGTCCTCGAACTTGTGCCCGATCCCACCCGTCAGCGCGAGCGCGAGCTGCGTCTTGCCGACACCGCCCGGACCGCTCAGCGTGAGCAGGCGGGTGACGCGCTCCCCGACCAGGCGACCGGTCTCGGTCAGCTCGGTGGAGCGTCCGATCAGCTGGTTCGCCGGGACCGGCGGGGGCCGCAGCGTCGAGCGCGGGCTGTCGCCGTCGCGCCGGGCAGCGGCCGCGAGCTGGGCCCGGTCGGGCGCGCCGAGTGCGAGAGCGTCTCCGAGCAGCCTGAGCGTGTGCGGCCTGGGCGCCCGGCGACGACCTCTTTCGAGGGCCGCGATCGCGTCGACGCTCACCCCCGCGAGCTCGGCCAGCCCCTCCTGCGACAACCCGGCCTCTCGCCGGTGCCGACGCAACAGATCACCGAAACCCGTGGAACGAACGTCGTCCGAGCCGCGGCGAGACCCGTCAGACGGCACAGGACGGCTCCACCCAGTCTCCGACCCGTACGCGGCGGTTACCGCGCACCCCCTGAAAATAGCCGCATCCCGCCCAGGTTGTCGCCCACTACAGCCAGTTCCCAGCCAACTCCCAGATACCGCTGAGTTCAAACACTCACTTGTTCTGTGCTTTTGGCCTCGCCTCCGGCTCGGCGGGTCATGGGGCTTTGTCTCCCGGTCTTCCCTCGTCGTTCGGTCGCTGTGCCTGTTGGTCGCGCCTCCGGCACGACGGGTCGCGGGGCTGAAACTCCCGTCCTTCCCTCGCCGCTCCGGTCGCTTCGCTCCCTCCACTCCTCAGTCCAGGACGGGAGGCCCCACGACCAGGCTCCCTCTCTCCTCAGTCCAGACCGGGAGGCCCCATGACCTTTGTGGTGCTCCGGTCAGGTGAGGTCATGACGGGCGATAGCTGTCCGCATCGCGGCCCTTGCCCTGCGTCGATCGCCGGCTGCGTCGTACGCCGTCGACAGGCGGAACCACGCTCGCCAGTCCTCCGGCGCCGCCTCGACCTCGGCCTGGTACTGCGCGAAGGCGGCGTCGGCGGCCGAGCGTTCGACCCGCCCGGACGGGCGCCGCGGCAGGTCGTCCACCGGCAGTCCGCCTTCGAGGTCGAGCTCCTGCGCCAACGCCTCCGTACGACGGCCGAACTGCAGCTCGCGCCAGACCAGGTACAGCCCGACCAGCGGGATCACCAGCACCGCGATGCCGAGCCCGATCGCGACCGGGTCGCCGGTGCCGATCAGCAGCACGCCGCGCCAGCCGAGCAACACGGCGTACGCGACGAACACGACCGCGATCACGATCACCGCGCGCTTGGCGGTCATCGGGGCACCGTCCGATCGGCGGTCGCCGAAGCACCGCGCTCGGCGGTCACCGGAAGGCCTTCCGATCGGCGGTCGCCGAAGCACCGCGCTCGGCGGTCACCGGAAGGTCTTCCGATCGGCGGGTGGCCGGGGCACCGCGCCTGGCGGTCACCGGGGCGCCATCCGTCGAGGGGTTGTCATCGGCGGCGACTCAGTCGAGCTCGAGGAAGTGCTCGAGACCGACCGTCAGCCCCGGGGTGCCGACGATCCGCCGGACGCCGAGCAGGACGCCGGCCATGAACGACTCCCGGTGCATCGAGTCGTGCCGGATCGTCAGCGTCTCGCCGACGTCACCGAGCAGGACCTCCTGGTGCGCGACCAGCCCGCGCAGCCGGATCCCGTGCACCCGGATGCCCTCGACGTCGGCCCCGCGGGCGCCGTCGAGCCCGGTCGTGGTCGCGTCCGGGATCGGACCTGCTCCGGCCTCGCGCCGGGCCGCGGCGATCAGTTCCGCCGTACGGCGTGCTGTGCCCGATGGCGCGTCGACCTTGTCCGGGTGGTGCAGCTCGACGATCTCGACCGACTCGTAGTACCTGGCGGCCTTCGCGGCGAACTGCATCATCAGCACCGCGCCGATCGAGAAGTTCGCGGCGATCAGCACGCCGGTGCCGGGGCTCTTCTCCAGCTGCCCGTGCAGCGTGGCGAGCCGCTCGTCGTCGAAGCCCGTCGTCCCGACGACGGCGCTGATCCCGTGCTCGATGCACCAGGCCAGGTTGTCCATCACGACCTCGGGCCGGGTGAAGTCGACCACCACCTGGGCGCCGGCCTTCGCCAGCTCCTCCAGGTCGTCCCCCTGATCGAGCCGGGCCACCAACTCGACCCCGTCCGCGTCCTCGACCGCCAGACACGTCTGGGCGCCCATCTTGCCCTTGGCCCCCAACACCCCGACCTTGATCATCCGCACCCTTTCCACACCAGTCGTCCGGGCAAGGATCTCATTCGCCGCCACCAGCCCCGTCCACCCCCGCCACACACCCATGCCCCGCACGCCTTCCGCACCACTCTCGGAGCACCAGCTCGCAGGTACTCCCACCCACCCGACCGCCCCCAGCCGGTTCCGCCCGCTCTGCGCACCCGTTCCACACACCACGCCCCTCCGCGCACCGTTCCACACACCCCGCCCCTCCACGCACCCGCTCTACACACCCCGGCCGCTCTACACACACCTCGCCCACTCCGTGCACCTGTCCACTCCGCACTTCGAGGGTTAACCCAAGAGCTTGTGGGTTCACCGCCGTCAGACAACCCGAGAACCCACAAGCCCGTGGGTTAACGCCGAAAGCTGCGGAGGCGCGGACCTCCCGCGCGGAGGCGCACACGTCGCGCGGGTGGCGCCGGGGCGCGGAGGTGCGGAACCCCGCCCGCGTGGAGGCGCGGACGTCGTACGGCCCGGTGGCGCAGGCGTCGTACGGAGACACGAGGAGCCGGAGCCGTGCGGAGCGGACGTCGTGCGGGCGCGGAGGTCTTGCGAGGCAGCGCGGGCCGGCGGGATGATCCGGCTACGGGCCGGCGTACGCGGCTAGTTCAGCGACTTGGCGTAGCACAGCGCCGTGGGCTCGTGCACGTACTTCCCGTACGCCGGAGCAGGGCGGTAGCTCAGCGACTCGTACAAGCTGATGGCCTCGGGCTGGCGACTGCCGGTGGCCAGCCGGAGCGTGGTCGCGCCACGGTGCCGGGCCAGGGCCTCGGCCGAGCCGATCAGCCGGCGCGCGATGCCCTGGCCGCGTTGGTCCGGCCGCACGTACATGCGCTTGATCTCGCCGACCCCGGCGACCACCGGCATCAGTCCGATGCAGCCGATCGCGTCACCCTTGTGGTCGGCAACCAAGAACGACGTGGCCGGGTCGACCGGGTGCGACCTGCTCGCCGGGTACCGCGTGAAGAGTTCCTTCAGCGCCAGGTCGAGCAGCAGCACCAGCCCCAGGTCGTCCCGGGGCCGCGGCTCGATCAGGACGCGGGTCTGCACGCGGGTCAGGATGCCACGCCTGCGGCGAAAGCCGCTTGCGCTTTTTCGGCGAAGTGGCAGGCCACCTGCTGACCCGACTCGATCACCCGAAGCTCCGGTACGTCGACCGAGCACTTCGCCTCGGCCTGCAGGCATCGCGTGTGGAACCGGCACCCGGACGGCGGCGACACCGGCGACGGCGGGTCGCCTGCGAGCACGATCCGCCGGCGCCCACCGGCCCGGGCCAGACCGGGCTCGGCCGACAGCAGCGCTTGCGTGTAAGGGTGCGCCGGTACGTCGTACACCTCGTGGTGCTGCCCGAGCTCCGCCACCTTGCCGAGGTACATCACGGCCACGCGGTCGGACACGTGCCGGACCACCGACAGGTCGTGCGCGACGAAGATGATGCTCAGCCCCAGCTCACGCTGCAGCCGCATCAGCAAGTTGACCACCTGCGCCTGCACGGAAAGGTCGAGTGCCGACACCGGTTCGTCGCAGAGCAGCACGTCGGGGTTCAGCGCGATCGCCCGCGCGATCCCGATCCGTTGCCGCTGGCCACCGGAGAACTGGTGCGGGAACTTCGTCTCGTCCTCGGCCCGCAGCCCGACCAGCTCCAGCAGTTCGCGCACGCGCTTGCGGATGTCCGTTCCCCGCGACACGTCCGGGTGGACCTCCAGCGGCTCGGCGACGATCTCGCCGACGCGCATCCGCGGGTTCAGGCTCGAGTACGGGTCCTGGAAGACGACCTGGACGTTGCGCCGCCAGCGCCGCAGCGCGCGGCCCTTCAGCCCGGCGACGTCGACACCGTCGTACAGGAGCTCGCCGTCGGTCGGCTTCTCCAGGGCCGCGAGCAGCCGGACCAG
Source organism: Kribbella sp. DT2 (assembly GCF_049844575.1). Taxonomy (NCBI): domain Bacteria; kingdom Bacillati; phylum Actinomycetota; class Actinomycetes; order Propionibacteriales; family Kribbellaceae; genus Kribbella; species Kribbella sp. DT2. Next base: position 93,648 of record NZ_JBNCLH010000009.1, on the reverse strand, counting down.
CGTCGACTTCCCGCAGCCGGACTCCCCGACGATGCCGAGCGACTCGCCCTTGCGCAGCACGAGATCCACGCCGTCGACCGCGCGAACCACGGTCTTGGCGCCGAACGACAACGCCGGACTGATGTCGTAGTGCTTCACCAGATTGGTTGCCACGAGCAACTCGTCGGTCATGGGGCCTCCCGGTCTGGACTGAGGAGTGGAGGGAGCGAAGCGACCGGAGCGACGAGGGAAGACCGGGAGTTGAAGCCCCATGATCCGCCGAGCCGGAGGCGAGGAGATAGCAGAGTCATCCGACGGCCTCCTTCAACACGGTACGGCGGATGCAGGCCGCATCGCGGCCCGGCGCGACGGTCAGCAGCGGTGGGACCTCGTGGGCGCACTCGTCGATCGCGATCTTGCACCGGGTGCGGAACGCGCACCCGGACGGGATCGCCCGCAACGACGGCGGCGTCCCGGGAATCGTCGGCAGCTCCTGGCCCTTCAGGTCCGCCGACGGCATCGAGCCGAGCAGGCCTTCGGTGTACGGGTGCATCGGCTGCTCCAGCGCGGCAGCGGTCGCGGCCCGCTCGACCACGTGGCCGGCGTACATCACCACGACGTTGTCGGCAACGTCCGCGACCACGCCGAGGTCGTGGGTGATCAGTACGACGCCCATGTCCCGCTCGGCCTGCAGCTCCGCGATCAGCTCCAGGATCTGCGCCTGCACGGTGACATCGAGCGCCGTCGTCGGCTCGTCCGCGATCAGTACGTCGGGGTCGAGCGCGAGCGCCATCGCGAGCATCACGCGCTGCCGCATGCCGCCGGAGAACTCGTGCGGGTAGTCGTTCACCCGCTTGGCCGCGGCCGGGATCCGCACCTGGTCGAGCATCTGCGCGGCCCGCTTCATCGCGTCGCTCTTGGACATCCCGCGGTGCACCCGGTAGCACTCGGCGATCTGCTTCCCGACCGACTGCACCGGGTTGAGCGCCGACAACGAGTCCTGGAACACCATCGTGATCCGGTCACCGACGATCCTGCGGCGCTCCTTCACCGACATCGCGATCAGATCCTCACCGCGGTACTTCGCCGACCCGGACACGATCCGCCCCGGCGGCATCTCCAAAATCCCGGTCAACGCCTGCGTGGACACCGACTTCCCCGACCCCGACTCCCCGAGAATCGCCAAGGTCTCCCCCGCATGCACCTCCCAAGACACCCCGTCAACCGCCCGCACGGTCCCGTTCGGAGTGTCGAACTCAACACTCAAGTCGTCGACCCGCAACAACACCTCACCGGTGGTCATCGACCCTCCCAGGCTGGTTCAAGGAGCACCACAAAGGTTTTGGGGCCGCCCGCTCTGGACTGAGGAGGGAGGGAGCGCAGCGACCGACCGACGAGGGAAGAGCGGGCGAAAAAGCCCCAAAACCCGCGGCGACGAAGTCGACGCCAAAAAACACAGCCGAGTTCGACACCCACCCACACTCCCCTCATCTCATCAACTTCGGATCGAGGGCGTCGCGGATCGAGTCGCCGATGATCATGAACGAGATCGTCATCGTCGAGATGAACAGCGCCGGCCAGAGGAACAGGTGGGGAGTGTCGCGGTACGCCGCCGCGACGCCGAACTGCGAACCCCAGGAGATCGACGGCGGTTGCAGCCCGACCCCGAGGAACGTGAGCACGGCCTCGAGCCCCACCAGTCCGCCGATGCCCAGCGTGGTCATCGCCAGCAGCGGCGCCATCGCGTTCGGGAACACGTGTTTGCGCAGGATCCGTAACGGTGGAACGCCGACCGACCGCGCCGCCAGCACGTACTCGCGATTGCGGACCGAGAAGACCGTCGACCGCATCACCCGCATGCCCTGCGGCCAGCCGGTGACCAGGATGATCGCGACGATGATCCAGATGCTCCGGTTCGGCACCGAGTTCAGGATCACGATCAGCGCGATCAGGCCGGGCAGCGCGAACAGTACGTCGGCCACCCGCGAGATCACCGTGTCGACGGCGCCCGGAAAGTACCCCGCGAGCAGCCCGAGGACGCCGGCCACCACGAACCCGCCGATGCCGGCGACCAGGCTGACCAGCACCGACGGCCGCGCGCCGTAGATCACGTTCGCGAAGTAGTCGCAGCCCTGGATGTCGAAGCCGAACGGGTGCCCCGGCTCGCGGCCGTGCTGGGTCTTGCCGAGCTCGCAGAAGCGCGGGTCGACCGACGTGAACAGCTTCGGGAACGCGGCCATCACGAAGAACGTCAGCACCAGCAGCGTGCAGAGCACGAACTGCGGCTTGCGCAGCAGCGCGCGGAGCAGCTCGGTGTTGGACAGCGTGCGGCCTTCGAGGTCGGCCGTCTCGGTCCCGAAGACCTGCTGGGCCTCAGACATTGCGCACCCTCGGATCGATCGCGCCGTACACGATGTCGACGATCAGGTTGATGACGATGAACATGACGAAGGCCAGCGTGGACAGCAGCACCACCACGCCACCTTCCTTGAACCGGATCGCCGAGAACATGAACTGCCCCAGCCCCGGCAGGTTGAAGATCGACTCGGCCAGCACCGCGCCGGCGAAGATCCCGGCGAAGTCGATGCCCATCAGCGTGACCACCGGCAGGAACGCGTTCGGCAGCACGTGCCGCCACAGGATCCGCTGCTCCCCCAGGCCCTTGGCCCGGGCGGTCTTCACGAAGTCGGCGTTCGCGGTGTCGACGATCGACGTCCGGGTCAGTCGCGCCATCCCGGCGAATCCGCTGATCGCGATGCAGACGGCCGGCAGCAGGTACGCCGTCGGCCAGCCGTCGGCGGCCCCGGAGACCGGCAGCCACTTCAGCTCGACGCCGAAGATGTACTGCCCGGCGAAGTACAGCACCAGACCCGGTACGGCGAGCACGACCAGCGTGGACAGCAGCAGCATCCGGTCGACCAGCCCGTTGCGCCGGAAGCCGGCGTACAGGCCGAACAGCAGGCCCGCGATCCACTGCAGCGCCAGGCTCATCGTGGCCAGCTTGAGCGTGACGGGGATCCGCAGCCTGAGCTGGTCGGCGATGTCGGCACCGGCGAACGTCGTCCCGAAGTGGCCGGTGAAGATGTCCTTCATCGACAGCAGGTACTGCACGACGAACGGCTCGTCGAGGTGGAACTGGGCCCGCTTGGCCGCCAGCACCGCGGCGGGAATGGGCTTGTCACCGGCCAGCTCACGCAGGGGGTCACCGGGCATCGCGAACACGAGCGCGAAGACCCCCAGCGTGACGATCAGACCGATCGGCACGGCCGCCAGCACGCGGCGCAGGACGAACCGGGTCACTTGGCTCTCCCTTCTGGAACGGAGAACTGTCGGTCCCACCTGATCGAATGGAGGTCATGTCCAGGTTCCGGATGTACCCGACTCCAACGCAGCACGCCGCGTTGCTGGAACAGTGCGCCCACGCCAGATATGTGTGGAACCTGGCACTCGAACAATGGTCGATGTGGACGCGCGACAAAGGAGCGACGCCGGGCTACGTCGAGCAATGCCGGCAGCTGACCGAGGCGCGGGCCGCATTCGACTGGTTGCGGTCCGGGTCGCAGACCGTCCAGCAACAAGCACTGCGCGATCTCCGTCAGGCGATCATCACCTTCTACACGGGGACTCGCCGGCGACCCACATGGCGCAAAGCGGGCATCCGCGAGGGGTTCCGCATCGTCGGCCAACAGTCGTCGCGGATCGTCAAGCAGAACCGTAGATGGGGAGCAGTGAATGTCCCGAAGGTCGGCTGGGTCCGCTTCCGCCTGTCCCGCGCCGTTCCCGCAGCGAAGTCCTACCGCGTAACGCTTGATCGCGGGGGTCGCTGGCACATCGCGGTCGCCGCCATCCCGCCGCCGGTCCCCGGACCTGGCACAGGTGAGGTCGTCGGAGTGGACCGCGGGGTGACGGTATCCGCTGCGCTGTCCACTGGTGAGCTGCTGACGTGCCCGGGGCTGTCGAAACGCGAGCAGAAACGGCTCAAGTTCCTGCAACGCCGCTTGGCCCGTTGCGTACGCGGCTCCCAACGGTCTCGGCTGGTGAGGGCTGCGATCGCCCAGCTGCACGTCCGGGCTGCTGATCGTCGCAAGGATTGGGTCGAGAAGACGAGTACCACCCTCGCGCGACGATTCGACGTCATCCGGGTGGAGGACCTGCGCATCGCCGTCATGACGCGGCGTCCCAAGCCCAAACCCGACCCCGGTCGGCCAGGCGCCTACCTGCCCAACCGTCGTCGCGCCAAGGCGGGACTCAACCGCAGCATCCTGGCCAACGGCTGGGGCGCCTTGGTCCGCCGTCTGGAACACAAGGCTGCCGGACGAGTCGAGAAGGTCAATCCTGCGTACACGTCGCAAACCTGCGGTGTCTGCAGGCATCGCGCACCGGAGAACCGCAAGAGCCAAGCGGTCTTCCGGTGCGTAGCCTGTGGCCATCAGGCCAACGCTGATGTGAACGCGGCCGTCAACATCGCGGCCGGACAGGCCGTCAGCGCATGCCGAGAGACGCCCACCAGGGTCTCGTCGAAGCGTGAACCTCAACACACTACCTTCGTGTAGTAGTTGGAATCCTCGGCCGGTCACGGGCGGGGACGATGTCAATTGAACGTGGAGTAGAGCGCCTGGACGCCGGTGTACTTCGACACCCGGGGCTCGATCTTGGCCGAGTGCAGGTAGGCGTTCTGCTTGGCGTACAAGGGGATCAGCGGCAGGTCCTCGAGCGCGATGTCCTCGGCCTGCTGGTAGAGCTTGACCGCTTTGTCCTGGTCCGGCTCGGCGTCGCCCTTGGCCAGTACGGCGTCGAGCGCGGGGTTGGCGTAGCCGGCGAAGTTGGCGTCACCCGACGACTTGAACATCGGCGTCAGGTAGTCCTCGATCGACGGGTAGTCGTGGCCCCAGCCGGAGAAGCGCAGCCCGTCGAGCTTACGGGTGTCGGCCAGCGTGGTGATCTCCGAGCCCTGCTTGCCGGTGTACTTCACCTCCAGGCCGAGGTTCTGGCGCAGCATGTTGCCGATCGCCTCGGCGAAGATCTGGCCGGTCGCGGAGGTGGTGTTGTAGTTGATGTTCAGCGGGCCGGAGAAGCCGCCGGCCTCCTGGAGCAGCTGCTTGGCGGCGGTCGCGTCGAACCCGCAGTACTTGCAGGCGTCGGCCCGGTAGCCGTTGATGTCCGGGGCGATCAGGCCGCTGGACGGCGTCGACAGGCCGACCAGGTCGGCCATCGCCTTGCGGTCGATCGCCATCGAGATCGCGTGCCGCAGCTTGGGGTTCTTGAACCGCGCGTCCCAGGCCGGGATGGTCAGGTAGTTGGCGCCGGAGCTCTCGGCCGTCACCCAGCCGTCGGGGGCGTCGGTCTTGAAGGTCTTCACCTTGGTCGGCGGAACGTCGACGAAGTCGACCGTGCCGGCCAGGAACTCGTTGTACGCCGTGTCGGCGTTCGGGATGAACCGGTAGGTCAGCGCATCGGCCTCGGGCGCGCTCGGGCCCTTGTAGCCGTCCCACTTGACCAGCTTGATGTCGTCACCGGGGTTCCAGGCGCCGTCCAGCTTGAACGGGCCGTTGCCGATCGGCTTGCGCTTGTAGGCGTCGGGGTCCTTGCGGACCTCCTCCGGCAGCGGCGCCAGGCCGAGGTACTGCAGGGTCAGGCCGAACTGGGAGAACGGCACCTTGAGCTTCACCGAGAAGGTCAGCTCGTCGACCAGCTTCAGCCCGCTGAGCGTCTTGACCGAGGTCGGCTTCGGGGTCGCGCCGTCCGGCGTCGGCGGGTTCAGCGCCTCGTAGCCCTCGACCTTGGAGAAGAACCCGTTGTTCTTCCAGGCCGTCGAGCCCTGGGCGGTCAGGTTCCAGCTGTCGACGTAGTCCTTGGCGGTCAGCTTCTGGCCGTTCTGGAACGTGTTGCCCGGCTTCAGCTTGACCGTCCAGGTCTGGCTGGCCTTGTCCGGCGTGACCGAGTCGGCAAGCACGTTGACGGTCTTGCCGGTGCCCGGGTCGGTGGCCACCAGCGGCGCGAACATCGCCTGGGCGACCTGGATCCCCGGGCTGCCGTTCTCGTTCAGCGGGTTGATGTACTCCAGCGGGTCGGCGGCGATCGCGATCACCGCGCTCTTGGCCCCGCCTCCCGCGCCGTCCCCGCTGCCGCTGCCTCCGTCACCGCAGGCACCGAGCACCAGGGCGAGCCCCAGCGACACCCCCACAACACCAGTCACACGTCGCACGGTCGAACCAACTTCCTCGGCGGAGGGCCGCTAGGGCGGGCGGATGTGGTCGCCATGTTGGCTGGTCGTTACTGCGCATGTCAACGTTGTCAGCAACAAAAATCATGCGCGTAACAAACGCGTTACTTAGCGGAACAGACGACAAGACCTCAGAGCACCCGGTACAGTCCCAGGCGTCCACCTCGACCTTAGCCCGGCCGAAGGGCCCAAGTCATCAGACCACAGCTCACTTTCTCATCTGGTCCCGAAACATCCGCGCGAACCGTCCGTCGGCCGCCGCGAGCAGCTCGTCGTACCGGCCCTGCTGGACCACGGCGCCGTCGTCGAGCACGTAGATCCGGTCCATCGCGCGCAGCGTCCAGGCCCGGTGGGACACCACGACGGTGATCCGCTCGTGCCGGGTACGGCGCAGTTCGGAGAAGATCTCCCGCTCGGCCTCGGCGTCGATCGCCGACGTCGGCTCGTCGAGGATCCAGACGCCGGCGTCGCGCAGGTAGATCCTGGCCAGCGCGAGCCGCTGCCACTGGCCGCCGGAGATTCCGGTCCCACCCCACTGCTGGCCGAGCTGGGCGTCCAGACCCGAAAGCCGGCTGGTGAAGGCATCGGCCTCGCCCGAGACCAGCGCACGCCGTACGGCGTCGTCGGTGACCGGACCGGGCGCGCCGAGCGCGACGACGTCACGCAGGCTGAACTCGAACTTCCCGAACTCCTGCACCAGCAGGCCGAAGTGCCCGAGCCGTTCGCTCTCGGTGAGTGCGGCGGCATCCTGTCCGTCGATCAGCACACGCCCCGACGACGGCTTCAGCATGCCGACCAGCGCGCCGACCGCGGTTGTCTTGCCCGCGCCGTTGACCCCGACCAGCGCGATCATCTCGCCGCGCTCAGCGTGGATCGAGACGTCATGCAGCGCCGGCCGGTCGGCACCGGGATAGGTGTAGCCGACACCTTCGAGCTCGATCGATTCCACCGACCGCACGACCACCTGCGGCTCGGCCGGCGGGACCGAGGCGACGAAGCGGCGGTAGATCCGGACCTGCGGCGTCGCCGTGATGATCGTGCCGAACGCGTACCCACACAGGCGAATCGCGTTCAGCCCCGAGATCGTCCCGGCGACGGCGGCCGCCGTACCGGCTCCTGAGGCTCCGCCCCGCACGAGTGCGACGAGCGCTCCACCGAAGAGGGCGGCGGTCGCCAGTGCTGCCGCGAACTCCCACAGCATCGCCGAGCCGATCATCCGGTCCAGCACCTTGGTCGCCTCGGTGCGTCGGCCGGCGATCAATTCCGCGACTTTCCCGCCCGTGCCCAGCACCGCCAGTTCGGTCCCCGACCGTTGCTGGACGAGCTGCTCGGTCGCGTACGCCGCCCGCCGGTCCGCCGCGGCGACCACCGGCCACCCGCGCGCCTCCATCCGCGAGATGCCGGTGAACGCCAGCACGGTCGGCACCAGCGCGGCCAGGATCAGAAGACCCGACACCGGGTTGATCTCCCACACCACGGCACACAGCACCACCGAGGTCACGCCGGCTCCGAGCACCTGCAGGGTCCGGCCCGCCACCACGTCCATCACCGCGGTGGCCGCCTGGGCGGCTTCCAGGTCCGTCGTCACATCGGCCCGGGCCAACCGGCTCGGCGCCAGCCGCGCGGCGGCGTGCGCCAGGTCCACGCGGTACCGCAGCCGGAGCCGCAGACCCATGCGTTGCGTCGCCGCCAGCCCGATCTGCCCGAGCGGGTACATCCCGCCGACGACCGCCGTCAGCCCGGCCAACGAGCCCCACGAGGGCCGTCCGGCCGACAGCCCGTCGACCAACCGTTCCAGGAACACCACCTGCGCCGCGGGCAACGCGGCCTGCGCCAGCAGGAGAACCGCCGACACCACCAGCCAGCCGCGCGCCCACCGCGCGGCGTCGCTCAGCGACTCGGTGGCAGTACGGACGGAGTCCCGGAGGGCTTCACGGGTCGACAGGCCGGACATGCAGGTCCTCTTTCATCGCAGGCCGAAGTCCCAGCCGGCGAACCGGCGGGGACACGAAGGCCGCTAAGTGCGATGTGATTCTGTTCAGCGAATCCAGAGGCAGATAACGAGTGACGTATCGCCGGCGACGATACGCCACTCAGAGGTCGAACTGGCGAGTGTCCTCGTCGTACGGGCCCATCACCGTGAGGGCCGGAGTACCGGCGTACAGCTCGGTGGCGAGCTGGTGCACGTCGTCCAGCGTGACCGCGTCGATCCGGTCGAGGATCTCGTCGACGGTCGGCAGTTCGCCGTACACGAGCTCGGCCTTGGCGATCCGGGTCATCTTGGCGCCGGTGTCCTCCATGCCCATCACGACCGAGCCGCGCATCTGGCCCTTGCCGCGGAGCAGCTCGTCGGGCGTGATGTCACCGGCCGCGAGCGTGCTCAGCTCGGCCCGGACCACCTCGAGCACCTCCGGCGCCTTCTTCGGCAGGCAGCCCGCGTAGACCCCGACCATGCCCGAGTCCGCGTACGCCGAACCGAAGGTGAACACCGAGTACGCCAGGCCGCGCTTCTCGCGGACCTCCTGGAACAGCCGCGACGACATCCCGCCGCCGACGATCCCGTGCAGCACGCCGGCGACGTAGCGCCGCTCGTCGTTGCGCACCAGCCCCGGCATCCCGAGCACCAGGTGCGCCTGCTCGACGTCGCGGTGGTGAACCTGCACTCCCCCGTACGTCGGAAGCCTGCGCCCCGATCCGACCCGGACCGGCGCGGGCTCGGCCTCGCCGGTGGCCCAGTGCCGCTCGAACGCCTTGCGGACAAGGCGAACGACGTCGGCGTGCTCGACGTTGCCGGCCACCGAGACGACGATGTTCTCGGGACGGTAGCGGCGCCGGTACCAACCGATCACCTGACGGCGGGTCAGCCCGGCCACCGACTCCGGCGTACCGGTGATGGAGCGGCCGAGCGGGGTCGGCCCCCACAGCTGCTCGGCGAACAGGTCGTGGATGTGGTCGGACGTCTCGTCGGCGTGCATCGCGATCTCCTCGTCGATCACGTCACGCTCGGACTCCACGTCCTCCGGGGTCAGCGTCGCCGAGGTGATCATGTCGCAGATCACGTCGACGGCCAGCGGGAGGTCGGAGTCCAGCACCCGCGCGTAGTAGCAGGTGTACTCCTTGCCGGTGAAGGCGTTCATCTCGCCGCCGACGGCGTCCAGCGACGCGGAGATCTCCAGCGCGTCGCGGCGCTCGGTGCCCTTGAACAGCAGGTGCTCGAGGAAGTGCGTGGCGCCGGACAGGTGCACCGGTTCGTCGCGCGAACCGACCCCGACCCACACGCCGAAAGTGACCGAGCGGAAGCCCGGCACGGACTGGGAGAGCACGCGGAGCCCGGAGGGCAGGACGGTCCGTTTGACGGGACCGCCCTCCTCCGGGCTCAGCAACGTGCTAGTGGTAGCTCGACTCACTCGGCGGCAGCGGCCTCGGTGTCGTCGGCCTTCTCGTCGGCCTTGTCGCCGTCTTCGCCCTCGATGACCGGGATCAGCGACAGCTTGCCCCGGTCGTCGATCTCGGCGATCTCGACCTGCAGCTTCTGGCCGACCGACAGCAGGTCCTCGACCGCCTCGACCCGCTTGCCACCGGCCAGCGGACGCAGCTTCGAGATGTGCAGCAGACCGTCCTTGCCCGGCAGCAGGCTGATGAACGCCCCGAAGTTGGTCGTCTTCACGACCGTGCCCAGGTAGCGCTCGCCCTTCTCCGGCATGGTCGGGTTGGCGATCGCGTTGATCATCGCGCGCGCCGCGTCGGCCGAGGGGCCGTCCGTCGCACCGATGTACACCGTGCCGTCGTCCTCGATGGAGATGTCGGCGCCGGTCTCGTCGGTGATCTGGTTGATCATCTTGCCCTTCGGGCCGATGACCTCTCCGATCTTGTCCACAGGGACCTTCACGGAGATGACCCGCGGCGCGAACTCGCTCATCTCACCCGGCGCGTCGATGGCCTTCGACATCACGTCCAGGATGGTCAGGCGGGCTTCCTTGGCCTGGGTCAGCGCACCGGCCAGGACGCTGGCCGGGATGCCGTCCAGCTTGGTGTCCAGCTGCAGGGCGGTGACGAAGTCCTTGGTACCGGCGACCTTGAAGTCCATGTCGCCGAACGCGTCCTCCGCGCCCAGGATGTCGGTCAGCGCGACGTACTCGATCTCGCCGTTGACCTCACCGGAGATGAGGCCCATCGCGATGCCCGCGACCGGCGCCTTCAGCGGCACACCGGCCGACAGCAGCGACAGCGTCGAGGCGCAGACCGAACCCATCGAGGTCGAGCCGTTCGAGCCGAGCGCCTCGGAGACCTGGCGCAGCGCGTACGGGAAGTCCTCGCGCGACGGCAGCACCGGGACCAGGGCACGCTCGGCGAGCGCGCCGTGACCGATCTCGCGACGCTTCGGCGAACCCACCCGGCCGGTCTCACCGGTCGAGTACGGCGGGAAGTTGTAGTTGTGCATGTAGCGCTTGCGCGTCTCCGGGGAGAGCGTGTCGAGCTGCTGCTCCATCCGGAGCATGTTCAGCGTGGTGACACCCATGATCTGGGTCTCGCCGCGCTCGAAGATGGCCGACCCGTGCACGCGCGGCAGCACCTTGACCTGCGCCTTGAGCGGGCGGATGTCGGCCAGACCGCGACCGTCCATCCGGATCTTCTCGGTCAGCACGCGGTTGCGGACGAGCTTCTTGGTGAGCGAGCGGAACGCTGCGGACAGCTCCTTCTCGCGGCCCTCGAAGGACTCGGCCAGCTTGGCGACCACGGCGGCCTTGACGGCGTCGGTGGCGTCGTCGCGGTCGTGCTTGCCGGTGATCGCGAGGGCCTGGGTCAGCTCCTCGGTCGCCTCGGCCTCGACGGCCGCGAACGCGTCGTCCTGGTAGTCCGGGAAGACCGGGAACTCGCCGGTCGGCTTGGACGCGGCGGCGGCCAGCGCCGACTGCGCCTCGACCAGGGTCTTGATGAAGCCCTTCGAGGCCTCGAGGCCCTCGGCCACGATCTCCTCGGTCGGCGCCTGCTTGCCGGCGGCAACGGCGTCGAAGGTGCCCGGGGTGGACTCGGCCTCGACCATCATGATCGCGACGTCACCGGTGTCGGTGACACGACCCGCGACCACCATGTCGAACACGGCGTCCGCGAGCTCGGTGTGGGTCGGGAACGCGACCCACTGCTTGTCGATCAGCGCGACGCGGGTGGCGCCGATCGGGCCCGAGAACGGCAGCCCGGCGATCTGGGTGGACATCGACGCGGCGTTGATCGCCAGTACGTCGTACAGCTTGTCCGGGTTGAGCGCCAGGACCGTGATGACGACCTGGATCTCGTTGCGCAGGCCGGACACGAACGACGGCCGCAGCGGGCGGTCGATCAGCCGGCAGGTCAGGATGGCCTCCTCGGAGGGACGACCCTCACGACGGAAGAACGAGCCCGGGATGCGGCCGGCGGCGTACATCCGCTCCTCGACGTCCACCGTCAACGGGAAGAAGTCGAACTGCTCCTTGGGCTTCTTGCTGGCCGTGGTGGCCGAGAGCACCATCGTGTCGCCGTCGAGGTAGGCGGCGGCGGAGCCGGCGGCCTGCTGGGCCAGACGGCCCGTCTCGAAGCGGATGGTGCGGGTGCCGAAGCTGCCGTTGTCGATCACGGCTTCGGCGTACTGTGCGCCCTCCATGGGCGCGTTGGTGGATCCCGACACGGGATACCCCTCTCTCACTTGAGACGACGTGAGGCGCGGGCTCCGGGGGTGTGCCGGTCTTCGATCGAGGCTCGCGGGTCGTTGTCGTCCCGAAAGCCACTACCGAGGACCGGTCGTCGTCCCGGTACGCGGGTCGCGTCGTCTCGTTGTCGTTTTAGCTCTTCAGTTGTGCCACGCCAAGCCGGTTCCGGCCGGGGCATGGATACGCGAGAAGCGGCCACCAGGGTGCGGTGGCCGCTTCTCACGACGTCATCGGCGCAGACCGAGCCGCTCGATCAGGGAGCGGTAACGGCTGATGTCCTTCTTCGCCAGGTAGTTCAGCAGCCGGCGGCGCTGACCGACCAGGAGCAGCAGACCACGACGGCTGTGGTGGTCGTGCTTGTGCTCCTTCAGGTGCTCGGTCAGGTCGGCGATGCGGTGCGTGAGCAGCGCGACCTGGACCTCGGGGGAACCGGTGTCGCCCTCGGTCAGGGCGTACTCGCCGATGATCTTCTTCTTCGCCTCAGGATTGGCAGACGACACTATTGATCCTCTCGATGTCCGTTGCGCGGCGCACCGGGGCTTAGGTCACCCGGGCACTCTCGATCCGCGGCCGTTCAGACGGCAGCAGCCAGGGTATCAGCCTGTGGACAGGCCGCCCTAATCACCCGGAGCGACCGGGGTGTCCCCGGTCAGCAGCCGCCGCGCCTGGTCCACGTCGGTCTTCATCTGGACCAGCAGCGCCTCGATCGTGTCGAACCGGATCTGCGAGCCGCGCAGCCGGGCGACGAAGTCCACCGCGACCCGGGACCCGTACAGCTCCAGGTCGTCACGGTCCAGCACGTACGACTCCACCCGCCGGTCGATCCCGTCGAACGTCGGGTTGCTGCCGACGCTGATCGCGGCCGGAAACGCCGCGTCGTACGCCGGAGTGCCCGGCGCCGGGTCGAGCACGCGCAGCCACCCGGCGTACACGCCGTCGAGCGGGATCGCGGAACCGGACTCGGCCGGGATGTTCGCCGTCGGGTAGCCGAGCTCGCGGCCCCGCTTGTCGCCCTCGATCACCGTGCCGGTGACCCGCAGCGGGCGACCGAGCGCGACGGCGACCTTCTCGACGTCACCGGCCGCGATCAGCTCCCGGATGTACGTCGACGACCACGGCTGGTCCTCACCGCGCAGCGCGAGGCCCTCGACCTCGAACCCGGCCGCGGCGCCCGCCTCGACCAGGGTGTCGACGTGCCCGGCGGCCTTGTGGCCGAAGCGGAAGTTCTCGCCGACCACGACGGCCTTCACGTGCAGGGTGCCGACCAGGACACGGTCGATGAACTCCTGCGGGGACCAGTTCGACGTCTCCTTGTCGAACGGCAGGATCAGCACCGCGTCGGCACCGGCGTCGCAGAGCAGCCGGGCCCGCTCCTCCGGCTCGCTGATCGTCGCCGGCGCCTTGTCGGGGCGCAGCACGGCCATCGGGTGCGGGTTGAAGGTGAGCGCGACCACCGGCAGGCCACCGAGCTGCTCGGCCCGCGCACGGGCGTGCGCCAGCACCTCCTGGTGGCCGCGGTGCACGCCGTCGAAGTTGCCGATGGTGACGACCGACGGACCGTAGTCAGGGCCCACCTCGTCCAAACCGTGCCAGACACGCATAGGCAGAAGGATTCCACGAAAGGTCCGGGCCTGGTGCACCAGGTCCCCGGTCACCCCTTGTAATCGGCCAGTGACTCAACTTACTGTGGGCCGCACTGCCACTTCTCCGGAGGTCACGTGAAGCTTTCCCGTGCAGTCGCCGCGTTCACCGCGCTGGCCACGATCGGCGCGGTGTCCGTCGCCGGCCCGGCCCAGGCCGCCGCACCGGACCGGTCCCCGGTCGCCCCGAAGGCGTCGTACAGCAAGTACGTCGCGCTCGGCGACTCCTACACCTCCGCACCGCTGGTGCCGCTGCCGGAGCTGCTCTCGCTGGGCTGCCTGCGCTCGACCAGCAACTACCCCAAGCAGCTCGCCGCGATGCTGCACATCTACCGCTTCACCGACGTCAGCTGCGGCGGCGCCGACACCACCCACATGACCACGCCGCAGAGCACGCCGCTGGGTGTGGCCGCGCCGCAGTTCGACGCGCTGACCCCGGACACCGACCTGGTCACGGTCGGGATCGGCGGCAACGACTTCGGTGTCTTCGGCCGGATCATCGACACCTGCCCGAAGCTGCGCGACAGCGACACCACGGGCGCGCCCTGCAAGCAGCACTTCACCGTCGACGGGGTCGACACGCTGAAGGCGGACATCACCAAGACGCAGACCCGGATCACCGCGGTCGTCAAGGCGGTCAAGGTGAAGGCGCCGAAGGCGACCGTGGTACTGATCGGCTACCCGAAGATCGCGCCGGAGAAGGGCACCTGCCCCGCGATCCTGCCGTTCGCCGACGGCGACTACGGCTACCTGTACTCGATCGAGCAGGCGCTCAACAAAGCGGTCGAGGGCGCGGCCAAGGCGGCCGGCGCGCAGTACCTCGACACCTTCGGACCGTCCACCGGCCACGACGCCTGCGCCCCCGACGGCCAGGCCTGGATCCAGGGCAAGGACCTCAACCTGCTGCGGGCGTTCAACTACCACCCGCGGTTCGAAGGTCAGGCCGGCGTCGCGCTGCTGACCTACAAGTTGCTGTCCGGCACACCGGCGACGGTGACGGCCGACGAGCAGGCCCGGTTCGCGCGGCAGGCCCGCGAACTCAGCACCAAGGCCCAGAACACTCCCCTGCCACAGGCCTACCAGGCCTCCCTGAACCGCCTACGGACCGGCGCGCAACGCTGACCCTTTCCAATCCGTACGGCGGACGCCGGGCCGACCCACTTCACGCGTGGGCCGGCCCGGCGCTTTCGTGTCCGGCCCCGCGCTCGCGGCCGAGCAGGCCCGCGCGGCACCCGGCCCGCCGGTTCAGCCGAGCGCGGCGCTGAGCTCGGTGAGCGCCTGGCCCAGCGGGAGGTCGATCCGGTGGGTGGCCAGCGGGTCTCCCCGGGTGATGCCGTGGTTGATGATCAGGACCGGCTTGCCGGCCTTGGCGGCGTACCGGACGAAGCGGAAGCCCGACATCACGGTGAGGGACGAGCCGAGGACGAGCATCGACTCGGCCTGGTCGATCTGCTGGTAGCAGCGGTCGACGCGCGGTTTCGGGACGTTCTCGCCGAAGAAGACGACGTCCGGCTTCAGCAGCGGGGAGCCGCAGTTGCGGCACGGGACGAGGTGGAACTCGCGGACCGTCTCCTCCGGCAGGTCGACGTCGCCGTCGGGGTTGATCCGCAGCGCCTCGCCCTCGAAGTCCGGGTTGGCCGCGCGAAAGCGGCGGTCGAGCTCCTCGCGTGCGCTCGTGTCGCGGCAGGCCAGGCAGATCACGCGATCCAGGTTTCCGTGCAGCTCGATCACGTCGCGCGCGCCGGCCGCCTGGTGCAGGCCGTCGACGTTCTGGGTGATCACGCCACTCAGGTAGCCGCGCGCCTGCAGCGTCGCGACCGCGCGGTGCCCGGCGTTCGGATCGGCCCGCGCGATGGTGCGCCAGCCGAGGTGGCTGCGCGCCCAGTACCGCCGGCGGCCGGCCTCGCTGCCGACGAAGTCGCCGTACGTCATCGGTGTGTGCGTCCGCAGACTGCCGGTCGCACCGCGGTAGTCCGGGATGCCCGACTCGGTCGAGATCCCCGCTCCGGACAGTACGACGGCACCGCCGGCCGCCACCGCGTCGATCACCGGCGCGAGATCCGCCGTACCGGGCGCGAGCGCCAGCACCTCAGGACCGGGGGTCCAGCTCAACGTAGGTCGGGAACGCACCCCTCCAGCCTACTGACCGCGCTCGACCCCGAGCGTGGCGATCAGATCCTCGTGCAGCTCGAACCAGACCGTGTGGCAGGAGTCCTTGCCCGATCCGTCCACCCAGGTGTTGTCGCGCGGCACCCGACCCAGCGCGTCCGCGAACCGCAGGTCGTACCCACCCAGCCGCTCCAGTACGCCGGCCAGCCGCGCCACCAGCTCGTCGAGCCGCAGACTCAGCGCCGTCAGCGTCTTCAGCACCCGCGCGTCCCAGGCCGGATCGGTGTGGTCGTTGAACGCCATCGGATCGTCCTGCGACGGCCGCAATTGCCAGTCCGTGCACGCCTGCTGCAGCCGCGCGTTGAGCGGCAGGAACTCCTGGTAAACCTCCCGCAGTACGGCGTCGCCCGCCTCCTGGCGCTCGACCGCCAGCCGTCGCTCGTTCTCCGCCCGCCCCGCCGGTGTGAGCGACCAGCCCCCGGCCCCGGCGAACTCGCTCCACGTCACCCAGCCGTAGGCCTGATAGTCGAGCAGCAGCTCCCGCGCCACTGCCCGATCGAGCGCGAACCTGGCGGCGACGGTCTGCTCGTCCCCCATCCCCTTCAGCCGTACGGCGTGCAGCGTCAGCAGCTCAGGCGACGACGAGCTGCTCATGACTCGTCCCGCCGTACCCGGCCGAGCTGACCCGGCAGCTGGTCGGACGGCCGGCCCGACGGCTGGTCGGTGCGCGCCAGCAGCCGGTCCAGCCGCTGCTGCGAGGCCTGCGGCGAGTTCAGCCCCTGTGCCTGTGCCATCTGCACCCACGTCAGCCCCAGCCCCCGCGCCGCGAACAGCAGCCCCGTCTCCAGTTGATCGATCTCCGCCCGCGCCGCCGACAGCAACTGCAGCGCGGCCAGCGCGGCCTCCTTGTCGTGGCCCTTCCACAGGAAGAACTGGATCAGATCAACCGCCGACGGCGGCACCGGTCCTGGCTGCCACGGGCGCCGGTCCAACTCGTCAGCGCCCAGGTCAAGGAGTTGCTGCCGAGCGTGACGTTCCCGAGAGGCGTCGGCCTGATCGTTGCTTTGCACCCCCGAACGGTCCATCATCAACAGACTGTTGTCAATATTCTGTTGAAAGGTGTGTCCAGTGCTGCATGGAAGACCTGCCAGTGCCGGTACGGCGTCCGGCCCCGCCCGGATCGTCCGAGGCCCCGACGACTTCGACCGCGTGCGCCGCGGCGACGTCCTCATCTGCCGGTTCACCGACCCGGCCTGGACTCCCCTGTTCGGCGTCGTCGCGGCCGTCGTCACCGAGATCGGCGGTCCGCTCTCCCACGCGGCCATCGTCGCCCGGGAACAGCGGATCCCCGCGGTCGTCGGCGTCGCCGAGGCAATGAGCGTCCTCGTCGACGGCACCCCCACCACGGTCGACGGCACAGCCGGAACCGTGGCCAACTGCTGAGCCTCCTCCACACCTGGCCCCCTTTCACGACTGCTCCCTTGTTGCACGACTGCCGCGATACATCGAAGCAGTCGTGCAACAAGGGAGCAGTCATCGGTCAAGGCGTCCGCGGGGTGGGCCCGGGCGGACGGGCGGGGACCCGGGCCGGGCGTACGGGTACGGGGGACCGGACCGGACGTACGGGGAGCGGACCGGCAGGGACCGGCCCCGCGCGACCGGCCCCGCGGGGACGGACGAGGACGGCCCTGCGTTCAGCCGACGAAAACCGCGCTCGGCTTGGCCAGCGGGCCGTGCGGCGCGTACAGCGCCAGGAACGTGCCGTCCGGCGCGAACATCGCCGTCTCGCCGTCGGTCAGCTTGAGACCGGCGAGCGGCCGCCCGGTACGGATGGCCACTTCCTGGTCGGCGTCCGCGTCGAAACGCGGGAACGTCTCCGCCGCCACGTCCGCGATCGGCAGCAGCACGAACTCCTCGCCCAGCTCCTCGAGCGTGTGGGCCGACGCCATCGCGAACGCGCCCACCCGGGTCCGCCGCAAGGCCGTCAGGTGTCCCCCGACGCCCAGCTGCGCGCCGAGGTCACGCGCCAGGGCCCGGATGTACGTCCCGCTCGAGCAGTCGACCGAGATGTCGATCTCGATGCCCTGCTCGGTCCGGCGGATCTCCAGTACGTCGTACCGGCTGATCGTCACCGTGCGGGCCTTGAGCTCGACCTCCTCGCCGGCCCGGACCCGTTCGTAGGCGCGTTTGCCGTCGACCTTGATCGCCGACACCTTCGACGGGATCTGCGAGATCTCCCCGCGGTAGTCCTCGACCGCCGCGGCGATCGCCTCGTCGGTCACCGTCGCCAGCGCCTCAGGCGTGGCGGTGGTCTCCAGCGAGCCCTCCCGGTCGTCGGTCGTCGTGGTCGCCCCGAGCAGCACCGTCGCGTCGTACGACTTGTCGGCCAGCTGCAGGTGCCCGAGCAACCGGGTCGCCCGGTTGACCCCGACGACCAGGACGCCGGTCGCCATCGGGTCGAGCGTGCCGGCGTGCCCGACCTTGCGGGTGCCGGCCAGCCGCCGGACGCGGGCGACCACGGTGTGCGAGGTCAGCCCGGCCGGCTTGTCGACGACAACGATGCCGTCGGCAACGATCGGTTCACTCGTCGTCGTCGTCATCGTCCTCGCGGCGCTTGTACGGGTCGGCGTCGCCGGCCGGCTTGGCGCCCGCGGCCGCCTTGGCCACCTCGGCGTCGGCCTGCCGGGCCTTGGCCAGCAGCTCCTCGATCTGGCCCGCCGTCTCCGGGATCGCGTCGAGGTAGAACGCCAGGCTCGGCGCCCGGCGCAGGCCCAGGGCCTTGCCGACCTCGCTGCGGATCAGCCCGCGGGCCGACTCCAGCGCGGCCGCCGTGGCGGCGCGCGCCTGCTCGTCGCCGTACACGGTGTAGAAGACGCTGGCCTCGCCGAGGTCGGCGGTCAGCTTGGCGTCCGTCACGGTCACGAAGCCCAGCCGCGGGTCCTTGACCCGGCGCTCGAGCAGTTCCGCGACCAGGACCTGGATCCGGTCGGCCAACTGCTTCGCCCTTGCTTCACCCATCCGGGCTCACTCCCTCATTCATGCGTAACGTCCGGAGCGGCGGCTGTGACACCGCCGCTCCGGACGTTACTCCGCGAACCTGCCGCCGGGATCGATGGATCCCGGCGTACGGCCCTTTGTCAGCTGCGGGGCTTCTCCCGCAGCTCGAACGACTCGACGATGTCGCCGATCTTGATGTCGTTGAAGTTGTTCACCGTCAGACCACACTCGAAGCCCTCGCGGACCTCGGACGCGTCGTCCTTGAACCTCTTCAGCGACGACAGCTCGCCGTTCTCGACGATCACCGCACCGTCGCGGATCAACCGGATCTTGCCGTTCCGGCGGACCAGCCCACTGGTCACCCAGCAACCGGCGATGTTTCCGACCTTCGAGGAGCGGAAGATCTCGCGGATCTCCGCCTGGCCCAGCACGACCTCTTCGTAGATCGGCTTGAGCATGCCCTTCAGGGCCGCCTCGATGTCGTCGATCGCGGAGTAGATCACCGAGTAGTACCGGATGTCGACACCCTCGCGCTCGGCCACGTCGCCGGCCTTGCCCGCCGGCCGCACGTTGAAGCCGATGATGACGGCGTCGGAGGCCATGGCCAGGTTGACGTCGTTCTCGTTGATCGCACCGACGCCACGGTCGATGACGCGCAGGTTGACCTCGTCGTCGATCTCGATCCGGACCAGGGCGTCTTCCAGCGCCTCGACCGAACCGGACACGTCGCCCTTCAGGATGAGCAGCAGTTCCTGCGTCTCGCCCTTCTCCATCGAGGCCATGAAGTCCTCGAGGGTACGACGTGCGCGCCGCTTGGCGTTGGCCGCCGCACGAGCCCGTGCCTCACGCTTCTCAGCGATCTGGCGAGCCATCCGGTCGTCGTCGACGACAAGGAACTTGTCGCCGGCGCCCGGTACGGCGGTCAGACCGAGGACCAGGACCGGACGCGCCGGCGTGGCCTCCTCGACCGCGTTGCCGTGCTCGTCCAGCATCAACCGGACCCGGCCGTACGCCGGACCGGCCACCATCGAGTCGCCGACCCGCAGCGTTCCGCGCTGCACCAGCACGGTCGCCACCGGACCACGGCCCTTGTCGAGGTTCGCCTCGATCGCGATGCCCTGGGCCGGCATGTTCGGGTTGGCCCGCAGGTCGAGCGCCGCGTCCGCGGTCAGCACGACACTCTCGAGCAGCCCGTCGATGTTGATCCGGGACTTCGCCGAGACGTCGACGAACATCGTGTCGCCGCCGTACTCCTCGGGGACCAGGCCGTACTCGGTCAGCTGACCGCGCACCTTGGTCGGGTCCGCCGCGGGGACGTCGATCTTGTTGACCGCGACCACGATCGGCACACCGGCCGCGCGGGCGTGGTTCAGCGCCTCGATCGTCTGCGGCATCACGCCGTCGTCGGCCGCGACCACCAGGATGACGATGTCGGTGGCCTGCGCACCACGAGCACGCATGGCGGTGAACGCCTCGTGACCCGGGGTGTCGACGAAGGTGATGGCGCGCTCGACGCCGTCGACCTCGGTGGTCACCTGGTAGGCACCGATGTGCTGGGTGATGCCACCGGCCTCCTTGGCGACGACGTTCGCCGAGCGGACGGCGTCCAGCAGCTTGGTCTTACCGTGGTCGACGTGACCCATCACGGTCACGACCGGCGGCCGCTTGACCAGGTCGGTCTCGTCGCCCTCGTTGGTGCCGAAGTCGATGTCGAACGACTGCAGCAGCTCGCGGTCCTCGTCTTCCGGGGACACGATCTGCACGTCGTACTCGAGCTCGGTGCCGAGCATCTGCAGGGTTTCCTCGTTGACCGACTGGGTCGCGGTCACCATCTCACCGAGGTGGAACAGCACCTGCACCAGCGACGCCGGATCCGCGCCGACCTTCTCGGCGAAGTCCGTCAGCGAGGCACCACGGGCGAGCTTGACGACCTCGCCACCACCGTGACGGACGCGCACGCCGCCGACGGCCGGAGCCTGCATGTTGTCGAACTCCTGGCGCTTCGCGCGCTTGGACTTGCGACCACGACGGGCCGGACCACCCGGACGCCCGAAGGCACCCTGTGTTCCGCCACGGCCCCGGTTGCCCGGGCCCGGACGACCGCCGCCACCACCGGGGGGACCGCTCGGGCCACCACCGGGACGGAAACCGCCGCCACCGCCACCGCCGCCACTGCGCGGACCGGCACCCGGTCCACCCGGACCGCCGCCGCCACCGGGGCGACCGCGACCGCCACCGCCGCCACCCGCCGGAGCGGACGGGCGACCGGTGAAGGTGCCTGCGGACGACTTCGGCATCATCGCCGGGTTCGGCCGGGGAGCACCCGGTACGCCGCCCGAGCGCGGACGGTCGTTACCGCCGCCGCTGCGGGCCTGCGGCGGACGCGGGGGCATGCCGGCCGGGCTCGCGCCTGCCGGTGCCTGCGAACCGCCACCACCCTGACCCGGACGGGCGCCACCGCGCTGCATGCCCTGGGTCGAGCTGAACGGGTTGTTGCCCGGACGCGGAGCACCCGGACGGGGACCACCAGGTCCACCGGCCGCGGGTCCACCCGGACGACCGCCACCGGGACGCGGGGCGCCACCCGGACGGGGAGCACCACCGGGACGCGGCGCGGAGCTCGAGCCCGGACGGTCGGAGCCACCCGGACGGTCGGAACCACCCGGACGCGGGGACGAACCCGGACGCGGACCGGCGCCCGGCGTACCGGGACGCGGTGCCGGACGGGAGTCCTCACGCGGCGCACGAGCAGCCGGAGCCTCGGCGGCCGGCTCCTGCGTCGGCTGGCCGGACGAAGCCGGAGCCTCCGACGCGGCCGGAACCTCGACCGGAGCGGCCGGAGCCACCGGGGCAGCGGCCTGCGCGGCCGGAGCCTCGAAAGCCGGCTCGGTGGTCGCCGGAGCGGCCGGAGCCTCGGTACGCGGACCTGGCCGGGGGCCAGGACGCGGGCCCGGACGAGCCGGTGCCGGGGTGGCACTGGCCGCGGCGGGTGCGCTGGTCTCCTTGGCCGGAGCCTCGGTGACCGGAGCAGCCGGAGCTTCCGCCGCGGGGGCGGAGACCTCGGGAGCCTTCGGTGCTGCCGGGGCCGGAGCGGCCTCGGCGGCCGGCGCGCTGGGGCGCTCGGCGGGTGCCGCGGGGGCAGGGGTTGCCTTCGGCGCGGCGGACTCCGCCGGGGTGACCGGAGCGGTCGCCTGCGGCGCAGCGGACGTGCTGGCGGCGGCCTTCTTGGCCGCGCGCTTCTTCGGCGGGTTCTTCTCGAACTCCTCCGCCAACCTACGGACCACGGGGGCCTCGATCGTCGAGGATGCCGATCGGACGAACTCTCCCATGTCGTTCAGCCTGGTCAGTACGACCTTGCTGGTAACTCCGAGCTCTTTCGCGAGCTCGTAGACCCGGACCTTTGCCACTACTCTCCCTCTGGGTCCGAGCCTTGGGGGCGCGGACCGTTAGTTGACGTACATGCTCATCGCAGTGCACTCATCGCTGTGTATCCATCACTTTTGGACACTCATCGAGTAGTCATGAGTCGATGACCCGCCTTCATGTCGTCACGGCGGTTGCCGTGGGCGGCCCTGGTGGCCGCACTTGGTGCTGCTCGGTGGTGCTACTGCTTCTCGACCTGTGCCCGCAACAGACTCAGGTCAAGCGGCCCCTGGACCCGGAAGGCCCTCGGAAACGCTTTGCGCCGCTCGGCGAGGTCGAGGCACCCGGTCACCGGGTGCAGGTGCGCCCCACGGCCAGGTGCTCGATGCGCGGGATCCGGGAGGACACGTCCTCCGGACACCGTCATCCGCAGCAAGCCGGTCGGACTGTCCCGTTTCCGACACCCGATGCAGGTACGCTCCCGAACCTTCTCAGGGCGCGCGTCCGCGGTTTCTGTCACAGTTCCTCAGGGTGTGGTGACGACTCAGTCGACCGACCGAGAAGTCAGTCTACCTTCTCGTCCCCACGAGTCACATCGGTATCCGGCCGGATGTCGATCCGCCACCCGGTGAGCCGGGCGGCCAGGCGGGCGTTCTGCCCTTCCTTGCCGATCGCCAGCGACAGCTGGTAGTCCGGTACGACGACCCGCGCGGCGCGTGCCGCGGCGTCGACGACCTCCACCGAGGAAACCTGCGCCGGCGACAGCGCATTCCCGACGAAGGTCGCCGGGTCGTCGCTGTGGTCGATGATGTCGATCTTCTCGCCGTGCAGCTCGTGCATGATGTTGCGCACCCGCTGGCCCATCGGGCCGATGCAGGCGCCCTTGCCGTTGACCGAGGGGTTCAGCGTGCGGACCGCGATCTTGGTCCGGTGGCCGGCCTCGCGGGCGATCGCGGTGATCTCGACGGTGCCGTCGGCGATCTCCGGCACCTCCAGCGCGAACAGCTTCTTGACCAGGTTCGGGTGCGTGCGCGAGACCGTGATCTGCGGGCCCTTGAAGCCCTTGCGGACCCCGACCACGTAGACCCGCAGCCGCGAGCCGTGCTCGTACTTCTCCCCCGGCACCTGCTCCGGGGCCGGCAGCACGGCCTCGATCTTGCCCAGGTCGACCATCACCGACCGCGGGTCGCGGCCCTGCTGGACGATGCCGGACACGATGTCGCCCTCCTTGCCGGAGAACTCGCCGTAGCGCACCTCGTCCTCGGCGTCGCGCAGCCGCTGCAGGATCACCTGCTTGGCGGTGGTCGCCGCGATCCGGCCGAAGTCGGCCGGGGTGTCGTCGAACTCGCGGACCAGGTTGCCCTCGTCGTCCATCTCGCGGGCCGTCACCGTGACGTGCCCGCTCTTGCGGTCCAGCTCCGCACGGGCGTGCTGCTGGGCGCCCTCGGTCTTGTGGTACGCGACCAGCAGGGCCTGCTCGATCGCCTCCACCACGACGTCGAAGGCGATGTCCTTCTCCCGCTCCAGCGAGCGCAGGACGGCCATGTCGATGTCCATCAGTTCTCCTCCACCGTGCCGTCAGCAGCGCCGGCGTCGTCTTCAACGTTCTCGTCGGGGGTTTCTTCGTCGTCGTCCTTGGTGGCCGGACGGTTGAACTCGATCTGGATCTTGGCCTTGGCCACGTCGGCGAACGTCACCGTGCGGGTCCGGCCCTTGACGTCGAGCTCGGCGGTCTCGTCGGAGACCGTGGTGATCCGGCCGGTGACCTTGTCACCGCTGATCATCGTGACCGCGACCAGGCGGGTCAGGTTGCGCCGCCAGTGCCGCGGCTGCGTGAGCGGCCGGTCGACCCCGGGGCTGGAGACCTCCATCGTGTAGGCGCCGCCGCCCATGATGTCGTCGGCGTCCAGCGCCTTGGAGATCGCGCGAGTGACCTCGGCGACGTCGTCCAGGCTGATCCCGCCGTCGCGGTCGATCAGCACCCGCAACAGGCGGCGCTTCCCGGCCTGGGCGATCTCGGCGTCCTCCAGGTCGCAGCCGAACTGCGCGACGATCGGCCGGAGAAAGTTCTCGAGGCTCGTGGTGTCCGTGTGGTCAGTCTTTCGGCTCACAGGTAAACCTGCCTCTCTCCAGTTGTGCACCCGTTCTGCCCCGATCCGCAGGGCAGTAGCCCACCTTATCCGGCCCACGACGTTGTCCTGACCAACGGCTCGACGCAGCCGCGGAGCCGATAAGGTTTCGGCCATGCCCGCAGCCTCCTTCCCCCTGTCGCGCCGTGCTGCCCTGCGGACCGTCGCGGCGGTAGCGGGTGCCGCCGTGCTGGTCAGCGGGTGCGACGACGACAAGCCGGCCACCGGTACGCCGGGAGCTTCGGAGGGCCCGGACGGCTCGGTGCAGCCGCCCGCGCCGAGCACCGACCCGCAGACCGTGACCGCCCTGACCGCCGCGGGCACCCAGATCGCACAGCTGGCTCTGCGTGTCAGCTCGGCGGGTCAGACGCTGCCCGCGTTGCGCGGTCAGTTGGCCGTCGCCGTCCAGAGCCACGCCGCGCACTCCGCCAAGCTGAAGGAGCTCGCCGGCACCGAGCCGCCGCAGCCCGGCAAGCTCCCACCGCTGCCGAAGGCTTCGGCCGCCGTACTGGCTGATCTGGCGGCGTGGGAGCAGAAGCTGTCCGTCGCTCATGCCACCGCGGCCGGCAAGCTCAGCGGCGAGGCCGCGCGGGTGCTGGCGATGATCGCCGCCTCCGAAAGCCAGCTCGCTGCCACCCTGACTCCCAAGAAGAAGGCCAGTACGTGACCGAGCTGGAAGCTCTGCAGGCGGCGATCGCCGGTGAGCACGCTGCCCTGTACGGCGTGGGCGTGGCCGGCGGGAAACTCAGCGGTGCCCGGTTCACCGCGGCGACCACTCTGTACGAGCGGCACCGGTCCCGGCGCGACCAGCTGACCGAGCTGCTGATCGAGAGCGGCCAGACCCCGGCCGCGGCCGAACCGGCGTACGACCTGCCCCAGCCGGTCACCAGCGCGGCCACCGCGTCGGCCCTGATCCTCGGCCTCGAGCGCCGGCTGGCCGCCGTGTACGGCGACCTGGTCGAGACCGCCGAGCAGGACCGGACGAGGACCTTCGCCATCCAGGCACTGATCGCGACGTCGCGTGAGCAGCTGTCCTGGGGCGGCAAGCCGGCGGCGTTCCCCGGGCAGGTCTGACCAGGTTCAACCAACCGATCGCTTTCCGTGCCTGAACCAGCACGGAATGCGGTCGGAGCGAGTGCGCAACGAATGATTTCCGGTGCGGTTACGCCTTTTGGGGAATTCGTTGCGTACTCCCCTTTACTCCGAGCGTGACCTTCCCTATATTTTCGGCCACGGAGACTGGGGGGTCGCCGGGTTTCACCTACGCCGTACGCCGCCGCGTGCTGCTCGGGTGCTCATCCAAGGCTGAATACGCGTCTTGTCCGTACCTTCATTTCCGCACACTTCTCGAGCCGCGCGCACACGCGGCTACGGAGGGTAGTGAAGCATGCGTACATTCGATCTGGTCACCGGCGAGAGCCTTTTCGTGAACGATCTTCGCGTGGTCCGGTGGGAGCAGTACGGCCTCGGGTCCACGATGCCTTTCCAGGCGATGTGGTACTCCGTGCCTCCGGGCGACGAGAGCCCGATCGACCAGCACCCCGAGCTCGAACTGTCGATCGTCGTGGCCGGTACGGCGCACGTCCTGGTCGGCGGCACCGAGACCGAGGTCAGCCACGGCAACGCGTTCCTCCTGGACACCAAAGAAGCCCATGTCGTACAGAACAGGTCAGCTGACGAAGTACTGACCGTCTTCAGTGCTTACTGGCATCCTGTGACGGCCGACCATGACTGATCCGGTCACCGTCTTCACCTTTCCCCAACCGACCGTGAACGGCCCGCTGCACGTCGGCCATCTCTCCGGTCCCTACCTCGCGGCAGACATCGCCGCCCGGGCCGCGCGGGCCCGCGGCGAGCGAGTCGTCGTCACCAGCGGTCTGGACGTGCACCAGAACTACGTCCTGACCCGGGCCGAGCTGGAGGGCGTCGAGGTCGGCGTGATGATGGCCGACTTCCGGGCCGGGATGCAGGAGACCTACCAGCAGGCGCGCATCGGCTACGACCGCTTCAGCGACCCGCTGTCCGACGAGCACGCGCCGGTCATCCGCGACCTGATGAACCACCTGGTCACGAGCGGCGCGGCGGCACTGCGCGACGTCACCCTGTACGCCTGCGCGGACTGCGGTCGCACCCTGCACGAGTCCTACCTGAACGGCCTCTGCGGCGACTGCCACTCGCCGGCCGCCGGAGGCGCCTGCGAGGTGTGCGGTGGCTTCACCCACGTCGACACCATGGTCGATCCGGTCTGCGGCCGCTGCGGTGGCGTGCCGCGCCCGTTCCGGGCGATGGTGCCTGTGCTGCGGATGGAGGACTACCGCGAGCAGCTCACCGACGTCTGGCTGCGCGCCCAGCTGCCTCCCGCCGTACGGGCTCTGATCGGGCGGCAGCTGGCGGCCGGCCTGCCCGAGATCGCGCTGGCATACCCGACCAACTGGGGCATCGAGGGCGACCGGTCGCTGACCGGTCTGCGGATCGGGCCGTACACCGAGGTCGCGCTGACCGACCTCGCGAACATCGCCCGGGCCGTCGACCCGAGCGCCACCGACCTGCCCGGGTACCTGGCCGCGCTGGGCCGGGTGGACTCGCTGTGGCACTTCCTCGGTCTCGACAACGCGTACTGGTACGCCGTCTACTGGCAGGCCCTGTGGGCGGCCTGCGGAATGACCGAGCTGCCGCTTTCCGGTCTAGTCGTGAACGAGTTCTACACGCTCGACGGCGCGAAGTTCTCGACCAGCCGCAATCACGCCGTCTGGGCGAACGAACTGCTGCACAAGGAAGACCCGTCAATCGTTCGTTTGTATCTCGCCTGGGACCGCCCGGACCGGTATCGCAGCGATTTCACCTGGCATTCTTTTCAGGCCTTCGCCGACCGGGTGAAACCATTGCTGGCCGACGGAGTGGATGCTCCGCAAACGCTCGACCCGACGCTGGCCGAGCGCGAGCTGGCCCGTGGTGAGGCCGCTCTGCGCCCGGCGGGATTCGACCCGGCGCTGGCCGCGCGCAGCCTGATCGGTCTGCTCGAAGGAGGCGTCCGGGACACCGGTCACCTGCTGACGGCGCTGACCGGGACAGGCGAGTAACCGATGCGGATCTGCGTGATCGGAGCCGGGATCGCCGGCACGTTGCTCGCTTGGCGCCTCCGCTCGTACCCGGCGGTCGAGGTCGACCTCGTCACCGGCGTACCGGGACCGGACGCGACCGCCGCGTCCGGCGGCGGGGTCCGGGGCTTCGAGACCCACCCGGAGCAGCGCCGGCTCGCTGTCGAGAGCCTGGCCGAGCTGTTCGAGACCCCCGGCCTGCTGGACCAGGCCGGCTACACCGAGACCGGTTCGACGTACCTGATGACCGGGTACGACGGGCTGGAGGACGCCGTCGCCGAGGTGGAGCACGTGCACCCCGGGTCCACCGAGCTCGTCGACGGGAGCACGCTGCGCCGCCTCGGCTGGCACGGGCTCCCCGACGGGACGGTCGGCGTACTGGAGAAGCGGGCCGGCTTCATCCGGCCCGACCAACTGCGGGCCCTGGTGATCGACCAGCTGGCCCGCTCCGAGAACAGCAGGGTCGTCACCGGCCCTGTGCTCGGGCTGGTTCCTCACCCCGACGGCTCGGTCACCTGTCGCACACCCAGCGGCAGTGACCGGTACGACGCCGTCGTGGTGGCAGCCGGCCCGTGGACGCCCGGACTGCTCACCGGCAATGCCTTGCCGGCCGACCAGTACCGGACGAAGGCGATCCAGGTCGCCGTGCACCGCGTGGCGGGAGCCCTCCCGACCATGTTCGTCGACGAGACCAGCGACCTGTACGGGCGCCCGACGGCAGACGGCGGTCTGCTGCTGGGCGTCGACACGCACCGCTGGTCCGTCCCTCCCGGCAGCAGCGCACCGCTCCACGACCTGACGGCCCAGGCCGTCCGGCTCGCGGGTGAGCGGCTGCCACACCTTCGGCTCTCGGTGACCGCGCACACGGTCACGAACGCCGACTGCTACGCCGATCCGCCGGTACTGACCCTCTGGTCGGTCCTCGGCAGCACCCATCGGCTCTTCACCTTCACCGGTGGGTCCGGCGGCAGCGTGAAAACCGCGCTGGCCGCTAGCCGGACGGCAGCGAACACGCTGCTCGGCACCGGAAAGAACACGCGCACCACCACTTCGCGGACGGAGAACAAGCGCATGACCATCATGGAACCAGGCACCAGACGCAGCACGCCGACGACCAGCCTGACCCGGTACCACACGATCGGGATCGGAGCCGGGCCGTCGAACCTGTCGCTGGCCGCCCTCTACAAGAACGTCACCACGGAGAAGCTGGCCCTGTTCGACTCCCGGCCGGTGGCCGGCTGGCACACGCCGCTGCTCTACCCGGGCGTCCGGATGCAGACCGGATGGATGAAGGACCTGGTGTCACTGGTCGACCCCCGGCACGAACTGACGTTCCTGAACTACCTGGTCACGTCCGGTCGGCTCTACGCGCTGATCAACTCCCAGTTCGACTCGCTCCCCCGGATCGAGTACGAGCGCTACCTGGCCTGGGCCACCGAGCGCCTCGGCGTGGTGAACTTCAGCTCGCGGGTGGACTCGATCGCGATCACCGGCGACGGCTTCGAGGTGTCCGTCGACGGTACGCCGGTCGCGGTCTCCGAGCACCTGGTCCTCGGCCTGGGCACCCGGCCGGTCTGGCCGGACTACGTGCGCAACCTGCCGTCCGGCCGCGCGTTCATCGCCGACGAGCTCGGCGTCCGGATGCCCGACCTGGAGCCGCACAAGGCCGACCCGGTCGCGGTCGTCGGCGGCGGCCAGACCGGTCTGGAGTGCGTGCTGCGCCTGCTCGGCTCCGGCTTCACCGACATCCGGTGGCTCGGCCGCAACCAGTGGTTCCGCAGCATCGACGACTCCCCGATGGCCAACGAGCTGTACCGCCCGTCGCACATCGAGTTCCTGCAGGGCCTGAACCGCAGCAAGCGCCGCGAGATGATCGTCGACTCCCGCTACAGCGGCGACGCGATCACCCCGGGCGGGCTCCGGGCGCTCTACCAGGGCAACTACGACGGCCTGCTGACGCTGGGCCGGTTCCCCGTGACGCTGCTGCCGGGTCGCGACGTCCTGTCGTCCGAGCTGCTCGCCGACGGAATGCTGCGGCTGAACTGCTCCACCACGGTCACCCCGGAGCACCACGACGTACGGCACGTCGTGGTCGCCGCCGGCCGCGAGCACGTGCAGGCGCCGTTCAGCGACGACCTGCGCGAGCGGATCGACTACGACGACGACGGCGAGATGCTGGTCGAGCCGGACTACTCGGTGCGCTGGAAGGGCATGAACGGCCACCGGATCTACTCGTTCAACGCCAGCCGCTACAGCCACGGCCTGACCAACGCCGGCCTGACCCAGCTGCCGGTCCGCGCCGCGATCGTGCTGAACTCGATGTTCGACCGGGAGATCTACCCGATCTCCGACGAGCTGTGCGCGGTGCAGTGGTGACCGCCGCCGCTTCCGAGCACCCGGTGGTCCCGGACGTCGACGGCGTCTGGTTCCGGCTGGTGGTCGACGACCCGGCCGGCGGCGCGCCGTACGGGCAGTACCACCGCGACAACGACCTGGTCTGGGCCGAGTTCTACGCCGGCGGCACGCTGCGCAGCGGCCGGCTCGTCGGTCACCTGCAGGACGACGGCTCGATCCGGGCCGCCTACTGCCTGCTCACCGCGGCCGGCGAGGTGGTCAGCGGCGAGTGCCTGAGCGTTCCCGAGTTCGATGCCCGGGGCAACATCCGGATCGCCGACCACTTCCGCCGCGGCGACGGCAGCAGCGGTGTCACCTACATCGAGCAGATCCCTGCTCCGGTCCGGGAGGCCTGAGATGAACCCCACCACCGAACGCCCGCACCTGCTCGTGGTGGCGACCGGAATGCGCCTGTTCCGGGAGTACATCCTGCGCTCGGTCGCGCCGCAGTACCGGATCCACATGTTCCTGAGCGCGGAGCCGACCTGGGAGAAGGAGTACCTCGAGGCCTGGACCGTGCTGGAGAGCACGCTCGACGCCGAGGCCCTGGTCGCCGCCGCGCAGAAGCTGAACGCCGAGCTGCCGATCGACGGCGTGCTCTGCTGGGACGAGGCCCGGATCCTGCAGACGGCGCACGTCGCCGCCGCGCTCGGCCTGCCGGGTGGTGACGTCGCGATGATCAACCGTTGCCGCGACAAGCACCTGACCCGGACGGCGCTCGCCGCCCAGGGCGTCCCGCAGCCGGAGTCCGTGCTGGTCGACACCGTCGACGACGCGCTCGCCACCGCCGACAAGCTCGGCTACCCGGTGATCCTCAAGCCCCGCGCGCTGGCCGCCAGCCTCGGCGTGGTGAAGGTGAACTCGGCCGACGAGCTGAAGGAGAACTGGGCCTTCGCCCACGACACGACCGTGCCGGAGGCGCCGCACTACGACGTCAAGGTGCTGGTCGAGGAGTTCGCCGACGGTTACGAGATCAGCATCGACGCGGCCGTCTTCCAGGGGCAGGTGGCGCCGTTCTGCCTGGCCCGCAAGGAGATCGGCTACCCGCCGTACGCCGAGGAGATCGGGCACTACGTCGACGCGGCCGACCCGTTGCTGGCCGACGAGCACCTGTTCCAGGTGCTGGCCGACGCGCACGCCGCGATCGAGTTCACCGACGGGATCACGCACACCGAGATCATGATGACCGCCGACGGCCCGAAGGTGATCGAGATCAACGCCCGGATCGGCGGCGACATGATCCCGTACCTCGGCCTGCAGGCGACCGGCGCCGACCCGGGCCTGGCCGCGGCCGCGGTCGCGACCGGACGTTCACCGGAGCTCGTGCCGGACCGGACGATGGTCGGCGGCGTGCGGTTCTTCTACGTCGACGAGAACGACACCGTGCTGGACTCGGTCTCCTTCGAGGAGGTCGACCTGCCGGCCACCATCGACCAACTGGTCCCGCTGATGGAGGCCGGCCAGACCACCAGTCCCCCGCCGGAAGGCACGCTGTGGGGCCGGATCGCCTACGTGACGGTGGTGGCGACGTCGATGGACGACTGCCGCGCCGGGCTCGACGCGGCCGAGAAGGCCCTGCGCTGGTCGGGCAAGGTCAAGAAGCCGGAGGAGGCAGCGTCATGACCGAAACCACGGAGGACACCGGAATCTGGGTGACCATCCGGGAAGCGCCCGTCGCGGTCAAAGCGCTGCTGATCGGCAACTTCGTCAACAAGCTCGGCTGGTTCCTGCAGGTCTTCCTGGTGCTGTTCCTGACCACGTCGAAGGGCTTCACCGACGTCCAGGCCGGTACGGCGCTGGGCGTGTACGGCGGCGGCACGGTCGTCGGTCTGATCATCGGCGGCTCGCTGTCGGACAAGATCGGGCCGCGGGCCGCCGTACTGATCAGCATGTTCGGCATGGCCGGGTTCGTGCTGGCGATCGCCTACGTGCCGAGCTACACGGCCGTCCTGATCGTGGTGGCGCTGGCCGGTGCGGTCGGGCAGTTCTACCGGCCCGCCTCGGCGGCGCTGCTGACCGAGCTGACCCCGAAGCACCGCCAGGTGATGATCTTCGCGGTCTACCGGTTGACGATGAACGTCGGCGCCACCGCCGCACCGCTGGTCGGCGCGGCGCTGGTCGCGATCTCGTGGGACCTGCTGTTCATCGGCGAGGCCCTGGCCGCGCTGGCCTACGCGGCGGTCGCGATCATCGCGCTGCCGAAGCGGCGGGGCGCTGCCGCTGCCGACGAGACCGTCCAGGACGCACCCGCCGAGTCTGTTGCTGCGGGCAACTACCTGAGCGTGCTGCGGGACTACAAGTACGTGCTGTTCCTGGTCTGCATGTTCATCAACGCCGCGATCTACATGCAGTACCTCGCGGTGCTGCCACTGCACATGAAGGCCGACGGGTTGTCGACCTGGTGGTTCAGCGCGGTCGTCGCGCTGAACGGGTTCATCGTGATCACCTGCGAGCTGCTGGTGACCAAGGTGGTCCAGCACTGGGCGCCCAAGCTGGTCGTGATCGCGGGCTTCGTCCTGCTCGGCGGCGGCCTGGCGTTCTACGCGCTGCCCGGCGGGGTGGCGATCTTCGTGATCGGCACGCTGCTGTGGACGCTGGCCGAGATCATCGCGGGCCCGACCATGTTCGCCTACCCGGGCATGGCCGCGCCACCAAAGCTGCTCGGCCGGTACGTCGGGTCCGCACACGCCATGTTCGGCCTGGGCTCCGCGCTCGGCCCGTTCCTCGGCGTGTGGGTCTGGAACAACTCCGGGACCGACGTGTGGCTGTGGTGCGGGCTCGCGGGCCTGATCGGGATCGTCCTGGCCGCCATCGGGATGCCCGGCAAGCCCATCGCGGTGAACGAGCCAGTAGTGGACATGACCCCGGCCACCGAGCCGCTGCCGAGCGAGACCTCGTAGTAGGAGAACTTGATGTCCAAATACACGATCATCGTGGACCCGTTGTCCACCGGGCAGGAATACCCTGCCGCCTTCAAGGAGGCCGGGCAGATCCCGGTCGCCGTCCTGAGCGGGCTCGAGCCGCCGCCGGCGTACACGACGAGCTGGCACCCGGACGACTTCGAGCACGTGCACCACTTCACCGGCGACGTGGCCGCGCTGGCCGAGGAGCTTCGGCAGTACGAGCCGGAGTACCTGATCCCCGGTGCCGAGAGTGGGGTCGAGCTGGCCGACCAACTGATCGAGATCCTGGTCCCGGGTACCGGCAACGTGCCGGAGCTGGCGTCCGCGCGGCGTGACAAGTGGGAGATGGCCGAGGCGCTGCGCGTCGCGGGTGTCCCCCGGCTGCGCCAGATCCGGACCGCCGACCCGGTCGAGGCCGAGCGCTGGCTGAAGGAGAACGACCTGCTCGGCCGCCGGCTGGTGATCAAGCCGCCGAAGAGCGCCGCCGGTGACGAGGTGTACGTCGTGTTCGAGGACGGCGACTGGCGCGAGCGGTTCGACCGGGTGCTCGGGCGGACCAACAAGATGGGCCTGGTCAACGACGCCGTCCTGATCCAGGAGTACGCCGAAGGCACCGAGTACCTGGTCGACAGCTACACCGTCGACGGCAAGCACTCGCTGGTCGACGTCTGCCGCTACACCAAGATCAGCCGCGGCGACAAGATCGGCATCTACCACCGGATCGACTTCCTCGCCGAGGACGACCCGGAGGTCCAGGCGCTCTGGCCGTACACGCAGCAGGTGCTCGACGCGGTCGGCATCCGGACCGGGTGCGGGCACGCCGAGGTGATGATGACCGCGGACGGGCCGCGGCTGATCGAGGTCGCGGCGCGGCCGGCCGGTGGTGGGCACCAGATGGTCAGCGAGCTGGCGACGGGTGACAACCACATCAAGCGGACGGTCGCGCACCGGGTGCGCGGCGAGGTGCGCGACGGGTTCGACCTGGTGCAGCACCTGCGGGGGATCTTCGTCTCGGCGTACCGGGACGGGTACTTCCGCAACCGCGAGGTGTTCGACGACGCCCCGAGCCTGAAGTCGTTCCACTGGATGTCGATCCTGCACGAACCGGACGCGGTTGTCCCCGAGACCGTCGACCTGTTCACCTGCCTGGCCTGGGTGATCCTGATCCACAGCGACCCGCAGACCCTCGACGACGACTACCGCCGCGTGCTGGAGATGGAGGCCGCGATCGTCATCGACGCCCCGTAGGACCTGACGCGGGATCAGCCTTGACCCCCCAGTCGATCCGCTGATTCCCACGCTGCTGGGCCTGGGCATTCGCCCGGGCCCAGCAGCGGTCCACAGCTGTTCACCTCAGGTCGGCACACTCGCTCGCATGAGCCTGAGCCATCTGGTGAGCACCCGACGAGGCCTCTTCGCCTACTGCGCCGCCTCCGTCGTCCACGTCGCCGCCGTCGCCCTCGACGTGAAGATCCTTCGGCAAGCCAGCAAGGCCACCCTCATGCCGCTCCTGCTCGCCTGGTCCCGCACCCGCGAGGCCCCACCGCTGCTCCAGGGCGCACTGCTGGCCTCGGCGGCCGGCGATCTGTTGCTGGAGACCGAGCTGCAGTCAGCAGGCATCGCCGCCTTCGCCGCCGCCCACGCCTGCTACCTCGCGCTCATGCTGCCCGAGTCCACCCAGCGTTCCTGGCGCGTCGTCGCGGCGTACGGCGCCCTCTGGGCCGCCCTGGTCGCGGTCCTGTCCCGCGGCCTCGGCTCCCAGCGCGTTCCGGTCGCGGCGTACGCCTTGTTGCTCACGGCAACGGCTGTCGTGTCCCGCTGGCACAACCCGCGCAGCGGCGCCGGCGGCGCGCTGTTCCTGGTCTCGGACGCGCTGATCGCGCTCCGGCTGGCCGGGCACGACTTCCCGGGCCGGAGCGCGCTCACGATGGCGACGTACGCCGGAGGCCAGTACCTGCTGACCTCCGGCGTCACGCGTCAGCGCTCGACGACTAGCGCCTACGGCGCCACGGCCCGGTGATCGCGTAGGTGATGCCCGGGTCGTAGATGTTGAAGAACATCGTCCGCCCGTCGGCCGAGAACCCGACCCCGGTCAGCTCCCCGAAGGCCGGCTCCTCCGGCGTCCCGTTGTTGACCCGGTTCTTGGCGAACTTGAAGACCTCGCCGTCCTCGGTCGTGCCGAGCATGTGCTGGTCGCCGATCCCGTCCTCGCACATCATCAGCCCGCCGTACGGCGACATCGTGATGTTGTCCGGAGCATCGAACTCGGGGTTGTCCGACCCGGGCGCCGGCCGGGTGAAGATCACCTCGAGCCGCAGCGTCCTGCGGCGCGGGTCGTACTTCCAGACCTGCCCGTCGTGGTCGACCTTCGGCCCGAGGTCGGTCCGCGCGAACGACGACACGAAGTACGCGCAGCGGTCCCGCTCACCCCACCAGGCGCCTTCGAGCTTGTACCCGCCGGTGATCGGCTTGGCGTAGTCCTGCGCGCGCACCGACTCGGTGGTGGCCAGCGGGTCGGGCACCTTCACCCACTGCACGTTGCGGAACTCGGTGCCCGCCTCCTGGACGACGGACAGGTCCGGCAGGTCCGGGATGTGCATCGCCTGCAGCTCACCACCGGCGCGCAGGCTGCCCCAGCCGCCACGCGGCCGGTTCGGCAGGAACCGGTAGAACCCGCCGAGCGGCGCGACGAACGCGTCCTCGGTCTCGTAGACGATGCCGGTCGACGGGTCGATCGCGACCGCCTCGTGCTGGAACCGGCCCATCGCCTTCAGCGGGACGGGGTTGCGGTTGCGGCGGTCGTCGTACGGGTCGACCTCGAAGATGAAGCCGTGGTCCTTGGTGTAGCCGCGGGTGCCGGCCTTGTCCTCGGTCTCCTCGCACGTCAGCCAGGTGCGCCACGGGGTCTTGCCGCCGGAGCAGTTGATCGCCGTACCGCCGAGGGCGACGAACTCCTTGGTCGTGTGGTTGTGCCGGTCCACGATCAGCGTGCTGTTGCCGCCGCCCGCGCCCGGGTCGTAGGTGCGCTCGGCCGGGCCCTTCACCGGGATCGGGGCGTCCGGGTAGCACTCGTGGTTGCGCACCAGCCGCGACCCGCCGTGCCGGTCCGGGAACGCGCCCATCCCGTCGAACCGGCTCGGGATCGTTCCGCCGTCGGGCCGCTTGGTGCCCTCCCGCGACAGGATCTGGTACTTGAACCCGCGAG
The DNA here is from genome assembly GCF_049844575.1 of Kribbella sp. DT2. Lineage (NCBI taxonomy): Bacteria > Bacillati > Actinomycetota > Actinomycetes > Propionibacteriales > Kribbellaceae > Kribbella > Kribbella sp. DT2. Next base: position 57,924 of record NZ_JBNCLH010000009.1, on the reverse strand, counting down.
GCAGGTCGAGCATGCCCAACGGGTCCTCGATCAGCGGCCCGTACCCGATCTTCGGACCCGAGGTGCCGAGGGCAGGTTCGGCGGTGAACAACGCCTCCACCGACCCCGCCACACTGACCGCAACACCGGCCGCGGCCGCTCGCGCGACGAACTGACGCCTGGACAGGGGATTGTCTACGGACACGGCGGATCCTCCTTGTGAGTACAAGCAGTTGTCGCCAGTGAACGTACGGTAAACAACAACCAAACTTCAAGAGAACGAGTGTCAGGAACTCACGGTGACGACCGGTTCCGCCGCCTCCGGGCGACGCTTCGCCCGCGCTGGGATCAGAGCGAGCGGACCCAGTTGGCCAGGAGCTCGGCGCCGGCGTCGCCGGACTTCTCCGGGTGGAACTGGGTCGCCGTCAGCGGCCCGTTCTCGACCGCGGCGACGAACCGGTCCTCGCCGTACGACGTCCAGGTGACCTTCGGGGTGACGGACTCCCGCGTGTCCGTGAGCGCCCACTCGCGGACGCCGTACGAGTGCACGAAGTAGAAGCGCTCCTTGTCGATCCCCTCGAACAGCGTGCTGCCGTCCGGGACGTCGACCGTGTTCCACCCCATGTGCGGAACCGGCTCGCCGGCGTGCGGCCGGAGGCGCTCGACCGTGCCGGGCCACTGCTCGCAGCCCTCGGTCTCGACGCCGTGCTCGATACCCTTGGCGAACAGGATCTGCAGACCGACGCAGATCCCGAGCACCGGGCGGCCGCCGGTCAGCCGCCGGTCCACGACGACGTCACCGCGGACCGCCCTCAGGCCCGTCATACAGGCTTCGAACGCGCCGACGCCGGGGACCAGCAGGCCGTCCGCATCGAGGGCCTGCTGGTAGTCGGCCGTGACGGTGACGTCCGCACCGACGCGCTGCAGCGCCCGCTCACCGGACCGGATGTTGCCCGATCCGTAGTCCAGCAGGACGACCTTCTTGCTCACAGGGCGCCTTTGGTGGATGGGATTCCCGGCTGCCGCGGGTCGTGCTCGGCCGCGTCGCGCAGCGCTCGCGCGAAGGCCTTGAACTGCGCCTCGACGATGTGGTGCGGGTCGCGCCCGGACAGCACGCGAACGTGGATGCAGATCGCGGCGTTGAACGCGAGCGTCTCGAACACGTGCTGAGTCAGCGATCCGGCGTAGTCGCCGCCAATGATCGCGTAGACCTGGCCGTCGGGCTCGCCGGTGTGCACGCAGTACGGCCGGCCGGACAGGTCGACCGTGCAGTGCACGAGCGCCTCGTCGAGCGGCACGGTCGCGTCACCGAACCGGCGGATGCCCTTCTTGTCACCGAGCGCTTCCTTGAGCGCCTGGCCGATGCCGATCGCGGTGTCCTCGACGGTGTGGTGCGCGTCGATCTCCAGGTCGCCGACCGTGTTCACGTGCAGGTCGAGCAGCGCGTGCTTGGCCAGCGCATTGAGCATGTGGTCGTAGAAGCCGACCCCGGTGGAGATGTCGGCCCGGCCGGTGCCGTCGAGGTCGAGCTCGACCAGCACCTTCGACTCACTGGTCTCCCGGTCGATACGGGCAGTGCGGCTCATGTTTGCCTTCCGATGTCGGACTTGAGCACCTTCTCCAGGGACGCGCGGAACGCGGCCATCTCGCCACCGGCGCCGATCGAGACCCGCAGCCAGCCGTCCGGGCCGGTCTCACGGATCAGTACGCCGTCGTCGAGCAGCGCCTGCCAGACCGCGTGCCGGTCGGCGAACGTCCCGAACAGGACGAAGTTCGCGTCCGAGTCGACCGCTTTGAGGCCCTGCGCCCGTAGCCAGTCGACCGTCTCGTCCCGCTCGACGCGCAGTTGGTCGACGCGGCCGAGCAGCTCGTCGGAGTGCCGCAGCGCTGCCCGCGCGACCGCCTGGGTCACCGCGGACAGGTGGTACGGCAGCCGGACGATCCGCAGCGCGTCGACCAGTTGCTTGCTCGCGGCAAGGTAACCGACCCGGGCACCCGCCAGCGCGAACGCCTTCGAGGTGGTCCGGGCGACGGCCAGGTTCGGGTACGACGGGAGCAGGCTGGTCGCACTCGGCGTCCCGGCGCGGCGGAACTCGGCGTACGCCTCGTCGACGACCAGGACGGCCCCGATCGACGCCGTCCGGCCGGCCACGGCTTCGACCAGCTGGATCGGCAGCGCCGTACCGGTCGGGTTGTTCGGTGAGGCGAGCAGCACGACCGACGGGCGGTGCCGCGAGATCGCGGCCAGCGCCTTGCTCTGGTCGAGCGTGAAGTCGTGCGACCGCCGGCCGACCACCCAGCCGGTGTTGGTGTCGCGGGCGTACTCCGGGTACATCGAGTACGTCGGCGCGAACGACAGCGCCGTCCGGCCGGGCCCGCCGAAGGCCTGAAGGAGATGCAGCATGACCTCGTTGGACCCGTTGGCCGCCCAGATCTGCTCGGCGGTCAGCCGGGCGCCGGACTCGCGACCCAGGTACGCGGCCAGGTCGGCACGCAGGGCCAGGAAGTCGCGGTCGGGATAGCGGTTCAGCCCGCGCGCGGCCTCGGCGACCGACGCGGTGATGTCCGCGACGACCGCGTCGCTCGGCGGGTACGGGTTTTCGTTGACGTTGAGCAGGAACGGCACGTCGAGCTGCGGCGCGCCGTACGGTTCGAACGCCTTGAGCTCTTCACGCAACGGCAGCCCGTCGAAGCGCGCCATCAGCTGTCCCCCGCAGACTGCGCGGTCCCGGCGACGTCCATCGCGGATGCGGGGGCCGCAGTCTCAGGGAAGCGTGCGGACACCGCGGCACCGTGGGCGGGCAGGTCCTCGGCGTTCGCCAGTGCGACAACGTGTCCGGCAACCTCCTGCAACGCGTCACGCGTGTAGTTGACGACGTGCATCGCCTTCAGGAAACTGCGCACCGACAGACCGGACGAGTGGCACGCGCAGCCCGCGGTGGGCAGCACGTGGTTCGACCCGGCGCAGTAGTCACCCAGCGAAACCGGCGACCACCCACCAACGAAGATCGCACCGGCGTTGTTGATCAGCCCGGCCCGCTCCTCGGCGTCCTCGGTCTGGATCTCCAAGTGCTCAGCGGCGTACGCGTCCACCAGGGCAGTCCCCTGGTCGAGGTCGTCGACCAGGACGATGGCGGACTGCTGCCCACCCAGCGCCTCGGTCACCCGCTCCGCGTGCTTGGTCGTGGCAACCTGCCTCGGCAGTTCGGCTGCGACCGCGGCCGCCAGCGACTCACTCGGCGTCACCAGCACGCTGGCCGCCATCGGGTCGTGCTCGGCCTGACTGATCAGGTCCGCGGCGACGTGCACAGGGTCGGCCGTGCCATCGGCCAGTACGGCGATCTCGGTCGGGCCGGCCTCGGAGTCGATCCCGACCTGCCCGAGCAGGAACCGCTTCGCGGCAACGACGTAGATGTTGCCCGGACCCGTGATCAGGTTGACCTTCCGGCACCCCGTGACACCAGCACCGAAGCCGTACGCGAACCCGGCGATCGCCTGCGCGCCGCCCATCGCGTACACCTCGTCGATCCCGAGCATCGCGCAGACCGCGAGCACCGTCGGGTGCGGCAACCCACCGAACTCCTTCTGCGGCGGCGACGCCACAGCCAGCGACGGCACGCCGGCGACCTGAGCCGGTACGACGTTCATCACGACGCTGGACGCCAGCGGGGCACGCCCGCCCGGCACGTACAGCCCGACGCGCTGCACCGGAACGAGCCGCTGCGTGACCCGCCCACCCGGCGCGGGCTCGGACGCGACGTCGCCGCCGAGCTCGTCCTGGCTGACCTCGCGCACGCGACGGATCGACTCCTCGAAGGCGAGCCGCACGGTCGGGTCGAGTCCTTCCAGCGCGGTCTTCAGCGCGTCGGCCGGCACCCGCACGTCCTCGACGCGGACCTGGTCGAACTTCTCGCCGTACTCCCTGATCGCCTCGAGACCACGATGCCGGACGTCCAGACAGATCGGTCGGACGACGTCGAGAGCCTTCTCGACGTCGAACACGGCTCGGGGCACCAGGGCGTGAACTTCGGCAGGGAGATCGTTGAGCTCTCCGGCCGCCACTCGGCCCCGCAGGTCGACGCGGCGAATCATGGACCCCAGTCTAGTGGTCCCACCAGTTGTGCCGTGGCTCGGCGTACAACCTGTGGATGGTTGCCCTAGGCTCGACCTCATGGACTCTCGGCTGCCGCTGCTCACCGTCGAGACGGTGATCTTTCCGGGGCTGGTGCTCCCACTGCCGATCACGGACGCCCAGGGGCGTTCGGTGATCCGCGACCTGGTCGAGAACGGCGGCGAGATGGCCTGCGGCGCGATCGCGGTCCGGGACGGGTACGAGCTGGGCGACCGGGTCTTCCGTTCGCTGTACGGCACCGGCTGCGCGGCCACCATCTCCGAGATCACCCTCGACCCCGCCGACGACGGCCCGGTCGAGGTCACGCTGACCGGCAACCGCCGCTTCAAGGTCGACGAGCTGGACAGCGGCGGCGACTACCTGGTCGCCGACGTCGAGTGGCTCGACGAGGAGCTCGGCGACGACCCGCTCGGTACGGCGACGATCGCCGTCGAACGCTTCCGCCGCTACGCCGCCGCCGTCACCGAGATCTCCCGCCCCGGCCTGCACATCGGCTCGCTCCCCGACGACCCCAGCACCCTGTCGTACCTGATGTCGGCCGCCACCACCCTGCTCACCCCCGAACGCCAGAAGCTGCTCGAGGCCCCCGACACCACCACCCGCCTCGCCCAGCTGATCGGCCTCCTCGACGCCGAGCTGATCGCGATGAAGGCCATCCCATCGCTCCCGGACACCGAGATGTCCTGGTCCACGATGAACCCGAACTGACCTGCCTCCCCCAGACGGGTTCGGTCCGCGCGCCGACGGCTGGTGAGTTGAATCCCACCTCGGTATGCTCTTGGTATGAGTAAACAGATCACCGTACGCCTGCCCGACGAGTTGGTGGACTTCATGGACCGCCTCGTCGACGACCACAAAGCACCCTCCCGCGCCTCGGTCGTGGCCCGCGCGATGGAACGCGAACGCCGCCGCGAGCTGGCCGTCCGCGACCTCGCCCTACTCGCCGAGCACGGCGAACCCTCCGACCTCGACGGCCTGGCCGCCACCGCCGCCGGAACCGTGCTCACCGACCTCGACTGATGCGCCCCATCCACATCGCCCGCCTCGACAAGCCCCGCCCCGTAGTGGTCCTCACCCGCGAACTGATCCGCCCCCGCCTCACCAACGTGACGGTCGCCCCCATCACCAGCACCATCCGCGGCCTGTCCACCGAAATCCTGGTCGGCCCCCAGAACGGCCTCGACCACCCCAGCGCCATCAGCTGCGACAACATCCAAACCATCCCCAAAGCCCAACTGGGCCGTCTGATCGGCTACGTCCTCCCCGACCAGGAACCGTCGCTGGCCGAAGCCATCACCCTGGCCTTCGACCTGGAACTCCTGTGAGCCCACGCTGACCCCCCGCGCCTACTGGGCCCGAACCCCACGCTGAATCCCCGCACCTACTGGGCCGGAACCCCACGCTGAATCCCCGCGCCTACTGGGCTGAACCCCACGCTGAATCCCCGCGTGAACCGGCGCTAGATTCCCCATGCGCCGCCTGGCGGCCGCGCGACCCCGGTCCGACCCCGCGCTGATTCCCGTGTGACCCCGGCCGAACTCCGCGCCGATGGAGATCTCCGGTGACACACCGGCCGCAAGGAGTACAAGAACCGCGCTCACGAGCTGGTCGGCCAGTCCCCACCCGGCCCCGGCCTGAACCCGCGCTGATTCCCCGCTCGCCCCCGAGCCACCACCGCCGCGCAGACCTCGCACGACCCCCATCCACCTCGCCGCGGTGAACCTTTCACGCGGGTCACCCAGGAAGCCACCTGACTCCCCCGACCGACTCACCAACCTCGAGCCCCCGGTAAACCCTCTCCACCCAAGCCCCACGACCTCGTCTGTTCCCTCCACTGCTTCCCTGTTCGACGACTAACGCGATGTACCGCATCAGTCGTCAAACAACGAAGCAGTCGTGCTGGTGCCCACCCGGTGGTGCCCGCGTGGTGGTGCCCGCGTGGTGGTGCCCGCGTGGTGGTGCCCGCGTGGTGGTGCCCGCGTGGTGGTGCCCGCGTGGTGGTGG
>NZ_JBNCLH010000009.1:0-51711 GCF_049844575.1 Kribbella sp. DT2 | reverse complement strand
GCCGGGGGCCGGGCACGCGGGTGGGTCAGCCGAGTTTGGTGACGTCTCGGACGGCGCCCTTGTCGGCGCTGGTGGCCATGGCGGCGTACGCGCGGAGTGCCTGGGAGACCTTACGCTCGCGGGCCTTGGGCGCGTAGACGCCGTTGAGCGCCGTACGCCGTGACTCCAGCTCCGCGTCGTCGACCAGCAGGTCGATCGAGCGGTTCGGGATGTCGATGCGGATCTGATCGCCGTCCTGGACCAGCGCGATCGTCCCGCCGGAGGCGGCCTCGGGCGAGGCGTGCCCGATCGACAGGCCCGACGTTCCGCCGGAGAAGCGTCCGTCGGTGACCAGCGCGCAGACCTTGCCCAGGCCGCGGCCCTTCAGGAACGACGTCGGGTAGAGCATCTCCTGCATCCCGGGCCCGCCCTTCGGGCCCTCGTACCGGATCACGACGACGTCGCCCGGCTGGACCTGCTTGGCGAGGATCTTCTCGACGGCCTCCTCCTGCGACTCGCAGACGACGGCCGGCCCCTGGAACGTCCAGATCAACTCGTCGACGCCCGCGGTCTTCACGACGCAGCCGTCCTCGGCCAGGTTGCCCTTCAGGACGGCCAGGCCACCATCGGCGGAGTACGCGTGCGCGCTGTCGCGGATACACCCGCCCGCCGCGTCGGTGTCCAGCGTCTCCCACCGCTCCGACTGCGAGAACGCGGTCGCCGACCGCACACAACCCGGCGCCGCGTGCCACATCTCGACGGCCTCCGCGGACGGCGAACCGCCGCGCAGGTCCCACGTCTTCAGCCACTCGTCGATCGAGTCGCTGTGCACGGTGTGGATGTCCTCGTTCAGCAGCCCACCGCGGTACAGCTCGCCGAGGATCGCCGGGATCCCGCCGGCCCGGTGCACGTCCTCCATGTAGTACGTGCCACCCGGCGCGACGTTCGGCGCGACCTTCGCCAGACAAGGCACCCGGCGCGAGACCGCGTTGATCTCGTCCAGCCCGAACTCGACCTCGGCCTCCTGCGCCGCGGCCAGCAGGTGCAGGATCGTGTTGGTCGAACCGCCCATCGCGATGTCCAGCGCCATCGCGTTCTCGAACGCGGCGCGCGAGGCGATGTTGCGCGGCAGCACGTTCTCGTCGTCGGTGTCGTAGTACCGCTTGGTGATCTCGACGACCGTACGGCCGGCGTTCTCGTAGAGCGCCTTGCGGGCCGTGTGAGTCGCGAGCACCGAGCCGTTGCCCGGCAGCGCCAGGCCGATCGCCTCGGCCAAGCAGTTCATCGAGTTCGCGGTGAACATGCCCGAGCAGGACCCGCAGGTCGGGCAGGCGTTCTCCTCGATCCGCTGGATGTCGGCGTCGGAGACGTTCTCGTTGACCGCCTCGGACATCGCGTCGATCAGGTCCAGCTTGCGCACGGTCCCGTCGACCAGCGTCGCCCGGCCGGCCTCCATCGGGCCGCCGGAGACGAACACGGTCGGGATGTTCAGCCGCAGCGCGGCCATCAGCATGCCCGGGGTGATCTTGTCGCAGTTGGAGATGCAGATCAGCGCGTCGGCGCAGTGCGCCTCGACCATGTACTCGACGGAGTCGGCGATCAGGTCCCGCGACGGAAGGCTGTACAGCATGCCGCCGTGGCCCATCGCGATCCCGTCGTCCACGGCGATCGTGTTGAACTCCCGCGCGATCCCGCCGGCCGCGTGGATCGCCTCGGACACGATCCGCCCCACCGGCTGCAGGTGGGTGTGCCCCGGCACGAACTCGGTGAAGCTGTTCGCCACCGCGATGATCGGTTTGCCGAAGTCCTCCCGGGCTACCCCGGAGGCCTGCATGAGGGCACGAGCGCCCGCCATGTTGCGACCGTGGGTGACAGTACGGGACCTCAATGCAGGCACGACGGTATCTCCTCGCTTCTCGGACTGCTCACCTAGCATGTTGCCACTCCCGTCCCGAATGCCGAAACACCGGTCCCACATCCCGGCACACGAGAGCACCTGGCGAACCTCTGCCGGGCTCCGGCCGGCTCACTCGCGTGATCTGAGCGTGGACTGGGCTCGGTAGCGTGATCGAGGCAACAGGGCGGTGCTTCGGACGTCCTGTGGGGTGGTGCATCGTGGTTCCGTGAGCACAACCGACGAAGCCCAACCGCCCGCCGAGCAGGCGGCGAGCGGACAGCCAGCTGACCGATCGACGGCGTGAACAGGCCGACCCGCTGGAGAGGCTCGCGCTCTCGCGTGCAGCGCGGGAGCAGGTGGAGACCTGGGCGAACGGTGCCCAGGCCCTGGCCCTGCTGACAACGTTGCGGGATCGCGGGTGGACGCAGTTCCTGCTCGTACGCCGTGAGGTCGCCGCGCTGGCTGAGTTCTCCGGTCTCCCGCCGGGCCGGCTGAACGACGTACTGGCTGTGCTGGAGGCGCACGGGATCGTGGAGCAGGCGGACGGGCTCGTACAGCTGAGCGCCTCCTTCGAAGCGCTCGCGCCGCGGGTGGTGCGGCAGGCGCCGTGACGAAGGCTCTGTACGAGCAGATCTTCGTCCCGCAACTGCCTGAGCTGTCCGCCGCACTGAAGGCGGGCCCGTGGCTCGATGTCGGCTGTGGTGTCGCCTGCGCGACGCTGACGCTCGCCTCGATGTATCCGGAGATGGAGGCCGTCGCGATCGAGCTGGTCCCGACGGTCGCCGCCGAGACCGTACGACGGGCCGAGGCGTTCGGTGTGACGGACCGGATCGACGTCCGCGTGATGGATGCGCGCGCACTGGACGAGCCGGACAGGTCCAGTGGTGCGTTCTGGGCGCCGCCGTTCTTCCCCGAGCAGACCCGCGTGGAGACCCTCGCCATGCTGCTGCGCGTGCTGAAGCCCGGTGGTGTGCTGCTGATGCAGGAGATCGAACCCGAGCCGGACGAAGCCGGGCGATCGGCGTACACCCTCCGGAAGCTGGTCGCGCAGGGCTGGGGTGTGCCGTTCGGCAGGACCGCCGAGCAATTGGCCGACGAGGCGAGGACCGCAGGCTTCGAGATCGACCGCCTCGCCCGAACCGACTTCGGCCGCCTCGTCATAGCCCGCCGCCCGGCCTGAGCCGGGAGCAGCTCGGCGCCGGGCCTGACGGGAGCTTTTGTCGGGTCGGCGATCTAGCCTGGGTTGATGGAGGACTTCGAGCCGCGTGCGCACCGGGTGCATCCCGCGCTGCGCCCGTACCTCGACGACCTGATCGGCTACGCCTACCGCGGTGACCCGCCCGAGTTGCACCGAGGGCTGCCCTCCCGGTCCCTGACCGTCGTGATCACCCTCGACGAGCCGCTGGGCATCGCCTGGCCGGACGAGCCGACGCAGAAGTTCGAGGCCCTCGCCAGTGGGCTGCACTCGACCGCTGTCCGGATCGGCCAGTCCCCCAACCGGGCCGGAATCCAGCTCGCGCTCACGCCGGCCGGCAGCCGCGCGCTGCTCGGCCTCCCACCGAGCGAGCTGGCCTCCATCGCGGTCCCGCTCGTCGACATCCTCGGCCGCCCGGCGCGCGAGCTCACCGAGCAGCTGCGCGAGGCCCCCGACTGGACCCAGCGATTCGCCATCCTCGAGCAACTGCTGCTCGAGGCGTGGCGCGACGAGCCGGTCCCCCAGCCCCGCGCCGAGATCATCTGGGCCTGGCAGCGGCTCGCGCAGACCGGCGGCGGCGTCGGCGTACAGGACCTGGCGACCGAGGTCGGCTGGGGCCGGCGTCATCTGACCGAGCGCTTCCGCCAGGAGTACGGGCTCGCGCCGAAGGTCGCTGCCCGCGTGATGCGTTTCGAGCAGGCCGTGCAGCGACTGAAGCGCTCGCCGTCGACCAAGCTCGCCGATCTGGCCGCCGATCTCGGGTACGCCGATCAGGCGCACCTGTCCCGCGAGTGGAACGCGCTGGCCGGTTGCTCGCCGCGGCAGTGGATCGCCGAGGAACTCCCATACGTTCAAGACGAACCTCCTGTCGAAAAGGCAGAGTCGCGGGTATGAACACGACACAGAGCACTGCACGCACCGGCGTCTGGCCGACGCTGATCTACCGCGACGGACCGGCCGCACTGAAGTTCCTCACCGAAGGGTTGGGATTCACGCTGGTCGCCTCCTACCCCGGGGTCGCCGAGGGATCGATCGCGCACGCCGAACTGCACTGGCCGCACGGTGGTGGGGTGATGGTCAGCTCGGTCGACCGCAACGCCGAACCCAATGAGTTCGACCGCTTCGTCGACCAGGCACAGGGAAGTTACCTCGTTCACGACGATCCGGACTCCCTTTATCCACAGGTGATCGCGGCCGGCGCGAAGGTCCTGCGCGAGATGCGCGAGGAGGACTACGGATCGCGCGGTTTCAGCATCACCGACCCCGAGGGCAAGGTCTGGAGCATCGGGACGTACGCCGGGGTGGCCCAGTAATCCACAGGGTCCCCCCGCGCGGCGCGAGACCTCCGTAGAATCGCTGCGTGGCCGAAACGACACCGGAACTGCCAGACTCCGAAGCCCTGCAGGTACTGCACCGGGTGTTCGGGTACGACGCGTTCCGCGGGGAGCAGCGCGACATCATCGAGACCGTCGTCGGTGGTGGTGACGCGCTCGTGCTGATGCCGACCGGCGGCGGCAAGTCACTGTGCTACCAGATCCCCGCCCTGGTCAGGTCGGGCGTCGGCGTGGTGATCTCGCCGCTGATCGCGCTGATGCAGGACCAGGTCGACGCGCTCACCGCGCTCGGCGTACGGGCCGGCTTCCTGAACTCGACGCAGGACTTCGAGCAGCGCCGCGAGGTGGAGCAGGCCTTCCTGTCCGGCGACCTCGACCTGCTCTACCTCGCGCCCGAGCGGCTCCGGGTCGAGGCGACCGTGCGGCTGCTCGACCAGGGCAAGATCTCGTTGTTCGCGATCGACGAGGCGCACTGTGTGTCGCAGTGGGGGCACGACTTCCGCCCTGACTACCTGATGCTCTCGGAGCTGCACGAGCGCTGGCCGGACGTGCCGCGGATCGCGCTGACCGCGACGGCGACCGAGGCGACGCACGCCGAGATCGCCACCCGGCTGAACCTGACCGAGGCACGGCACTTCGTCGCCAGCTTCGACCGGCCCAACATCCAGTACCGGATCGTCGGCAAGGACAGCCCGCAGCGCCAGCTGCTCGACCTGCTGCGCACCGAGCACGCCGGTGACGCGGGCATCGTCTACTGCCTGTCGCGCAACAGCGTCGAGAAGACCGCGACCTTCCTGACCCAGAACGGGATCGAGGCCGTGCCGTACCACGCGGGCCTGGACAGCCGGATCCGCGCGAAGAACCAGTCCCGCTTCCTGCGCGAGGACGGCCTGGTCGTGGTCGCGACGATCGCGTTCGGGATGGGGATCGACAAGCCCGACGTACGGTTCGTCGCGCACCTTGACCTGCCCAAGTCGGTCGAGGGGTACTACCAGGAGACCGGTCGCGCGGGCCGCGACGGGCTGCCGTCGACCGCCTGGCTGGCGTACGGGCTGCAGGACGTGGTGCAGCAGCGCAAGATGATCGACACCTCCGAGGGCGACGCCGCGCACCGGCGCCGGCTCGGGTCGCACCTCGACGCGATGCTCGCGCTGTGCGAGACCGTGCAGTGCCGGCGGGTCCAACTGCTCGCGTACTTCGGCCAGCAGGGCGAGCCGTGCGGGAACTGCGACACCTGCCTGCTCCCGCCGGAGTCGTGGGACGGCACGATCCCGGCGCAGAAGCTGCTCTCCACGGTGTACCGGCTGCAGCACGAGCGGAACCAGAAGTTCGGCGCCGGTCAGGTGATCGACATCCTGCTCGGCAAGACGACCGAGAAGATCAAGCAGTTCCGGCACGACGACCTGAGCGTGTTCGGCATCGGGACGGAGCTGAAGGACACCGAGTGGCGTGGGGTGGTTCGGCAACTGTTGGCCCAGCGACTGCTCACCGTCGAAGGTGATTACGGCACGCTGGTGCTCACGGCCGAGAGCGCCGAGGTGCTCGGCCGCCGCCGCGAGGTGATGATGCGCCGCGAGCCCGAGCGGGTCGGCCGGTCGAGGTCGTCGGGTGGCGGGAGCAAGAAGAAGGTCGTCGACCTGCCGGCGGAGGCGGCGCCGGTGTTCGAGCGCCTGCGCGCTTGGCGGGCCGCGACGGCGAAGGAGCAGGGCATGCCGGCGTACGTGATCTTCCACGATGCGACGCTGCGTCAGATTGCGACCGATCTCCCGAGTTCGCTGACCGAGCTGGGCAAGATCAGCGGCGTCGGCGAGAACAAGCTCGCTAAGTACGGGGACGGCGTACTAGAGGCCTTGGCCGCGGAGTAACGCGGCGGGCACGTCGGCGCGTCGTACGGGGTGAGTACTCCGACGGCGAAGGGCCTTGTCTTGCTGGACTCTGTGGTGACCGGGGTGTTGCCGGCGACCGCCGTGGCGGGCGTTGCCGCGCCTGTTCCGATTGATTGGAGTGAGACGCCGACCGAGCTTGGGTCCGCGGTGCTCTACACGACCGAGCGGGCCGGACGACGTGTGGTCGGTGGGCGCGACGGAGGACCCCGAGATACGGGGACCGGGCGTTGCTGCAGCGGTGGAACGGGACGGCGTGGAGCCGGGTGACCAATCCCGTGGAGCCTGCGGGCCGGTCTTCGCAGTACACGACTGTGACGGCGGCCGGGGTGTTGCTGCTCCCGGCGCCACCATCGAGCAGCCGTACGTCGCGGTCGGTACGCACCGCCCACAAGCCGGTACGCCGAAACCCTGCCGCTGAGACCAGAGCAACAACTACGTCCAGGTGAGGCTCTCAGCCAGGGCCGCGACCTCAGGGCCGGTTCGAGTCCGACGACTACTCGGCCAGGCGAGCGCAACGTGGTTCGGCCCGAGATCCTCCACCGGTACGGCGACGACGTCCACGCGCGTGCAGAACGTTGCCGTGGACACGGGATGATCGAGACTCCGTGGCCGGCGGCAACGTGTTCCAGCTTCTCCTCGATGCTGCGGAAGTGCGGGGCCGCGCGCGGCCGGTCCTCGCGGAGCTCGACGGCGCGGTCGCGCCACTCCGGGACCGCGTCGGGGTCCTGGAGAAGGTGCTCCTCGGCCAGGTCGGCGATGCGGATCAGCGGCGTGACCGTGATGCCGGGCAGGAACGCGATGGTGAAGGTCCGCTGCGGGTGAGCGGCCTCCACCGTCCGGCGCCGCATCGCCTCGGCTGACGCGAGCACCGCGCGCGCGTCCTCCAGCAGCTGGCACCCGGCGGAGTTGAGCTCGGTCGACCGCTTGGACCGGACGAACAGCTGCACCTTCAGCTCGTCCTCCAACGCCCAGATCTGCCGCGACAGCACGGGCTGCGCGATGTGCAGCCGCTCGGCGGCGCGCCCGAAGTGCAGCTCCTCCGCCACCGCGACGAAGTACCGCACCTTCCGCAGATCCACGTCCACGAGCCCGCCTCCTCTGATACCTCCAGGGTGTTACCCGCCGGATCAGCCCTCGACGAGGTAGAGGGTGTTTCCGTCGGGATCCTGGAAGCTGAACATGGGCGGCACGCCGGGCCAGGTGAGGAGGTCGCCGGCGACGACACCCAAAGCGGCGTGGGCGGCCCCGGCATCGGGGGTCGTGAAGCGGATGCCGGTGTCGTTGCCTGCGGGGTTGTGCGAAGTGGCGGGGACGAGAGCCAGGGAGGTCGCGGCGCCGGGCGGGGCGACGACGATCCAGCGGCCGTTGAGCTGTGGGAGCTCGGCGTCCAGGTGGAGATCGAAGCCGAGGGTCTCGACGTAGAAGGCGACGGCCCGGTCCTGGTCGGTGACGGGGACGGCAACGGTGCTGACGGCGGTGATGTGGTTCATGGCTGGTTCCTCTCGAGTGGTGCTGACACCCGGAGGTAGAAGCCACGGTCAGGATTTCGACAGGGGTCCGGAAGGAAACGAGTAGACGACGAGCCACTGGTGGGGTTCGTCGAGCAGGGCGGTGACCTCGTAGCCGATGGTGATGCGGCCGAGGTGCGGATGGTTGAGGTGCTTGTCGCCGGAGACGCGTTCGCGGACGTCACGGCGCGCCCAGCGAGTGGCGAAGTCGGGGCTGGCGTCGATGAGCTCGTCGACGAGGGCGCGGACCGCGGGGTCGTCAACGAGATGGCCGGCAGCCGAGCGGAGGTGGGCGACGGTGTCGTCGGCGACCTCCGGCCAGTTCGTGAACAGGGTGCGGGCCGTGGGATCGAGAAAGATGTACCGGGCATTGTTGGAGCCGGGACCGGGCTTGTCCATCGGCTGGGGAAGGCGGCCGGGGAACAGCTCGACGGCCGACTCGTTCCAGGCGAGAACGTCGCCCGTCCGGCCCAGTACGACGACCGCGGTGGGCGGTACGAACAGGCCCATCAGACGCAGCGCCGACCGGGAGACTCGCTCGGTCGCAGGCGACGAGGCTGTCTCGACCTGACCGCCCAGCGCTTTCAGGTGACGGGTCTCGTCGTCGGTCAGGGCGAGCGTGCGTGCCAAAGCATCCAGTACGCCGGCCGACGGGTGCCGTGCGTGCCCCTGCTCGAGGCGCGTGTAGTAACCCACGCTCAGGCCGGTGAGCTCGGCGAGCTCCTCGCGGCGCAGGCCCGGCGTACGGCGTGGGGTGTCGGGCAGCCCGGCCTCGGTGGGCGTCAAACGGTTGCGGCGTTCGCGGAGGAAGCCGCCGAGCTCGCGCGACCGGCCGGCGTACCGCGACATGGGTCCTCCCTGAGTGTCCCTGACAGGTGCACCCGGCAACCTTTTCCCGGCGGCCGGCACCGACCACGGTAGTAGTCATGCATGTCACGACGACCCGGCCGGCGCTCGCTTCAGGTGTCGCTGCCGCGTCCTTCTTCCTGATCACGCTCAACGCCTCGCTGGTGACCACCGCCCTGCCCTCCATCGGGCGCGATCTCGGTGCGGGGCCGGCGCTCGCCTGGATTCTCACGCTGTACTCGCTGGTGTTCGCCGCCTGTCTCCTGCCGGCCGGAGCCTGGACCGACCGGGTCGGAGCGCGGCGGGCGTTCGCGATCGGGATGACCGGGTTCGTGGCGGCGGCGCTGATCTGCGCGGTCGCGGGAAGTCTCGCGCTGCTGCTGGTGGCGCGGGCGCTGCAGGGAGCGGCGGCCGCGGCGGTGCTGCCGTCGGGGCTGGCGCTGCTCACTGCGGCGGTGCCAGATCCGGTACGACGTACGCGCGCTGTCGGGCAGTGGTCGGCAGCAGGCGCGGTCGCCCTGGTCGTCGGCTCACCGGTCGGCGGGGCGATCACCACGAGCTTCGGGTGGCCTGCCGCGTTCTGGCTGAACGTGGTGGTCGGGCTGCCGGTGCTGATCTCGGTGCTCGGCCTCCCGCCGGGGACCCGAAACCCACGCCGGACACGGGGTGGACCGCTCGGCGCGCAGGCGGTGGTGAGCACGGTGACCGGGTTCGCGGTGAACTTCTCGTCGTACGGGGTGATCTTCGTGGTCACGCTGCTGGTTCAGCAGGTGCTGGGACGATCGGCGTGGACCAGCGGGCTGGTGTTCGTGCCGATGACGGTGCTGATCGTCCCGGCGAACCTGCTGGCCGGGCGGTTGACGGCACGGTTCGGGGCTCAGCAGGTGATGGTGCTCGGCCAGGGACTGATGCTGGTGGGGCTGCTCGGGTTGTGCTCGGTCGACGAGCGGGTCGCGCTGTGGGTGCTCGTCGGCTGGTTGCTGCCGATCGGCGCGGGCGCCGGGCTGGTCGCGCCGGCGATGACGACCCTGATGCTGGACGGGGTCGCGGCGGCGCGGGCGGGATTCGGCGCCGGCCTGCTCAACGCGAGCCGGCAGATCGGGAGCGGGGCGGCGGCCGCGTTGTTCGGGGCCTTGCTCGGTACGACGCACTTCCTGGCCGGGTTCCGGGTCAGTCTGGTCGTGGCGGTGGTAGTGGTTGCTGTCAGCATCTTCTTCGGCCGAGTACCCACCAGTGGAAAGGTGAAGCTGTGAATCTCCAGTACGAGGACGCGGGCGGCGACGGTATCCCGGTGCTGGCCCTGCACGGCACCTTCGGACGCGGGCGAACTTTTGCCGCGGTCGCCGAGCGGCTGTCGCCCGACTACCGCCTGATCGCACCGGACCTGCGAGGACACGGCCGGTCGCCCCACGGGCTTGGTGACTACGGACGGAACGCCTTCATCAAAGACGTCGCAGAGTTGATCGAGGCTCTCCACGTGGCCCCGCTGCCGGTGATCGGGCACTCGCTGGGTGGGGTGACCGCGTTCCAGCTCGCAGCCAGGCGGCCCGAGCTCGTGGCCGCCGTGGTGGTCGAGGATGTCGGAGCGGTGACGGACGAGTCCGAGCTGCCGGAACCTGTGCTCGACGTGACTGGTTGGCCGACGAGGTTCTCCGGCCGGCGAGAAGCCGAGGAGTTCTTCGGGCAGACCCCTGCACCGAGCTACTTCCTCGAGAGCGTGGTCGCCGAGGACGCCGGCTGGGAGCTGCTCTTCGACCTCGACGAGATGATGGCGGTGCAGTGGGGC
The DNA here is from genome assembly GCF_049844575.1 of Kribbella sp. DT2. Taxonomy (NCBI): domain Bacteria; kingdom Bacillati; phylum Actinomycetota; class Actinomycetes; order Propionibacteriales; family Kribbellaceae; genus Kribbella; species Kribbella sp. DT2. The sequence goes on along the minus strand of NZ_JBNCLH010000009.1, from coordinate 41,280 downwards.
AACGTCGGCGTCTGGTGGGACGACTGGACGGCCGTGCGGCAGCCGATGTTGTTGCTTAGAGCAACTGACAGCTTCCTGCTGAGCGAGCGGCTGGCCAGCGAGATGGTGCGCAGGCGGCCCGGGACCGAGCTGGTCACCTTCGACGGGACCGGGCACTGGATCCATCGAAAAGACCCGGACCGCTACGCGGCAACGATCCGGGCCTTCTTCGAGCAGCTGACTACTTCGCGACCACCCGGAGGGTGAAGTCGGCCTGACCACCCTCGGTGTGGCGGATGGTGACACCGGCCGAGCGGAGCGCGGCGGCGTCCTTGTTCGACTTGAGCTCGTCGGTCAGCGCGCCGATGCCGTCGAAGTCGACGTACGCCGCCAGGACGGCGCCCTTCGGGTCCGGGATCGCCTGCTTGAAGCTCTCCGACTCCCCGAGCTTGCCGCCCTGGAGCACCTTCTCGGCGTAGCCCTTGTCGGTCGAGACCACCAGCGTGTCGTCGTCCTGGGCCTTCTCGACCGGGATGTTCAGCTGGCTGCGCTCGCGGACCAGGCGCATCACCTTGTCCGCGACCACGCCGGCCTTCGCCGGGTCGGTCTCGGAGCGGGCCGCGATCAGCGGGCCGTTCTCGCCGTTGTTCCGGTCGATCGCGACCGCGAAGTTCTTGCCCAGCAGCGTCTTCAGGTCGTCCGGCAGGACGAGCCCGTACTGGTCGGTGAAGCCCTTGGTCAGCTCCTCGATGTCGAGACCGCTCGACTTCTTCATCTGCTCCCAGGCGGTGTCGACGAGCTCCGACCCACCCGATACCGCGAGCCCACCGGCCGAGCTCTCCGGCAGTTGCGCGAGCAGGTCACCCGCGTCGGCAGCGCCGGTCTTCACGGTCTGGTCGCTGCGGACCACACCCTTCAGCTCGACGTAGCTCGCGTCGAACCGCAGCGCCGCGGCCATCGAGCCGGCCGGCAACGCCTTGCGCTGGTCCTCGGTCAGCTTGCTGTCACCGATCAGCGCCAGCCCGGCGGTGTCGGCCCAGAAAGACGCGAAGCCCTGCTCACCGAGCGCGGACATGTCGCCGTCGAACTTCGAGTTCTCGCTCAGCGGGCTGTCCTTGGCCGTCGACGCGGCCGAGTCCACCAGCGCCTGGTTCTCACCGAGCAGCACGTAACCGTTGGTGAAGACACGCCCCGGCTTCTCGTCGTCGTTGGCGAACAGCTTGTCCAGGCCGTCGTTGGCCTTGTCCTCGTTCTTCACCTGGACCGCGACGACGACGTCCGGCGTCTTGCTGTCGCCTGAGGGCGGAAGCGCCGCCAGTCCAGCCCGGTCCCCCAGCCACGGCTTGACGTCCTGATCGAAGTTGACGTCGGCGAGGTCGTCGCCGGCCTCCTTCTTCAGCAGGTCGAACAGCTTCTGCCGCAGGTCGTCGTTGTCGCTGGTGAGTCCGATCCCCTCCTTCACGGACGGGAACTTCATCAGGTACCGCAGCGCGGCGACGCGCTGACCGGCCGACGGGTTCAGGTCGATCCGGGCGTAGGCGACCGCCGTACCGGGCAGCACCTCGGCCGGCTGACCGCCGCCACCGTTGAGCCGCGCGTAGGCGAACAGGCCACCGCCGCCGAGCACCGCGAGCACTGCCACGACGGCGACGAGCGGAATCCACTTGTTGCGCCGCTTCGGCGGTTCGGGCTGCCACTGCTGCGCCTGACCGAAGCCCGGCCCGTACGGCGGCTGGCCGCCGTCACGCTGCGGGCCGCCGTGCTGCGGCTGCCCGTACTGCGGCTGCTGCGGCTGCCCCTGGTAGCCCTGCTGGGGCTGCCCGTACTGCGGCTGGCCCTGGTACCCCGGCTGCGGCTGCCCCTGGTACGGCGGCTGGCCACCCTGGTACGGCGGTTGCCCGCCCTGCTGCGGCGGCTGTCCACCGCCCTGCGGCCAGAGGCTTTGGTTGCCCTGAGCACCGAACTGGTCGCTCTGGGTCCCCGGTGCGGTGTGTGGCCCCTGCGGGCCGCCGGCTGCACCAGGCTGGTGCGGGTAGACCGGCGGATTGGTCTGGTCGGACATCGTGCCCCCTCGCGTCACCGGTGAGATGCCACCGGGCCGGAACAGGCTATTTCACCTGCGCCGGTGATTCTGACGCGGAAGGTACCGATGTGGTTGCAACTGGTTCCGCGCGCCAGGTGAGCGCGGCGATGATCGCGGCCGCGAGAGCGGCGCCGACCAGCCAGGAGCCCAGTGGGGTCCAGGTGTGCAGCTCGAGGGGTGCGGAGAGCAGGTCGCCGGGCTTGGCCGCCTCGAGTCGCGGCTCGAGCGGGTCGTGGCCGAGCAGCATGCCGACGCCCCAGGCGACGGCCGAACCGACGACCGAGCCGACACAGACCACGGCGACCGCCCACGGTCCGTAGTCGCGCAACCACCAGAACAGACCGGCGCCGAGCACGAGCGCGGCGAGGAACCCGATCGCGACGAACATGCCGTCCGGGCCGAACACCCGGGTCATCTGCTCCTCGCCGAGGGCGCCACCCTTCTCGTCGATCGTGTACTGCGCGAGCGGCGCGTACTGCTGCCAGGCCCACCCGGCGATCGCGCCCGCGACCAGGAACACGGCGACGGTGACAGCGATCGCCCGGCTCCACGGCAGCTTCGGCGCCGGCTCGGGTGCGGCCCCGAACGATCCCCCGAACGCCTGCGGCGCGTACGGCCCGCCGCCACCGGCGTACACGGGCCCGGAAGGCGCCGAAGACCATCCCTGCCCGGCCTGGGCCGACGAGCCCGGCTCCGGTTGGCCGGACCAGGGGCCCGGCGGGTTCGGCTGGGTCGGGTCGTTAGGTGGTGGCTGACTCACGGGGCCAGTGTGACGTACCGGGTCAATGCTTTCACTCACCGGTGCCTCAACCCGCCAGGCAGGACGGGCCGAGCAGTGCCTTCAGGTCGGCCATCAGCGACGACGTCGGCGTGACGCGGAACCGGTCGCCGATCCGCATCACCGTCGTCTTCTGCCTGGCCTGCAGGCGCAGCTGCACCTCGGTCATGCCGGGGTGCGACTGCAGGACGTCGCGCAGCTGGTCGACCACCGGCTGGGTGCAGCGGTTCACCGGCATCGTGATGACGACCGGTCCGCTCGGCCCCTGGGTCAGGTCCGGCACGGTCACCTCGTCACCGCTCAGCTCGAGCCGGTCCTCACGGCGCCGGACCCGGCCCTTCATCAAGATGATCGCGTCGTTGGTCAGCAGGTGCGCGTGCAGCTGGTACGCCGAGGAGAACATCATCACCTCGATCGAACCTTCGAGGTCCTCGATCGTGACGATCGCGTAGATGTCACCGCGCTTGTTGACCTTGCGCTGGACCGCCGTGACCAGACCACCGATCGTCACCCGGCTGCCGTCGGGCCGGTCCTCGTCGGCGAGCAGCTGGCCGATCGTGGAGTCGGTGCCGTTGGTGAGCACGTGCTCGACGCCGAACAGCGGGTGGTCGGACACGTACAGCCCCAGCATGTCGCGCTCGTGCGCCAGCCTGGTGGCCTTGTCCCACTCCTCGATCTCCGGCACCCGGACCGTCAGCCGGCTGTTGCCGTCGCTGGTGTCGGCCTCGTCGTCCCCCATCGAGAACAGGTCGAACTGGCCGTGCGCCTCGTTGCGCTTGAGGTCGATCGCCTCGTCGACGGCCTGCTCGTGCACCGCGACGACGGCGCGCCGGGCGTGGTTCATCGAGTCGAACGAACCGGCCTTGGCCAGCGACTCGATGACGCGCTTGTTGCAGACCGGCAGCGGCACCTTGTCGATGAAGTCCACGAAGTCGGTGAACCGGCCCTCGGACTCGCGCGCGCCGACGATCTCGGCCACCACGTTGACGCCGACGTTGCGGATCGCGGACAGCCCGAAGCGGATGTCGGTGCCGACCGGGGTGAAGTTCGAGTCGGACTCGTTGACGTCCGGCGGCAACACCTTGATACCCATCCGGCGGCACTCGTTCAGGTAGATGGCCATCTTGTCCTTGTCGTCCTTGACGGACGTCAGCACCGCGGCCATGTACTCCGCCGGGTAGTTCGCCTTCAGGTAGGCGGTCCAGTACGAGACCAGCCCGTACGCCGCCGAGTGCGCCTTGTTGAACGCGTAGTCGGAGAACGGCACCAGGACGTCCCACAGCGCCTTGATCGACTGCGCCGAGAAGCCTCCTGCCTTCATCCCCTCGGAGAAGCCGACGTACTCCGCGTCCAGGACCTCGCGCTTCTTCTTGCCCATCGCGCGGCGGAGCAGGTCCGCCTTGCCGAGCGTGTACCCGCCCAGCTGCTGGGCGATCGCCATCACCTGCTCCTGGTACACGATCAGGCCGTACGTCGTCCCGAGGATCGGCTCCAGCGCCACCGCGAGCTCGTCGTGCGGGTAGCTGATCTCCTGCTGCTTGTTCTTGCGCAGGGCGTAGTTGGTGTGCGAGTTCGCGCCCATCGGGCCGGGGCGGTAGAGCGCGCCGACCGCGGAGATGTCCTCGAAGTTGTCCGGCTTCATCAACCGCAGCAGCGCCCGCATCGGGCCGCCGTCGAACTGGAAGACGCCGAGCGTGTCGCCGCGGCCGAGCAGCTCGAAGGTGAGCTTGTCGTCGAGCGACTTGGCCAGCTCGTCGAGGTCGAGGGTGATCCCCCGGCTCGCCTCGACGTTCTTGACCGCGTCGTCCATGATCGTCAGGTTGCGCAGGCCGAGGAAGTCCATCTTGACCAGGCCGAGCGTCTCGCAGCTCGGGTAGTCGAACTGGGTGATGATCTGGCCGTCCTGCTCGCGGCGCATGATCGGGATCAGCTCGATCAGCGGTTCCGACGACATGATCACGCCGGCCGCGTGGACACCCCACTGGCGCTTCAGGTTCTCCAGGCCACGGGCGGTGTCGACGATCTTGCGGACGTCCTGGTCGGACTCGTAGAGCTGCCGGAACTCGCCGGCCTCGGAGTAGCGCTTGTGCTGCGGGTCGAAGATGCCGGACAGCGGCACGTCCTTGCCCATCACCGACGGCGGCATCGCCTTGGTGATCCGGTCGCCCATCGCGAACGGGTAGTCCAGCACCCGGCCGGCGTCCTTGATCGCCTGCTTGGCCTTGATCGTGCCGTAGGTGACGATCATCGCGACCCGGTCGTCGCCGTACTTCTCGGTGACGTAGCGGATCACCTCGGGGCGGCGACGGTCGTCGAAGTCGATGTCGAAGTCGGGCATCGACATCCGCTCCGGGTTCAGGAAGCGCTCGAAGATCAGGCCGTGCACCAGCGGGTCGAGGTCGGTGATGCGCATCGCGTAGGCGCACATCGAACCGGCGCCGGAACCGCGGCCCGGGCCGACCCGGATACCGTTCTCCTTGGCCCAGTTGATGAAGTCGGCGACGACCAGGAAGTAGCCCGCGTACCCCTTCGAGGTGATGACCTCGATCTCGTACTCGGCCTGCTTGCGGACGTGGTCCGGGACGCCCTCGGGGTAGCGCTTGTGCAGGCCGGTCTCGACCTCGGCGACGAACCAGGACTCCTCGTTGTGGCCGTCCGGGCAGGGGAAGCGCGGCATGAACCGGCCCTCGCCCTCGGTGAAGGTGACGTCGCACTGCTCGGCGATCAGCAGCGTGTTGTCGCAGGCCCCGGGAAGGTCGCGGAACGTCTCGCGCATCTGGGCCGGGGTCTTCAGGTAGAACTGGTCGCCGTCGAACTTGAACCGGTTCGGGTCCGACAGCGTCGAGGCGGACTGGACGCACAGCAGCGCGGCGTGCGCGATGGCGTCCTCCTGCCGGGTGTAGTGCAGGTCGTTCGTCGCGACCAGCGGCAGGTCGAGGTCCTTCGCCAGCCGGAGCAGCTCCTTCTGCGTCTGCTGCTCGATGCCGATGCCGTGGTCCATCACCTCGCAGTAGAAGTTCTCCGCACCGAAGATGTCGCGGAACTCCGACGCGGCCTCGACGGCCTCCTTGTACTGCCCGAGCCGGAGCCGGGTCTGCACCTCGCCACCCACGCACCCGGTCGTCCCGATCAGGCCCTGGCCGTAGGTCTGCAGCAGCTCGCGGTCCATCCGGGGCTTGAAGTAGTACCCCTCGAGGCTCGCGAGCGACGCCATCTTGAAGAGGTTGTGCATCCCGCCGGTGTTCTTCGCCAGCAGGGTCATGTGCGTGTAGGAGCCGCCACCGGACACGTCGTCGCGACTGCTCCCGGCATCGCCCCACTTGACCCGCTTGCGCTCGGTGCGGTGGGTCTGCGGAGTCAGGTAGGCCTCGACGCCGATGATCGGCTTGACGTCGTACTTCTGCGCGGTCTTCCAGAACTCGTACGCCCCGAAGACATAGCCGTGGTCGGTGGTCGCCAGCGCCGGCATGCCCGCTTCGCTGGTGGCCTTGAACAACTCGTCGATCCGTGCGGCGCCGTCCAGCATGGAGTACTCAGTGTGGTTGTGCAGATGCACGAAACTGTCGCTGGACGCCATGTCTGCGCGGACCTCCCAGGGCGTTGGTGAGCAGAACGAAGACAGCTTAGGCAGGTCGCTCGGACAGTTTTCGGCGACCCGCCTACGACCGCCGGAACCGGCCCCGGATCGCCCGGTATCCGGTCACTCGTGATTGACAACATGTTGTCATCATGACAGCATCTTGTCATGATCGAGAACAGCGTCACCACCGTCCACGTCGCCGTCCACGACACGCTCGCCGACTGGGAGATCGGGTTCCTGACCGCGGGCGTCAACAGCCCGGCCTGGCACAGGTCGCCGGGGCAGTTCCGGATCCGGACCGTGAGCGCGAGCAGCGAGCCGGTCACCACGGCCGGCGGCCTGCGGGTGCTGCCCGACTCCACGCTCGACGAGCTGAGCCCGGCCGGCAGCGCGATGCTGGTGCTGCCCGGCAACGACCTGTTCCCGACGCCGGCGTACGCGCCGTACGTGGCGAAGGCGAAGGAGTTCCGTGCGGCCGGCGTCCCGGTCGCGGCGATCTGCGGCGCGACCGGCGCGCTGGCGCTGGCCGGGATGCTCGACGACCACGAGCACACCAGCAACGCGGCGGCGTTCCTCGACAGCCTCGGGTACGCCGGTGGCAAGCTCTACCGCGAGGAGCCGGCGGTCAACGACCGCGGGCTGATCACGGGCAAGGCCCAAGCGCCGGTCGAGTTCGCCCGGGCGGTCTTCGCGGAGCTGGGCATCTACGAGCCGGCCGTGCTCGACTCCTGGTACAAGCTGTACGGCAGTCAGGACCCGGCCGGGTACTACGAACTGATGGGTGCATGACAGGTGACTCGTGACCAGGAGCTGCTCGGTACGGCGGCGCTGACGGCGTTCAGGCTCAACGGCCAGTTCCTGGAGCTGGCCGAGAGCCTGGCCAAGCCTGTCGGGCTGACGGCGACCTGGTGGCAGGTGCTCGGCGCCGTGCTCCAGACGCCGCTGCCGGTCGCGTCGATCGCCCGCGAGATGGGCATCACCCGGCAGGCCGTCCAGCGCACTGCCGACGTACTGGTGGAGCGTGGGCTGGCTGAGTACCGGGACAACCCGGCGCACCGGCGAGCCAAGCTCGTGGCGGTCACCAGCGACGGGCTGGACGCCGTACGGGCGATCAGTCCCGAGCACGCCAAGCAGGCGAAGCGTCTGAGCAGCGTGCTCGGACAGGAGGAGTTCGCCAGGGCCGTTGAGGCCCTGCAGACTCTGTCAAAGGCGCTGGACCAGCTCGCGTGAGTCGCCGGCGCTGACCAGCGCCTGACCGCCGAGGCGGAACGACGACAGGTACAGCTTCACTGGGTGTCGACGAGCCGGTTCAGGGCCTGGTCCAGGTCGTCGGGGTACTCGGAGGAGAACTCGACGTACTCCCCCGAACCGGGGTGGTCGAAGCCGAGCCGCATCGCGTGCAGCCACTGGCGCTTCAGCTGCAGCCGCTCGGCCAGCACCGGGTCGGCGCCGTACGTGAGGTCGCCGCAGCACGGGTGGCCGATCGCGGACATGTGGACGCGGATCTGGTGCGTCCGGCCGGTCTCCAGCGTGATCTCCAGCAGCGTTCCGTACCGGAAGGCCTCGAGCGTCTCGTAGTGCGTGACGCTCGGCTTGCCGCCGGCCACGACGCCGAACTTGTAGTCGTGGTGCGGGTGCCGGTCGATCGGCGCGTCCACGGTCCCGGTGAACGGGTCCGGGTGGCCCTGGACCAGCGCGTGGTAGATCTTCTTGACCGTGCGCTCCTTGAAGGCGCGCTTGAGCACGGTGTAGCTGTACTCGGTCTTGGCGACCACCATCAGCCCGGACGTGCCGACGTCGAGCCGGTGCACGATGCCCTTGCGCTCGGCGGCGCCGCTGGTGGAGATGTTGAAGCCCGCGCCCGCCAGGTGCCCGATCACGGTCGGACCGGTCCAGCCCGGCGACGGGTGGGCGGCGACGCCGATCGGCTTGTCGACCACGATGATCTCGTCGTCGTCGTGCACGATCCGCAGGTTGTCGACGGTCTCCGGTACGACGGTGACGTCGCCCGGGGGCGGCGGCAGCTCGACGTCGAGCATCACGCCGGCGGTGACCCGGGCGGACTTCAAGGCCGTCGTCCCGTCGACCTGGACCAGGCCGGACTCGATCAGCTCGGCCGCCTTCGTCCGGGAGACGCCGAACAGCCGCGACAGGGCCGCGTCGAGGCGCTCGCCGGCCAGGCCGTCCGGCACCATCACGGTCCTGGAGTCGCTCACTTGGTGCCCACGTCCTTGGTGCCGTCGAGCTTGATGCCGCGCAGCGTCTGGATGACCAGCAGGATCGCGGCCGAGGTGACGGCCATGTCGGCGACGTTGAAGATCGCCCAGTGCGGGGTCTGCAGGAAGTCGACCACGTGACCGTGGAACGGCGACGGCTCGCGGAAGATCCGGTCGGTGATGTTGCCGACCGCGCCACCGAACAGCAGCCCGAACGCGACCGCCCAGCCCGCCGAGCCGAGCCGGCGCGACAGCCAGATCACGCCGACCGCGACGACGATCTGGATCGTGCTGATCACCGGGGTGAAGTCCGAGCCGAGGCTGAACGCGGCGCCGGGGTTGCGGATCAGGTTGAACTTGAGCAGCTCACCGACGACGTTCACGGGCTCACCGGGGGTGAGGTGCTGCAGGGCGAGCACCTTGGTGAGCTGGTCGAGGCCGAGGATCAGCAGGCCGACGCCGGCGAAGACCGCGGTGAGTCGCCAGGACCGGGGCTTGACCGCAGTCGCTTCGGTGGCAACTACTTGGTCGGCTTCAGCGGCATCTTCAGCAGGCGCCTGGCCGGTTTCAGCCGGTACGGCGGACGCAGGCTCCGCGGCCGGCGTACCGGCTGGGTCGTCCGGGGTCGACGGCGAACCGGCCGACGTGCTGTCGGCCGGTTCGGTCAGCTCTTCGGCGTCCCCTGACGGGTGGGACGACTGGTCCTGGCTCAGCGGCGTTCTTCGCGTTCTTTGCATGACACGCACAGTGTCGCACGCGGGAACGCCTGCAGCCGTCCCTTGCCGATCGCCTTGCCGCAGCTCTCGCAGACGCCGTACGTCCCGTCGTCGATCTTGGCCAGCGCCCGCTCGATCTGGTCGAGCATTTCGCTGGCGTTCCGGGCCAGGGACATCTCGTGGTCGCGCTCGAGGGTGGTCGACCCGACGTCGGCCTGGTCGTTGCCGGCCCCGTCGCCACCGTCGCGCAGCAGGCCGACGATCTCCTGCTCGGCGTCGCGGATCTCTTCCTTGAGGTGCACCACGTCGGCCTCGAGCTCACCGCGCAGCTCGGTCAGCTCGGCCCCGGTCCACGGGGTCTCCCCGTCGCGGACGGTCAGGTTCTCGGCCTTCTTGGGCGACTTGGCCGGCGCCGTTGCCGGGGTCCTGTTCTCGTTCGTCTTCATGGCCACCCTCTTCGTCGGAGCTTTCCTGGCAGGGGTTTTCGCGGCCTTCTTGGCCGGTTCTTTGGCGGTCGCGGCACTCTTCTCGGCCGCGGCGGTGCGTTTTCCGGGGGCGGACTTCTTTGCCGATGTAGCCATACTTCGACTACCCCCTGCCTTCGTCGGAGACTGAAGCGGACTGGTCGCAAGACAGTAGGACACGCAGACGTCGCGTGCCAGCCTGACGCGCAGACCGTGGACATACGGTAGTCGCTTCTTCAAAGCCGCTCGACGTTCCGCGCGTCACAGCGGTGTTGCACTGCCTCTTCAGGCAAGCAGTTGATTCAGCCACGCCCGTGTCTCACCTTCCCCGCCTCGCAGCATTGTCACCGCCAGGGACCCTCCTGACCAGCCATTAACGATTAGTGGCGCACTGGTGTGAAGTCGTACACTTTTTTCGCCACCGCAAGGCGCTGATGGGGCCATCACCCCGGAGCCGCCGGAAGAACGGTCTCACGACTCACTAGACCCGGCAGCGGAGCGGAACGAAGTGGGTGACGATCAGTCACCAAGGAGGGTGGTACCGCGGAGCCCGGCGATGTCGCCGTGCCTCGTCCCTTCGTCCGGCAGCAGCTCGACGAAGGACGGCCAGACAATGGCGGACGACACCCCGACCACCCCGTGGCAGCAGGTTCCGGCCCAGGTGGACCTGCCCGCGATCGAGCACGCCGTGCTCGAGACCTGGGACAGCCAAGACATCTTCGCCAAGTCCCTGGCCCAGACCGCCGGCGGGACGCCGTGGACCTTCTTCGAGGGTCCGCCGACCGCCAACGGCATGCCCGGCACCCACCACATCGAGGCCCGGGTCTTCAAGGACGTCTTCCCGCGCTACCGGACCATGAAGGGCTTCTCGGTCGAGCGCAAGGCCGGGTGGGACTGTCACGGCCTGCCGGTCGAGGTCGCGGTGGAGAAGGAGCTCGGCTTCAGCGGCAAGAACGACATCGAGGCCTACGGCATCGCCGAGTTCAACGCCAAGTGCCGTGAGTCGGTGCTGCGCAACGTCGACGCGTTCACCGAGCTGACCACCCGGATGGGCTACTGGGTGGACATGGAGCACCCGTACAAGACGATGGACCCGCAGTACGTCGAGTCCGTCTGGTGGTCGCTCAAGCAGGTCTTCGACAAGGGCCTGCTGGTCGAGGACTACCGGATCACGCCGTACTGCCCGCGCTGCGGCACCGGCCTGTCGGACCACGAGCTGGCCCAGGGCTACGAGACCGTCATCGACCCCTCGGTCTACGTGCGCTTCCCGCTCACCTCCGGTCCGCTGGCCGGTCAGGCGTCGCTGCTGGTCTGGACCACGACCCCGTGGACCCTGGTCTCCAACACCGCCGTCGCCGTGCACCCCGACGTCGACTACGTCGTCGCGACCGACGGCACCGAGTCGCTGGTCGTCGCGGAGCCGCTGCTCGGCTCTCTCGGCGAGGGTTGGACCGTCACCAACACGTACGCCGGCCGGGAGCTCGAGCACTGGACCTACCAGCGGCCGTTCGAGCTGGTGGCGTTCGACGAGCCGGCCCACTACGTCGTACTGGCCGAGTACGTCACCACCGAGGACGGCACCGGTCTGGTCCACCAGTCCCCCGCCTTCGGCGCCGACGACCTCCTGGTCGCCAAGGCGTACAACCTGCCGGTGGTGAAGCCTGTCGGTCCGGACGGCCGCTTCGACGCGGACCTGCCGCTGGTCGGTGGGCAGTTCTTCAAGAAGGCCGACGAGGACCTGGTCAAGGACCTCGACGCCCGCGGCGTGCTGTTCCGCCACCTGCCGTACGAGCACCCGTACCCGCACTGCTGGCGCTGCCACACCCCGGTCATGTACTACGCGCTCCCGTCCTGGTACATCCGCACCACGCAGGTCAAGGACGCGCTCCTGCGCGAGAACGAGAAGACCAACTGGTTCCCCGAGTCGGTCAAGTGGGGCCGGTACGGCGACTGGCTGCGCAACAACATCGACTGGGCAGTGTCCCGCTCCCGCTACTGGGGCACGCCGCTGCCGATCTGGCGCTGCGCCGAGGAGCACCTGGTCTGCGTCGGCTCGATGGCCGAGCTCGGCGAGCTGGCCGGCCGCGACCTGAGCAGCACCGACCCGCACCGCCCGTACGTCGACGACATCACCTTCGCCTGCCCGACCTGCGGCGGTGAGTCGCACCGGGTCGCCGAGGTGATCGACGCCTGGTACGACTCGGGCTCGATGCCGTTCGCCCAGTGGGGGTACCCGTGGGTGGACGGCTCGAAGGAGAAGTTCGAGAAGGCCTACCCGGCCGACTTCATCTCCGAGGCGATCGACCAGACCCGTGGCTGGTTCTACACGCTGATGGCGATCGGCACGCTGGTGTTCGACGAGTCGTCGTACCGCAACGTGGTCTGCCTGGGGCACATCCTGGCCGAGGACGGCCGGAAGATGTCCAAGCACCTGGGCAACATCCTCGAGCCGATCCCGCTGATGAACGACCACAGTGCGGACGCGGTGCGCTGGTTCATGGCCGCCTCCGGGTCGCCGTGGAAGGCGCGCGGCATCGGGCCGAACGTGCTGAACGAGATCGTCCGCAAGGTGCTGCTGACGTACTGGAACACGGCGGCCTTCCACGCGCTGTACGCGCGGCTGGCCGACTGGGACCCGTCCGACGTGCCGCCGGTCGCCGAGCGGTCGGTGCTGGACCGTTGGCTGGTCAGCGAGACGCACCGGCTGGTCCGCGACACCGACGAGGCCTACGCCGGGTACGACACGCAGAAGCTGGGCGCGCTGATCAGCTCGTTCGTCGACACGCTGTCGAACTGGTACGTACGGCGCTCGCGGCGGCGGTTCTGGGCCGGTGACGCCGGCGCGCTGGCGACGCTGCACGAGACGCTCGACGTGCTGACCCGGCTGATGGCGCCGCTGACGCCGTTCCTGACCGAGCGGGTCTGGCAGGACGTGTTCCGGCCGGTCACGCCGGGACTGCCCGAGTCGGTGCACCTGTCGACGTTCCCGACGTACGACGCGGAGCTGATCGACGACACGCTGGCCACGCACGTGTCGATGGCCAAGCGGGTCGTCGAGCTGGGCCGGTCGGCGCGGGCCGAGGCGAAGGTGCGGACCCGGCAGCCGCTGAGCCGCGCGCTGGTCGGGTCGGCTGCGATCGCCGATCTGTCCGACGAGCTGCTGCGGGAAATCGCCGAGGAGCTCAACGTCGGAGCGGTCGAGCCGCTGTCGTCGGCCGGTGCCGACCTGGTCGAGCACTCGGCGAAGGGCAACTTCCGCGAGCTGGGCAAGCGGTTCGCCAAGCAGACGCCGGTGGTCGCCAAGGCGATCGCCGCGGCGGACGCGGCCGAGCTGGCCGCCACGCTGAAGGCGTCCGGTACGGCGACCGTCGTGGTCGACGGCGAGCCGGTCGAAGTGAGCGCCGACGAGGTGCTGATCTCGGAGCGGCCGCGCGAGGGCTGGTCGGTGGTCAACGAGCAGGGCGAGACGGTCGCGCTCGACCTGGAGGTCACGCCGGAGCTGAAGCAGGCCGGCCTGGCCCGCGAGGTGGTCCGGACCCTGCAGGAGGCCCGCAAGAACTCCGGCCTGGAGGTCTCGGACCGGATCAGCGTCTGGCTCAGCGCCACCGACGCCGAACTGGCCGATGCCCTGGGCAAGCACGCGGACGACGTGGCCCGCGAGGTGCTGGCGACGTCAGTGGTCCAGTCGGCGCCCGAGGCAACCGAAGGCCTCACCACCGGCACCGACGAGGAGCTGGGCCTGACGTACTGGCTGACCAAGGCCTGACACTCACCCCGCCCGCTGCTCCGGCTCCGCCGGAGCAGCGGGCGGGGAAAGAGAAGACGGACGGGGGAGCCGGAGCGCGAGAGCGGAGCCCGGCGCACCGGATTGACTACACAACGCAGCGGGGCCCGGCCTGGATTCAGGCTCGGGCCCCGCTGCGTTCTTGCTTCGCGGCTTTGGTTAAGACTGCGTTCAGTTCATCACTCGGACCGGATTCTGACTCTGCGTGACGGCGGCGGCGCCGTCAGTCAGAAGTTCCCGGACATGACGAAGAGGCGGTGCCGCCGGAAAGCACCGCCTCCTCACCCGAGGTGTTGTTTACACGCCGTGACCGTGAGCCTGCGCGCGGGCTTCCGGGCGGAAGCCGTTGCGCGGGCTGAGCGTGTCGTCGCCGTTGCCGAGCGCCTTGAGCTGCTCGGTGAAGTACGTCTTCAGGCGGCTGCGGTACTCGCGCTCGTAGGCGTGCAGGTCGTCGATCGTGCGCTCGAGCTGGCCCTTCTGCTTCTCCAGGGTCCCCAGCATCTGCGCGCGCCGCTCGGCGATCTCGCCGTCGAGCTTCTCGGCGCGGGCACGGGCTTCACCGGTCATCCGGTCAGCCTTGCCGCGGGCCTCGTTCTCCAGCCGCTCGGCCTTGGCGCGGGCCTCGCCGATGATCTTGTCGGCGGTGTCCTTCGCCTCCTGGACCAGGTCGTCGGAGTGCTTGGTGGCCATCTCCAGCAGCCGCACGGCGGAGCTGGACGCGTCACCGACGGTCCCTGCGGCCGCAGCAGCCCCCGCGGCCGCTACAGCGGGAGCGACGACTGGGGGCTTCTCCTCGGGCTTCTCGACCACGACGGGAGCGGGCTTGGGCTGTTGCACGACGGGCGGGAGAGCGGCGGTCTGGTCGACCGGCCGTTCCTGACCCGCACCAGCGCGCTGGGCCGCCGCCAGCTTCGCGCGCAGCTCCTCGTTCTCGGCGAGAAGGCGCTCGAGCTCGGCCTCCACCTCGTCGAGGAAGGAGTCGACCTCAGTGACGTCGTAACCCTCCCGCAATCGGACGGGCGTGAACTGCTTCGAGCGGACGTCATCCGGCGTCAGCGGCATCTTTCACCTCGTTTGTCTGTGTCTTGGCGGAGTCTGGGGCGCAAACCCCGGCGACTCAGTAGATCACGTTATCGCTTCGTTGTGTTCTGGCGGAATCCGGGCCGGGCGACAACTTGATCCCCACCCCCTTGCTCGGTCTGGCTTCTACCCCTCCTGCCGAATCCTCAAGCTCCACCGACGCACCCGGAACGGGCGCGGTTCCCGGCCACTCACAGGGACCGGATCGCGGTGTTGTTGACCGACATCGCCAGCGAGACGAGCACGAACAACATCAGCATGGACAGGTCGACCCGGATCCCGCCGGCCCCGATCGGGGGCAGGATGCGGCGCAGCGGCCGCAGGAACGGGTCGGTGACGGAGTAGACCAGTTCGAACAGCAGCAGCAGCGGGCCCTTGGGGTGCCACTGTGGCGCGAACATGACGATCAGACTGAGTACGAACCGCGCCACCAGCAGCAGGAAGAAGGCGAGCAGTACCCAGCTGAGAACACTGAGGACGAGCGCTAGAGCAACCATGTCGTCAATGAGTGTAGAAGACCGGGGAAGTCACCGCGGGCCACTAGCTCTGGTTGTAGAACCCGTCCGCGGCGATCTTCTCCTTCTCCTCCGCGGCGACCGTCACGTTCGGCGGGCAGACCAGGAACACCTTGGTGGTGATCCGCTCGATCGAGCCACGGCAGCAGAAGATCAGCCCGGCGGCGAAGTCGACCAGCCGCTTGGCGTCGGAGTGGTCCATCTCGGTCAGGTTCATGATGACGGGCGTACCGTCACGGAAGTGCTCACCGATGACGCGCGCTTCGTTGTAGCTGCGCGGGTGCACGGTGGTGATGCGGGCCAACTCGGTAACCTCCGGGGAAGATGCGACTCCACGCCGTTCTGGAAACTTGCTGACCGTCGCGCCCTGCTCCTCGCGGTCGCGCTGGTCGCGACCGTCGCGGACCTCGCGACTGTCGCGCGCGTCCCGGGACTCGCGGACCGGTTCGGTCTCGTGGGACTCCCCGTCGACGACGTCGTCCTCGTACTCGTCGTAGTCGTCGTACTCGTCGTCGTAGCGCGCGTTGTAGCGCTCGCCGTCCTCGACCAAGCCGAGGTACACACCCATCTTGCGCAGCGCGCCGCTCATGGCCCTCCAGCCTTTCGAATCCGGTACCGACAAGTGAGCAGACCTCGCGATCCGCTCGATGTCGACACTAACCCAGTGGAGGACGCGTTCCGAGTAATGCGCGCCCGAGCCGGACGTGTGTCGCTCCCTGCCTGATCGCCGCCTCCAGATCGCCGGTCATCCCGGCCGAGATCCAGCCGGCATCAGCATGTTCGGAGCGTAGCCGCGACGACACCGCACGCAGCGCGGCGAAGGCCTCGTCGGGGTCGGATCCCAACGGTGCAACGGCCATCACGCCGCCGAGCTCGAGCCCGTCGGCCTCCGCGACAGCCGCCGCGAGCTCCGGTACGTCGCCAGGCGCGACGCCCCCGCGGCTCATCCCCGTCCCGGCGTCCTCAGGCCCGTACGACGCAAGGCTCACCTGCAGCAGACACCGCACAGTTTTCTCCTCGGCCACCGCGGCCTTGGACAGTGCACCGACCAGCGACAGCCGATCGACGGAGTGGACCACCTGGGCGAGCCGAACGACCGAACGGGCCTTGTTCGACTGGAGCTGCCCGACGAAGTGCCAGGTGAGCTCGGGCGCGTCGGGAGCCTTCGCCTTCAGCTCCTGCTCGCGGTTCTCCCCCGTGTCGGTGACGCCGAGGGCGGCGAGCGTCCGGACGTCCTCGATCGGGAAGGTCTTGGTGATCGCCACCAACGTGACGGATCCCTCAGAACGGCCGGCCGCCTCGCAGGCGGCGCGGATCCGCTCGCGGACCTGCGCGACGTTTCCCCGAAGCTCGCCCTCGCGGGTCACTCGGTCTGCCTGATCGGCCCGGCCGTCGTCGGTCACTCGGTCTGGCCGATCGGCCTGGTCGTCGGCGGTCATTCGCCGAGCCTGATCAGGCCGGCGAGGCGGCCGCTGACCTGGCCTTCGCGCCGGTACGAGTAGAGGTCGTCGGACTCGATCGTGCAGCGGGTCCGGTCGACCACCTCGACATCGAGCTCGGCCAGCTGGGCGGTCACACCGGCGGCGACGTCGATCGACGGCGTACCCCAGCTCGTCTCCGCGTACGACGCCGGAGCCCGCTCGGCGACCTCAGCGCGCATCTCCGCCGGCACCTCGTAGCACCGGCCGCACGCGTACGGACCGAGCACGGCGGTGATCGTCTCGGCGCCGAGCCCACGCATCGCGTCGACCGTGGCCGGCACCACACCGGCGTACAGGCCTCTGCGTCCGGAGTGGGCCGCGCCGATGACACCGTTGACCGGGTCGGCGAGCAGGACCGGCAGGCAGTCGGCCGCGCGGACCGCCAGGAGGACGTCGGTCCGCGTGGTGACCAGGGCGTCGGCCTTCGGGTTCGGGCTCACCGGGAGCTCGTCGTCCGGTCTGACGACGTGGACGTCGCGGCCGTGCACCTGGCTGACGCGGACCACCGCCTCCGGGGTCAGCCCGAACTCCGCGGCGACCCGGCGGAAGTTCTCCGCGATCGCCTCGGCCTCGTCACCGGCCGCGCTGCCGAGATTCAGTTCGCCGTACGGCGGAAGGCTCGCGCCCCCGTAGCGATCGGTGAAGGCGAAGCGGGCACTGCCGAGAACCTCGTCGTAGCCGAACACGCCTGAAGGCTACCCAGCGACCGGGCCCTGCTCGACCACCGCCACCGCATTCGGTGGGCTGATCCGCGACCTTGCCCGACCACCCCCACCGCATTTGGTGGGTTGACCCGCGAGTTTGCTCGTTGGCTCACCGGATTCCGGTAGGCCAACGGTCCATCTCGTGGGTCAACCCACCAAATGAGCCCGGGCCTCGTCGTGGACGGTGAGGCGTTCGGGAGAGGCCGGGAGGGCGAGGACGTGGTCGATCGCCTCGCGGTAGGCGACGTCGTACGCGTCGTCCGCGGAGACCTCCAGGTCGGGAGTGACGCCGGCGCCTTCCCAGTTGGTGCCGGAGACCGGGTTGATCGCGCGCATCAGCGGGACGGTCGCTTCCAGCTGCGGGTGGAGCTTGAAGCCCTGGCGCGGGTGAGCGCCGCCGCCGGTGCGCTCGCCGACGACCTTGGCGCGGCCGAGCTGCTGCAGGTCGTAGGTCAGCTCCTCGCCGCCGGAGAAGGTGGATCCGCTGGTCAGGACCCAGATCGGCTTGGTGCCGCCGAAGCTCGGGCCGGGCGCGTGAGTGGTCCAGAACTGGCGTACGTCGCCGGTGGCGGGAGTGACCAGATCGTTCAGGTGGACCGGCTCGCCGTCGAACAGGTGGCTGCAGATGAACGCGACCTGCTCGGGCGATCCGCCGACGCAGGCGCGGAGGTCGAGGATCAGGGCATCTGTTGCCGAGAGCAACGACATGGCGGCGCTGACGGCGGCGCCGGCGTGCGGCGGGGCGTAGAGCAGGGGCTTGATCGCGAGCAGGCCGACGTTGCCGGGCAGGCGCTCGACGCGGGACATTCCGCCGGCGTCGAGGCGGGCGCGAGTCGCCCAGTAGCGGTCCTCCTCGACCGGATCGGTCTCGTCGGGGACCTCGCCGCGGTGGAACTTCAGCCGCAGATGCTTGTCCTGGTTGCCGAGCTGGAGGTCGGTGGTGACCTGCGCGGAGAGCTGCTCGGGGTCGGTCAGTACGTCGTACCGGCCTTCGGTGGAGGCCTTCGTGAGCCGGTCGGCGATCTCGCGGCCGACGTCCGGGAACACGTAGTGCTCGCTCACCAGGGCGGCCAGGCGGTCGATGACGCTTCGGATCTCGTCGCTGTGCATGGCGAGGAGTGAAGCACGGAGATTGACAAAGCGTCAAGGAACCTTGACGCTTGATCTCATGGACGACGAGCTGGAGATCTCCACCGCGGCGCAGTTCAAGGCGCTCGGCCATCCGCTGCGGCACCGGCTGCTCTTCGCGCTCGGGCAGGAGGCGGCCACGACAAGTCAGTTGGCGGTCACGCTCGGCACAGCGAAGGGCAACATCGCGCACCACCTCGGCGTACTGCGGGAGGCGGGGATGGTCGAGGTCACGGAGACCCGGCAGGTCCGCGGGGGCACCGAGCAGTACTACCGCCGTACGGCGCGCAGACTCAGCTTCACCGGCGAGGGCGCCCGCGAGAACAACTCGGTAGCCCTGCAAGCAGTCGCCGCCGAACTGCAGACCGCCGAGGACCCTCTCTTCAACATCCGCAACATCCGCCTGACCAGGACGCAGGCCGAAGAACTCACAACCCAGCTGGACACCATCATCACGACGCTGAAAGACGCCGGCCCAGGCGAGGCACGCCACGGGGTGGTGGTGGCGGTCTACCGGCCGCAAAGCTGAGCACCGCCAACCAACCTCCGCCTCGAGCACCCCTCAGTCGCTCCCCGATTGAACACCTCCCCACCCATATCCGCACTTTGAGCACCGTTCAGCCGCTTTGACCCACGAATCCTGGCTGGGCGGTGCTCAAAGTGCGGGGCTCATGACTGGGCGGTGCCCAAAGAGGATGCGGGGCTCGCGACCGGGCGGTGTCCAAAGAACGGAAGCGAGGACCGCGACCGGGCGGCGCCCAAGGCGCGCGGCGGGCGCGGCCCAGCCGCTCCGGGGCGACTCACCTTCTTCCTGTCTTCTCCCCACCTCCCCTGACTTTCCCCATCAACACCGAGCGCCCTCCCCCTCCCCGGCAACGCCGAATGCCCCGGCCGGAGGCCGGGGCATTCGGGGAGTGCTGGTGGTTACTTCAGGAAGTCGGGGATGTCGAGGTCTTCCTCGGGGTCCGGCTTTCTGGTGGGGCGGGTGGGTGGGGTCTGGGTCGGCGTCGGGTTGGACGACGGGGTCGAGTACGGCGCCGGGTTGGGGTGGGCCGGGGGCGGGGTGCGGACCGGCTCGCCGGACTGGGGGCGGGCCGAGTGGGTGGTGCCTGGGCCCGGGCGGTTCTCGGTGTTCGCGGGAACCGGGACCGTGTCGTCGCTCGGCGTACCGAACTGGCCCTGGGTGACCTGAGCTTCCTGGGCCGGGGGCTGGGCCGCCGACGGGGTGGAGCTCGGGGCCGGGTTGCTGCTGCTGAACGGAACCGTGCCCGGCACCGGCGGCGGGGTGTGCTGCGTCGGTTGCCCCTGCGACTGCGACGGCTGAGGCTGCGACGACTGGCCCTGCGACGACTGAGCAGGCTGGCTCTGCTGACCCTGGGACACGGCGTTCGTGCCCACGCCACCCGGCGAGTACCCCGGGGGGTTGTTGTCGGTGCCCGGCTGGTGCATCTGAGCCGAGAAGGTCTCCTGCCGCGGAGCGGAGAAGCCGTCCTGCCGCGGCGGCGGGAAGCCGGTGTTGTCCTGGCGCGGCGGAGTCGAGAAGCCGTTGTCCGGGCGGGCCGGCGGGGCCTCGGCGCTGCCGGCGCGGTTCTGCGGACGGGCGCTGTTCATCGCCTGCTCGCGGCGCTTCGGCATGCCGCCGTCGAAGCCGGCCGCGATCACCGTGACCCGGACCTCGTCGCCGAGCGCGTCGTCGATCACCGCGCCGAAGATGATGTTGGCGTCGGTGTGCGCCGACTCCGAGACCAGCTGCGCGGCCTCGTTGATCTCGAACAGCCCCAGGTCGGACCCGCCCGCGATCGACAGCAGCACGCCGTGCGCACCCTCGATGCTTGCCTCCAGCAACGGAGACGAGATGGCCGCCTCGGCCGCCGCGACCGCGCGGTCCTCGCCGCGGGACGAGCCGATGCCCATCAGCGCGGAGCCGGCGTTCGACATCACGGCCTTGACGTCCGCGAAGTCGACGTTGATCAGGCCCGGCGTCGTGATCAGGTCGGTGATGCCGGAGACACCCTGCAGCAGCACCTGGTCGGCCTGCTTGAAGGCGTCCAGCACGGACACGGCCCGGTCGGAGATGGTGAGCAGGCGGTCGTTGGGGATGACGATCAGGGTGTCGACCTCTTCGCGCAGGGCGGCGATGCCGTCCTCCGCCTGGGTCGCCCGCCGCTTGCCCTCGAAGGAGAACGGCCGGGTGACCACGCCGATCGTCAGCGCGCCGAGCGAGCGGGCGATCCGGGAGACCACCGGTGCTCCACCGGTTCCCGTCCCACCGCCTTCACCCGCGGTGACGAAGACCATGTCGGCGCCCTTGAGCGCCTCCTCGATCTCCTCCGCGTGGTCCTCGGCGGCCTTCTGCCCGATGGCGGGGTTCGCCCCCGCACCGAGTCCGCGGGTCTCCTCGCGGCCGATGTCGAGCTTGACGTCCGCGTCGCTCATCAACAGCGCCTGCGCGTCGGTGTTGATGGCGATGAACTCAACGCCCTTCAGACCGTGCTCGATCATCCGGTTGACGGCGTTCACGCCGCCTCCGCCGATACCGACGACCTTGATGAGTGCCAAATAGTTCTGCGGTGCCGCCACGTCCGCGCCTCTCGCCTCGTTCTGTCCCGTTGTGACCAAGTTGGCCGTCTATCCAGCCGTCCCCGGCCGTGTTCCAGCGAAAGTTCCAGCGAAAAGACTGAACCTCAAGTGGATGCTTAGAGTTATCTCGACTTTATCGATTGCGTCGCACGCTACGGGACGCCTTCAACCAATGTCCACGCGCCTCGCCGCCCGTCCCGTGATGTGGTTCGGGATGTGACGCGTTACCTCTTTTCCCCTTTGGTGACAGGGAGATCGGGCGCGGACACGTCGTACACCTTGGCCTGCCGCCGCATCAGCACGCTGAGTACCTCGGCCTTTTGCGCGCTGTCATCGGAACCGCCCCAGACCACCTTCACCCCGGACCCGAGGTTGAGGGTGATCGAGTCCGGCGACGTCGCCGAGATCGACCGTACCTCGGACCGCAACGTGGACGGCAATGCGGCTGACACGGTCACGATCGAACGGATCGTCACGTCCCGGCGGGCGCCGACGACCAACGCCTCCGGCAGCCCGTCCGGCCGCGCGGCCACGGTCTTGAACGACGTACCGGTGGCGTCGACGAGCTCGAACTGCTTACCGTCGGTCACCACGACCACCGGGACACGCTCGGTGACCACGATCTCCAGCTGGTTCGGCCACGCGCGCGTCACCTGCGCGTCGGCGACCGACTGGATGCCGCGCACCCGTTCGGCGATCACGTTCAGGTCGACCTTGGCCAGCGGTGTCCCCAGCGGGGCGTCGGCGACCTGGGCGACCGTTGCCACCGGCACCGTCTCGGCGCCGGTCACCCGGACCCCGTCGACAGCCAGCGCGGCGGAGAAGTAGAACAACCAGACGGTGATCCCGGCGACCAGCACCAGCGTGCCGCCGACCGCCCAGGGCAGCCAGCTCTTCCAGCGCACCAGCCGCTGCCGGCGCGCGAAGCGCTGCTGGGCCCGGGCCAGATCAGCGTCCTGACTCATCCCAGAATCACTCGATCAGGGCGGCGTTGTGCGCCGCGCGCTCAGCCAGCAGGCCAACCACCTCGGGCCCGATCAGCGTCACGTCGCCCGCGCCGAGGGTGACCACCAGGTCACCGGGCAGCGCGAGATCGGCGACCACCCGCGGTACGGCGGACCAGGACGGCTCGAAGCGGACCTGCTCCGGCTTCAGCGGCACGTGGTTCGCGATCAGGGCACCGGTGACCCCGGGCTCCGGGTCCTCCCGGGCCGCGAAGATGTCCATCACGACGACCTCGTCGGCCAGCGCGAGCGCCGCGGAGAACTCGGCCGCGAAGATCCGCGTCCGGCTGAACAGGTGCGGCTGGAAGCACGCGATCACGCGCCCCTCCCCCGCCACCTGCCGGGCCGCGATCAGGTCGACGGTCAGCTCGGTCGGGTGGTGCGCGTAGGAGTCGAAGACCCGTACGCCGTCCTCGAGTCCCTTGAACTCGAACCGCCGCCCGGTCCCCGTGAACGCCGCCAGCCCTTCGGCCAGGTCGGCCGCGGAGAAGCCCAGACCGAGTCCGACCGACAGCGCGGCGGACGCGTTCAGCACGTTGTGCTTGCCGGCCTGCTGCAGGTTGACCATGGGCAGCCTGCGCCCGCGGAAGATCGGCACGAACGACTGCACGGCACCGGTCGCGGTGATCTCGGTGACCCGCAGGTCGGCGTCCTCGGCCTCGCCGTACGTTCGGACGTCGATGCCCTTCGAACGGGCAAACTCCGCGAGTCGGCGAGCCCCCGCGTCGTCGTAGCAGACCACCATGAACCCACCCGGCTGCACACGGCCGCAGAAGTCCTCGAAGGCCTGGAAGTAGCTGGCCTCGTCACCGTAGTTGTCCAGGTGGTCCGGCTCGACCGATGTGACGATCGAGACCTCGGGGCTGTAGGTCAGGAACGACTTGTCGGACTCGTCGGCCTCGGCGACGAACAGGTCGCCGGTGCCGTCGTGCGCGTTCGAGCCGGACTCGTTCAGGTTCCCGCCGATCGCGTACGACGGGTCGGCGGCGCAGTGCTGCAGCGCGACGGTCAGCATCGAGGTGGTCGTGGTCTTGCCGTGCGTCCCGGCCACCGCGATCGTCCGCCGGCCGACCATCACCGAGGCGAGCGCGGCCGCCCGCGGCAGGATCGGGATCCCGGCCGCCCGGGCCGCGACGACCTCGGGGTTGGTCTCGCGGATCGCGGTCGAGACCACGACGGTGTCGACGGCCGCGACGTGCTCGGCGGCGTGGCCGACCCAGCAGGTGGCGCCGAGCGCGCGCAGCGCGGCCAGCACCTTGCCGTCCTTGGCGTCGGAGCCGGAGACCTCGATGCCGCGCGAGGCCATGATCCGGGCGATGCCGGACATCCCGGCGCCGCCGATGCCGACGAAGTGCACCCGGCCCAGCTTCTCGGCGGGCAGGAGAGTGTCAGGAGCGGTGACGATCACGAAGCAGACCTCACCACATCGAGGACGATCCGCGCCAACCGGTCGTCGGCGTCGGTCCGGATCACACCTTGCGCTGCGGTGGACATGGCTGTCAGACGCGCGCGGTCGTGCAGAAGTTGCGGCACCGTTGCCCGGACCCAGTCCGCGGTGACGGCCGCGTTCTCGACGAGCAGCCCGCCGCCCACATCGACCACGGGCTTGGCGTTCAGCCGCTGCTCACCGTTACCGTGCGGCAACGGAACGTAGATCGCGGGCAGTCCGACACCGGACACCTCGGTCACCGTGTTCGACCCCGAACGGCAGACCACGAGGTCGGCAGCGGCATAGGCCAGGTCCATCCGGTCGACGTACGAGAGCACCCGGTACGGCAGGGGGCCGGTCTGCTCGACCTCGAGGGTGTTCTTCGGCCCGATCGCGTGCAGGACCTGGATCCCGGCGGCCTGCAGGTCCGCGGCCGCGCCGGCGAACGCGTTGTTCAGCTGCTGCGCGCCCTGCGAACCACCGGTGACGAACAGCGTCGGCGCCTCCGGGTCGAGCCCGAAGAACGCCTGCGCCTCGGCGCGCAGCGCGGCCCGGTCCATGGTCGAGATGGCCCGGCGGATCGGCAGGCCGACGTACTGGGCGTGCGGCAGATCGGTGCCAGGGAAGGAGGTGATCACGTTCTCGGTGCAGTAGCGCGCGGCGAACTTGTTCGCGATGCCCGGTACGGCGTTGCCCTCGTGCACGACGATCGGCGTCTTGCGCCGCCACGCGGCGACGTACGCCGGCGTGGACACGTAGCCGCCGAAACCGACCAGCACGTCGGCCTTCGCCTCGTCGAGGATCTTCCGGGCCGCGCTGACCGAGTTCAGCATCTTGCCCGGTACGGCGAACAGCGCCGGCGTGGGCTTGCGCGGCAGCGGCACCGGCGGAATCAGTTCGAGGCGGTACCCGGCCTCCGGGACCACCCGGGTCTCGAGCCCCCGCTCGGTTCCGAGTGCGACGATCTCGACGGTCGGATCGATCCGGCGCAGCGCGTCGGCGGTCGCGATCAGGGGTGAGGTGTGGCCGGCGGTTCCCCCACCGGCCAGAACGATGCTCGGCACAGCTTTCAACGCTCCCGCGTGTTCTCACGGCCGCTCGGGCCAGGTGTGCGCCGCGACGACATCCACCCGAGCAACGGCCGCCGGTGCTCCTTCAGGGCGGCCTGCGCGCCGGGCTCGGCCTTCGCGAAGGACAGCAGCATGCCGACCGCGATCAGCGTCGGCAGCAGTGCGGACCCACCGTACGACAAAAGCGGGAGCGGGATTCCCACGATCGGTAGCAGGCCGATCACCGCGCCCAGGTTGACCAGCGTCTGGGCCATGATCCAGACCGTGATGCCGGCCGCGCAGTAGCGGATGAACGGCTCGGTGGAACGGGTCGCGATCCGGATCCCGGCGTAGGCCAGGGTGAGGAACAGCGCGAGCACGGTCAGCGAGCCGATCAGCCCGAGCTCCTCACCGATCACCGCGAAGATGAAGTCGGTGTGCGCCTCGGGCAGGTTGCCCCACTTCTGCCGGCTGTTGCCGATCCCGACGCCCCACCAGCCACCGGTGGAGAGTGCGTACAGACCGTGGTAGGCCTGCCAGCCGACGTCGGTCGGGTCGGCGAACGGGTTCATGAAGTTCGTCAGGCGCGCCATCCGGTGCGCGGCGGTGGTGACGAAGTACGCGGCGATCGCGCCGACGACGACGATCGCGGTGACGAACAGCCGGGTCGGCGCACCGACCACCCAGATCAGCCCGATCATGATCGCCATCAGCACCAGCGACGTCCCGAGGTCGCGCTGGCCGACGATCAGCGCGATCACCAGGCCGCAGACCGGCGCCATCGGGATCAGCAGGTGCTTCCACTGGGTCAGCAGCTTCTGCTTGCGCGCGTAGAGATCGGCGCACCACATCACCAGCGCGAGCTTGGCGAACTCGCTCGGCTGGATCTGCAGCGGGCCGCCGAACGACAGCCAGTTGGTGTTGCCGTTGACGTTCTTGCCCAGGCCCGGCACGTAGGTCAGCACCAGCAGGAACGTCGAGCCCAGCAGGGCGACGTACGCGAGCATCCGGAAGTGCCGCGGGGTCATCCGCGAGGCGACGTACGCCATCGGCAGACCGACGCCGACCCAGATCAGCTGGCGGTAGAAGATCGTGTAGCTGTTGCCGTTGGTGCGCAGCGACAGCACGCTCGAGGCCGACAGCACCATCAGCAGACCGAGCACCATCAGCAGGCCGGTCGCACCGAGCACCAGATGGTACGACGTGAGCGGCCGGTCCAGCACGTTCCGGATCGCGGCCATCAGGCCGCTGCCACCCCCACCGCGCTCGGGCGACTTCTGCTCCGGCCGGTCAATGATCGCCGTCATGGGGCCTCCCGCCCTGGACTGAGGAGCGTAGGGAGCGAAGCGACCGAAGCGACGAGGGAAGGGCGGGAGTTGAAGCCCCATGGCGCGTCGCGCCGGAGGCGCGACATGAGTACAGTCACGCGATCACCCCTCCGGCGTCAGGAACCCAGCCGGTTCACGGCTTCGGCGAAGGCGTCCCCGCGGGCTCCGTAGTTGGCGAACATGTCCCAGGACGCGCAGCCCGGCGCCAGCAGCACGGTGTCACCCACCTGTGCCAGCTTGGTCGCCTCCCCCACCACGGTCTCCATGGTTCCAGTGTCCGTTGACTCGACCACGATCACCGGGACCTCAGGCGCGTGTCGGGCAAGTGCTTCGGCGATCACGGCCTTGTCCTGCCCGAGCAGCACAACGCCCCGTAACCGTTCACGCGCAGCGATCACCAGCTCGTCGAAGGTCGCGCCCTTGGCCTGCCCACCGGCGATCCAGACCACGTGCTCGTACGCCAGCAGCGACGCCTGCGCCGCGTGCGGGTTGGTCGCCTTGGAGTCGTCCACATAGTTGACTCCGGCAACCTCTGCGACGTGCGCGATCCGGTGCGCGTCGGGCCGGAACCCGCGCAACCCGTCCCGCACGGCACCAGCCGGTACGCCGAACGAACGCGCCAGCGCGGCCGCCGCCAGCGCGTTCGCCACGTTGTGCGGGGCCGCCGGGGTGATGTCGGCCAGCGTCGCCAGCTCGAGCGCCGAGGTGGCGCGCTGCTCGACGAACGCGCGGTCGACCAGGTACTCGTCGACGAGCCCGACCATCGACAGGCCCGGCGTTCCGAGGGTGAAGCCGATCGCGCGGCAGCCCTCGAACACGTCGGCGTCCTCGACCAGCTTCTCGGTCGCCTGGTCGGCGACGTTGTAGACGCAGGCGACCTGGCAGTTGGTGTAGATCCGGCCCTTGTCGGCGGCGTACGCCTCGAGCGAGCCGTGCCAGTCGACGTGGTCCGGCGCAAGGTTCAGTACGGCGGCCGAGTGCGCCGACATCGAGTGCGTGTAGTGCAGCTGGTAGCTGGACAGCTCGACCGCGATCACGTCGTACGGCTCGGGGTCCATCACGGCTTCCAGCAGCGGCAGACCGACGTTGCCCGCGGCGACCGCGCGGTGCCCGGCGGCGGTCAGGATCGCCGTCAGCATCTGCACCGTGGTGGTCTTGCCGTTGGTCCCCGTGACGCACAGCCAGGGCGCCGCGTTCGCGGGGTCGCGCAGCCGCCAGGCCAGCTCGATCTCGCTCCAGACCGGTACGCCGCGCTCGGCCGCCGCGGTCAGCAGCGGCGCGTGCGGCGGGATGCCCGGCGACGTGACGACGATCTCGACGTCCGCCGGTAGCTCCGCCGTACTGCCCGGCCCGAGCTTGATCTCCGCACCGAGCGTGCCGAGGATCAGGGCCTTCTCCTGCAGCTGCTCGTTGTCGCGATCGTCCAGTACGACGACGTGCTCGGCGCCGGCCTGCAGCAACGAGTCGGCGCACGCGTAGCCCGCCGTACCGAAGCCCAGGACGACGAAGCGCGTGGTCGCCCAGCCGTCGTCGGTGCGTGTGGTCAGGCTCATCCGGCAACCCATTCCGCGTAGAACAACCCCAGCCCCGTCGCGACGCACAGACCGGAGATGATCCAGAAGCGGATCACGACGTTGACCTGTTCCCAGCCGAGCATCTCGAAGTGGTGCTGCAGCGGCGCCATCCGGAACAACCGTTTCCCGACGCCGCCGGTCCGCTTGGTGATCTTGAACCAGCCGACCTGCAGGATCACCGACGCGGTGATGACGACGAACAGGCCGCCGAGCAGCAGCACCAGCAGCTCGGTCCGGGTCATCACGCCGAATCCGGCCACCGCGCCGCCGAGCGACAGCGAACCGGTGTCACCCATGAAGATCTTGGCCGGCGAGGCGTTCCACCACAGGAAGCCGAACAGCGCGCCGGTGAGCGCGGCGGCGACGACGGCCAGGTCCAGCGGATCGCGGACCTCGTAGCACTTGGAGCCCGGCGCGGTCGCGCAGCTCTGGTTGGACTGCCAGATGCAGATCAGCGTGTAGGCGCCGAACACCATCATCGAGGCGCCGGTGGCCAGACCGTCCAAGCCGTCGGCCAGGTTCACGCCGTTCGACATGCCGGCGATCAGCAGCAGGATCCAGATCACGACCAGGAGCGGCAGCAGGTGCAGCCACTGGATGTCGCGGATGAACGAGATGAACGGCGAGGCCGGGGTCTGCCCGCGCTCGTCGGCGAACTGCAGCGCGAGCACCGCGAAGACCACCGCGACCATCGTCTGGCCGGCCAGTTTCGCCTTGCTGCGCAGGCCGAGGCTGCGCTGGCGGAAGATCTTGATGAAGTCGTCCAGGAAGCCGACCGCGCCCATCCCGGCGAACAGGAACAGCACCAGGAGCGCCGAGGCGCTCGGCGGCTTCATCGTCAGCAGCTTCGCCGCGAAGTAGCCGACGATGGTGGCGATGATGAAGACCGTGCCGCCCATCGTCGGCGTACCGCGCTTGGTGTGGTGCGAGGTCGGGCCGTCGTCGCGGATCTCCTGGCCGTAGCCGCGCTTGGAAAGCAGGTTGATCGCCAGGCGGGTCCCGAGCAGGGTCAGCACCATCGAGATGGCACCCGCGAACAGGATCGAGATCACTGCGCGGCCTCCTCGAGCAGTGCGGTGGCGAGCCGGTCGAGCCCGACGTACCGGGAGGCTTTCACCAGTACCACGTCACCTGGGCGCAACTCCGCGCGCAGCAGGTCGAGCGCTTCGTCCGAGGTCGCGACGTACGCCGACTCGTTGCCCCACGACCCTTCCAGCGAGGCGCCGAGGTGGATCGGGCGGGCGTCCTCGCCGACCGCGACCAGCCGGTTCACGTCCAGCCGGACCACCAGTCGCCCGACGCCGTCGTGCTCCTCGGTCGCGCGGTCGCCCAGTTCGCCCATCGGCCCGAGCACCGCCCAGGTCCGCACCCCGCGGGCGCGGCCGATCGCGACCAGCGCCTTGAGCGCGGCCCGGACCGACTCGGGGTTCGCGTTGTAGGCGTCGTTGATCACCGTCACGCCGTCCGGGCGCTCGGTGACCTCCATCCGCCACTTCGACACCGTGGTCGCCGAGTTCAGCCCGGAGACCACCTGCTCCGGCGTCAGGCCGGCGGCGAGTGCGGCGGTTGCCGCCGCGAGCGCGTTCGGCACCTGGTGCTCACCGATCAACTGCAGCTGGACGTCGAAGCTCTGCCCGTCAGCGTGCAGCGTGAAGCTCGGCTTCCCGTCACCGTCCACCTTGACGTCCGTGGCCCGGACGTCCGCCTCCGGCGCCTCGCCGAACGTCCGGACCGTCTGCTCGGTCCGCGACGCCATCGCGGCGACCCGGGGGTCGTCGGCGTTCAGCACCGCGGTCCCGCCCGGTACGACGTTCTCGATCATCTCGCCCTTGGCGACCGCGATCGCGTCCTGGCTGCCGAACTCGCCGATGTGGGAGTGCCCGACGTTCAGCACCAGCCCGACCTTCGGCGGCGTGATCCGGCACAGGTAGTTGATGTCGCCGACGTGCCGCGCGCCCATCTCGGCGATCAGGAACCGGGTGTCCTGGCCGGCCTGCAGCGCGGTCAGCGGGTGGCCGATCTCGTTGTTGAACGATCCGACCGGCGCGACCGTCGGCCCGTACGGCGCGACGACCTGCGCGATCAGGTCCTTCGTGCTGGTCTTGCCCTGCGACCCGGTCAGGCCGATCACGGTCAGCTCGGGCAGCCGCGCCACGACGTACCGGGCGAGCTCGCCGAGCGCGATCTGTGTGTTCGGTACGACGATGCACGGGCACCCGTCGACCGGTCGCGTGGTCAGCGAGACGGTCACGCCCGCCTCGGTGACGGCCGGGACGAAATCGTGGCCGTCGACGCGTTCGCCGGGCAGCGCCACGAACAGACCGCCCGGGACCACCTCGCGCGAGTCCTTCGCCACCACGCCGTCGACGACGGCCGTGGCGTCGACGCCCACGAGCTCACCGCCCACGGCTGTCGCGATGTCACCGCAACTGACAGGGATCACCGGGTCTCCTCCAACAACTCACGCACTGTCTGACGGTCGTCGAACGGGTGGATCACGCCGCCGACGTCCTGGCCTGTCTCGTGGCCCTTGCCGAGCACGACCACGGTGTCGCCCGGGCCGGCCAGCTCGATCGCGGTCCGGATCGCCTCCCGCCGGTCGCCGACCTCGCGCAGGTCGACACCCGGTACGGCGTCGCGCGCGCCCTCGATCGCGGCGGCACGGATCAGCGCCGGGTCCTCGCTGCGCGGGTTGTCGTCGGTGACGATCACCGCGTCGGCCGCGCGGGCCGCGGCGGCGCCCATCGCCGGCCGCTTCCACGGATCGCGGTCACCACCGCAGCCGACCACGGCGTACAAACGCCCCTTGGTCGCACCGCGGGCGGCGTGCAGGGCCAGCTCGACCGCGTCGGGCGTGTGCGCGAAGTCGACGATGACGGCGAGCCCGTCGCGCAGGAAGGTCTCCATCCGCCCCGGGACGCGCGCGTCGCGCAACCCCTCGGCGATCTTGGCCGCCGGGACGTCGACCTGCCGCAGCATCGCGACCGCGAGCAGCGCGTTGGCCACGTTGAAGTCGCCGGGCAGGACGATCTCGATCGTCAGCTCCTCGCCCGGTCCCCGGATGTCGATCACGGTCGAGCCGTGCTCGGACCGGTGCGTCGCCGCGACCGTCCAGTCGGCGTCACGCGTCGTCGCCACGGTGACCAGCGGCACGACGGTCTGCGCGGCCAGGCGGCGGCCGTACTCGTCGTCGATGTTCACCACGGCCAGGTCGCACCGCTCGGGGGCGAACAGCGACGCCTTCGCCGCGAAGTACTCCTCGAACGTCTTGTGGAAGTCCAGGTGGTCCTGGCTCAGGTTCGTGAAGCCGGCGACCGCGTAGCGAGCACCGTCGACCCGGCCCTTGGCCAGCGCGTGGCTGGAGACCTCCATCGCGCACCAGCCGACGTGCTGCTCGCGCATCACCGCGAACAGCGCCTGCAGGTCGGTCGCCTCCGGCGTGGTCATCGCGCTCTTCACGACCTGGTCGCCGATCCGCGTCTCGATCGTGCCGACCAGAGCGGCCGGGCCGAGCCTGCGCAGGACCGCGTCGAGCAGGAAGCTGGTGGTGGTCTTGCCGTTGGTCCCGGTGATGCCGAGCAGGCGCAGCTCGCTGGTCGGTTCGCCGTACACCTTGGAGGCGACGGCACCGAGCACA
Source organism: Kribbella sp. DT2 (assembly GCF_049844575.1). Taxonomy (NCBI): domain Bacteria; kingdom Bacillati; phylum Actinomycetota; class Actinomycetes; order Propionibacteriales; family Kribbellaceae; genus Kribbella; species Kribbella sp. DT2. The sequence continues at coordinate 10,171 of NZ_JBNCLH010000009.1, read as the reverse complement.
GCGCGCGGATCCGGTACGACGAGCAGCGGCAGACCGGCCGTCAGCGCGCGCTCGACGCCCGCGGGATCAGTCAGTACGGCGACCGCTCCGCTCGCCTGAGCGCCCGCGACGAAGGCCGCGCCGTGCGTCGCGGCGCCCGGCAGGGCGGCGTACAGGTCGCCGGGCCGGATCGAGCGGGAGTCGAGGGAGACACCGGTGACGGGGACCTCGGCGGCACCCGCCGGGACCTCCGCCCCAGCGGTTCTGGCCAGTTCGGCGAGGGCGACCGGTACGGTGTGCCGCGGCCTGATCGCGGCTACGGCGCCGCCTGCGGCGGAAGGGGTGGACACGGCCCCAGAGGCTACCGTTCCGGGGCGTGTGACACCTACCTGACCCTGGGTGATCACCAGGTGATCGGGATGACGGGCTGCTTCGCACCGGTCGGCGGGACCGCGTACTTCTGCAGCGCGTAGCTCATCACGTCTCGGAACACCGGACCTCCCTGGAAACCACCGCCCCGCCCGTTGGTGGGGTCCTGCAGTACGACGTACGTAACGAACCGCGGGTTGTCGGCCGGGGCGAATCCGGCAAAAGAAGTCGCCCACTTGCGGTAGCAGCCGCAGGCCGAGTCGACCTCCTGCGCCGTACCGGTCTTGCCGGCGACCCGGTAGCCGGCGATCGCGGCCAGCGGCGCCGTACCGCCCTTGCCGGTGACGGCCTCCATCATCGTGGTGACCTGCTTCGCGGCCGACTCGCTGACCACCCGGCGCGGCGCGGCGATCTGGTTCGGCGTCTGGTTGCCGTCGGTGTCGACCCAGTCCTTGATCAGCTTCGGCGGCATGTAGACGCCGCCGTTGGCCACCGCGTTCACCGCGGCCGCCATCTGGACGGCGTTGGCCGACAGGCCCTGACCGAACGCGACGTTCGACCGGGTCAGTTCGCTCCACTCGTCGCCGGGCGGCATCAGGCCGCGGCTCTCGCCGGGGAAGCCGATGCCGGTCGGTTCGCCGAAGCCGAACTTCTTCAGGTAGTGCACGAAGTCCGTGACCGGCATCTGCTGGGCGGCCATGATCGTGCCGACGTTCGACGACTTGGCGATCACGCCGGCCATCGTCAGGTTCAGCGTGCCGTGGTCGAAGGCGTCCTTGATGGTCCGGCGCTGCACGGTGTAGGAGCCCGGCACCTGGAGCTTGGTGTCCAGCGAGATCAGCCCGGCGTCGGCCAGCGCCGCCATCGTGACGACCTTCTGCACGCTGCCCGGCTCGTAGACCTGCTCGAGCGCCCGGTTCTTCAGCGCGCTGGTCTTCACCGGCTTGTTCGGGTCGAAGCTCGGGTAGTTGGCCATCACCAGGATCTCGCCGGTCTTGGTGTCGATCGTGACCACCGAGCCGGAGCTGGCCTTGTACTGCTTGACCGCCTGCTCGATCCGCCGCTCGGCGAACCACTGCAGGTCGGCGTCCAGCGTCAGCTGCGCTGACACGCCCGGCTTCGGCTCCTCGACGGTGTGGTCGGCGTTCGGAATCTTGTTGCCCCGGGCATCGACCTCGTACATCGCCTTGCCGTCCTGGCCGGACAGCTTGTCGTTCAGCCCGTACTCCAGCCCGGCCAGGCCCTTGCCCTCGGCCCCGACCACGCCGACCACGTTGGCCGCGATGGTGCCGTTGGGGTGACTGCGGACCGGGTCGGCCTCGGTGTAGAGGCCGGCCAGCATCGGCTTCTTCTGGTCCTCGGGCAGCGTCTTGTTCTGGTCCTTGATCGCCTTGTTGCGTTCCTTGATCTCGTCGGTGATCTGGTTCCAGGTCTGCGGGCTGACCTTGTTCGCCAGGACGACGTACCGGCCCTTGCCGGTCAGCTTCTTCATCAGCGTCGCGTAGTCGGACGACGACAACCGAGGAGCCAGTACGCCGGCCAGCTGGCTGGCGACCTTGCCCGTCTGAGTCGGGTCGGCGGTGATCGCGACCGCGTCCTCGGACACCGAGAGCGGGACGCCGTTGCGGTCGAGGATCGAACCGCGGGAGGCGTGCAGCACGAACGGCTTGGTGTTCTCCCGGCTCGCGGCCAGCGCGTACCGGTCCGGGTCGACGCCCTGGAGGATGATCAGCCGCCCGGCGAACAGCGACAGCACCAGGGCCATCACGCCGAACGTCACCCGCAGCCGCAGCGCGGGCCGCCCGAGCTTCAGCAGCCGCGGCGGCTTCTTCACGCGGGGCTTGCGCACAGGAGGCCGCCGCTTCTGCGAGGGACGCTTCCGGGGCGCGGCAGTCTTCTTGGCGAGTGGCCGCCCGTCAGGGCCTACCCGCTTGGTGAGCGGACGGCCGTCCGGCCCGACCCGCCGCGCGCCGTCGGCGCTCTTGCGGGGCCGGCTGGCGGCCGTCTTCTTCGCCGCGCGTCGCGGGGCGTCCTCGCCGCCGCGGCGGGCGGCGGCGGAGCTGTCGCGGCGGGCGGCGGCCGGACCGTCGCGCCGGGCGGCGGCCGGGCTGTCGCGCCCGCGGCGCGGCGCGTCGTCGCCGTTCGTGCGCGGGGCATCCGGCCGGCGCCGCGGCTGCTCACCTCTACGGCTCTCGCCGCCGGCGGCGTCGGAGGCCGGGCGGCGGGGACGCTGTGCAGCGGGCCGACCGCCCTCTGTACTGGGGCGACGGGACGACGGAGTCTTGCGGGGCGGGTTGCCCCGGCCCGGTTCACCACCGCGTTTGCGTGGTGGCTCGTCTCCCCGTCGTTCCGTCATCCGATCATCCCCCGGTCGGTGCGTTGGTCCCTGTAGTTGTGGTCACGGGCGGCTTGGTGGTGGCCCCGGCCGGCGGCTTCACCGGCTGGTTGGCCGTCGTACCGGCAGGCGGCGGCGTCGTGCCTGCCGGCGGCGGCGTCGTGCCCGCGGGCGGCGGCGTCGTGCCCGCCGCAGGCGGCGTCGTACCGGCGGGCGGCGGCGTGACGGCCGGCGGCTTCGGCGTGGCGGGCTGCAGGCCCGGCCCGAACATCGCAGCCCCGGTCCCTGCCTTGCCTTCGGCCGGTACGCCGAGCACGCGCCCGTCGGACAGCCGCAGGAACACCGGGTTCGGGTTCGGGACCATGCCCATCCGCAGCGACCGGTCGGCCAGGTTCTGCGGCGACTCGAGCGTGCGGACCTGCCGCTCCAACTGCTCCTGCTGGTCGCGCAGCTGGTCGGCCTGCTGGTTCAGCGCCGTCACCTCGAACGTGCCGCGCTGCAGCTCGGTGTTGAGCAGCAGCAGGCCGACCAGGCCGGCCGCCAGCAGCGACACCACGAAGATGACGAACGGCATCCGCGGCGGCCGGAACGGCGCGCCGTACACGATCCTGAGCTTCGGCTCCTGCTTCTTGGCCGGAGCCGCCGGTGTGACCCGTGCCTTGGACGGGCTGAAGACAGTACTCATCAAGCCACCAGCCCTTTCTCACGGACTCTCGTCGCGGCCCGGACCCGGGCCGACGCGGCCCGCGGGTTGTCCGCCACTTCGTCCTCGGTCGGTCGTTCGGCCCCCCGGGTGAGGAGTTTCAGGTACGGCTCGTGCCCGGCCGGGATCACCGGCAGGTCGTCCGGTACGTCGGACTTCGCGCCCGCCGCCAGCGTCTGCTTGGTGATCCGGTCCTCGAGCGAGTGGTAGCTCATCACCACGATCCGCCCGTGCAGCGCCAGCGACGCGACCGCGGCCGGCAGCGCCCGCCGCAGCACGTCGAGCTCGCCGTTGACCTCGATCCGCAGCGCCTGGAAGGTCCGCTTCGCGGGGTGTCCCCCGGTCCGCCGGGCCGCCTGCGGGATCGCGTCGCGAACCAGCTCGGACAGCCGGGCGCTGTTGGTGAACGGCTCGGCCTCGCGGGCCCGGACGATCCGGTCGGCGATCTTGCGGGAGAACTTCTCCTCGCCGTACTGGAACAGGATCCGGGCCAGGTCGGCCGAGCTGTAGGTGTTCAGGATGTCGGCGGCCGTGGTCGGCGCGGTGGAGTCCATCCGCATGTCGAGCGGCGCGTCCTGCGCGTAGGCGAAGCCGCGGTCGGCCTCGTCGAGCTGCATCGAGGACACGCCGAGGTCGAACAGGATGCCGTCGATCGCGGGGATGTCGAGCTCGTCGAGCACGCGCGGCAGCTCGTCGTACACGGCGTGCACGAACGTGGTGCGTTCGGCGTACGGCGCGAGCCGCTCGCCGGCCAGGCGCAGCGCGGCCGGATCCCGGTCGAGCCCGATCAGGCGGGCCTCGGGGCAACGCTCCAAAAACGCCTCGGAGTGTCCACCGAGCCCGAGGGTGGCGTCGACGAGGACGGCACCGGGCTGCTGGAGGGCCGGGGCGAGGAGGGCGACGACCCGGTCGAGCATGACGGGGACGTGGCGGTCGGACGGCGTGGGGTCGGTCATGGCGTCAGCCACCCAATCCCTGCGCGTCGCGCTCAGCACCGTCCATCTCGACCCTTCCGTAGCCGCGGGAGCGACCCTGCCCCCGCGGGTTCTGTGTACTGCTGCCTTGCTGGTGGGGGCGGTTTGTACGTCGGGTGGTGGACTGTGGAGCAACTTCGTTCGTCCGGTCAGATCGCGGGTTCGCCTTCCGGGGAAGTACCCGTGGCCTTGGCGCCGGGGAAGTGGCGCCAACACCCGAGTCGGAAGTCGGACCCGTGATCTCACCGGACGTCCGGTGCAACCCTCAGGTCGTGCTCGGTGCTGCTCAGAAGATCCCGGGCAGTACCTCCTCGGACAGGTCGGCGAACGCCTGCTCCTGCTCCGCGGAGTACCTGTTCCAGTTCTCCGTGTTCCAGATCTCCACCCTGTTCATCGCCCCGATGACGACACAGTCGCGATCCAGTCCTGCGTAATCGCGCAGCATCGGCGGGATGGTGACCCGGCCCTGCTTGTCCGGCACCTCGTTCGAGGCTCCGGCGAACAGCATCCGCAGGTAGTCCCGGGCACCTTTGTTGGTGATCGGAGCCTGTTTCAACTGCTCGGTCAGCTGCACGAACTCACCCTCGGGCCACACGGACAGCGAACGCTCCTGCCCGCGGGTGATCACCAGACCCTCGGAAAGTTCGTCGCGGAACTTCGCCGGCAGGAACAACCGACCTTTGTCGTCGAGCTTGGGGAAGTGCGTTCCAAGGAACACGCTCCACCTCCCCGTTGCGGACTCTCCGTCTCAGGTCGAGCTGATTTCCACCAAATCAGTACCACTGCGCTCCACCTTACTCCACTTTGCCCCACCGTCAACCAAATCCGCACCGTTTCGCTCCTCTCGTACGCTGGGTGGGAAAGATCCCCATCGACAGGTGATGGGTCAGCAACTCCGGGTGAGCATTACTTTCATCGGTGCCGAAACGGCCGGTAACGAATTCCACGCAGGGCTAGGCCCGACCCCGGGCCCGGGTCAGAATGAGTCGGCCAACAACCAATGGGGAGGACTCAGGGTGAGCACCACCGCGACCAGCTCGGCCATGGACTTCGACGAGCTGACAGAGGTGGCGGGACGGGTCCGCCGAGCCATCGAGACAGTCATCGAAGGCAAACCCGATGTCGTCGAGACAGCAGTCACCGTGCTGCTCGCCGAAGGACATCTACTGATCGAGGACGTGCCGGGCGTCGGCAAGACGATGCTGGCCAAGGCACTGGCCCGCTCGATCGACTGCACCGTGCGCCGTATCCAGTTCACGCCCGACCTGCTGCCGTCGGACATCACCGGCGTGTCGGTGTTCAACCAGGAGGTCCGCGACTTCGAGTTCAAACCGGGCGCGGTGTTCGCGAACATCGTGGTCGGTGACGAGATCAACCGTGCCTCGCCGAAGACCCAGGCCGCGCTGCTGGAGTCGATGGAGGAGCGCCAGGTCACCGTCGACACCACGACGTACCACCTCGAGGCGCCGTTCATGGTGATCGCGACGCAGAACCCGATCGAGATGGAGGGCACCTATCCCCTGCCCGAGGCGCAGCGCGACCGCTTCATGGCGCGCGTCTCGATGGGGTACCCGGAGCCCGCCGCGGAGCTGCGGATGCTCGACGGGCACTCGGCCACCGACCCGCTGAACAACCTGCAGCCGGTGACCGACAGCCAGCAGATCCTGCGGCTGGTCAAGACCGTCCACTCGGTGCACGTGTCGGAGTCCGTCAAGGAGTACGCCGTCGCTCTGGTCGGTGCGACCCGTCGTTCGCAGGAGCTGCGCCTCGGCGCCAGCCCTCGCGCGACGCTGCACCTGATCCGGGCCGCCCGGGCCGCCGCCGCTCTGGACGCGCGTGAGTTCGTGCTGCCGGACGACCTGCAGGAGCTCGCCGTACCGGTCCTTGCGCACCGGGTGCTACCGGCGGCCGAGGCCCACCTCGGTGGTCGCGGCGCGTCGGACATCATCACCGGGCTCGTCGCCTCCGTGCCGCTGCCCCGTACTCGCCGGGACTGAGGCATGAGGCAGGCACTGCGCGGACTCACCACCCGGGGGCGGGCGTTCGTCGCTGCCGGGATCACCGCGTCGCTGTGCGCTCTGCTGCTCGGCCAGAAGGACCTGCTGCGCGTCGGCATCCTTCTGGTCGCGCTGCCTCTGGTGGCCGCTCTGGTGGTCGGCCGCACCAGGCTCCGCCTGCAAGTACGACGCAGCCTGGCGCCGGCGCAGGTCACGGTCGGTACGCCGGCCACGGTGGAGCTCGCACTGAGCAACGAAGGCCGCATGCCGGCCGGACTGTTGCTGCTGGAGGACCGGATCCCCTACGTGCTCGGCCACCGGCCGCGGTTCGTGGTGGACCGCGTCAGCCCGAACTGGAAGCGCACTGTCACCTACCCGGTGAAGTCCGACGTCCGTGGGCTGTTCCAGGTCGGTCCGTTGATGCTGACGGTCGCCGACCCGTTCGGGCTGGTCGAGACGAGCCGGACGTTCGCCCGGAGCCAGTACCTGCTGGTCACGCCCCGGGTGCACAAGCTGCCCGAGATCCGGCTCGGCTCGGACCGCGCGGGCTCCGGCGAGAACCGGCCGCGCGCGATCGCCTCGGCCGGTGAGGAGGACGCGACCGTTCGCGAGTACCGCGACGGCGACGACCTGCGCCGGGTGCACTGGCGCTCGACAGCCCGTCGCGGGTCGCTGATGGTGCGCCGCGAGGAGCAGCCCTGGCAGAGCCGGTGCGCGATCTTCCTCGACGCCCGCACCATCTCGCACCACGGGCACGGACCGTCGTCCAGCCTGGAGTGGTCGGTCAGCGCGGTCGCCTCGATCGGCGCCGACCGGATCCGCCGTGGCTACGTCACCACCCTGCTCGGCGGACCGACCACGCTGTCGGCGATCAGCCACCGCAGCTCGACCGCGGTGCACCAGCCGCTCACCACGCAGCAACTGCTGACCGAGTGCGCGACGGTGGAGGAACACAAGTACGCCGAGATCGGCCCGCTGCTCACCGTCGACCGGCACGTCCAGGAGCCCAGCCTCGCGATCGCCGTCGTCGGTGCCTGCACCAGCGACGACATCACCACGCTGAACCGCTGGCGGACCGGGCAGGCCACCGGCGTCGCGCTGCTGCTCGACGCGGTCAGCTGGGCCGTCGGCGTCGAAGGCACCGAGAAGGCGAACCGCCTGGCCGCTGCCACGGACGCCACCGAGTCCGAACTCCGCCGCAACGGCTGGCGCGTCGCCAGGGTCCGCCGCGGCGATCCCCTACCCACCGTCTGGTCCAGCCTGGGACTCAGAAGCGGAAGGATCGCATGACCGGTCACGTGAGGATCTCGCTCGCTGCCTGGGCGGCGACGGTGCTCGGCGCGTTGGTGCTGACGCCCGTGTTCTCCGGGCCGTTCCTGTTCATCAGCGCGTTCCTGTGCGCCGTCGTCACCGGGACCGGCATCCTGCTGCAGAACCTGCGGGCGCCGCGGGTCGTCGTACCGGTCGTGCAGCTCGCCGTACTGGTCGAGCTGCTGTCGTTCATCTTCCTGCGGGACACGCTGAAGTTCGGGCTGCTGCCGTGGAAGGAGACCGCGCTCGAGTTCAACCAGCAGATGGTGGACGCGATGAGCGCGATCAACCGCTTCAGCGCTCCGCTGCCGGCCGACGACCACCTGACGCTGTTCGCGGCGTCGGTGATCGCGGCGACCGGGCTGCTGATCCACCTGATCGCCGTACAGCTGCGTCAGGCCGCGTGGGCCGGACTGCTGCTGCTCACCATGTACACCGTGCCCGCCGCGACCGTGCACGGCGGACTGCCCGCGCTGCTGTTCATCCCGCCGGCCGTCGGCTACATCGTGCTCCTGTCCGCGGAAGGCCGGACCAGACTGAGTCGCTGGGGGCGCCGGATCTCCGGCGTCTCGCACCTCGACGCGTCCGAACCGATCGAGGCCTCCGCGCTCGGCCAGGCCGGCCGCCGGATCGGCCTGAGCGTGATCGCCCTCGCCGCGCTGCTGCCCGCCCTGCTGCCGGCGCTGCCGGAAGGTGTCATCGGCAACGGTCTCGCCGGTGGCGGCACCGGCACCGGGATCGGCGCGTCGATCACCTCGACCGACCCGATGCTCGACATGGGCAAGAACCTCAAGCGCGGCGACAACGTGACCGCGCTGACCTACACCGGCGGCCCGGCCGGCGGGACGTACCTGCGGCTGACCGCGCTCGACCAGTTCGACGGCAACACCTGGCGGATCTCGCCGCGGTCCGAAGGCCAGAAGATCACCGACGACGACCTGCTGCCGCCGCCGGGCTTCAACGGCGACCTGAGCAAGGTGCCGACCACCGAGATGAAGATCGACGTGAGCCGGAACCTGCGCTCGCAGTTCGCCCCGGTGCCGTACCCGCTGCGCTCGATCTCGCTGAAGGACCGCTGGCGCTACGAGCCGTCCTCGCTGGACGTCGTGTCGTCGAACGGCGGCGGTGGCGTGGCCGGCAAGAACTACCGGCTCAAGGCGTACCAGCTGCAGCTGACACCGGAGCTGCTGCAGAGCACGGCGGTCGGCGCCGAGCCCGACAGCTACACCACCCAGATCCCCGCCAAGAACATGGACGACATCCGCGAGCTGACCAACAAGGTCGTCGCGGACGCGGGCACCAACCGGTTCCAGCAGGCGGTCGCGCTGCAGAACTTCTTCCGCGGCGGCGACTTCACCTACAGCACCGACACCGACAACAAGAGCGGGATGCCGGCGCTACGCAAGTTCCTGCTGCAGGACCGGGTCGGGTACTGCGAGCAGTTCGCCACCGGCATGGCGCTGATGGCCCGCGTGCTCGGCATCCCGTCGCGCGTCGGCATCGGCTTCCTGCCCGGGCAGCTCGGCAAGAACGGCCAGTACGTCGTACGGATGCACGACATGCACGCCTGGCCGGAGCTGTACTTCCAGGGCCAGGGCTGGATCCGCTTCGAGCCGACGCCGTCGGCGCGGGTCGCCTCGACGCCGAGCTGGACCGAGCCGGCCGCGCCGCTGCCGTCGACGCCGACCACCGCGCCGACGACCGCACCGACCACGCCGGGTGCGTCCACCGACCCGGAGTTCGAGCGCCCGGGCGACCGGAACCTGCCGGACGACAACGGCCTCGTCCCGGTCGACTCCGGCAACTGGTTCAGCAACGGCGGCGCCAAGGCGATCGGCATCGGCGTCGTCGTGGTCTTCATCCTCGGCATCCCGTGGCTGATCCGCACCCTGACCCGCCGCCGCCGCTTCGCCCGTCCCCCCGGCCGGCCCGGCGTCGAGGGCCTGTGGGCGGAGATCCGTGACACCTCCCGCGACCTCGGCCTCGACTGGTCCGACAGCTCCACACCCCGCCAGCTCGGCGACTGGATGGCGAGCAAGCTCCCCGAATCGGTCCATCCGCAGGCCCACCGCCTGGCCCGAGGCCTGGAAGCAGTCCGCTACGCCGGCCTCGAGGACGCCGAGGTCGACCTCCGCACCGAGGCTGCCGACGTCCGCAAGGCCCTGTGGACACAGGCGAAACTAGTCCAACGCTGGCGAGCCCGACTGCTCCCACCGTCCTGGCGCTGGTACCTCAACCGAGGCAGCACAGAAGCGTCGGACCTGCTGGACGAGTTCGACCTGCTGCTCGCCAGAATCCGCAACGTCCTCACGCCTCGCCGGAGCAGACACGCGGACTGATCTACACGACAAGAACCCCCGGGCTGTTTTGAACTGCTCCCCAGAAGTTGGACTGAGAAATTCAGTTCCGACTCCTGGGGAGCAGTTTGAACTGGTCCCCGGAAGTTGGACTGGTTGGATAAGAGCCTAGGCCGCGAGGGTCTGGGTCCGGTATTGCACCGGGC
>NZ_JBNCLH010000008.1:0-458757 GCF_049844575.1 Kribbella sp. DT2 | reverse complement strand
GAACTACGTCGATCCATACGAAAGCTCCCCAGGAGTCGGAACTGAATTTCTCAGTCCAACTTCTGGGGAGCAGTTCAGCGGACCCGGGGTTCTTCTTTGAGGGCTTGTGCAACCGATGGTTGCGTGACTACAGTGATGTGCAACCAAACGTTGCAGATCACCCAGGAGTCCTCTCATGGAGTACGGCACCCTCGAACGCGAGATCCACATCGACGCCAGCCCGGACGTGGTGTTCGACGTGGTCAGCAGCCCCGAGCACGTCCGCGAGTGGTGGCCCGACGAGGCCGACTACCCGCCGGCCCCCGGCGGCAGCGGCCGGATCGTCTTCGACCAGGGCACCGACGACCCGAAGGCCGTCGCGATCACCGTGGTCGAGGTCGAGAAGCCCCGGCTGTTCTCGTTCCGCTGGACCCACCCGGTCGGCGAGCCGGCCGCCACGGCCAACTCGCTGCTGGTCACCTTCGAGCTCGTCCCGGCCGGTTCCGGTACGACGCTCAAGCTGACCGAGACCGGCTTCCGCGAGCAGGGCTGGGAGGTCGCCGTACTGGAGGAGCAGTACCGCGACCACGAGAACGGCTGGGACTTCTTCCTCCCCCGGCTCGGCCAGTACGTCGACAAGCTGGCCGCGCGATGATCGACGACGACCTCTGGTCCGCGATCGGCGACCCGACCAGGCGCCGGATGCTCGACCTGCTGCTCACCAGCGGTCCCGGTACGGCGACCACCCTCAGCGAGCAGCTCCCCGTCACCCGCCAGGCCGTCGCCAAGCACCTCGGCGTCCTGGATCGGGTCGGCCTCGTCCACGTCGCCCCCGCGGGCCGCGAGATGCGCTACCAGGTCGACGACGCGCAACTGGCCAGGGCCGCGGCCCAGCTGGCCGACGTCGGCGCCACCTGGGACCGCCGCCTGCAGCGCATCAAGCGCCTCGCCGAAACCCTTCAGAAGAAGTCCGAATCCGTACCACCGAAGAAGAAGGAGCACTGACCATGCCCGACATCCTGCACCGCATCGCCACCAGGTCCACGACCGCGGACGACGTCCTGCCGGCCCTCACCACCATCGACGGCCTGGCCTCGTGGTGGACCACCGACACCGAGGGCGACGCGTCGGTCGACGGGGTGATCAAGTTCCGGTTCATCCCGGGTGGGTTCGACATGAGGGTCGTCGAAATCAAGCCCGACCGGGTCCGCTGGGAGGTCGCCGAAGGCCCCGAGGAGTGGCTGGGCACGACGATCACCTTCGACCTGAAGCAGGACGGCGAGCACACCGTCGTGCTGTTCGCCCACGAGGGCTGGAAGGAGCCGGTCGAGTTCATGAACCACTGCTCGACCAAGTGGGCGTCGTACCTGCTGAGCCTCAAGGACTACGTCGAGACCGGCAAGGGCGCACCCTCGCCGGACGACGTGCAGATCAGCAACTGGCACTAGATGTACTGACCTGTGAGGTTGGTGACGCGGGTGGCTGGTGGTTGGCCGCCGAGTGCGGTGTGGCCGCGGTGGTGATTGTAGGTGTGGAGCCAGGTGGTGAGGGTGGCGCGTCGTTCGGTTTCGGATTGGTAGGGGTGGGCGTAGGCCCATTCTTCGAGCAGGGTGCGGTTGAAGCGTTCGACTTTGCCGTTGGTTTGCGGCCGGTAGGGCCGGGTGCGTTTGTGGGTGATCCCGGCCTCGGACAGGGTTTGTGCCCACAGGCGTGACTTGTAGCAGCTGCCGTTGTCGGTGAGGACTCGTTTGATGGTGATGCCGTGGCTGGTGAAGAAGCGTTGGGCGCGTTGCCAGAACGCGGCGGCGGTTTCTTTGCGTTCGTCGGGCAGGACTTCGGAGTAGGCGAGGCGGGAGTGGTCGTCGACGGCGTTGTGGACGTAGCTGTAGCCGATGTGGCTGTTGCCGTTGCGGTCGCGGGTCTTGCCGGCGGTGCGGGTGCGGTGGCGTTGCCCGGCCTGGCGGCCGACAGTTCGGTGGCCGCCGCCGTCGGGGATGTTGCCGAGCTTTTTGATGTCGACGTGGACCAGGTCGCCGGGTGCGTCGTGTTCGTAGCGGCGGATCACTCGCCCGGTCGCGCGGTCCAGGTGTGTCAACCGGGTGAGGTTGTAGCGGCGCAGGATCCGGTGCACTGTCGACGGGTTCAGCCCGAGCAGGTACGAGATCCGCGCCGGCCCCCACCGGCGCATCACCCGCACCTTGACCACACGCCGCTCGGTGCGCGTCGGGGTACGTCCCGGGCTGCGGTGCGGGCGGCTGGATCGATCCACCATCCCCGCCGCGCCCTGAACCCGGTAACGCCCGGCCCAGCGCTTGGCCGTGGTCGGCGAGACCTGGAACCGCTCAGCCGCCCGCCGCAACGGCCAGCCCTCGTCCACGACACAACGAGCAAGCCTCAACCGACCCAACTCAGACAACGGGGCATTACGGTGGGACACGAAGACCTCCGACGGTGAACTGCGTTTGCTTGGCAGCTCGCACTTCACCCGGAGGTCTTCCCCATGTCAGCACGCCACGCCGTCACCAACGTCCGTGGTCAGTACAACTAGATCGCGAGGCGGCGGACGCTCTCCGGGTGGATCACGACGCGGAGGTTGTCGATGGTCAGCATCTGGGCGAGCTGGTCCGCGCGCGCCTGGTCGTTGAGGTCCCAGTAACGGCCCGCCATCCGCGCGGTCAGTTCCTGGGCGCCTTCGGAATCGATCGTGGTGCTGCCGGCGACCGACACCCAGTGCTCGCGCTCCCCCACCGGGGACGCGACCACGAACGTCGCGCGCGGGTCGCGGCGCAAGCGGCGGACCTTCAGCGCGTCCGGCTCCGTCGTGAGCTGGATCTTCCCGTCGGCCGTGGCCTCGAACCACACCGGCCGGGGCTGTGACGGCTGCGGCCCACCGGCCACCGTCAGGAACCCGTACAGGGGGCGTCCGAGGAACTCGAGATCCTCGGCGGTCAGCTGCTTGTCGTTGCTCATGCCCCGATTCAACGCCGTCGGCTCGGACGAATCTATGGGTGAGACTCCGGATCACCTGCGTGATCGTCTAGCCTGACGGGATGGACGCCTTCGCTGATCTGTTCCGGGGCGTACGGGCCCAGGGGTCGCTGTTCGGCAGCACGGCCCTGACCGCGCCGTGGTCGCTGGTGTTCGTCGACGGCGCCCCGCTGACGCTGTGCACCGTGCTTGAGGGGACCGGCGGGTGGATCGTCCAGGACGGCCGCCCGCCCGAGCACCTCGCGGTCGGCGAGACGGTGATCGTCCGTGGTCCCGCGCCGTTCGGGTTCGTCGACGAGCTCGGGACCGCGGCCGAGCCGATCGAGTGTGGCGAGGAGTGCGCGCGGCCGGAGCTCGGGGGGACGTTGCACCGGCTCGGCTGGCACGACGACGGGCCGGCCGGTGCGACCACGCTGATCGTCGGCGCCTACCCGGTCCGAGGGGAGATCGGCCGCCGGCTGCTGGACGCGGTGCCCGACGTGTTGCGGGTCGAGCTCGGCGGTACGGCGGACGCCGTACGGGATCTGCTGGCGGCCGAGGTCGCGATCGACGCTCCGGGGCAGCAGGTCGTGCTGGATCGTCTGCTGGACTGGATGCTGGTGTGCGCACTGCGCGAGTGGTTCGACCGGCCCGGTGGCAGACCGCCGGCTTGGTACGCCGCCCACCGCGATCCCGTGGTCGGCCACGCGCTGCGGCTGCTGCACGCCGAGCCGGCGGCGCCGTGGACGGTCTCGTCGATCGCCGACCGGACCGGGGTGTCGCGAGCGACGCTGGCGAAACGGTTCGCCGATCTGGTCGGTGAACCGCCGCTGACCTACCTCACGAGCTGGCGCATGACGCTCGCGGCCGACCTCCTGGCCGAGCGCGAGGCCGCGACCGTCGCCGAGATCGCCCGCGCCGTCGGCTACTCGGACGCCTTCGGCTTCAGCGCCGCCTTCAAACGCACCCGAGGTGTCAGCCCCACCGAGTTCCGCCGGATCGCCTAGCTGTCGCCGGCACGTTCTTTCGCCACTGCCCCGTTGTTTCGACGACTGACCCGTTGTTCGACGACTGACGCGTTGTTCGACGACTGACGCGTTGTTCGGCGACTGACGCGATCCATCGCGTCAGTGGTGAAACAACGAGTCAGTCAACTAGATGTGCGGCCAGGACATCGGCGACCCCGCACCGCCCACGCGCTCCCTTCCCCTCCAGTTTGTGCACCGGCCAGTCGCAACAGTTCCACTTTGTGCACCCACCAGCCGTCCGGACGCCACGAATGTGGCCGACTGGTGCACAAAGTCCCGCGAGCACGCGGGGCGCGGCGGGCGCGGGCGCGCGGCGTGAGCGGGCGCGGGGCCGGGCCGCGGCGCGGGGCGTGAGCGGGCGCGAGCGCGAGCGCGGGCGCGGCGTGAGCGGGGCGCGGGGCGTGAGCGGGCGCGGGCGCGCGGCGTGAGCGGGCTCGGGGCCGGGGCGCGGGGCGGGCGCGGGCGCGAGCGCGGGGGCGCGGCGTGAGCGGGCGCGGGGCCGGGGCGTGAGCGGGCGCGGGCGCGAGCGCGGGGGCGGGGCGCGGCGTGAGCGGGCGCGGGGCCGGGCGCGGGGCGTGAGCGGGCGCGAGCGCGAGCGCGGGGCGCGGCGTGAGCGGGGCGCGGGGCGTGAGCGGGCGCGGGCGCGCGGCGTGAGCGGGCTCGGGGCCGGGGCGTGAGCGGGCGCGGGCGCGGGGCCGGGGCGTGAGCGTGAGCGGACGCGGGCGCGGGCGCCGGGGGCGCGGGACGTGAGCGGGCGCGGGCCGGCGCCGGCGCGAGCGCGGGCGCGGGGGCGCGGGACGTGAGCGGGCGCGGGCCGGCGCGGGCGCGAGCGCGGCCCGGTGGCTGGCGCCGGCGGCCGGTCGACTTTGTGCACCAACCAGCCGTTTGAGGGGCCTGGAGATGGCTGGCTCGTGCACAAAGTGGCGAAAAGGGCCGGCGGGTTTCAGGCAGCAGGTGGTGCCCGACAGTCGCGTGGTGGCACGACGGGGCGAGGGCCGAGGCCGGAGGCGGGGGCGGGGCGGGGCGGGGCGGGTGCGGGTGCGGGTGCGGGTGCGGGTGCGGGTGCGGGTGCGGGTGCGGGTGCGGGTGCGGGGGCGGGGTTGCCTATCTGGCGGCCGAGTGCAGCTAGAGGCTGCGGGCCCGGTTGAGGAGGTAGCGGCGTTCGACCTCGTTGGTGGTCAGGCCGGCGGCCGTGAGGTAGGCCGCGCGGGCCTCGGCCGGCTTGCCGGTGGACTCCAGGAGATGAGCCCGTACGGCGGCTGCTCGGTGCTGCACCAGCGGATCCTCGGCCAGCTGGTGAGTCCGATTGAGCTCGTCGAGCAGGGCCAGCGCTCGTTGCGGCCCGAACGCCTTGGAGACGGCGACCACGCGGCTGAGGCGGATCGGGGCGGTGGGGGCAAGGCGTTCCAGCCAGAGGTAGAGCGCGGCGATCTGCGGCCAGTCGGTCTCGGCAGCTTTCGCCGATTGCGCGTGGATCGCGGCGATCGCCGCCTGGAGTTGGTACGGACCAACGGCGCGTCGCGTCCAGGCAGCCTCGATCAGGGCGGCACCCTCGCCGATCTGGGCCTGGTCCCAGCGCGAACGATCCTGGTCCTCCAGTTGCACGAGTTCGTTGGTGTCGTCGGCTCGCGTCGTACGGCGTGAGTCGGTCAGCAGCATCAGAGCGAGCAGGCCGGTGACCTCGCCGTCGTCAGGCAGCAGCCGGTGCAGCATCCGCGTCAGCCGGATCGCCTCGGCCGACAGGTCCGTCCGAGCGAGCCGGTCGCCACCGGTCGCCGTGTAGCCCTCGTTGAAGATCAGGTAGAGCACGTGCATGACGGCCGCGATCCGCTCGTCGTGCTCGTCGGTCGGCGCGGTGAACCGGGCGCCGCTGTCCTTGAGCGTCTGCTTGGCCCGGCTGATCCGGGTCGACATCGACCGCTCGGCCGCGCCGTACGCGCGGGCGATCTCCGCGGTCGTCAGGCCGCCGACCGCACGCAGGGTCAGCGCGACCTGCGACGGCGGCGAGAGCGCGGGATGGCAGCACAGGAAGAGCAGCAGGAGACCGTCGTCCTGGTCGGCGACCCGCGGCGCGGGACCGGCCGGGTCGACGATCGCCGGATCGGCCTGGGCGACCTCCTGCTCACGCCGGCGGGCCGCCTGCTCGGAGCGCAGCAGGTCGACCATCCGCCGGTACCCGACCCGGATCAGCCAGCTCCGCGGGTCGTCCGGGATCCCCTCCTCGGGCCACCGGCGGCTCGCGACCAGCAGGGCCTCCTGCGTCGCGTCCTCGGCGGTGTCGAAGCGGCTGAACCGCCGTACGAGGGCACCCAGTACCTGCGGCGCCTCCGCACGCAGCAGCTCCTCGATCTCCATCTCAGGCAGCGAAGTCGTCGCCCATGATCGGCCGGATCTCCATCGGCTCGCCCAGGACGTCGACCATCCGCGTCACGATGTCGGTGGCCCGCTCGAGGCTCACGCAGTCGATCACCGCGAAGCTCGCCAGCACCTCCTTCAGCTCCGCGAACGGCCCGTCGGTCGCGACGACTCCGGCCGCGGTCTTCCGCACGGTCGTCGTCACGACCGGGTGCCCGAGCCCCTCGCTGGTGACGAACTCGCCGGTCTCCCGCAGCTCCTTCTCGAACTCCTGGTACGCCGCCAACGCCTCCTCCGAGGGCGCGTCGGCGCTGTCGCCGTCCCAGCTGTCCGCCGGGGTGTAGCTCAGCAGCAGGAACTTCATCTCGTTCTCCCGTTGGTCATCGGCGCCGCAGCTGTACGGCGTACACGGTGGTCCAGGTGAAGGCCACCGCCCCAGTCAATGCGATCTGCACACTCGCCCCGGTCGGCGACACGGGGATCAGCATCACCAACGCGACCACCCCGTGCCCGACGGCCGCCCGGACGTCCCGGCGCCGGACCGCGTCGACGACCAGCACGATGCACGCGACCGCGAGCGCGACGAAGCCGGTCGCCGCACCGGCCGAGTGCACGACGCTGTGCCAGGACATCTCGACCTCACCGGCGGGAGCACCGACCGGGAAGCCGTTCTGCGGGTCCATTCGGAACAGCCCGGCGACCACGAACCCGGCACCGAACAGGCCGAGGAACAACGGCACCGTACGACGGCCGGCGCCCTCGGTGATCAGCCGGCGACGGGCGATCGCGAGCGCGATCACGCCCAGTCCGGTGAGCACGAAACTGATCATCTGGATCCAGCCGAGTGATCCGGTGGCCAGCTGACTGATCGGGTGGACGCTCAGGTCGAAGCCGTCGCGGGTCAGCATCTGGGCGATTGCGACGGTGTAGAAGAGCGGCCCGGCGAGCGCGGCGACGGTCAGCAGCGGGCGGGTGATCGGCCGGGTGGTGGTGGATGTCGTCATCTGGTGCTCCTCGGGTCGGTGCTGTCACCGCTACCTCGTCGCCGGGACACCGGCTTCAACACCGACTGTGAGTGATCCAGGTCACAGCGCTGCGGATGTTGAAACCACGGCAGCGGCTCCGAGGTGGCGATGAGTGCGAGCAAGGGCCCGCACCGATCCAGAGGAGACAGCGATGACCGAGTACGACGTGACGCCCGCCCCCACCGCCGGCCTGAAGGCGCTCGACCGGCTCGTCGGTGAGTGGACCGTGACCGGCGGCGCGGAGGGCGTCGTCAAGTACGAGTGGATGGAGGGCGGCTACTTCCTGATCCAGACCGTCGAGCTCGAGCAGTACGGCCAGCAGGTCACCGGAACGGAGTTCATCGGCAACCTGCGCCCGTTCGGCGAGCCGGCCAGCGCCGACGTGCACTCGCGGTTCTACGACTCGATGGGCAACACGCTCGACTACACCTACGAGCTGGACGGCGACAAGCTGACCATCTGGGGTGGACCGAAGGGCAGCCCGGCGTACTTCGAGGGCACGTTCACCGACGGCGACCAGGTGATGGCCGGCAACTGGGTCTACCCCGGCGGTGGCGGCTACGAGTCCACGATGACGCGCCGCTGACGCCGTACGTCAGAGAGTCAGGCCGGGCCCGGTGTGGTGAGCGCCGGGCCGGCCGGCTTCTCCTGGAGGCCGACGATGAAGCCGAGGCCCCACGAGACGTGCATCGTGGCGATCACGGCCGGCAGCCAGAAGAGCGCCTTCCACGGAAGGTAGCGGCCTTCCATCGCGGAGCCGGCGATGATGGCCAGCGCGTAGCCGAGCGGGATGATGAAGCCCAGGTCGAGGATCGCGCTGCCGACGATCAGGCCGACGATGCCGAGGATCAGCCCGACGGCGAGCAGGCCGACGGCGACCGGCGGAGCCAGGTACCGCTTGCTCGCGGTCTCGGGGTGCCGGCGGATCACCTCGCGCCGCCACTGGCCGGTGTGGAAGAACTGCTTCGCGACGGCCGACAGCGACGAGCGCGGGCGGTACGTCACCGACAGGTCCGGGCTGAACCAGATCAGCCCACCGGTCTTGCGGATCCGGTAGTTCAGCTCCCAGTCCTGGGCGCGGTGCATCGACTCGTCGAAGCCGCCGACCCGCTCGAGCGCCGTCCGCTTGAACACGCCCAGGTACACGGTGTCGGCCGGTCCGGCCTTGCCACCTTGGTGGAACGTCGAGGCACCGAGCCCGAGCCGGGACCGGTACGCGCAGGCGACGGCCATCTCGAACGGCGTCCGCCCCTCGGCCGCCATCACGCCGCCGACGTTGTCCGCGCCGCTCTCGTCCAGCACCTCGACCGCGCGCGTGATGTAGCCCTGCGTGAGGACGCCGTGCCCGTCGACGCGGACGACGATGTCGTGCCGGGCGTGCGCGATGCCGACGTTCAGCCCGGCCGGCGTCTTGCCGGTCGGGTTCGGAACGATCGTGATCCGGGAGTCGGCCGCGGCCAGCCGGGCCGCGATCTCCTCGGTCCGGTCCTTGCCCGGCCCGATCGCGAGCACGACCTCCAGCTCGCCGGGGTACTCCTGGTCGAGAACGCGGCCGACCGCCTCCTCGAGGTGGCGTTCCTCGTTCAGCACGGGCATCACGACGGAGACCGGGGGCCAGTTGGACAGCATCTTCAGGTCAGGCCTTACAGACTTGTGCGACGTCGTCGACGTCGGTGGATGGCTTGGACGGGGTCTTGCCGGGCGAGCTCGGCTTCTTCGTAGGAGACACGCTACTCGGTGTGTCCGACTTCTTACCGTCCCCGTCGTCGGATCCCTTGTCCAGTGCCTCGGACTTGCCCACCGCCTCGGCGACCTTCGTCCGAACCAGCGCGAAGTCCGGGTCACCGGTCTTGATCAACGGAGGGACCGGCGAGAAGGATGACACCGGAAGCTTCTTGGAGTCCAGCGCGAGATCGGTGAAGGTGCCCAGCTCACCGGACGGGATGTTGGTCTGCACCACCTCTTTGCTGGCCGAGGCGATGCCCTGGAACTTGGTCAGCACCTTCTGCGGCGAGAGCTGGTTGAGCATCGCGGTCATCACGCACTTCTGCCGGGTCATCCGTTCGTAGTCGCTGGCCCCGGCCCGGGACCGCGCGAACCACATCGCATGGTACCCGTCGAGGTGCTGGTCCTTGCCCGGTTTGATGTAGCCCTTGATCGGACCACCGATGCCGCCGATCGGGACCTTCTTGCCCACGTCGACGGTGATCCCGCCGACCGCGTCGAGCAGGTGCTGGAAGCCGGCGATGTCGATCAGCACGTAGTAGTTGACCTTCAGCCCGGTCAGTCCCTCGACCGCCTGCTGGGTCGCCATCAGTCCCGGCTCCTTCACGCCCGGGAAGTGCTGTTTGTGGCCCATCGCCCAGGTGTAGACGCCGTTCAGGTAGCAGTCGTGGCCGCAGCCGTCCCACTCGAAGCCGTTCGGGAACTGCTTGGCCATCTCGGTCCCGGCCGGGAACGGCACCTTCGCCATGTTGCGCGGCAGGCCGATCAGTACGGTCCGGCCGGTGTCGGCGTCGATGCTGGCCAGCGTCAGACTGTCCGGCCGTACGCCGATCCGGTTGGCCCCGGAGTCCCCGCCGAGCAGCAGCACGTTGTAGCGGCCCTTGTCCGCCTTGGACTTCTCGCCGTTGCCGAACACGCTGGCGACGAAGTCACGCTGCGCCGACACGATCGTGCTGCCCCAGATCAGCGCGCCGACCACCACGAGCACCAGCACGCCGTCCACGATGCTCGCGGTCAGGCGGTGGTTGCGTTCCAGCGTGAGCGGCCGGCCGAGCCGGTAGGCGTCGACGAACAGCGCGGCCCACCCGACGGCGAGCAGGACCAGCAGCACCTGCACGATCCGCAGCGTGGTCGGCGACACGATGATGTTGATCGTTCCCGACCGCCACACCAGCGACAGCAGCACCAGGAACACGATGATCGCGACGATTCCCGCGATCACCCGCCAGGCGGCCCGGCCGGCCTTCTTGCTGCCCGCCACGATCTGCGCGGACCCGGGCAGGACCAGCGTCATCAGCAACAGCGTCAGCGCCCGCTTGAAACGCACGGGTTCGCTGAGGTTGCTCAGCTCCGGCTTGTCCTGCCGCACGACGTCCACCTCCTGTTCCCCCCAGGCCATTTCGTAGGTCTCTTCGTACGACGTACGCGGCGGGAGGATGGTTCGAGCTGGGCGGATTCCGAGACGGAGGGTAACAGCCTGACCGCACAACGAAGGCGCCGACCTGCGGGGGTCGACGCCTTCGTAACGTAGATCTCAGCGCAGCCCGTACGCGTCCAGCACGGTCTGCTCGATCGCGTTGCCGGCCGAGTCGCTCGCCTTGGCCCGCAAGGAGATCGTCGCCCCCGGCGGGGTCGCGGCGACCGCGACGTACCCGTTGCCCTGCGTGACAACGGTCGCGCTCCGCCACGTCTTGCCCTGGTCACCGGAGATCTCCACCACCGGCTTGCCCAGCGTGCCGACGGTCGCTCCCGGCTGCGGCGTCACGGTGAACGGCAGCCGCGTGATCGGCGTCCGCCGCACGTCGTTGGTCAGGTCGACCGCCGGCTGGAAACCGATCGACCACAGCGGCAGGTTCTCGCCCTCGGTGCTCGCTGTGTCCGAAGCAAAGGTCCAGACCGCCTTCACCTGCGTCGATCGACGCGCCGCGGCGTTCCGGACGACCTCGCTCTCCAGCCGGTACGACGCCTTGCCGGCCTTGACCTCCACGCCACGCCCGAGTCGCCCGGGGCCGGCGAACTCGGCCACCAGAACGCCGTCGCGGTAGAGCCTGGTCGCGCCCTTGGTATCCATTCCCCAGGAGGCGTGGCCGGCCGTGTCGTCGTACAGGCCGAACTCGGCTCTGATGAGGTTGTCGTACCGGACCGCCGAGCCTTCCCTCACCGCCGGCGCGAGAACCGCCTTGTTCCACGGCGTTGTGTAGGTCCGGCCGGGCTGCGCCGTACGGCTGGACCTCCCGTTCTGCGCGGTGACCAGAGTGCTGTCCATGCTCGCGTTGTCCCGCTCCTGGAACTGCTCGAGCACCTCGGTGCCGGGCTCGACGTACTCGGTGACAGTGCGGGCTCCCGCTCCGGCGTACCCCCTGCTCCAGTGGAAGCGCATCTCCGGCGCCAGCACGGTCACCCCCTTGTCGGTGGTGTTCCCAGGGCCGGTGGTGAACAGCCGGGACTCGAACGGGACCAGACTCTTCGGCTGCACCACGCGGTCGAACCCGGTGAAGAACGTGCCCCGGACGGTGTCCATCGTGGTGTAGGTGATCGGCGTCTCCGTGAAGTCCCCGGTGCTGTCGGGCACGGCCCACTGGGTCATCACGCTCGAGATCACCTCGTCGGCCGGAAGCGCCGGCCCGATCTGGGCGGCGTACAGCGGGGTGAGCGTGTCGGCCCAGGTGTCGAACCACAGCGCCGATCCGTCGTCGGCGCGACGGGAGAAGTACAGCGCGACCATCGACGAGGCGACGGTGCCGTCCTCGACCCGGACCTTGAACGGCTTGGCCTGGCGGGAGTCGAGCACAACGGCCGTGGGGGCGGTCAGGTCGAGCAGCGGCTGGACCAGGACGCTCGTCGTCGAGCCGGTGGGGACGAAGCTGACCACGACGTACCTGCCCGGCGGGAGGTCGACCGTGGCCTCGCCGGTGCCGACGTCGACGGCGCCGTTGATGGTGCCGTCGAGGCTGGCGACGGTGGTCCGTGCGCCGGGAGCGAGTACGCCGGTGCGATCGAGGTGCCTGAGGGTCAGCGGGACCGTGGCGTCCTTGGAGCGGTTGGTGAGGGCTTTGGGGGTCGCGGTCGGGTCGAGCCGTTTCCCGGCGGGCCGTCCCGGGACCTCGATCCGGACCGCTTGCTGGGGTTCGGCGTACGCCGGACCGGGCGGCGGTGCGGCAGTGGCCGTCGTACCGGTGAGTGGGAGGAGCGTCAGGGCGAGCAGGACGATCAGTCGTTTTCGTGAACGCATAACTGTGGGTGTCCGCTCGGGCCGTGGATGGTTGCCGGTGCGGAGGGAAACCCCTGCAACCGCCCCTGGATCAGCAGGTTTCACGGGTTTGTGATGGTTTCGGTGGCGGGTCTTCGGATACGAAGAGTTCCAAGGCCACTACGCCCTGTCTGCAACCGCCCCCTGTCTGCCATCAACTCTGTGTAGACACCCGTGAGGACAAAGGATCACCGCCCATGAAACTCGTCCGTTCAGTTCTCGTGTCCGCTCTCGCCTGCAGCGCCGTGCTGCTCGGGGGCAGCCAGGCCCGCGCGATCGAAGCCGCCGAACCGTCCGCCGCGCCGGGTGCCGACTACACCGGGATCGCCGCGCTCAGCAACTGCTCCGCCTCGCTGGTCCGGTACGCCGAGTCGGCCGGTACCGACAAGGCGATGGTGCTCACCAACGGGCACTGCTACGAGGGCGGATTCCTCAACCCAGGCGTCGTTCTGGTCAACCGTGCCTCGACCCGCTCGATCACGCTGCTCAAGCCGAACGCCAGCAACGCCGGCACCGTGCGCGCGAGCCGGATCCTCTACGGCACGATGACCAAGACCGACATGATCGTGTACGAGGTGAACGAGACGTACGACGCGATCAAGACCCGTCTCAACGTCACGCCGCTCACGCTCGCCAAGCAGGGTCCGGCCAACGGCGCCGGCATGGCCGTTGTGTCCGGCTACTGGAAGCGGATCTACACCTGCTCGGTGCAGTCCACGATTCCCGAGCTCCGCGAGGGCGACTGGACCTGGAAGAGCTCGATCAAGTACCTGCAGCCGGGCTGCGAGACGATCGGTGGCACCTCGGGCTCACCGGTGGTGAGCACCAGCACCGGTGAGGTGATCGGCGTCAACAACACCGGCAACGAGGACGGCGCCCGCTGCACGGTGAACAACCCGTGCGAGGTGGATGCGGCGGGCAACGTCACCGTCGACCAGGGCGCGGCGTACGGCCAGCAGACCTGGTGGCTCTACACCTGCCTGACCACCTCCCGCACGATCGACCTGAACAAGTCGGGCTGCCAGTTGGCGAAACCGGCACGCCGGTAGTCCAATTTCGTACGAGGGGTGACGTACGCCACTGTGATGGGTAAGGTCGCGGCCCATGGCAGTCGACTCGTCAACCCCTCGTACGACCGAACCCCCGCAGTGGCAGAGTCCGATCGGGGTCAAACCCCGGTTGGTTGCCGCCAGCGCGCTGATGCTGTTCCTGGAGCTCGCGCTGATCCGCTGGACCGGCTCGAACGTGGTTCACCTCAGCTACTTCTCCAACTTCGTGCTGCTCGGCTCGTTCCTCGGCATCGGGATCGGCATTCTGCGGGCCGGCAAGGCCAAGCGGTTGCCGTACTACTCGCCGATCATGCTCGGCCTGCTGGTGCTGGTGATCGCGTGGAAGCCGGTGACCGTCAACCGGTCCGGCGACAGCGTCATCTACTTCACCAGCCTGGACACCACCGGGCCGCCGGTCTGGGTGATCCTGCCGATCATCTTCATCGCCGCGGCCGTCGTACTGGCCGGACCGGCGGAACTGGTCGGGCGGTGCTTCACCGAACTGCCGCGCCTGACGGCGTACCGGTACGACCTGATCGGCAGCCTGACCGGCATCGTGTCGTTCACGCTGCTGTCGTTCCTCGGCGCGCCGCCGATCTGGTGGGGGCTGATCGTCACCATCGGGTTCCTGGCGCTGATGGTGCCGGGCAAGAAGGCGACCGCGGCCGCGCTGAGCGGCGCGCTGGTGGCGACCCCGCTGCTGGTGATGCTCGGCGTGCTGCTGCACGAGTCGACCCGGCCGGAGAACAGCTGGTCGCCGTACTACAAGGTGCAGACCTCCTCCTCGACGTACGAGGGCACGCCGCTGCTGACGATCAACGTGAACGGCGTACCGCACCAGCAGGCGATCCCGGCCGAGCAGCGGCTGCAGTGGGAGCCGCAGTACGGGCTGCCGTACGAGCGCGCCGCGAAGAAGAACCCGGAGAACGTGCTGATCATCGGCGCCGGCTCCGGCACCGACGTGGCCGTTGCCCTGCGCAACGGTGCGAAGCACGTCGACGCGGTCGAGATCGACCCGCGGCTGCGCGACATCGGCCGCGAGCAGCACCCGGACCACCCGTACCAGGACCCGCGCGTCACCTCGCACATCGACGACGGACGGGCGTTCCTGTCCCGGACCGACAAGAAGTACGACCTGATCCTGCTCGCACTGCCGGACTCGCTGACGCTGGTGAACGGCGCGAGCTCGCTGCGGCTGGAGAGCTACCTGTTCACCGAGCAGGCGTTCAAGAGCGCGCAGGAGCACCTGGCGCCGGGTGGCGCGTTCGCGATGTACAACTACTACCGCGAGACCTGGCTGATCGACCGGCTCGCCTTGACCGCGCAGAAGGCGTTCGGGCACAAGCCGTGCGTCGACAAGGTCGGCGACGACCTGCAGCAGGCCGTCGTCACGGTCGGCCTCACCGACGCCGACCAGACGTGCGAGTCGGAGTGGGCCGGTGCGACCGCGGACACGCCGCCGCCGGCGACGGACAACCGGCCGTTCCTGTACCTGTTCACGGACCGGATCCCGCCGCTGTACCTGATCACGATCGCGCTGATCCTGGTCGCCGGCCTGATCGGCGTGGGGATCGCGGGCGGCGGTTCGTCGTACCGGCGGATGCGGCCGTACGCCGACCTGTTCCTGCTCGGCGCGGGCTTCATGCTGCTGGAGACCAAGTCCATCACCGGCTTCGCACTGCTCTTCGGTACGACGTGGGTGGTCAACGCGATCGTCTTCGCCGGCGTCCTGGTCGCCGTACTGGCCGCCGTCGAAGTCACCAGACGCTTCAAGACTCCACCCCTGAAGGTCATGTACGTCGTCTTGTTCGGCGGTCTGCTGCTGAGCTGGGTCTTCCCCGACAGCTGGCTCCTCGGCATGCCGCTCGGCCTGCGCGCGATCGTGGCGGTCCTGATCGCGTTCCTCCCGATCTTCGCCGCGAACGTGATCTTCGCCAAGCGCTTCACCGACACCGCCGACGGCACCGCCAGCTTCGGCGCCAACCTCCTCGGCGCCCTCCTCGGCGGCTGCCTCGAGTACGCGGCCCTGCTGATCGGCTTCGACGGCCTGATCGTCATCGCCGCCCTGCTCTACATCGGAGCCTTCCTGCTCCGCCCGAAAGCAGTCGCGGGAGTGGGTTCGTAGCCCGGCCCTGAACTGAAAGAGCTCGACCACCACCTGGTGGTCGAGCTCTTTTCAGTTCGTACGGACTAGCTCCGCGGCGGGGCCGGGTAGTCGGGGTCTACGCCGTCGGTTTCGGCCGGCGGGGCGGGGTAGTCCGGGTCCACGCCGTCCGTTTCCGCGGGCGGGGCCGGGTAGTCCGGGTCGACGCCGTCGGTGCCGCCGCCCGCCGGGGCCGGGTGGGGGGCAGGGTAGTCGGGGTCCACACCGTCGTTGCCGGTGCCGGGGCCGTGGGGCTGGTCGGCGGGCGGGACCGGGTAGTCCGGGTCCACACCGTTCTGCCCGAAGGTCGGGAACGTGTTGGCCTGGGTGGGCGGGTTGTTCGGGCCGGATTGAGCCATGGTTGCCTTTCTCGCGCGGCGGCGGCGGACGTTGTCGACGATGATCAGCACGATGCCGATCAGGAAGAGCAGCACGAACGAGCCGATCGCCAGCAGCACCGACCCCACGAAGGAGGCGAGTGCGAGCTTCGGGCCGGCGTAGAAGGTACCGGCGGTGCCGGCGGTGTCGCAGTCGACCACGACCTCCTGGGCCGGCACCTTGCGGACCGACTGGGCGACGACGTACCAGGTGTCGCCGTTCAGGGAGATCTGCTGCGAACCGTTCACCCGTTCCATCGGGATGTCGGCGCCGGAGGCATCCTTCGCCGTACAGGGTGGGATCAGGGTCGGCACGGTCGAGTAGACCGTCAGCCCCTCGTCGGTCAGCCGCACAGTTCCACCGTCGACCCGGGTCGGGACCTTCGGCACGTTCTGCACCACGCGGACCGCGAAGATCCCGCTCAGCACCAGCCCGAGGACGAAGCAACCGACAGCGATCCACGTGAGTGTCCGCTTCGGCGCCACAGGTCGCCCGGAGTAGCTCGTCATACCCCGCACGCTAACCCGCCAGAGGATCCCGCCGGCCCGATCTGCCCGAAAGGGCGACGCAGGCTGCGGTGCGTGGAACAGGCGCTGCGCTGGGTGAGCGAACTGACGCCCGGCGTCCTGCAGGACCGGCTGGAGCGGTACCTGGCTCAGGTGTCCTGAGGCCGCTGGTCCTGCGGGGGCGCAGGGAAGGTGTTGCCGCCTCGGAAGGTGTTGAACGTGGTGCTGGGCCGACGGCGCCGGCGGTCGATGGTGAGCAGGAGCACGCCCAGCACGACGAACCCCACGCCCGAGAAGACCGTGCCGAGGATCGACAGCGTGAAGGCCAGCACGCCCGACCGCGGGCCGACGCCGTACGTCAGGTCGAGGTCGTAGTCCCCCGGGCAGCTGACGACGACGGTCTGCGGCGGGACCTTCTCGACCGACCGGGCGACGACGTACCAGGTCGTGCCGTTCAGCGTGATGCTCTCGGTGCCGGCCGGCCGCTTCAGGGCGATGTCCGCGTCGTTCTCGTCCCGTGCGAAGCAGGTCGACCCCTCGAGCGGCAACGACGCGTAGATGGTCAGCCCGTCACGCTTCAGCTCCACCGGTCCGTCGTTCAGGTCGGCCGGCTGCCGCGGCGCCGTCTCGACGATCCGCCAGGCGAAGAACCCGGTCAGCAGCAGCCCGATCGCGAACGCGCCGATCGCGAACCACGTCATCATCCCGCGCGGCCCGCGCTGACTCGTCATGCGCGGAAGACTAGGGCGTGTCTCCTAATTCCCGCCGTAGCGAGCAGGTGCTCGGTGCGGTAGCTCGGAGTGCTGGAGTGAAGCCCTCGATGTTTTTCCATCGTGGGCTTTGCTCCAGTGCTCCGAGGTGCCGTGCCGAGCACCTGCTCGCTACGGCGGGAATTAGGAGACACGCCCTAGTGGCCGCGGCGGCTCAGGGCACGCCGAGAAGGCGGAGTCCCGCGGCAGTGGCCGCGGCGGCGACCACGACCAGCACGAAGGGCGCTCGGCGCCAGGCGAGGATGCCACCGACCAGTACGCCGAGAGGCCGCGCGACACCGGCGTGCGTGTGCCCGGCCGTGAGCGCGGCAGTCGCGATCAGCGCGGCGAGCAGGACGACGGCCGCCGCGGAGAGCAGTTGCTGGACGCGGTCGGAGAGCTCGAACCGGGCGCGCATCAGCGGACCCGCGATCCGCAGCGAAAAGGTGCCTACGGCAAGGATCAGGATCGCGACCAGGAGCAGGGCGTTGTCCATCAGGCGGGTTCCAGAGTCTTGATCGGGCGGTAGAAGAGCAGGCCGGCCAGCGCCAGCAGGACCGGCAGACCGGCGGGCAGGAACGGCGTCGCCGCGAGCGCGACGACCGAGCCGACCAGTGCCGCCGTACGGGTTGCCTTGTCCTTCAGCGCGGGCAGCACCAGCGCGAGCAGTACGGCGGGGAACGCCGCGTCCAGCCCGAACGCGTCCGTGTCCGTGATCACCGACCCGGCGAGCGCGCCGGCCACCACCCCGACGTTCCAGCTGACGAAGATCCCGATCCCGCACAGCCAGTACGCCGCGCGCTTGTGCCGCAGCTCCTCCTGGCCGAGCGCGAACGCGACGTTCTCGTCGGTCATCAGGTGACTGCCGGCGGCCCGGCGCCAGCCGCCGCCGAGCACGTCGCTGACCGCGAGCCCGAACGCGACGTGCCGGCTGTTCACCAGCAGCCCGGCGATGGTCGCCGCGATCGGCGAGCCGCCGGCGGCGACGATCCCGACGAACAGGAACTGCGACGCCCCCGCGAACACCAGCAGCGACATCGCCACCGGCACCCACAGGCTGAGTCCGCCGCCGACGCTGATCGCGCCGTACGAGAGGCCGACGACACTGTCGGCGAGGCAGACCAGTGCGATGTCGCGGGCCAGGCCCGGGTCGAGTGTTCGCCAGATCGAACGCATGGGTTTTATGATGAACAGAGCACAGGCGTTCGTCAAGTCGAACGCATGGACCGATGGAGCGAACACTGATGGACAGCAAGGCACCACTCGACGTGATCGCGGGCTCGTTGCGCCGGGAACGCGCCCGGACCGGGCTGTCGCTGAGCGAGGTCGCCAAACGGGCCGGCGTCGCGAAGTCCACGCTGTCGCAGCTGGAGTCGGGCACCGGCAACCCCAGCGTCGAGACGCTGTGGGCGCTCTGCGTGGCGCTGGAGATCCAGTTCGGCGACCTGATCGACCCGCCGCGACCGAAGGTCCAGGTGATCCGGGCCGGCGAGGGCCCGGCGATCCGCTCCGAGAAGGCCGACTACAGCGCGACGCTGGTCGCGTCCTGCCCGCCGAACGCGCGGCGCGACATCTACCGGCTGACGATCGAGCCCGGCCCCGGCCGCGACTCGGAGCCGCACATGCCGGGCACGATCGAGCACGTCGTGCTGGGCACCGGCCGGGCGCTCATCGGTCTCAGCACCGAGCCGGTCGAGCTCACCCCGGGCGACTACATCGCCTACCCGGGAGACCTCCCGCACGTGTTCCGCGCGCTGGAGCCGGGCACCACCCTCGTCCTGGTGTCCGAGACGGCCTGATGGTTGCCCCGAGCAACAGTTGGTACGCCGTACCGGCGGTCAGACCTTGCGGCCGACGCCGCCGGCGATGCACTCCTCGACCTGGTTCAGCGGCTTGACCCGCGGCCCGTCCGGCCACCAGTCGTCGCACAGCACCAGACCGGGCTCGACCAGCTCCTGGTCGGGGAACATCGCGCGGATCTGGTCGTAGGAGCGGAACACCCCGCTGCCCATCGGGCTGTGGGTGAACTTGTCCTCCATCGCCCGCGCGATCGCCGAGTGCTCGGGGGTCTGCGGGTCGTAGAAGTGCGCGACCACCGAGTACGACCCCGGGACCAGGGCATCCAGGTAGGTCTTCATCAGCCCCGGGCCGTCGTCGCCCAGGTAGTGGTGAAGGGTGCCGTTGTGGATCAGGGCGATCGGCTGGTCGAAGTCGAGGAAGTCCTTCACCTGCGGCTCGGCCAGCACCTTCTCCGGCTCGAAGATGTCCGCGCTGAGGAACAGGGTCTGGTCGTTCTCCTCCAGCAGCGCGCGCCCGTGCGCGAGCACCACCGGGTCGTTGTCGATGTACAAGACCTTCGCGCTCGGCTGCAGCCGCTGCACGATCTGGTGGGTGTTCTCCGCGGTGGGCAGACCGGAACCGCAGTCCAGGTACTGCGTGATGCCGGCCTGGCTGGCCAGGAAGCGGCAGGCGCGGATCAGGAAGTTGCGGTTCGACCAGGCCAGGTCGTTCACCTGGGGGGCCACCGTCGCGACCTGCCGCAACACCTCGCGGTCGATCTCGAAGTTGTCCTTGCCGT
The DNA here is from genome assembly GCF_049844575.1 of Kribbella sp. DT2. NCBI lineage: Bacteria > Bacillati > Actinomycetota > Actinomycetes > Propionibacteriales > Kribbellaceae > Kribbella > Kribbella sp. DT2. The sequence continues at coordinate 439,025 of NZ_JBNCLH010000008.1, read as the reverse complement.
TCAGCGCCGCGTCGTACACGCGGGCGATGCTGGCCCGGGTGGTGTCCACACCGACCGGGACGGAGCTGGGAGCCTTGGTGGCATCGGACATGCGGCGACCTCACAGGGGAAGGTTCGGCTGAAGCTCCGAGCTTTCCACAATGCACCCGAAATATCACGCCGAGTAGCGAGTCCGGACTCCCCTTGGCCGTGCCGGACGTGCAAAGATCGGCGGGCACGTCGCGGGAGAGTCGATCAGGGAGGGTCGCGGTGACCGAGGAGCAGGGCGCACCGGGTGGCCCGACAGCCCTGCGGATCATGCTCGGAGCCCACCTGCGCCGGATGCGCGAGGACGCCGGGATCAGCCGCGGCGACGCCGGCTGGGCGATCCGCGGGTCGGAGTCCAAGATCAGCCGGCTCGAGCTCGGCAAGGTCGGTTTCAAGCCGCGCGACGTCGACGACCTGCTGACGCTGTACCGGATGAACGACATCGAGGAGCGCGAACGGCTGCTCGACCTCGCCCAGCAGGCGAACAACCCCGGCTGGTGGCAGCGCTACGACGACGTCACCCCGAACTGGTTCCACGCCTACCTCGGCCTCGAGGTCGCGGCGGACATGATCCGGACGTTCGAGTCGCAGTACGTCCCGGGCCTGCTGCAGACCGCCGACTACGCCCGCGCGGTCACCCAGCTCGGGCATAGCGAGGCGCCGCTGCCGCAGGCCGAGGTCGAGCGCCTTGTCACGTTGCGGGTCGAGCGTCAGGCGATCCTGACCCGCTCGCTGCGGCCCCTGCGCCTGTGGGCCGTGCTCGACGAGTCGGTCCTGCGCCGCGGGGTCGGCGTTCCCGGCGTACTGCGTGATCAGCTCGAGCACCTGGTCGAGATGTCCCGCCGCTCCAACATCACGCTGCAGGTGATCCGCTTCGACAAGGGCCTGTACGCCGCGACCGGCGGCGCGTTCAGCATCCTGCGCTTCGCCGAGGCCGACCTGCCCGACGTCGTCTACATCGAGCACCTCACCAGCGCGGTCTACCTCGACAAGCGCGAGGACCTCGACAAGTACGTCGTCACGATGGACGCCCTGTCGATCGCCGCCGGCACGCCGCGGGAGACCGAGGAGCTACTGAAGGAGATCCTGAAGACCACCGAGTGAGCCAGTGGTTCTACTCCGACGACGTGTGGTGGTCGGTCCTGGTGAAGAAGTCGCTCGGATCGGCGGTCGGCTGCGGAGTGGTCTCCAGCCAGGCGGCGAAGGTCTCCGGCTGTCTGCGCTCCAGCTCGTCGAGATAGCTGAGCCGGGTCGCGGTGATCTCCAGGCGCTCGTCCGAGGTTGCGGCCGACTCCAGCGCCGTGCTGCTCAGGCACCAGGCCAGGCAGAGCTCCTCGTCGGAGTACTGCGCGATCGTCGAGACCGGCGTCCAGAAGTGCTTCACGACGTACGGCGAAGTCGCGGCGACCGCCACGACGAGCGCGATCGTCGTCCAGCCGGCGGTGACGACGTACCCGCAGACGGCGAGCGCCACCGCGCCGGAGCGCAGCGACCACTTCGCGACCTGGCGGGCGACGTGCCGGGCGGGTTTGCCGTCGGCCAGGCCCGCGCTGAGATAGACCGAGCCGACCGTTCCCGCGCCCATCACGAACGTCATCAGGCAGGTGGTCGGGCTGATCAGCAGGACGGCGGCACCGGCGCCGGCCAGTAGCAGGAACCCGACCACGGCCGTCCAGACGATCCGATAGCGCTGTCCACCGAAAATCCCCGTAGCCGCCATCTCTACCTCCTTCTCCCCAGTCAAGTGCCCACACCAGGTGTGGTCAATCCATGACGCCGGGTGTCGGCGGAAGAGGTCAGGAAATCGGCGGGCCGGAGCGCCGCGAAGAGTACAGGCAGGTCCAGGGCCTGGGCGTGCGGGAACCCGGCGAGTTCGGCCCGAACCAGGCGTCGAGGACCACGTCCTCACCACCCGCCTCGACCGGCTCGGCCGGATCGGCCGGATCGCGCTCGACCAGCCGCAGCAGCGCGATCAGCCGCCACGCGGTTTCCCCCGTCATTTTCATTGCCCCAGGCCCCCTCTCCCCCTCTATCGGGGAACAGCGGCCGAACGTTTCACCGGCGCGCCACCTGGTGGACTCAGCGGCTTCGCCAGTCGTCCTCACGCAGCGCGAAGACCAGGTCGTCGATCCACTCGCCCTTGAAGAACGCGGCGTGCACGAGGTGACCCTCCTGGCGCATCCCGAGCCGGGTCGCGAGCTGGACGGAGTCCTTGTTGCCATCGACGATGATCGCGCAGATCCGGTGCAGACCGAGCTCCTCGAAGCCGAGCTCGAGCACCGCCTGGGCGGCCTCGGCGGCGTAGCCGTGGCCCTGGTAGGCGGCGTTCAGCGCGTAGCCGAGCTCTCCCTGACGGTCGGTGTCGCTCGCCCACTTGAGCAGGACCTCGCCGATCACCGTGCCCGTCTCGCGTAGCTCGATCGCCAGGACCAGCCACTGTCCCGGCTCGGTCACCTCGCCCTGCCCGAGCTTCTTCTCCAGCGCGGCCTTCGTCTGCTCGCGGTCCCGCACCGGCCACGGCACGTACCGGACGACGTCGGGATCGGAGTGGAAGGCGAGCAGGTCGTCGAGGTCCTCCCGCCGGTGCGGCCGCAGATCGAGCCGCTCGGTCCGTACGGGGTAGTCGGGACGCAGTCCTCCGGACATGGTGATCCTTTCGTCTAACGTTGTTAGACAGCTAGGCTAATGAGGTTGGACAGCCCGGGACAAGGGAGATTCCGCAGATGCCGGTACGGCGTACGCCCGCCCAGGGCGCCTCCGCGCGCGACGCCTCGTCGCACGCCTCGGCCGGGCTGACCGTCGCGTCGATCGTCGACGCGGCGCTGGCGGTGATCCGGGCCGACGGCGTGGCCGGGCTGACCATGCGGTCGCTGGCCGAGCGGCTGGCGGTTCGGGCGCCCTCGCTGTACCACCACGTGCGCAACAAGGACGAGCTGCTCGAACTGGTCGCCCGGAACGCCTTCGACGCGTTCGCGGCCGACCGTACGGCGTACGCGGAAGTGCGGACGCTGGACGACTGGATCGCGGTGACCACCACCGGGTCGCACCGCTTGCGGGAGTTCTACGCCGAGCACCCAGGGCTGGCCGCGCTGATCCAGGCCAAGGCGACGCCGTACCGGGACCAGGGCGACGGCTCGCGCGCGGCGCTCGTCCGGGCGCAGATCAGGGCGCTGGTCACGCTGGGGGTCTCCGAGGCTGTCGCGCGGGAGACCTTCGAGACCATCGCGTACTGGACGCTCGCTGCGGTGGCGGCCGACGGGCCGGACGAGCTCTTCGGCGCCGGGCTCGACCTGCTGATGCTCGGCGTGCGCTCCCGGCTGACGGGCTGACGGGCTGACGGGCTGACGGGCTGACGGGCTGAGCCTGCTTGTTTGTCGGTGGCCGGAGTTAGGCTCGGAGACATGAGTTACCGCGAGTACCGGTCGCCAGTGGGTCTGGAGCCGCTGGTCGCTTGCCTGTGGGAGAGCGACCCGGCGCCGGGGCAGACGACTCGGGTGATCCCGGACGGGTGCGTCGACCTGGTGTGGCTCGGGGGCGAGGAGGGGCTGATGGTCGCGGGGCCTGATACCAGGCCGTGGATCACAGGTCCCGCGAGTGGGAGCAGCCACGCGATCCGGCTGCGGCCGGGGGCGGCCGGTGCGGTGCTGGGACTGCCGGCGTCGGAGATGCGGGACCTCCGGATCAATATCGAGCTGGTGTGGGGTGCTGCCGGGCGGGAGCTCGGCGACGCGCTGGCAGCGGCGGATCCGGGGCAGCGGCTGCGGGTCCTGACCGAGACGGTGCTGCAGCGGCGGGCGGTGCCTGATCCGCTCGCGGTGGCCGCGGCGCGCAAGCTGGCGGAGCCGGCCGCGAAGGTCTCGACGGCGGCCGCTGACCTGGGGATCAGCGAGCGGCAGCTCAACCGGCGCCTGCAGAGTTCGGTCGGGTACGGGCCGAAGATGCTCGCGCGGGTGGCGAGGCTTCGCCGGCTGATCGCCGAGCCGGGTGGCGACGGGCTGGCCGCCCGGGCGTTCAGCGCGGGGTACGCGAGCCAGGCGCACATGAACGACGAGGTCCGCCGGCTGACCGGGCTGACGCCTGTGCAGTTCTTGAAGGACGCCACGCTGACCGCCGCCTGATCGGCATCGCGTCGTGTCCATTTCCTGAAAGACCGCACGCTGCCCACGCCCTACCGTCGACTCCATGATCGACATCACCGCAGCAGAACAGTTCGTCCACGCCAACGCGCGGCTGATCGACCGGCACCGGCTCGCCGTCCTCCTGCACGACGCCCCGGCCGCTCCGGTCCTCGCCGCGTTGCGTGCCTACCGCACTCCCGACGGTGGCTTCGGCCACGGGCTCGAGCCCGACGTCCGCTGCCCCGGCAGCCAGACGTCCGCCGTACTGCAGGCGCTGGAGATCCTCGTCGGGGCCGACGCGCTCGACGACCCGCTCGTCGACGAGCTCGGCGACTGGCTGACCACGATCACCAACTCCGACGGCGGCGTACCGACGGTGCTGCCGAGCGCGGACGGTCATCCCCGCGCGCCGTGGATGGTCCCGGCGCCCGAGAGCAGCTTCCTCACCTACGCGATCGCCGGCAAGCTCTGGCAGGCCGGGTCGAAGCACGCCTGGTTGCCGAAGGCCACCGAGTGGTGCTGGACGACGATCGAGCAGGCCGACGGCGTCGGCGGGTACACGGTGAAGTTCGCGCTCGACTTCCTCGACGCCGTGCCCGACCCGGCCCGCGCCGCCGCGGCGGTCGAGCGGTTCCGCTCCGCGCTCGATGCCAACGGCAACCTTCCCGTCGAGGGCGGCACCGAGGACGAGAAGATCACCCCGATCACGCTGTCCCCGCACCCCGGGACGCCGAGCCGCGCCCTGTTCACGACCGAGCAGCTCGGCGCCGACCTCGACCGCCTCGAAGCAGAGCAGCTCGACGACGGCGGCTGGGACGTCGACTACCTGCACTGGTCGCCCGGTCAGGGCCTCGACTGGCGCGGTATCGCCACCATCCAGGCGATCACGACGCTCCGCACCAACGGCCGCCTTTGACGCCTGGGGTCAACCGGCCGCCGTCGGCCCGGTCCGTCCGTAGGGCGCTGACCTGTCCGTTCGCCCACGAGCTCACGATCCAGTCCCTCTAGAACAGCCGCCCGGCGCGGACCTCGCTCGGCTCCTCCAGGTCCAGCAGCAGCTGCTTGCGGCGCAGGCCACCGGCGTACCCGGTGAGCTTGCCGCCCCTGCCGACCACCCGGTGGCAGGGGACGACGACCGAGACCGGGTTATGGCCGACCGCCTGGCCGACCCGCTGGGCCAGCGCCTTGTCGCCGAGCTGCTCCGCCAGTTCGCCGTACGTCGTGGTGGTGCCGTACGGGATCTCGTTCAGCAGCGCCCAGACCCGCTGCTGGAACTCGTCGCCGTCCAGCACGGTCGGTACGTCGAAGGTCCGGCGCGTGCCGGCCAGGTACTCGTGCAGCTCGGTCTCCGCCTGGGTCAGCACCGGGTCGCCTTCGGCGGGGACCTCGTCGCCGAGGGCCGACCGGTCCGGGCGCGTCCAGTGGTGCGGGAAGTAGACGCCGGCCAGCGCGTCGCCGGACGCGACCAGGGTCAGGTCGCCCAGCGTCGTACTGACTACCGCGTGCCGGAAACTCATGCGCTTCTCCTCGTCTCGATGTCTCACCGGTAGAACGGCGACGCGGCCGGATGTGTGAGGGCTTCCGTTCCGTCACCCTCGGTACAGGTGGTCCAGGTCACCGAAACCCGTGGGCTTGGTGGCGGTGTGCCGCCACTAAGGTGGAGGCGCCAGGCACTTTTGGCGCACTGCACGTAGGCACACTGGGAGCGGAGTACACGGTGACTGACCCGACCATCATCTACACCCACACTGACGAGGCGCCGGCTTTGGCGACGTACTCGTTCCTGCCGGTGATCCAGGCGTACGCCGGGCAGGCCGGGGTCGCCGTCGAGACCCGGGACATCTCGCTGGCCGGGCGGATCATCGCGCTGTTCGGGGAGCACCTGACCGAGGACCAGCGGATCGCCGACGCGCTGGCCGAGCTGGGTGAGCTGGCCAAGACGCCCGAGGCGAACATCATCAAGCTGCCGAACGTGTCGGCCTCGATCCCGCAGCTGAAGGCCGCGGTCGCCGAGCTGCAGAGCCAGGGCTACGCGCTGCCGGACTACCCCGACGAGCCGAAGACCGACGAGGAGCGGGAGATCCAGGCCCGCTACGACAAGGTCAAGGGCTCGGCCGTGAACCCGGTGCTGCGCGAGGGCAACTCCGACCGCCGCGCGCCCGCCTCGGTGAAGAACTACGCCAAGACCCACCCGCACCGCATGGGCGCGTGGACCCCGGACTCGAAGACCAACGTCGCCACGATGGGCGCCGACGACTTCCGCTCGACCGAGAAGTCCGTCGTGATCGCCAAGGACGGCGCGCTGCGGATCGAGCTCGTCGGTGACGACGGGACGACGACCGTGCTGCGCGAGTCGGTGCCGGTGCTGGCCGACGAGATCGTCGACGCGTCGGTGATGCACGTCGCGCCGCTGCGCGAGTTCCTCACCGCGCAGGTCGCCCGGGCCAAGGCCGAGGACGTGCTGTTCTCGGTGCACCTGAAGGCCACGATGATGAAGGTCTCCGACCCGATCGTGTTCGGTCACGTCGTCCGCGCGTTCTTCCCGAAGACCTTCGCGGCGTACGGCGAGGTGCTGGCCAAGGCCGGCCTGACCCCGAACGACGGCCTCGGCGGCATCCTGGCCGGTCTGGCCGGACTGCCCGAGGGCGACGAGATCAAGGCCTCCTTCGACGCCGAGGTCGCCGACGGCCCGGCGCTGGCGATGGTCGACTCCGACAAGGGCATCACCAACCTGCACGTGCCGTCCGACGTGATCGTCGACGCCTCGATGCCGGCGATGATCCGCACGTCGGGCCACATGTGGGGCCCGGACGGCCAGGAGCACGACACCCTCGCCGTGCTGCCGGACAGCAGCTACGCCGGGATCTACCAGGTCGTGCTCGACGACTGCCGCGCCAACGGCGCCTTCGACCCGTCGACGATGGGCTCGGTCCCGAACGTCGGGCTGATGGCCCAGAAGGCCGAGGAGTACGGCAGCCACGACAAGACCTTCGAGGTCGCCACCACCGGGACCGTCCGGCTGGTCGATGCCGACGGCAACGCCGTACTCGAGCAGGCCGTGTCGGCCGGTGACATCTTCCGCGCCTGCCAGACCAAGGACGCGCCGATCCGCGACTGGGTCAAGCTGGCCGTCACCCGCGCCCGGGCGACCGGCAGCCCGGCGGTGTTCTGGCTGGACGAGACCCGTGCGCACGACGCGCAGATCATTGCCAAGGTCAACGAGTACCTGGGCGAGCACGACACCGACGGGCTGGAGCTCAAGATCCTGGCCCCGGTGGACGCGATCGAGTTCTCGCTGGAGCGGATCCGCCGCGGCGAGGACACCATCTCGGTGACCGGCAACGTGCTGCGCGACTACCTGACCGACCTGTTCCCGATCCTCGAGCTGGGCACCAGCGCGAAGATGCTGTCCGTCGTACCGCTGATGGCCGGTGGCGGGCTGTTCGAGACCGGTGCGGGCGGCTCGGCGCCGAAGCACGTGCAGCAGTTCGCGAAGGAGAACTACCTGCGCTGGGACAGCCTGGGCGAGTTCTTCGCGCTGGCCGCGAGCTTCGAGCACCTGGCCCAGACCACCGGCAACGCCAAGGCGCAGATCCTCGCCGACACCCTGGACCGGGCGACGGCGACGTTCCTGAACGAGGACAAGTCGCCGACCCGCCGCATCGGTGGCATCGACAACCGCGGCAGCCACTTCTACCTGTCGCTGTACTGGGCGCAGGAGCTGGCCAAGCAGACCGACGACGCGGAGCTGGCGAAGCTGTTCACCGCCGTCGCCGAGACGCTGGCGAGCAACGAGCAGACCATCGTCGAGGAGCTGCTCGCGGTCCAGGGCAGCCCGGTCGAGCTGGGCGGCTACTACCAGCCGAACGCGGAGCTCGCCGCGGCCGCGATGCGTCCGTCGAAGACCTGGAACGACGCGCTCGCGACGCTGTCCTGAGCTTGTGACGGGGGTGCTCACCGTTCGGTGGGCACCCCCTTTGTCATAGCCAGCTGATCGCTGCGTCGACCTCAGCACCCGCGGCGGCCGAGTGTCGCAACCCGTTGTGGACAAGGTCCCACAGCGCGGGGTTCGCCTCGAGCACTCCCATCGGGATCGTCAGCTTGGCCTCGTTGGCTCCGGTGATCCGCAGTGCCGCCTTCGGCGTACCGGGGTCGACCAGGGCGATCCGTTGCAACTCGTACGTCGGGAGGCATGCCTCGCGCCCCTCGCCGTCTCCCACCCAGGCCGCCCCCGCGAACACCACCTGATCGCGGTGCTGCAGGAATCGGACGCCGGCGTACAGGATCGTGATCACGGAGATGATCACCGCGACAGCCACCGCGTCGCTCGAGTCGAACCCGGCCTCCCTGACCGCCATCCAGATCCCGGCCGCGACCGCGAGCCCCAGCCCGGAGAGCAGCGGGTAGGCGATCGCGAACCACAGCGCGTGCCGCCGTCGTACCTGAGCGAGCTCGAGGATCGGCTCCTCGATGTCGAACCACTGCTGCTCCCGGCCAGGGCTCCAGCTCGCCACCTGACGCCCGGCCTCGCGGCATCCACCCCACGGCCCGACCACGACCGGTCCTGGCGGTGGCCGTGGGATCCCACTCACCGCATCGGGCCGCTCCGGCAACGTCACGCCTTCGACCGTACGTCGCTGTGCCGCACCCGCTGTCCCGGTGACCTGTTGAGGCCAGCCCTGGACGCCCGGCGCAGGGGGCACCGGACGTCCAGGGAGTCGGTCAGCGCGCCGGTGCGTCCTGGAACAGCATCGCGCTGATGTAGCCGTTCTTCGGGCGGTACTTCTCGTCGAGGGCCTTGGTGAGCAGCGCCCGTTCGCTCGGGGAGACCTGGCCGTGGCTCGCGTAGTAGTTCGACAGGATCTCGAACACCGGCTTGCTGATCTCGCCGCGCAGCTTGTCGGAGATGAAGGTCTCCGACTCGACGGCACCGGCCGCGTCGGTGGTGTTGTAGCGCGCGTAGTACAGGGCGCCGGTGAGCAGGCGGGAGCCGTACGCGCCGAAGACGTCGATGCCCTGGTTCAGCGCGATCTCCGAGGTGTAGCCGAAGCCTTCCAGGCCCATGCCCGCGTGCCCCTGGTCGCGGTTGGACTCCTGGCTCTCGCCGGTCCGGTAGATGTAGCTCGGCAGCGTGCCCATCGACAGCGTGTTCGTCACGTTGTCACCGCGGTAGTACTGGTTGAGCGCCCGGTTGAAGATCTGGCGGTCGTCCAGGTACACCCCGATCGCCATGCTGGCCCCGGCGATCAGCGAGTCCCAGTTGCCGTTGGCCTGCGGGTAGTACTCGCCGATCGTGTCGTCGTAGAAGACCGACCGGACCAGCTTGTCGAACCGCTTCATGTCGGCGCCGGTCCAGCGGTCGGCGGCCTTGACCCGGGAGTCCTTGTTGTACAGGTGCTTGATCAGCTCGGCGCCGCTCAGGTAGTCCGGCCCGGCCATCGCGACGATCAGCTTCGCGTCGTTGTTGGTGACGCTCTTCAGCGTGCGCGACCAGCCGTTCAGGATCTCGATCGCCTTCTTCGCGTTCGCCTGGTCACCGGTCAGGTACCAGCGCAACGCGTTGTAGTGCACGGCTTTCCCGTCCCGCGCGAACTGGCTCGAGCCGACGTCCGGGTTGTTGTACGGGCCGCGCTCGACGGTCTCGAAGTACCCGTCCGGGCGGGAGTAGGTGCTCGACGACTCAGGAGCCGCCAGGAGCTCCTGGTAGCCGCGCGCCCAGACCGAGTCGGGGATGTCCTTGCCGGTCTTGAGGTTCCCGAGGTCCTCGGCGGTGTAGTAGATGCCGGGGTGCTCGAACTTGCCGGACTTCACCGGTACGGCGGCCTTCGGCACGAACTCGCCGTCGATCGGCGTCACCTCGAAGTAGTCGAGGTTCGGGCCGTCGTACACGCCCTGCCCCGGCGGAGCCTCGATCGACAGCTTGAGGTCGTTGCGGCCCTTCTTCAGCGGCACGTTCATGTAGTTGGTGTTCCACGCGGTGTTGCCGCCGACCGTCGCCGCCGTCTGCACCGCACCCGGCGCCGCCGAGCTGTTGTAGCCGGAGGTGGCGAAGATCATCCAGCCGACCCAGCCCTTCGCGCTGGTGTACGACGGGCTGTTGACGTTGATCCGCATGTTGCGCTCGTCACGGGTGTTGCGGCTGCCGCCCCACTTGGTGCCGGGGTTGTTGTAGACGAACTTGATCCGGTAGTTGCCGGCCTTCGGGACGGTGACCTGCCAGGTGGCACCGTCCTGACCGGGTGGGATGGTGCCCTGCCAGTCCGTGGCGGCGACCGGGTCGCTGAAGTCGAGGAAGCCGGCGCCGGAGTAGCCGGTCAGCGGCGTCGAGAGCTCCGCCGGCCGGTTCCCGATCGTGCGGCTGTCGTGGACGTTGCCGATCGAGCGGTAGGCGGTCTCGGCCTCGTACTTGACGGTCTTGCCAGGGCTTGCGCTGGTGCTGGTTGTGGTGCTGGTGCTGGTTGTGGTGCTGCTGCTCGTGGGGGTGGCGGCCGCGGGCGTGTCCGGCTGGACGGCGACCAGGGTGGTGGCCGCGAGGCCGGCCATCGCGATGGCGGTGCCGATGCGTCTGGGATCCACTGCACTCTCCTGCTCGGTATGCGCTTTCCCGCCAGGCAGTCGGGCGGCTCGGCGATAGAAAACGATTTCTATGAACCTAGCCAGTTCTCGCCTGCATAGGCAAGGCTTGTGATAGAAATCGTTTGCTACCCCGCTCCGAAACGAGGTGTTCCGTGGTGCTCGACCGGCGCTGGACCGTCAAGGACGTCGCCGCGCACGCGGGCGTCTCCCCCGCGACCGTCTCCCGCGTCCTGGCCGGCAACTACCCGGTGGCGACCGCGACCAGGAGCCGGGTGATGACGGCCGTCCGCGCGCTCGACTACGTGGTGAACGCGCAGGCCCGCGCCCTCAAGGGCTCCGGCACCAAGACCGTCGCGTTCGTCGTCAGCGACGTCACCGGTCCGTTCTTCGCCCACGTCGCCCACGGCGTCGAGCAGCAGGCCACCGAGGAAGGCCGGCTCTGCCTGGTCTGCACGACCCACGACGACCCGGACCGCGAGCTGGCCGTCATCGACCTGATGCGCGAGCAACGCGCCGATGCCGTCGTGCTCGTCGGCGGCGGCTACGAGAGCACGGCGTACCACGAACGCATGGTGCGACTGGCCCACGCGCTCGACGACGCGGGCTCCCGGCTGGTCCTGTGCGGCCGGCCGTCGCTCGGCCACGGCGTACCGAGCACTGTCGTCGAGTACGACAACGAGGGCGGCGCCTACGCCGTCGTCAGCCACCTGCTCTCCCGCGGGCACCGCAAGATCGCCTACCTCGGCGCCCAGCGCGACTTCACCACCACGACGGCCCGGATCCGCGGTTTCGCCCAGGCACACGAGGCGATGGGCCTCGCCGCCGATCCCGACCTGATCGTCGAGGGCACGTTCAGCCGCTCGTTCGGCTACACCGCGACCCAGCAGTTGCTGACCGCCCGCCGCGACGTCACCGCCGTCTTCGCCGCGACCGACATGATCGCGGCCGGCGTCCTGCGCGCGATCCGCGACCTCGGGCTGCGCTGCCCGGAGGACATCTCGGTGGTCGGCTACGACGACGTGCCGTTCGCCGCCGACCTGTTCCCGGCGCTCACCACCGTGCACATCCCGACCGAGGACCTCGGGCGGACGGCGGTCCGCCTGGCTCTGCACCGCGACGAGTACGAGACCAGCCAGCACGTCGTACTGGGGACTCATCTCGTGGTCCGCGACTCGGTCGCCGCTCCCGCATGACCAGGGGTGCCCACCCGGTCAGGTGAGCACCCCTTGACGTCGTACGTCGAACTAGTGCTGGTCCGCGTACTCCTGCTGGGTCATCTCGCGCAGCTCGTGCGCGGGGGTCTTGGCCTTGTCCTGCGAGCTGCCGCCGCCGACGTCACCGCCGCCGAACTTCACGTTCGCCCAGTTGTTCTGGGTGGTCAGCGTGGTCTTGCCGCCGTCGCGGTTGATGTCGGCGGACGCGGTGTCGACGGTGTCGCCGTCACAGTTCCAGTCGATGCCGAGGTCGGCCGCGCCCGAGGTCCGGGTGGTGTTGTCCGGGCACTTCCACTTGGTCTTCCAGGTCGAGGCGGCGCTGCCCAGACCGGTCGACTCCTTCAGGCTGGTCTCGGTGAGCACCGGCGGGGCGAAGTTCGAGTAGCTGAACCAGGCCGCGCCGCTGGTCCGCGGGACGCCGTCGAACTGGAAGTGGTAGTTCATCACGCTGAGGTAGTTCGGCTTGTAGTTCACCGAGTCCGACCCACCGTGGGTCAGGCCGAGGTCGTGACCGAGCTCGTGGATGAACGTGCCGACGTTCATGTTCTCGGTGACGGTCCAGTTGCACTTCGGGCCCATCGTCACGACGAACGTGTCGTTCGGGATCGCGAACGCGTTGCCGCTGCTGCAGCTGTTGTCGTAGTCGTCGGCCCAGAGCATGTAGTGGAAGACCGCTTTGCGGGCCGACGCGAAGTTCGTCGACTTGATCGCGTCGGTCTGCTGCTCGGCCGGCTGCAGGTTGCTGTCGTACGGCACCTGGTTGCCGCCGCCGAGGTCGTACGCCGTACCGCGCGCGGAGCCGGCGTCGAGGTGGATCCGGATGCCGGTGCTGCCGTCGGGGTTGCTGATCGGTGCGTTCGCGAAGCTCTGGACGATCCGGTCGAGCGCCGCCGTACTGGCCAGGCGGCCTGCCATGGAGTCCATCTCGACGAACAGGTCCTTCTTGTTCGGCGTCGCGCCCATCCCGGGCAGGTCGACGTCGACGACGCCGTCACCGTTGGCGTCGTACCCGTTGGTCTCCCAGGTGTCGGGCAGCGAGTCGCCGTCAGTGTCGGTGGCGGCGGGGGCTTCGGCCTTCGTCGCGTCTGGTGCGGGCGCCTTGACCTGGGCGTTCGCCGGGTCCGGCGCGGGGGCCGCCGGGGTGTCCGGCGCGACGGCGGCGACGGCACCGCCGGCCGCGGCGGCGACCAGGGCGAACGAGCTCAGCGTGGCGAGCACGAGGGGGCGGGGGCGGAATGTCATCGGATCTCCTCGGTCCGGTCAGCGGCTGAGCAAGCTCCTCACAGCGCCGCGCGACGGTTGCTATCAACAACTTTCCGCAGCATGTATCCAATCGACCACCCAGCGCAATGGGGATTACCCGAAAGTTTTCGGTTTCACCCCTCAGAGCGTGCGGGGTGTCACCCGGCGTGAACCAGTGGGAGGACGCTGAGCGAGGTCACCGCGATCCCGGTCAGGCGGGCGCGGCCGACGCCGGCCGCGCCGAGCACCTCCATGCCGCGCGTGATCGCGACGAAGTACCCGGCCAACTCACCCGCGTTCGCCGACCCGTCGACCTCGCCACTGGCCTGCGCGTCCTCGATGCAGTGCCGGTAGATCGCCTCGAGACTCTCGTACGCCGCCAGCGCCGACTGGGCGACCTCCTCGTCCTGGTCGGCCATCTCGACGGCGGCCTTGGTGACGAAGAACCCGGACGGCGCCGGGTCACTGAACGTGATCGCCATCCGCAGGACCTGCGCCTTGATCCCCTCCAGCGGGGTCGAGGTCTCGCTGCCGAGTTCTTCGTCGACGAGCGCGATCGCCTCCGCGGTCTTGGCCGACAACGCCTTCAGGAACAACTCACGCTTGCCGCCGAACGCGTTGTAGAGACTCTGCTTGCCCACCCCGGTCGCACGGGCGAGGTCGTCGACACTCGTCCCGCCGTACCCCTGCTTGGCAAAGGCCTCGCTGGCGCGGGTCAGCACGTCAGCTTCCACGAACTTGCGCGGTCGTCCCATGCCCCGAGCCTACCGCGTACTTGACTATCCAGTCTAAAACGCTACTTTTGGACTGTCTCGTCAAAAACCTTGGGAGCTTCTCTTGACCACCTTGTCCGTCGTCCAGGACTTCCTCACCCGCCTCGCCGCCCAGGACGCCGACGCCGTTGGCGAACTGTTTGCCGACGACATCGACTGGCAGGTCCCCGGCAACCCGTCGCTCCCGTGGACCGGCGCACGCGAGCATGGCTCCGACGTACCGGTGTTCCTGCGCACGATGTGGTCCCACTTCGTCGAGGGCCGGAGCGAGGTCCGCCTCGACGACATCGCCGTGGACGGCGAAACGGCGGTCGTCTTCGCCCAGTTGACCCACACCGCCGCCCCCACCGGCCGTCCCTTCACCACCGCCGCCGCGTTGCGCTTCCGCGTCGTCGACGGGCAGATCGTCAAGCTGCACCTGTACGAGGACACACACGCGGTGAGCGCGGCGTTCGTCTAGATTTCTTGGTATGTACGGATTCGTGGGCACGGGCGAACTGACAGCGGCAATCGTGACAGGCTTGGCGGGGCCGGCGGGCCCCACCGGCGACAGCAGCCCGCTCGGAGCATCGGGCGGTGCCGGCATCTTCCTCTCCCCTCGCGGGAAGGAGATCGGGCAGGAACTGGCTGAGCGGTTCCCCGACGTACGGGTCTGCTCGAACAACCAGGAAGTGATCGACAGCACGCCCGTCGTCGTACTCGCCGTCCGCCCGCAGGTCGCGCAGGAAGTCCTGCAGGAGTTGACCTTTCATGACCAGGTGGTCGTGAGCGCAATAGCCGCCGTCTCACTCGCCCAACTCCGCGAGTGGGCACCCGGCGCCGCAGCCTACGTCCGCTCGATCCCCCTCCCCGCGGCAGCGAACCGCCAGAGCCTGACCGCGATGTACCCCGATGACCCGACCGCACGCGAACTCTTCGAACGCGTTGGCCAGGTCGTCGTACCAGCTGACGAGCAAACCCTCGACGCCTTCAGTGCCGCCACCGCAACCGCCGCCGCACACCTCGACTACGTAGCAACGATCGCCGATTGGCTCAGCACCAACGGCGTAGCAGCAACCGACGCCACGGCCTACATGGCCCACCTCTTCGCCCAACTCGGCCAGTCCCTGGACCAGCCCAACGTCTCCCTCACCGAACTAGCCGCCGCCCACATGACCCCCGGCGGCCTCAACCAACAGTTCAAAACCGACCTCCACCAGGCCGGCGTCCCCAACGCCGTACGAGCCGGCCTCGACCGAGTACTCGCACGCGTACGCGGCACAGCCCACGAGAACCAGCCTCCTGCACCAGACCCAGTACGGCCGTAAGCCGATCTCGCTCCACCCCCGCTCGGCAAGGACGGCGACTCCGAGTCCGGCCGCCACGCAGCCCGGCCCGAGTCCGGCACGAGTCCGGCACGATCGAGCACTCGTGCACCCGCACGACACAGCCCACCAGAGCGCGGTACTGGTTGTGCCGACGCCGCTCAGTACAGCTAGCGCCCTCAGCCCACACGCAGCCCGACACGACCCGGCCCGCACGACGCCCGAGACGAGCCGGGCACAACCGAGCGCTCGTGCACCCACACAAGACCACAACCGAGAACTAGCCGGGCACGGCCCGCACAACGCCCGGCGGGCTGGGCTGGGGTGAGTGCTCGCGCGGGTGCGCGGCTCAGTTGAGGAGGGCTAGCCGCTCGACGAGTGTGGCTTCGAGGTCGGGGGGCCAGGGGAAGAGGGAGGCGGCGACGCGGAGTTGGGCCAGGCCGTGCAGGCCGACCCAGAGGGCAGCCGCGTCGGCGGCGGGGTCGATGCTGCGGGACGTGCCGGCCTCGACGCAGTCGACGAGCGCTTCCCGGAGGACGTCGAACGCATTCATCCCCAGGTCCTGGACCGCGAGATCCGGGACCCGCTCGAGCGACTGCGGCGCGCTCCAGACCGCGCCGAACATGATGCGATAGCGGTTCGGCTTCTCCTGCGCGTACTCCAAGTAGGCGGCACAAACCTCCCGCAACCGCTCGGCTGACCCAGGGTTCGGCGGCAAGGCGCGCAAGTGCGCCTCCAACTCGGCGAACGCCTGCTCCGCGACGGCCAGCAGGATCGAGTCCCGGTCGGCGAAGTGCGGGTAGATCGACGGCGCGCTGATCCCCGCCTCACGGGCGACCGCGCGCAGCGTCACCGCCTGCTCCCCCGCCCCCTCATCGAGCAACCGCGCCGCGGCGACCACGATCTCGTCCCGCAGCCGCCCACCTTCACCCCGCCGACTCCGTTTGCGCTGTTCCACATCCATCACTTTACAGCTGTTAACTCAAAGCGTAAGCTTACAGAGGTAAACTTACACTCGTAACCGAGGAGCACATCATGTCGATCCCCGCCCAGCCGACCACCGATCCCACGACACACCCTGCGGCCCAGCCGACCGCCGACCCGACTGCCGATCGCGTTCAGACCGTCCAGCAGGTACGTCGGGTTGAAGCCGACGGCGCTCAGCCCGCGGTCCGCCGGCCGTCTCGCGCAGTGATCATCTCGGCCTTCGCCGTTCCGGTGATGGTCGTCGGCCAGTTCGCGATGCTCGCGATCGTCCCGGTCGCCATCCTCCTCACCGTCACCCTGCGCACCGCCCGCCTCCGAGCTCTCCGCTGGTGGGCCGCCGGCCTGACCGCGGCGTACGCGATCCCCCTGGCCGCATGGGCGATCGGCCCCGACCGAGCCCCCAGCCTCTCGAAGGACATGCACCCGGCACTCGCCGCCGTGATCGTCATCGCGTCGATCGCCTTCATCACCGCGTACTACGCCACCCGCCGACGGCCGTGAGCCCGAGCAGTACGGCGTTCTGCGCGGCGACCACGCTGGCGCTCGACCCGAGGCACAGATCCGGGCCTCCTCGTCCGGCAGAGGTTCGACCCAGGCGATGAAGACAGCGAATGATCAGCGGTTGGTGGTGGGCGGTGGGGGTGGTCGCGATCGCCGGTCGGCGGTGGGGTGCTCGGCGACCTGTTGCGATCTCCAACTGCCCTTGCGGGCGGGGATCGGAGGCGTCGACGGGCCTGCGGCGCTTGTCTGGGGCGGATGGTCGACGCGCCTGCGGCGCCTGTCTGGGGCGGATGGTCGACGCGCCGGCGGCGCCTGTCTGGGGACGATTGGTCGACGCGCCGTGACCGGCGACGACCCGCTCGCCGGTTCGAGCGCAGTCCACGGCGGTCGTCGTTGCCCTCGGCAGCGATCAGCGCGGCCGGCGCCTCCACGCAGGATGTCGGGCGGCGCCGATCCGTACGCCGAGGCAGATCGATGAAGTGCGGGGCTTAATCGTTTCTCGTGGGTGAGCTGTGGCGGTTGGCTGGGCGACATGACACAGACGAAGGTCGGAGTACGGCGGGAGTTGGGCCGGAGCGGGGCCGCGGTGACGGCGTTGGGGTTTGGGGGTGGGCCTCTGGGCGGGTTGTTCGAGGCGTTGGACGACGGGACGGCGACCGCTGCGTTGGAGGGGGCTTGGGGCGGCGGGGTGCGGTACTTCGACACTTCGCCGCACTACGGAATCGGGCATTCGGAGCGGCGGATCGGTGAGTTTCTTCGGGGGCGGCCCCGAGGCGAGTTCACGGTGTCGACGAAGGTCGGGCGGTTGCTGGTGCCACAGGATCCGCGGGGGCGGATGGATGAGGCGTTTCAGGTGCCGGCGACGCATCGCAGGGTGTGGGACTTCTCCAGGGACGGCATCCGGCGCAGTGTCGAGGACTCGTTGACGCGGCTTGGGCTGGATCGGATCGACGTGCTCTACCTGCACGACGCCGAGCAGCACTTCGATGATGCCCTGCGCAACGGATATCCCGCGTTGAAGGAGCTTCGCGACGAGGGCGTCGTGTCGGCGATCGGCGCTGGGATGTACGACCCGAGGCTGCTGACCACGCTGGTGCGGGATGCGGATGTCGACGCGGTGATGCTGGCCGGCCGCTACACCTTGCTCGATCAGAGCGCTCTGGACACCTTGTTTCCTGCCTGCGCCGAGCGTGGGGTCCCGGTCCTGGCCGCGGCGGTGTTCAACTCGGGGCTGCTCGCCTCGCCCCGTCCGGTCGAGGGAGCGCGTTTCGACTACGCGCCGGCGTCTCAGGAGATGCTCGACCGGGCTCGTCGCATCGCTGACATCTGTACGGCGTACGGCGTCACGTTGCCTGCGGCCGCGATCGCCTTCTCGCTGGCGCATGCGGTGGTCGCCGGTGTGGTGATCGGGATGCGGTCGGCCGACGAGGTGCGTGCGAATCTCGAGTCGTTCGAGGTCGCCGTACCCGATCAGCTGTGGGCGGAGCTGCGCGCCGAGGAACTGATCGACCAGCGCACCGCCGGCTGATCGTCAGCCGGTCAGCTGGTCGCCGAGCCCGCTGCGCCGGTAGAGCACCTGCCTGCCGTCGCGAGTCCTGGTCACCAGGCCGCTGGCATGCAGGACCTTGAGGTGCTGGGACACCGCGCTCGGTGTGACCTTCAGCCGCCGGGCCAGTTCGGAGGTCGGCGGGCCTTCGGACAGGAGCCCGAGCAACGTGGCCCGTGGCGCACCGATCAGGGCTGCCAGGGCCGTCGCGTCGGTGGTCGGCTCGGTTGACCAGAGGGTCGCGAGGCCGCGGGCCGGGTAGGCAAGCATCGGCGCCTCCGACGGGTCCATGGGTGGCACCGGCTTGTAGGCGAACACCGACGGCGCCAGCAGCAGACCCCTTCCTCCCGCACCCACGTGGTGCTGCCCGATCATCTTCTCGATCCGCAGCACCCCGTCGTCCCAGCGCACATTGGGATGCAGGTCGGCGAACAACGCGCGGGCGCCACCGGTCGCGAGTTGCCGCGCCCGGTAGGTGATGTCGGCCTCCAGAACCAGCTTCAGCCGCGACCAGAGCGGCAGCAGGATGGTGTCCCAGTACCGCTGCAGCAGGTCGCAGATCAGTTCGAGCAGCCGCTCGGCATCATCGATCTCAGCCAGTACGTCGGGGAGCCGGCCAGGTGCGTGAGTCGCGAGCAGATCGCGCCGTACGATCCGGGCCGGCGTCTCCCGGACTCCGGCCAGCTCCTCCTCGAACGTGCGGAAGAACGTCGTCGGCCGGGGCGTGAGGAAGTCCGGCAGCGCCCGGCTGTCTCCCACCAGAGCGAGGAGCAGCCGGTGATCGGCCGGGCTGATCCGGCGCAGAACCGATCGCCGCCAGGGCAGGTGCAGTGGGTACCGCCCGGGGTCCCGCAGCACCCAGACGCTGAACACCGTCTCCTGCGACGGTGAGACCGCGAACCGGGTGTCGGCGAGATCCTCGACACCGAGCGTGAAGCTGATCATCAAGCCGCAGGCTACCTCGGCCGGCCCGGCCGAGGCCGGACGTCAGAAGCCCGGCAGGAACAGGCAGAAGATGTGGCCCGCCGGGTCGGCGAGGATGCGGACGCCTTCCGGCTGGGGCTGCGAGGCCATCAGGGTTGCGCCGGCGTCGAGCGCTCGTTGCTGGGCGGCTTCGAGGTCGTCGACCCGGAAGTCCAGGTGGATCTGCATCTGCTGATGGCCGGGCTTGCCCGGCCACTGCGGTGGGCTGTGGTTGGGGTTGCGCTGGAACGACAGCTTGCTGCTGCCGTCCGGCCCGCGGAGCTGAGCCCACTCGTCCTCGTTCTCGACGATCTCCCACCCGAGCAACCGGTGGTAGAACTCCGCCAGCACCTGCGGATCAGGCGCGTCGAGCACGACGCCGGACAGCGGAATCATCTTGTCTGCCACGAAACCTCCCAAGGTTCAGGGAGCCCCGGTAGCCCGTGGTGGGATCGGGAAACCTTCCAGGTTCGCGTCAGCTGTTCTGTACGGCGTACTGCCTGCGCGGTGCCGGCCACTGAATCACCAGTACGGCGGCAAGCACGACCGCTCCCCCGAGGAGCTGGGTCGAGTTGAGCGACTCCCCGAAGATAGTTGCCGCCAGCAACACCGTGACCACGGGCTCGAGCGTCGACAGGATCGACGCGGCGGACGGACCGACACGCGCCAACCCGGCGAAGAAGGTGAGGATCGCGGCGACGGTGCTGACCACCGCGATCGCGGTCAGCCAGAGCCATCCGCTGGGGGCGAAGTCAAAACGCGGACCGCCTTGCACCGTAGAGAAAACCGCGAACGTACAGGCAGCCCCGGTGCACACCAGCGACGACAACGCCACCGGCGACATGCCGGCGCCGATACGATCGCCGGCCAGGATGTAGATCGTGTAGGCAACAGCCGCACCGAAGCCCATCGCCGCGCCCAGCGGGTCAAGGCTCCCGGAGGCCGCGCCGCCGAGGACGAGCGCCGTACCGGCCGAGGCGATCAGCAGGGCGGCGATACGCCGCGAAGAGGCGCGTTCGCGGCGCAGCGCGATGGCGCCGATCGTCACCAGGGCCGGGTACGCGTACAGGATCAGCGCGAGCAGCGAAGCGTCGATCCGTTCGAGCGCGCCGAAGAAGAGCCCGGACTGCGTCGCGTAGCCGACGCCACCCATGGCGAGGCCTGCGACCAGCGAGCGACGCGGTACGCCGCGCAGCGCGCCCGTCGTACCGGCGACGACGAGCAGGAGGGCGGCAGCGACCGCGAAGCGGACGAGCAGCAGGTCGCCGACGTCGACGCCCGCGTCGTACGCGAGCTTGCCGAAGATGGCCATGGCACCGAAGCAGACGGCGGACAGGAGGCAGAGGAGAGGACCCACGCGACGATGCTCGCAGCGCTCAACTGTTCACGTCTATCTCACGTTTGTGCATGGCATCGAGTAGATTCACTGAACGATGCTCGATCTCCGACGACTCCGCCTGCTCCGCGAGCTGCACGCCCGCGGGACGATGCACGGCGCCGCGAAAACGCTCGGTTACACCCCGAGCGCGATCTCCCAGCAGCTCGCCGTTCTCGAACGCGAAGCCGGCGCCAAGCTGCTCGAACGGACCGGCCGCAACGTCCGCCTCACCGACGCCGGGCAGGCACTCGTCCGCCACGCGGCGGTCCTGCTCGACGGGCTCGAAGCCGCCGAGGCCGAGGTCGCGGCGATCGCCGCAGGCCATCCGGCGGGCGTCGTCCGGGTGTCCGCGTTCCAGTCGGCCTTCCTCCGCATCGTCGCCCCGGCCGTCGCCGCGCTCGCGACGAGTCATCCAGGCATCCGCATCGAAGTGACCGAGGCCGAGGTCGAGGGTTCGATCCCGGCACTGCGTCTCGGCCAGCTCGACGCCGTCGTCGGCGACGAGTACTCCGGTCAGCCACGCCCGGTCCACACCAACCTGACCCGCGAGTCCCTGGTCCGCGAGGAGGTGCGCCTGGTCCTCCCCGAGTCACATCCTCAAGCAGGCAACGGGAAAGTCCGCATGGCCGCGCTGTCCGACGCCCGCTGGGGCGCCTGCCAACCCGGCACGGGCCACCGCGAGATGCAGATCCGCGCTTGTCGCGATCTCGGCCACTTCGAGCCGGACCTGCGCTACGCCTCGGACGACTTCCTCATCCTCGTCGAGATGGTCCGCACCGCCGGCGCCTGCGCCCTGCTGCCCGATCTGGTCCTCGGGTACGGCGTACCGGGTGTCGCTGTCCGTCCGCTCGCCGAGGGTCCGATCGACCGCGAGGTCTTCCTGCTCACCCGCGCGACCAGGACCCCCGCCGTCGAGGCCGTCGCCGCGGCGCTGCACGCCGCGGCACTGCATCCCAAGGGCTCAGCCCAGTGACCCTGTCGCCGCCCGGAGCGAATCAAGAGCTGCCAGCGTGTACGGCGCAAGCTCGTCCCCGGCATCGTGATCGCCCTCGGACCACTCGGCGTACCCCTGCTTGAACGCGAGCACCCCGAACTCACCGGCCAGCTGCGCGATCGGGTCAGGCACCCCGCGAGCGATCAGCGCCGTCGTCATCGCCGCAGCGAGCCCGACCGACTTGAGCGCGTCACGCTCCTGCAGCTCGGTGCTGGCGGCAATGGCCGCCTTCAGCCGCGGTCCGAACTCACGGTTCACCGGGCCCATCGCGCCGGACGCGCGCTCGAGCCCGGCCGCGACGGCGGCCAGCGGGGTGGCGTCCTCGGGCGCGTCGGCGATCCCCTCGGTCAGCAGCCGGCACAGCGTCTCCTGCCCGGCCACCAGGAGATCGCGCTTGTCGGGGAAGTACCGGAAGAAGGTGCTCTTGGTGACCCCGGCGCGCTCGGCGATCTGGGCGACGGTCGTGGTGTCGTACCCCTGCTCGGTGAACAGGTCGATGGCCGCGACGACCAGTCGCTCGCGTGCCCCCGGTTCCCATCGCGCCATGGACCCATCCTAGCGATGGGACTTTTGTCCCATCGCCTGCTACGTTGATGAGACAAGAGTCCCATCACTCTCGGAGGGTTCCATGATCGTCTTCGTCACCGGCGGCACCGGCCTGATCGGCTCCGCCGCCGTCGCCGAACTGCTCGGCAACGGCCACACCGTGCTCGCGCTCGCCCGTTCCGACGCCTCCGCGGAGGCTGCCGCGAAGGCCGGCGCCGAGCCGATCCGGGGCGGCCTCACCGACCTCGACGTCCTCCGCGCCGGCGTCGCCCGGGCCGACGGAGTCATCCACCTTGCCTTCAGCAACGACTTCAGCAGCACCGAGGCCGTCACCCGCTCGGTCGAGGAGGAGAGCGCCGCCATCGCGACGCTGGGCAACGAGCTCGTCGGCAGCGATCGCCCGCTGGTCCTCGCCTCGGGCACTCCCGCCGTACCGGGTCGCGCCTCTGTCGAGTCCGACCCGACGGTGACCGACGGCCCGGTCGGCGGTCGCGGTCGCGCGGTCGCCGCGGCCCTCCACCTGGCTGCCCGCGGCGTCCGGAGCTCGGCAGTCCGCCTCCCGCGGACCGTCCACAACCAGGGCGACGGCGGTTTCGCCGGCCTGCTGACCCAGATCGCCCGCCAGACAGGCGTTTCGGGCTACCCGGGCGACGGTACGCAGCGCTGGCCGGCCGTGCACGCTCTCGACGCCGCCGTCCTCCTGCGCCTGGCGTTGGAGAACGCACCGGCCGGGACCGCCTGGCACGCCGTGGCCGACGAAGGCGACGCCGTACGGGACATCGCGACGGTCATCGGCCGACGGCTGGAACTGCCCGTCAAGCCGGTACCCGAGGAGACCTTCGGCCCGATCGGCGCGATCTTCGCGGCCGACCAACCCTCCTCCAGCGCCCACACGCAGCAGGCCCTCAACTGGCACCCGACCCACCCGAGCCTGCTCGACGACCTGGAGAACCTCCAGCCCTGAACTGATCCCGATCCCGATCCCGATCCCGATCGCGCTCACCGCGATCGTCCTCGCGCTGGTCATCACCGTGCTGGTCCTGCGCCCGGCACCGACGCCGGGCGACTAGCAGGACGGTTTCAGCCGTCCCGGCCCTGCCAGGTGGTCACGCAGACCTCGTTGCCCTCCCGGTCGGCCAGCACCCAGAAGGCGGGGGCACGCGTCGCGGACACCAGCCGGCCGCCGGCCGCCAGTGCGGCCTCGATGCGGCGGGGCGCCTCGTCGTGCGGAACACAGATGTCGAAGTGGATGCGATTACGCTGCGGACGCGGCGCGTCCATCTGCTGGAACCAGACGGCCGGGCCCTGGCCGACCGGATCGATGAGCGGATCCTTCGGCCCCTCCGCACCCGCCTCGCCGGTGTAGCCCAGCACCGCCCGCCAGAACTCCCGGATCCCGGCGATGTCCAATGCGTCGATCGCGATCTCGAGAATCTGGACGGAACGCGGCGCGCCCGTTCCGATCTCGGGCTCCGTCATGGCCCCCACGGTGCTGGAGATCAGGAGCGCGAGCTCGACGTCCCGGCTGGTCACCCCGGCGTGCTCCAGCGACTGCAGGGTGAAGACGACCCGATCAGGGCGGCCATCGACCCGGAGGTGCCCGTCGGCGTCATCGCCGCACGCCGCGACAGCATCGGCAGCCAGGCCGATCCCCTGAGCCAACGACCCGACCGGGACCGACGTGAGCAAAGCACCGAGCAGGAAGCGCCACCCCGCGTCGTCGACCGCCTCCGACGCTTCCTGCCGACCCAGAATCTTTTCCATACCCGCAGTTTTGCAGGGTCATGCCGGTAGCGCCGTCCAGGCCAAGGTGTAGCGCCAGAACAGCGCGCGGCGGAGCTGCGCGCCAGGCAGAACCCGTTCAGCGGTGCGGGCGATCTCCTCGAACGATTCCGCGGCCATCGCGACGGGAGCGGTCATCTGCTGCGGTGTTTCGCGTGCTCGACGCGGATGGACGACGACGCCGACGACCGGGTTCAGGATCAGCGAGGCGACCGACCAGGGAAGGTCTGCGGGCGACTCCCGGCTGAGGCCGACCACCACGAGCCGTCCACCCGGGCGCAGCAGTTCGCGGACCTTCTCGAGCGTGGCGTGCAGCGGCAGATGATGCAGCACCGCCACGAAGGTGATGAGGTCGTAGCGGTTCCGGTGGGACGCGTCGAACGGCTCGTTCAGGATGCGGACGTTGGCGAGGCCCTCGGTCGTCCGCCGGGCCAGCTCCGCGGTCGGGACGTCGGCCTCGATGCCCGTCACCGCGGGAAAGACGCTCGCGAGCCGGCGTACGAGGTTCCCCGTCCCGCAGCCCACGTCCAGGGCCTCCGTTCCACCGGCCGCGCGGACGCGACGCGCGTGGTGGAGGACGAGTGCGGCATAGGCGTCGTTGTGGGACCAGGGATGGGCGTCGTTGAAGCGACCGACGGCGGCCAGCGCGCTGGTGAGGGCACGAGACATGGTTCGACAGTACCGACGGGTCTCCGGCGGGACCGCGGCATCTAGGATCGAACCGGTAGCCCGTCTCGACGGACCGAGCAGAGGGAGCGGTAACGGTGGCGGAACTCTCGGCTCCGCTGCTCGTCCTGCTGGCCGCCTTCGGCCTCGCCGGCGGGATCGGGATCACGGCCATCGGGCCCGGTGGAGTACTGCCGACGATCGGGCTGTTCGCCCTGACCAGTCTGTCGCCGGCCCAGGTCGCCGGGACCGCGATCGTCACCCATGTCGCCACCGGCGCGCTGGGGACAGCCGCCTACGCCCGGTCGGGGCAATTGCGCGACCAGCAGACGCGGCGGACGGCGCTGATCCTGGCCGGTGCGGCCGTGATCGGCACACCGGTCGGCGTACTGATCAACGCGGCCGTGTCCAAGCGGGTGTTCGGCATCCTGCTCGCGGTCTTCGTGACCGTCGTCGCGGCGCTGGTGCTCTACCGCGAGCGAAGTCGCGCGCCGGCGCCGGAGACGCACCCTTCGGCACCGCTGCTGGCGGGCATCGGGCTGCTGGTCGCCGTAGCAGCCGGGATCGTCGGGATCGGCGGGCCGATGCTCACGGTCCCGCTGCTCGTGGCAGCCGGCGTACCGGTCCTGGAATCGCTGGCGGTGGCCCAGGCGCAATCGATCGTCATCGCCGGGGTGGGCAGCGTCGGGTACCTGGCCGCCGGTGCCATCAACTGGCCGCTCGCGGCGCTGATCGGAGTCCCGGAACTGGCCGGCGTGCTGGTCGGCTGGCGAATCGCCCACGCACTGCCGACCCGCCAGCTCAAGTACGCACTCGTCATCGCCCTGTTCGCGCTGGCGCCCTACCTCGCACTGCACAGCTAGGGCGTGTCTGGCAATTGTCGCCGTAGCGAGCAGGTGCTCGGTGCGGTAGCTCGGAGTGCTGGAGTGAAGCCCTCGATGTTTTTCCATCGTGGGCTTTGCTCCAGTGCTTCGAGGTGCCGTGCCGAGTGCCGCGCAGTAGGCGAGAATCGCCAGACACGCCCTAGGGGCCTGAGGCACCTACCGCTCGAGGGTCTCGATCCGAATGACGGCGACGTGACCGTTGCCCACGGCACGCACTCGTTCGTCGAGCTCCGCGACGTCGCCGGCGCCCAGCGTCACGGAAGGGCCCTCGGTCTCGAGGGTGACGGATCCGTCGAGGCAGACGATCACCAGAGGGTCCGCCTCAGCGAGCGTCAGCGGGGCGTCCAGCTTCTCGATCGACACGGTGGCGTTCGACCGCCCGCGCCTGGTCATGACGTTGAGGTCGCGGGTCGGGCCGGAAACCCGGCACCGGACCTCGACAGCGCCGTCGAACTGGAACGGCTCGTACGGCGTGAGCGTGTGCGCGATCCCGGGCAGCTGCAGGGACATCGCCTCCCCTTCGACCAGGACAATCGTCCGGTCGACGTCCGGGAAGACCGAGAACTCGCAGTCCTCGGTGACTTCGGCCAGGCTGACGCGCCAGCTGAAGTCAGCCGAGGAACCGCCGCTCGGCGGCGCCTCGGCGTCGCCGCCCGGCGGGTCGCTCGCCAGCTCGGTCGTCAGGCCGGCGCCGTTGCGCCACGCGACCCGGTGCTGGTCGGCGGCGCGCCGGTAGCGCCTCAGCCCAGCCCCTTCAGCAGTTGCCGGGCCATCACGATCCGCTGGACCTGGTTGGTGCCTTCGTAGATCTGGGTGATCTTGGCGTCGCGCATCATCCGCTCGACCGGGTAGTCGTGGGTGTAGCCGTAGCCGCCGAGGAGCTGGACGGCGTCGGTGGTGACGGCCATCGCGACGTCGGAGGCGAAGCACTTCGCGGCGGCGCCGAAGTAGGTGAGGTCGGGAGCGTTCCGCTCCGAGCGGGCGGCCGCGGCGTACGTCAGCTGGCGGGCGGCCTCGAGCTTCATGCCCATGTCGGCGAGCATGAACTGCAGGCCCTGGAACTCCGCGATCGCCTTGCCGAACTGCTTGCGCTCCTTGACGTAGCCGAGCGCGTAGTCGAGCGCGCCCTGCGCGATGCCGAGGGCCTGGGCGGCGATCGTCACGCGGGTGTGGTCGAGCGTCGCCATCGCCGTACCGAAGCCCGTGCCCGGGTCGCCGATCATCCGCGCCGCCGGGATCCGGACGTTGTCGAAGTAAACCTCGCGGGTCGGCGAGCCCTTGATGCCGAGCTTCTTCTCCGGGGCGCCGAAGGACACGCCCTCGTCGGCCTTCTCGACCACGAACGCCGAGATGCCCTTCGACCGCGCGTCGGGATCGGTCACCGCGAACACCGTGTAGTAGTCGCTGACACCGGCGTTGGTGATCCAGCGCTTCACGCCGTTCAGCACGAAGTCGTCGCCGTCCGCGACCGCGCGGGTCTTCATCGACACCGCGTCCGAGCCGGCCTCGGGCTCGGACAGGCAGTACGAGAACATCGCGTCGCCGGCCGCGACCGGCGGCAGGTACCGCTGCTTGACCTCCTCGGACGCCGACAGCAGCAGCGGCAGCGAGCCGAGCTTGTTCACCGCGGGGATCAGCGAGGTGGACGCGCAGGCGCGGGCCACCTCCTCGATCACGATCACCGTGGCCAGCGCGTCCGCGCCGGCGCCGCCGTAGGCCTCCGGGATGTGCGGGGCGTGGAAGTCCGAGGCCTTCAGCGCGTCGTACGACGCCTTCGGGAACTCGGCGAGCTCGTCGACGTCCCCGGCGTGCGGGGCCACCTTGGCGTCGCAGACGTCGCGGACCGCCGCCCGGATCGCGTCGTGCTCCTCGGACAGCGCGTACAGGTCGAATGAGTTACTCACGAGTTTCAATCTACGACGGATCGCCGCGGACCGGGAGCCGACGGCACCGGAAAGTGACGTACGGCGCACCCAGCGGCACCCTGCCGGACCAGCGCCGTTCACTGGCCGGAAAGCGGCGTCGGTAGAGTCGCCCGCATGACTGAAGGCACGCCCACCAGCTCCCTGCGGATCGCGGTGATCGGGACCAACTACCTCGGCGCCAACACGGCCGCGGGCATGGCCGAGTTCGGTTTCGACGTGATCGGCGTCGAGATCGACGAGCACCGGCTGAAGCTGCTCAACGACGGCAAGGCGCCGCTGTACGAGCCCGGGCTGGACCCGCTGCTGAAGAAGCACGTCGACTCCGGGCGGCTGCGCTTCACCAAGGACTACCGCGAGGTCGCGGACTGGGCGGACGTCTACTTCATCTGTGTGGGCACGCCGCAGACCGAGGGCAGCGACGCCGCCGACCTGGCCCAGGTCAACTCGGTGGTCGACATGCTCGCCCCGCTGCTGACCCGGCCGGTCCTGGTCGTCGGGCGTTCGACCGTCCCGGTCGGTACGTCGAAGCTGGTCGAGCAGCGGTTCCACACCGAGGCCCCGGCCGGGCCCGGGGTCGAGATCGCCTGGCAGCCGGAGTTCCTGCGCGAGGCGCACGGCGTCGACGACACGCTGCACCCGGACCGGCTGGTGTTCGGCGTACAGACTCCTGAGGCCGAGGCGACGCTGCGGGAGGTGTTCGCGACACCGATCGCCGAAGGGACACCGGTCGTCGTCTGCAACCTGCCGACCGCCGAGCTGGTCAAGGGTGGCGCGAACGCCTTCCTGGCCACGAAGATCTCGTTCATCAACGCGCTGTCGGAGATGGCCGACGCGACCGGCGCCGACGTCACCCAGCTCGCCGACGCGCTCGGTTTCGACCAGCGGATCGGCCGCGGCATGCTGAACGCCGGTCCCGGGTACGGCGGCGGCTGCCTGCCCAAGGACCTGCGCGCCTTCATGGCCCGCGCCGGTGAGCTCGGCGTCGAAGAAGTGATCACGCTGCTGCGCGAGGTCGACGACATCAACTACCGGCGGCGGGCGCGGATCGTCGACGTCACCCACGAGCTGCTCGGCGCCGCGTGGGTCGGGCGGAACGTCACCGTGCTCGGGGCAGCGTTCAAGGCCGGGACGGACGACGTAAGGGACTCGCCCGCGCTCGACATCGCCGGCCGGATCCAGCTCCACGGCGCGACCGTCACCGTGTACGACCCCGAGGCGATGGAGAACGCGCGCCGGGTCCGCCCGACGCTGCGGTACGCCGCCTCGGCGCTCGAGGCGTGCGAGAACGCCCACCTGGTCCTGCACCTGACCGAGTGGCCGGAGTTCCGCGCGCTCGACCCGGTCACGCTGAAGGAGGTCGTGGACACCCCGGTGATCCTCGACGCGAGACTGCTGCTCGACTCGGCCCAGTGGCGCGCGGCGGGATGGACCTACCGGGCACCGGGCAAGCCGTAACCGACCCACACGGCCCACCGGTGGCGGGGTTCTGTCCTGCCGGCAGAGAAGACGCAGGTACGCCGTACCGGTGTCAGGTGACGGTGGCCTCGCGCATCACCCTGCGACTCAGAGCGAAGCAGCCGATCAGGGCGGTCAGGACGCTGATGCCCAGGCAGACCCCGGCGATGCCGATGCCGTCGAGGTCGATGAAGAACCCGAGCAGAGGGTTCATCACCACCAGGGCGAGGCTTTGGCACAGGACGACGACCGACTGCAGCCGGGACTGGTAGTCCTTCTCGACCGAGTTCATCAGCAGGGGCAGCAGGTGGCCGGTGAAGGTGCCAACACCCAGACCGCTGACGATCGCCGCGGCCATCGTCAGCGGTAGTGGATCGAGGAAGGCCAGTCCGAGGATCCCGATCGACGCCAGCAGCAGTCCCAGCGCCGCCACCAGGCCCGGGCGCTGGAACGCGCCGCGCATCAGGATGCGCAGCGCGATCAGGCCGACGCCGAGGCTTCGGACTGCGATCAGCAGTGAGGCACGGCCGGCGTCCCAGCCGTGTTCCCGGGCCAGCAGCGGCAGCAGCAGTGCGTCCATGGGCATCAGCAGGCCCGCCGCCAAGGTCATGGTGACCAGCAGGGTCCGGGTCAGCGGGCGCCCGAAGGCCACCTTCACACCATCGGCGATCGAGCGGAACATGCCCGTGGTCGGTTTCGGCGGCGGCGCGATCGTTCGGCCCATCAGGGTCAGCACCACGATCATCACCGCGAAGGTCAGCGCGTCGAACCCGGCCGCGGCGGTCAGCCCCGCCCAGCCGACCAGGGCGCCACCGACGGCCGCGCCGATCACGGCGAAGACCATGCCGGTGACCTGGAAGCTGGCCATCGCGCGGGGGATCTGGGCGGGCGGAACGAGCAGCCGCGGCATCGACCGGGACGACGGGAGGAAGAACGCGTCGATCACCCCGACCAGCAAGGCGGTGCCGAGCAGCAGCCAGACCGGCTCGTCGATGGCGATCGTCACCGGGACAAGGAGTGTCGTGAGCGCGAACATCGCCGTACAGCTCAGCAGCAGAACACGTGGTGCGCCGAAGCGGTCACCGATCGCCCCGCCGATCAGCAGCAAGGCCGCGCGCGGTGCCGCTGCCAGCAACAGCACGAGGCCGGCCACCTTGCCGCCGTAGTGACTGGCCGACCAACCGATCGCGAAAGTCATCGCGATGTCGCCGAGCAGGGACACCGCAGCGCCGAAGAGCCAGATCCAGTAGCGGACCGGGATGCGCTGAGTGTCCGGTTCTGCGGGCGGAGTCACGATCGACGACCTTAGACGACAATGGTTGGGATCTCACGGCTACCCGCGCCAAGGGTGTGGAAAACCGCCTCGGTCCGGGCTTAACGCAGCTCTTCCGCCCCGTCACGCACCGCTGCGCCCTTGGCCTTGGCCAGTGCGGCCAAGGAGTCCTGGAAGTCTGTCATCTTCTGCAAGAGCCCGGCGTCGTGCGCGGCGAGGATCCGTACCGCCAGCAGTCCCGCGTTGCGGGCGTTGCCGATCGACACCGTCGCCACCGGTACGCCGGCCGGCATCTGCACGATCGACAGCAGCGAGTCCATCCCGTCGAGGTACTTCAGCGGTACCGGTACGCCGATCACCGGCAACGGCGTCACCGCCGCGAGCATGCCCGGCAGGTGCGCCGCGCCGCCGGCTCCGGCGATCAGCACCTTGAGCCCGCGTTCGTGCGCCTGCCGCCCGTACTCGATCATCTCCACCGGCATCCGGTGCGCGGAGATCACGTCCGCCTCGAACGTCACGCCGAACTCGGCGCAGACCTCCGCGGCGGCCTTCATCACCGGCCAGTCGGAGTCCGATCCCATCACGATGCCCACGCTCATGGCCGGTTCCTCACTCGTCGATCGTGCCGGTCAGGTACGCCGCGGCGTGCCGCGCGCGGTCGCGGACCTCGTCGAGGTCGTCGCCGTACGCCGTGACGTGCCCGACCTTGCGGCCCGGCTTCACGGACTTGCCGTAGAAGTGCACCTTCAGCCCCGGGTCGCGGGCCATGCAGTGCAGCAGTCCCAGGTGCATGTCCTCGACGTCGCCGCCGAGCACGTTCACCATCACCGTGTACGGCGCCCGCGCGGCCGGCGACCCCAGCGGCAGGTCCAGGACGGCGCGCAGGTGGTTCTCGAACTGACTGGTGACCGCGCCCTCGATCGACCAGTGGCCGGTGTTGTGCGGGCGCATCGCGAGCTCGTTCACGAGCAGGCGGCCGTCGCGGGCCTCGAACATCTCGACCGCGAGGATGCCGACCACGCCCAGCTCGCCGGCGATCCGCAGCGCGGTCTGCTGCGCCTGGGCGGCCTTGTCCGGGTCCAGCCCGGGCGCCGGTGCGGTGACCTCGACGCAGATGCCGTTCTCCTGCACCGATTCGACGACCGGGTAGGCGACCGCCTGGCCGTGCGGGCTGCGGGCGACGATCGCGGACAGCTCGCGGACGAAGTCGACCTTCTCCTCGGCCAGGATCGGTACGCCGGAACCGAACGCCTGCGCGACCGCCGCGTCGTCCGGTCCGTCGACGACCCAGACGCCCTTGCCGTCGTACCCGCCGCGGGTGGTCTTGAGAATGATCGGGAAGCCGCCGACGCGCTTGGCGAAGTCGGCGACCTCGGCCGGCGTCGCGACCACCTGGTGGGCCGGCGCGGGCGCGTCGATGGTGTCCAGCCGCTGCCGCATCACCGCCTTGTCCTGCGCGTGCACGAGCGCGTCCGGACCAGGCCGTACGGCGACGCCTGCCGCCTCCAGCTCGCGCAGCAGCTCGGTCGGCACGTGCTCGTGGTCGAAGGTGACGACGTCCGCCTCCGCCGCGAAGGCCTTGACCGTGGCCGGGTCGCGGTAGTCGCCGACCGGCGCGTCGGCCACCGCCTGCGCCGCCGACACCGTCGGGCCCTCGGCCAGCACCCGCAGCTGGATCCCCAGCGCGACCGCCGACTCCTGCGTCATCCTGGCCAGCTGACCGCCGCCGACCATGCCCACCACGGGGGTCCCGACGGGGAGGTCCTTACGCTCGAACTTCACGGCCCCGAGCCTAGTGGTTGGCCTCGCCGCCGCTTACATCACCCGGGACCGGGCGGCCACTGCGCCGCGCGGGCGATTTTCGTGTCGGCCCCCACGGCGGGTACCGTGAAGATTGCCCCACTGACTGCTCACAGCCAGTTGTCCGTTCACAGAGAGTCCACTGGTCCGTTGAAGATCTTCACCACGCTGTACCGCCAGGTCGAGCACCTGGTGCACGAAGTGGCCAAGTTCGGGCTGGTCGGTCTGCTCGGCATGGTCGTCGACCTGCCGATCTACAACTGGCTGGTGTTCGACAACCCGCTGGTCGTCTTCGGCGACCACGGTGAAGGCATGCTGCACGACCGCCCGGTGACGGCGAAGTTCATCTCGGTCACGGTCGCCACCGTCGCGACGTACCTGGGCAACCGGCACTGGACCTGGCGGCACCGTGAGCGCACCGGCCTGCACCGCGAGTACGTGCTGTTCTTCGTGCTGAACGGCATCGGCCTGCTGATCTCGGCCGGCTGCCTGGGCTTCTCCCGGTACGTGCTGGACCTGCACACCGCGCTCGCCGACAACATCTCCGCGAACGTGATCGGCCTCGGGCTGGGCACGCTGTTCCGCTTCTGGTCCTACCGCAAGTGGGTCTTCCGCCAGGAGCTCGACCTCGACGAGGCCGAGCACCAGGCCAAGGCACCGGACTCCCCGGCCGGCCTGGACCAGGAGAACACCGGCGACCTCCCTGTGGTGCGCTGACCCCCACGACACCGAAAGGCCCGGAACAGGACTCCTGTTCCGGGCCTTTCCGCGTTCAACTGCTCACCACTTGTCGTTGCAGACCAGCACCGTCCGGGTCGTGTTCGGGGCGATCGTGAGGTACGCCGTCTTCGGGGCGATCCGGCCGTTCGCCAGGCGCTTCACGATGTAGGTGCCCGCGCGGCCCTGGAAGTACTGGGTGCCGACCTTGTCACGTCCGCTCGCCTTGACGCCAGGCCCGCTGATGGTGACCGTCACGTCACCCACCCGTGAGCAGTTCCACTGCATCTTGAGGTAGGCCTTGTTGGGTGCCGCCGACGCCTGCGGGACGAGCCCGCCGGCGAGCGTGGCCACCAGGCCGAGTGCAAGAGCAGAACGCCGTACGACGCGTCGCATGGTTGATCCTTTCCCCGAGGCGGCCCACCAGCGGGCCGCGTGACGAGGCCCGAGCGGTGCCCCGGGCTCACCGCGCAACGCTAGGCGGCACCCCTTGCACCGGGCTGCCCGTACTCCGCCCGTACCGCGCGCCGCTCACAACGCTCGCTTCGGCGAAGATCGGGAGCCACATCCCTGGTCAGGGCTTGCGGGCGACCGCGCAGTACAGGAAGTTGCTGGCGTCGTCGATGTCCGGTGCGTCCAGGTCGGCTTCGTCGTACGGGTTCCAGTCGGAGAGGCGGACCAGGCCCGGGGAGAGCACCTTCAGGTCGCCGAACAGGGACAGGATCTCGGCGGGCGTCCGGAACCGCAGGTCGGGGAAGCTCGGGCTGAGCTTCTCCTCGAAGGCGTCGGCGTACCGGGCGGTCTCGCTGCCGTCGCGCGGGTTGCAGGCGTGGCTGATCGCGACGAACGAGCCGGACGGCAGCATGTCGAGGTACTCCGCCTGGATCTCGCGGGCGTGGTCGAGGTCGGGCACGTGGTGCAGCACCAGCGCCTCGATCAGGCCGACCGGGCGGCCCTTGTCCAGACCGACGACGGCTTCGTCGGAGAGCACCTGGCGAGGCCGGGTGAAGTCGGCCGGCGCGAAGTCGGTGTGCTCGTTGTCGACCAGCAGGGCGCGGCCGTGCGCGATCACCGACGGGTCGTTGTCGACGTACACGACCTTGGTCACCGGGTTGATGCCCTGGGCGATCTGGTGGGTGTTCTGCGCGGTCGGCAGGCCGGCGCCGAGGTCGAGGAACTGGTTGACCCGGTGCTCGCGGGTCAGCCAGCTGACCGCGCGCTGCAGCCAGCGGCGGTTCTCCCGGGCCCAGACCGGCAGGTCGGGCGCGACCTCCAGGATCTGGCGGTAGATCGCACGGTCGGACTCGTAGTTGTCCTTGCCGCCGAGCAGCATGTCGTAGACCCGCGCGACACTGGGCTTCGTCACGTCGATGGTCGGCGGCGGCTCGTTGCGGTCGTCACCGGCTGGATCACTCATCGCCGAAAACCCTTCATCTTGTGGGTACCTGCCCTGTCACAGTCAGTACGCCGAGGCTATCGCGCACCGGGTCGGCGCCGGCAGGGCACCCCGGGGCAGATCGCGGGGCAGATCAGCGCCGGTCGTTGTCGTCGGAGCTGAACAGCGTCTCGGCGTCGTCGTCGCCCCGCGAGGGCTGCGCGGCGGGCGCCGTCGGCTCGGCCGGGCGGCGGCGGAGCTGCTCCGGCGGCGCCTCGTCGTCCAGGATGCCGTCGCCGGGCCGTCCTTCGGGCCCGCCGAAGAGCAGGTCGGACATCTGCAGGTGCATGTGCTCGACGTGCGGGACGTCCGGCAGGATCACCTGGCCGCGCTCGCCGGCCGACTCGATGGCCAGCGTGCCGCAGCCGAGCATCCGGTCGATCAGACCGTGCTCGTAGGAGACGTCGTTGATCCGCATCAGCGGGATGTCGCGGCCGGTCCGGGTCAGGATGCCGTGCCGGGTGATCAGCCGCCGGTTGGTCAGCGTGTACGTCGAGAAGAACCAGTTCAGGAACGGCTTGGCCCCGAACACGACCACGACCAGCAGGCCGACCACGCCGATCGCGATCCGGGCCGGGGTCTGCAGGCTGCCCGCGGGCACCACCGCGGCCAGGAACCCGCCGCCGGCCGCCACCACGAGCAGCAGGAACACCGGGAAGATCAGTGCCTTCCAGTGCGTCCGGGTGCTGACGACGACGTACTCGTCCTCACCCAACAACTTCGCCGAGATCGCCATACCTCCCAGTCTCACAGCTTCGGGGGCGAGTTGTCGCCGGGCGACACGGTGGTTGAAGACTTCACAATTTGGACACCGTTCCCGCAGGAACGCCCTCGATGGGTCTAAGTTGCCTTCCGGGGGCCACAACCCGGGGCGGACATTCCGAAGGAGTCGTTGAATGGGCATCTTGTCGGTCCTCGACCGGGAGCACAGCGTCGCACCCCCGGGCTACAGCCGCTGGCTGATCCCGCCGGCCGCGCTGGCGGTCCACCTGTGCATCGGTCAGGCCTACGCGACCTCGGTCTACAAGACCTCGCTGGTCCAGCACTTCGACGCGAGCCAGACCGCGATCGGGGTGATCTTCAGCATCGCGATCGTGATGCTGGGTCTGTCCGCCGCGATCGGCGGCACCTGGGTGGAGCGCAACGGCCCGCGCAAGGCGATGTTCGTCTCCGCGTGCTTCTGGGCGGCCGGCTTCCTGGTAGGTGCCCTGGGCATCGGAACCGGTCAGCTCTGGCTGGTCTACCTCGGGTACGGCGTGATCGGCGGCATCGGCCTGGGCATCGGCTACATCTCGCCGGTCTCGACGCTGATCAAGTGGTTCCCCGACCGTCCGGGCCTGGCCACCGGCCTGGCGATCATGGGCTTCGGCGGCGGCGCGCTGGTCGCCAGCCCGCTGTCGCGCCAGCTGCTCAGCCTGTACGACGACGGCTACGACCCGAACAACTCGGCGTCCGTGGCCGACGGCGGCGCCCTGGTCGCGCTGTTCGTCACGCTGGGCATCGCCTACTTCGTGATCATGATGTTCGGTGTCTTCAACATCCGGATCCCCGCGCCGGGCTGGAAGCCGGATGGCTTCGACCCGTCGACGGTCCAGCGGAAGGCGCTCGTCACGACCTCCAACGTGTCGGCCGCGAACGCGATCAAGACGCCGCAGTTCTGGCTGTTGTGGGTCGTTCTGCTCTGCAACGTCACCGCCGGGATCGGCATCCTCGAGCAGGCCAGCCCGATGATCCAGGACTTCTTCCGCGGCGCCGACGGGAAGTCGTCGGTCGCGGTCGCCGCGGCGGCCGGGTTCGTCGGCGTGCTGTCGATCTTCAACATGGCCGGCCGGTTCGGCTGGTCGACGACGTCCGACGTGATCGGCCGCAAGCCGATCTACGCGCTGTACCTCGGCGTCGGGATCATCGCGTACTTCCTGCTGGCGACTGTCGGCCACAACAGCACGGCGCTGTTCGTCCTGCTGGCCGCGGTCATCCTGTCCTTCTACGGCGGCGGTTTCGCGACCGTACCGGCGTACTTGCGGGACCTGTTCGGTACGTACCAGGTCGGCGCGATCCACGGCCGGCTGCTGACCGCGTGGTCGGTGGCGGGTGTCGCCGGACCGCTCATCATCAACGGCTTCCTGGACCGTGAGGGCAAGCCGGGCACGCTGACCGAGGAGGCCTACCGGCCGGCGCTGTTCACGATGGTCGGCGTGCTGGCCATCGGGTTCATCGCCAACCTGCTGATCCGCCCGGTCGCGGAACGGTTCCACGAGAAGTCCAGCACCACAGCAACGGAGGCCGCGTCATGAACCAGACTCCTCGCCTAGTCGTCTCCTGGGCACTCGTCGCCGTCCTGCTCGGCTACGGCGTCGTACAGACGCTCATCACGGCAGCCAAGCTCTTCACCCACTAGCACGCAGGTGCGTCACGTCGCCGGCGGCCAGTGCTCGTTGGCCGTCGGCGGTGTCGACCAGCAGGCGGCCGTCGGTGTCCAGCCCGGTCGCCTTGCCCTCCAGGAACTTCCCGTCCGGCAACTCGACCCGGACCGGTCGGCCGATCGTTGCCGACAGCTCCTGATAGTCCGGCAGGATCACCGCCGGGTCCCCCTCCGCGGCAACCCAGTCCTGGTACCGCGTGGCCAGCTCCCGCAGTACGGCGGACAGCACGGTCACCCGGTCCGTCGTCGTGGCGCCTTCCAGCGCCAGTGAGGTCGCCGCCGGGTGCGGCCGCTCGTCGGCGCGCAGCGAGACGTTGAGGCCCATCCCGACGATCGCCGCCGGCCCCTCGACCCGCTCGAGCAGGATGCCCGCGAGCTTCCGGTCCTCGATCAGTACGTCGTTCGGCCACTTCACCAGCGCCGGGACCTCACCAACCCGCCGTACGGCGGAAGTGACCGCCAGCGAGACCAGCAGGCCCAGCCAGGGCCAGCGGCCGGCCGGGACCGCCGTCGGACGCAGCAGCACCGAGGTCAGCAGCGCAGAGCGCGGCGGAGTGGTCCACGTACGACCCAGCCGTCCACGCCCGGACGACTGGTACTCCGCTGTCGCCACCAGGCCCTCGGGGGCTCCGGAGCGTGCAGCGGCGGCCAGGACGGCGTTGGTGGACGGCGTCTCGGTCAGTACGTCGATCTGCGTCCACAGGCCACCAGGACGCACCAGGCGCCCGCGCAGGAAGTTCTCGTCCAGCGGCGGGCGCTCCAGGTCACCGAACATCAGCCGGTGTTCTGCAGGCCGGCGGCAACGCCCGACACGGTCAGCAGCAGCAGTCTGCGCGTGCGCACGATCTGCTCCTCGTCGAGCGAGTCGTCGGTGCGCAGGGTCCGCAGGGCTCGCAGCTGCAGGTAGCTGAGCGCGTCGACGTACGGGTTGCGTAGCTCGACCGCGCGGCCCAGCACCCGCCGCCCGGCCAGCAGCCGGTCGCTCTCGAGCACCTTGAGCACCCACTCGGTGGTCAGCTCGTGCTCGTCGAGCATCAGCTGCGTCAGGTCCTGCCGGTCGCCCAGCTCCAGGTAGCGGCCGAGGATGCGCCGGTCGGTCTTGGCCAGCGACATCTCCGCGTTCTCCAGCATCACCTGGAACAGCGGCCAGTTCTTGTTCGCGTCCTGCAGCGCGGCGACGTCACCGACCGCCTGGAGCGCGGAGCCCAGGCCGTACCAGCCCGGTGCGTTGACGCGGGCCTGCGACCAGGCGAACACCCACGGGATCGCCCGCAGGTCCTCCAACGAGGACACCGCCACACCACGGCGGGCCGGGCGCGACCCGAGTGGCAGCTGGCCCAGCTCCTCCAGCGGAGTGACCCGGCCGAACCACTCGGCGAACCCGTCGGCCTTCACCAGCTGGTGGTACGCCGTACGGGCTGCTTCGTCGAGCACCTTCTCGATCTCGCCGAACCGGTCGGCTGCTGCCGTGGCCCGCTCCTCGATCGCCGGGGTGGACGCCAGCAGCGTGGCCGCGGTGACCTGCTCGATGTGCCGCTGCGCGATCGCGGCGTTGCCGTACCGGGCCGGGATCGCTTCACCCTGCTCGGTGAGCTTGAACCGGCCGGCGACGGAACCGGGCGCCTGCGCGAGCACGGCCCGGTTCGCGGGACCGCCGCCACGGCCGAGCGCGCCGCCGCGGCCGTGGAACAGGGTCAGGCGGATCGCGTTGCGCTGGGCCCAGGCGGTGATCCGCGCCTGCGCGTCGTACAGGGCCAGGGTCGCCGAGACCGGGCCGACGTCCTTGGCGGAGTCGGAGTAGCCGAGCATGACCTCGAAGCGGCGGTCGTTGGCGGTCAGGCGGTGCCGGACCCGGGTCAGCTGGATCGCGTTGTCCAGCACCTCGACGGAGTTCTGCAGGTCCTCACCGGTCTCGAACAGCGGTACGACGTCCAGCTCGATCGGGCGGCCGTCCAGCGCCGCGTCGGCCAGCTCGTAGACCGCCGCGAGGTCGCCGGCGTTCCGGGTGAACGACACGACGTACCGGCGGCACGCCTCGGGGCCGAACCGCTGCTGGATCTGGCCGATCACCCGCAGGGTGGCCAGCACCTCCTCGGTCTGGTCGGACAGCTCGCCGCCGCCCAGGACCTCCTCCAGCGCCTTGGCGTGCACCGACGAGTGCTGGCGGACCTCCAGCTCGGCCAGGTGGAAGCCGAACGAGCTGACCTGCCAGATGAGCTGCTGCAGCTGGCCGTACGCCTGGCGCGGCGCACCTGCCGAGACCAGCGAGTCCTGCAGGGCCTTCAGCTCGTGGGCGAAGTCCGTGGCCCGCGGGTAGCCGAAGTCGGCGTCGCGGGCGCGGGTGGCGGCCAGCCGGCGCGCTGCCAGCAGCAGGAGCTGCCGGTGCGGCTCGGAGGGCGAGCGGGTCTCGATGTCGGCGATCAGCTCCGGGTTGACCGCGCGGGCGTCCTCGAGGATCCGGCGGACCGGCGCGGACGGCGGAGTGGTCGCCGCGTCCAGCGTGAGTGACCGGCCGAGCTGGTCGGTGGCCTGCTCCAGCGCGCGCAGCACGTGGTCGGCCTGGATCTGCATCGCCTCGCGGGTGATCGCGGCGGTGACGTTCGGGTTGCCGTCGCGGTCGCCGCCGATCCAGGAACCGAGCCGGACGAACGGCGCGACCACCGGCGGGCGCGTCCCGGCCGCCTCGCCGGCCAGGGCGTCGTCGAGCCGCCGGTAGACGTTGCCGACGACATCGAACAGGGTCTCCTCGAAGACCGCCATCGCCGAGCGCACCTCGTCCAGCGGCGTCGGCCGGCTGGTCCGCAGCTGCCCCGTCCGCCAGAGGATGTCGACCTGCTCGACCAGGCCACGCCGGTTCTCGGCCAGCTCGGCGTCGCCGGCGCGCGGGTCGTTGCGCTCCTCCAGCAGCGACGAGATCCGCCGGATGGTCGCCAGTACGGCGCGCCGCCGGGCCTCGGTCGGGTGTGCGGTCAGCACCGGGCGGAACTCCAGCCCGTTCAGCAGCGCGCGGGCCTGCTGCTCCCCGGCGTCGACGGAAATCTGCTCGACCGCCTGGGCCAGCTCGGAGATCGCCGGGGCGTCGCCGGAGCGGTCGCGCTCGCGCAGCACGCGGGCCCGGTGCAGCTCCTCGCTCAGGTTGGTGAGGTGGAAGTAGCAGGTGAACGCGCGGGCGACGTCCTCGGCGCGCTCGTGCGGCCAGGTCGCGACCAGCTGCTCGGCCGCTTCGCCGTCACCGGCGATGGTCAGCTCGCGCAGCTTCTCCACGTCGTCCAGCAGCGGCTGCCCGGCGTACTCGACCAGGATGCGGCCCAGGATCTCGCCGAGCAGGCGGACGTCGGCCCGCAGCTCCTCGGGGACTTCGAAACGTGCGCGGGTACGGGTGCGGGCGTTCGCCTGACTGCCGGTCTCGGTCACGTTCGCCCACGATATCCGGGGCTGCGGTCTCTTGCCTCATGGTCCGGCCAGTGAACGCAGATCGTGACCGAGCGTGGCGACGAGCTGACGGTACGACGTGCGCCCCCGGCACGCACCCGCCCTCCCCCCGAGCACGATTTCGTGGGTTGACCCACGAAATTGCCCCTTGGCCCACCAGATTTCGGTGGGCCAAGGGGCCAGTTGACGGGTTGACCCACGAAATGCGTGCGGCGACGAGCGGCCGGTCAGACCGAGCCGAAGCCGCCACCGACGACCTGGGAGACCACCTGGGCCAGCTCGGCCGGGGTCCGGTCGGTGCCGTCGACAACGAGCATCCGGGCGCAGGCCTCGGTCATCGAGGCGAGCATCTCGGCCAGCACCGGCAGGTTCGCGTCCGGGGCGGTGACACCCGGCAACGATTGCACGAGGGTCAGCCGCAGGCCCTCGACGAGGAACGCGCGCGCCGCCCGGACCCGGTCGGCCACGACCGGCGCCGCGCCGTACTGGGCGCCGAAAACGATCCGCCAGGACTGCGGATTCTTCGCCGCGGTCTCCAGGAACGCCGACAGTCCCTCGAGCACGTGCTCCTGCGGTGTCCCGACGGTCGGGTCGGCCGGCAGCGCGGCCATGATCGAGAGGACCAGGTGCTGCTCCTCGCGGGCGAGCAGGGCCAGCAGCAGCTCGTCGCGGTTGGCGAAGGAGGCGTAGACCACCGGTTTGGTCACGCCGGCGGCGTCGGCGACCGACTGCATCGTCGTACCGGCGTAGCCGCGCTCGGAGAAGACCTGCAGGGCGGCCTCGAGAATCATCGGGCGCCGGCGTTCCGGACCGAGGTGCGCGGCCCGGCGGCGAGGTTCCGGAACCGGCTCGTCGGGGCTGACCACTTGACAAAGCTACCAGGTCGTAGGAAATTCCTACGGTCTAGTAGGAACTGGCCACGGGGAGGTCTGTTGACCGAGCGTGGCGGCGCCCACTGGTTGGAGGCCGGTGACTGGTCCGGGCTCGAGCTGGGTGAATTGGCCCGGCTGGTGGACCGTACGTCGGAACGGGAGCTTCGGCATCGACTCATCGGGGGTGTGCGAGAGGTCGCGTTGCGCGAGATCTTTCGCCGGATGCCGGAGTACCTCCGGCCGGCCCGGGCCACCGGCTTCGACGCGGTCGTCACCTGGCAGATCACGGGCGCGGCCGGCGGAGTGCACGGCGAGGGCGTCGACGAGTACCACATCCGCGTCGCCGACGGCCGCTGCGAGCTGCTGCCCGATCACACCGGCCAGGCCCAGATCTCGGTCCGCACCGACCCGGCCACCCTGCTGAAGATCGTCACCGGCAACGAGGACCCCGTCACCGCCGTCCTCAAGCAACGCCTCTCCGTGAGAGGCGACCTGGCCCTGGCCGCCCGCCTCACCAAACTCTTCGCCGTCGGCCCGATCTGACTACCTGCTCGGCACGTCCGGGTTCGTCCCGCGGTCCGGAGCTTCCGCACCGCGCCCCGCCGCCTGCCCGCCACCCTGCCGCCCTTGCGCCGCCTCCCCCGCCTTCAACCGGGGAGCCCCCGCTGCCGGCGCACCGGGCGCCAGCACCTCCCGCAGGCTCTCGAGGTCCCCGGCCTTGGCCTCCTGGCCGGCGCCTTGCTGCTGCGCGGCCGGCGCTTGCTGGGGACTCCATTGCCGCTGCGCCCCAGGGCCCTGCTCGACCGTGGCTCGCTGCTGCGCAGTCGGCGCCTGCGCGGACCGGTAGCGCTCACCGAGCTCGCCGACCTTGGCGACCGCGGACTCGGCAATCGCCACCCCGCGCTGCCCGGAGACCTCCCTGCGCGTGTCCGAGTCCGTACCCTTGGGAAGCGGCTTCAGATCGGCGAAACCCTGGTTGATCACGGTTTCGATCTCCCAGCGGGCCTCCGCGCCAGCACCCCTTCCGGTGGTCACCAGCTCGGACAGCCCCGATCTCTCGAACAGCAGCTCGGCCGCGACCCCCGCCTGCCGCGGCCGTGGCTCTCTCGTCATCCGGGCCAGCAGGTCGTGGGTCTCGATCCCGATCTCTGCCCCGACCCGCTCGGCGAACTTCTCCGCCGCCGGTGCGAAGTCCGGGATCGGCTGCGGGCTTCGCACCGACTTCACCTCGGCAGCCAGATCCGCCGGCAACACCTTGTCCGCCAACTGGTCGAGCCGGCCGTGACTCCAGGCCGCGGCGGTGCCGAAGCCGATCGGGACGTACTGTCTGTCCAGGTCGTGCAACCGGTCCGAGACCTGGTGCTCTTCCGGACCCGTCAGGTCGACGAACGCACGGGCGGCATCCTGCAGCGCGGTACGGCGCTCGATCCGCTCCTGCTCGGTCGACGGCAGGCCACGGCTGTCGTACAGGTCCTGCAGCGGCTTGATCACCTGCTGGCTGAGGAAGACCCGGCCGTCCGGGTCCGCGGTGGCCCGGCTCCTCAGATCCGGGCCGCTCTCGACCTTCCCGTACTGCCAGAGCGAGGATTCCGCCCCTGTCTCGGCCCCGACCGCGTCGTGGAGCCGCTCCCAGAGCCCGTCGCCGACCCGTCGTACCGGATCGTTGCGGTACTCCAGGTTCGTCACGTAGTCCCTGGCCTGCGAGCGCTCCATCGCACCGTCGACCGTCTCGGCGAGGTCCCGGAGCCGCTCGACGGCGACGGCCTCCTCCGCCTGGCCGGCCCGGGTCGGGCGCGCGAAGAACTGCCGGTACTCGGAGATGAAGGCGTCCCATTCCATGGGCACATTCTGGCAACGCACAGGTCGACCGCGACGGCTCGTCGCGGCTGCCCCGCCCTGACGACGTACTCCCGCCGACCTCCGCCGGTAGTCCGAGGGCCGACCAACTAGACCTCGCGCACCGGGCTCTCCTCGGTGCTGTTCTGCGGCGCCGCCGCCGATTGCGCCGCGACCCCTCGGCCCGTCACCTGGCTCAGCGGTCGTACTGCCGGGTCGCGCGTCAGCCGGGCAGCGGCCTGCTCCTGGGTCTGGCCGACGCCGCCCTCGAGCTGCTTGACCGCGGCCCACGCGCTCTGTCCGATCTCCTGCCCGTACGCCCGCGACAGCGAGTACAGCTGCCCCTGCTCGCCTGCACTCAGCCCGGCGGACCACTCCGCGACCCGTGCAGGCAGTGCCTCGAATCCCTGGTCGATCACCCCAGCAACAGCCCGTACGGCGTCCGCCCGCTTACCAGTGGGAATCCTCGACTGCCGCACCAGGATGTCCGCCGCACCGACCGCTGGGGTCGCGTGCTCGCTCTGACCGGCCGCCGGTACGTGCTGCGACAGCCCAGGCCGCCCGGCGAGCTCCCGGAGCGTCTCGCTGGGCTCGGCGTCCCGCCCGACGGAGACGTCGACGCTGAAGGCCAGCCCACGCGCCGCCGGCGCCCAGGCCACGTCCCGGACGGTTGGCTCCGGCCCGGTCAGGCCGACCGCCTGCTCCGCCGGGAGACTCCCCCGGACGATCTCGCCCAGGTTGTCCTCGACGAAGGCCGCGTTGACGGCGTACGACGTCACGCTCGGCTCGCCCCCGGCAGACCGGCGGGCAAACTCCCCCGCGACCGCCTGCACGGCCCCACGCACCGACCGCGCGTCACCGGCGCCGGACTCGCCCGGCGCCTCGGTCGTCAGCTGCCGAAGCGCCGCCCGCGCCGTACCGAGCTGCAAAGCTCCGTCCGCCGACCGCCCGACCTGTCCCTGCGTAGCAGCCGCTGCCGGCGGCAGCGGGTCGATCCGTCCGTTCCAAGGAGCCAGCGGGCTCCCAGTGAGCCGAGCGACCTCCTGCCGAACCCGGCGAACCACTTCCTCGACGTCCTGCGCCACAACCTGCGCCCCGCCGCCATACCCGATCGGTGTACTCACCCGGCAAACCTAGCCAGCGGGAGGGCGATCAACGCTCCCGCTGGGGAGCCTTCGGTTCCGCAGCGGCGATCCGTGGCGCGTCGGATCCCGCCGTGTGCAGCCGGACGGCGCGCAGCGGGGGAATCGCCGGGTCACCAGCAGCACCCAGCGCGGCAGCAGCGGGCCGCTCCCGCACCGCCGCGTGCCACTCCGGGAGCCTGTCGAGGAAGTCGTGCAGCGCCCGGACCTCCGCGCCGGCAGTCGCGCTCGCCTGGTCGACCGGCGTCACTCCACCCCGTACGTCGAGCTGCCGCGCCTCCACGGCCGTGGTCTGCTCCCGGGTCGCCGCCCCCTGCAGATCGCGCTGGGCGAACCCGGTCTCCAGCCCACGAGCGACCTGCCTCAGCAGCGCCTCCTTCTCGGGCTGCGGCAGCCTCTCGTACGCCGGCCCCTGCTTGTTCAGCAGCATCTCGGCAGCCACCGGAGCCGCACCGCCCTTCCCCGCGGCGACCTGGGCGGTCAGCACGTCCTGGTACTGCCGCCCGGTCCGTGCGCCGACAGCCACCGCCATCGCCCGTGCGGCCAGCACGTCACCTTCCGGCACGCGCCACTTGAACTCCCCGAGGTCGCCGGGCCGGCCGTTCTTGACGACCTTCGGCAGCAGTCCCGGCGTGGCCTCGAGGGCGTACGCCTTGTTGACCGCTACCGCCAGCCGATCCTGCTCCGGGGAGCCGGGCGTGCCCGGCAGCCGGTCGTCGCGCTCCAGCGCGCCGGCGCACG
Organism: Kribbella sp. DT2; assembly: GCF_049844575.1. NCBI lineage: Bacteria > Bacillati > Actinomycetota > Actinomycetes > Propionibacteriales > Kribbellaceae > Kribbella > Kribbella sp. DT2. The sequence continues at coordinate 394,474 of NZ_JBNCLH010000008.1, read as the reverse complement.
TCGCCACCAGCTCCGTCAGGTGCTCGCGCAGGTACTGGCGTTGGTCGACCACCTGACCGCCGCGCTGGGCGAGCACGGCACGCGGGTCCGGGGCGAGCCTGGCCAGGACGTCGAGGTTGTCGGCGATCGGTTCGATCGCGGCCCGCAGTTGCGGCGTGACCTCCAGCACCTCCCGTCCGTACACCGGCGACAAGCCACCGGTGTGCTCGACGACGGCCTGGTTCATCGCGATGATCAGGGTGTCCACAGCTTTGTCAGCCACGGCGGAAACCTAGCGCCGCGCGGGTTCAGCGCTGCGCTGCGGCAGAGGTCACAGGCGGAACCCCTACTGGCCAGTTAGGCTGCCGGGTTATGGGAGAGACCGTGAACATCCACACCACCGCCGGGAAGCTCGCGGACCTGGAGCAGCGGCTGGACGAGGCCGTGCACGCCGGGTCCGAGCGCGCGGTGGAGAAGCAGCACGCGCGGGGCAAGAAAACCGCGCGGGAGCGGATCGCGCTGCTGCTGGACGAGGGGTCGTTCTCCGAGCTCGACGAGTTCGCCCGGCACCGGTCGACGTCGTTCGGCCTGGACGCCAACCGCCCGTACGGCGACGGCGTCGTGACCGGTTTCGGCACCATCGACGGGCGCCAGGTCTGCGTGTTCGCCCAGGACTTCACCGTCTTCGGCGGCTCGCTGGGTGAGGTGTTCGGCGAGAAGATCGTCAAGGTGATGGACCTGGCGATGAAGATCGGCTGCCCGCTGATCGGCATCAACGACTCCGGGGGCGCCCGGATCCAGGAGGGTGTGGTCTCGCTCGGCCTGTACGGCGAGATCTTCCGCCGCAACGTGCGTGCGTCGGGGGTGATCCCGCAGATCTCGCTGATCATGGGCCCGTGCGCCGGCGGCGCGGTCTACTCGCCGGCCGTCACCGACTTCACGGTGATGGTGGACGAGTCGTCGTACATGTTCATCACCGGGCCGGACGTGATCAAGACCGTCACCGGCGAGGACGTCACCCAGGAGGAGCTCGGCGGCGCCCGGACGCACAACACCAAGTCCGGCAACGCGCACTACCTGGGCAGCGACGAGGAGGACGCGATCGACTGGGTGAAGGCCCTGGTCGCGCACCTGCCGCAGAACAACCTCGAGGACCCGCCGGTCTACGACGCCCCGGCCGACCTCGAGGTGAACGATCTCGACGCCGCCCTCGACACGCTGATCCCGGACTCGCCGAACCAGCCGTACGACATGCACACGGTGATCGAGGCGGTCGTCGACGACGGCGACTTCCTCGAGGTGCAGACGCTGTTCGCGCCGAACATCATCGTCGGCTTCGGCCGGGTCGAGGGCCGCCCGGTCGGCGTCGTCGCGAACCAGCCGATGCAGTTCGCCGGCACGCTCGACATCGATGCCTCCGAGAAGGCCGCCCGGTTCGTCCGCACCTGCGACGCGTTCAACGTGCCGATCCTGACCTTCGTCGACGTGCCCGGCTTCCTGCCCGGCACCGACCAGGAGTGGAACGGCATCATCCGCCGCGGCGCCAAGCTGATCTACGCCTACGCCGAGGCGACCGTCCCGATGATCACCGTGATCACCCGCAAGGCCTACGGCGGCGCGTACGACGTGATGGGCTCCAAGCACCTCGGCGCCGACATGAACATCGCCTGGCCGACCGCGCAGATCGCGGTGATGGGCGCGCAGGGCGCCGTCAACATCCTGCACCGCCGCGAGCTCGCCGCCGCCGAGGACGTCGAGACCCGCCGCCAGGAACTGATCACCGAGTACGAGGAGCACCTGGCCAACCCGTACGTCGCGGCCGAACGCGGCTACATCGACGCGGTGATCAAGCCCAGCGAGACCCGCGCCGAGATCGTCCGCGGCCTGCGGCTGCTCCGCACCAAGCGCGACACCCTGCCCCCGAAGAAGCACGGCAACATCCCCCTGTGACGGGAGCCCTCCCCATGACCGACACCTCAGCCGACGCACTCGCGCCCTCCGACGCCTCCGGCGGCGCCCTCGCGCCTTCCGACGCACCCGGCGGTTCCACCGACGCCTCCGGCGCGTCCCCCGTCCTGCGGGTGGTCAAGGGCGCCCCCACCCCCGAGGAGCTCGCCGCCCTCGTCGCGGTCGTCACCGCCCGCGCGTCCGCCGTACCGGCTCCTGCTGATCCCGAACGCGCCAGCGACTGGGCGACGTACTGGCGCCACGCCAAGCGCCCCCTCCACCCCGGCCCCAACAGCTGGCGCGCAAGCGCACATCCGTAAACACTGGGCCCATGGCCAAGTACGAGGTGAACCCGGCGGCGGTTGAGTACGCGCGGAAGCTGATCGACGGGCGGCAGTACGTGCTGGACAGCGACTGGGGTGCGTCGCAGCCGGACGCCGACGCGCAGAACGACTACCTGGCGAACCACGGGTGGGACGAGTACGGCGCGTGGCACCTCGGGCTGACCGACGGCGCCAACGAGGAGACCAAGGCGCGGCACGCCTTCGTGTACGGCGATTTCCGGCGGGTGCACCGGACCGGGCTGATCGCGTGCGTCTACCGCGCGGCAGAATGGCGGCACAAGGACGTCGAGCTGGCGGCACACGAACTGCTGCAGCTCCTGGACGCGAAGGCTGGGATCAAGTGAAGACAACGGTTGGGTGGGTCGGCGCCGGGGTGCTGCTGGCCGGGATGATCACCGCGCCGGCTTCGGCCGCGCCCGCTTCGGCCGCGCCCGCTTCGGCCGCGCCCGCTTCGGCCGCGCCCGCTTCGGCCGCGCCCGCTTCGGCCGCGCCCGCTTCGGCGGCGCCCGCTTCGGCGGCGTCCGAGCAGGTGACCGCGCGGTCAACGGGCCTTGGGCAACTGACGGACCTGGTCGCGGAGCGGATCGAGGTCGGCGACCTGGTCGCGGCGTCGAAGTTCGGCACCGACAAGCCGATCGACGACCCGGCGCGGGAGCAGGTCGTGCTCGACCAGGCGCGCGCGTCGGCGGGCCGGCTCGGGATCGACCCGGAAGAGACCGTGGTCTTCTTCCGCGACCAGATCGAGGCGAGCAAGGTCGTGCAGCGCGGGCTGTTCGCGCGCTGGACCGCTCACCCCGGCGAGGCCCCGACCACCCGCCCGGACCTCAACGAGATCCGGGTGACGCTGGACAAGCTCACCACCGACCTGCTGCAGGCACTCCGCAGTACGACGTACGTCCGGCACGCCGGCCTGCGCTGCGCCGTCGACCTCACCACCAGCAGCATCATCACCGGCGTCGAGCACCGCCTGGATCACCTGCACAGGCAGGCTTTCCAGGGCGGCGTCGCCGACGTCTGCAGCTAGAACGCCTTACGGAACCGCACCAACGGATAGACCGGTACGCCGGGGCCACCCCGCACCGGCCCCTCGAAGCTCGTCGCGCCGTCGAGCACCAGCCCGTGCACGGCGCCGCGAGCAACCAGATGCGACAGCGCGTCACCGGAGCGAGTCTCCTTCGGCGACCGCCCAGCGGCGTACCGACTCGCGTCGGACTTCTCCGTCGTCGTGATGAACACCCCGCCGGGCCGCAGCACGCGCGCAACCTCGGCGATCACCCCTTCGGTGTCGTCCAGCAGGTGCAGCAACCAGATCGCCACCACCGCGTCGCACCGCCGATCCCCCACCGGCAACCGCGCGGCATCAGCCGCCGCCACATGCCCCGGCAACCGGTACCGCGCATGCTTCAACATCGCAGTCGACAGGTCGACCCCGTGCACAAGATTGCCCAAAGCAACAAGCTCGGCCCCGACAACCCCAGTGCCCACAGCAAGCTCCAGCACGCGGAGGGAAGAGAGGAACGGGGATGCGGCAGCCGAGGAGCTAGCGGCCGCAGACCCAGCAGGCAAGGAATCAGCGGGCGCGAAGCCAGTTGAGGAGCTGGCATCCGCAGACCCAGCGCGCAAGGAATCAGCGGGCGCGAAGCCGGCGGCCGAGGAACTAGCGGCCTCAGACCCAGCAGGCAAGGAGCCGGCGCCTGCAGACCCAACAGACAAGGAACCAGCCGGCGCGAAGCCGGCGGCCGAGGAGCCGGCGGGTGCGAAGGCAGTCGACCGGGAGCCGGCGAGTGCGGCAGCGGCGGGCGAGGAGGCGGAGCCGAACTCTCCGGGGGCGCCGCTCCCATCCTCCCCTTCCGGGCCGAGGTCGCCGGAGGCGACGAGGCCGGGTGCCTGCAGCAACCGGTGCACGGCTTCCGCCGCGGCCTTCGCTCGGGTTTCACCGCCGCGGGTCTCGTCGTAGATCGCCGCTTCGGCTTCGTCGTACGCGAAGTGGGGAGGCTGCCACAGCGACGGCCACGGGATGCCTACGTCGGCGAGCATGCGCCGGAGCAACGGCAGCGAGAGGCCGACGACGTTGTGGTAGTCGCCTTCGATGCCCGTGACGAAAGGCCCGCCGATGCCGTCGACGGTGAAGGAGCCGGCGACAACCAACGGCTCGCCGGTGGCGACGTACGCGTCGATCTCGGCGTCGGTGAGGTCGGCGAAGTGCACCGTGGTGGACGCCAGCTCACGCAACTCCTGCTTGCTGTTGGTGTCGAACAGGCAGTGCCCGGTGTGCAGTACGCCGCTGCGCCCGCGCATCATCCGCAGCCGTTCGCGCGCGATCTCCGGCGTACCGGGCTTGCCGTAGGCAACACCGTCGATCTCCAGCACGGAGTCGCACCCGAGGACCGTCGCGTGGTCGTCCAGGGTCGCGACGACCGCACGCGCTTTCAGGCACGCGAGGAGCCGAGCCAGCTCGCCAGGGCTCTCGGCGGTGACGTTGTCCTCGTCGACGCCGGAGACGATCACCTCCGGCTCGACACCCGCGTTGCGCAGCGTCTTCAACCGCGCCGGCGACTGCGACGCCAGCACGAAGCGCGGCCGCGGAGCCGGCTCGCGGGCATCCTCCACCATCTGGTCCCCCCTGTCCGCGCTCACAGGCGGGCGAGGGCGCGACGCAGCGGGTCGAGCCCGATCGAGCCGAGGTCGAGGGCTTCGCGGTGGAAGCCGCGCAGGTCGAACGAGGCACCGCGCCGCGCGCGGACCTCGTCGCGGGCCTGCAGCCAGATCCGTTCACCCACCTTGTACGACGGCGCCTGCCCCGGCCACCCCAGGTACCGGTTCAGCTCCGCGCGCAGGAACTCGGTCTCCATCCGCGAGTACGCCCGCAGGAACTCGAACCCGAGCTCCGCGTTCCACCGCTCCCCCGGCCGGAACCCGAGCGGGTTGTCCCGCGGGATCTCCAGCTCCAGGTGCATGCCGATGTCAACGATCACCCGCGCCGCGCGGAACCCCTGCGCGTCGAGCATGCCGAGCCGGGCGCCCGGCTCCTCCAGGTACCCGAGCTCTTCCATCAGGCGTTCGGCGTACAGGGCCCAGCCTTCGCCGTGCCCGGAGACCCAGCAGCCGATCCGCTGCCAGCGGTTGAGCGTCTCGCCGCGCAGCATCGTCTGCGCGACCTGCAGGTGATGCCCGGGCACGCCTTCGTGGTAGACGGTGGTCACCTCGCGCCAGGTGGCGAAGTCCTCGATGCCGTTCGGCACCGCCCACCACATCCGGCCCGGCCGCGTGGTCAGGTCCTCGCTCGGCGCGGTGTAGTAGATCGACCCGTCGGAGGTGGGCGCGATCATGCACTCGATCTTCTTGATCGCGTCGGGGATGTCGAAGTGCTCGCCGGCCAACTCGTCGACGGCGGCGTCGGCGAGCTGCTGCATCCAGTCCCGGAAGGCTTCCTTGCCGTGGATCTTGCGGGCCGGGTCGTTGTCGAGCAGCTCGGCGGCGGCATTGATGCTGCGGTCGCCGCCGTTCAGCGAGGCGGCGATGGTCTGCATCTCGGCGTCGATCCGGGCCAGCTCCTGCCAGCCCCAGGCGTAGGTCTCGTCGAGGTCGACGGCCGCGCCGAGGAAGTTGCGCGAGGCAAGCTCGTAGATCTCCCGGCCGACCGCGTCCCGGGCCCGGCCCCGCGGCACCACCTCGGCGGTCACCCACTGCCCGAACTGGTCGTAGGCCTTGCGCGCCGACCCGGCGGCGGCCTCGACCGACGCCTTCACGGGCCCTTCCGGCGCCCGCGCGGCCAGGCCGCCGAAGAAGTCGTCGCCCTCGGCACCGGTCCAGCTGGCGATCCGGGCGGCCAGGTCGTTCAGCTGCCGTACGGCGGACACGCGGCCCTGGCCGGCCTGGTCGAGTACGGTGTCGCGGTACCCGTCGAGCGCCGTACCGACCTGGTTGAGCCGGATCGCGATCCGCTCCCAGTCCTCCGGCGAGCCGGTCGGCATCAGGTCGAACACCTGGCGGATCTCGGCCGGGATCGAGGTCAGCGCGTTCAGCTGCGACTGCGGTACGCCGGCCTCGAGGTTCTCCACCTCGAGCCCGAGCCGTTCCACGAAGGCGTCCTGGGCGACCTCTTCGCGCGGGCTGCCCGGCTGGATCGCGCGGGCCTCGGCCAGCGCCCGCCGGTGCAGCTCGAGCAGGCCCTCGAACCCGTTCGGCGAGAAGTCCGGCAGCTCGTGGTCGTGCCCCTCGACTCCCATGAAGGTCGCCGCGGTCGGCATCAGCTCGAGGTACTGCTCGAGAAACCGTTCGGAAACCTGGTCGATCGGGCTGTTCGGTGTGGTCGCGTCCGTCACGCCACGACCCTACCTGCCTCCGGCCCGGCGGCCCCGCCCATTTCCCGTGCCCTGTCGGTAGCCTCGGCTTCTCCTCTTCCGACAGGACGTCCCATGCCTCAGTACCTCGACGGTGTTCGCCTGCTGCACCACCAGGAGCCGCAGACCACCACCGATGCCACCCTGACCTTCGCCGTCGGCGCACGGGACGAGACACTGCCCACGGTGGGCGTCGCTCACGCCCTGGAACACCTGGTGATGAGCACAGTGCGCCGGCTGCCGATCCAGATCGACGCCACGGTCTCGACGACCACCACCAGCTTCGTAGCCTCCGGTACGCCGGAGCGCGTCGGCGAGTTCCTCACCGGCATCTGCGCGGCCCTGTCCGCCCCACCGGTCGAGCGGCTGGAGGTGGAGGCCGGCGTACTGGCTGCTGAGGACGGCTGGGTCACGCACCCGATGGCCGCGCTGCTCTACTACGTCCGGTACGGCGCCCGAGGCGCCGGGCTCGACTGGCTCGACGGTCCTGGGCCGGACGGCATCACTGCCGAGCAGGTCAACACCTTCGCCCAGAAGTGGTTCACCGCCGACAACGCCGTACTGCAGATCACCGGGCCGGTCCCGGCCGGCCTGAAGCTACCGCTGCCGGCCAGTGCTCAGTCCCAACCCGCTGGAGCCGAGGCGGCCGGCGCTCGGCCCCGGCACGGGCGCTACCCCGCCCGACAGTTCCCCGGCCCGTCAGTAGTCGGCTACGGCATCCCCGGTGCCGCCGTACTGCTCTCGCTGCCCAACGATGACGCATCCCACACCGCCGAGCTGGCGACCGACGTACTGCAGCAGCGCATCGAGGAGAGCGCCCGGCACGCGGGCGGGCACAGCTACGTCGTCGACTACGACTCCGTGCAGCAGGCGGACGGCATGACCGACTGGGTCCTGTACGCCGAGGCCCGCGAGGGCTCCGAGGAGGCGGTCGCCCAGGCCGTCGTCGAGGCGCTGACGGACCTGGCGGCCAACGGCCCGTCGGAGGAGGAGCTCCAGCTGGCACTGGACCGGTTCGAGGAGCAGACGGCGACCAGCGACGCCGAGCTGAGCGCAGAGTTCGCCGTACTGCGCCGGGAACTGTTCGACGAGCCGGAGGGCGAGCCGCTTGCCCCTGAGCGGGTGCGGGCGGTCCGGCCGGACGACCTGGCCGCCGCACTGCGTGCCGCGCTGCCGACGGCCATCGGGTACGCCGCGGAGGATGCGGTCGGGCAGTGGACCAAGCACGGGTTCACCGAGGTGCCGCTCTGCCCGGTCGGCGGGGAGTTGCCTGCTGGGGAGGAGTTCCGACCGCCGCGGGTTGCGCGGCTCTTCGTGCGGGGAGCGCGGGAGATGACGCTCGTCCTGGCGCCGGACGGGCTGGCGGTCCGCGACGAGGACGGCGTGCACCGCGTGCCGTGGGCCGGTGTCGCCGGCGTGATGCGGGCGGGCGACGGGACGTCGGTGGTGTTCGGGGCGAACGGGTGCGTGCTCCCGGTCTCCGGGGATCTCTACCGCGGCGGCAAGAAGGTGGTCGCCGAACTGGAGCGCCGGGTCGACCGGTCGCTGTGGTTCAAGGAGTCCCGCTTCAAGGCCGAAGAGGACTAGGACTTCAAGCTGTCCGGCGCGGTCTGCTGCCAGGAGTCGAGCACGATGTCGTGCAGCTCGTCGGTGCCTTCCAGCGCCGACAGCCTGGCCCGGACCCACGCCGAACCGGCCTCGTGCTGCGGGACCCAGAACTTCTCCGGCTCGGCCGCGATCAGCTCGTCCCGCTCGAGCCGGGGACAGCGCACCGCGAACGACGTCTGATCATCCGGCACGGTCAGAAACATCCGCCCACCGACGTCGAAAGTCGGATGGTTCCACCGCTTCTTCTCCACCGTCCCCGGCAGCGACAGAGCAATCCGGCGTACGTCGTCGGTGTTCAGCATTGTGCAGTTCCTCCCCAGCTGTGCTTTTGGCGTCGACTTCGTCGCCGCGGGTTTTGGGGCTTTGTCTCCCGCTCTTCCCTCGTCGGTCCAGAGCGGGAGGCCCCAAAACCCCTGTGGTGCTCCTCGCGTCATGCGTGCGAGGGACCATCCTGCCGTACGCCGGGGACAGTCAGCGGGTCTTGCTCGGACCCGGGATGAGCAGGGCAACGAACGCACCCACAGCGACCACGGCGGCCCCCACCCAGACCGCCGGGACCAGCCCGTCGACGAACCGTTCCGGCGACTCGTACCCGCCCGCCGAGGCGAAGACCGACGCCAGCACCGCGACCCCCATCGCCACCCCGACCTCGCGGACCGTGTTGTTGGTGCCCGACGCCACGCCCCGGTCGTTCTCGGCCGCGGCGCCCATCACCACGCTCGCGGTCGGCGCGAAGGTCAGTCCCATCCCGACCCCGGCCAGCAGGAACGGTACGACGTACGAGCTGTAGACCACGTCCACCGTCGTCACCACCGCCATCCACCCGAGCGCGACGGCCAGCAACGCCTGGCCGCTCGCGATCAGCACCCGCGCACCGACCCGGTCGACGATCAGCCCGGCGATCGGCGCGACGACCATCGGCGCGGCCGTCCAGGGCAGCGTCCGCAGCCCCGAGTCGAGCGGCGAGTACCCCTGCACCACCTGGAAGAACTGCGCCAGCAGGAAGACCGCCCCGAACACCCCGAGCGAGAAGGTGAACGACGTCGCGTTGACCACGCTGATCGCCCGGATCCGGAACAGCCGCAGCGGCAGCATCGGCGTCGCCGACCGTCCTTCCCAGACCAGGAAGGCGACCAGCAGTGCGGCACCACCGACCAGTCCACCGAGCACCGGTGCGGAGGTCCAGCCGTCGTCGGCGCCGTGCACGACACCCCAGACCACACCCAGCAGACCGGTCGCCGACAGCACCAGCCCGACCGGGTCGAACCGGTGGCTTCCGCCGTACGACTCAGTCAGGACGCGGGCCACGAACGGCAGCGCGAGCACCCCGATCGGCACGTTCAGCCAGAAGATCCACTGCCAGTTGAGCCCGTCGACGACCGCGCCGCCGACCACCGGCCCGACCGCGACGCCGAGCCCGGAGATCCCGCCCCAGATGCCGATCGCGGCGCTCCGCTTCCCCGCTGGTACGGCGGCCGACAGCAACGTCAGCGACAACGGCATCACGGCGGCGGCCCCGAGACCCTGGATCGCCCGAGCGCCGATCAGCATCCACGGCTCGGTCGCCAGCGCGCAGGCCGCCGACGCGACCGTGAACAGGGCCAGCCCGGCCAGGAAGATCCGCCGGCGTCCGAGCCGGTCCCCGATCGCCGAGGCGGTCAGCAGCAGCGCGGCGAAGGACAGCGTGTAGGCGTTCACGAACCACTGCAGGTCGGTCAGCGAGGCGCCCAGGTCGTTCTTGATCACCGGCAGCGCCGTGGTGACCACCAGGTTGTCGAGCGTGACCATGAAGACGGGAATGCCCACCACGGCCAGCACGGTGCCGAGCGATCGGGTCGCCCGGATCTCAGGCTCGAGGACGGTCGATGTCATAGCGCATCCTTAGTTGTTATCGACTGATAACAAGGACTGTATGCATTGACTGATAACATTGCAACCATGACCAGAACCAGGCTGACCGCGGCCGAGCGCGGCGAAGAGGTGCTGGAGGCAGCGATCATCGCGTTCGGCGAATCTGGGTACGCCGGGACGAAGACCGACGAGATCGCCCGGCTCGCGGGGGTCTCGCAGCCGTACGTGATCCGGCTGTTCGGCACCAAGCAGCAGCTGTTCCTGGCCACGCTGGAGCGGGTCTGCGACCAGATCGAGCAGGCGTTCCGGACGGCCGCCGAGAAGCAGGCCGACCTGGCGTCGCTCGGCGACGCGTTCAACCAGCTGCTCCAGAAGCGGGAGCTGCTGGTCGTGCTGCTGCACGGATTCGCCGCCAGCGCCGAGCCGGCGATCGGCAAGGCGTCCCGCGAGCGCTTCGGCCAGATCTACCGGACGGTCCGCGACCTCACCGGCGCGACGCCGGAGGAGACCCGCGAGTTCATGGCGACCGGCATGCTGCTGACCGTGATGGCCGCGATGCAGGTCGTCGGCCCGAACCCGGTCGCCTGCACCTGGGCCGGCGACCTGCTGGAGAACCTCTAGTCGTTCACCGACTGACCCGAGGCGAACCACACCGCAGCCGTCGCGGCCGCCAGCGCGGCGACGGTGACAACCAGTGAGCCCGGCACGTCAGCACCACGCACGACCGCTCCACCCACCGCGACCAGCGGCGCGAGCAGTACGGCAATGCTTGCCGGAAGCAACCACCTGCGCAGCGACCGCGGCCCGACCTTCGCGTACGACGGCAACTGCGCCGCATACGCCGACGCCAGGTGCAGCAGAAGCAGCGCGAGCGCCGTGACGACGGTCGCCCAGCCCACGTCCGCCGGCGCCCTGAGCAACCACTCAGCCAGTACGACGACCAGAAACAGCAACGCGGCCGCGGAGTCCGGCAACGCCAAACAGACCAACAGCAAAGCCCCGCCCACAACCCACACAGCATCCATCTGATCCCAAGGCTGCAGAGCCGGCACGACCAGAGCGATCACTCCGCCCAGCCCGATCAACCCGCGAGCGATCAAGGGCCCTCGCCCGAACGCCCGCAGCTCCCCCAACCACCGAGTCAACCGATCCGCGATGCTCACAAGTCCACCCCGCAAACCTCTCTCATGAGCGCATCCGGGGAGCCGTAGCTACTCGTGCTGCGTCGCGCAGGACCTCATCCAACGTCCCGGCGCCACGCCAACGCACAGTCGGAACACCCAGGTCCCCCAAGCGATCCAGCTCCCGACGCCTTTCAAGTAGTCGCAGTCGCCACGCCAGCGGCCACGCCGCGGAGTCGTGCTGGTCCAGGTCGATCACGTCCGCCACCTCATCCGGCAGCGTGTCCACGGCGATCACCGTGCACCCCGAGTGCACCAGCGTCACCACGTACCCGAGCACAGCCGGCCGGAGCAGCGGGCTGAGCACCAGCACCAGGCTGTCCGCCCGGATCCGGTGCCGCCGTGCCAGCGCCTGCTCGTCCTGCTGGCGGCCCTTCTGGTCAGCGTGCACCAGCACGTCCAGGATCCGCCGCAGGTGCGACCGCCCGCTGCCGGCCCGCACGCCACCAACCGTCGTACCGGTGTCGACCAGGCGCACGCGGTCTCCGTGCCGCAGGTAGTGCTCGGCGATCGACGCCGCGGCCCGCACAGCCGTGTCCAGGCTGCTGGAGCGCCCGTCGACGCCCTCGCTGATCCCGACGTCGGCACCGGTGTCCAGCAGGATCACCACCTCGGTGTCCCGGTCCGACCAGGTCGACGTCACGTGCAGCTCACGGGTCCGCGCCGACACCGACCAGTTGATCCGCCGCAGCCTGTCCCCGGTCCGGAACGGCCGCACACCTGACAGTTCGGTCCCCTCACCCGGCCGCCGCGACCGGTGCAGGCCAACCAGCCCAGCAGGACGCGGTACGGCGTCAACAGCCTCGAAGCCCTCCCGCAGCGGCAGTGTGGTGACGGTCTGCACCGCTGCATCCGCCAACTGCACCCGGTACGACCCCAGGTCCGACGTGGCGATCACCTGCGGCCGCTCCAACCGCCGCAGCCCCCACCGCTCGGACCGTACGCCGACCTCCACCGACACAGTTCCGTCAGCTGCCGACTCGGCCACAGCGGCCTGCGGCGGGTCGTACCGGAACCACTGCGTCCGCGGCACCGCGGCAACGACCAGATCGATGTCCGGGTCGACGGTGCCCGGCACCAGCACCCGGTACGTCGTCGCCTGCCCCTCGAACAGCACGTCCGCGTCCAGCTCGGTCGCTACCTGCGGGACGGTCCGCGGCCGGAAGAAGCGTCCCCAGACCGCGACGAAGGCCAGCGGCATCCCGAGCACGGCCAGGTCGGGCCGGCGGGCGACGACCGCGACCACCAGCAGTCCGGCGGCCACGCAGACCACCCGGACCTGCGCGTGGGTCGGCCGCCAGGTCACTGCCGGGCGCCCACGACGGTCGGCGGCGCCGGCACCTGCGCGAGCACAGCCCGTACGACGCTCGCACCGCTCACGTCGTGCAGCCACAGCTCCGGCCGCACAGTGATCCGGTGTGCCAGCGCAGGCACGGCCACGGCCTTCACGTCCTCCGGTACGACGTAGTCGCGCCCCTGGATGACGGCGTACGACCTGGCGGTCAGCAGCAGCGCCAGCGACCCGCGCGGGGACGCACCGACGAGCACCTGCGAGTCCCGCCGGGTAGCGGCGGCCAGCTCCACGCAGTACCGGCCTACGGTGTCGTCGACGCTCACCGTCTCGACAGCACGCTGTGCGGCGAGCAGACCGGCCGCGTCGGTGACCGGTTCGACGTACTGGTCCTCCTGGCGGCGGGCCATCCGGCGCTGGAGGACCTGCCACTCCTCGTCGGCGCTGGGGTAGCCGAAGCCGATCCGCAGCATGAAGCGGTCGAGCTGGGCCTCCGGCAACGGGTAGGTGCCCTCGTACTCGACCGGGTTCGCGGTGGCCAGCACGTGGAACGGGACCGGCAGCGGGAAGGTCTGGCCCTCGACGGTGACCTGGTGCTCCTGCATCGACTCCAGCAGCGCGGCCTGGGTCTTCGGAGGCGTCCGGTTGATCTCGTCGGCCAGCAGCAGGCCGGTGAAGATCGGACCGGGCCGGAAGACGAACTCGCCGTTCTTCTGGTCGTAGACGAACGCGCCGGTCACATCGGAGGGCAGCAGGTCCGGCGTGAACTGGACCCGCCGGAACTCCAGCCCGAGCGCCTGCGCGAACGACCGCGCGGCCAGCGTCTTGGCCAGGCCCGGGTAGTCCTCCAGCAGCACGTGCCCGCCGGCCAGGATCCCGGCCAGCACCAGCTCCAGCGCCTCGCCCTTGCCGACCACCGCTTCGCCGACCCGGTCCAGCACCCGCCGGCTCAGCTCCGACACGTCGTACGGCGTCAGCCCAGCGCCGGGCTCGGGGACTTCGCGGAGTTCGGGGTCAGTCACAGTTCCTCACAGCTTCTCGATGGTCCGGACAGCCTGCTCGAGCTCGGCGAACGACGCCGTACCCGCCTTCGTCCCGGTGATCAGGTCCCACACCTGGTCGCCGACCAGCGCGCGGGCGCGGTCCGGCTCGAGGCTCGGGTCGATGCCGTGCCGGTTCACCAGCCGGTCGGTGGTCAGCTCCAGCAGCATCGGCCGGATCCGCCGGGCGAACGACAGCGATCCCTCGCCGCTGCGGCGCTCCCGCCCGGACTCCTGCACCCAGGTGGCCAGGAACTGGGTCCGGTTGTCGTTGGTGCGGCCGCGCAGCTCGGCCCACTTCTCGTCGAACCGCGACGGCCAAGTGGTCTCGATGAGCTGCGGGAACACCAGCCGCACGGCCACCGACACGAACCCGATGGCCAGCGCCAGCCCGACGAACCACAGCGCGCGCGGCGCCATACCGGCGATGCCGAGGGCCGCGATCAGCAGCAGCGCGGCGACCAGGCAGATCAACAGATGCCGCAGCAGCACCCGGTTCAACGCGCGAGCCCGGTCGACGGCGCTGGGTCGGGCGGTGCTGGTGCGAGTGGTCTCCTCGGTCGGCCACGTGCTCATCGGGCCGCCACCGCTGCAGCCAGCTCTTCCCTCAGGCTGAGCAGCGCGGCTCTTGCCTGGGCACGGGCCTCTTCGCTGGAGCCGTGCGTGGAGTAGCGGGCCTCCCGGTAGAGCTGGGCCAGCCGGAGCAGCTCCGGCTCGGAGATGCCGCCGATGCCGAGCACCCGCACAGTGAACTCGGCCGGTGTCTCCGACGGCTCCCGCGCGACACCAGCCGAAGCCGCGGCCTCCTCCAGCGCGACCCAGCAGGCGATGACCGCGTCGGTCGCCGTACCGGAGTCCACTGCCGACAGGCCGGACTCCACAGCCTCGGCGAGCCGGTCCACTTTGACCCGCTCCCAGTCCGTGTCATCGTCCTCGGCCTGTGGCAGCTCCACCTTTCGCAAGATCCGGTAGACCACCCTCAGCAGGAAGAGCACGAGGAGCACCGCGGCGGCGTACACCAGCGCCATCCACAGCGCCTTGAGCCAGTCCGGGACCTCGATCGGCTTCACTTCCTTGGGCGACGGCATCGGGCCGGCCGTCAGCTCCGGCACCGACTGGGTCACGCTGACCGGCGGCGGAGTCCGTGGCGCGGCGGTCCGCGTGCTCTCGCTCAGCGGCTGCACGCTCCCGCCGGCCGACGCGAACACCACCAGCACGACCGCGGCAACCCCCAGCACGAGGGCAGCAGCGACTGCCAGCACACTGCGTCGCGTCGGCTGCATCCGGGAAGAGTAGCTCCGAATCAGAAGCCTGTGTCGAGCCAGGGTAGGCGTTTTCCGAGGAATGCCCTGGAGGTTGCAGCAAGTGCCCCTGCGGTCCGCTCCTCGACCAGACCGGCCGCACCGAGCAGCTCCAGCGACGGTCTGCCCAGGTACACCGCGCCCAGCTCCCGTACGTCGACCAGTACGTCGGCGGGCCGGTCCGTCTGCTCACAGGTCGCACCACCCGGCCCACCGGTCAGGTGCCACCGCCCGGCGTTCCACGGCAGGAACTCGTCGGTGACACCTAGGACCACGTCCACCTCCTCGGCGTACGTCCGGCCGGCCAGCGCCTTGCCGACGTCGGCCAGCCGCACCCACAGGCCGTCCGCCGTGACCGGCTTCGGCGCCCTCGGGTCGACCAGCAGCGCCAGCAGCGGGTCGTCCGACGGCAGCTGCTCGTACGTCGTCTCGCTGAGCAGGTCCTGGTTCAGCAGGAACTGCCAGAGCGCCGCGTGCGAGGCCAGGTCGCGTGCATGCACCCGGGAGACGTCGACAAAGCCCTTCGTCGTACGGCGGGTGCGGTAGTAGGCGTACCCGGTCACCTCACCGTCCACCGACGCCAGCACGCACCGCAGTGGCGAGGCACCGCTCGTGTCGGTCACGACGTTCTCACTGCCGACGTAGTGCTCCCACCGCTCGTCGTGGTGGAACATCCCGGGCCGGCCGAGCGCCTCCTCGTTGTGGATCCTCGTGGTGACCGGCCGGGCCTCCAGCGGGTCGGCGTACCGGATCCTGACGTTCTCGATCCCGGCGACCGGGCGCAGCGCGCGGGACTCCTTCGGCACGGTGATCGTCTGGTGGTCCGACCCCAGGCCGTAGCCGAAGCGGCCGTAGATCACCGGCTCACTGGCAGTCAGTACGGCGACCGGCTCGACCCCGCCTTCGTACAGCTCGGTGAGCTGGGCGCGCATCAGGTCCCGCAGAATCCCGCGCCGGGTGTGCGTCGGGCTGACGCACACCAGGCTGACCCCTGCGACCGGCAGCTGCGCCCCCGGCACGGTCATCGTCATCGCGAACGACGCGGTGTGCCCGGCGAGCTCCTTGTCCTCCCGCACCACGATGCTGCGCGCCGGGTCCCACATCTTCTCCTCGGTCGCCAGCTGCTCATCACTCCAGGGCGCCGCAAACCCCAACCTCAGCAGCCCGACCAGCTCGTCCCACGCACCCTCGTACCGCCCGATCGCATTCGTCATGCGCCTTGCCTACCAGACAACCCGGACCGCCGCCCCTGACTTTCAGGAACGGCGGCCAGGCGGTGGTCACAGGGTGATGGACCAGTTGGTCAGCGTGCCGGTGTCGCCTGGGCCGTTGTCGCCGATGCGGAGGGTCCAGGTGCCTGCTGCGTTCTCGGTGGTCGGCACCGAGTAGGTCTTGCTGGCGGGCAGCGGGTGGCAGGTGCTGCCGCCGTACCGCTGCAGGTAGTACCAGCGGCCGCTCGGTGACACCAGGCTGATGTTGAGGTCCTCCAGGCAGGTGTGGCTGCCTTCGACCGTCACCTTGAGCGGGCTGCTCGCCCGGCCCGTCGCAGTCGAGCGGACTGCGCTCACCACGGTCTGGAAGTCGCGGATCGGGTAGTCCGTGCCGTTGCTGTACGTCCGGCCGCCGCTGCTGCCCGGCTGCGTCCGGGTCGCCACAGCAGCGCTCTGCGGGGACTTGTTGCCCGCAGCGTCCTTCGCCTGCACGGTGAACGAGTACGCCGTGTCAGCGGCCAGCCCGCTGACCGTGGCGGAGGTGCCGGCGACCGACGTGGCCAAGGTGCTGCCGCTGTAGACGTCGTACCCCGTGACCCCGACGTTGTCGCTGGCTGCGTCCCAGGCGAGTGCGATCGAGCTGCTCGTCGTACCGGTCGAGCGGACGTTGCCCGGTGCCGTCGGCGCCTGAGTGTCGTCCGGGTCGCCCGGTCCGCCGTCACCGGTGAGCAGGGTGAGGCTCCACTTCGCCAGTGCCTCGTTGACCGGCTGGAAGATCGAGTTGTCGTCGTTCGCCACACAGCTGGAGTTGCCGCCGGAGTGCAACCCGACAGCCTTGTCACCGCGCAGCCAGGCGCCGCCGGAGTCGCCGCCCTGCGAGCAGGCGTCGGTGGTGGTGAGTCCGTCGATCACCACGCTGCCGTAGTCGATCGACTGGTTCACCGCCCGCACCTTGCCGCACTCGAACTTCGGCGCGGTGTTGCCCGAGTGGCAGACCGTGTCCCCGACGATCGCCTCGGCCGAGCCGGTCACGGTGATCGCGGGCTGGCCCCACGTGTTCACCTCCGGCGAGATGTTCCAGCCGGCCTCGGTCACCGCGACGACGCCCATGTCACCTTCCCGGGCGTTGATGCTGCGACTGCCACCGACGTTCGACGTCCCGAGCCGGTTCTGCTGACTGGCCGCCCCGTACGCCGCCTGGCTGGCGTCGTTGGTGCAGTGCCCGGCGGTCAGGAAGTGCTTGTTGCCCTGGGCATCAGTGGCCGGGAAGCCGACCGAGCAGTTGCTCTCACTCCCCGGCCACCACGGGTCCCCCGGGTGCACGTCGCCGGCCTGCTGACGGAAGTTCGTCTTCGTCCGCACGACCTGTACGCCGTCGCCCAGCCCGTCGAACGCGCCGAACGCGCCACGCACCTTCACGACGACCTTGTTGGACGCCGGATCGATCCCCCAGCTCTGCGCGGTCCGCTCGGCCCGCGCAATCTTGTCGACCTTGGCCAGCAGCCCGTCCAGCTGCGCCTGACTCCGAGCCACCACCTGCGGCGTCCCACCGGCCCGACGAACCCGCTCAGCAGCAGCCGCGCCGATCACAGCAACATGCAGCGTCCCGTCCCCCGCGATCCACCGCCCCGCCAAATCCGATGCCTTAGGCAACCGCTCCGACACCTGCTGCGGACCGACGGGCGAAGGCTGAGCCGCCGTCGCCGGCCCACCGATCGCCACCAGGCCGGCCACCAGGCCCACCACCGCCGATCCACCGATCACCATTGTCCTACGACGTTTCATGGGATTTTGCTCCTTGTCCATCCGGGAGGGGTGGCCCGACCCTAGGAGCGAACCGCACCAACCGAAATCGCCCAGATCCCTTTCACACTTAACAAAACCGCCCCCACACCGCAGCCAAGAAGCCTCAACACTTCACAGCTAGGATGAGCAGGCATGAGCCAGTTCCCCGAGCTGATGCACACCGCCCTGGACACCACCGACCCACGCGGTCTCGCCGAGTTCTACCGCCAACTACTCGGCCTGCAGTACCGCCCCGGCGACGACCCACCAGCCGACTGCACCGAGGACGACGCCGACTGGCTGGCACTCGTCGACGGCGACGGCGTACGCAAGCTCGCCGTGCAGCGGGTCGAGGTGTTGCGGCCGGCGTCCTGGCCGGAGCCCGACGTACCGATGCAGATGCACATGGACTTCCGGGTGCCGAGCCGCGACGAGCTGGAGCGCCACCGGCAACGAGCAGAGGCGCTCGGGGCTCGGCTCCTGCTCGACCGAACGTCCGACCCCCGCGAGGCGCTCTACGTGCTCGCGGACCCCGCCGGACATCCGTTCTGCCTGCTGGTCGGCTAGAACGTCCAGCGGAAGCCGTAGAGGCCCGGCCCGAAGTTGAGGGCTACGCCGTGGACCGCGGGGGCGGGGTCGACAGGGCGGGACTGTTCGGCGCTGTCGTCGAGCTGGGAGTACTGCTCGCACCACGTCGGTGGGGTTTCGAAGGAGATCTCCAGGACGTACTCGCGCACCGGCAGGCGGAACTTGCGTTCGTAGTTGTCGGCCGGCGGGTACGGCGGGGAGTTGACGAGCTCGTGCTCGGTGATCACCGTTTCGCCCTTGCGGAGCGGGCGGTCGAACAGCAGCTCGGCGACGAGCAGGCCGTCGCCCGGGCGCGAGACGACACGACCGAGATGGCAGTGCCTGAGCGGGCGGATCGCGGGCAGCGGGCGGTCGTGCTCGTCGAGGTGCATGATGACCACCCAGCGGTCCGGGCCGTCCGCCTCCGCGCGGAGGACCTGGCGCGAGTGGTACGACAGCTCGCCGCCGTCCGCCCCGACGTACACGCGATCGTGCTGGCTGATGCGGGTCAGTCGCTCGTCCCAGTGGATGTCGACCTCGCTGACCGCGTCCTCGACCGGGTCGGGCTCGGCCCAGAAGGCGGCGACCTCCGCCGACGACGGCACGGTGCTCAGCCAACGACCGCGGCGCCGCGGCGGGCCGAGCGACGACAGCAGCGTTCCCTCGGGGACCTCCAGCACGACCTCCAGCAAGGCCACGGCGACCAGCGAGTCCCGCCGCTCGGGCCGCGACCGTCCGGACTGCCAGTAGCTGAGCGTGGCGAGGCTGACCGTCACGCCCTGCGCCCGCAGCCGATCGCGGATCCGCTCCAGCCCGAGCCCGCGCGCCTGGATCGCGGCGCGCAGCACGGCCGCGAACTCTTCCGCCGCCACCTCCGACCGATCCGGCACAGCGCCTCCTCAGGTCGACGGTCGCGCCCGCAGCCGGCGCTGCTCGCGGCCCTACCTCTTCACCGGAGGCTAGCCCGCGCCCACCCGCCCGGGGAAGCGCCGACCTCCACCCGCCCCGAGCGTGACCGGCTTAACAATTAACAGCCCGGCCGCCACGATTCCCCGGCGCGACGCGGAAATTTCCCGCCCTCCCGGGAAAGTCTGACGCGTCAACCTCTGGACTGATGAAAATCGTTTTCATATACTCGCGCCATGGCCGCCCACCGGAAGACCCCGCTGTCCTTGCTCGTAGGGCTCTCGACGACCCTTCGCGGGCCCGTCCTGGACGCCGTCACCGACGCGACCACCGTCGCGATCGTCGTCGACCAGGACGAGCTGCGCAGCCGCGGCGTCCTGACCTGGCAGGTCGTCGACGCCGGCGGCCGGATCGACGCGGGTGAGTTCACCGTCGACGACGACTGCGGCGCCTGCCAGCTGATCGAGTCGCTGCTCCCGCTGCTGGAGACGCTCGTCGCGCGCGGCCACTGGCACCACATCGTGCTCGCGACCCCGCCCGCGATGGAGGCCCGTCCGCTCGCCGGCGCGCTCGTCGCGACGATGCCGGAGGTCGAGGTCGACACCGTCACCTGCGTCGTCGACGCCGTACTGCTGGTCGAGCAACTCTCCGGCGACGAACTCCTCGACGAACGCGGTCTCGCCCTCGGCCCGCCGGATCGCCGGAACGTCGCCGAGCTGACCGCACGGCAGATCGAGTACGCCGACATCTGCGTCCTCGCGAACGCCCACCGCAGCCAGGCACCGGAACGCCTGCAGAACTTGCTGCACCACCTCAACCCCCGTACGACGGTCGTCGCGACCGACCCGGCCGGCGTACCGGCTGCGCCGGTCGCCCGTACAGGCCTCTTCGACTTCGCCGCCGCCGAAGCCTGGGCAGGCGACCTCGCCAACAGCGACCGCCTCCAACCCAGCGGCGACGGCGTCACGACGGTGTTGTGGCGCTCAACCCGACCCCTCCACCCGGCCCGCCTCAACGACGCCCTCGAAGACATCGTCAACGGCGTAGTCCGCAGCCGAGGCGTCGTCTGGCTCGCCAACCGCCCGACGCAACGCGTCCGCTGGGAGTCAGCCGGTTACAGCGCCTCCCTGGGCACGCTCGGCGAGTGGTCCGACACCAACCACCTCGCCGAGTGCACCGTCGTCGCCACCGGAGTAGGCCTCGACCCGGCCCGCCTCCAGTCGGTCCTCGACGCCTGCCTACTCACCGAGTCCGAACTGGCCACCCTCGACTGGCAGACCCTGGAAGACCCCTTCGCCGGAGTCCTCTAACGCCCCAGCCCGGCCCACAGCGCCCAGCTCAACCCCTCACCACCCAGGCCCCGCCCACCCCGCCACCGACCCACTCCGGCGCTCGCCCACCCCTGCACCCGGCCACCCGGCCACCCGGCCACCCGGCCACCCGGCACGCTGCCAGACAACAATCTGCTGTTCCCGGCCGCAGCGGCCTGTACCACCAGCAACCCCACCGGCCGCATCGCCGCCGAGCCGCACCCACGCCGTACACCCTCCCCACGACCACCGGCCGACCGACTGCCCCGTTCCGCACGACTGCTTCCTTGTACGACGACTGACGCGATGTACGGCGTCAGTCGTCCAACAACAAGCCAGTCGCCTGCTGCCAATGCGGCCGGTGAGGTTGCTTGGGGCACGGGCCGCTGCGGCCACTTCACAGCCGGAGTTCCTGGGCGGGGCGGGGGTCGGGCGTGCGGCGTGTGCGCGGGTATGCGGGGTGTGCGCGGGCGGGCGGGTGCCGGGGTGTGCGCGGGCGGGTATGGCGTGTGCGCGGGCGGGCGTGTACGCAGGCATGCGGGCGCGGCGTGTGCGCGGGCATGCGGCGTGTGCACGGGATGCGGGTGCGCGTGCGGGCGGATGCGGGTGGCCTACCAGCAGGCCATCCCGCCGTCCCCGGCACGCAAGGTGACAGCCAGGGACGGGCGGACTGTTCAGCCCTTCACAACCGCCAAGTGTTCGGCGGCGATGCCCTCCAGGTGATCGACATCGGAGGAGACCGTCGCGTACGTGTAGCCCTCGGTCAGTCGGCGCTTGGCCGTCGTGCCGTCGTTCGTGTGGATGCCCGCGGCAACTCCCGCCGCGGCCGCTGCCTCGGCGATCCGGACGACGGCCGCGTCGAACACGTCGCGCACGTCGGGATCGCCGGGGAACTTCCCGCCGACCGCCAGACACAGGTCAGATGGCCCGACGTAGATCCCGTCCAGCCCAGGCGTCGCACAGATCTCCTCGACGTTCGCCAGCCCGGAGGCGGTCTCGATCATCGCCAGTACGACGGTCGCCGCGTCCGACTCGGCCGGCACCGGCCCGATCCGCAGCCCGCCCCGCGTCGGCCCGTACGACCGGATCCCGCTCGGCGGGTACTTGGCCGCCCGTACGGCGTACGCCGCGTCCTCGGCGGTGTCCACCAGCGGCACGATCACCCCGGTCGCCCCCGCGTCGAGCGCTCGCCCGATCGGCGTCGCGTTGTTCGCCTCCACGCGCACCAACCCAACCGTCGCGTCACCGGCCTCGACGCTCGCGCCTCCGACCCGCATCGCACCCCGCCCAGCCCCCGCCGCGTCGATCGCCGTCAACCCGTCGAGGATCCCCCGCGTACTCAGCAGCCCGTGCTGCGCGTCCAGCACCACGTAGTCGTACCCAACCCGAGCGATCCGCTCGGTCGACGGCGGCGCGTCGAGCACCACCCAGTAGCCGACGAGTTGTTCCCGGGCGCGAAGACGAGCAGCAAAGTTGGTCACCCGGCTGTTCTACCCGATCGAGCCGAACAAACCCGCACACCTCCGGACCGCTTCCGGACAACCCGCCGTACCAACTACCCGATCAACGGCAACCGCTCCGCGTGCGCCCCGAGCATCTCCCGGTCCGCCGCGTCCAGCGGCACCCGCCCGGTTGCCTTCAGCACGTACGTCGTGGTGTCCCACCCGATCACGTCCCACGCCTCCGGCCCGAACAGCCCGTCGAGCGTCCGCGCGGTCACCTGTAGCGCCTCCGGATCGGGCTCCGGCGCGTCCGGCAGCTCGACGACCAGGTCGAGGTGGTGCACGGTCGCCTCGAGGATCAGCGTCGCCACGAAGTCCTTCGCCGCCAGCACGTGCCCCTGCGTCTCGACCCGCTTGCCCTTGTCCGCCAACCCAACCGCAGCCGCCCGAACCGCTGCCTCGGACAGCTCCCGCCAGTGCGCGACCAGCCCGACCGAGGGCCGCTGGTACGCCGAGGCAACCACCTGCACGAACGACGTGTCCCCACCCGGGCCCGGCGGGAAGTCCTTCCAGTACGACACGAAGTCGCGGTCCGGCTCTTCCACCGACGGCGTCGCGAACGCGGCGAGCGCCCGCTCCGCGTCGTACAGCAGATGCACCAGCAGCGCCCCGACGGCCATCCCCTCACAGCGTGTCGGCCGTGCGAAGTCCGCGTCGGACAGCCCCTGGACGACCTCGGTCACGCGCCCATAGGCCTGGCCCAGCGTCGTAGCCGGCCACAACGGCAACGCCCCACGCTCAGGAGCCCTCATGCCATCGAGCGTAAAACCGCTAGGCGCCCAAACCAACCTCCGAGACAATTCCGGCCATGGCCAGTGCGACGGACGTCCTGCACCACCTCGTCACCGAGGCCGGCCTGCCCGCGGTCGCCTCAGCCACTCCCCTGACCGGCTACGGCTTCGACCACGAGATCCTGCACGCGGTGCTCACCGACGGCCGCGAGGTCGTCCTCCGCCACCGCCCCGCCTCGTATGCGTCCCCTTCCCCCGCCGCGCCCGATCCGTCCTCCGCCACGGGCGCGCCTGCTTCGCCCACCCACATCCTCTACCGCCGCGCCGAGTTCCTCGCGGCCTACGACGTCCCCGCGCCCGCCCTGCTCGCGGCAACTGCCGAGGCCGGCCTGTACGAGTACGCTCCCGGCGACATGCTCCTGACCCTCATCGAGCAGCGCCGAATGACCGATCAAGCCTGGCACTCGGTCGGTACGGCGTTCCGCCGACTCCACGCCGTCCATTTCCCCAAGCGCCTGACCGGTGCCTTCGGCAACGGCACCTTCGACCTGGACCTCACCGACCCGGTCCGCACCCAGCACGAGCTCCTGGACAAAGCCCGCCTCGAGCTCGTCGGCGATCACCTGCCCAAGCTCCACGCCCTGATCGACCAGTACGCCGACCAGCTGCGCGAAACCCCGACCGCCCTCCTTCACCGCGACGTCTACCCGGCCAACCTGATCGTCGGCCCCGACCGGACGATGCTGATCGACTGGGACTCACCCCAGGTCGGCGATCCCGGGATCGAGATCGCCGCCCTCGAGGAACACGTCTACCTGCTCGGCGCCGAAATCCCGCCTGCCTTCTACACGGCGTACGGGCACCGCCCCGCGACCACCGCGCTTCACCGCGTCACCGGCGCGATCGGCTGGCTGGCCGAAGGCTGGCTCGACGACTGGGCCGAGGACACCCTCGACCCAGTCCGCAGCTCCAAGGCCACGAGCTGGCGCTCCGGCTTGCAGACCTACCTGTCGACCCTGCCCGAACTCCTCCGGCAGGCCTGAGCCCCGGGCTCAGACCGGCGGCACCCCGTGCCGCTTCGTGCTGAAGTGCCGGTCCTTGGTCTGCGCCGCGGCGAGCCGTGCGATCAGTTCCTCGCGCAGGTTCTCCGGCTCGACGATCGCGTCGATCACCAGGTCCGCGGCCAGCCGCAGGATGTCGATGTCGGTCTCGTACTCCTCGCGCAGCTTCGCGACGTACTCGACCCGCTCGGTCTCCTCCGGGATCTCCTGGATCTTGTTGTAGTACACGGCGTTGATCGCCGCCTCCGGACCCATCACCGCGATCTTCGCCGTCGGCAGCGCGATGCACGCGTCCGGCGAGAACCCCGGCCCGCACATCGCGTAGAGCCCTGCGCCGTAAGCCTTCCGGACGATCACCGACACCGTCGGCACGGTCGCCTCGGACACCGCGGTGATCATCTTCGCGCCGTGCCGGATGATCCCGGCCCGCTCGACCTCGGAGCCGATCATGAACCCCGGTACGTCGCACAGATAGACCAGCGGCACGTTGAACGCGTCGCACAACCAGATGAACCGGGCCGCCTTGTCCGCGGAGTCGACGAACAGCACGCCACCCTTGACGGCCGGCTGGTTCGCGACGATCCCGACGACCTGCCCAGCGAGCAACCCGAACCCCGTGACGAGCTCAGGCGCGTACGCCGGCTTGAGCTCGAAGAACGTGTCCGCGTCGAGCAGCGCGTCGATCACGTCGTGGATGTCGAACCCGACCGACTCCTCGGCCGGCACCAGGTCCCGGGTGAAGTCCCGACCCGCCGGCGAGGCGTCGTACGACGGAGGCCGCACCTGCCACGAACCGGGCAGGTACGAGAAGTACTGCTTGGCCAGCTCGATCGCCTCGGCGTCGTCGCTCGCCAGCAGGTCACCGCAGCCGGAGACCGACGTGTGCATCCGGGCGCCGCCCATCTCCTCCAGCGTCACCTTCTCGCCGACGACCATCTCGGCCATCCGCGGCGACCCCAGGTACATCGAGGCGTTGCCGTCGACCATGATCACCAGGTCGCAGAACGCCGGGATATACGCGCCCCCCGCGGCCGACGGTCCGAACAGGCAGCAGATCTGCGGCACCTTGCCGGACAGCGCGACCTGGTTGTGGAAGATCCGGCCCGCGCCACGCCGGCCGGGGAACAGGTCGACCTGGTCGGTGATCCGGGCGCCCGCGGAGTCGATCAGCCAGAAGATCGGCAGCTCGTCGCGCAGCGCGACCTCGGTCATCCGGACGATCTTCTCGACCGTGCGCGCACCCCACGACCCGGCCTTCACGGTCGGGTCGTTCGCGACCAGCAGCGCCGGCCGGCCGTCGACGAGCGCGCGCCCGGTGACGACGCCGTCCGCGGGCAGGCCCGGGTTGAGCGCGTTCGCCAGCTGCGCGTCCTCGACGAAGCTGCCCTCGTCGACGAGCAGCGCGATCCGGTCGCGGACGTACAGCTTGTTCTGCGAGTCGAGCTTGGCCTTGGCCTTCTCGGTCGGGGCCATGGTCGCCTCGTGGGCGACCTTCACCTCGGTCCAGTGATCGCGGGTCATGAACGCAATCCTGTCACTCGACCGGAAGTCCGAGGCCCCGGGCGATCAGCATCCGCTGCACCTCCGAGGTGCCCTCGCCGATCTCCAGGATCTTGGCGTCGCGGTAGAACCGGGTCACCGGGTACTCCTCCATGAACCCGTACCCACCGAAGACCTGGGTCGCGATCCGCGTCGCGGTCACCGCGGCCTCGCTCGAGTACAGCTTCGCGACCGCGGCCGCCTGCTTGAACTCCTTGTACGGCGCTCCGGCGTCCTTCAACGCCGCCGCGCGGTAGACGAGCAGCTCGGCCGCGTCCGCCATCACCTTCAGGTCGGAGATCTGGAACGCCACGCCCTGCTTCTGCCCGATCGGTACGCCGAACGTCTTGCGCTCCCCGGCGTACTGGACCGACATCTCCAGGCAGGCCTTGATGCAGCCCAGCGCGACCGCGCCGATCGCGACCCGGCCGTCGTCGAGCGTCGCCAGGAACTGCGCGAAGCCGCGGCCCTGCTCGCCGAGCAGGTTCTCCTTCGGCACCCGGCAGCCCGCGAACGACAGCGGGTGGGTGTCGGAGGCGTGCCAGCCGAGCTTGTCGTACTGCGCCTCGGCGACGAAGCCCGGCGTACCGGTCGGGACGATGATCGTGGAGATCTCCGGCCGCCCGTCGGGACGGTCGCCGGTGCGGGCGGTGACGGTGACGACCGAGGTGATGGCCGAGCCCGAGTTGGTGATGAACTGCTTCGACCCGTCGATCACCCACTCGTCGCCGTCGAGCACCGCACGGGTCTTGGTGGCGCCGGCGTCCGAGCCCGACTCCGGCTCGGTCAGCCCGAACCCGGCCAGCGTGCGCCCGGCGACCAGGTCCGGCAGCCAGGTCTGCTTCTGCTCGTCGGTGCCGTAGGTCAGGATCGGGTTGATCCCGAGCCCGACCGCCGCCTCGAGCGTGATGCCCATCGACTGGTCCGCGCGGGAGATCTCCTCGATCGCCACGCACAGGCTGGTGAAGTCGCCGCCGGCGCCGCCGTACTGCTCGGGCGCGGTCAGCCCGAACAGGCCGAACTTGCCCATCTTCTGCACGGTCTCGACCGGGAAGTAGTGCTTGCGGTCCCACTCGGCGGCGTACGGCGTGATCTCGGCCTGCGCGAAGTCGCGCACGCTGGCGCGGAACGCGCGGTGCTCCTCGGACAACTCGAACGACATCTCTGTGCTCCCGGCTCGTAGTTGACGCTTACGTAAACGTAAAGCACGATGCCGTAGGTGCACAATATTCCGGTGAGTGCCGAGTCAGGGACCTGGACGATCACCGAACTGGCGTCCGAGTACGACGTCACGCTGCGCACGATCCGCTTCTACGAGGACCGCGGCCTGCTCACTCCCGAACGCCGCGGCACCGCCCGCGTCTACCACCCCCGCGACCGCGTCCGCCTGGCCCTGATCCTGCGCGGCAAACGCCTCGGCTTCTCCCTCGACGAGATCGCCACCATCGTCGACATGTACGACGCCGAACCCGGCGAGGAAGGCCAGCTCGTCTACCTCCTCGACCAGATCGCCGTCCGCCGAGCCGACCTCGAACAACGCCGCCGCGACCTCGACCAGACCCTCGACGACCTAGCCGACGTCGCCCGCCGCTGCCAGGCCGACCTCGACAACCTCAGATCCCGCTAACCCGGCCCAGGAGCAGCTGAGCGTCCGTCAGGCACCGACCACGACGCCGTGCGCCGCGAAGAGGTCGCGCAGTACGTCGTGGCCTTGCGTGAAGTCCCACTGCTCGGCGATGAGACCGGCGCCCCTGGCACCGTCCACGTTGCGTGCGGTGATGTTGGCGGCGTACGCCTCGTCCAGCGGCGCAAGGACGCCGTACTCCTGCAGCGTCGCGGCGAGGATCGGGAGGTAGTCGCCGCGGCCGGCGAGCATCGGCAGTTCGTCGGCCCAGGTCCGGTCCAGGAACTCCCGGGCCCGCTCCCCGACGTACGGCTCCATCGCCGCGTACCAGCCGCCGGGCAGGTCTTGCAGTACGCCGTCGGCGTCCAGCAGCACGTGCCGGATTCCGGCGTCAGATGGCGTCCTCATAGGTCCTCAAGGTCTGGATGAAGAGCTGGCGTTGCTCGTCGGTCAGGGGGTCGAGGGCCTGGCGCCAGGCGCGGGCGCTGCGGGCGAGCCAGTGGTCGATGGCCTCGCGGTGGGCGTCGGCGAGGGTGACGATCGCGCGGCGGCGGTCGGTGGGGTCCTCGCGGCGTTCGAGGATGCCCTGGCGGGTCAGGTCGCCGACCATCAGGCTCACCGTGGCCGGCGTGACCTCGAGGCGTTCGGCCAGGTCGTTCACGCCGAGCGGGCCGTCGAAGAGCAGGTACGCGAACAGCGACAGGTGCCTGGGCGCGAGGTTCATCCCGGCCAGCTCGTCAGGGATCTTCATCCGCTTGGCCCGTCCGACCACGCGCGGCATCAGCAGCAGCAAGGTGCGGATGCTCTCGTCGACGCTTGACATACCTTTGTCCTTAAAACTATTTTGCTTGCAAAGCTAATATTCCTGCCATCGTGAGGGTATCCCCGTGAGCGACTTCAACCGCCCGGTCATCGACGAGTTCCGCGCCAACCGTGGACAGGTGGGCGGTCCGTTCGAGGGAGCACCGCTGCTCCTGCTGACCACCACCGGCGCCCGCTCGGGCCGGCCGCACACCACCCCCGCCGTGTACGCCGCCGACGCCGGCCGCCTGATCGTTTTCGCCACCAACGCGGGCAGCCCGGCCGCGCCCGCCTGGCTGCACAACCTGCGCGCCCACCCGGCCGTCACCATCGAGCTCGGCAACGCCCGCTGCGAAGCCGTCGCGACCGAGATCACCGGCCCCGACCGCGACCGCCTGTACGCCGACCAGGCCCGCCGCAACCCTGCCTTCCAGGCCTACCAGGACGGCACCACCCGAACCATCCAGGTCGTCGCCCTGGAACCCACCCGCCTCAACGCCGCCGCCACCCAGCTCCGCGAGATCCACAACGGCCTGCGCCGCCAGCTCGCCGAGCTCCGCGCCGCCGTCGACACCGGCGAGACCCAGCCGGCCGTCGCTCTCGACGACCTGCAGCGCAACTGCCTCACCTTCTGCAGCGCCCTGCACGCCCACCACGACCACGAGAACGGTGTCTTCCCCACGCTCGCCGCCGACTTCCCGCACCTCAAGCCCACCATCGACCAGCTCCGCGCCGACCACGAAGCGGTCGCCACCCTCAACACCGCGCTGATCGCCACCGCGGAGAACCTCGGCACCACCCCCACCGAAACCCTGCGCGCCCAGCTCCTCACCCTCACCGAGGCCCTCGAGTCCCACTACCTCCGCGAGGAGATCGAGCTGGACTACACCCCCTAGGACAGCCGACGCCGCCAGGTCAGCGGGCCCACGGAGATGCGAGCGGTCGACGAGCCGTCCCACTCCACCGGCAACCCCTGCGCCAGCAGTGCTTCCTGAACCCGTCGCCCGACAGCCTCGTCCTGCTCAGCGACCCGCCCTTGCTCCGGATCAAGCGTCCCGTACGCCAGGTAGAGCTGAGCAGGCTCCTCCGCCAACCGCTCGGCGTCCTGCTGATGAAAGAAGACGTACCCACTGGACGGCCGGTCGTCGGGCCGCTCGTCGTCGATCTCGGTGACACCACAGTTCTGGCAGCACGTGAAGTTCATCCGCGCCACCACGCCGTTCGCGTCGAGCTCCGCAAAGGCCGCGGCGACCCGATCGGCGTCGGTGGATGCCGGCCAGGAGGCCTGCTCGGCGAGGCGTGCCTGCCACACGTCCTCGACGAGCTGCTCGAGGTCCTGGTCGTCCACCGGCACCTGGTCGTCGTCACGAAAGTCCCGTGCATACTCCAGCACGTCAGCCCGACCGAGAAACCCCGGCCGCACCCACAGCTCGACCTGCTCCCGCAGCTCGGCAACCTGCTGTACGGCGGCCTGCTGGCCGGCGACCTGCGGATCGGCAGCCTGCTGCGCGCCACTGGCAGACCACGCGCCCGCAGCGGCCTGCGACTCCTCCGCGGCGTCCTTGCGGCGCTTGAACTTGTCGAAGATCCCCACGGGCAGAAGCGTAGGCCCTCCGTCAGACAGCCGCGGGTCTCCAGCCACAGCGGGTCGTCGAACCAGCGACGGCTGTCACCCGCAGCGCCTCGTCGTACCGGTGGAGCGCGAGCGCGGCCAGCCGCGGGTCGGCTCCCAAGGGCTCACTCACCCTCGCGCCGGCCCGCTCACCGAGCGCCGCCACCCGATCCGCGAAGAACCCAGGGGCCAGCAAGTACGTCGCCACCGCCACGCGTCCGCGCATCCGGTCCAGTACGGCGCCCAGCCGCTCACCAGCACCCGACACGTACCCGACCTCCACCGGCCGATCCACCACCTCGGCCAGATCTGCGGCGACCGCCGAGCAATCGACCAACGCCCGCCGGTCCGAGGATCCGGCGGCTGCCAGCACGACCCGATCGACGTCCCCCAGTTCGAGGCGGTCGGCGAGAATCCGCGCCAGGACGGGATGCGGGCCCAGCGGGGCAGCCGCCGTGACGGCCATTGGATGGCGGGCGGCTTCGGCGTTCACGTCGTGGGTGACGTGGTAGCCGGAGCTGAGCAGCAGCGGGACGATCACCGCGTGATTGCTGTCGGCAACCACTCGGCCGACCAGCGGCGAGAGGGCAGGGTGGTCGACGTCGACGAAGCCCAGGGAGACCGCGACCTCCGGCCGTTGGCGGGCGATCTCCCGCACCAGGGCGTGCACGACCCGGATCCCCCGAGGATCGGCGGTCCCGTGCGCGGCCGCGACGAGGTCGCTCATCACGGCACCTCCGCGAGCAAGCCGGCATCGTGGCCCCTCCGCAAGCAGATCGCTCATCGCGGCACCTCCGCGAGTGGGTCGGTCGTGTCGGCAGCCGCCGGCTCGACTGCCAACCGGTAGCCACGCCTTACGACCGTCCGCACCAGCTCCGGACGGCCGACGGCCGTCCTCAGCCGATTGACGGTGACCTCCACCGCATGGACGTCCTCGGCACCGGGAAGGACCGCGAGCAGCTCGGGCCGGGAGACCACGTCACCCCCGGCGTCGACGAGGGCGGACAGGACTGCTCGGGGACCAGGACCGAGCGGCAGGACCACACCGTCCAGTACGGCGGCGCCGCCGCGGATGACGAGTTGACCGAAGGTGGTCTCGATCGAGCGGGCGTTGTCGTCGGTGAGGCGCTCGGTGACGCTGCGGATCAGCGCGCCCAGCCGGTAGCGATCGGGGACCAGAGGATCGAGGCCCAAGGCAACAAACGGCCCGGCGGTGACAGGACCCACGCACGCGTTGAGGACCCGACCAGTACGCAGTACGGCGACCAGGGCGTCGTACTGGCCGTGCAACGCAGCCGCGTCCAGGAGCGCCTGGGCAGCGGGGGCCGACGTGTGGACGACGGCGTCCACGGCACCGCCGATGATCTGCCCGATCGCTCGCTCGACGACCAAAGGATCCGGCGCCGGGCCCCAGCGGTAGACCTCCAGCCCACGCACCGACGCCCCAGCCTGCCGCAGCGCGTCCTGCAGCCCGGGGTCCGACAGACCGTGCAGCTGTACGACGATCTTCCGCCCGACCACACCCTGGTCGCGCAACCACTCGACCACCTCGGCCGTGGTCTCCGAGCGGGCCGACCAGTGCTCCACCAGCCCGGCGGCCCGGATCGCGCCCCGGGCCTTGGGCCCGCGGGCGAGCAGCCGCGACTGCTCCAGCGTCCCGAGCAGGTCGGCCGCCAGCCCGGCGGTGTCGGCCGCCTCGACCCAGCCGCGGAAGCCGACGGCGGTCGTCACCACCACGTCGTGCGGTGGGTTCGCGATCACCCGCCGGGTCGCTTCGATCAGCGCCTGGTCGTCCGGAGCCGGCACGATCTGCAGCGTCGGCGCGTGCAGCACCTTCGCGCCGCGCCGCTCGAACGACGCGATCAGGTCCTCGGCCCGCCGGTGCGCGGTCACCGCGATCGTGCAGCCGCTGAGCGGCCCCGGCTTAGCCTTCATCAGACCCACCACGAACAGCCCCGCCGACCCCACCGACCAGATCGTCCACCCGCCCGGCCCCAGCCACCTGACCTCCGCCGCGCGCCTCCAGATCCTCACCCAAGCTCACCAGCACCTGCCCGTCCACGACCTCCACCGCGTACGCCGCCACCGCCACCGCCGGGTCGTCCAGGCAGGCTCCCGTCCGCAGGTCGAACACCTGCTTGAACATCGGCGACGCCACCGTCGGCACCTCGCCCCGGCTCCCCACGATCCCCCGCGCCAGCACGTTCGCCCCGCTGAACGGGTCCTGGTTGCCCAGGGCAAACACCTCGCCGCCGTACGTCCGGAACAGCGCGATCTGCCGCCCGCCGAGCAACGCCGCGACGCCGCGTTCGGGCAGCAGGTCGTCGTAGCGGCAGACAACGGTCGCGGCCGTGACAACACTCATCGGCGTACCTCCAGTCGCGGGCCGGTCAGCAGCACCGGCTCCAGTTCTCGCTCGGACGGCGTCGCCGGCCGGGGTTGGCTGCGCTCCACCACGTACCGCAGATCGGCGTCCGGCTGGTCCGGCGCGTTCACGAACGACACGAACCGCGCCAGCTTCGCCGGGTCGTCCAGCGTCGCGCGCCACTCGTCGACGTACGAGTCGACGTGCGCGGCCATCGCCGCATCGAGGTCCGAAGCGATCCCCAGGCTGTCGTTCAGTACGACGTCGCGCACGTGCTCCAGCCCACCGTCGATCTCGTTGATCCACACGGCAGTCCGCTGCAGCCGGTCCCCGGTCCGGATGTAGTACATCAGGAACCGGTCGATTGCCTGCAGCAACTGATCGTCGCTCAGGTCGGACGCGAGCAGTTGCGCGTGCCGCGGCGTCATCCCGCCGTTCCCGCCGACGTACAGGTTCCAGCCGGACTCGGTCGCGATCACGCCGACGTCCTTGCCGCGCGCCTCGGCACACTCCCGCGCGCACCCGGAGACCCCGAGCTTGAGCTTGTGCGGCGACCGCAGCCCGCGGTACCGCAGCTCCAGCGCGATCGCCATCCCCACAGAGTCCTGTACGCCGTACCGGCACCACGTCGAACCGACGCACGACTTCACGGTCCGCAACGCCTTGCCGTACGCGTGACCGGACTCGAACCCGGCGTCCACGAGCCGCGCCCAGATCGCCGGCAACTGCTCGATCCGCGCGCCGAACAGGTCGACCCGCTGCCCGCCGGTGATCTTGGTGTACAGCCCGAAGTCCCGCGCGACCTCGCCGATCGTGATCAGACCCTCCGGCGTGACCTCACCGCCGGGGATCCGTGGGACGACCGAGTACGTGCCGTCCTTCTGGATGTTGGCCATCACGTGGTCGTTGGTGTCCTGCAGCGTCGCGCGCTCGCCCTCGAGTACGTGCCCGCCCGGGTCCACGCTGGCCAGGATCGACGCGACCACCGGCTTGCAGATGTCGCAGCCGCGGCCGGTCCCGTGCCGTTCGACGATCTCGCTGAACGTCCGCAGCTCAGTCACCCGTACGACGTCGAACAGCTCCGCGCGCGACAGCGCGAAGTGCTCGCAGAGCGCCTTGCTCACCTCGACACCGGCCGCGGCGAGCTCGGCGTTCAGCAGGTTCTTCACGATCGGCAGGCAGGAGCCACAGCTCGTCCCGGCGCGAGTCCTGGAGCACAGCGACTTGAGATCGCCACACCCGTCGTCCCGCACAGCGCACCGAATGGTGCCCGCGGCAACGTTGTTGCACGAGCAGACCGGCGCGTCGTCCGGCAGCTCCAGCTTGACCGGCTGCGCGCCTTCGGGCAGCAGGTACGACGCGGGGTCGGTGCCGAGCTCGCGTCCGACCATCGGGCGCAGAGCCGCGTACGCCGAGGCGTCGCCGACCAGGATCCCGCCGAGCAGCGTGCGGGCGTCGTCGGACAGCACCAGCTTCTTGTACACCCCCGCGACCGGATCGGCGTACACGATGTCGAGCGCGCCCTCGGTCGCACCGAACGCGTCGCCGAAACTCGCCACGTCGACGCCGAGCAGCTTCAGCTTGGTCGACGAGTCCGCGCCGGGGAACGTCGCCGCACCGCCGAGCAGCCGGTCGGCGACGACCTCGGCCATCGCGTAGCCCGGCGCGACCAAGCCCCAGACCCGCCCCTCGATGCAGGCGACCTCACCGATCGCCCAGACGCCCGGCACCGCCGTACGGCACGAGTCGTCAACCACCACTCCGCCGCGCTCACCGACCGCCAACCCAGCCGCCCGAGCCAGCTCGTCCCGCGGCCGAACACCAGTCGCAAAGACCACCACATCAGCCGGCAGATCAGGGCCGTCAGCAACCGCCATCGCCCGAGCCGACCCCTGTGTGGTGAGCTTGACCCGAGTCGTCTGGGTCGCCGTGCGGACGCCGACATCAAGCCCCCGAATCAGTCGGGCCAGCGCACTGCCGCCACCCTCGTCGACCTGCAAAGGCATCAACCGCGGCGCAAACTCCACCACCTCCGTGGACGCACCCAGAGCACGCAGCGCCCCGGCTGCTTCCAGCCCCAGCAGACCACCGCCGACCACCACTCCGCGAACTTCTGATCGCTCGGTCCGCAGGCGCTCCACGTACGTGCGCAGCGCGGCGACGTCGTCGATCGTCCGGTACACGAAGCAGCCCTGAGCATCGCTGTTCTTCACCGGCGGAACGAACGCACTGGACCCGGTCGCAAGCACCAGCTCGTCGTACGCGATCACCTCATCCCGCGTAGTCCGCACCGCCTTCGCCTCGACGCCCAGCTCCGCAACCACCACACCCTTGCGCAAGGTGACCGCCGGATCGTCCCAGAGCTCCGGCTCGCCCAAACTGAGGTCGTGCGGATCGCGCCCGGAGAAGTAGCTCGTCAGCGCGACCCGGTCGTACGGCAGCCGCGGCTCCTCGGCGAGCACCGTGATCCTCCACGCGACACCGGTGTCCCGCGATCGCAGCGCCTCGACGAGCCGGTGCGCGACCATACCGCCGCCGACGACCACCAGGTGTTTCGCCTTGCCAAGCTCTGTCATCGTCGCCCTCCTGGTTGGGACGGGATCGGCCTCACCACGCCGAAGCCGCTCGAGAAGCTCGCCCACCGCGCCGGTGCAACTTCCGCACCCGGTGGTCGCTCTGGTCCGTGCCGCGATGCCGTCGACACTGTCGGCACCGGCCTTCCACGCCGCCTCGATCACAGCCCGCGTCACCCCGTTGCACCGGCACACCGGCGCCTTCCTCCGCGCCGGCGCCTCTGTTGCCCCCAGCAACGTCTCCGGCACCACCGCCGTACGCCGGTCCGCCAGCAGCACCAACTCGGCCGCCACCTCCGGCGCCCCCACCGCGACCGCCGCCCGCACCACGCCGTCGACCAGCACGGCCCGCACGTACCGCTCCCCATCAGCAAGCCGTACGACGTCCCCGTCGGCCTCGCGATCACCGAGGACCATCACCTCCAGCCCACCGGCGGTCAGCCGCAGCACCTCCGGCGCCAACTCCCGCACCGGCCGCTCACTCAGGAGCTCCGCCAACACCTCAGCCTGATCCCACGCCGCACCAACCGTCCCGGACACAACCCCGTCGACCTCGGCGCAGTCCCCGATCGCGTGCACCCGCGGATCAGCCGTCGTCAGCGACGCGTCGACCGCAATCCCACCCGCGGCCCCGATCGCCAGCCCGGCAGCCAACTCGACACGGGGCCGAACGCCACAAGCGCTCACCAGCAGATCACCGAAGACCGTCTGCCCACTCGCCAGAACCAGCGCCCGGAACCGCCCGT
This sequence comes from Kribbella sp. DT2, assembly GCF_049844575.1. Lineage (NCBI taxonomy): Bacteria > Bacillati > Actinomycetota > Actinomycetes > Propionibacteriales > Kribbellaceae > Kribbella > Kribbella sp. DT2. The sequence goes on along the minus strand of NZ_JBNCLH010000008.1, from coordinate 359,256 downwards.
CCCGCGTCTCCGTCGTCTGCACCCGCGCCTGCAGCACCACCTCGATCCCCAGCCGGCGCACCATCCGCGTGACCTGCCGCCCAGCCGTCGCCCGCACCCGGCTGTCGAGCAACGTCTCGCCGTCGTGCACGAGCGTCACCGCATTCCCCCGCTCCCGCAGGGCACACGCTGTCTCGACGCCCAGCACACCACCACCCAGTACGACGACCCGCCGAGCACCAACCGCTGCCTCGACGATCCGCCGAGCATCAGCGGCTGTCCGCAGCACCTGCCCACCCGCAACCTCAACAGGCGCAGCACCCGTCGCAAACACCAGATGGTCGTAGATGTGCTCCTCACCGACCCTGTCCACCACAACCCGAGCTCCGCGCACCACCCGGGCCCCCGCAGGGGCAGCGGGCGCCGGCAGCAGCGCCTGCGCACCGGGTTCCGCAGCCCGCCCAGCGACGTACTCGGTCAGCCGGTGCCGCTGGTAGTACGGCTCGTCACCGAGCAGCGTGACTTCGTGCGAGCCTTCCAGCAGCTCCGCCAACCGCGTGCCGGCCATCCCCGCGCCGATGACGACGACCCTCATGCCAACACCTCAGCCCGTACGACGGCCGAGGCCTCGACCGCGCACGCCTTGAACTCCGGCATCCCCGAGACCGGGTCGAGCGCGTCGTTGGTCAGCTCGTTGACGCCCGGAAAGTGGAACGGCACGAAGATCGTGTCCGGCCGCACGTCCCCGGTCACCCGCGCCGGACACACCAGCGACCCGCGCGCAGTCCGCAACCGCAGCAACCCACCGTCGGCAACCCCGAGCGAAGCCGCCACCCGCGGATGGATCTCCGCAAACACCTCCGGTTCCGCCTCCAGCAACTCCGGCACCCGCCGCGTCTGCGCCCCACTCTGGTAGTGCTCCAGCAGCCGCCCAGTCACCAAGTACAACGGCGCATCCGCCCGCAGATCATCAGCAACCGCCTGATGCTCCACAGCAACGACCCGAGCCAACCCAGACGGCGTACCGAAGGACTCGGCGAACAGCCGCGGCGTCCCAGGATGATCCGCAGCCGGCACCGGCCAGTACAACGCCTCGCCGGCATCCAGCCGCGACCACGAGATCCCCGAGTAGTCCGCCACCCCACCGGCACTCGCCCGCCGCAGCTCTTCGAAGATCTCCTCAGGCTCCACCGGGAACGAAGCCGAGCACCCCAACCGCGAAGCCAGCCCTGCGAACACCGCCAGATCACTCCGCACAGCACCAGGCGGTGCCACAGCAGCCCGTCGCCGCAGCACCCGTCCCTCCAGCGACGTCATGGTGCCGTCCTCCTCAGCCCATTGCGTCACCGGGAAAACCACGTCGGCCAGCAACGCCGTCTCGGACGGTACGACGTCCGCAACCACCAGCAGGTCCAGCGAAGCCAGCCGCTCCCGCACCGCCGCCAGCCGCGGCGCCGACACCAGCAGGTTGCTCCCGTGCACCAGCAACGCCCGCGGCCCACCAGCAGTCCCCAGCGCGTTGATCAGCTCGACAGCACTCTTCCCAGGCCCCGGCAACGAGTCCGGCTCAACGCCCCACACTCCAGCTACGTGTGCCCGAGCAGCCGGATCAGCAATGCTCCGGTAGCCCGGCAGTTGGTCGGCCTTCTGCCCGTGCTCCCGCCCGCCCTGCCCGTTCCCCTGTCCAGTGATGCAGCCGTACCCGCTACCAACCCGCCCAGGCAGCCCGAGCGCCAGCGCCAGGTTGATGCACGCCGTGACCGTGTCGGTCCCCTTGCTGTGCTGCTCAGCCCCACGTCCGGTGAGCACGAACGCTCCAGCGCCCCCGTGCACCGGCGCAGCAGCCGCCAGCACCCGCGCAGCCTGCCGAATCACCCCAGCCGGTACGCCGGTCACCCGCTCGGCCCGCTCCGGCCACCAGGCCGCCGTCGACCGGTACAACGCCTCCGGCCCTGAGGTCCGAGCAGCCAGGTACGAAGTGTCCGCCAGCCCCTCCTGCAGCACTACATGCGTCAGCGCCAGCACCAGTGCCAAGTCACTCCCCGGAGTGGCCTGCAGGTGGAAGCCCAGCTGAGCAGAAGCCGAGCGCCGCGGGTCGACGACCAGAAGCCCACCCGCCTCCCGGGCAGCCGCCAGATGCGCGACGGCCGGCGGCATCGTCTCGGCCAGGTTGCTCCCCACCAGCAGGATCGCCTGAGCCCCACCGAGATCCGTCAACGGAAACGGCAGGCCCCGATCGACCCCGAGCGAGCGGTTCACCGCGGCCGCCGCGGACGACATGCAGAACCGTCCGTTGTAGTCCACGTTGGCCGTCCGTAGTGCGACCCGCGCAAACTTGCCGAGCGCGTAGGCCTTCTCGTTGGTCAGCCCGCCACCACCGAACACGGCCACCGCGTCTTCGCCGTACGACGTCTGCAGCGCCTTGATCCGGTCCGCGACCACATCCAGCGCGTGGTCCCACGAGGTCTCCACCAGGACGCCGTCCGCGTCCCGCACCAGCGGCTGCGTCAACCGGTCCGGCACGGTCAGCACCGCCGCCGAGGTCCAGCCCTTCCGGCACAGCCCACCGCGGTTGGTCGGGAACTCCCGCGGCGTCACAACGACAGGCGAAGGCGACAGCGTCATCGCGCACTGCAGAGCGCAGTACGGGCAGTGGGTGGCCGTCACACGCGCACCCCGCTGAGTGGACCACCCTTGCGCAGGTAGCAGAAGTACGTGACCAGCAAGCAGAGGACGTAGAACCCGCAGAAGCAGTACAGCGCCGGCACCAGCGAGCCGTACGCGCTGCTCGACATCGCGAAGCCACGCGGCACCAGGAACCCGCCGTACGCGCCGATCGCCGAGGCGATCCCGATGCACGCCGCCGCCTCGCGCCGGGCCCGGACCAGGTCGACCCCGCCGTCCAGGTCACGCGTCGTCGAGCGGAACACCGCCGGGATCATCCGGTACGTCGAACCGTTGCCCGCGCCGCTGGCCACGAACAGCACCAGGAAGCTGATCAGGAACCCGGCGAAGCTGCCCGCGTTCAGCGCGACGATCGCCGACAGGATGCCCACGCCCATCACCACGAACGCGCAGACCGTCACCCACGCGCCGCCGACCAGGTCGGCGAGCTTCCCGCCGAACGGCCGCGAGACCGACCCGACCAGCGCGCCGAGGAAGGCGAGCTGCACGCCCGCGACCTCCGGGAAGGTGGTCTTGATCAGCAGCGGGAACGCCGCGGAGAACCCGATGAACGAGCCGAACGTGCCGATGTAGAGGAACGAGATCACCCAGGTGTGCGGCCGTTTCGCCGCCGTGATCGACGCCCGGAACGACGAGGTGGCGGCAGACAGGTTGTCCATCACCTTCCACGCCAGCACGGCGGCCAGCGCGATCAGCGGCAGCCAGATCAGCCCGGCCCGCTCCAGCGACAGCCCGGCACCGATCACGATCACAGCCGGTACGACGAGCTGGACGACCGCGACCCCGAGGTTGCCGCCGGCGGCGTTCAGGCCGAGCGCGAAGCCCTTGTCCCGCTCGGGGAAGAAGAAGGAGATGTTGGTCATCGAGCTGGCGAAGTTGCCGCCGCCGGCACCCGCGGTCGCCGCGACCAGAGCCATCAGCCAGAACGGCGTGTCCGGCCGGCTGACGAAGTACGCCAGGCCGGTGGTCGGGACCAGCAGCAGGAGCGCGGACACGACCGTCCAGTTCCGGCCGCCGAACTTCGGGACCGCGAACGTGTACGGCAGCCGCAGCGTCGCGCCGACCAGGCTCGGCAGCGCGACCAGCCAGAACATCTGGTCGGTGCTGTAGCCGAAGCCCGCGGCCGGGAGCGAGACGACGACGATGCTCCACAGCTGCCAGACCGAGAACCCGAGGAACTCGGCGACGATCGACGGCCACAGGTTGCGCCGGGCCACCCGGCGCCCCTTGCCGGCCCAGAACGTGGCGTCCTCGGGGTCCCAGACGTCGATCCAGCGCCCCCGCCGGGGCGCTTCGACGGTACCGATCGCACCGGTGCGTTCGCGGACAGTGACCGTGTCCGGCCGTGCCTCGAGCGTCATCGTTCGTCTCCGATCGTCGTCCTCACTGATTAGGCCAGGACGCTATGACCGGGGTGTTTCCGAGCGGTCATCTCGTTGTTACGCCGCCGAAACGGCCTCCGCACACCGCCCGCGGGGTGGTGAGAGAAGCAGCGCGACAGGAGCCAGACGCAGGGTGGGAGATGTCACGGCGAGGGCGGCCTGTTGCGGTCCCTGGCGCTGGGTACTGTGCGGTTCACAGAGCTGGCGGCAGACCGATGAGGGGACCACGGTGAACCAGCAGGGCAGCACGGGGGACGACCGGCCGCAGGACGCGGGCCAGAGCTCGGGGCACCACGCCGAGCACGCGGCACCGCCGCACCAGGCCGAGCACGCGGCACCGCGCAAGGGCGGCCGGTGGATCTGGCGGGCGGCGATCGCCGTCGTACTGGTGGCCTGGCTGCTGGTCGGCTCGCTCGGTGGACCGACGGTCGGCCGGCTGAGCGAGGTGCAGGAGAACGACAACGCGAACTTCCTGCCCAAGCAGGCCGAGTCCACGCTGGTCTCCGACCAGGCCGCCAAGTTCGTCGACTCCAAGGCACTGCCGTACTTCGTGCTGATCGAGCGCGACAGCGGGATCACGCCGGAGGACCTGGCCAGGACCAACGCGTTCCTGGCCGAGGTCCCGAAGGTTGACCTCGGCAACGGCAAGACCCTCGGCGAGTACCTGACCGCGCCGGTCAAGACGGTGATCCCGTCCGAGGACAAGAAGGCGCTGCTGGTCACCGTCGAGCTGGACGGCGAACGCGCCGACGAGGTGGTCAGCGGCAGCGACACCGTGCTGTTCGCGGCCGCCGACAAGTTGCGCGGCGAGATCAAGGAGTCACTGACCCCGACCGGGCTGCAGGTCTACGTGACCGGGCCGGGCGGGGTGCTCGCCGACTTCGTGGTGGCCTTCGGCGGGATCGACGGGATCCTGCTCGGTGTCGCGCTGGCTGTCGTCTTCGTGATCCTGCTGATCGTCTACCGCAGTCCCGTGCTGCCGATCGCCGTACTGCTGACCGCTGTCTTCGGGCTCGCGCTCGCGGCCCTGGTCGTCTACCCGCTGGCCAAGGCCGACGTGATCGAGCTGAACGGCCAGAGCCAGGGCATCCTGTTCATCCTGGTCGTCGGCGCCGCGACCGACTACTCGCTGCTGCTGGTCTCCCGGTACAAGGAAGAGCTGCACGACCACGAGAACAAGTACGACGCGATGAAGGTCGCCTGGCGGGCCTCGATCGAGCCGATCGCCGCCAGCGCCGCGACCGTCATCCTCGGCCTGCTCTGCCTGCTGCTGTCCGAGCTCGGCAGCACCAAGGGCCTCGGCCCGGTCGGCGCCATCGGCATCGCCGGCGCGCTGATCTCGGCGATGACCTTCCTGCCCGCGCTGCTGCTCGCCTTCGGCCGGCGGATCTTCTGGCCGTCGATCCCGCGCGTCGACCACGTGCACGCCCGCGACCAGGTCGGCGGCCGCAAGCTCTGGGGCCGCGTCTCCGGGCTGGTCGGCCGCAGCCCCCGCAAGGTGTGGGCGCTGAGCGCGCTGGCGCTGCTGGCCTGCGGCGCGTTCCTGCCGACGTTCAACGCCTCCGGCACCTCCCAGGAGGACCTGTTCCTGGACAAGGTCGAGTCCGTCACCGGCCAGGAGGAACTGGCCAAGCACTTCGACGCCGGCGCCGGTACGCCGGTGCAGATCCTCACGCCGGTCGACCAGTCGGCGCAGGTCGTCCAGACCGCGATGAAGGTCGACGGCGTCGCCACCGCCTCGGCATCGGTCGCGCCCGGCGTACCGCCGAAGGTTGTCGAAGGCAAGGTTCTGGTCCAGGCCACGCTGAAGGTCGCTGCCGACTCGCCCGAGGCGACCAAGGTCGTCGAGCACCTGCGCAGCGAGCTGGACACGGTCAGCCCCGACATCCTGGTCGGGGGCAACACGGCGGCCAACCTCGACGTCCTGAACTCCAGCGAGCGCGACCTGAAGGTGATCATCCCGACCATCCTCGCGGTGATCTTCGTCGTCCTGATGCTGCTGCTCCGGTCGGTCGCCGCCGCGCTGCTGCTGGTGATCTGCAACGTGCTGTCGTTCGGCGCCACCGTCGGCGTCAGCGCGCTGTTCTTCAACCACGTCTTCGACTTCCCCGGCGCCGACCCGTCGATCCCGCTCTACGCGTTCGTGTTCCTGGTGGCCCTGGGCATCGACTACTCGATCTTCCTGATGACGCGGGTCCGCGAGGAGTCGATCGAGCAGGGCACCAGACCGGGCATCCTGGTCGCCCTGGCCGTCACCGGCGGCGTGATCACGTCCGCCGGCGTCGTCCTCGCGGCGACCTTCTCCGCCTTGGCCGTCCTGCCGATCCTGTTCCTCGCCCAGATCGCCTTCATGGTCGCGTTCGGCGTGCTGCTCGACACGACGATCGTCCGCTCACTGCTGGTCCCGGCCCTGTCCCACGACATCGGCCGCCACATCTGGTGGCCCAGCAAGCTGGCCAAGACCGACCAGCCGGAGCACGCTTGACCCCATGGAGACCTTCGTAGCGGTGATCCAGGACGCCGGAGGCGGCGGCGCGTACGTCGAGATCCCGGCGCCCGTGCTGACCGCCCTCGGCGGCGGCCCCCGCATCCCCGTCCAGGCCACCTTCGACGACGTCCCGTACCAGGGCTCGATCGTCTCCATGGGTGACTGCCAGGCCCTCGGCGTCCTCAAGGGCATCCGTACGACGCTGTCGAAGGCCCCCGGCGACACCGTGACGGTGACGGTCACCCGCGACACCACCGAACGCACCGTCGAGATCCCACCCGACCTCGCCACCGCCCTCGCCGACGCCGGTCTCCGCGAAGCCTTCGACCGCCTGAGCTACTCCCACCGTCGCGAGCAAGTGAACGCCGTACTGGACGCGAAGAAGCCGGAGACCCGCGCCCGGCGCATCGCGAAGGCTGTGGAAATGCTGCGGGGCTGACTGTCGATCTGGGGTCCGGTCGTTCGTGTAGGGGTAAAACCTACGAGAACGAGGTGGCTGGTCATGGACGTACTGCTGAGTGGGCTGGGGATTCCGGAGTCTCCGCGGTGGCACGGCGGGCGGTTGTGGTTCGCGAACTGGATCGAGCAGCAGATCGTCGCGGTCGGGCTGGACGGTGCTGTGGAGACCATGGACACGCCGGTCGAGCGGTTGATGGGGTGGTCGATCGACTGGTTGCCCGACGGGCGGATGGTGACGACGGGTGACAAGCTCCGGCGGCAGGAGGCCGACGGGACGTTCTCGGTGCTCGCCGAGCAAGGTGGGAACGAGGTCGTGGTGGACGGCCGGGGGAACGTCTACCTGAACGGCGCGGACTTCGACTTCGCCGGTGGAGGGGCGCCGAAGCCGGGGTACATCAAGCTGGTGACGCCCGATGGTGAGGTGCGGGAGGTTGCCGGAGACATCCAGTTCCCGAACGGGATGGTGATCACGCCGGACGGCAAGACGCTGGTGATCTCGGAGTCGTTCGCCGGGCAGCTGACCGCGTTCGACCTCGAAGCGGACGGCGGGCTGAGCAACCGCCGGATGTTTGCCGAAGGCCTCGGTCCGGACGGGATCTGCCTGGACGCCGAAGGCGCGATCTGGGTGTCCACGGGCGGCTCGGGCGTCGTACGGGTGGCTGAAGGCGGTGAGGTGCTGCAGCGCATCGAACTGGAGGAGCACCGGGCGCCGTTCGCGCTGGCGCTCGGCGGCAACACCCTGTTCGTCCTCACCGCCGAGTGGCGCGCCGGCGACAGCATCACCGACAACCTCGGCCGGCTCACCGACGGCCCGCGCACCGGCGAGGTTCTCACGCTGCAGGTCGACGTACCGGGTGCCGGACGCCCCTGACACGACCGCTCGGCGACCCGTCCGTACCGCTCGGCGGTGTCGGGTCGCTCGTGCGGCCAACCTTCGCTACTGTCCGGATGATCGGGGGTCGACCGGGAGCGAGGAGCCCATGGCAGACACCACGTCCACACCGCACAGCTTCAACCTGCCCACCAAGAACCTGCCCGCGCCGCAGGTCCGCGACCTGCCCGAACCACCGACCAACACCTGGCGGATCGTCGGCCCGGGCATGGTCGGCGCCGGGGTCGGACTGGCCTCCGGCGAGTTCATCCTCTGGCCGTACATCTCGTCGCAGGTCGGCCTGGTCTTTCTCTGGGGCGCCGTCGTCGGGGTCGCGATCCAGTGGTTCCTGAACATGGAGATCGAGCGGTACACGCTGGCCACTGGTGAGACAGCGTTGACCGGCTTCAACCGCTACGGCAAGCACTGGGGCCTGTTCTTCGCGATCATGACGTACTTCGCGAACCTCTGGCCCGGCTGGGCGACCAGCTCGGCGTCGATGCTGACCTACCTGTTCGGCGCCGGCGACCCGCGCTGGATCGCGATCGGCATCCTGGTCGTGATCGGCCTGATCCTGACGCTCGCGCCGGTGGTCTACGTGATGCTCGAGCGGCTGATCTTCGTGAAGATCGCGGCGGTCGCGCTGCTCGTCGTCCTGGCGCTGATCTTCGCGATCCGCGGCAAGACCTACAGCGCGCTCGGCGACGCCGTCACCGCGCCGGAGTTCCCGGTCGACCAGCTCGGCTTCGCGCTGATGATGGGCGCGATCGCGTACGCCGGGGCCGGCGGCGGGCAGAACCTGTGCCAGAGCAACTGGATCCGCGACAAGGGCTTCGGGATGGGCGTGCACGTGCCGCGGCTGACGTCGCCGGTGACCGGTGAGAAGGCCGCCGACCCGCACGCCAACGGCTACACGTTCCCGCCGAACGAGGAGAACCTGGCGCGCTGGAAGCGCTGGTGGAAGTTCACCAACCTCGAGCAGGCGCTGACGTTCGTGCTGATCACCGTGGCGACGATCCTGTTCACGTCGATGCTCGCGCACGCGACGCTGTTCGGCGACGAGTCGGTGACGAACAGCATCGGCTTCCTGAAGATCGAGGGCGTCAACCTGCAGGCGCTGGTCGGCGGCTGGTTCGGCTACCTGTTCTGGGCGATCGGCGCGTTCAGCCTGTTCGCGGCGGCGGCCGGCATCGTCGACTACACCTCGCGACTGGCCTCGGACATGATCAAGGCCCGTTACCTGCGCGAGTCGCCGGTGACCGAGTCCAAGCTGTACTTCTGGCTCGTCTGGGGCCTGGTTGCCTTCGGCATCATCGTCCTGCTCGCGGGTCTCGACCAGCCGCTGGTCCTGCTGGTGATCTCGGCCTGCACCGCCGGCACGATGATGTTCGTCTACTCCGGCCTGCTGTGGTGGATGAACTCCCGCGCCCTGCCGGCCCCCATCCGCATCACCGCGGTCCGCACCGCCGTCCTGGCCTTCGCGTTCCTGGCCTTCGGCTTCCTGGCGATCTTCACCATCATCGACCAGATCAAGAAGCTCTAGCAGCACCGTACGACGAACGGCCCCGCACCTCGTCGAGGAGCGGGGCCGTCGCGTTGCCGTCAGTCCTTGATCTCGCAGATCGCCGCACCCGCGGCCACCGTCGCGCCGACCTCGGCCGTCAGCCCGGTGACCGTCCCGGCCTTGTGGGCGTTCAGCGGCTGCTCCATCTTCATCGCCTCCAGTACGACGACCAGGTCGCCCTCGGCCACCGTCGCGCCTTCCTCGACGGCGATCTTGACGATCGTGCCCTGCATCGGCGAGGTCAGCGAGTCCCCGGAGGCGGCCGACTTCCCGCTCCCGCCAGCGCGCTTGGCCGGCTTCTTCTTCGCCCCGGAACCACCACCGGCGACGGCCGAAGCACCCAGCCCCGCAGGCAGCACGACCTCGAGCCGCTTGCCGCCGACCTCGACGGTGACCTTCTCCCGCTCGCCGTCCTCGGCGCTCCCGGCAGGTCCGTCGTACGGCGGGATCTGGTTGTCGAACTCGGTCTCGATCCAGCGCGTGTGCACCCTGAACCCGTCGTCCCCGACGAACGCCGGGTCGCTGACCACGGTCGCGTGGAACGGGATCACCGTCGGCATGCCCTCGACGACGAACTCCTTCAGCGCGCGCCGCGAGCGCTCCAGCGCCTGCTTGCGGTCCCGCCCGGTGACGATCAGCTTGGCCACCAGCGAGTCGAACGACCCGGGAACCGTCTCGCCCTCGTCGTACCCACCGTCGAGCCGGACGCCCGGCCCGGACGGCGGGTGCCAGCGGGTCAGCGTGCCGGGCGCCGGCAGGAAGCCGCGGCCGCCGTCCTCGGCGTTGATCCGGAACTCGATCGAGTGCCCGGACACGGCCGGGTCGTCGTACCCGAGCTCCTCGCCGTCGGCGATCCGGAACATCTCGCGGACCAGGTCCAGCCCGGTGACCTCCTCGGAGACCGGGTGCTCGACCTGCAGCCGCGTGTTCACCTCGAGGAACGAGATCAGCCCGTCCTGCCCGACCAGGAACTCGCACGTCCCGGCACCGACGTAGCCGGCCTCGCGCAGGATCGCCTTGGACGACGTGTAGAGCGTCTCCAGCTGCTCGTCGGTCAGGAACGGCGCGGGCGCCTCCTCGACCAGCTTCTGGTACCGGCGCTGCAGCGAGCAGTCGCGCGTCGACACCACGACAACGTTGCCGTGGGCATCGGCCAGGCACTGGGTCTCGACGTGCCGCGGCTTGTCCAGGTACCGCTCGACGAAACACTCGCCGCGGCCGAACGCGCTGATCGCCTCGCGGGTCGCGGACTCGAACAGCTCCGGGACCTCCTCGAGCGTGCGCGCGACCTTCATCCCGCGGCCGCCACCGCCGTACGCCGCCTTGATCGCGATCGGCAGCCCGTACTCCTGCGCGAAGGCAACGACCTCGTCGGCCCCGGCGACCGGGTTCGGCGTGCCGGGGACCTGCGGGGCGCCGACCTTCTCGGCGATGTGCCGGGCCTTGACCTTGTCGCCGAGCGAGTCGATCGCGGACGGCGGCGGGCCGATCCAGATCAGGCCGGCGTCGAGCACGGCCTGGGCGAACTCGGCGTTCTCGGCCAGGAAGCCGTAGCCCGGGTGCACCGCGTCCGCGCCGGAGCGGGCCGCGACGTCGAGGATCTTGGCGATGTTCAGGTACGAGTCGGCCGGCGTGGCGCCGTCCAGCGAGTACGCCTCGTCGGCGAGCCGGACGAACAGCGCGTCGCGGTCCGGTTCGGCGTACACGGCGACGCTGCCCAGCCCGGCGTCGGCGGCGGCGCGCACGACCCGGACGGCGATCTCGCCCCGGTTGGCGACCAGGACCTTACTGATCTTCTTGCTGTCCGACACAGCAGATCTCCCTTCGGCGTCGCCTGAGTGTAGGACGAAGTTACTCACCGGAAGGCAGGTTGTGCGTCACACCACGGCGGGCGGCCGCTCGAAGAACGACTCCAGCACGACAACTGTCTGAGTACTGGTCACGCCGTCCACCTGGTGGAGCGCGCGCAGGGTCTGCTGGAGCTCCTCGGTGGTCCCCGCCCGGACCTTGACCAGCACCGACGCGGGCCCCGCGATGACGTGCGCCTCCTCGACCGCGCCGATCGCCTCCAGGGCGCCCCGCTGGTCGCCCATCCAGGTGTCGGCGTCCAGCAGGACGTACGCCAGCACGCCGAGCCCGAGCGCCGCCGGATCCACGGCGATCGTCGTCCGCCGGATCACCCCTGCCGCCTTCAGCTTCCGCACCCGCTCGTGCGCGGCGCCCGCGGACAACCCGACCGCTTCACCCAGTACGGCGTACGACTGCGTCGCGTCCTCCTGCAGCAACGCCAGCAACCGCCGATCGACATCATCTACAGTCATCAAAGCCCCTTGCCGAATCAGAACCTGTCGATTAGAACTTTAACAGGAGGTCATTCAATGAAAGCAGAGCTAGTCACGCTGGACGAACGGTTCGCCAAGATCGCCGGCGACGAGTACCTGGAACGCCTGTACGACGCCGGCCGCTGGCTGGAAGGACCCGTCTACGTCCCCGCCTGGCGCTCGCTGGTGTTCAGCGACATCCCCAACGACCGGCTGCTGCGCTGGGACGAGCAGTCCGGCCGGGTCAGCGTCTTCCGGGAGCCGTCGGGCAACGTCAACGGCAACACGCTCGACGCTCAGGGTCGCCTGATCAGCTGCTCCCAGGGCGACCGGCAGGTCGTCCGGACCGAGCACGACGGCTCGCGGACGGTCCTCGCCTCCCACCTCGGCGGCCGGCGGCTGAACAGCCCGAACGACGTCGTCGTGAAGCGCGACGGATCGATCTGGTTCACCGACCCGCCGTACGGGATCACCTCGAACTACGAGGGGCGCCGGGCCGAGCAGGAGGTCGACGGCTGCCACGTCTACCGGATCTCCCCCGGCGGCGAACTGACCGTCGTCGCCGACGACTTCGTCCGGCCGAACGGCTTGGCCTTCTCGCGGGACGAGACCCAGCTGTACGTCGTCGACACCCCGGAGAAGCACATCCGCCGGTTCGACGTGAAGGGCGACGGGCTGACCGGCGGCGACGTGTTCGCGCCTTGTACGGCGGGGAGGTTCGACGGGATCCGGCTGGACGCCGAGGGCCGGGTCTGGGCCGCGACGCACGAGGGCGTGCACGTGTTCGACCCGGACGGCACGTTGATCGGCAAGCTGCTGCTGCCCGACGTGGTGTCCAACCTGTGCTTCGGCGGGCCGAAGCGGAACCGGTTGTTCGTCACCGCGACGACGTCGGTCTGGTCCTGGCTGATCACGACGGACGGGGCGCGGGCGCCGTACGATCGCGGGTGACCACGCTGTCACCCGATCGTGAGGAGTGCGGATGTCCCTGCTCGAGCCGCTGGCCGGAACTGTTCCCGCTGTCTGGGAGAAGCTCGACGATCGGTGGAACGGTCCGCTGGGGGACAAGCACCTCGAGCGGCTGTGGACCGGTGGGCGCTGGCTGGAGGGACCGGTCTACTCCCCGCAGGGGCGGTACGTGCTGTTCAGCGACATCCCCAACGACCGGATCCTGCGCTGGGACGAGACGTCGTACCAGGTGTCGGCCTACCGCGAGCCGGCCGGCAACACCAACGGGCACACCCGGGACACCGAGGGTCGGCTGGTCAGCTGCGAGCACGGCACCCGCCGGGTCACCCGGACCGGGCACGACGGATCCGTCCGGGTCCTTGCCGACGGCTTCGAAGGGCACCGGCTGAACAGCCCGAACGACGTCGTCGTGCGGCCGGACGGCTCGGTCTGGTTCACCGACCCGGCGTACGGGATCGACAGCGACTACGAAGGCCACCAGGCCGAGATCGAGACCGAGGGCTGCCACGTCTACCGGATCGCCCCGGACGGTGCGATCACGAAGGTCGCCGACGACTTCAACCGGCCGAACGGGCTGGTCTTCTCGGCCGACGGCGCGAAGCTCTACGTCTCCGACACCGAGGAGGCCACCATCCGGGTCTTCGACGTGGTGAACGACGGTACGGCGCTGTCCGGCGGCGAGGTGTTCGCCGAGTGCGGCAACGGCGCCTTCGACGGGATCCGGCTCGACACCGCCGGCCGCGTCTGGGGCGCGGCCGCCGACGGCGTGCACGTCTACGCCCCGGACGCGACCCTGCTCGGCAAGCTGCTCGTCCCCGAGATCGTCTCCAACCTGTGCTTCGGCGGCGCCAAGCGCAACCGCCTGTTCCTGACCGCGACCACGTCGCTCTACTCCCTCTACGTGAACGCCAACGGCGGCCCCGAGGCGTACGACCCGCGCAGTTAACAGGTGTTTCTCAGGGTTTGGTTGTAGGTTCCCTGCAGCGTTGGCCCGTTCCAGGTGAGGAGTGCGATGTCCAAGAAGACCCACGAGCAGCAGCTCGCCGCGCGCAAGGCGCAACGGCAGGCGGAGCGGGCAGCCGAGCGGGCCAAGCAGCGGCGGATGGTGGGGATCACCATCGCCGCGATCGTGTCCGTGGTCGTCGTGATCGTCGGCGTCGTCCTGATCGCCGCGAACACCGGCACCAAGGAGACCCCGGTCGCGGGTGACACCCCGAGCTCGCTGCCGTCGGAGGCCGGTCCGGGCAACAAGCCGGTCTCGATCCCGACCGCGCTCGCGGCGCCGCTGAAGCGGCCGACCGCGCTGCCGGCCGAGGTCGACTGCAGCTACACCAAGGGCGGTCCGGCGGCGAAGAAGGTGAACGCGCCGGCCAACGGCAAGGTCAAGGCCAGCGGTACGACGGAGGTCACGCTGAAGACCAGCGTCGGCAACCTCGGACTGACCCTGGACAGCGCGCTCGCGCCCTGCACGGTGAACAGCTTCGTCAGCCTGGTGGACCAGAAGTACTTCGACAACACCGTCTGCCACCGGCTCACCGTCGGCGAGGGCCTGCAGGTCCTGCAGTGCGGCGACCCGGGCGGCGACGGCCGCGGCGGCCCCGGTTACAGCTTCAAGGACGAGGTCTTCCCCGAGCTGAAGTACGGCCGCGGCACGCTCGCGATGGCCAACTCCGGCGCGAACACCAACGGCAGCCAGTTCTTCATCGTGTACGGCGACGGCTCCGGCCTCGACCCGGCGTACACGGCCTTCGGCACCCTCGACGCCGCCGGCCTGACGGCCGTCGACAAGGTCGCCAACGCCGGCGTGGTCCCGAGTGCCGACGGCGGCCCCGGCGACGGCAAGCCCGCCACCGAGGTGCGCATCACGGCGGCCACCACCACCCCGACCCTGAAGAACTAACCCATCCCCGGCCCCCCCCCCTTTTTGCAGGCCCAATCCCCAGGCCCCATTTTGCAGGTTAACCCCGTGCGTTGTGGGTTCTACGGCTGCATGCACCAGTAGAACCCACAAGCGCGGGGGTTAACCCCCGAAATGCGGTTGGGAGGGTCAGGCCAGCTTGTTGTAGCGGCTGCGGGGCCAGGCGAGCAGTGAGTCGATCTGGACCATGCCGGCCTGCTCGAGGAGCTGGACCGGGCCTTCGGCGAAATGGAACAGGCCGGTGGCGGGGTCGCGGACCTCGGACCAGGCGCGGGCCGAGTAGGCCTTCATCACCGCGGTGTAGCGCGGGTCGTGGGTGACCGAGTCCAGGATCAGCAGGTTCTTGAACCAGATCGCGTTGAAGCGGGTCGGCTGCTTCCAGAGCCGGTCCTCGCTGCCGTAGAAGGCCAGCGACGCGTTCGCGAGCGCCTTCGCCTCGGTCAGGTAGCGCTTCTGGCCCGTCGCCTTGTACAGCAGGGTTCCGGCGCCCAGCATCACGCCCTGGTTGTAGCTCCACTGGGTCTTCTCGACCGTTCCGGCCAGGTTGATGTTGTCCCAGTACAGGCCGTTCGGCGCGAGCATGCAGGTCCGCGCCCACTCGTACATCTTCTGCGCCCAGGTCAGGTACGACTTGTCGCGGGTCAGCAGGTACAGGTGCGCGCCGAGCTCCGCGCCCGGACCGTTCGAGATCGTGTTCCGGTCCTGGCTCCACGGCGCCTGGGTCCAGTAGACGCCGCCCGCGCACGGGTGCGCCGGATCGGTGTCCCAGCCGTGCACGACGAGCGCGAAGATCTCCTTCGCCCGCTTCAGCGACGAGCGGTCACCAGTCCGCTGGTAGTGCTGGATCAGGTTCAGCCCGATCCACTCGTTGTCGTCGTAGAACTTGTCGCCGCCCTGGCCGAGCGGCGGCCGCAGGTAGGAGTCGTAGCCCTTCGGCGTCGTCCCGGCGTTCCAGTACGGCTTGTACCCGTCCAGCCGGCGCTCCGCCTCCGCGGCTGCCTTCCGGCCCGAGCCGGGGATACCCGCGAGGTTCTCCGCCGCGACCGCGCCCTGGGAGTACGGCCAGACGTAGGAGTAGGGGTTGTCCTGCTCGTTCGGGTACTCCTCCAGCAGCAGCCCGGGCCCGGCGGCGAAGTACTTGTTCAACGCCTGGTACGACGTGTTGGCGCGCGCCGCGGCGCCGCCGGGATGTCCGCCGCTCGGCTCGCCGGCCGGGGCGGCCTCGGCACCGGGCGCGTGCAGGGCGCCGACCATCGCCACCGCGAGAATCCCGGCAAAGGCCTTAGTTGATATACCAATTCTTCTGCGCATCGAGCACTCCTTCAGGGGCGGCTGCGGCTGACATCGATGTCACGTTCTAACCGCCCACGGAGCACAGCGTCAAGAGTTCAATCCCTGGTATATCAACCGCCGAAGACGAACCAGGCGGACTTGAGATTCAGGTTCGCCCGCACCTGATCTCCGGTGAACGCGCGCGTCCCGGCCGCGCCGGTCGCGACCACGCGGGTCACCCGGCCACCGCCCGGCCCGAGCCCGGTCCGCCGGCTGATCGAGACGCCCTTCAGCTTGCCGACCCCGAACGCCTTCTGCAGCTGGGCGCTCGTCCGGGTCGTCGACCAGTTGACGTTCGGGTTCTTGTTGCCCGGGTAGGCGTCCCAGCTGTCCGCCTTGGCGACCTGGTACGCCACCGTGCCGGCCGTCGTCGCGCCACCGTTGGAGGAGGAGAACTCGGCGACGATCGGGGTGTTCCGGTAGAGCCGGACCTGCCCGGCCGTGGCCGCGATCGCGTTGTTGGTCGACGTCTTCTCCGACGAGTAGCCGCCGTACACCTGGCACGAGATCGTGTCGCACAGGTCGTAGGTCCGGCTCGGGAAACGCTTGCGGTAGTACGCCGCATAGGTGCGCGCGGCAACGGACTGCGCCTGCAGCGCGGCCGGTCGCCAGCTGGTGATCGCCTCGCGCGGCACCACGCCGCGCAGGTAGGCCTCCAGCGGCAGGACGTTGACCGTGTCCAGGTGCGCGCCGGCGACGTTGACCGCCCGCAACGCGCCGCGGTACTTCACCTGAGCACCGCTCGGCAGGATCAGCCCGGTCACCGCCGGCCCCTCGAACTGGGCCATGCCGCCGAGCGTCCGCCACAGTGACCAGGTCCGCTTCTTCGCATCGAACGAGCGGACCTGCGTGCCCTGGTCGCCGTGCGGGTCGATCGACCACTGGTTCCGGTTCGATGCCACCGGCAACGTGTAGACCTTGTTCGCCTTGAAGTCCCGCACCTTCAGGCCGCTGACCGAGTTGACCCGTACGCCGTCGGTGCTGTCGGCGGTGACCCGGATCCGGATGCTGCCGGTGGCCTTGCCGACCGCCGTACCGGGGTAGTAGAAGTCGAGGATCTGTTTGACGTTCTTGCCGGCCAGGGCCGCGCCCTGCGCGCCGTACTGGGACATGCCGCGGCCGTGGCCGAAGCCGCGCCCGGTGATCGTCTGCGTCGTCGCCTCGGGCTCGGCCGGTACGGCGCCTTGCTGCGCGACCGCCAGTCCGCTCGGCAACGTCGCCGCGACCAGGGCGACCACGATGCTGTGTCGTCCGATGTGGGTTCTCACGAGATGTAGACCTTCTGGGTGCGAGTGCTCGAGGTGAGCGTGCCGTGCTGGAACCGTTGCTGCTGGCCACCGTTGACCTTGTAGATGCCCGACGTCGGCAGGCCGAGGCGTGAACCCTCCGCGCCGAGCGCGCCGTACGTGCGGGAGATCAGGCCGGCGACCGGGAACATGCCGGTCTTCGGCGACCAGTAGAGCGCGCCGTTGCGGAACGGCTGTTTCCGGCTGCCACCGATCTTGCCGTTGCGCTGCTCACCCGTCGGCATCCCGAGGAACCCGTCCGGGCCGATCTTGCGGAACTGTGCCTTGAACCCGCCGCGGACCGACCACGCGCCGGTGCGCGCCGACCAGTAGATGTCCAGGGCACCGAAGTACGTCGCCCGGCCGGTTCTGGTCGGGTGCTCGCCCCAGAACGGTTGCCCGATCGCCCGGTACCCGCCGTGCTGCTGCGCGCGCCGGTAGATCTCGGTCGACACGCTCTTGCCCATCAGGGCGTTCACCCGTTGCCTGAGCCAACCGAGTTTGGAGTACAGGTTCTTGCCCGGGCACGCGGTCGCCTTGGTGTCGCGGTGGCCGGAGACCGTGCCGAGCTTGCTGCCGTCGAGGATCACCGTGGCCAGCGGGGAGCGGTAGTTCGCGTCCAGCTTCCAGGCGACGATCCGGGCCGTCATCTCCATCATCTTGGCGGTCGGCGCGACCTTGTCGAAGTTGCCGATCAGCGAGACGCCGAAGGAGTTCGCGTTGAAGGAACCGGTGTGCGCGCCGAGCACCGGCAGCTGCATCCCGCCGTACCGGCCCTCCCAGGCGCGGCCGAACTTGTCGACCAGGAAGTTGTAGCCGAGGTCGCACCAGCCGCGGCTCTTCACGTGGTACGTGTACATGCCGCGGATCATCGCCGGGACCTGCGCGCTGGTGTAGTTGTTGGTGTCCGCGGTGTGGTGCACGAACGCGGCCTGCACCGTGCTGGTGAACTTCGGCTTGGCGCAGGCGGCGCCGTTGTGCGACCGCAGCTTCTCGTCCGCACCCCAGCCCGGCCGCCCGACGATCCGCGGCATCGCGTACGGCGCGCGGCTGGCCTCGGGCACGATCGGCTGCTCGGGCGTGGTCGGCGGATCGTTGTCGGCGGCCCGGAACCCCGGCTGGATGAGGACCACCTTCGCGTCCTGCACCGTCGTACCGTCGGTCGTCGTCACCGCCGCCTCGACACCGTCGGCCGTCCCGACCCAGGTCGGCTCGGTCCCGGATCGTCGGGCGTCTGGGCGCTGGTTGCCCTCGGCACCGTCCGGCCCGTGGTCGTCCTCGACCGTCAGCCGCTCCCACGCCGCCCAGGTGCCGTTGCGCCGGACACGGATCTTGGCTTCGACATCGGCCGAACTGGCACGAGCCGGCCAGGTCACCCCGACCATCCCGAACGACTCGGTCCGCGCCGACGCGCTCGAGACCTTCGTCCCCGTTGCCTGCCGCAACGGCAGCTCCCGGTACGACGGCTCGACGTCGTACGCCGACCGCGGCACCGCTCGGGGCACCGCATCGGCCGGCGCGGGGTCGATCCAGGGAACGTGAACCAGGGGAACCAGCACAGCGAGACCCACCACGGCGGTCAGGGTCAGGCGCAAGGATTTCGTGACACGCATCGGAGAGCCTCCGGCAATTCTGTTCGCTGATGAGCAGCTGTGACCGATTATGCGCAAAGAGTGACCACATCCCCGGGATTGACCCCACCCTGCGTGGCGCGTCCGCGCGGGCCGGACTCAGTCGGCGAGCAGGCCGGCTTCGTGGGCGAGGATCGCGGCCTGGACGCGGTTCTCGCAGCCGAGCTTGGCGAGGATCCTGCTGATGTGGGCCTTCACCGTGCCGACCCCGAGGTAGAGCGCGGCGGCGATGTCGGCGTTCGACGCGCCGCTGCCGACCTGCCGCAGCACGTCGCGCTCGGTCGGGGTGAGGGGCGCCAGCCGCGCGGCCGCCGAACCGCGGTCCGCCGAGACCAAGTGGCGTTCGACCAGTCTGCGGACGATCGAGGGCGCCAGGATCGACTCGCCGCGGGCGGCGACCTGGACCGCGTGGATCAGGTCGGCCGGTCCGATGTCCTTCAGCAGGAAGCCGACCGCGCCGGCGGCGAGCGCCTCCGCGACGTACCGGTCCTCGCCGAACGTCGTCAGCACCACGACGTTGACGTCCGGGAACCGGCGGGCGATCTCGGCCGCCGCGGTGAGCCCGTCACCGCCCGGCATCCGCAGGTCCAGCAGCGCGACGTCGACGGATTGTTCCCGGCAGGCACGGACGGCCGCGACCCCGTCGGGGACCTCGGCGACCACCTCGACGTCGGGTGCGTGCTCGAGGATCATCCGGACGCCCGCGCGCAGCAACGCCTCGTCGTCGGCCAGCAGGACCCGGATCACCGGCCTACCTTACGACGAAGGCGATCACCAGAATCACCAGCGCGAGGACGACCGGGACCGCGAGGACCAGCGCCAGGCAGGCCGTCCCGAGCAGCCTGGGCAGGGTGAGAACCTCGGCGTCGTCGATCACCGTGGGCTCGGGACCAGGCGCGCGGAGGTCGGGTTCAGCCAGCGGGCCGACCGGGTGCACGGGCAGGTCGGCCGTCAGCGCGAAGCCACCGGTTCGGGTCGGGCCCGCCGCGATCGAACCGCCCAGCAGACAGATACGTTCGTCCAGCCCGGCCAGCCCGCGACGGGTCCCCGGTACGGCGCGTTGCGACGCGGCGCCCGGGCCGTTGGAGATGGTGATCCGGATCCGCTCATCGATGCGGAGCACGTCGATCACCGCGTGTGCGCCGGGGGCGTGCCGGTGGATGTTCGTCAGGCCTTCGCGGACCGCGCGGTGCACGGCGTACCGGGTGCGCGGGTCGGCCTCCGCGAGATCGGCACCGTTCCAGACCAGCTCGACGTGGACCCCCGCGCGCCGGGACTCCTCCACCAAGGCGGCGAGGTCGGCGCGGGTCCCGGTGTGGGTCCCGAGGCCGTCCGGCAGGTCGCCGGCCGGTCCGGCCGCGACCCGAAGCAGGCCGAGGATCTGCCGCAGCTCGTCGAGCGCGGTGCTCGCCGTGGTCCGCAGCAGCTCCGCCTGGCCGGTCAGCTGGGGCGCGTCCCTGCCCACGGCGAGTTCGAGCGCGCCCGCGTGCAGGGAGATCAGGCTCAGCCGGTGACCGAGCAGGTCGTGCATCTCACCCGCGATGCGGGTCCGCTCGACGGCCCGGGCCTGGGCTCCGACCAGCGTGCGCGAGCGTTCGAGGTACTCGTTGCGGTCGCGGAGCAGACGGGTTTCGGGGCGCCGGTACCCGAGCAGGACGCCGGCCAGGGCCGGCACGCCGATCAGGAGGGCCGACACCACCGCGCCGAAGGCGAGCAGACCTGGGGTCGGGTCCTCTCCCTCCGACCAGAGGCTGGCGGCAAGGGTGACGGCCACCGTCACCGCGACGACGAGCCACAGCCGCCACAGCGGACGGGCTCGGCGGCCGGCGGTGAAGGCGATGATCGACGCGCTCAGCACGGGTGAGAGGGCTGGGAGAAGGCACAACAGTGCTGTGCCGAGCAACGCCGCCAAGGGTCGGCGGGATCGCAGCAGCAACAAGATGCTGCTGGCGAGGACAGCGACGACGGTCCGGACCGGATCGGGGCCGCCGAGCGCGACCGGAACCAGTCCTGCCGCGGCGACGAGCGCCACCAGCAAGCACTCGCGCACCACGACAGCACGGGGGACGTCGCTGAGCTCGGCGCGAGTACGAGGGACAGCGCGCCGGAGCTCGGGGACCGCGGTGCGGAGTCCGGTCCGGAGTCCGGAGAGTTTGGGGGCCGTCGGCATCAAGTTCTCCATCGTCGGTCGGCTGGCCTGGACGATTCTTCGGGGCCCTCGCTGCGGACGCCAGGGCCGATCGGCTCGACCTGCTGTCCGATCGGCCATGATACGAGCCGATCGGCAGGCGCGACGGAGGCGGCGAGCTGACTAGCTTCGGGGCATGGAGATCGATCACACGACCGAGGCAGTCCGCATGTTGTCCCGAGCACTGGCCCGCGCGGCCCGGCTCGGCCACCCCGCGACCGGCACCGAACACCTGCTGTTCGCCCTCCTCGACGCCGAAACCCCGACCGCCAAGGCCCTGGCGCCGCGCCTGAACGACGCCGGCGCTTTGATGGGCACGCTCGCTGCCCAGGAGCCAACAGACTGGATCAGCACCGACACGGTCGAAGCAGCCGTACCCGGCACCACCCGGCCCGACGCCGCGCAGGACCGGTCGACCGACGCCGTACTGCGAGAAGCGGACCGGCTTCGGAAGAAGCGGGAGGTCGCAGCACCCCCTGCGACGCCTGCGCTGCGGGCTTGCCTGCGTGGCGCAACGGTCCACGCCGACGGCCCCGTCGTCACCTCGTCCCACCTCCTGGCCTCCTTGCTCGACCTGCCCGGCTGCCGTGCGGTCGAGGCCCTCCGGCTCCGGCGGGTCGACCGCACCACGGTGGCCACCGCGCTCGACCTCTCGGCCGGCACCTCGCCCGAAGCCGCGGCCCAGGACGTACTGCAGAGAACCGGCGCCTTCCCCAGTGGCTTCACCGGGTGGCTGGTGCAGTGGATGAGAGGCCGCGAGTCGTCGATGCTGTTCGGAGCGGCACGGGAGGCAAAGCGTCAAGCCGTACGCCGAGGACGCGCCGAGGTGGATTCCGCCGACCTCCTGCTCGGAGTCCTGTCGCTCGACCGGCTGATGCTCCAGGCCGCCCGCGGCGAAGCAACCTCGTCCGACACCGGCGCCGCGGTCCTCGCCGCCCGGGGAATCGACCTCGGCTCGCTACTGCCCGCCGCGACCGTGAACCCGCCGCAGCCCCTCGAACAGTCGCTCCCCGTGCACGGTTCGGCCCGGCGGGTCCGCGCCCGTGCCCACCTGATCGCCGCCGACGAGAACGCACGAGAGATCGGCACCGCGCACCTGGTCGCCGCGCTTCTGGAGGAGCACGACGGCCCGGTCGGCGACCTGCTGACGGCCGCCGGCGTCCACCGGCCCGGCTCCCCCATCAGGCCACCCCACTAAACTGGCTTCGGAAATCGAAGTGAGGGGTGCTGATGCGGAACCAGTTCCGGCTCGAGGACCTGGCGTGCCCGTTGTCGACGACCGCGCGGCACGTCGGGGAGTGGTGGACGCTGCTGATCCTGCACGACGCCTTCGACGGGTTCACCCGGTTCGACGAGTTCCAGCGGAACCTGAAGATCTCCTCCAGCATGCTGACCACGCGGCTGAAGACGCTCGTGGACGACGGCCTGCTGGAGCGGCGGCAGTACCAGGAGCGCCCGGCCCGGTACGAGTACGTGCTGACCGAGCTGGGCCGGTCGTTGCGGCCGGTGATCGTCACGCTGGCCGCCTGGGGCAACGAGCGGCTCGCGCCGGCCGAACGGACGATGATCCTGATCGACTCCGAGACCGGCGCGGAGGTCGAGCCGGTGCTGGTCGATCGCGTCACCGGGCAGCCGGTGGACGGGCCACGCTACGTGTTCACCGCCGGTCCGGCCGCGAGTCGCGCGATGCGGGAGCGGTACGACGACCGGTGAACGCCTGTTCACGCACGTGACATTGGACCGCTTCGGTAGGCTCGACCCACTGCACCTTTCAGAGGGCACGTCGAGGAAGGCACGTCATGGAACTGATTCTGCTGATCGCGGTGGTCGTGATCGCAGTACTGGCATACCGCTCCTACCGCCGGACCCAGCTGCAGACCAAGCAGCGGGACGAGGTCACGTCGGCGGAGCTGGAGTCGGTCAAGCGCACCGCGGACGAGGACATCACCAAGTTCGGCGAGGAGTTGCAGGACCTCGACCTGGACATGGTCGGCAAGGACCTCGGCGACGGCGCCCGGCAGGACTACCAGAGTGCGCTGGACTCCTACGAGTCGGCCAAGTCGGCGGTCGCGGAGGTCACCGCGGCCGACCAGATCAAGCACGTGATCGAGATCCTCGAGGACGGCCGGTACGCGATGGCGTGCGTGCGCGCCCGGGTCAACAACGAGCCGCTGCCGCAGCGCCGCCCGTCCTGCTTCTTCAACCCGCAGCACGGCCCCTCGGTCGAGGACGTCACTTGGTCCCCGGCCGGTGGCGCGCCGCGTGAGGTCCCGGCCTGCGCCGCGGACGCCGAGCGCGTTCGCGCCGGCGCCGACCCGGACATCCGCAAGGTGATGGTCGGCCCGCAGCGCGTCCCGTACTGGCAGGCCGGACCGGCGTACGCGCCGTACGCGCAGGGCATGTTCGGTGCGCTGGGCGGTGTGATGACCGGTATGTTCATCGGCACCATGCTGGGCGGCATGTTCGCCGGCGGTGGCTACGGCGACATGGCCGGCGGTGGCTTCGACGGCGGTGACGGCGGCGGCGATGGTGGCGGCGACGGTGGCGATGGTGGCGACGGCGGTGGCTTCGACTTCAGCGACGACCCGGGCGGCGGCGACGGCGGCGGAGACTTCGGCGACTTCGGTGGCTTCGACTTCTGAGTCCCAGCAGTCCTGAACCACAGCCCCCGGGAGCACTGCTCCCGGGGGCTGTGGTCTCAGCGGGGCACTTGCTCCCGGACAGTTGTTGCTGAAGGCACGCTCTTCGCCCGGCCGCCGGCGGCCAGCAGGATGCCCGCCGTGAGGGCGAGCCACAGGTAGGCGTTGCCGGCGACCTGCTCGATCATGTTCCAGTCGAGCTCGCGGTTGCCGCGGCGTGGGACCCACCAGATCGGCGCGAGCATCAGCAGGCCGAACCAGGTCGCGGCCGTGTGCACGGGGAACCGGCGCCCGACGCGGGTGCCGGTCAGCAGCGCGACGCCGAGCGGAACCATCCAGACCCAGTGGTGGCTCCACGACACCGGCGAGCAGAGCAGGCTGATCATGCCGGCGATCGCGGTCGCGCCGAGCCGTTCGCCGCGCAGCCACAGGGTGCGGGTCAGCCAGAGCCCGGCGACGACGGTCAGCAGGACGACGACCTTCCAGGCCAGGCCGCCGCCTTCCAGGTCACCGGTGACGCGGATCAGGAACCCGTTCCAGGACTGGTTGCCCGAGTACGCCAGACCGCCGATCCGGCCGGTGTCGGACAGCAGCTTGGTCCAGTACTCCCAGGCGGCCGACGGCGCGATCAGGAACCCGGCCAGCACGGTCACGGCGAACGCGGCCGACGCGTGCGCGAGCGCGCGCCACTGCCGGGTGACGACCAGCATCCCGAAGAACACCAGCGGCGTGAGCTTGATACCCGCCGCGATACCGAGCCAGATGCCGCGACGCGGTCGACGGACCTCCAGTACGTCGTACAGGATCAAGGCGCACAGGATCAGGTTGATCTGTCCGTACGACAGCGTCTCGCGAACCGGTTCGATCAGCAGCGACGCGGCGCTGACGGCGATCAGTCCGGCCGGGCCCCAGGAACCGGCCAGCGGGAGGCGGCGCAGGCAGAGCCGCCAGATCACCGCGAGCGCGAGCAGCGAGACCGCGATCGAGACGCCGTACGCGACCGGCCAGGGCATCACCGCGACCGGGACCATCACCATCGCCCCGAACAGCGGGTAGGTGAACGGCATCGAGATGTCGCGCATCCGGGCCGCGTACAGCGACGACGGGTCGTCGAGCACCATCGAACCACCCAGCCGGTAGACCTTCAGGTCCGCGCCGGTGTGGTCCCAGACGAACGGCAAAAGGATGCCGACGGCAACACAAACTGCCACGGTCAGCCACCAGCGGCGCTTGACCGGGTCCCCCAGGATCCCCGTAGTCACCCGACGAGAGTGACAGGGCCGAAGGGTCAGACCGGGCTAGACCGGCTGGCAGCTTGATGTCACGGCGTGTCGGGAACTCTTCACCGAATAGTTGACGAGGGCAACCACAGCCAGAGTCGCGGCGATCAGATAGGCGTTACCGGCCAGTTGCTCCGGGAACGTCCACTCCAGCTCGCGATTGTCGTGGTTCGGCGGCCACCAGATCGGCGCGACCGCGAAGACGGCGTACCAGAGGATGCCTACGGCAACCTTCGCCCGGCCGCTCAATCGTTGCAGGAGGGCGACTCCGAGCGGGATGCACCAGACCCAGTGGTGGCTCCAGGAGACCGGCGAGCAGAGCAGACCGACCAGGCCGCAGATGGAGACGGCCGCGAGACGGTCACCCTGGTCCCAGAGGACACGGCAGAAGTAGAGGCCTGCCAGCGCGGTCAGGCCGACGAGGGCGAGCCAGACGAGACCGCCGCCGTCCAGATCGCCGTGGACGCGGACCAGAAAACCGTTCCAGGACTGGTTGCTGGAGAAGGCAAGTCCGCCGACCCGGGTGGCGTCGGAGACAAGTGAGGTCCAGTACTCCGTTGCCGCGCGCGGCGTGACGGCGAAGCCGATCAGCACGGTCGCGGCGAAGCCGGCGGTCGCGTGGGCCAGGGCTTTCCACTGGCGCGTGACGACGAGCAGACCGAAGAACACCAGCGGCGTCAGCTTGATGCCTGCGGCAACACCGATCCAGACGCCACGGAGGGCGTGCTTGCGGTTCAGTACGTCGTACAGGATGAGGGCGCAGAGCAACAGGTTGATCTGCCCGAAACCGAGCGTCTCCCGGACGGGCTCCAGCAAGAGCGACCCGGCCACCAACCCGATCAGCAGAGCCGTCGGTGCTTGAACGCACAACCGCCAGACCGCAACCAGCGCGACGAGCGTGATCCCGGTCCACACCACGACGGCCAAGGGCCAGGGCATCACCGCGAACGGCACCATCACCACCGCCGCGAACGGCGGGTACGTGAACGGCAAGGGCGTCCCGGCGAGACGTACGTCGTACAAGGTGGAAGCGTTCTCCAGCAGCGTCTCGCCGCCAAGCCGGTAGACCTTCAGATCGACCATCGCGTGCCGCCAGAGCAACGGCAGAGCGACGCACGCGACAACCACGACGATCGTTGCCGCCAGCCACCGCCAGTTCCCCCGCACGCCCGGCACGATACGCGAGCACCGGCCGACCGTCCGGATGAGAGTCCTCTCAGAAATGGTTCATGAGGGGCTCATGGTGGACCGGCAGGGTTCTGGGTATGGCAGATCACGAGGCGTTGGGGCTTCTGACCGGCGACGCGGCGGGAGAGGTTCTCGGTGCGGCGGTCGAGGCGGCGGGTGGGCAGTTGCTTGCCTGGCGGTCGACCGAGGTCGCCCACGGCACCAGGACCGCGACGGTTGCCTACCGGACCTCGATCGCGTGGACCGACGGGGTTGCCGAGGAGGTCCTTGGCGCGACGACGGGCGGGCGGCTTCCTGACGGCGTGACCGTCGTCGGCAGTGACGACACCCAGGTGGGTGTCTGGCGGGCCGCGCAGGATCCGGTGCTGAAAGGGCTGCGGGTCGCGCTGGACCCGGTGGGTGTGGCGCGGATCTTCTCGCGGTGTGGGCTCGGGGACCAGCCCGTCTCGGTGAAGCTGCGGGCTTACCGGCCCCTGCGGCGGGCGGTCGTCGAGGCGGTCGGTCCGCTGGGTCGGCTGTTCCTGAAGGTGGTGCCGACTGACCAGGGGCAGGCGCTGCACGAGCGGCACCGGCTGCTCACGGGCGCCGGCGTACCGGCTCCCCGGAGTCTCGGGTGGACCGACGACGGGCTCGTCGTACTGGAGGCACTCGGCGGGCGGACGCTACGGTCGGCGTTGCGGTCCGGGTCCGTCGGGACCGATCCGCTCGAGCTCACGCGGATGCTCGATCGGTTGCCGGCCGAGTTGCTGGAGGCTCCGCGGCGGACGTCGTGGCTCGACCGTACGGCGTACTACGCGCGGTCGGTCGGCGACGTCGTACCGGACCTCGCCGGCTGGTCGACCGGGCTCGCGTCGGCGATTGTTGCCGAAGGCATCATTGGGCCGACCGTGCCGGTGCACGGCGACTTCTACGAGGCGCAGGTGCACGTCGACCGGACCGGCGCGATCGTCGGACTGCTCGACGTCGACACCGCCGGCCCGGGTGACCGACTCGACGATCTCGCCTGCCTGGTCGGGCATCTGAGCGTGCTCACGCAAGTCTTGCCTCCGCATTCGGACGCTATCGACGGGCTGGCCGAGCACTGCCTGTCCACCTTCGACCGGCAGGTCGATCCCGCTCAGCTGCGGCTGCGGATCGCGTCGGTCGTCCTCTCACTCGCCACCGGCCCGCACCGCGTGCAGGACGCCGGCTGGCAGCAAGCCACTCGGGAGCGGGTCGCACTGGCCGAGCGCTGGTACGACGCCGCCCACCGAGTTCACCGGAGCACCACGCTCCTCCTCGAAGAAAGGAACCACCATGTCAGCAACGCGTAAGTGGGCCGTAGTCGGAACCGTCGTCGCCATCTCGGGCATCGGCATCGGCACCGCGGCGTACGCCGCCCCCGCCGATCTGAACGACCCCGGCAAGACCCAGCCCACCGTCTCCACCCAGAACCACGACACCCTCCAGCCGGCCGCGACGTCGGCTTCGACCCAGTCGGCCGACACCCCTGGCGAGACCGCCAGCACCAACACCCCGGGCGACACGGCCTCCGCCAACACTCCTGGCAACGCCACGTCCGCCAACACCCCCGGCGACACCGCGTCGGCCAACTCCCCGCGCGACACCAACACGGCGAACAGCCCGAACAACACCAACTCCGCCAACACCCCGGGCACGGCCAACTCGGCGAACACCCCCGGCGACACCAACTCGGCCAACTCCCCGAGCTGATTTCCCCGTCTTTGAGCACGGGCCAGCCATCAGAACAGCACGAAACTGGCTGGCCCGTGCTCAAAGTCGCGTTCGGACGGGCGGGCGGGCCGGCTCGGCTCCGAATTGCCGGAGTACGGGGACGTCAGGAGCGCAGGTGCAACCTTCGCGCGGCCTCGGCGATCGAGCCCGTCACCGACGGGTAGACCGTGAACGCCTGCGCGACCTGGTCGACCGTCAACCGCCCGGCGACCGCCAGCGAGATCGGGTGGATCAGCTCCGACGCCCGCGGGGCGACGACCACGCCACCGACCACGATGCCGGTGTTGGGCAGGCAGAAGAGCTTCACGAAACCGTCGCGCACGCCCTGCATCTTGGCGCGCGCGTTGTCGGCCAGCGGGACCTTCGCGACCATCGCCGTACTGCCGCCCGCGTCCAGCGTCGCCTGGGTCAGGCCGACCGTCGCGATCTCCGGCGCGGTGAAGACGTTCGACGAGACCGTCGACTGGTCCAGCGGCGCGACCGCGTCGCCGAGCGCGTGCGACATCGCGATCCGGCCCTGCATCGCGGCCACCGACGCGAGCATCAGGACGCCGGTGCAGTCGCCCGCGGCGTACACCCCGCGGCTCGACGTCCGCGACACCCGATCGACGCTGACGAAGCCACCGTCGTCGAGCGACACGCCCGACTCGACAAGCCCCATGTTTTCCGTGTTCGGCAGCGAACCGACCGCGAGCAGCGCGTGCGAACCGTGCACGGTCCGGCCGTCGGTGAGCGTCACCACGACCCCGTCGCCCTGCCGCTTCACCGACTCCGCGCGGGACCGCCCCAGCACGGTCAGCCCGCGCCGGCGGAAAACGTCTTCCAGTACGGCGGCCGCGTCGGCGTCCTCGCCCGGCAGGACCCGGTCGCGCGACGACACCAGGACGACCTCGCTGCCCAGCGCGTCGTACGCGCTGGCGAACTCGGCGCCGGTCACACCGGACCCGACGACGATCAGCTTCTCGGGCAGCTCCTGCAGCTCGTAGACCTGCTCCCAGGTCAGGATCCGCTCGCCGTCCGGCTCCGAGCCGGGCAGGATGCGCGGCCTGGCACCGGTGGCGATCAGCACGACGTCCGCCTGCAGGCGCTCGTCACCGACCACGACGGTCTCGGGGCCGTCCAGGCTGCCGCGGCCGTGGATCAGCCGGATCTTCTCGTCGGCGAGTCGCCGGGCGATCCCGTCGGACTGGGCGGCCGCGAGCGCCTTGACGCGGCTGTTGACCACGGTGAACTCGACGCTGACCGAGTTCGCCGGGTCGTCGTCGCCGTCGTCGACCCGCAGGCCCAGCTCGCCGGCCTCCTCCACCTCGGTCATCACCTCCGCGGTGGCGATCAGAGTCTTGCTGGGGACGCAGTCGGTGAGCACGGCCGACCCGCCGATCCCGTCGGAATCGACAACCGTCACCTCCGCTCCCAGCTGGGCGGCCGCACTCGCCGCTTCGTACCCGCCAGGACCGCCACCGATGATCACAACTCGCGCCACGAGAGGCCATTGTTCCGTATCCTGTGATCTCGTGACCCTGTACGCCGCGTTTGCGTCGAATCTGGACCCGAATCTGATGTCCGACCGGTGCCCGTACTCGCCTCTGCGCGGGACCGGGTGGATCGTCGGCTGGCGCCTCACCTTCGGTGGCGAGGAGCTCGGCTGGGAGGGCTCGATGGCCACGGTCGTCGAGGACCCCGCCGACCCGACCAACCAGGTCTTCGTCGCCCTGTACGACGTGCACCCCAAGGACGTCGAGCGCCTCGACGAGTGGGAGTGGATCGACCAGGGCGTCTACCGGAAGATCCAGGTCCGGGTGCAGACCCTCGACGGCACCCAGCTGGCCTGGATGTACGTCCTGAACGCCTACGAGGGCGGCCTGCCGTCGGCGCGCTACCTGGGCATCCTGGCGGAGGCGGCGGAGGCAGCAGGCGCCCCGGACGACTACGTGGCCGACATCCGCGCCCGTCCTTGCCAGTCCTCAGGTCACTGATCTGTTGCTCGGCGTACCGGGCGGTATCGTGCGGTGGTGACCGTCAACGATGCCGTTCTGATTCGTACTGCTGCCGAGGCGTGGCTGGCTGAGGACCCCGACGGGGACACCCGGGCCGAGCTGCAGGGGCTGCTGGATGCCGGGGCCGACGCCGAGCTGGCCGACCGGTTCGGCGGGAAGCTCGAGTTCGGTACGGCGGGACTGCGCGGTGCCGTGGGCGCCGGGCCGAACCGGATGAACCGGGTCGTGGTGATCCGCGCCGCCGCCGGCCTGGCGGCGTACCTGAAGGCCAACGGGCTCACCGACGGTCCCGTCCTGATCGGGTACGACGCGCGCCACAAGTCCGACGTGTTCGCGCAGGACACCGCCGCGGTGATCCGCGGCGCCGGGCTCGACGCCGTACTGCTGGACCGCCCGGCGCCGACGCCGGTGGTCGCGTTCGGGATCCCGCACCTGAAGGCCGTCGCGGGCGTCGTGGTGACCGCGTCGCACAACCCGCCGCAGGACAACGGGTACAAGGTGTACCTCGGCGACGGCTCGCAGATCGTCCCGCCGGCCGACCACGAGATCGCCGCCGCCATCGACGCGGTCGGCGCGCTGGCCGAGGTCCCGCGTGGCGACGACTGGCAGACCGCCGGCGACGACCTGCTCGACGCCTACCTGGAGCGGATCGCCACGCTCGTCCCCGCCGACGCGCCGCGCGACCTCAAGGTCGCCTACACCCCGCTGCACGGCGTCGGCCGGCTGCTCGTCGAGGACGCCGTACGGCGTACCGGCTTCTCCGCTCCGGCGGTGGTCGCGGCGCAGGCCGACCCGGACCCGGACTTCCCGACCGTCGCGTTCCCGAACCCGGAGGAGCCCGGCGCGATCGACGCGGCGCTGGACCTGGCGCGCGCCGAGGACGCCGACCTCGCGGTCGCGAACGATCCCGACGCGGACCGGTGCGCGGTCGCCGTACCGGATCCTGCGGCTGAGGGTGGCTGGCGGATGCTGCGCGGCGACGAGCTCGGGGCGTTGCTCGGGGAGTTCCTGCTGTCGTCGCGGCCCGACGGGGTGGCGGCGTGCTCGATCGTGTCGTCGTCGCTGCTGGGCAAGATCGCCGCGGCGTACGGCGTGCGGTACACGGACACACTGACCGGCTTCAAGTGGATCGGTCGGGTGCCGGAGCTGGTCTTCGGGTACGAGGAGGCGCTGGGCTACTGCGTCGATCCCGCGGCGGTGAAGGACAAGGACGGGATCTCGACGCTCGTCCGCGTGCTCGAGCTCGGCGCCCGGGCGAAGGCCGAGGGGCGCACGTTGCTCGACCTGCTGGACGACCTGGCGAAGAAGTACGGGCTGCACGCGACCGACCAGCTGTCCGCACGCGTCGAGGACCTCAGCCTGATCGCCGCCGCGATGGACCGCCTGCGCGCGACCCCGCCGACGACTCTCGGCGGCCACACCGTCGACCGCGTCGACGACCTGAACGAAGGCAGCGAGCACCTGCCCCCGACGGACGGCCTGCGCTACACGCTGTCCGAGGGCGCCCGAGTCGTCGTCCGCCCGTCCGGCACGGAGCCGAAACTCAAGTGCTACTTGGAGGTCGTCATCCCCGTCGAGGGCAATGACGTACCGGCAGCTCGCACCCAAGCAGCAACCGAACTCAAAGCCATCAAGCACGACCTGGCCACAGCCGCTGGAATTTGAAAAGTTGAAGGGCCCCTCAATGAGGGGCCCTTCAATTTTTGTACAGGTCAGGGAGTACCTGGCGGGAAACTCCCTGCGGTGGTTGGCCTAGCGGACCGCGGCGGCCTCTTGCTCGGCCCGCTCGGAACGCAGCGAGCTCTGCAGGGACGAGTGGAGGATGCGCAGCGTGCTGGTCGACTGCATCAGCGCGTCACGCTCGTCGGGGTTGCGGTTGGCCAGGGCGGTGATGTCGTTGATGCTCGCCTCGATCCGGCCGATGCGGTCGGCGACGGTCCCTTCCTGGCTGCTGGCCCGGCGGATCGCCTCGGACGTCACCGTCCAGACGTCCTCCTTGTCGTTGGTGCGGCGCGACAGGTCGACCATCTGGCTGAGCGCGGCGAGATCGCTGTCGATCTGGCCCCGCTCGACCGGCGCCGTGATGCCCGCGGTCGACTGACGGAGCCGGGTGACATGCCCGGACAGCTCCGACCAGCTGCACTTGCCGCTCTTGATCTTGTCCAGCACCTTGGTGTACTCGGTGTTGAACTCGTCGTAGTTCACTGTCCTTGACTCCTGCCGTTCGACGTTCGACCCAGACTCTAAGGCGCGCGGACCCGAAACACGGTAAGCACACGATCGCAGATCGTGCACGTGTCGGCAAAACGCGAAGGCGCCCGGAGAGCCAACGCTCTCCGGGCGCCTTCGTTACGGCTCAGGCCGAAGCCTTCACCGAACCGATCAACCGCGGATCAGGCGATCCGGGTGGCGGCGGCCGACCAGGTCTGGCAGCTGCCGGGGTGGGTGTTCTTCCCGTTGCCGGTGAAGCCGGCCAGCGACCAGAAGTTGTGGTTGGTCCACGAGCCGTGGTCCCGCGGGTAGCCCGGCATGTCACCGGAGTGCGAGACGACGTACTTCCACTCGGTGAGCAGACCGCCGCTCATCGGGTAGTACGCCTTGTTGGCGCCGATGTAGGCCGAGCCGAGGCAGGCGGCCTGCAGCTCACGGCGACGGCTCTCGGCCAGCGACGCGTCGTACGTCATGTTGCTGCCGCGCCAGTGCGACGCGGTCAGGATGCCGGTCATGCTCTGCACGTGGTGGCCGTACTCGTGCGCGATCGTGTTGGTCGCGTAGGCGACGGTGTACGTCGGGTTCTGCGCGTACCAGGTGACCAGCTGACGCCACGGGATGTAGATGGTGCCGGCGCCGGCGGAGCAGTAGAACGACGTCCACCCGGTGA
Organism: Kribbella sp. DT2; assembly: GCF_049844575.1. Taxonomy (NCBI): domain Bacteria; kingdom Bacillati; phylum Actinomycetota; class Actinomycetes; order Propionibacteriales; family Kribbellaceae; genus Kribbella; species Kribbella sp. DT2. The sequence continues at coordinate 326,464 of NZ_JBNCLH010000008.1, read as the reverse complement.
CCGAACCGCACTGGCTCTTGACCGTGTTGTAGCCGTGCACGACCAGGTTCGGCTTGACGTCCCAGCGGGCGCCCATCCGCCACAGGTTCGGCTTCCACGAGGCGTACAGGCATCGGACCAGCTCGGTCTCGAAGTACCGGACCCGCGCCTCGGTGTTCAGCGCGACGTTCGGCCGCTTGCACTTCGACGCGGCGATGTTGCCGGTGCCGTAGAGCTTGTTGTTCTTCACGGCCTTCAGCGCGCTGGCCGCGTTCCAGCCGGCGTCGCGACCGGAGTCGGCGACCATGGCCGGGGTGTCGACGACGGCCGGAGCCGGTCGGTCGGCCTGCGCGTCAGCCGGCGAGGACTGCGCCGCCTGCGCGTTCGGCATCGCGAGGACCGCGCAGCTGGCCAGGGCGACAGCGCCGGCCAGGACACGCAGCTTCTTGCTGGAGAGATAGTTCATGCGCTCCACTCTCGAGTACTGGGGGGACATACCGGAGCCATCCTGGATCACCCAGAGGTTCACCCCGGCCCGAACACGGGTTCCGACGCAGCATCCGGGAGTGAAGTTCCCCTCACTTCGGCGATTTCTCATCGCTGCGTCAGTCGTCGGCTGCGCTCTGTCAGCGATCGGCCCCGGGCAGTGGCAACCGCGAGCCGAGAAAGCGGAGCTGGTCCGGCAGCATCCGCCGCCAGTGACCGGCCGTGTGCGCGCCGGCCTGGAGTCCACCTTCGGCGACCACCTCGCGGCGCAGCGCGCGGACCGCGCCGGCGAACGGGTCGTCCCGGCCACAATCGATGCGCAAGGCAACTGTTTTGAGCTCGCCGCCGTGAACCCGGTACGCCGCGAAGTCGTCGCCACCGTCGAACGCTCCCGGCGCGGCCTCCTCCGCGGTGCCCCACAGCGCCCGGCTCATCGCGGCGGCAGCCACCACACGGCGGTCGCCTTCACGCGAGCGGCCAGCACTTTCCCGGGCCGCCAGCAGAGCGCCGTACCCGCCCATCGACCACCCGAGTACGCCGTACTGGCCGGTTGACAGACCGCGTTCCGCCAACAGGGGAAGGAGTTCCACGGTGATCATCCGCTGCGGGACCTCGCCACTCGACCGCCGGTGCCAGTAGCTGTCCCGGCCGTCGTACGCCGTGCAGCGGACTGAAAGCTGCCGCTGACGACCGGGCCGGACGGCAGGTCCGGCAGCACGCGACGCCGCGTCAGGTGTCTTGCTGGGTTCACGCCCGGTGTGACGCTCGCGGTCGGCACCCGGGTTCGGCTACGTCGGGCGTGGGGCGACGGTCAGGGTCAGGCTGCTGGGAAGGGCGGCGACGGCTTCGCGGAAGTGCGTGGCCAGGGCCGTGCGTGAACCGGCTTTCGAGGAGGCGGCCCAGACGTCCAGGGCGCAGTGGAAGGCGGCGACCAGGACGTCCAGCGTCAGGCGTGGGCGGAGGTCCTTCGGGTCGTCGATGGCCAGGCGGCGGTGCAGGATCGCGAGCGCCGTACGGGTGGTGCGGTCGCAGAAGGCGCGGCCGTGCGCGTCCATCGACGGGGTCTCTGTGGCGAGCTGCAGGCTGAGCCGGACCTCGCGGGTCCAGCTGTCGGCGGTCATCGAGGCGAGGGCGGCCAGGAGCGCGTCCTCGACGAGCTGCAGGACGGGACGTTCGTCCAGTTCGCGGGTCTCCAGGTCGTCGAGGAAGGCCGCCCAGAGGTCCTGGGTCGGTGCCATCGCGACGTCCTCCTTGCTGGCGAAGGTCCGGAAGAACGTCCGCTTCGACACGTCGACCGCGTCGCACAGCTCGTCGAGCGTCACGCCGTCGAAGCCACGCCGGGTGAACAGGTCCAGGGCGGTCTCGACCAAGGCCTGCCGGGTGCGGAGCTTCTTGCGCTCCCGCAGCGGCAGGCGTTCGGGGGTCGGCCGGACCACGGCGTCGGTACTCATCGGGACCAGCGTACCGAAGGCGCCATCGCCACTTGTAGGCTTATGCCACTGAGTGGCATAGTTGAGATGACCCCGCTGACCGAAAGGCGTTCCGATGCGCGCTCTGCTCGTCGACCGATCCGCTCCCGCAGGCCTGCGCCTCGGCGAGGCTCCCGACCCCAGCCCGGCCGCCCACCAGGCCCTGGTCCGCGTCTCCGCGATCTCGCTCAACTTCGGCGAGGTCCGGCACGGCCTCGAGAACGCACCCGACGGCGCCGTACCCGGCTGGGACGCCGCCGGAGTGGTCATCCAGGCCGCTGCCGACGGCTCGGGCCCGGCCGTCGGGACCAAGGTGGTGACGCTCGGCATCGACGGCGCCTGGGCCGAGCTCAGAGCGGTGGCCACCGACCTGATCGGTGTCGTCTCGGACGACGCCGACCTCGGCGCGATCAGCACCGTCCCGGTCGCGGGCACCAGCGCGCTCCGGGCTCTGCACCGGATCGGCCCGATCCTCGGCAAGCGGGTGCTGATCACCGGCGCGACCGGCGGCGTCGGCCGGTACGCCGTACAGCTGGCTCGGCTCGGTGGCGCGCGGGTGATCGCTTCCACCGGGGACCCGGACGCGCACGGCCCGAGTCTGCGGGCGCTCGGCGCCCACGAGGTGATCGCCGGCCCGTCCGCGCTCGGCGAACCGGTCGACGGTGTGGTCGACATGGTCGGCGGCAGCCAGCTGGTCGACGCCTACGTGCGCCTGGCCGAGCGCGGAACGCTCGTCGCCGTCGGGCACGCGACCGACCAGGGCGAGGCCTTCCCGTACGGCGCGTTCTTCGGCGACCAGGGCCGCCACGACCGCACGGTCACCACGTTTTTCCTGCTCGCCTGCCACGACCTCGGGCCGGACCTGACCCGGCTGGCGAACCTCGTCGCCGCCGGTGAGCTCGATCCGCAGATCGCCTGGCGCGGCGGGTGGGACAAGGCCGCGGAGGCCGTCGACGCGCTGCTGGAGCGGCGCCTGCACGGCAAGGCCGTGCTCGAGCTGACCTGATCCGGGCTTGCGGGGTCAGGCGGTCAGCAAGCGGGCAAGCGGTCAGCCGGATCAGGTCGTCAGCGGGGTCAGGTGGTCAGCGGGTCAGCGGGTCAGCGGAGGAACTGGGCGACGACGGCGAGCACCGCGAGCACGCCGAGCGTGATCAGCTCGGGCAGCGCCCAGCTCGTGACGATCTCGCCCTCGGCGGTGGCGGCAAGGCGTTCGCGGTGGTTGTCGATCCGGTCGACGACGAACTCGGCGCGGCTGATCGAGTTCTCGGCGGCGAGCTTGCGGCCGCCGACGCGGCTCTTGCGCAGGTCCTTCATCACCAGCTGGACGCCTGGGCAGCGGATCTTGCCGCCGGCGGTGTGCACCCGCAGGATGTCGGTCACGTCGGCGTCCTCGATCTTGTGCCACGGGACGTGGTGGTCGCGGACGTGGTTGCGGATCAGCAGGCCGTCGGGGCGCAGCGTCACCGAAGGGCGCACCAGGCCGACGTACGCGACGACCATCAGGATGCCGATCAGGGAGCCGACCAGCAGACCGCCCGCCGTCCGCCACTCCAGCACGATGTCGGCCAGACCGGCCAGGCCGATCACCATCACGACGACGCCGGTGATGCGGTTCGACGACGACAGGTACTGCTCGTTCTCGGTCACCTTCGGTTTCACCCGGACAAGGTAGCCGCTCGGGCCCAGCCGGACGAGCGCAGCCTTCGCGGACGAGGATCGTCCGGGTAGCGGATTAGCGTGTTGTGCATGAGCGATGACAGGAACGAGGACGAGTACCCGTGGGAGCCGCCGATGGCGGGGACCGAGGCCGAGCACCTGCTCGCGGCGCTGAACCGGCTCCGCTCGACGTTCCGCTGGAAGGCCGACGGGCTGGACGCGGAAGGGCTGGGCCGACGAATCGGCGCGTCGTCGCTGACGCTCGGCGGGTTGCTGAAGCACTTGGCGCTGCAGGAGGACTACATGCTCAGGGTGAAGTTCCAGGGCGGCAAGCTCGGTACGCCGTGGGAGGAGCTCGGGCCGGACGGGAGCGAGACGTGGGAGTTCGACACCGCGGCCCAGGATTCGCCTGAGCAGCTCTACGCGTACTGGGACGACGCCGTGGCGCGGTCGCGTCAGGTGGTCGCGGACGCGCTGGCCGATGGCGGTCTGGACCAGGACGCGCATGTCGCGTGGCCGGAAGGCAACCACGCCAGCCTGCGCCGGCTGCTCTTCGACCAGCTGGAGGAGTACGGACGTCATACCGGCCATGCAGACCTGCTGCGCGAAGCCGTCGACGGCCGAGTGGGAGAAGACCCGCCCGCCGGCTGGCGCCCGGCCTCCGGCACTTACACACCCTGACCGGAGGGCGGGTCTCCCGGGACACAGGAACCCGCGACACGCCCTAGACTGCGACAGGTGACGACTACCGACAGCAGCCCCGGCGCAGGGGTGGACAGCCTCGCCGACGTGACCTCGTCCGAGGACCGGTTGCGCCGGTTCCTGCTCGGTCTGCCGGGGGTCGACCAGGTCGGCGCCGAGGCGCGGGCAGCGACGCTGAGCACCCGGTCGATCAAGACCACCGCGAAGGCGTACGCGCTCGACCTGGCGATCCAGATGATCGACCTGACCACGCTGGAGGGCCAGGACACCCCGGGCAAGGTCCGGGCCCTGTGCGCGAAGGCGAAGCGGCCGGACCCGGCCGACCCGACGGCGCCGCAGGTCGCCGCGGTCTGCGTGTACCCCGACCTGGTGGCGACCGCGAAGTTCGAGCTGCGCGGTTCGGGGATCAACGTGGCGTCGGTCGCGACCGCGTTCCCGAGCGGCCGGTCCAGCCTGGCGATCAAGATCCAGGACACCAAGGACGCCGTCGCCTCCGGCGCCGACGAGGTCGACATGGTGATCGACCGCGGCGCGTTCCTGTCCGGCCGGTACGGGCTGGTCTTCGACGAGATCGCCGCGATCCGCGACGCCGCCGGTGACGCACACCTGAAGGTGATCCTGGAGACCGGCGAGCTGGTCACCTACGACAACGTACGGCGCGCGTCCTGGTTGGCGATGCTGGCCGGCGCGGACTTCATCAAGACCTCCACCGGCAAGGTCTCCCCCGCCGCGACGCTGCCCGTCACGCTGGTGATGCTCGAGGCGGTCCGCGACTACCACGAGGCCACCGGCCTGCACATCGGCGTCAAGCCCGCGGGCGGCATCCGTACGGCGAAGGACGCGATCAAGTACCTGGTCACGGTCAACGAGACGGCCGGACCGGACTGGCTGGACCCCGAGCTGTTCCGTTTCGGGGCGTCCAGCCTGCTGAACGACCTGCTGATGCAACGCACCAAGCTGGCCACCGGGCACTACCCCGGCCCCGACTACTTCACGCTGGACTGAGGCATGAGCAGATTCGAGTACGCCCCCGCGCCGGAGTCGCGCGCGATCGTCGACATCAAGTCGTCGTACGGGTTGTTCATCAACGGGAGCTTCACCGAGGCGACCGACGGCAAGCCGTTCAAGACCGTCAGCCCGGCGTCCGAGGAGGTGCTGGCCGAGGTCAGCGAGGCCGGACCGGCTGACGTGGACAAGGCCGTCCGGGCGGCCCGGCGCGCGTACGAGAAGGTCTGGGGCCCGATGGCGGGCCGCGACCGCGCCAAGTACCTGTACCGGATCGCCCGGCTGATCCAGGAGCGGTCGCGCGAGCTGGCCGTGCTGGAGTCGCTGGACAACGGCAAGCCGATCCGCGAGTCGCGCGACGTCGACCTGCCGCTGGTCGCCGCGCACTTCTTCTACTACGCGGGCTGGGCCGACAAGCTCGAGTACGCCGGTGCCGGCGAGGACCCGCAGCCGCTGGGCGTCGCCGCGCAGGTGATCCCGTGGAACTTCCCGCTGATGATGCTGGCCTGGAAGATCGCGCCGGCGCTCGCGGCGGGCAACACCGTCGTACTGAAGCCTGCCGAGACGACTCCGCTGACCGCGCTGGCGTTCGCGGAGATCTGCCAGCAGGCCGACCTGCCGCCGGGCGTCGTGAACATCGTCACCGGCGCCGGGCGGACCGGGCAAGCGCTGGTCGAGCACGAGGGCGTCGACAAGGTCGCGTTCACCGGGTCGACCGCGGTCGGCCGTTCGATCGCGCGCTCGGTCGCGGGGACGGACAAGTTGGTCACCCTCGAGCTGGGTGGCAAGGCCGCGAACATCGTGTTCGAGGACGCGCCGATCGACCAGACCGTCGAGGGCATCGTCAACGGCATCTTCTTCAACCAGGGCCACGTCTGCTGCGCCGGTTCGCGGCTGCTGGTCCAGGAGAGCGTGTACGACGAGGTGCTGGCCCGGCTGAAGCGCCGGATGGGCACGCTGCGCGTCGGCGACCCGCTGGACAAGAACACCGACATCGGCGCGATCAACTCCGCCGACCAGCTGGCCCGGATCCGCGAGCTGTCGCAGGTCGGCGAGGACGAGGGCGCCGAGCGCTGGTCGCCCGAGTGCGAGCTGCCGGCGCAGGGGTTCTGGTTCCCCCCGACGATCTTCACCGGCGTCTCCCAGGCGCACCGGATCGCCCGCGAGGAGATCTTCGGGCCGGTTCTGTCGGTGCTCACGTTCCGGACCCCGCAAGAGGCTGTCGAGAAGGCCAACAACACGCCGTTCGGGCTGTCCGCGGGCGTCTGGACCGACAAGGGATCGCGGATCCTGTGGATGGCGAACCAGCTGCGCGCCGGCGTGGTCTGGGCGAACACGTTCAACCGCTTCGACCCGGCCTCGCCGTTCGGCGGGTACAAGGAGTCGGGCTACGGCCGCGAGGGCGGCCGCCACGGTCTGGAGGCCTACCTTGCCCACTAAGGATTCTTCGAGGCTGGATGTGCGCAAGACCTACAAGCTGTACGTCGGCGGCGCCTTCCCGCGCAGCGAGTCGGGCCGGTCGTACGTCGTGAACGATGCCAAGGGCAAGTTTCTCGCGAACGCGTCGCAGGCCTCCCGCAAGGACGCCCGGGACGCCGTGGTCGCGGCCCGCAAGGCGTTCGGCGGCTGGTCGGCCCGTACGGCGTACAACCGCGGGCAGGTGCTCTACCGGATCGCCGAGGTGATGGAGGGCCGGCACGACCAGTTCGCGGCCGAGGTCGCCGCGGCCGAGGGGCTGTCGCTGGCCAAGGCGCGCCCGGTCGTCGACGCCGCCATCGACCGCTGGGTCTGGTACGCCGGCTGGGCCGACAAGCTCGCCCAGGTCGTCGGCTCGAGCAACCCGGTCTCCGGCCCGTACTTCGACTTCTCGGTGCCCGAGGCAACGGGTGTCGTCGCGCTGCTGGCGCCGCAGGACTCCAGCCTGCTGGGCCTGACGAGCGTCATTGCCCCTGCCATCGTCTCGGGCAACACGGCTGTCGTCGTCACGTCCTTCGACCGCCCGATCCCCGCCATCACGCTCGGCGAGGTGATGGCGACGTCCGACGTACCGGGCGGGGTCGTCAACCTCCTCACCGGCTCGGCCACGGAGATCGGCCCGTGGCTGGCGTCCCACATGGACGTGAACGCCATCGACCTGTGCGGCGTCGAGTCGGCTGACGAGGCCCGCGAGCTGGAGGCCGCCTCAGCCGAGAACCTCAAACGAGTCCGCCGTCCGGCGGACGAGGACTGGTTCGAGTCCCCTGGACTGTCGCGGTTGACGCAGTACCTGGAACTGAAGACGGTCTGGCACCCGATCGGCGTCTGACTCAGCCCGGTCGGCGGGCGACGGCTAGCAAAGAGCCGCCCGCCGGCAAGGGCACTCCTGCCTTGATCAATGCGCTCTCCAGGCGCATCGCCGCGTAGCAGGCGGTGTTGAGAGGCGCTGCCATGCCGAGCTCGCCCTCGACGTCCGCCGTCTGCTTCTTGGTGAGGCGTGCTGCCATCATCGCGGGCAGCAGGAGCGAGACGAACGACGTGATCTTGACGGGCTCGAAGCCGGCGGCCTGGAGCTCACTGGCCAGGTCGCGGCGACCGTAGCGTTTGACGTGGTGGGCCGCGACGTCGGCGGCGCTCCACAACCACTGGTGCTGCGGAACGGTGATCAGGACCCCGCCGCCGGGCTTGACCGTCTGGAACATGCCCTTCAGCACCAGCGGTGCGTCCTCGACGTGCTCGATCACGTCGAACGCGCCGGCGACGTCGAACTCCGCGTCGTACGGGTTCAGCGTCGCGTCCATCTGCCGCAGCTCGACCTCCGGCATCCTGACCCGGGCGTTCACGAGCCCTTCCTCGAACAGCTCGGTGCCGACCAGCCGCCAGTCCGGGTGGATCTGCCGGACCCGGTCGAGCACGTAGCCGTTGCCGCAGCCGAGCTCGAGGAACGAGTCCGCGGCCGGGAAGTACTTGTCCAGCGCCCAGTTGATCAGGTCGCTGCGTGCCCGGTACCAGAAGCTGTTGGCCTCCAGTGCGAACAGCTTCTCGAAGTTTGCCGGGTCGTACCCGCCGCCCGTGCCTGCGTCCGCCATGCTGCAACCTATGCCGCGCGGGCCCTGCGCGCCAAGGGGTTCGCGGTAGTTGTGCGCCCGGGGTTCGCCGTACTGGACGGAAACCTCGGTGCGCCAAGGAGTGCGCCGCACTAGGGTCGGGCCATGATCTTCGCTGCCAAGCCGAAGCCGGGTGACAAGGTCGCCGTGGTGTCGCCGTCGGGCGGACTGCCGGAACTGTTCCCGGCGCCGTACGAGCTCGGCCTGCAACGGCTCCGCGCTCTCGGGCTCGAACCGGTCGAGTACCCGACCACGCGCCGGCTATCGACGAGCCCTGTCGAGCGCGCCGCTGATCTGCACGCGGCCTGGGCCGACCCGTCGATCCGCGCGGTGTTCGCGAGCATCGGCGGCGACGACCAGATCACCGTGCTGAAGCACCTCGACCCGGAGATCTTCCGCGCCGACCCGAAGCCGTTCTTCGGCTACTCGGACAACACCAACCTGCTGAACTTCCTGTACTCGTTGGGGATTCCGGCCTTCCACGGCGGCAGCGTGATGGTGCAGCTCGGCCGCGGCGGCGCGATCCACCCCGACACCGAGAAGTCGTTGCGCGCGGCCCTTTTCTCCTCGGGATCGTTCGAGCTGACGCCGGCGATCGGCTGGACGGATCGCGACAGCGACTGGGCCGACCCGCGCACCTTCGAGTCGTCGCCGGACCTGTTCCCGGCGACGGGCTGGCAGTGGTCAGGCCCGTCGACGCCGGTCAGCGGCCGGTTGTGGGGCGGCTGCCTGGAGATCCTCGACTGGCAGTTGGCGGTCGGGCGCTGGATGCTGCCCGTCGACGAGTACTCCGGCGTCCTGTTCCTGGAGACCAGCGAGGAGCTCCCGACCGCGCCCCAGGTCCACCGCATCCTGCGCAACTTCGGCGAACGCGGCCTGCTGCAACGCTTCCAGGCCGTCCTCTGGGCGCGACCGAAGGGTTGGTCGCTGGACCACCAGGTCACGGACGAGGTCGCTGCGGCGTACACGCACGACCAGTACGCCACCGCCCGGCACACGATCGCCGAGTACAACCCCGACGCCGTCGTCGTCACCGGCCTCGACATCGGCCACACGGACCCCCAACTCATTCTCCCGTACGGCGGCCGAGCCGACCTCGACCCCGCCGCCGAGAGGATCACCGTCACCTACTGATCAGCGGAAGACCGTGGTCATCTCGACCATCTTCGTGCTGTCCTGCCGGACGTCGTAGAACCGGATCTCGACGTACCCCGGACCGCCCGGAACGTCGACGGTCAGGCCCTTCGTGTACTCGTCGACGCCGGTGCAGGTCAAACCCGTCTTCTGGGAGATCCCCACCGGATAGGCGGTCATGATGACGTACCGGCAACCGCTGATGTCAGCCCTGACCGCCCGCTGTACGCCCTTGACGGTGGCCGTCCGGTTGGAGAACGTCACGGTCCCCCTCGCATAGGTGGCGCCGTAGGTGATGTCGAAGGGCTTCGCAGCGCTCGTCGCGGCTTGGGCCGACGACGCCGCGCCCGTCAGGCCGGCCAGAACGATCATGAAGGTGACACAGGCTGAGATCCATCGGCGCATTTGAGTCCTCTTTGTCTGTCGACGTGGCGTGCGGTTGCGTTCGACCGCCCGGGGACGACGTCCCAGCACATCGTGGACCTGGCGTCGTCGGCAGGCAAAGATTCTGCAGCAACGTGCAAAGGCGTCGGGAGTCAGCGGATTTCGGTACGGGTGAGGGGCGGGTTGGGATCGGGGTAGCACTTGACCGGGGACTTGATCGTCACGAACTTCCACTTGATCGTGGCCTGCAGGTCGAGGCCGGGGTTGTCGAAGCTGGACCCCTGCAGCTTGGTCTCGACGACACCGGAACGACCGGCCTTGAGGTGAACGGTGAGCTGCGGCAGCTTGTACGACGCCCCGCCCGCGATCGGCCCCGCGACGCGGAGCGTCGCGACACCGATCGAGGCCTGGATGCTCGGCGTTGAGTTGAGCCCCGAGCCGCCGGAAAGCCAGCCCGACACGTACTGCGCGTTCGCCGGAATCGGGATCCGCAACGAAAGGTCGCGAACCTCCTTCAACTTGAACCCCTTGACCTCCCCCGGCAGCGACCCCGCCTTCAGGTCGAACACCACGTAGAAGTCACCCCCCGGTCGCACCACCGCCGGCGCCTTCGCCTCAATTCCCTGCCGCAACGAAACCTGATGCTGCCCGAACTTGGTGTCCGCCCGGCACGCATAACTCACCGCCGCCCCCGCCGCAGAGGCCGGCAACGGCACCACCAGCCCAATAACCATCACGGGAGCCAAAAACTTCCGCAGAGTAGTCATGCCATCACTCTAAGCAGTCAGTCGCCGATCCGGCGCCGCCCATCTCAGCCAGTGAGCCATTCCAGCACAGCCAGCGTGCGACACCCCGGACCACGCCAGCAGGCGACGCATCACCGCCCGACCAGGCCCCGACCACCCCGACGACGACAACGGTCAGCAACACAACCCAGCGCAACCCGCCTCAAGCACTCACCTCGCCGGCAGCGGCGGGACGTTCCAGCAACGTCGCCCGGCGGAACAGCGGCGGCCGATCCCGCGCTTACCCCGGTGGACGGGCAGGCAGCAGCACAACCAGCGGGCGGCACCTCATCGTCCGGCGAAGTACCAAGCAGCCGCAGCCGCTCCCAGGAAGACCACAGGCAGCAGCACAACCAGCGCAAGCCGCCTCAAGTACTTGCCTCGCCGGCTGGGGCGGGATGTTGCAGCGACGTCCCCCGGCGGGACAGCGGTGGAGGAACGCACGGTCGGGCCGCCGGATGAGCTCGCGCTAGATCCGCTGGAGGAAGGCGCGGTCGACCTGCCGGACGAGCCTGCGTTCGCTCCGGTGGACGAGCCGGTGCTCACTCCGGTGGACGAGCCGGTGCCCGCTCTGCCGGACGAGATCGCGCCCGCTCCATCGGACGACCCTGTGCCGCCTCCACCGGACGACCCCGTGCCGCCTCCACCGGACGACCCCGTGCCGGCTCCATCGGACGAGTCCGGCGTCGACCCGTCAGGCGCTCCGCCGGAAGCGCCGGGTGAGCCGACTGTTGTGCCGATGTCGTCCTGGTTTGCTGGCGTCGTACGGAGGGACGCCAGCAGCGGGGCCTCCTGTTCCAGGCGGTAGGCCTCGGTTTCCAGGCGTTCGGCGAGGGTGTGGGCTTCCGCCCAGCGGTCGTCCACGCGGTAGGCGAGGGCTCGGGCCAGGAGTTCATCGATCTGGCCGATGGCGTCGTGGAGCAGCGGGCGGAGGCTGGGTGGGTCCTGGTCGGGGTCGCGGCCGACGACGTCGGTGATCGACGAGGCGACGAAAGGCGCGCGGCCGGTGAGGAGTGCGTACGTGACGGCACCGACGGCGTACACGTCGGCGCGTTCGTCGAAGCCGCCGTCGCCTCGGCCTTGCTCGGGCGCCATGTACGACGGCGTACCGACGGCCTCGGTGAGACCCGATGCTTCAGCTGCGCGCTTGGCGAGGCCCAGGTCGGCCAGGACGATGCGGTGCGTGCCGCCGCCCGACTCCTTGCCGCCGGACGGGCGGAGCAGCAGGTTGGCGGGGGTGATGTCGCGGTGGACGACGCCCTCGGCGTGCAGCGCCGCGACCGCTCGCGCGAGATCGGCGCCCCACCACAGCGCGTCAGCGGGGTCGACCGGGCCGGCAGCCAGCACCTCGCCGAGGGTGCCTCCGCTGACGTAGTCCATGACGAAGTACGGCCGTCCGTCGTCCAGCGCGCCGAGGTCGAAGACGCGCACGACCCGGTCGCTGGCGATCCGGCGCATCAGCCGCGCCTCGGACAGGAACCGCTCACGCACGTCGGCGCGCGAGGCCCAGTTGTCGGCCAGGACCTTCACCGCGACGTCGACGTCCAGGTCGTCGTCGTACCCGCGCCAGACCGTCGCGAAAGCACCCGCGCCGACCTTCGACTGCAGGCGGTACCTCCCGATGGCATCCATCAAGACTATTGTCGGTGACAGAGAGGATCATGGCGAACACCTGGGGGAGCATGAACGACGAGCTCGAGGAGTTGGCGGCGCGCGCCGCGGGTGGGGATCAGGCTGCCCTGCCGGAGCTGCTGCAGGCGATCCGGCCGCAGGTTCAGCGCCGGGTGGCCAAGTTCCTGCCGTACCGGGAGGACGCCGAGGAGGCCGCGCAGGACACGTTGATGACGGTCGCCACCAAGATCCACACCTTCAAGGGCACCGGCACGTTCGCCGGCTGGCTGACCATCGTCGCGACCAACCAGGCCCGCCAGACCTACCGGACGCTCAAGCGCCGCTCGGTCGAGCAGTCGGCCGAGGTCATGCCCGAGGCGATCGACCCGCGGACGACGTCGGTGATCGCCGGGTCCCGCCTCGATCTCCTGGAAGCGCTCGAGCAGCTCGAGTCCCACCACCCCCAGCTCGTCCAGCCCCTCGTACTCCGCGACCTCGGCGCACTCACGTACGCCGAGATTGCCGAAGAGCTCCAGGTCCCGCTCGGCACCGTGAAGGCCCGCATCCACCAGGCCCGCAAGGAAGTCGCCCAGCGCCTCACCATCCGCTGACCCACCGACGCGCTCCAGCATGCGCCCACGTGGGTGGGGCGGAGGGGCAGCGCGCCCCGAGGCGTGCGCTCCGCGCCGCCGCCCCCGGCCGCGCCGCCCACTGACCACCCGGCATCGCTAACCCGCGGACCCGGCAACCCGCGGACCCGGCAACGCACTCCAGCATGCGCCCACGTGGATGGGTGGGAGGAGCAGCACGCCCCGCCGGTCAGCGCCTCACCATCCGGCCCGCCGACGCGCACACCTCTGTGGATGGGGTGGGGAGGGGCAGCGCACCCCGAGGCGTGCGCTACGCGCCGCCGCTCGCCCGACTGCGTCGCCCGCTGACCGCCCGGCCGACGCCAACCCCGCGGGAACCCGCGGACCCGCAACGTGCTCCAGCATGCGGATGGGGGCGCGGGGAGAGCAGGTCGCACCGGTGCGCGTGGTGGGGAGCAGCGCGCCCCCGTCGGTCAACGCCTCACCATCCGACCCGCCGACGCGCGCACCCATATGGATAGGGGTGAGAGGGGCAGCGCGCCCCGAGGCGTGCGCTCCGCGCCGCCGCACCCGGCTGCGCCCACTGACCACCCGGCCGTTGCCACCCCGCGGGGACCCGCTGACCCGGCGACAGGCTCCATCGTGCGCCCACGTGGGTGGGATGGGGAGGAGCAGCGCGCCCCGAGGCGTGCGCTCCCGGCTGCGCCGCCCACTGACCACCTGGCCGACGCCAACCCCGCGGGTATCCTCTAGCGGGCCTTGAGGTGGCGGGCTCCTGGGTCGATCGTTGTCTGTTGGAGGGCCGGCTGGGTTGGCACGCCCATCCATTTCTGGAGGATTGTCGTCGCCTCGACTCGCTGCGCGGTTGGCAGGCCGCTGATGCTTGACCCGTGGTTGCCGGCGGGCTGCGTGTACCAGTGGGAATCCCGCGTCCCGGGGCCCGGCGCGAACTTCTCCGCGCTCCACGGGTCGTTCTCGCCGTACACGAACAGCATTCGGCGGCCCTGCGTCTTCAGCCAGAGGTCCACGCCCAGCATTGCGAACGGCTCGTGCCGCGGCTCGATGTCGTCCGGTACGGCGGCCGGTGCGTCGCCTGCCTCGCGATAGCGCAGGAGACCCTTGAGCCACGTTGTCCGGCTCGCGACGTCCGGCCAGTTGAGCTGCTGGCTGGCCTGGAAGTAGTACGGCAGGAAGCCGGCCGTGCCCTCGTCGGAGTAGAACGACCAGCCGGAGATCTGGTCGATGAAGTCGAACAGCTGCTGGTCCGTCGCCGCCGCAGTGCCCGGTACGTCGGGGCAGCTGGCCTGCGTGCTGTACTGCCAGAACGCGAACGGTGTGTCCAGTACGGCGGCCTCCAGCGCGCGGTCCGCCGAGCCGAACGTGCTCTCGTAGGTCAGCCCGTTCGCGGCCGCGTACTCCTTCAGCTTCGCCAGCATCGCGGGCCGCCGGAGCAGGGTGTTGCGCTGCAGGTTCCGCAGGGCGGCGTTGCACTGCGGATCCGTGCCGGCCTGCTGGATGAACGAGACGTACGAGTCGACCTTGTTGACCACGTCCTGCGGTGCGACGTACGCGACGGTGGCGTCGACGTCGTTCGGGTAGAACCGGCGGTGGTAGACCGAGGTCATCCCGCCCTTCGAGGCACCGGTCGACACCCACTTGCCGCCGTACAAGGCCTTCTTGAACGCCTGGACGATCCGGTGGTGGTCGGTCGCGGCCTGCCAGATGTTGAGCTTCGACCAGTCCTTGCTAGCGGGCGTCGAGTCGTTGAAGAAGCGCTGCTCCACGTTCAGCTGGTTGCCGTCGACGAGCCGGGTCGGCTCGGAGGTGAACGCGCCACCGACCCCGCCGTACCCGGTGGTGTGCAGGACGGTCGGGCGCGCGAAGTCGCGGTGCCACAAGGTGATGCGTTGCTCGAACTTCTTACCGCCGGGCTTCCGGTGATCGGCCGGCTGCGTGTACCGCAGGACGAAGAACGGCTTGCCGCTGATCACGCTGCTGCTCTCGATCCGCAGCCCGGGGATCGTCGCGAGCTTGGCCGCGACGTCGTCGAGCACGGCGGTCGAGGCCACCGCGGGCGTGAGCGAGGATCCGATCAGGGCGGCGACAAGCACTGCGACAACACTGGCAACGAACCGGCGCATGACGGCTCCTCTGCTCGGGGCGATTGCTGAGAGATTAGGCGCAGAACGCCGACAGCGCGACCCGTTCGTCCACAGGCCTGGTTCGTCCACAGGCAACAAATCTCAGCCGGCGGCGGGCCACCGACCTGCTAGCGCCTGCCGCTCGGAGCCGGCCGCCCGGTCGATCTCTTCCTCCGTACTGCGCTGCGCCGCCTCCAGGAACGTCCGCATCCCTTCGAGCGCGGCGTTGTCGAGCGCACCCAGGTGCTCGGCGAGCCGTGCGTTCAGCGGTTCGTAGTAGCTCGCGACGACGTCGAGACTCTGCTGGGTCGGCTCGATCAGCAGGCGCCGTCGGTCGGCCGGGTCGGGGACGCGGGTGATGCAGCCGGCCGCCTCCAGCCGGTCGATCATCCGGGAGGCCGAGCCGGAGGTCAGGTTCACCCGGCGGGCCAGCTCGCCGACACTCGCCGGGCCGTCGACCGAGAGCGCGTACAGGCACTGCAGATCGGTCTGACTCACGCCGAGCCGGTCGGCCACGATCCCGTTGAACCGGGTCACCTGCACGGTCCAGGCCGGCAGCAGCCGCCCGACCTCCGGGATCAGCTCGTCGCGCTTCATGGGGCAGACCCTACTGCACGACACATTAACTGTGTTGTGCATATACTGCGTGACGCAGCTATTTCCGATCGACGGAGGCCGACCGATGGACCCTTTCGCCCCGCGTACCCGCGGTATCACCGAGCCCGACCCGATCAGGCTCGACCTGCGCCGCCGCGGACCGGTCGTCGAGGCGCCCGCTCCGCCCGGCGGCCCGGTCTGGATCGTCACCGAGGAGACGCTGGCCCGACAGGTCCTCACCGATCCGCGCATCGTCAAGGACCCGGCGTACGCACCGCCGGAGTGGGACGTACGCCGGGCCGGGCTCGAGGCCACCGCGGCCGAGCAACCGTCCCTGACCACGTACGACGGCCCGGCGCACACCGCGCTCCGGAAGGCCCACACGCCGCTGCTCACCGCCAAGCGGATCCAGCAGCAGCGCTCCAGGGTCCGCGAGCTCGCCACCGAGCAACTCCAGGCGCTGGCCACGGCCTCGACGACCGCGGTCGGCGTACCGGCGACAGCCGAGCCGCCGGCCGCCCTCGGCGCGATGCCCCCGACCCCCGGCGCAGTCCCCCCGGCCGCGGTTGACCTGATGGCGGACTTCGCGACCCGCTTCCCGTTGACCGTCGTCTGCGACCTACTCGGCGTACCGGCGCACGAGACCGACCGCGCGATGGTCGCCTGCCGGCAGATGCTGACCGGCGACCAGGGCGAGGCGATCGCCACCCTGCGTGCGGTCGCGGCGACGGCGAGCCGGGACGCGCTGGCCGGTGAGCTGTACGAGCAGGTCCCCGACGGGATCACCGACGAGGACGTCCACTACCTGCTGTTCGCGCTGATCTTCGCGGGGCAGCTGACCACCGACGCGTCGGTGGGATTCGTGCTCGCCAACGGCCTCAACGAGCCGGGCAGCAGCGGCAGCGACCTGGTGGATCGTGTGCTCCGGCAGCATCCGCCGGCGCCCTTCACGCTCTGGCGGTTCACCACGACCCCGCTGGAGCTCGCCGGCGTTCAGCTCCCGGCCAACGCGCCGGTCCTCGTCGACATCGAAGGCATCAACACCCGACCTGGCCGCCCTGAAGGACCGGATCTGAGCTTCGGCGCCGGCGCGCACTACTGCATCGGCGCGCAGCTCGCGCACCTGGAACTGACCGTGGTCCTCGACGTACTCCGCACCAACCACCCGAACGCACGCCTGGCCATCCCGTTCGAGCAGCTCCGGCAGTTCACACCCGGCGGCAACACGGGCAACCGGCTGGCCTCCCTCCCGATCCTGTTCTGACCGGCAGGATCAGCGCGCCAGACGCCGTACGGCGAGCGCCCGCCGCAGATCGTCGGCCGCGTCCGCGACAGCACGACGGATGCCGGGGGCAACGTTTTCGTCGGTCGCGGTGGCCGTCGCCAGAGCAACGGTCTCCTCGTCGACGGCGAAGTGCGGGAAGATCCGCCCGGCGGTCAGGCCGACCGCGATGCCCGCGCGGATGCTCGCCGTACCGGCGATGTCGGTGAAGTAGCGAGCGACGTACGGCGCGGTGAGGTCGGCCTGAGTCGGGTGCCAGAAGCCGTCGCACAGGGCGTAGAGCTCGTTGACGCCGACGGTGGGGTCGGTCATCACGCGCTCCCAGGCCGCTTCCTTGCCGGCCGGGAGCGCGGCACGGCACTTGGTGGCTTGGATCTCGCCTTCCGTCGACTGGTCCCGCGCCAGCTCGGCGTCGATCTCCGCGGCGCCGAAGGCGTTGAGGCGGACCAACTGCAGGGTGAGAGCCCAGCGGAGATCCGCGTCGACAACCAGACCGGCCGGGCTGCTGTCGGCGAGCCAGGCGCGGAGAAGTTCTGCGTCGCTCGTCGTCGCGATGACGCCGCGCGCGACCGCCAACTGCAGGCTGCTGCCGGGCGGGCAGGTCGCCAGGCGAGTGGTCAAGGCCTCCGCGAGCTGCGCGCTGAACGGCTCGTACGGAAGCGCTCGGCCCAGCAGGCTGCTCTCGGCCCACCGCAACAACGACCCGACCGCGATGTCGCTGTCCTCTGCGGGCAGCGCGGCGAGCAGGATCTCCAACGCCTGCTGGGGATCCAGGTCGCTGTCGGCGACGGAGTCGCGGATGCTGTTCCAGATCACCGCGCGCGTCGTACCGTCGGCGATCAGCGGCAGCACGCGTGGCAACGCCTCCAGACTCGCGACGTCGAGGCGGATCTTGGCCCAGGTGTCGTCGCCGGCATCCGGTACGACGAGCGCGGCCGACGGATCCAGCGCGACCTCGACCTCGTCGGCGTCCAGCAGTACGTCGACCGAGGTCGGCGTGCCGGCGTCGTCGTACGAGGCAACTGTCAGCCGGTGCGGCCGCTCGGCGGCGTCCGGGCGCGACCGCTGCAGCGTCACGCCGGTCGCCGTACGGGTGGCGCTGATCGTGTCCAGTCCCGACGTTCGCAGCCACTGCGCCGACCACTCGGCCAGCCCGTCGGCACCCGCCTCGGTCAGCTTCGCGACGAACTCCGGCAGGTCCGCGTTGCCGAACTCGTGCGCGGCCAGGTGTGCGTTCACGCCGCGCAGGAACACGTCGTCACCCAGGTACGCCGCCAGCTGCTTCAGCACCGCCGCGCCCTTGGCGTACGAGATCCCGTCGAAGTCCTCCAGCGTCTCGCGCGCGTCCTTGACCGGGTCGGTCGCGACCGGGTGCGTCGACGAGCGCTGGTCGGCCTGCAGACCCCACCACTTGCGGACGAACCCGAAGTCGGTCCAGTGGCCGCCGTGGTCGGTCACATCGTGCGAGACCCGGTGCGCCATGTACTCCGCGAACGACTCGTTCAGCCACAGGTCGTTCCACCACTTCATCGTCACCAGGTCGCCGAACCACATGTGTGCCAGCTCGTGCACCAGGATCCGCGCGCGGGTGCTGCGCTCGGCATCCGTCACCTTCGACCGGAAGACCAGGGTGTCGGCGACGGTCACGCAGCCCGGGTTCTCCATCGCGCCCAGGTTGAAGTCGGGCACGAAGACCTGGTGGTACTCGCCGAACGGGTAGCGGTAGCCGAACAGCCGGTGGTACTCGTCGAAGGCCTGCGCGGTCACCGTGAACAGGTCCTCGGCGTCGCGGTCCAGGTACGGCGCGAGCGACTGGCGGCAGCCGAGCCCGAGCGGGATCCCGTCGTACTCGGAGCGGATCAGGTGGTAGGGCCCGGCGACCAGCGTGACGAAGTACGTCGACAGCGGCTTGGTCTGCGCGATCTCCCACCGGCCTGGTGCGATCTGTCGAGCCGGTCCGTTGCCGAGCACGATCCAGTCCGGCGGGACGGTCGCGGTGATCCGGTACGGCGCCTTGAGGTCGGGCTGGTCGAAGCACGCGAAGTACCGCGGCGCCGACTCCAGCGACGACATCCCGTACAGGTAGACCCGCCCGTCGGCCGCATCCACCGACCGCTGCATCCCCTCACCGTCGTGCGCGTACTCCATGAGGGCGTCCACCACCAGCTCGTTCTCCCCCGCCAGCCCGGTGAGCGGCAGCCGGCCGTCGTCGAGCCGGGCGAGGTCCACCGGTACGCCGTTCAACGTCGCCGACCGCACCTCGCGAGCCTTCACGTCCACCCACGTCTCACCCCCCTTCGCCGCGAACCACACGGTCGACACGGCCCGAAACGTCTCGTCCCCACCACAGAAGTCAAAGTCGAGGTCGTACCCCCGAACCTCCACCACCGCGGCCCGACCACGCGCACCATCCACAGTCAAAGCAGGCATCCCCCGAACCTAGCAACCGAGCGTGCCGCCCACGACCGCCCCACCCACCCCGGTGTGGTGGGTGGCCGGCGGGGCCGGTTGCCGGCGGCTACCGCGGAGCTGACGGCCAAGGTGGGAAGCCGACCGGAACGGGACCTGCTGCTACCGCACCCCGCAGTAACCGTTGAAGCACGCGGTGGGTCGGTGGCAGGGCGGGTGCTGGTGACAGCGGCCTAAGCCCTTGGGCCCAGTGGATCCTCGTCGGCCGGTGGGGTCGGCGTGCGGCGGGTGTCGTTGGTCAGCGAGCGTTCGGGGAGCCACAAGACGAAAGTGCTGCCTACGCCCAGCTCGGAGTACAGGGAGACCGAGCCGCCGTGGGACTCGACGATCTGGCGGACGATGGCGAGACCCAGGCCGGCTCGGCGTTGGCCGGTGGAGGGGACGGTGGCGAGCGGCTGGCGTTGGCCGGAGCGGAAGAAGCGGTCGAAGACCCGGTCGGCGTCCTCCTCGGCGATGCCTGGGCCTTCGTCGCGGACGGCGATCCAGGCCCAGCCGTTGCGGCTGCCGACGGCGAGGACGAGCTCGCTGCCGCCTCGGGCGAGGCGGACGGCGTTGGAGAGCAAATTGTCGACGGCTCGGCGGAGCGCTGAGGCGTCGCCGGCGGCGATCGGGCCGGGGGCGAGGCGGCGTACGAGGTGAATCTCGCGGTCCGCGGCGAGCAGCGCGTACTCCTCGGCGGCCTCGCCGGCGATCGCGGCCAGATCCACGTCGGCGTCGACGAAGGCCGGCGACGACCGGCGGGCCGAGGCGAGCAGGTCCTCGACGAGCCGCGTCATCCGCTGAATCGCGCGGGAGACGATCGCGGTCGCCTGGGCTCGATCCTCGGCAGGGGTGTCGTCGTGCGCCAGTACGGCGTCGACGTTCGCCTGGATCACCGCCAGCGGATTGCGCAACTCGTGCGAAGCGTCGTCGACGAGCTGTCGCTGGGCGACGAACGCCGACTCCAGCCGGACCAGCATGTCGTCGACCGTGTCGGCCAGGTTGCGCAGTTCGTCCCGCGGACCGGTCAGCGCGATCCGCCGGGACAGGTCGGTCGCGGAGATGTCCTGCGCGGTCGCCGTGATCGCCCGGACCGGACGCAGCGCGCGCCCCGACAACCACCAGCCGGTGCCGAGGCTCACCAGGAACAGCACGCCCATTCCCGCCGCCGAGTAGTTCCGCAGCGTCTGCAGGGTCTGGTAGTTGACCGCCGACTGGATGCTGGAGATTTCCGCGGCCTGGATCACCACGCCGGGCTTCAGCTTGAGATCGCCGTCGTGCCCCCGGATGACCTTGTTGACGGTGATCGGGTCGAGCGGCTTGGGATCCAGGTACGCCGACAGCGCGAAGTACAGCCCACCGAGCAGCAACGCGGAGAGCGCGATCAGCATCGCGGAGTAGGTCACAGTCAGCCGGAACCGGACGGTCTGCGCCCAGACCGGCAAGTGGCCGATCAGCCCCCGTTGACGAAGATTCCCCATGATCACATGCCTTTCCGGAGGCGCGGCAGGAAATACAGCTTCATGTCTCACCTCGTAGCCGGTAGCCCCGGCCGATCACCGTTTCCAGCAAGGGATCCTCACCCTCCTGGGTGAGTTTGCGCCGCAGCGTCCCGACCGTCACGCGGACGCTCTGCGTGAACGGGTCGGCGTTCTCGTCCCACACGTGCTCCAGCAGCTCCTCGGCCGACACGACGTGCCCCGGCCGGGACATCAGGTACCGCAGTACGCCGAACTCTTTCAACGTCAGCGGCAGTTCCCGCCCAGCCCGCGTCGCCAGGTGCCGCGAGGAGTCCAGTACGAGGTCGCCGACGTGCAACTGGGTCGACCCGTTGGTGACGTCGCGACGCAGCAGCGCGCGGATCCGCGCGAGCAGCTCGACCAGCGCGAACGGCTTGGTCAGGTAGTCGTCCGCGCCCTCGTCCAACCCACGGACACGGTCGGCCAGTGAGGCCCGCGCGGTCAGCATCAGCACCCGCAGCTCCCGCCCGGACGCGACCTCGATCTCGCCGCGCCGTACCGCCCGGCACAGGTCGAGCCCGTTGGTGTCGGGCAGCGTGATGTCCAGGATCGCCAGGTCGTACGCCGTGGTCGCCAGCTTCTCGACCGCCTCGGCACCGGTCGTCGCCGTGTCCACGGCGTAGCCGGCCCGGCCGAGTCCGGAGCGCAGAGCGCTGACCAGGCCTTCCTCGTCCTCCACCACCAGTAGTCGCACATGCCAAAGGTAGCGGCGAACCCGGCGTGCCCCGGGATGCGCTTTCGCTCGCCTTTCGTTCGGCTTTCCGGCCGTTTTCGCGGCCAGGTGATGAATTGGTCGCACGATCCGATCAGAAGGAGTCACAGATGAACTTCCCCGGAAAGCGTGTCCTGCTCGGCAGCGCGGTCGCCGTCGCGGCCCTCGGCGTCGGTGGTTTCGCGTACGCCGCCGGCAACGACCCGGCTCCGACCCAGGGGTACGTGACCGTCGAGGACGACGCGACCACACCGTCCCCCAGCACTGGTCAGGGCACCGAGGCCCAGCCGCGTGACGGCAAGGACTGCCCCGAGAAGAGCGGACAGGGCCAGGCCCAGCCCGAGCAGAGCAACCCCCAGGGCAACGCATGACAGTACTAATGCCTCGCCTCCGGCTCGGCGGGTCATCGGGCTTGAACTCCCGGTCTTCCCTCGTCGCTCCGGTCGCTTCGCTCCCTCCACTCCTCAGTCCAGACCGGGAGGCCCGATGACCGCAGTACTCGAACGCGCCCTCTTCGAGGTGAAGCGGGTCGTGGTCGGCCAGGACCAGCTGGTCGAGCGGATGATGGTGGGCCTGCTCGCCCGCGGTCACTGCCTGCTCGAAGGCGTCCCGGGCGTCGCGAAGACGCTCGCCGTCCGGACCCTCGCGGAGGTGATCGGCGGCCGGTTCGCCCGATTGCAGTTCACCCCCGACCTGGTCCCCGGTGACATCGTCGGGACCCGGATCTGGCGGCCGTCGGTGGAGGGGTTCGACACCGAGCTCGGCCCGATCTTCGCCCACCTGGTGCTCGCCGACGAGATCAACCGGGCGCCGGCCAAGGTGCAGTCGGCGTTGCTGGAGGCAATGGCCGAGCAGCAGGTCAGCATCGGCGGGGTGAGCTACCCGCTGCCGGAGCCGTTCCTGGTGCTGGCCACGCAGAACCCGATCGAGTCCGAGGGCGTCTACGCGCTGCCCGAGGCGCAGCGGGACCGGTTCCTGCTGAAGATCACCGTCGACTACCCGAGCCCGATGGAGGAGCTCACGATCCTGCAGCGGATGAGCTCGCACCGGCCGCACGCGAACGCCGTACTGACGCCGGAGATGGTCCGTGAGTTGCAGGAGGCAACGGAAGAGGTCTTCGTGCACAACGCGGTGGCCGAGTACGTCGTACGGCTGGTGCATGCGACGCGGGAGCCGCAGCAGTACGGGATCAACGATCTCGGTGGCGTGCTGGAGTTCGGGGTGAGCCCGCGGGCGACGCTCGGACTGGTCGCTGCCGGGCGGGCGCTGGCGTTGCTGCGCGGGCGGGACTACGTGCTGCCGGCCGACGTGTACGACGTCGCGCACGACGTGATGGCGCACCGGCTCGTGCTGACCTTCGACGCGCTCGCCGACGGGGTCGATCCCCGGGCGGTGGTGTCGCGGGTGCTGCACACGGTCGAGCAGCCGCACGTCGTACCGGCTGATGACGGGCCTGGGATCAACGCGGTGCCCGGGTACGACGCCACGGGTGGGACCGCCGCATGACAGGCCCGGATCTGCTGGCGGGGCGCGAGCGGGCCCTGCGCTCCCTGGAGCTGTCCGTGAAGAGGAAGCTCGAAGGGTTCCTGCACGGGGAGATCACCGGGTTGCTCAGCGGTCCGGGCAGTGAACCGAACGAGGCACGGCCGTACCAGGCCGGGCAGGACGACGTCCGGCGGATGGACTGGAACGTGACTGCCCGCTCGCTCGAACCGCACGTCCGGGCGCCGCTCGCCGAGCGCGAGCTGGAGACGTGGGCGCTGATCGACGCGTCGGCCAGCATGGACTTCGGTACGGCGCTGAGCGAGAAGCGCGACCTCGCGGTCGCCGTGGTCGGTGCGGTCGGCCTGCTGGCCGACCGCCCTGGCAACACGCTCGGCGTACGAGTTGCTCTGGGCAACCAAGTCCGGAGGATCCCTGCGGTGGGTGGATCGGCAGCTCTCCGCCGAACCTTCCGCACACTGTTGTCATTGCCCAGAGCAACACCAGGCGAGCACCCGGAGACAGACCTCGCCACAGCCATCACCAGACTCAACCGGGAACATCCCAGACCAGGTCTCCGAGTAGTTGTCTCTGATTTTCACAGTAGTGATTGGGGAGACGCACTCAGACGGTTGAGCGCTCGGCACGAGGTGATTGCTGTTGAGGTGCTGGATCCTCGCGAGCTCGAACTGCCCGAGGTCGGGCTGCTGACCGTGGTCGACCCGGAGACCGGGCGCCGGCGGGAAGTGCAGACGTCCAGCAAGAAGCTGCGGCGGCGGTACGCCGACGCGATGGCGGCGCACCGCGAGCGCACGGCGCAAGCGATCCGCGCCTCGGGAGCGGCCCACCTCGTCCTGCGAACAGACACCGACTGGGTGCGCGACGTCGCCGCCTTCGCCTCCGCGCGTAAACGAGCCGCCGCCCGCCGTACACCTCGAGGGAGGACCGGTATCCGATGAGATTCGAGCAACCCCTGTGGCTGTGGCTGCTGCTGGTCGCCGCCGCCCTGGTCGTCGCGTACGTCGTCGCCCAGCGCCGGCGCAGCCAGTACGCCGTACGCTTCGCGACGCTGCCCATGCTGGAGAAGGTCGCCCCCAAGCGCCCGGGCTGGCGCCGCCACGCCCCGGCGTTCGCCTTCCTGGCGGCCATCGTCGTCCTGACGATCGCGATCGCCCGCCCGGTCACCGACGTCCGGGTTCCCCGCGAACGCGCGACGGTCGTGGTGGCGATGGACATCAGCAACTCGATGGCCGCGACCGACGTCGCGCCGGACCGGTTCAGCGTCGCCAAGGAGGCCGCGACACAGTTCGTCCGCGACCTGCCGGAGCAGTTCAACGTCGGCCTGGTCTCGTTCGCCCGGACCGCGACCGTGGTCGCGCCGCCGAGCACCAACCATCAGGCCGCCGTCGACGCGATCGAGCAGCTCACGCTGTCCGACAGCACGGCGATCGGCGAGGCCGTCCTGACCAGCCTGCAAGCGGTCCGGTCGCTGGACAGCCAGGCCGCCGAGGACCTGCCGCCGGCGCGGATCGTGCTGCTGTCCGACGGCTCCAACACCTCCGGGCGGTCGATCGACGAGGCGGCCCAGGAAGCCACCACGGCCGGCGTACCGGTCTCGACGATCGCGTACGGCACCCCGGACGGCACGATCGACCTCGAAGGCCGGTCGATCCCGGTCCCCGTCGACGCCGGGTCCTTACAGGGCCTGGCCGAGGCCACCAGCGGTTCCTTCTACGCCGCCGAGAGCAACGAGGAACTGCGCGACGTCTACTCCGACCTCCAGTCGTCGATCGGCTGGACCACCGAGGAACGCGAGATCACCAACCTGGTGGCGGGAATCGCCCTGGCCGCGGCTTTGCTGGCCGGGCTGGCGTCGCTGCTGTGGTTCTCGCGGCTCCCGTGAGCACCAAGGAGCACTTGTGAGTCCTCATCTGGGTCACCCCTTCCGCGGGCCGCACTACCAGCCCGGTCCCCCGCCGACCGCCCCGCCGCCCGACCAGGCCGCGATTGGCTTCCCGTTCCCCGTCACCCCGGCCTCCGCCCCGCCGGCTCCCCCCTCTCCGGCTGCGGCACCTCAGGCCGGGGTGACGGCCAAGCCGGTACGCCGTACCGGCCGCACGCTCGCCGCCGGGATCGCGCTGTCGGTCCTGGCCGGCGGGCTGGCCGGTGCGGTGACCGGCGGGTGGGGCGACGACACCCCGCCGGCCGCGACCGCACAGTTGCCGCAGGCATCGGCTCCGTCGGCGGCCGGTGGCGGCGGCCCGACGATCGCGTCGGCGGCCGAGAGCGTGCTGCCCGGGGTGGTGTCGGTAAGGGCTGGGCGGGCGACCGGTTCGGGCTTCGCGATCGACCAGCAAGGACACGTGGTGACGAACGCGCACGTGGTGGAAGGAGCCCGCGACGTCTCGCTGGTGCTGGCGAACGGGCGGACGGTGGAGGCCGACATCATCGGGGTCGACGCGGACAACGACCTGGCGGTGCTGCAGGTCGCCACGGACGCGTCGAGCTCGGGACTGCGGGCGCTCCCGCTCGGCCGGTCCGCGGAGCTGAAGGTCGGCGACCCGGTGCTCGCCGTCGGCTCACCGCTCGGGCTGGAGGGGACCGTGACGGCGGGCATCGTCAGCGCGGTCAACCGGCAGGCCCGCTTCGGGGACAGCGGCGCGCGGCAGACCGCGATCCAGACCGACGCGGCGATCAACCCGGGCAACTCCGGCGGCCCGCTGGTCAACGCGGCCGGTCAGGTGGTCGGCGTGAACACCGCGATCGCCACCCTCGGCAGCTCCAGCCGGTCGGGCAACATCGGTATCGGCTTCGCGATCCCGGTCGACCGGATGACCACGATCGTGCGAGGCTTGATCGACTGATCACCTCGGCCCGCCGCGGACTCCATGCCACGCGGCGGGCCGAGGCTAGTCGTCTCAGGGGTGGAACGGCGGGCGCCGGTAGATCGCCCCGGGCGCCCAGAACGGGCCGATCTCGTAGTACTCGTACAGGCCCGTGAAGTAGTCCGGCGCGTCGGTCAGCTCCGGGTCGTACACCGGGGCGCCGACCAGCGCCGACTGGTCGCGATCGATCATGACCTGGTCGGCGTCGACCGACTGGACCAGCTCGACCGGCACCAGCCGCGACTCCTTGCCGAGCCCGAGGAAGCCGCCGTCGACGACCTCGAGCAACCTGACCTTCGCCTCGTCGTGGTCGAGGAACAACCCGTCCACCTTGCCGACCTTCTCGCCCGCGGCGTCCACCACGGTCCGGCCCCGGATGTCGTCCCCCGGGTCGGCCAGCACCAGATCGGTGGACCCCAGCTTCACCAGCGATACCTGCGGCTGCTCAGTCATCGTCGTTCTCCCTTCCAGCCTTCTGGTAGCCGAAAGGGACCCTGGTCAAACGGTCGCTTGCCGTCCCAGTACGCCGGACACCGGCGCCGGCCCCGGATCGCAGTCGAGATGCCGCCCGACCCAGTCGTCGAGATCGACCGCGGCTTCGTCGGGATCCTGCAGCAAATGAGTCCGCCACCAGTCGTCGGCAGGCTGCACCACGCACCGGATGCTCTCCTCCGAACGGCCCAGGGCAGCAGCGATCTGTTGCCAGCTCTCACCTCTCGACCGGGCAAAAGCAACTACCGCATCGACGTACCGGTCAGTCGCCTGAAGGACCGCACGGGCGGCGGCCAGCTCTTCAACGGCCGCAGGAACCGCGGCGCCGGCGGTCTCCGCGAGCTGGCACGCCTCGTACGACAGCGCAACCCGCGCCACGGCCTCGTCCATGGTTCGAGCATCGAGGCCCGCGCCGACCGGCACAATGCGCGATTCCCGCAGTCAGCCTCTGTCCACGGCATAGGCTGACCTCATGCGCTACGACCTCGAGGACCTCCGGCTCTTCGTCCACGTCGTGACCGAAGGGTCCATCACCGCAGGCGCCCGGCGGATGCACCTGAGCCTCCCGTCGGCCAGCGCCCGCGTCCGTGCGCTCGAGGCGCAGGCCGGTCTGCCTCTGTTGATCCGCGAACGCAGAGGCGTCCGCCCGACCCCGGCCGGCAGCACGCTCGCCCGGCACGCGGAGGCCGTGCTCGCCGAGACCATCCGCCTCGACAGCGCGATCGCGAGCTACACCGCGGCACCGCGCCGGCCCGTCGTACTGGTGGCGGGGGCTTCCGGGATGCACCGGATCGTTCCGCTCGCGCTGACGACGTACCTGCGGGCTTACCCCGAGTACGACGTCTCGGTGTCCGAGCACCGGACCCCGGAGAGCCTGCGCATGCTCGCGGAGGGCGAGGCCGACGTGGGCATCGTCCTGCACGACGAGGCCGAGGACACCGACCTCCGGCTCGAGCCGCTCAGCGAGGACCACCTCGTCGTCATCGGCCGGGCCGGCGGCGTGCTCAGTGGCCGCACCGGTCTGACGTACCGCGAGGCCGCCGAGCACCCGATGGTCGGACTCTCCCTCGACTCGTCACTGCGCCAGTGGATCGACCGCCACCTCCCGGCCAACGCACCGGTCCCGCGCTACCGCACGCTCGTCCCCGACCTGCACACGCTGATCGCCCTGGCGACCTCCGGCGCAGGCCTCGCAATCACCCCACGCCGCGCGGTCACTGCGAGCCCGGACCTCGACATCTGCCCGCTGACAGACCCGTGGTCGCTACGCCGTCACCTGCTGGCCCACGGCACCCGCCGCCCGGCTTCCCGCCGGGCGACGGAGGCGTTGATGGAACACATCAGGGCAGCGGCTACTTCACCTTGACGGTCGCGGCTCCGGACAGCCCCGCCGCGTGCTGCTTGGTCGCGGCCCGCAGCACCCGGACGGACCAGCTTCCAGCCGACGGGAACGCGTAGGCGAGCGACGTCACCGTGCTCGTCGGTACGGCGACGCTGCGGACCGTGGTCCACGTCGTCGCCCCGGGCTTCCGGACCTGCAGGTGCGCGACGGCTCCGGCGTCGTACGGCGCCGCGGCGACCTGGTAGGTGATCGCCTTGCCGCGCGTTGCCGAGGTCGGCACGCTGCGCCACACCACCGTCGCGACGGACACCGCGGCGATCGCGGGCGACACGACCGTCTCACCCGGCACCGAGGACGCCAGGACGGCCCGGAAGCTGCCGTTGGCACCGCTGGTGAACGGGACCGAGGCGATGCCTCCGGCAACAGTCTTCACCGACCCGACGGTCCCCCATGTGGTGCTGCCGACGGCCTGCCGCTGCAGGGTGACGGTGATCCCGGCCGGGGCCGCGCTCCACGCTCCGGTGGTGTGGTTGTCCTGAACGGTCACCTTCGCGGTGCCGCGAGCGCCGTACGCGACGGCCGGCGCGGTGACGACGGCACGGCGTGCGGCGTACACCTGGACCGGCTGGCTGATCACCTTGTAGTAGCCGACGCCGGTGTCGAGGGAGAAGCTGAGCTGGCTCGCGCCGGAAGCCTTCGGCGTGACCGGGGCGGTCGTGCGCAGCGGCCCGGGCGTCGAGGTGCAGAACCGCCCCATCCCGACCGAGTCGATCGGACGCGGGGCGGACAGCTCGATGTCGCAGGTCCGCAGCGGGTAACCGACCGGGCCGTCGGCCGACAGCGTCACCGTCGACTTCCGCCCGACCACCAGCGTCGGCGCGACGGCCTTGGCCTGGAAGTCCGACACGACCACCGAGTGCTTGGAGGGCTTGCCGATCAGGCGCCCGGCCTGGTCGTACAGGCTGAACTCGGCCTGGTGCGTCCCGACCGGGAGCTCGGCACCCTGCATGCTGACGCTCACGGTCTGCTTCGCGGTCGGCTGTTGCCAGTTGTTCGACGACCAGCCCGGTGTCACGGCGATCACGCGCTCGATGCCGTTCACCGTCAGCTTGACGGTGGCCGGACGGCTGCCGCTCAGCAGCGGACCCTGGACGGTCAGCGGGCTGCCGTACGGCGACCAACCGAGCACCCGCGGCTCGTCGCCGGGGGTGAAGACGGCCTGGCTGGCGTGGTTGACGCGAACCGACGACGTGCGGCCCTGGCCGTAGAAGCCGTCGGCGCCGCGGGCCTTGGTCTCGACCCGGTACAGGCCGTCGGCGAGGCCCGCCAGGTCCAGGTCGAACAACGCGTCCTTGCTCAACCCACGGCTGACGCTGAACGGCGCCGAGGAGGTCGTCCGGGTCACGCCGGCGCTGTCGATCAGGCGGAGCTCGGCGACCGCGTCGCCGGGTGGGTAGTCGACGCTGACCCGGAACGTGCCCGTCGCGTCGGCGACGCCGCCGTCGAACAGTTCACCGGCGCGGACGTACTTGACGTCCGAGATCGCCGTCGGACCGCTGATGTAGAGCGTCCCGCCGCCGTGGGCCACCGCGCCGCCCGCGGTCGTCAGCTTCGCGGCGAGCAGCGCCGACCCGAACCCAGGTCGCGGCGTGCTCCACTCGCCGAAGCGCAGCGCGACAGTCACCTCGCACCCGTCGGCGCACGACCCGGCCGGGATGTCGACCGCACCGGACACGTCGTACCCGAGCGTGAGGTCGACCCGCCCGCTCGGCTCGCCGGCGAGGTCGACGGCCATCCGCACGGCCAGGTCGCCGAGCGGGACCGTGCTGTCGGCGGCCGGGCTGAGAACCGTCACCGACGGCTCGGCCGCCACCGAAGCGGCCGCGGTGGCGGCCGGCAGCGCGAACGCGACCAGCCCGAACGAAAGCACCGCGGGCAGGGCACGGCGGAACGGCAAACGCATGAGAAACCCCCGGACGAACACCAGGCGCACCCGCGCCTCACCGCCCTATCGTTGCCCAAGGCACTTTCGTTACACCGCCGTGGTCAGCGGTGCCCGGCGCGGCCCCGGAAGTGCGTGGGTGCGTAGACCAGGAAGCCCACGCCGAAGGCGCCGACGATGCCGGGGAGGACGTAGTCGAAGCCCCAGTCGGTGGCCTGCATCCGGGTCGGTTCCCGCGGGTCGTAGACGACGTCGATCGTGCCCCCGACCGTCGCGTCCACGAAGTTCGCGGTGCTGTCCTCGATCGTCGCGCCGGCCTTCGTGGTGTACCGGACCTCGATGTGCTCGTTCTTGCCGTTCGACCGGTCCAGCACCGTGGCCGGGACGACCTCGCCGCGCGTCTGGAGGTAGTAGACGTCACGTGCCAGCCAGCACCCGAAGGCGATCGCGACGCAGCCGACCACGAGGTAGAGCACCCCGTCGAAGTCCCAGTGCCAGCGGCCGCGCCCCTCGCGATGCTGCCGGGCGGCGACACGCTTGGCCCGCCGCCGGGCCGCTTCGGCCCGGCGGGCTTCTGGTGTCTTCCTGCTGGTCATCGATCCTCACCGGTTGGTCGGGGGTGAGACGTCCCGACCGGCGAGGGCGTTCCCTAGGGCTGAGTCAGCAGCGGGCGGGTGCCGTTGAGGACGGTGGCGTAGCGGGAGCGGATCTCGGCGGCCTGGGCGGCGTTCAGGATCGAGGACTCAGGCTTGCCGACGGCAACAGACCAGGTGGGCGGGGTGTCGGCGCCCGACAACGCCCACGCGGCCTGGCGGGCCGCGCCGAGGGCGACGTACTCGCCAGGCTCCGGCAGCACGACCGGTGCACCGAGCAACGCAGGTGCAAGAGCCTGTACGGCGCGGGAGCGCGCCGCGCCACCCAGCAGCAGCACGCGCTCGACCGGAAGGCCCTGAGCCCGCAGCGCGTCGACCGCATCGGCCAGGCCGCACAGCATCCCCTCGACAGCGGCGCGCGCCATCGTCGCGGGCTGCATGGTCGCGCGGGTGAGCCCGTAGACCAGACCGGTCGAGTGCGGCAGGTCGGGAGTGCGCTCGCCGTCCAGGTAGGGCAGCAGGACCAGGCCGTTGCTGCCGGACGAGTTCAGAGCGGCCTCGTCCAGCTCGGCCAGCTCCATCCCGAGCAGCGTCGCCGTGGCCGACATGACCCGCGCCGCGTTCAGCGTGCAGACCAGCGGCAGGTAGCCCCCGGTCGCATCCGCAAAGCCTGCGACGAATCCGCTGGGGTCAGCAGTGGGCGCCGTACTGGTCGCAAAGGCGGTGCCGGAGGTCCCCAACGAGACAGCCACATCACCCGGCTGCAGGTCGAGCCCCAGAGCGGCCGCCATGTTGTCACCGGTCCCGGCGGCGATCACCGCACCACCAGCGGTCTCCCCGACGATCTCCCGAGGGCCGGCGACCCGCGGCAGCGCCAGCGAGCGGCCGAAGGCACGCTCGACCAGGTCAGGCCGGTACGAGTTGGTCGCCGGCGACCACCAGCCGGTCCCGGACGCGTCGCCGCGGTCAGTGGTCAGGTCCTGGATGCCGGCACGACCAGCAGCGAGCTGGTGCGTCAGCCAGTCGTGCGGCAGCGCCACAGCCTCAGCCCGGGCCGCAGCCTCCGGTGCGGCCGACTGCACCCAGCGCAGCTTGGTCACCGTGAAGCTGGGCACCGGCAGCGACCCGATCGCCTCGGCCCACGCCTCAGCACCGCTCAGCTCAGCGACCAGCTCCGCAGTGGCGTCGGCCGAGCGCGTGTCGTTCCAGAGCACGGCCGGGTGCACAGTCTCCCCGGCACCGTCGAGCAGCACCATCCCGTGCTGCTGGCCGCCGACAGACAGAGCCTGTACGTCGTCCAGCAACCCCTCCGAGGCGATCTGCCAGGCCTTGAGCCACTCGGCGGGGTCGACCTGGGTGGCGTCGGGGTGCGGCGCACGTCCTTCGCGCAGCACCTCTCCGGTCTCGGCGTCGCAGACCACGACCTTGGTGGCCTGGGTGGAGCAGTCGACACCGGCGACCAGCTTCGGCTGTGACATCAGACAGGGTTCCTCTCGGCGGCGGCAGGGGACAGCAGGCGGAGCACCTCGCGGGCCAGGTCGGTCGTGGTCACCAGCGTGCTGACCAGCCCCGACCGGACGGCCGCGATCACCGCGGGAGCCCGGTGCGCGCCGGCCGCCAGTGCGACCCGCTCCCGCGGGCGACGCAGCTGGTCGATCGACACCGCGATGATCATCTGCTCCAGCGGTGACTCGACCAGTCTGCCGTCCACGTCCACCAGATGCCCACTCACCTCGGCCACGGCACCGCCGAGCACGCCCTCGTCACGCACCGACTCCGACACCGCGTCCCACACCGTGGAGCAGCCCGCGCGCCAGGCGCCGATCGCGACCACGGAGATGTCCAGCCCGTCGGCCATGGCCAGGGTGTCGGCGATGCCGGGCTGCCGCCGCAGCGCGGTCACCGCGGCGACGTCGTCCACGACCAGCGGCGCATGCACCGCGTACGCCGTACCGCCGGCCAGCTCGGCCGCTCGCCGAGCCAGGTCGACCGTCGTACCGCCGCCGGCCGGAGAGTGCAGCGAGCCGGCCATCTGGATCACCGTGCAGGCCGGCAGCGCGTCGAAGTGGTCGACCATCGCGTCGACCGCCCGGCTCCACGTCAGGCCCAGCAGGTCCCCCGGACGGACCAGCGGCATCACCGTCCGGGCCGCGGCCTCGGCGACCTGCGTCCGGACCTGCTCGGCCGACCCGGACGTCGTGGTCGCGACGCAGCGCGGGATGCCGAGCACCTCGGCCAGCTCCTCGGACAGCGCGCGGTCGACCGGCGACGGGCTCTTGATCTGGATCTGCACGATCCCCCGCTCCCGTGCGCCCTCCAGGAGCCGGGCGATCTTGAACCGGCTGAGGCCGAGCTGCTTGGCGATGTCCACCTTGGACGCGTTGTCCAGGTAGTACCGCCGGGCGACGTCCGCAAGCAGCTCGTCGTCCTCCCCCCGCCAGCTCTCGACCCCCTCCCCGCTCATCCGGCCAGGTCCTCCAGCGTCGCCCGGGCGCCACGCTCGTGCAGCGACGCCAGCGACGCCTTGTACGCCGTCACGAACCGCTCGTCGTCGACCAGGTCACCGAACAGGTCCCGGTCGGAGATGAAGACCAGCGGGTCCTCCCGGTTGTGCTGGGCGCGCTCGACCAGCTTGTCGCGCAGCCGGTCGACCACCTCGATCGGCTCGCCCTGCTCGTCCACGCCCTCGGCGTACCGGGCCCAGGAGGCCACCACCAGGGCGGACCGCTCGACACCGCGGTCAGCGGCCAGCTGCTCACGGATCACCGGGACCAGCCACTTCGGGATCCGGTCGGAGCTCTCCGCGCACAGCCGGGCCAGCGTGTCCCGCACCTCCGGGTTGGCGAACCGCTCGATCAGCTGGTGCTTGTACTGCTCCAGGTCCACCCCCGGTACGGCGGGCAGCGTCGGCTGGCCCTCCTCGGTCATGTAGCCGAGCAGGAAGTCGACGAACAGCTTGTCCTGGCACACCTCGTGCGCGTACCGGTAGCCGGACAGGTACCCGAGGTAGCACAGCGCCTGGTGGCTCGCGTTGAGCAGCCGCAGCTTCATCAGCTCGTACGGCTCGACGTCCTCGACCACCTGCACACCGACGTCCTCGTACGGCGGCCGCACGCCACCGAAGTCGTCCTCGAGCACCCACTGCGTGAACGGCTCGCACACCACCGGCCAGCCGTCCTCCACCCCGAACCGCTCGGCCAGCGCCTCCCGGTCGGTGTCGGCGGTGACCGGCGTGATCCGGTCGACCATGCAGTTCGGGAACCGCACCTCGGCCTCGATCCAGTCCGCCAGCTCCGCATCGCGAAGCCGGGCGAACGCGGTCAGCATCTTCTTCGCGACGTGCCCGTTGCCGGGAATGTTGTCGCAGGACATCACCGTGAACGGCCGGGTGCCCGCCGTACGGTGCCGGGCGAGCGCCTCGACGACCAGCCCGAACGCCGTACCGGGGACAGCCCCCGGCTCCAGGTCGGCGGCCAGACCGGGGTCGTTGGCGTCCAGCTCCCCGGTCACCTGGTTGACGTGGTACCCGCCCTCGGTGATCGTCAGCGACACGATCCGCGTCGCCGGGTCGGTCATCCGGGCCAGCACCGTCTCCGGGTCGTCCGGAGCGAACAGGTAGTCGACGATCGAGCCGATCACCCGCGGCTCCAGCGTGCCGTCCGGGGACTTCACCACCAGCGTGTAGAGGCAGTCCTGCGCCGCCATCACGTCGGCCATCCGCCGGTCCTGCGGCAGCACGCCGACCCCGCAGATCCCCCAGTCCAGCGCCTTGCCGTCCGCCATCAGGCGGTCCAGGTACATCGCCTGGTGAGCCCGGTGGAACCCGCCGACCCCGAAGTGCACGATGCCCGGGCTGACCGCCGTACGGTCGTAGGCCGGAACGCCCACCTGCGGGTCGAGCGCGGACAGCGTGGCGGAACTGAGCTTCTGCAAGGTCACTTGACGGCTCCCAGCGACAGGCCCTGGACCAGCTTGTCCTGGGCGGCGAAGCCGGCGATCAGGACGGGCAGCGACACCACCAGCGAGGCCGCGCAGACCTTGGCCAGGAACAGCCCCTGACTGGTGACGAAGCCGGTCAGGAACACCGGTGCGGTCTGGGCCACCGTACCCGTCAGCACCCGGGCGAAGAGCAGCTCGTTCCAGCTGAAGATGAAGCAGATCAGCGCCGCCGACGCGATGCCCGGCGTGACCACCGGAGCGACCACGGAGCGCAACGTCCGGATCAGCCCGGCGCCGTCCACCGAGGCCGCCTCCAGGATCTCCACCGGCACCTCGGCCAGGAAGCTGCGCAGCATCCAGACCGCGATCGGCAGGTTCATCGACGTGTAGAGCACGATCAGCAACCAGATGTTGTCGAGCAGCCCGGTGAACTGCGCGAACAGGTAGATCGGCAGCAGCCCGGCCACCACCGGCAGCATCTTGGTGGACAGGAAGAAGAACATCACGTCGGTCCACTTCTTCACCGGCTTGATCGACAGCGCGTACGCCGCCGGGAACGCCAGCAGGATGACCAGGGCCGTGGACAGGATGCTCGCGGTCAGCGAGTTCGCGATCGACGGCCACGGTCCGCTGTCGAAGAACGACCGGTAGCCGTCCAGCGTCAGCGGCGCCGCGATGTCCGGCGGGTTCTTGGCCGCGTCCTCCTCGGCGTGGAACGAGGTCAGCGCCATCCACAGCACCGGCAGCACGAACAGCGTGCCGACGATCCAGGCCAGCCCGCTCAGTGCGATCCCGCCGCCGCGCTTCTTCCGTCCGGTGACCATCTGGACCTGGCCGCTCATCGGCTCTCCTCCTTGAACAGCGACGAGACCGACCGCAGGGCGAACGTCGCGATGATGATCGTGCCGATCACGACGATCACGCCGGCCGCCGAGGCCCGGCCGTAGTCGTGCGCGGTGTAGAAGGTCTGGTAGATCGTGTACGGCAGGTTCGCCGTACCGAGTCCGCCGGACGTGATGGTGAACACGGCGTCGAAGTTCTGCACGACGTAGATCGAGCCGAGCAGCGCGCTGAGCTCCAGGTACTGGCGCAGGTGCGGCAGCGTCATGTAGCGGAAGATGTCCCACTGGCTGGCGCCGTCGATGCCGGCGGCCTCGATCACGTCCAGCGGCCGGCTCTGCAGCCCGGCCAGCAGGATCAGCATCATGAACGGCGTCCACTGCCAGACCAGCGCGAAGATCACCGACCACAGCGGCTGGTTGCTGATCCAGTCCGGCTGGGGTGCGTTGTCGCCGAAGATCCAGGTCAGCAACCCGTTGAAGAGCCCGTACTCCGGGTTGTACAGCGCGTGCTTCCACAGCAGCGCGGCAGCCACCGGTACGACGAGGAACGGCGTGATCATCATCGTCCGGACCACCCCGCGACCGCGGAACCTGCGGTCCAGCAGCAGCGCGATCCCGAGGCCGAGCAGCAGGCTGATCAGGACGACGGCCGCGGTCAGCAGGATCGTCACCAGGATCGCCTGCCGCGTGTTCGCGTCCGTCAGCACCCGCCGGAAGTTGTCGATCCCGGCGAAGCCGCGCTCGTCGGGGTAGTAGGCGTTCCAGTCCATGAACGAGGTGATGATCGTGACCACGAACGGCAGCTGGGTCACGATGATCATGAAGACCAGGGCCGGCAGCAACGGCGCCCGCCGGGCCCAGTCACCGGTCTTGCGCAGCATCGTGGACTGCGAACCGGGTGGACCGGCCGCGTGCCGGCCGCTGGGGCGTGCCTCGGTGTCGACACTCATGACGGCTTCCTCACTTCGCTTCTCGGGAGCGATAGCGCTCGGCGACGTCGTCGGCGAGCTCCTGCCCGCGTTTCAGGGCTTCGTCGACACTCATCCGGCCCGCGATCGCCGAGCTGACGTCCTGGCTGACCTGCGTCCCGAGGTCCGGGAACTCCGGTACGTCGACGAACTGGATCCCGATCGCCGGCCGCGGCTGGACGCCGGGGTTGCGCGGGTCGGCCGCCTCGATCGCCTTCCGGGTCGGCTCGGCGAACGCCGCCGCCTCCTTCACGTACTCCGGGTTGGTGTACGTCGAGGCGCGCTTGCCGGCCGGGACGCGGGACCACCCGAGCTCCTTGCCGACCAGCTCCTCGTACTGCTTGCTGGAGGCCCAGGAGATGAACTTCCAGGCGTTGTCCTTCTTCTTGCTGGCCTCCTGGATGCTCCAGGACCACGCGTACAGCCAGCCGGAGCTGTCGGTCTTCACGACCGGCGCCGGGGCGTAGCCCATCTTGCCCTTGACCGGCGAGTTCGGTGCCTCCAGCGAACCGGCCGCCGACGTCGCGTCGTACCACATGGCGACGTTGCCCTGGACGAGGTTGTTCAGGCACTCGGTGAAGCCGGCCTGCGGTGCGCCGAGCTCGCCGTGGTTGCGGACCAGGTCGACGTAGAACTTGGTCGCCTCGGTGAACTCCGGGGCGTTGACCTTGGCCTGCCAGTCCTCGGTGAACCAGGTGCCGCCGAAGGTGTTCACCACCGTGGTCAGCGGCGCGAACAGCTGGCCCCAGCCGGGTTGACCGCGCAGGCAGATGCCGCGCATCCCGGGCTGGGCGTTGTCGACCTTGGCCGCGATGTCGGCGACCTGCTGCCAGGTCGGCTTCGCGGGCATCGTGACGCCTTTGGTGGCGAGGATGTCCTTGCGGTACATCAGGAAGCTCGACTCGCCGTAGAACGGTTCGCCGTACACCTTGCCGTCGGCGCCGCTGAGCGACTCCGTCATCGGCTTCAGGACGTCGTCCTGGTTGAAGTTCGGGTCCTTGGCGATGTAGTCCGACAGCGGCGCGATCCACTTGCTGGTGGCGTAGATCGGGATCTCGAAGTTGCTCAGCGAGGCGACGTCGTACTGGCCGGCCTGGCTGGAGAACTCCTGGCTGATCTTGTCCCGGACGTCGTTCTCCGGCAGGACGGTGTAGTTGACCTTGATCCCGGTCTGCTTGGTGAAGTTGTCGGCGGTGAGCTTCTGCAGGTCGATCATCTGCGGGTTGTTCACCATCAGCACGTTGATGCTGTCGGCGCCCTCACCGCCGGCCCCACCTCCCCAGCCGGCGCAGCCACCGGCCGTTGTCACCAAGGCGAGGGCGAGGACCGCCGCTCCCACCCGCTTCCGCTGTTCCAGCACGAGCTGCTCCTTCGTTCCGTCGGACTCGCTCATCTGAGCAGGGCGTTGCTCAAAGTAGAGTGAAGCGTTTGCGCGGGGGTGGTGTCAAGACTTCGGCGTGCATGAGAGCACTCCCGCGCTCAGGTGAGCGACGGGGGTTGTTGGTTCGTGATTTGGTGGAGTCAGAGGTCCTCGGCCCGGGCGGCCGCAGCAGCCCGCCGGGTCTCGTCGACACCTTCGAAGTAGGCACGCTCGAGCCGGTTCACGCCGAACGGCACGAAGACCGCGGGCGAGGACGGCCAGAGGCCGAAGTCCTCGAAGCCGCCGAACATCACCACAGCCAGCGCGAGAACCGTCAGCCCGACCAGCACCAGCGCACCGAACCTGGTCAGCAGATGATCGCCGTCACCGAACAACGGCGTTCGACTGATCGTGGCCACCCCGAAGAGCACCGCAGAGATCAGCACAACCAACAGCAGGCAGGCCGCGGCCCATGTCTTCCCTGTGC
Source organism: Kribbella sp. DT2 (assembly GCF_049844575.1). Classification (NCBI taxonomy): domain Bacteria; kingdom Bacillati; phylum Actinomycetota; class Actinomycetes; order Propionibacteriales; family Kribbellaceae; genus Kribbella; species Kribbella sp. DT2. Next base: position 288,548 of record NZ_JBNCLH010000008.1, on the reverse strand, counting down.
CCCAGATGCCGTCGAACCGGACCATGTAGACGACCTGATAGGCCAGCAGGAGGGTGATGAGGGCGTACGCGAGCGTGCCTGGGCGGGTGAGCCGGGTCGGCATGGGGTGGGCTCCGCTCGTGAGGTGGGCGGGTGGCCGGTTCGGGCTCCGCTCGTGGGGACTGGGTCGTCGGTGACATCGGTGTTCTGGCGCCTGGTGTTACCCGGGCGTTCAGGAAGACCCAGGATGACGGAGAATAGCCCGGTGAGTGCGCGTGTTGTGCTGCTGGCCGGGCCGTCGGGGACCGGGAAGTCCCATCTGGCCGAGCTGGTCGGGCTGCCGGTGGTTCGCCTCGACGACTTCTACCGCGACGGTGACGACGCCGCGATGCCGCGGTCGCCGCTCGGGATCGTCGACTGGGACGACCCGGCCTCGTGGGACGCCGGGCGGGCGGTCGACGCGCTGGAGACCTTGTGCACGACCGGTACGGCGGAACTGCCGACGTACGACATCAGGGCGAACGCGACCGTCGGGCACCACCGGGTGAGCACCGCCGGGCACCCGCTGGTGATTGCCGAGGGCATCTTCGCCGACCAGATCGTCGGCGAGCTGAAGAGCCGCGGCCTGCTGGCGGCCGCGATCTGCGTGCGGCACCACCGGGTCGTCACGTTCCTGCGCCGGTTCCAGCGCGACCTGCGCGAGCACCGCAAGCCACCGTTCACGCTGCTGCGGCGTGGATTGCTGCTGCTGAAGGACGATCCGCGGGTGGTCCGCCGCTGCATCGACGCCGGCTGCGAACCCCTGAACCCCAAGGCCGCCCGCCGCCGCATCACGGACCTGCTCGCCTCCGCGTCGACGCGCTGAGACTCAGGCAGTGCCCGTGCGGTGGCCGAAGGACGGCGTCGTGAGGACTGCCGAGGCATCGCCGGCAGCCGACTGGACCAGCGCCCGGATCCGCTCGGAGGCCTGGTCAGCCAAGCTGAACTCCGTACCCAGGACACCGATCGCGCCGAGCACCTCGCCGGTGCGGTGGAAGACCGGCGCCGCCACGGACCGCAGGTGGGTGACGTCGTCGAGCCGCACGACCGCGTCCGGCGTACCGGAGAAGATCGCCTGACCGAACGCGGTCTGCTCGATCGCGCTGGTCACCCCGGGCCGCACCGGGATCCCGAACGGGTCCAGTGACTCGGCCGCGTCGACCACGACCAGGTGGCCGCCGTACGGTTGGGCGAAATGCGCACTGAGGCCGGTCGCGGTCCGCAGCGACTCCAGCGCCGCCCGGACGACCTTGCGCCAGGGCGCGTCGGACAGCGCGGCCGCAGCGATCCCGAGGAAACGCGGCCCGATCCGGTAGGTGCTGTCCGGCTCGGCCACGACGAACCCCTGCGCGACCAGGTGCTGCAGCAGGCGGTAGACCGTCGCCTTGGGCAGCTCGGTCCGGGCCGCGAGATCGACGATCCGGTGACTGCCGCCGCGCTCGGACAGCGCCACGAGCACGTCCAGCACCTTGACCGCCGAGGCCCGCGGCGAGTTCTCCGAACCACTGTCGCTCGTCATGATCACAGGTTATTGTAAGCAACCAGCGTTTCGTCAGATGAAACCGCAGTTTCATTTAAGAGGAGAATCGTGCTGGTGAGAGACCTCCAGGCACCGCTGTCCCGCCGGCGGCTGCTGACCACGGCCGCCGCCGGAATCCCCCTGCTCGGGGTTCCCGCGCTGCTGGCCGGCTGCGGGGCCGACACGCCGGCCGTCTCCGGCCGCCGGATCCGGGTCTCGCAGTCGGTCGACCCGACCACGCTCGACCCGCAGAAGCAGGGCGGGATGACGACGATGAACGTCCTGATCAACCTGTTCGACACGCTCACCGCGCGGGACGTGCACAACGAGCTGGTCCCCCGGCTGGCCACCAGCTGGAAGGCGGTCGACGACCACCACTGGCGGTTCGTGCTGCGCCGCGGGGTCACCTTCCACAACGGTGAGCGGTTCGACGCCCAGACGGTGAAGTTCAGCATCGAGCGGCTGCTCGACCCCAAGACCCAGTCGCCGATCGTCGAGCTGCGCTACGTCACCGGCGTACGGGTCGTCGATCCCTACACCGTCGACTTCGTGCTCGACCAGCCCGACCCGGTGCTCCCGGCCAAGCTGTCGCTGTTCGGCGGCGTGATGGTCCCGCCGAAGTACCTGACCGACGTCGGCGACGAGAAGTTCGCCGCCGCGCCGGTCGGCACCGGCCCGTTCCGGTTCGAGAGCTGGAAACGCGGCGTCAGCATCCGGATGCGCGCCTACGAGCAGCACTGGGAGAGCAGACCCGGGTACGACGAGCTGGAGATCCAGACGATCCAGAACCCGGCGTCGGCACTGGCCGCGCTGCAGAGCGATGAGGTCGATCTCGTCACCGGACTGGTTCCGGACGCTGCGCTGCAGCTCGAGGGCTACAAGGGAGTCCGGGTCAGCTCGTTCCCCGGGCTGCGGATGTCGTACCTCTCGCTGGACACCACCGATCCGGCGTTCACCGACGTCCGGGTCCGCCGGGCCCTGAACCACGCGACGGACGTGCCGCTGCTGGTGAAGGCGACCCTGAACGGTCACGGTCGCGAGGTGCCGACGATGATCCCGCGGGAGTCGTTCGGCTTCGACCCGGCCGTCGCGTCGTACAGCCGTGATCTCGACCAGGCCCGCCGGCTGCTCGCCCAGGCCGGCCATCCCAACGGGCTGTCCACCACGCTGACCGCGTCCGCCACCGACGCCACCACGGCCCAGGCGATCTCCGGCCTGCTCACCAAGGTCGGCATCCAGGCGAAGGTCTCGCTGCTGGACCCGTCGACGTACTCGCAGCGGCTGACCAGCGACAACCGCAAGGCACTCGGCCCGATGTACCTGGCCTCCACCACCGGCTGGACGCTCGACGGCTCCAGCCCGGTGCAGTCGAACGTCCGGACCGGCCGCCGGCAGAGCCGCTGGACGAGCCCGCTGGCCGACCAGCTGATCGACCGCGAGGAGAACTCGATCCGCCCCGCCGACCGGCAGAAAGCCTTCAGCTCCCTGCAGCGCCTGCTCTCCCAGGAGGCCCCCTTCGTGTTCCTCTACCAAGCCGACACCATCGTGATCTCCAACGACCGGGTGCGCTGGACGCCGAACGTGATCGGCCACCTCGCCCTGCAGAGCGCGGTGCGCGATGACTGACCTGATCGCGTCACCGGCCACGGCCGTACGACGTACCGGTGGCAACCGGGCCCTGAGCCTGGGCCGGACGGTGCTCGGCAAGATCGTCTCGTCGCTGATCGTGCTGCTCGTCGTCGCGACCGTGGCGTTCCTGCTGGTCCGGATCTCCGGCGACCCGCTCGCGCTGCTGCTGCCGCCGGACGCCACCAAGGAGCAGGCCGACCAGCTCGCCGCCGAGCTCGGTCTGAACCAGTCGCTGTTCGCGCAGTACCTGGACTACCTCGGCGGTCTGGTCCACGGTGACCTCGGCCGGTCGATCTTCTTCGACCAGCCGGTGGTGTCGCTGATCGGCGAACGGCTGCCGGCCACTGCTCTGCTGGCCGTCTCCGCGCTGGTGCTGTCGCTGCTGATCTCGTTGCCCGCGGGCATCCTGGCCAGCATCCACCGGGGCCGGATCACCGACACGATCATCAGCGGGATCGTGCTGATCGGGCAGTCCACCCCGGCGTTCTGGGTCGGCATCGTGTTCATCCTGCTGTTCGCCGTACGGCTGCACGCGCTGCCCGCCGCCGGGTACGGGAGCGTCGCGCACCTCGTGCTGCCGACCGTCACGCTCGCGATCTACTCGATCGCGGTGGTGGCCCGGGTACTGCGAACCTCGCTGGCCGAGGAACTGTCGGCGGACTACATCCGTACGGCAACCGCCAAGGGCCTCAGCCGCAGCCAGGTCGTGCTCGGGCACGGGCTGCGTAACGCCTCGCTCCCCGTCGTCACGGTGATCGGTCTGGAGCTCGGGTCCCTGCTGGGCGGCGCGATCCTGACCGAGCAGGTCTTCTCCTGGCCGGGCATCGGGCGGCTCACGGTCGAGGCGATCGCCAACCGCGACTTCCCGCTGGTCCAGGGCGCGGTGCTGTTCTTCGCGCTGGTCTTCGTCGTGGTCAACCTGCTCGTCGACCTGTCGTACACGCTGCTCGACCCGAGAGTGAGGCTCGGCCGATGATCGTTCGTGTTCTCCGCGCCCGGATGGCCCTGCCGGCGTTGATCCTGCTGGCCCTGGTCGTGCTGTGCGCGGTCCTGGCGCCGGTGGTCGCGCCCGACGATCCCAACGCCCAGGACCTGCTGACCAGACTGAGCCCGCCCGGCTGGACCGGCGGCCACCTGCTCGGCACCGACAACCTCGGACGCGACGTGCTCAGCCGGCTGATCTACGGCGCCCGGATCTCGCTGTTCGTCGGGCTCGCCGTCGCGCTGATCTCCGGCACGATCGGCGCGGTGATCGGGATCGTGGCCGGCTACCGCGGCGGCTGGGCCGACCGGGTGCTGATGCGGCTGGCCGACGTCCAGCTCGCGTTCCCCTCGATCCTGCTCGCGCTGGCCGTGGTCGCGTTCCTGGGCAACGGCCTGTGGGTGGTGATCATCGTGCTCGGGGTCACCAACTGGGTCTCGTACGCGCGGGTGACGCGCTCGAGCGTGCTGTCGTTGCGCGAACGCGACTTCGTCCTGGAGGCCCGGGCGATCGGCGTCACCCCGACGACGATCATGCGGCGCCACCTGCTGCCCAACGTGTTCGCGCCGCTGATCACGATCGCGGCGCTGAACGTCGCCTCGGCGATCGTGGTCGAGTCGGCACTGAGCTTCCTCGGCCTCGGCGTCCCGGCCGAGATCCCGACCTGGGGATCGATGCTGGCCGACGGTCAGCTCTACCTCGGGACCTCCTGGTGGATCGCGGTGTTCCCCGGTCTCGCGCTGATGCTCACCGCGCTGTCCATCAACATCACCGGCGACGCGATCCGCGACGCCGTCGACCCGAGGGCGTACCGCCGATGAGCGCACCGATCCTGACCGTCGACGACCTGCGCGTCGACTTCACGCTGCCCGGCCAGACCGTGCACGCCGTCCGTGGCATCTCCTTCGAGCTGCGGGCCGGCCGGACGCTGGCGATCGTCGGCGAGTCCGGCAGCGGCAAGTCGGCCACGGCCTGCGGCGTCCTGCGGCTCAACCCCGAGCCGCCCGCGAGCTACCCGACCGGCCGCATCCTGTACGACGGCCAGGACCTGCTCCAGCTCGCCGAACCGGAGCTGCGCAAGGTCCGCGGCGACCAGATCGCGATGGTCTTCCAGGACCCGATGTCCAGCCTCAACCCGGTACGCCGGATCGGCGCACAGGTCGCCGAGGTCCTGCGCCGGCACCGTGGCGGCCGCGCATCGCGGTACCGCGACGAGGTCGTGGCCGCCCTCGCGGCCGCAGGCATCGACGACCCCGAACGCCGCGCGGCGCAGTACCCGCACCAGCTGTCCGGCGGGCTGCGGCAGCGCGCGATGATCGCGATGGCCCTGGTCGCCGGGCCGCGGCTGCTGATCGCCGACGAGCCGACGACCGCGCTGGACGTCACCGTCCAGGCGCAGATCCTCGACGTACTGGCCGACCTGCAGCAGGAGCACCAGATGGCGCTGCTGCTGATCACGCACGACCTCGGCGTGGTGGCGAACATGGCCGACGACGTACTGGTGATGCGCGCCGGCGAGGTCGTCGAGAGCGGCGACGTGCTGTCGATCCTGACCGACCCGCAGCACCCCTACACCCGGCAACTGCTGGCCGCGACACCCCGACTGCGCGAGGAGAGCCCGGCATGACCGACCAACGGGTGCTGCTCAGCACTTCCCAGCTGTGCAAGGAGTACGACGTCCGCGGCCGCGCGCCAGTGGTTGCCGTGGACAACGTTTCGCTAGAGCTCCGGTCCGGCGAGACGCTCGCGGTGGTCGGCGAGTCCGGCTCGGGCAAGACCACGCTGGCGCGGATGATGCTCGGCCTGCTGCCGCCGACCTCGGGTCGCGTCGAGGTCGGTGGCCGGGACGTGTTCCGGTTGCCGGCCGCTGAGCTGCGTGCGCTGCGCCGCGATCTGCAGGTGGTGCTGCAGGATCCCTTCTCCAGCATGAATCCGCGGCTGCGCGTGGTCGACATCGTGGCCGAACCACTCGTCACCCACGAGCCGCGGCTGCGGGGCCGACGCGGCCGGGCCGAGCGGGAGGAACAGGTCGCCGAGCTGCTCACCGCCGTCGGGCTGGACGCGGGCGTCGCCTCGCGCTACCCGCACGAGTTCTCCGGTGGCCAGCGGCAACGGATCTCGATCGCGCGGGCGCTGGCACTACGGCCGGAGGTGATCATCCTGGACGAGCCGACCAGCGCGCTGGACGTGTCGGTCCAGGCACAGGTGCTCGACCTGCTCTCCTCGCTGCAGCGTGAGTTCCACCTGAGCTACGTGTTCGTGTCCCACAACCTGGCCGTGGTGCGGAAGCTGGCGGACCGGGTCGCGGTGATGCGGGCCGGAGCCGTGGTCGAGAGCGGACCGATCGCGACGGTGTTCGACACGCCGTCCGACCCGTACACCCGCGCGCTGCTGGACGCCGTACTGGAACCGGATCCGCGCCGAGCTCGGCGCCGGCGCGCGCTGGACGTGGCGTGAGGCCCGGCGACCAACGAGCGGCGCAGCTCGCGCGGCGACGACGAGGCGGCGGCTCACTGCCCGGACAGGCGGGACAGCACCAGGCCCGCGCCACCGAGCAGCGCGACGTCGTCGGCGGCGGTGTCCGCCGCGACGACCCGCGGCCGCTCGGCGAACTCGGCCCAGTCGCTGACCGCGCGCAGCCGTTCCTCGATCCGGCCGAGGAACTCGCCGCCGCCGACGGCCGCGTCGCCGTGCACGATGTAGAGCCCGGGGGCGAGCAGGTGCTGCACGGACGAGAGCCCGACGGCGAGGTTGTCGGCGTACTCGGCCATCAGGCGGCGCGCCCCGGTGTTCTGACGGGCCGCGACGATCAGGTCGCCGACGCCGGTGATCTCGCCGAGGCCGCGGACCGTCGCCTCCTGCCGCAGCCAGGTCGAGGTCGCGATCGTCTTCCAGCAGCCGAGGTTCCCGCACGAGCAACGCCGGCCGCCGACCGCGACCGTGATGTGCGCACCGCTGCGCCCGCCGAGCGGCGCGATCACCTGCCCCTCGTACAGGAGTCCGACGCCGAGCGTGTCACCCGTCGCGACCGAGGCGAACGACGCACGGCCGGCGCCCTGGCCGAACCAGCGGTCGCCGAGCACCTGGAGCCGGGCCCGGTGGTCCACGAAGACCGGGCAGCCGAGCAACTTGGTCAGCGAGGCCGCGATCGGGTACCCCGTGAAGCCCGGCCGGTCGTCGATCCGGCGCAGCACGCCGGTCGTGTGGTCGACCAGACCGGCGCTGGCCACTCCGACGCCGCAGGGCTGATGACCCGCCAGGCACCGCTCGACCGTGTCCTCCAGGGTCGCGCGCAGCATCCCGGGATCGTCGGTCGCCGGGAACTCCTGCTCGGCGCGCTGGACGATCCGGCCCGCCGGACTGACCAGGGCCACCCGGACCGAGCCGGCGAGCAGCTCGACGCTGCCGATCAGGGTCTCGGACCCGACCGCCTGCAGATGCCGGTGCGGGAGCTCGGCCATCGTCCCATCCTGCCTGCGAGTTCGTGCCTGGTACGGCGTACGCGCTCCGGCCTGTTCGATCGGAGATCGTCGCGATGACTGTACGACACCTAACCACGCTCACCCGGGGAGTCGCCACGGCCCTCGCGGCCGAGGGCGCCGTGGCCGTCGTACCGATCGGCGCGGTCGAGCAGCACGGCGACCATCTGCCGCTCGGGACGGACTTCCTGCTGGTGGAAGCGGTCCTCGACCGCGCGCTGGAGCAGCTGGGCGACGACAGCACCACCTGGGTCCGGCTGCCGACCATGACGTTCGGGCACAGCCCGCACCACCTGTTCGCGGCGGCGGTGAGTCTGCGGCCGTCGACGTTGTCCGACGTACTGGCTGATGTCCTGTCCTCGTTGAGCCAGACCGGTTTCCGGCGGATCGTGATCGTCAACGGGCACGGCGGCAACGACGAGCTCGTCCGGTTGGCGGTGAAGGCGCACGCCCTGCAGGCGGAAGGAACCGCGGCCGCCTGCTCGTACTGGACCCTGGCCGCGGAGACGACCGCCGAGGCGGCGGCGGCCGAGCGACCCGAGCGGACGCCCGGCCACGCCGGCTGGTTCGAGACGTCGCTGATGCTGGCTGCCCACCCGGAGCTCGTCGCCGACGACAGGCCGTTCCAGCCGGCCGATCCGCCACCGCTGTTCGACCGCAGCCCCGCGCCCGGCCTCACCGTCGAGCGGTACGGCGAGTGGCCGCGTGTCGGCGGCCTCACCGACGACCCCGCCGAGGCGACCGCCGCGACCGGACGGCTGCTGCTCGGCCGCCGCGTCGCCGGGCTGGTCGCCGCCCTGCGCGGGCTCGACCGGGCGACCGCACCTGCGCTCGACGCGGTCCCCGGCCACCGATTCCCATCCATCGACCGCGAAAGAGGTCCTCAGGCATGATCATCACCGGCATCGACGTCCAGGTCGTCAACCTGCCGCTGACCAGTCCGTTCCGCAGCTCGTTCGAGACCAAGACCGGCGAGACCCGGACCGTCGTCCGGATCCACACCGATGACGGTCAGGTCGGCTGGGGCGAGACGATGTGGGGCGCGCCGGTAGCCCGGCTGACCGAGCAGCTGGCCGCGTCGCTGATCGGCAAGAGCCCGTTCGCGCTGGAGGAGTTCCACGCCACCCACACGATGGTCCCGTTCTTCTACGGGTACGTCGGATACGCGGCGCTGGCCGGCCTCGACGTCGCCTGCTGGGACCTGATGGGCAAGATCACCGGCCGCCCGCTGACCGACCTGATCGGCGGCCGGGTCCGCGACACCGTCCCGATCACGGCGCTGATCACCCGCGCGGACGCCGCCGACGCGAACGACGCGGATCTGCCGGCCGCACTGGCCGACCACGCCGCGAAGGTCGTTGCCGAGGGCGGCTTCACCGCGGTCAAGCTCAAAGGCACCAAGGACGTCGACGGCGACGTACGGATCATGCGGGCACTGCGCGAGCGGTTGCCCGAGGCCGAGCTGCGCGTCGACCCGAACGCCGCCTGGAGCGTGCCGGAGTCGATCCGGGCCGGGCTGCGGCTCGAGGAGCTCGACCTGGAGTACCTGGAGGACCCCTGCTGGGGCATCGACGGCATGGCGCAGGTGCGGGAGAAGATCCGGATCCCGCTGTGCACGAACATGTGCGTGGTCGCGTTCGAGGACTTCGCTCCGGCGGTACGGCTCGGCGCGGTCGACGTGATCCACGGCGACGTCTACAAGTGGGGCGGGATCAAGGCGACCAAGGACCTGGCCGCGCACTGCGCGACCTTCGGGCTCGGGATGAACCTGCACAGCGGCGGCGAGCTCGGCATCGCGACCGCGGCGCACCTGGCCGTGGTCGCCTCCACGCCGGTGCTGAACCGGGCGATCGACAGCATGTACTACCTGCACGACGACGACATCATCGACCCGATCCCGCTGCGCGACGGCCGGCTCACGGTCCCGGACGGTCCTGGCCTCGGGGTGACCGTGGACGAGGACAAGCTCGCCCACTACTCCGCGCTGAACGCCCGCGAAGGCGACCTGGTCAAGTGATGCCGGTGATCGAGGAACTGCTGACCGAGGCCCGCCGGCGGCGGGTGTTCTCGGCGGCCGCGTGGTCGGTGGGCACCGCCGAGCAGACGTACAGCCGAGGACTGCTCGGTACGACGGCCTGGAGCTCGGAGTTCCCGGTGACCGAGGACAGCCGGTGGGACCTTGCCTCCGTCACCAAACCGGTGGTGGCGATGGCGGTGCTCTCGCTGGTCGAGGACGGCGTCCTCACCTTGGACGACACGATCGCGGACCACCTCCCGTCGTACGCGGGAACCGACAAGGCCGGGATCCGGATTGGTGACCTGCTCACCCACACGTCCGGCATCCCGGGGCAGCAACCGCTCTACCGGTGGGCCCGGACCCGGGACGACCTGCTGGCCGCGATTCGCGCGCTGCCGCTGCTGGGTCCGCCCGGTGCCCAGGTCGCGTACAGCTCGCAGGGGTTCATCCTGCTCGGGCTGATCGCTGAGGCTGCTGCTGAGGCGACGCTCGACGTACTGGTGGCCGAGCGGGTCACGCGGCCCGCCGGGATGACGAGCGCCGGGTTCGGCGTACCGGATCCTGAGCTCGCCGTGGCGACCGAGGACGATCCTTGGCGCGGTCGTGTCGTGCAGGGTGAGGTCCACGACGAGAACGCCGTGGTGCTCGGCGCGCCGGCCGGGCATGCCGGGTTGTTCGGCACGCTGGGCGATCTGGAGGCTCTCGGCCGAACGCTGTGCGCACGGGGGTGCGGCGCTGCCGGACGGGTGCTGTCGGACGCCGGGCACGCCGCGATGATCGAACCGCGGACCGATCACCTGACGTTGCGGCGGACGCTGGGCTGGCAGGGGGTGGATCCGGTGGACTCCGTGGCCGGTGACCTGATCGGGGCGCGCGGCTACGGGCATCTGGGCTTCACCGGGACGTCGGTGTGGGTGGACCCGGACCGCGGCAGCTACGTGGTGCTGCTGACCAACCGCGTCCACCCGACCCGGCAGAACCCGGCCATCGGCCGCGTCCGGCGCGCGGTGAACAACGCCGGCTTCGCACTGACCAGTCGCTGATTCCGCCCGCCCGCCCGGGCAGGGCGCCTCCATCGCCGCGTCGCCGCCCGATCACAGCCGGTTTGGTCGGCTGGTAGTTGCCTGCCGTTCATCTTGCTCTGATGCGATCCGCAGTGAGATCCCTGACCTGCGGAGGAGTTGTGAGGCGGACTGCGCCGGGCGTGACCGTGCTGGTCGTTGGCGTCCTGCTGGCGTTGCCGGGCTGCACGGGAGGCGACGCGGGAGCCGTCACCTCCGGTACGGCGAACCACGCCGCCGCACCTGCCGTTCCGAGCGCGCCACCGACGCCGGCGGCGCCGAAGAGCGCGCTGGCCGGGCTGATCGTCGTACCGACGGGCTACGGCGCGGACGCGCGTGAGCTGAGCGGGCAGTTCACGCTGCAGTCCTTCCTCGGCACGATCTCCGGCGTACCGGCCGAGGACCGCGCCCTGCTGCTCAACGCGAGCTTCAAGGAGGGCTACCAGGCGGTGCGCGTCAGCCCCGATCGCGAAAAGCAGTACACGATCCGCCTGTTCCGGACCGGCTCGAAACGCAAGGCCCAGGACCTGCGGGCCGGCTTCTGGAGCCAGGAGACCTACACCGCCAAGTACGCCGTACCGGGTGTTCCCGACATCCGCACCGGCCGCCGGGTCACTCCCACCGGCGTGCCCGACGAGGCCGAGGCGATCGCCCAGGCCTCCTTCGTCACGGGCAACCTGCTCGCCCAGATCACCATCCGCCAGACCGGCCCGATCGCCGGCAACCTCCAGCCGGACACCAGGCTGGCAACAGCCTTGGCCCAGCAGCAGTACAAACGCCTGACCAGCAAGTCCTCCAGCTGAGCTCAGGCGGTGATGCGGTCGATGATCAGCTGCTGAGCCTCGTACGGCGTACCGATTTCTACCGCATCGGTCAGCGACTCCAAGGCCCGTTCGAAGCGGCTCGTGTCGTCGGCGTGGAGCGTGAGCAGCGGCTGACCGGCCGTCACCTCGTCCCCAGGCTTGGCATGCAGCTCGATGCCGGCGACCGGTGAGACCGGGTCCTCCTTGCGTGCACGACCCGCCCCGAGACGCCAGGCCGCGACACCAACAGCCAACGCGTCCAGACGACTCAGTACGCCGGTGGACTCCGCCTTGACCACATGCTGCTCCGGCGCGACCGGCAGCTCCGCGTCCGGGTCACCGTCCTGCGCGGCGATCATCCGGCGCCACACATCCATCGCCGAACCGTCCCGCAGCTTCTCCGCCGGATCCACGTCGGTCACACCGGCGGCCGCGAGCATCTCCGCCGCCAGCGCGACGGTCAGCTCGACGACGTCCGCGGGACCACCACCCGCGAGCACCTCCAGCGACTCCCGCACCTCGAGCGCGTTCCCCGCGGTCAGGCCGAGCGGTGTCGACATGTCGGTCAGCAGAGCAACGGTCCGGACGCCGGCATCCGTGCCCAGGGCAACCATCGTCTCGGCCAGCTCGCGCGCGTCGGCGAGGTCCTTCATGAACGCCCCCGTGCCGACCTTCACGTCCAGCACCAGCGCGCCGGTCCCCTCGGCGATCTTTTTGCTCATGATCGAGCTGGCGATCAGCGGGATCGCCTCGACCGTGCCGGTCACGTCGCGCAGCGCGTACAGCTTCTTGTCCGCGGGCGCGAGCCCGTCACCGGCCGCGCAGATCACCGCGCCGACGTCCTCGAGCTGGCTCATCATCTCCGCGTTCGACAGCGCGGCCCGCCAACCCGGGATCGACTCCAGCTTGTCCAGCGTCCCACCGGTGTGCCCGAGCCCGCGCCCGGACAGCTGCGGTACGGCGACACCGCAGGCCGCGACCAACGGTGCCAGCGGCAACGTGATCTTGTCCCCGACCCCACCGGTCGAGTGCTTGTCCGCGGTCGGCCGGGACAGCTTCGCGAAGTCCATCCGCTCGCCGGACGCGATCATCGCCGCGGTCCAGCGGGCGATCTCGCGCCGGGTCATCCCGTTCAGCAGGATCGCCATCGCCAGCGACGACATCTGCTCGTCGGCGACCGCGCCGCGGGTGTAGGCGTCGATCACCCAGTCGATCTGCCCGTCGCTCAGCTCACCTCGATCACGCTTGGTCCGGATGACGTCCACCGCGTCGAAGCTCACTAGTCCTCCAGGTTCTCGGGCCCGAAGGCCTCCGGCAGCAACTCGCGGAGCGGTCGGCTGCCGGTCTTCGATTCGAGCAGCAGGTTCGGCCCGCCGTGCTCGTGCAGCAACTGCCGGCAGCGCCCGCACGGCGTCAGCAGCTCTTCGTCGTGGTCCACGCAGGTGAACGCGACCAGCCGTCCCCCACCGGTCGCGTGCAGTGCCGACACCAGTCCGCACTCGGCACACAGCGTCAGTCCGTACGACGCGTTCTCCACGTTGCACCCGGCAACCACCCGGCCGTCGTCCACCAGGGCGGCCGCTCCTACGGCGTACCCGGAGTACGGCGCGTAGGCGCGGCGCATGGCGTCGACCGCGGCCTGCCTGAGGGCAGGCCAGTCGACGTCCTCATTCCGTGACGTAGGGCTCACCATCCGCCTTCGGTGCTCTGACTCTGCCGACCAACCCCGCCACGGCGATGACGGTGGCCAGGTACGGGGCCATCAGCAACAACTCGCCGGGGATCGGCGTCTGGATGATCTGGAGCTGCGACTGCAGCTGCGTCGCGAAGCCGAAGAACAGGGCGGCGACCATCGCGCCGATCGGGTGCCAGCGGCCCATGATCAGCGCGGCGAGCGCGATGAAGCCGTTGCCCGCGGTCATCTCCTTGGAGAACGACCCGGCGTACCCGACGGTGAAGAACGCACCACCGAGACCGGCCAGCACGCCCGCCCACAGCACGGCCGAGTAGCGGACCCGCTTGACCCTGATGCCGACCGTGTCGGCGGCCTTCGGGTGCTCGCCGACCGCGCGGACCCGCAGGCCCCAGCGGGTCTGGAAGAGCACGAACGTGACGACGGCGACCGCGATGTAGGTCAGGTAGACCAGGATCGTCTGGTTGAACAGGATCGGCCCGATGAACGGGATGTCACCCAGCCCGGGGATCTTCACCGCCGAAAGGACGCTCGGCGTGTTCAGACTCTCCGCGTCCTCCTGCAGGAACTGGTCGAAGAGGTACCCGGTGATGCCCGAGGCGAAGACCACGAGCACGACGCCGAGCACGACCTGGTTCACCAGGTACTTGATCGAGAAGATCGCCAGCAGCCACGCCATCAGCACGCCACTGACAGCGGCAGCGATCAGCGCCGCGACCGCGCTGCCCGTCGTACTGGACACGACGGCTGCCGTGAACGCGCCGACCAGGAACTGTCCCTCGATCGCGATGTTGATCACGCCGGCCCGCTCGCACAGCACCCCGGCGAGCGCGCCCAGGACCAGCGGGGTCGCGAAGTTCAGCGTGCCCTGGAACTGGTTCGCCAGCGGGAAGGTCTTGCCCGCCGCCGCCCAGCACAGGAACGCACCGATGAAGCAGATCCCCAGTACGACGGCCAGCCAGCCCGAGTACTTCTGTGGCACCCGGCGCACCACGTAGGCGCCCGCGGCAACCAGTCCGAGCAGCCCGAGGAAGATGGCCACCGGCTGAGCCGGTACGCCGAGCAGGTTGTTCTGCAGGTCGCCCGAGACGAGCTGGAAGGTCGCCTTGCCGCCGTTGGTGAAGATCGCCAGCCCGAGCCCGATCAGCGCGAACACCAGCATCAGCCCACCGACGCGCAGCCGGCGCGTCCGGTCCGCCGGAGCCTCGATCGCCGCCGGTGCGGGCTCGCGGACCGCGTCCTGAACAGTGGAGGTCATCCGTTCCAGCCTTTCGCGAGGACGGCGCCGATCCCGCGTTCCTTGGGCAGGAAGCGGAAGACCGAGCGCACCAGCGCCGGGGCCGCGACGAACAGCACGATCACGGCCTGCAGGACGGTGGTCAGGGTGAGCGGGGTCTGCGTCTGCAACTGCATCTGCAGACCGCCGGCGTTCAGCGCACCGAAGAGCAGCCCGGCCAGGACCGTGCCCACCGGCGTACCGCGGCCGAGCAGTGCGACCGTGATCGCGTCGAACCCGATCGACGCGGCGACACCGTCGGTCAGCGGCAGGTCGGTGCCGAGCACCTGCTGCGTGCCGGCCAGACCGGCGAGCGCGCCGGCCACGACCATCGCGACCAGGTAGGCCCGGCCGACCGACATGCCCGCCGTACGGGATGCGTCGGCGTTGGCGCCGACCGCGCGCAGCTCGAAGCCGATCGTCGAGCGGTTCAGCAACCACCAGACGAAGACCGCGGCCAGCAGCGAGAGCAGGAACCCGACGTGCAGCCGGGTGTCGCCGAACTGCGGGTACTGCGCGTTGGCGTCGACGATCGGGCTGATCGGGTCCTCGCGGCCGGGCCGCTTGAACGTCGTTGTCGTCAGCAACCACTGGAGCAGGTAGATCGCGACGTAGTTGAGCATGATCGTGACGATCACCTCGTGCGCGCCGGTCCGGGCCTTCAGCAGGCCGACCACACCGCCCCAGATCGCGCCACCGACCAGACCGGCGACGATCGCCAGCACCAGGTGCAGGACCGGCGGCAGGTGCCACGCGAACCCGACGTACGCGGCCAGGATCGCGCCGATGATCAGCTGGCCCTGGGCACCGATGTTGAACAGCCCGGTCCGGAACGCCAGCGAGACCGCGAGGCCGCCGCAGATCAGCGGCGTCGCCTGGGTCAGCGACTCCGCGATCGGGTTCAGCCCGCCGAGGGCGCCGACGGCCAGCGCCTTGTACGCCTCGCCGACCGCGCTCACGGCGGCCGACAGGGTGTCCAGCGGCGCGGCGCCGAAGTACCCGACCGCGGTCTTCACCTGGTCGTCACCGACGATGATCAGGATCGCGCCGACGACCAGCGCCAGCACGATCGCGCTCAGCGAGACCAGCCCCTGCACCGCCCAGGACGGCAGCCCGCTCGCGGCCGGCTCCTTCACCGGGCTCGCGGGCGCCGGCGTCTGCTCCGGCTCGGTGGCCGTGTCGTTGCTCATCTAGATGGTTCCCAACGTGGTCGGGTTCTCGGTCGCCTCGACCTCGGCCTCGCGCTTGGACGCCCCGGCCATCATCAGGCCGAGCTCGTCGCGAGGGGTGTCGGACGGTACGACGCCGACCACCTTGCCGCGGTACATCACCGCGACCCGGTCGGACAGCGCGGCGATCTCGTCCAGCTCGGTGGACACGATCAGGACGGCGGTGCCGTTGTCCCGCTCCTCGACGATCCGGGTGTGCAGGAACTCGATCGAGCCGACGTCGACTCCGCGGGTCGGCTGGGAGGCGACCAGCAGCTTCAGCGGCCGGGACAGCTCCCGGGCCAGCACGACCTTCTGCTGGTTGCCGCCGGACAGCGACGAGACCGGCAGGTCCGCACCCTGCGTACGGATGTCGAACTCCGCGATCCGGGCGTGGGCGTTCTTCTCGATCTCGTCGGTGCGCAGCGACAGCCCGCGGCCGAACGGCTCGTTGCGGAACAGGTCGAGCACCAGGTTCTCGGCGACCGTGAAGCTGCCGACGAAACCGTCGTGGCCGCGGTCCTCGGGCACGTACCCGATCCCGGCGTCGAGCCGTTGCCGCGTGCTCCGGCCGGTCAGGTCGGCGCCGTCCAGCGAGATCTTGCCGGCCGCGATCGGGGTGAGCCCGAGCAGCGCCTCGGCGAGCTCGGTCTGACCGTTGCCCTGGACACCGGCCACCGCGAGGATCTCGCCGGCCCGGACCTCCAGGTCGACCCCGTCGACGGCGGTGAACCCCCGCTCGTCGATCACTGTCAGGCCCTCGATCGTGAGCACCGGCGCCCCCGGCTGGGCCGGTTCCTTGTCCACCACCAGATCGACCGCGCGACCGACCATCAGCTCGGCCAGCTCTTCCTCGGACGCCGACGGCTCGGCCTGCCCGACCACCTTGCCGCGGCGGATCACGGTGATCTTGTCCGCGATCGCCTTGACCTCCTTGAGCTTGTGGGTGATGAAGACGATCGAGGTGCCGTTCTCCTTCAGCTGCCGCATCACCGTGATCAGCTCGTCGATCTCGGCCGGGGTCAGGACCGCGGTCGGCTCGTCCAGGATCAGCACCCGGGCGTCGTTGGTGAGCGCCTTGATGATCTCGACCCGCTGCTGCACGCCGACCGGGATGTCCTCGACCAGTGCCTCGGGATCGACCTCGAACCCGTACCGGTCGGACAGCTCGCTGACCAGGGCGTGCGCCTTCTTGCGGTCCAGCACGCCGCCGGGGTGGGTGTTCTCCCGGCCGAGCATGATGTTCTCCGCGACGGTGAAGACCGGGACCAGCATGAAGTGCTGGTGCACCATGCCGATCCCGTGACCGATCGCGTCGCTCGGCGAGGTGATCGCGACCTTCTCGCCGTCGATCACGATCTCGCCGGAGTCGGGCTGCAGCAGCCCGTAGAGCATGTTCATCAGGGTCGACTTGCCGGCCCCGTTCTCACCGAGCAGGCAATGGATCTCACCCGGTTCGATGACCAGGTCGATGTGGTCGTTGGCGACCAGCGAGCCGAAGCTCTTGGTCAGGCCGGACAGCTCGAGATGCATGCGGGCAGCCTCTCTTCAGACGGCGAGCCAGGAAGGCGGCCCCGGTCTGGGGCCGTCGTCCTGGCTCGCACCGTACTACGCGGTCTTGCGGTAGGTCAGGAGGCCTTCGGCTGTGCCTTCGAGGCGACCGGGACCTTGCCGCTGACGATGTCCTTCTTCAGCTGGTCGATCTCGGTCTTCAGCTCGGCCGGGATCTTGCCGTCGAACTCGTGGTACGGCGACAGGCCGGTCCCGTTGTTCTCCAGCGTCCCGACGTACGGCGTGGTGTCGAACTTGTCGTCGACGGCCGCCTTGATCGCGTCCTGGACCGAGACGTCCATGCCCTTGAACACGCTGCTCAGCAGCACGCTGCAGTACTCCGCGGCGCTCTCGCAGCCGTCGGTGTCGACCCAGATCGCGTTGACCTTGCCGTTGCTGGCCTTGGCCGCCTGCAGACCGCCCAGACCTGCCGGACCGGCGACCGGGAAGATGATGTCGGCGCCCTGGGTGATCAGGTTCTGCGCGGTGTTCTGGCCCTTGGCCTTGTCCTCGAAGTCACCGGCGAACAGGCCGGCCTGCTTGGCGTCGTCCCAGCCGAGCACCTGGACGTTCTTGCCCTTGGCCTGGTTGTAGTAGCGCACGCCCTCGGCGTAGCCGTCCATGAAGATCGTCACGGTCGGGATCTTGATCCCGCCGAAGGTGCCGACCTTGCCGGTCTGGCTCATCCCGGCGGCCAGGTAGCCGGCCAGGAAGCTGGACTGCGCGGTGTTGAAGGCCAGCGGCTTGACGTTGTCGGCCTTCGGCAGCGTCGCCAGGTCACCCGGGTCGACCAGCGCGAACTTGATCGCGGTGTTCGCCTTGGCGGCCTCGAAGGTGGAGTCGTTCAGCTTGAAGCCGACCCCGACGATGATGTTGCACTTCTGCGTCACCATCGCCTGCATGTTGGTCGGGTAGTCGTTGTCCGACTTCGACTCCGCCTTGGCCTCGGTGACGCCGAGCGACTTGACCGCGTCCTCCAGGCCCTTGTACGACGTCTGGTTGAACGACTTGTCGTCGAAACCGCCCGAGTCGGAGACCATGCACGCCTTGAAGTCCTTGTTGGCGTCGTTCCCCCCGCCGGCGGTGTCCTCCGCCGGCTTGCTGCCACACGCGGCGACGGCGAGCGTCACCGCGCCCACGATCGCCAGTCCCCGCACGTACTTCTTCACCGGACGTCTCCTTCGTCGACCAAAACCTGTCCCCGGCACGCCTTCCCCAGCGTGCCGCATCCGCAGACTATAGGGGCCACCCCCGCTTTCTTTGAACGTCACGAGAGCCTCGATACCGGAAAGTGACCGGCCGCCGCGTCACACCGCCGCAATTCCTCCGGTCCGTCGCGGCCGGTCACCGTCCGTGATCATCTCCCAGTGACGATCTCATGACAGTTGATCACTCTGCGTAGTGCTTGCCTGCAGCAACGTGCAGAATCATTGCCTCAGGCCCATAACCCGGTGTGGGCTGATGCCTACTGGGTGCGACCGCGATCGGCGGTCGCCGGTTCGAGGGGAAACCACGATGAACGTACGCAGCAAACGACTCGGTGCCGCCGCGGCGGGCCTGATGGTCGCCGTCACCGGTCTCACGGTGGTCCAGGCGCCGGCCGCGAGCGCCGCCACCAGCTGCAAGTCAGGGACCCACTGGAAGGCCTGCAGCACGATCACGCAGCGCGTGCCGGTGTCGTTCGTGGTCGGCTACCGCGACTCCTTCCAGAACGGTCTGAGCCAGCAGGCGACCGGAAACTGTGCGGCGACGACCAGCAAGACCGTCTCGTTCGGGGTGAGCGTCGGCGTGAAGGCCGAGGTCAAGGCCGCGATCTTCGCGAGCATGGAGGTGTCGCTGAGCGCCGACATCTCCACGTCGATGGCGACCGGCTACACCGGTACCTTCACTTTCCCGGTCAAGGCCAAGACCACCGTGTACTGCGACCGCGGCGTGTACAGGGAGAACGTCAAGGGCACCAGCACCTACTCCTGGTACGGCGGCGGCGCGGGCACGACGCGGCAGTCGTGGACAGCGAGCGCCCCCAGCCGGGCGCAGTGGCGCATCTACCCGGTCTGAGGCCGGAGCAGCCATGACGATGAGGCGCCGGATCGGCTTCGGCGAGCATGCGGTCCGCACCGGCGCCGTGGTTGCCGTGCTGGCGCTGGTTGCCGCCTGCGGCAACCAGCGCGAACTGGGCGGGACGCCACCCACCGCCGAGTCCACGCCGCCACCTTCGGTGCCGGTCGAAGCCGGCCCGCCACCCGGTGACGACGTGACGCTCAGCCTTCCACCGACCGACCAGGCGGTGGTCACCCGCGGCGGCACCACCCCTGTGACGACGGTGATCAGCGGACGGTACGGGCCGGAGTACCAGCTCTACGCGCGCTGCCGCGGGCCGGTCGAGCTGAAGGTGACCGGTCTCCCGAACGGGCAGTGGGTGGCTCCGTGCGACGGCGTCCCGTCGCGAGTGACGGTGCTCACCGAGAGCCCGGCAGTGAGCCTTCGGCTGACCGTCCCGGCCGGGGCGACGTGGAGTTTTGTGGTCGCCCGAAGCAAGGCCGCGTCCGCTGGGTGATCCAGGTGTCCCATCGGCCGGATGAGATGATCGGCCGATGGGAAACTCGCGCCACCTGTTGCTGTCCGACGTCGCGGCTCGCGTCGAGGAGGTGCGGGAGCAGTCGATCGCCGTACGGCGTGACCTGCACGCGCACCCGGAGCTCGGGTGGCACGAGGTGCGCACGACCGAGGTGATCAGGCAACGACTTGTCGACGCGGGGTTGTCGCCGCAGGTGCTGCCGACGGGGACCGGGCTGATCTGCGACATCGGGGCGGGCGACTCCTGCGTGGCGCTGCGGGCGGACATCGACGCGCTGCCGGTGCCGGACGCGGTCGACAACCCGTGGCGCTCCACGATCAACGGCGTCGCGCACGCCTGCGGGCACGACATCCACACGTCGGCTCTCGTCGGTGCGGCGCTCGTGCTGGCCGGGATGGCCCGCGACGGGCTGCTCGACCGGCGGGTGCGGCTGATCTTCCAGCCCGCCGAGGAGGTGATGCCCGGCGGCGCGCTGGGTGTGATCGCCGCCGGCGGTCTGGACGGCGTACGGCGAATCTTCGGGCTGCACTGCGATCCGCGGCTGCAGGTCGGTCAGGTGGGCCTGCGGGTCGGCGCGTTGACCGCTGCGGCCGACCGGATCCTCGTCCGGCTGACCGGTCCGGGCGGGCACACGTCCCGCCCGCACCTGACCGGCGACCTCGTCTACGCCTTGGCGGCGCTGGTCACCGAGCTTCCCGCCGCGCTGTCCCGCCGGGTCGACCCGCGTGCGGGGATGTCGCTGGTCTGGGGCCGGATCACCTCCGGCTCGGCCGCGAACGCGATCCCGGCCCGCGGCGAGGCGGAAGGCACGCTGCGCTGCCTCGACGTGAGTGCCTGGCGGCTGGCCGCCGAGCTGATCCCGGGGCTCGCCGAGCAGCTGGTCGCGCCGTACGGCGTACAGGTGGACACCGAGGTCACCCACGGCGTCCCGCCGGTGATGAACGACGCGGCCGCGATCGAGGTGTTCCGCACCGCGGTCTCGCAGACGCTGGGGGAGGACGCGCTCGCGCAGACCGATCAGAGCCTCGGCGGCGAGGACTTCGCCTGGTACCTCGAGCACGTTCCGGGCGCGATGGCACGGCTCGGCGTACGGCCTGTTGGTCAGGACAGCGCGGCCGACCTGCACACGCCGGGCTTCGACCCGTCCGAGGACGCCATCACCCTCGGGACGAAGGTCCTGGTGTCCTCGGCGCTGCTCGACTAGAACGCATCGGTGGGGACGTAGACGCCCCAGACCTCGCGCAGCGCGTTGCACACCTCGCCGACCGTCGCGCGGGCCTGCAGGGCTTCCTTCATCGGGTAGAGGCAGTTGTCGTTGCCTCGGGCAGCGTTCTGCAGATCGGTCAGCGCCTTGTCGACGGCGGCCTGGTCGCGTTCGGCGCGCAGCTTCTCCAGCCGGGCGACCTGCTGGGCCTCGATCGCCGGGTCGACCCGCAGCGGCTCGTACGGCTCTTCCTCGGCGGCCTTGAACTTGTTGAGCCCGACAACGACCCGCTCGCCGCTGTCGATCTCCAGCGCGATCTTGTACGCCGACCGCTCGATCTCCTGCTTCTGGAAACCCTTCTCGATCGCGGCCACCGCGCCGCCGTACTCCTCGACCTGATCCATCAGCTCCCGCGCCGCGGCCTCGACCTCGTCGGTCAGCGCCTCGACGACGTACGAGCCGGCGAACGGGTCGACGGTCGCGGTCACGTCGGTCTCGTACGCGAGCACCTGCTGGGTGCGCAGCGCGAGCCGGGCCGCCTTCTCGGTCGGCAGGGCGATCGCCTCGTCGTACGAGTTGGTGTGCAGTGACTGCGTGCCACCCAGTACGGCGGCCAGGCCCTGCACGGCGACCCGGACCAGGTTGACCTCGGGCTGCTGCGCGGTGAGCTGCACGCCGGCCGTCTGGGTGTGGAAGCGGAGCATCAGCGACTTCGGGTTCTTGGCGCCGAACTCGTCCCGCATCACCTGCGCCCAGATCCGCCGGGCGGCGCGGAACTTCGCGACCTCCTCCAGCAGCGTCGTCCGGGCGACGAAGAAGAACGACAACCGTGGCGCGAACGTGTCGACGTCGAGCCCCGTGGCGACCGCGGCGCGGACATACTCGATCCCGTCGGCCAGCGTGAACGCGATCTCCTGCGCGGGCGTCGCCCCCGCCTCGGCCATGTGGTAGCCGGAGATCGAGATCGTGTTCCACCGCGGCAGCTCGGCCTGGCAGTAGCCGAAGATGTCGCTGATCAGCCGCAGCGACTCCTTCGGCGGGTAGATGTAGGTGCCGCGAGCGATGTACTCCTTGAGCACGTCGTTCTGGATCGTCCCGGTCAGCTTGTCCCCGCTGACCCCCTGCTCCTCGGCGACGAGTTGGTAGAGCAGCAGCAGCACGGACCCCGGCGCGTTGATCGTCATCGAGGTCGACACCTGGTCCAGCGGGATCTTGTCGAACAGGATCCGCATGTCGTCGATCGAGTCGATCGCGACCCCGACCTTGCCCACCTCGCCGTGCGCCAACTCCGCGTCAGAGTCGTACCCCATCTGCGTAGGCAGATCGAAGGCGACCGACAACCCCATAGTCCCCGCGTCGATCAGCTGGTGATACCGCTGATTCGACTCCTTGGCCGTCCCGAACCCGGCGTACTGCCGCATCGTCCACGGCCGCTGCGTGTACATCGTCGGGTACACACCCCGGGTGAACGGGTACTGCCCCGGCTCCCCCAGCTTCTCCGCCGGATCAAACCCGTCCAGCGGCCCGTACACGGGCTGAAAGTCCGATCCGGACTCGGTCTGATGGCTCATCCCCCCACGGTAAGCCGCCCAGTGCTCCCACTGGTACGCCCCACCCCGTGACATCCAGCACGCACGGTGAGCGGGGTCTCATCTCTGTCCACCCTGGCGAGCCAGCTCCCTGACCGCGAACTCGCGCACCACGGCGTCCTCGGAATCCAGCACCCGCTGGAGCGCCGCAAGGGCCTCTTGCCCCGGCACGGCACCGAGCGCACGTACCGCCTTCCGGGCCAGCGCGCGATTCTCGTCGAACTCCAAGTACGCAGGCACCCACCAGGTCGCGTGGTATAGCGGATCCACCGCAGCAGGATCCTGGAATCGCCCCAGCACCGCGACAACATCCTCATGCTTCACGTGCCAGTCCGCGCCGACCAGCCCAACGAGTAACTCGACATGCTCCGGTCCGAACCCGAACACGCGCACACAATCAATGCGGACTCGACCTCGACAGCGTCTTGACGCTCCATGGCGTCGCGCAACAGCGCCAGCCCAAGCCCGCGTCGGTCATCGGCCCCAAAGCGTCTCAAAAACTCCCCGGGTGACAGTGGGTCCCCTCCCCCAGGGACCCTCACCAGGGAGAACACCAGCCGCTCCTGTGCCGGCGTCACCGCAGTCTCCCCACGCCAGTGCCGCCGTCAGTTCCAAGTCCACGACAAGGGACAGAACCTACGCACCCCGGAAGCGGGCGGACGTCAGCACTCTTCTCTGTCACCCCAAGCCCCTCAGGAATCTCGTCGTTCAACCAGTACTGCGCTGTTCCAGGCGGGTTCGGTGTCGACCGGTACGCCGAGCTGCCGCAGGTAGTGATGAACCATCACGCCGGACAGCCGGTCGGACCTGCGGCGGCGCCGGTACGCGGCGAGATCCTCGAACGCGAACGGTGGGCCGCTCGTTTCGAACACCCAGCGTCCACCGTCGTTCGCGGCGCCGACGGAGCGCCGCAGGGCCAGCGGTGAGTCGGTGTCCGGACCGTAGACCTCGAAGATGCGTGCGGCGTACCCCGGATCGTCGTCGGCGACGTACACGGCACGTACCGCCCGGCAGCCGGACTCGCGTGCGGCGTAACTCGGCAGGATGCCGACATCGGTACCGTTCGGCCCGTTGTTCAGCATCAAGGTCCAGCCGCCTAGTTCCACGAAGGCGTAGCGACTGATGGGTGCCGCCGGAGTCAGCGAGGCAGCGGCGTCCTGAAGCGAGGTCCACTCCGGATCGAGGACTGACCATGCCTCGTCCGAGTCTGCGAACCAGTTGGCGAGCAGCACGTGATCTGCCCGGAAGTAGTCGACCTCCTGGGTCGTGGTTCCGGCAACGCTCGAGGGCAGGGGCGCACTGGTCACTCGAATTCCTTGGAATCGTAGAGGTGGTCGAGCCTAGAGGGCGTGGCCGACAAGTGTCAGTACCTTCGCGGGCGGTCGTGGCGCCCGGTGTTGGGGTGGGCGCTACCGGCGATCGTCTGGGTGTTACCGGGAAGTCACGCGGTGGCCCGGACAGTGTCGACCACCTATCGGCAGCCGGTCATGAAGCTGTCGCCGAGGGTTCACCGGGGGTGGGGAACCTTCGAGGCGTGCGCATCGTGATGGTCGCTGAGTCCTTCCTGCCGCAGATCAATGGCGTGGCGAACACGGTTCGTCATGTCGCCGACCGGTTGCTCGCGCGGGACCACGAGCTGCTGATCATTGCCGCCGGCCCCGGGCCGGACAGTTACCACGGGGTGCGGGTGCTGCGTGCCCGGAGCTTCGGGATCCCTGGGTACAAGGAGTTTCCGGTCGGGCTGCCGGATCCGGGGATCGAGCGGGCGATGGCCGAGTTCCGGCCGGATCTCGTGCATCTCGCGTCGCCGTTCATCTTGGGGGCGTACGGGCTGCGGGCCGCGCGCAAGCTCGGGCTGCCGACGGTGGCGATCTTCCAGACCGACATCGCCGGGTTCGCGCGGCAGTACCCGTGGTTCGCCAAGACCGACCGGGCTGTCTGGGCCTGGCTGCGGCGGACGCACTCGCGCGTCGACCGAACGCTCGCGCCTTCGTCCGCGGCGATGCAGCAGCTGGTCGAGGCCGGCGTACCGCGGGTGCAGCACTGGGGTCGTGGCGTGAACCTCGACCTCTTCGATCCCTCCCACCGGTCGGACCAGTGGCGCCGGGAGATCTCGCCCGACGGCCGGCCGATCGTCGGGTACGTCGGCCGGCTGGCCGCCGAGAAGAAGGTGCGCCGGCTCGCCGAGCTCACCGGGCTCGGTTGCCACGTGGTGGTCGTCGGCGACGGCCCGGACCGCACCTCACTGGAGCACAACTTGCCTGAGGCAACATTTCTGGGGATGCGTCGCGGCGCCGAGCTGGCGTCGATCTTCGCCGGGCTGGACGTGTTCGTGCACACCGGTGAGCACGAGACGTTCTGCCAGACCATCCAGGAGGCGCAGGCCTCCGGGGTCGCCGTGGTCGGCCCGGCCGCCGGTGGGCCGCTGGACCTCATTCAGCCGGGCGAGAACGGGCTGCTGTTCGAGCCGGGCAAGGCCGGTTCGCTCAGGGACGCGGTGGCGTTCCTGCTCGACAACCCCGACGCGCGGGCGTCGATGGCCGCGCACGGGCTGCGTCGCGTGCAGACCCGGACCTGGCCGGCGGTGGTCGACGACCTGGTCGACCGGCACTACGCGGAAGTCCTCGCCGCCCGCCACGAGGCGACCCATGACGACGCGGCCGGCCGTCGTACGGCGAAGGTCCGGTGGGTCGCATGACCCACCTCACGCCGTACGGCGAACGACCGCGCACCTCAGGCCTGCGCATCGCCCAGCTGGCGAACTTCGTCGGCCCCACGTCCGGCGGCATGCGGACCGCGATCGAGCACCTCGGCCAGGGCTACGTCGAGGCCGGCGCCGAACGGATCCTGATCACCCCGGGCGAACGCGACAGCGTGACCCGGACCGAGCACGGCACGATCGTCCGGATGAAGGCGCCGAAGGTCGGCGGCGGCTACCGCCTCATCACCGACCCGTGGCGGGTGATCGAGACGCTGGAGCGCTTCGAGCCGACCACGGTCGAGATCTCCGACAAGTCGACGCTGCTGCCGGTCGCGCGCTGGGCCAAGAAGAACGACATCGGCTCGGTGCTGTTCAGCCACGAACGCCTGGACGCGATGCTGTCGCTCAGGACCGGACGGCAACTAGGTGTTGCGGCCGGAGTCGGCGCGCTCTACAAGCTGCTCAGCCGTACGTACGACGCTGTAGTGGTCACGTCCAGATATGCCGCCGCCGAGTTCGACGAGGTCACCACCCCGCTGATCCGGATCCCGCTCGGCGTGGACCTGGAGACCTTCCACCCGTCCCGCGCCGAGCCGGCCGACGACGGCCTGCTCAAGCTCGTGCACGCCGGCCGTCTGTCGCGGGAGAAGAGCCCGCACCTCGCGGTCGCGACGGCCGCCGAGCTGCACCGCCGCGGCGTACCGCTGCGGATGGACGTGTACGGATCAGGCCCGCACCTCGACGAGCTGATCGCGATCGCCGGCAGCGCGCCCGTCCACTTCCACGGGTACGTCGACGGCCGGACGACGCTGGCCCGGCACCTCGCCGAGGCCGACATCGCCCTGTCCGTCTGCCCGGGCGAGACGTTCGGCCTGGCCGTGCTCGAAGCACTCGCGGCCGGCACCCCGGTCGTCACCGCGAACACCGGCGGTGCCCGCGAGCTGGTCGACCCGACCTGCGGCCGCTGGGCTCCGGCGAACCCGAAGGCACTCGCGGACGCCGTACAGGAACTGATGACCGTGCCCGGCCGCAGAGCCGCGGCCCGGAAGCGGGCCGAGCTCTACGGCTGGGACTCCTGCGTGCAGCACATGCTCAGGCTGCACACCCAGCTCACCCAGGGCAGGCTCGCGGCCTAGCGGCTGAGCCCGCTCCGGGCGGGCTCAGCACCTGCCCGGCTCAGGTCAGGTGGTCGTAGTCCCCGCGGACCCACGCAGCATGCCGGTCCGCGGAGAAGCGGACGACCTGCTTGGCGTCGACCGGGATCGCGCCGCCGAAGTTGCCGTACAGGCGGTCGTACGGGAAGACGTCCAGCGCCTTCGCGACCCGGTCGACCACGGCACCCGAGAGCGGGACCCGGTTCGGGTACGAGCGCATGAAGCTCACCGAGGTCCGGTCCGGGTTCGCGAACAAGGTGTCCCCGGCAAGGATCACACCCTTGCCCTCGGCCCCTTCCGCCCAGTGCACGACGGCGCTCCCCGGGAAGTGCCCACCGGGCTGGATCAGCGTCACACCCGGGAGCAGGTCGAGCTGCCCCGACCAGGTCCGGATCGCCGGGTCCTGCCGTGCGACCCACTCGGCATCGACTTCGGACACGTAAACCGGTACGCCGCCGAGGCGCTTGCTCCACTCCACCTGTACGCCGTACATGTGCGGGTGACTCGCCACGATCGCCTTCACCTCGCCGAGCGCCCGCACCGCCTCGACGGCCGCGTCGTCCACGTACCCGATCGGGTCCCAGAGCAGGTTGCCCTCACCGGTCTGCACGAGCATCGACTGCTGGCCGATCCCCGCGCCCGGCTCGGAGGTGATCCCGTGCAGGCCGGGCTCGACCTCCTCGAGCTTCACCGTGTAGCCGGCCGCGGCCAGCTCCTCCAGCGTGGTCCAGTGCTGGCCGTCGGCCGGCACCCACTGCCGCTCGTCGGCGCAGATCGCGCAGACCTCGACCTGCTCGCTGTGCTCGACCGCGCAGGTCGCACAGATCCAGAAGTTCACCGTTCGTCCCCTCTCCGTGGCTTCCCAGCCAACACCGTCCTGCCGACAGTAGGCCCGGAAAGGGCGCTTCGGCCGGGCCGATCCGGTGAGAATCACGCGGTCCAGTGAGCCCGATCACTGCCCGCGACACCTGGGAGATCGATGTCACATGAGGACCGTCAGGAAAGGGTTCGGCACAGCGATAGCATCAGAAACGGTCTGGTTCCCTTCCGGACCGAGCCGATCGCGGCCAGCTGCTGAGTCCCCCGCCCCCTGGAGTCGCGTCCGACGGCTCTCGGTCTGTCGTCCGATCGGAGGATCGGTTTGCCCAGCAAACCAGCCGGCACCCTGTACCGCGGCCGCGAGGGCATGTGGTCGTGGGTGGCGCACCGGATCACCGGCGTCGGGATCTTCTTCTTCCTGCTGGTGCACGTGCTCGACACCGCGCTGGTCCGGGTCTCCCCGGAGGCGTACAACGAGGTGATCGGCACCTACAAGAACCCGGTCGTCGGCGTGATGGAGGTCGGTCTGGTCGCGGCGATCCTGTTCCACGCCTTCAACGGCATCCGGCTGATCCTGGTGGACTTCTGGGCCAAGGGCCCGCGCTACCAGCGCCAGCTGATGATCGGCGTCGGCGTCGTCTGGGTCGTGCTGTTCGTGCCCTTCGTGATCCGTCACCTGATGCACGTCTTCGGAGGCTGAGCTGTGTCATTTCCTCGCCTCCGGCTCGGAGGGTCATCGGGCTTGGTCTCCCGGTCTTCCCTCGTCGCTTCAGTCGCTTCGCTCCCTACGCTCCTCAGTCCAGACCGGGAGGCCCGATGACCACGCCGGAAATCGCTCAGCCACGTTCTTCGAGTAGATCTCGCTCGCTCAAGGGCGGCGGCCGCAACCGGTCCGGACAGACCAACTTCGAGCTGTACGGCTGGCTGTTCATGCGGCTGTCCGGCCTGGCGCTCGTCGTACTGGTGCTCGGCCACCTGTTCGTCAACCTGATGCTCGGCGGCGGCATCACCGCGCTCGACTTCGGTTTCGTGGCCGGCAAGTGGGCCAACCCGCTGTGGCAGGTCTGGGACCTGCTGATGCTGTGGCTGGCGATGCTGCACGGCACCAACGGGATGCGCACGATCATCAACGACTACGCCGAGAAGGACCAGACCAGGTTCTGGCTGAAGGCCCTGCTGATCACCGCCTCGATCGTGATCGTCGTGCTCGGCACCCTGGTGATCTTCACCTTCGACCCCTGCCTAGACCCGAACAGCACGCTGTCGGTCTGCAAGTAAGGAAACCTTCGATATGCAGCGGCACCAGTACGACGTAGTGATCGTCGGTGCGGGCGGAGCGGGCATGCGCGCCGCCCTGGAGTCCAGCAAACGGACCCGGACCGCGGTGCTCACCAAGCTCTACCCGACCCGGTCGCACACCGGCGCGGCCCAGGGCGGCATGTGCGCCGCGCTGGCCAACGTCGAGGAGGACAACTGGGAGTGGCACACCTTCGACACGGTCAAGGGCGGTGACTTCCTGGTCGACCAGGATGCGGCCGAGGTGATGTGCCGCGAGGCCGTCGACGCGGTGCTCGACCTGGAGAAGATGGGCCTGCCGTTCAACCGGACGGCCGAGGGCAAGATCGACCAGCGCTTCTTCGGCGGCCACACCCGCAACCACGGCGAGGCCGTCGTACGGCGCTCCTGCTTCGCCGCGGACCGCACCGGCCACATGATCCTGCAGACGCTGTACCAGCAGTGCATCAAGCAGAACGTGGAGTTCTTCAACGAGTTCTACGTGCTCGACCTGCTGATGGTCGGCGGCCGCTCGACCGGTGTCGTGGCCTACGAGCTGGCCACCGGTGAGCTGCACATCTTCTCGGCCAAGTCGGTCATCTTCGCTTCCGGCGGCTTCGGCAAGGTCTTCCGTACGACGTCCAACGCGCACACCCTGACCGGCGACGGCATGGGCATCGTGTGGCGCAAGGGCCTGCCGCTGGAGGACATGGAGTTCTTCCAGTTCCACCCGACCGGCCTGGCCGGCCTCGGCGTGCTGCTGTCGGAGGCCGCTCGCGGTGAGGGCGGAATCCTGCGCAACAAGGACAACGAGCGCTTCATGGAACGCTACGCGCCGACCGTGAAGGACCTGGCGCCCCGCGACATGGTCGCTCGCGCGATGGCCAACGAGGTCCGCGAGGGGCGCGGCTGCGGCCCGGACGGCGCGTACGTGATGCTCGACCTGACCCACCTCGAGCCCGCGCACATCGACGCGAAGCTGCCCGACATCACCGAGTTCGCCCGGACCTACCTCGGCGTCGAGCCGTACACCGAGCAGATCCCGGTCTTCCCGACCGCGCACTACGCGATGGGCGGCATCCCGACCAACATCCGCGGCGAGGCGCTGGCCAACAACGACGACGTCATCCCCGGCCTGTACGCCGCCGGCGAGGTCGCCTGCGTGTCCGTGCACGGCGCGAACCGCCTCGGCACGAACTCGCTGCTCGACATCAACGTGTTCGGCCGCCGGGCCGGTATCGCGGCCGCGGAGTACGCCGAGACCGCCGAGTTCGAGGAGCTGCCGGAGCAGCCCGAGGACTTCGTCGTCGACCTGGTCGAGGGGCTGCGCAACGCCACCGGCGGGGAGCGGGTGGCCGCGATCCGGACCGACCTGCAAGCCACGATGGACATCAACGCGCAGGTGTACCGGACCGAGGGCTCGCTGAAACAGGCGCTGCTCGACATCGAGGGCCTGAAGACCCGGTTCGCCAACGTCGCCGTACAGGACAAGGGCAAGCGGTTCAACACCGATCTGCTCGAGGCCGTCGAGCTGGGCTTCCTGCTGGACCTGGCCGAGGTGCTGGTGTTCTCCGCGCTGGAGCGCAAGGAGTCCCGCGGCGGGCACTTCCGCGAGGACTACGACAAGCGCGACGACGTGAACTTCATGCGGCACACGATGGCCTACCGCGAAGTCGATGCCGAAGGCAACATCAACATCAGGCTGGACTACAAGCCGGTCGTCCAGACTCGCTACAAGCCGATGGAGCGCAAGTACTGATGGACGTCAAGGTCAAGATCCTCCGCTACAACCCGGAGGTCACCGAGGACTCCGAGTGGATCACCTACTCCGTCACCCTCCAGCCGGGCGACCGCGTGCTCGACGCGCTGCACAAGATCAAGTGGGAGCAGGACGGCACGCTGACCTTCCGCCGTTCCTGCGCGCACGGGGTCTGCGGCTCGGACGCGATGCGGATCAACGGCCGCAACCGGCTGGCCTGCAAGACCCTGATCAAGGACCTGAACCCGGACAAGGAGATCATTGTCGAGCCCATCAAGGGCCTGCCGGTGCTCAAGGACCTGGTCGTCGACATGGAGCCGTTCTTCGACGCCTACCGCGCCGTGATGCCGTTCCTGGTCACCGACGGGCACGAGCCGAGCCGGGAGCGGATCCAGTCCCAGTCCGACCGGGAGCGCTTCGACGACACCACCAAGTGCATCCTCTGCGCGGCCTGTACGACGTCCTGCCCGGTGTTCTGGTCCGACGGCCAGTACTTCGGCCCGCAGGCGATCGTCGGCGCGCACCGGTTCATCTTCGACAGCCGCGACGAGGGCACCGAGCAGCGGCTGGAGATCCTGAACGACAAGGAAGGCGTCTGGCGCTGCCGGACCACCTTCAACTGCACCGACGCCTGTCCCCGCGGCATCGAGGTCACCAAGGCGATCCAGGAGGTCAAGCGCGCGCTGATCTTCCGCCGCGTCTGAGCTGTCCTTTCCAGCGGCCGGCTCCCGTCGTACGGCGGGAACCGGCCGTTGCGCATTTGTGAGGTTTGCCGGGGACGGCAGCTGGTAACCATGTCCCGTTGGGTACAGAACTGTCGCCCGCTGCACCTTTTGATGATGGGGAAGGTACTTCCCGTGCTCACGACGCTCGACGCTCGACCGTCCACTGCCACCGACCAGCCGGCCGCCCCGCACGCCGCCCTCTACGCCCTCGTGGACCGCCCGCGCCGCCACTGGCTCCGCCTCGACCGCCGCTGGCTCGCCGAGGTCCTGGTCGCCGCCGTCGCCCTGACGCTGGCCGTCACCGCGTTCGCCCTCGGCAGCCAGTTCTAGCCCTTCTCTTCCGACGACGGCCGGCCGGCCCTTGCCGGCCGGCCGGCCGTCGTACGTTCGGGACCTCTCAGTTGCGGATGACGTTCTGCTGCTCGCTGCAGTCCTTCGCGTCACCGATGCCGGTGTAGCAGATCTGGACCCGGACCCGGTCCGGGCTGCCGGCCATCACGAACCGGTAGGACTTGCTGAGGTGTTCCGAGGTCCGGGTCTGGGTGCCGATCTTCTTGCTGCCGCGGAAGGTCTCGAAGGAGACCGTCGCGTAGGCCGCCGAGTCGAAGTCGTACACGGTGCCGCTGATCGTCGCGTTCCGGCTGGTCCAGGCGACGCCGCCGTAGGCCCGCTGGTAGCAGTTGGACAGACAGACCGCGAACCTGTCGTTGGCGTACTGCGCGCTCTGCGTCGCGGCGGTCGCCACCGTCTGCCCGGTCACCGCCACCGCGGCCGCCGCCGCGAGCACCGCCACACCACGCCGTACTGATCCCGTCACTGCGACTCTCCCCTGCTCCGAGTTTGTTGCCGTCGGCCCCTAGTCTGCCTGCTGAGCACACCAGGTGACCACTCGATTGCAGGAAGTGACATCGACTGGGCTCTTTCACGCGCGCGTACCCCTCCGGGCGCGGGTGAACATGTCGACCAGGCAACGATCGGTCGGCGTCCGGATCTCGGGACGAGCACGGGCGTGTGCCGACAGTCAGCTGACAGTGGACTGACACCGGGAAGTCCTTGGCTGGAAGGCGTTCCGTTAGATCCGCTGACATGAAGGAGCGACATGTACCGCAAGCGTGTAGCAGCCACTCTGGTGTGTGGACTCGCCGTCGCGGGGTTCGGCGCCATCAGCCCGGCGAACGCCGCGGAGAACGCGCCGGCGGCCGGCAACGTCCGGATGTGGGAGGACCCGGACTTCACCGGCAGCCAGTACGTCGACGCGACGCCGGCCAACTGCCCGGACGGCTGCGACATCGACGGGTGGGACGGCGACAACGAGATCTCGTCGGTCCGCAACGAGACCACCTGCACGATCCGTCTGTACGCCGACGACAACTTCGGCGGCCGTTCGGTCGACCTGGCGCCGAACAAGTCCTACTCCAACCTGGAGCA
This sequence comes from Kribbella sp. DT2, assembly GCF_049844575.1. Lineage (NCBI taxonomy): Bacteria > Bacillati > Actinomycetota > Actinomycetes > Propionibacteriales > Kribbellaceae > Kribbella > Kribbella sp. DT2. The sequence goes on along the minus strand of NZ_JBNCLH010000008.1, from coordinate 256,080 downwards.
GGTCGGCTTCGACAACGACGCGGAGAGCTTCCAGTTCGTCTGCTGACCTGATCAATGCGGCGCCCCGGAGACCCGTCGGTCTCCGGGGCGCGGTGCTGTGCTCCTGCAACAACCGGCAGTACCTGCAACCAACCTGCCACCCCCAGGAGTCGTCCCACCGTGAACAGCGAACAGGGGTGGGTGTGAATGACTCAGGACGAGAGCCTGCGGGACCTGTACGACGGCTGCTACCGCCGGCTGGTCGCGCAGCTGTACGCGATCTGCGGGAACCTCGGCGAGGCCGAGGACGCCGTCCAGGAGGCGTTCGTCCGGGCAGTGGAGAAGCCACGCCGGTTCGCCGCTGTCGACAACCCGGAGGCCTGGTTGCGGGTGGTCGCGCTGAACGTGGTGCGCAGCCGCTTCCGCCGGTTGAGCCGGTACCGCGGGCTGCTCGCCAAGGAGGCTGCCTCGACGCCGGCGACCGACGTACCGGGTCTGTCACCTGATCACGTCCACCTGGTCGACGCGCTGCGGCAACTGCCGCTGGAGCAGCGGGAGGCGATCACGCTGCACCACATCGTCGACCTGCCGGTCCGGGAGGTCGCGCTCCAGCTCGGGGTGCCGGAAGGCACGGTCAAAGCCCGGCTGACGCGGGGGCGGGCACGGCTCGCACCACTGGTCCAGGAGTTCGCCGACGACATCGAGGAGGTCGGTCATGTCTGAGCTGAAGGAACTGTCCTGGTCGGTGCAGGAGGCCGTTCGGCCGGTGCCGTTCGAGCAGCTCGTACGCCGCGGCGTACGGCGTCGACGCCGTCGGCAGGCCCTGACCGGAGCTGGGGTGGCGGCCGTCGTGGCGGCCGTCATCCTCTCGGTGGTGCTGCCGTTCAGTGGCGCGAACAAGACACAGCCGGTCGCACCGGCGCCGACCACACCGGGCACTGCATCGCCGGAGCCCGAGACGTTGATCCAGGGCAGGAACGCCAAGCTCGAGTCCGCCACCGTGGTGACGCCCCAGCGCTGGTCGTCCTCCTGGGCGGACTGCACCGGCGGCCCCTGCCGGTACGCCGCCAAGGTCACACGCGACGGGCAGTCCGCGACGACGCCGATCCGCCCGTCGAAGGTGACCACCCTGCGCATCGGTGACGAAGCCGTGGCCGTCGCCGGGCCGACCGGCCAGACGTTCACCGCCGAGGACCCGAGCTGGTCGCAGACGATCCTGCTCCGGCTCACCGGCCAGGAAGAGCTGCGCACCGTCCTGCGGTACGCCGTACCGACCAGGACCTTCACGGCCGGCGAGATCCTCACCGGCGAACTCCGTCCCGGCGGGCAGCTGCTTGTCCTCAACCTCAAGAACTCGACCCTGCGCCGGCTCGAGATCGACGGGCAGACCAATCCCCGCTCGCCGGTGCAGGACTCGACCGGGCGCTGGTGGGTGATCACCGGTGAGTTCCCCAGCGGGTCGCGCAGCGAGGTCGCCTGGACCGACGACGGCGGCCGGACCTGGGAGCACGCGCTCCTGGACTCCCAGAACCCGGGCACCGCGCTGTCCGTCAGCGAGAACGGGCAGACGGTGGTCGCGACCTCGTGGGGTGACGGCGCGACGCTGGAGAAGATCGAGGCCGTGCGCCTGTCCACCGACGCCGGCCGGACCTGGCGAACGGTGCAGGACCCGCCGGACTTCCGGGACGGCGGCCCGGTGGCCTTCAACGACGGCACAGCGCTGCTGATCGCTCGCGAGAGAGACGAGAACAAGCCGTCCGGCTACCGGATCGACCCGAGTGGCAGCTTCAGCCAACCGTCCGCGGTCGCGACCCTGAGCACTCTGCAGGGCGACGGCAAGTTCCTCTACGGACTGACAGCCACCGGTCCGTTGAACTGGGACCCCGGCCAGTCGGTTGCCACCAGCACCGACCGGGGCGCCCACTGGACGACCTTCTCCCCAAGGTGACTCAGGGGTGCATGCGCGCGCCCTTGAGGACCTTGTCCACCGCGTTCTTCGGGCCGTGCAGGGCGATACCGACCAGGTCGAGTTCGCCCTGCCGGACCGCCTTCACGGCCGCGCGGTTGTCGCGGTCGTTGCCGGTGGTGAAGAGGTCGGCGGTGAAGACCGAGTGGGCGATCTCCCGGCCGAGGGCTCGGCCGTGCGAGAGGGCCATCTGTTCCTTGGAACCTTCGAAGACGAGCACGGGCTGCCGGAACATCGGGAGGTACGGCGTACCGTCGGCGTCCTCGTACGGCAGTCCCATCAGCTCGGGCTGGGTCGCGGCCAGGCCGGAAACCAGGAACGCGGTGACGTTCAGCCGCTGCCAGGTCGCCAGGTCGTCGCGCAGGAGCACCGCGATCTTGGTGCCGAATCTGATCTGTTCTTCATCCACAGGCTCCAACTTGCCGTGCCGAACGGCCCTGCGGCTTGTACGTTCTTAGCGAGTGGCCGGTACGGGGTGTCAGCAGTACGGCGGGTTGCTCGTGACCGCGGTGGCGACGCGGAGGTAGAGGTTGAAGAGGCGGTAGAGGTGGAGCATGTCGCCTTCGGTGGTGATGGTGCGGTCGTCGGTCTTCTCGAGGCCGGGGATCGCGAGCAGGTGGGAGGCGACGGAGGCTGACTGCCAGCGGACGGTCAGTCGGTGGGCGGTTGTGGAGGGGACCGGGAAATTACCCTCCGCGGCGGCGGGGGCGGGGGCGGGCCCGGTAGGGAGAGTTGTGAGGGCTGTCCGGACGGTTTGCTCGATGCCTGCGCGGGACTCGGCGACCGGGACCAGTTGGGCGGCGAAGCGGTCCTTGGCCTGCTTGACCGGGTAGGCGTGGATCTTCGGGTCCCAGGCGGTGGCCTCGGCACAGGCGGTGTCGTCGCCGGTCAGGGCTGCGACAGGGACGCCGTACGCCGCCGCGGCCGCGTGCAGCAGGCCGATCTCGCCGGTGAGCTGGTCGTCGAGCCAGATGTCCTCGATCTCGTGGCCCATGAAGCTGTGGCTCAGCACGCCCAAGACGCCGGCCCGCGAGTGGAAGCCGACGCAGACGACCGCGTCGAAGTCGGGGGTCAGACCCTCGATCATGCCCATCGGCTTCGGGCGGCCCTTGATCAGCAGGGCGCGGGAGTCGAGCAGCTCGGGCAGCAGGTTGCGCATCGGCCCGTGGGCATCGTTGACCAGCACGTACGACGCGCCGGCGGCGTACGCACCGCGGACCGCGGCGTTGACGTCCTCGGTCATCAGCCCGCGGCCGCGCTCGTAGTCGCGGCCCGGTGGCTGGACGTCCTCCGCGTCGACCAGACCGGTGATGCCTTCCATGTCCGCGCTGATGTAGACCCTCACCCGTTACCCCAACCCTCTTCACCGTCGATGCACGCCCCGGCGGCCCTTCTGACCCCATGCAGTACGGGCCGGCGCCCACTCGTACCGCCTCAGCGGGCAAGCGTAGTGTTCTGGAGGGTGAGCGCGAGTGCGCAGGTACGGGCCTGGCGACCGGAACTGAACGGTGTCGTCGAGGTCCTGCACGCCTACTTCCCGTCGCACGCCTACCCGAGCCACACCCACGACGCCTGGACCATCCTGCTCGTCGACGAGGGCATCGTCCGGTACGACCTGGACCATCGCGAGCACGGCCTGAGCCGCGCGCAGGTGTCGATCCTGCCGCCCAACGTGCCGCACGACGGCCGCTCGGTCCGCCCGGAGGGCTTCCGTAAGCGGGTGCTCTACCTCGAGCCCGACCGGCTCGGCACCGACCTGACCGGCGCAGCGGTCGACCGGCCCGAGTTGCTGGACCCCCTGCTCCGGCAGCGCATCGAGCAGTTGCACGGCGTACTGGCTGTTGGGCAGGAGCCGCTGGAGGCCGAGAGCCGACTGACGCTGATCGAGGAACGCCTGCGGCAGCACCTGCGCCGCCAGGTCATCACCCCGCCGGACCGCCGGGAGGCAGGAGTCGCCACCCGGCTACGGGAGGTGCTGGACGCGCACCTGCCCGGCGGGATCACGCTGGACCAGGCATCGACGCTGGTGCACGCGCACCCGGCGCACCTGGTGCGCGCGTTCAGCCGGGAGTTCGGCATGCCACCCCACCGGTACCTGACCGGCCGCCGCGTCGACCTGGCCCGCCGCTACCTGCTGGAGGGCCGCCCGGCCGCGGAGGTCGCGACACTGGCCGGCTTCTACGACCAGTCCCACCTGACCAGGCACTTCCGCCGCATGCTCGGCGTGACGCCCAGCCGGTTCGTCAAACCCTGACGGCCGTACGGCGTACTACAGCGCGTCGACCTTCGCGGGCGACGCCTTCGAAGCCTTGTACGCCTTCACACCCCACGTGCCGAGCAGCCCGGCGATCCCGAGGTTGACCACGATCAGCACCGTGTGCGCGACGTAGTACCCGGTCGGGCGGTCGTCGGTGGCAGCCAGGTTCTTGATGAAGGTCACGTACGTGACGACGTTCCAGACCGCGATCGCGACGAGCACCAGGGCATGTTTGCGTTCCAGTTTCACCCTGCCAGTGTGCACGTAGGGGGCGGCCGCGCCTCACTCGGCCGCCCCACAGAGGGGCGAGCTCTCTACGTGAGACCGACCCTGCTCGACGGCCGCGCCGACTAGCAAGCGAAAGAAGCTACTCACGGGTCACATCAAGGGTTTACCTGTGCCCGAGGCCCTAGGCCGTCTCCCACGGACAGGTGTTCAGGCGGCCGCACGCTCGCCGCGGGGCCGCCGCCGCTCGGCCAGGTTCACGCTGGGGACGTAGGCGACGTCGTTCGGGCCGGCGTCGGTCCCCGGCGGGGCGATCTCGTCGATCCGGTCCAGGACGTCGTCGTCCAGGGTGACGTCGGCTCCCGCGAGCAGGTCGTCGAGCTGTTCCCCGGTGCGCGGCCCGATGATCGCCGACGTGACGCCGGGATGAGCGATCGCGAAGGCCATCGACAGGTGGGTCATCGACAGGCCCGCCTGCTCGGCGAGCGGAACGAGCTGCTCGACCACGTCGAGCTTGCGCTGGTCGGTGAAGTGCTGCGGCATCGCGCCGGCTCGCTGCGTCCCGGCCGGCTGCCCGCTCCGGACCCGGCCCGTGAGCAGACCCTGGCCGAGCGGACTCCAGACCAGCGCGCCCATCCCGTAGCGCTGGACAACGGGCAGGATCTCGCGCTCGATGCCGCGGTTGACGATCGAGTACGGCGGCTGCTCCGTGCGGTAGCGCTCCAGACCACGCCGTTCCGCGATCCACTGGGCCTCGACGATGTCCGAGGCCGGGAAGCTCGAGGTCCCGATCGCGCGGACCTTGCCGCTGTGGATCAGGTCGGACAGCGCCGACAGGGTCTCCTCCGGATCGACCGACGGATCCGGGCGGTGCACCTGGTAGAGGTCGAGGTGGTCGGTCCGCAGCCGGCGCAGGGAGTCTTCGACCGCGGTGACGATCCAGCGCCGCGAATTGCCCCCGCGGTTCGGGCCCTCCCCCATCGGGTAGTGCAGCTTGCTCGCCAGTACGACGTCGTCGCGCCGGCCCTGAAGCGCCTTGCCCAGGATCTCCTCGGACTCGCCGGCCGAGTAGACGTCGGCGGTGTCGACGAAGTTGATGCCGGCCTCGAGTGCCCGGTGGACGATCCGGATCGAGTCGTCGTGGTCGGCGTTGCCCATGGCCCCGAAATTCATCGCGCCCAGGCAGTAGGCGCTGACCTCGATGCCGGTGCGTCCCAGCGTGCGGTACTTCATCGTTCTCCTTCGGAAGGGTGCCGGTTCGGCCTACTTCCAGGGAACCAAGGGCGTGATCACCGGACCAGCAAGTTCCTCTCGCCGGCTTGCACGATCCTGGCGATGGTCACGGCAGTACGGCGAGGCCGCCGCGCAGCCGGGCCGCGTCGATGCTGGGTGGGGCGCCGAACTCGCGGCGGTACTCACGGCTGAACTGGGACGGGCTGTCGTAACCGACCTCGTGACCGACCCCGGTGACATCGTTCGGCCGGTTCACCAGGAGCAGCCGCGCCGCCTGCAGGCGGATCTGCTTCTGGAAACGGATCGGGCTCATCCCCGTCACCACCTGGAAGTTCCGGTGGAAGGCGGAGGCGCTCATCCCGGACCGGCCCGCGACCTCCTCGACCCGGAACGGCTCGGTGTAGTGGTCCCGGATCCAGCGCACCGCCCGCGTGACATGAGTCAGGTTGCTGTCGGCGAGACCGAGCTGGCGGACGGCGTCACCCTGCTCACCGGTCATCAGCAGCCACAGGATCTCGCGTTTGATCAGCGGGGCCAGCGTCCTGCGGTCCCGCGGCCGGTCGAGCAGACGCAGCAGCCGTACGACGGCGTCGAGCAACTCGGCCGGTGCGTCACTGACCGCGAGCCCCGGCCGGGCGGCCTCCGAGGTCTCGGGCAGGTCCGCCGGTCCGGCCTGCAGCAGCAGGTCCGCGATGACGGCGGGCTCGAGCGTCATCCCGAACGCCAGCGCGGGACCGGCCGGCGTGGCTTCGACGAAGTGCCCGGTCACCGGGAGGTCGAGCGAGGCGACCAGGTACTGGCCGGCACCGTACTCGAAGAGGTCTTCCCCGAGCGCCAGCCGCTTGGTGCCCTGGGCAACGATCGCCAGGACCGTGCCGGTGGTGCCGGACTCCGGCGCCACCTCGCGGTCGGCCCTGCACAACCGGACACCGTCGATGGCCGTCGTCAGGTCAGGTCGCGCATGCCGCTGCACCAGGTCCCGAAACTCCTTCACGGCACCATTTCAGCACGCGCTCAAAGGCAGCGACTCACGAGTTCGGGCCCCGGTCCACCGTCCGCAGCAGCTGCGTACGGTTCGCGACGCCGAAGCGGCGGTAGAGGCGGGTGAGCTGGGACTCGACGGCCTTCACGCTCAGGTAGAGCGCGGCGGCGATCTCGCGGTTGGTGGAACCGTCGCGGACCATCGCGACGATCTGCAGCTCGTTGTCGGTCAGCTCGGACGGCTGCCGGCTGCGGCTGGGGACGTCGAGGCGGGCGAGCTCGGTCTCGGCGACCTCGCGCCAGGCGGGGGCGCCGTACTGCTCGAACTGCTCGATCGCGTCCAGGAACGCTGTCCTGGCCACCGAGCGCCGCCGGGCCTGACGGGCGACCCGGCCTCGGGTGAGCTCGCAGCGGGCGAGGTCGAGCGGGTACACGTGGTCGCCCGCGGTCGCGATCGTCTTCTCCAGCAGGTCGAGCGCCGCCGCCGGGTCGCCCTGCTTGGCGATCAGCAGCGCCTCGGACCGCGCCAGCCCGACCCGGACCACCTCGCGGTCGAGCGTGTCGGCCCGCTCGCGGATCTCCGCGATCAGCGCCGCCGCGTCGTCTAGCCGCCCGGACGCGACCAGCGCCTCGGCGTAGTCCGCGTGCCAAGGGATCACCGCCGGGTCGTACGGCATCGCGGCCTCGCCCGACTCCGCGATCGCGTCGAACGCCTCGACCGCGCGCTGCGGATCACCGACCAGTACGCCGACCAGCCCGACCGCCGACAGCGCCGGACCGGTCCACTCGTCGTTGCCGATCACGCGGACCGCCTCGAGCGACGCCTCGGCCATCTCGCGCGCCATCGCCGCCGTACCGCCGGCCCATTCGGCGCGGGCCGCGATCACCATGCCGACCTCGGGCTCGTCGCCCAGGTCCTGCATCAGCTGGAGGCACTCGTGCCCGGACGCCAACGCGGCGGCGCCACGGCCGCTGCGCTCGTAGATCGCGGTCGCCGAGATCAGGATCCCGGCCAGCCAGCGCACCGCGCCGCCGACCCGGACCTCCTCGACGAGCGTGCTGATGCCCTCGATCGCCGCCGCGTTGTTGCCGCGGAACAGCTCCCGCATCGCGGCCATCTGCCGCGCGTGCACGACGCTCTTGGTCAGCGGCAGCCCGATCGCCAGCTCGCCGGCCTGACCGAGCAGCCGGTCCGACGCCTGACCGCCGCCGACCGCGATCTCGACCGGGTGCGCCGCGCTCAACGCGTCGACCAGCGCCTCGGTATCGCCGCTGCGACGGGCCAGCTCCTGCGCGACCCGGGCGTCCTCGCGGGCGTCGTCGAGCCGACGGTCGAAGTACGCGCTGTGGCTGCGCATGATCCGCACCCGCGCCTCGAGCCGGTCGTTGCCCTGGGCAGCTTCGAAGGCCTCGGCGAGCAGCTCGATCCGCTGGTCCTGCTCCGGCCAGGCAGCGTCGACGAGCAGCAGCAGCGCCGGCACCTTGACCTCGGCAACCGTCGCAGCCTGTACGGCGAGCCGAGCCATCTCCGCCGACTCCACCAGGTGCCCGGCCGCGGCCGCGTCGTCAGCGGCTCGGGTCAGCCGCCGACCTCGGTCGTCCGGCGCGTCGGCCGGAGTCCTGTCGGCAGCCAGCTTCCAGAGTGTCGCGGCGGCGCCCAGCGCTCCGCGAGCGCCTGCCGTCGTACCGGCTTCCTCCAGTGCGGCCGCGAGGTCCGCGTCGGCCTCCTGGGTCGCCAGGGCCCGGTGGGTCGCGTTCTCGACCGGCTCCTCGACCACAGCGGCCAGCCGGGCGTGCGCCTGGCGTCGCGCGGCGGACGTCGCCTCGGCGTACACGAACTCGCGCAGCAGCGGGTGGTTGAACCGCAGCCGCTCCGACGAGACATCGATCAGCCCGAGCGCCTCCGCCTCCGCGAGCTCGGTGTCGACCGAGTGGCCGAGTGACGCGGCCAGCTGCGAGGTGGTCGGGCGCGGCGAGGCGGAGGCGTGCAGGAGCAGCTCGTGCGTCGCTGGGCTCAGGTCGGCGAGGCGGTCGCCGAGCAGCGTCTTCAGCCGGCTCGACACCGGGAGCGGGTCGTTCGGCGAGACGCCCTGTGGGTGCCGCAGCACCGCACGGCCCAGCTCGAGCGCCATGAACGGGTTGCCCCCGCTGGCCGTGTGGATGCGCCGGGCGGTCCGCACCGGGAGCGGACTGGACAGCCGGTTGCGCAGCAGAGCCAGTACGTCGGGCTCGGCCAGCGGCGTGACCTCCAGCTGCAGCACCGGCTCCGGGCAGGCCTCGGCCATCGCCGGGAGGTCACCGTCGGCCACCTGCTCGGTCGCCAGCATGTGCACGCCCTCGGTCAGCCGGCGGGCGCAGAAGGTCAGCACTTCGAGACTGGACGGGTCGACCCACTGGATGTCGTCCACGACGAGCAGCACCGGCCCGGACGCCGCCAGGCGCCGTAGTACGTGCAGTACGGCGAGGCGCACGGCCAGCTCGTCCCGGACGGTGTCCGGCGCGCTGGCCTTGAGCAGGGCGACCTCCAGCGGCTGGCGCAGGTGGTCGGGCAGCACCTGCCAGGCCAGCTCGAGCTGGTTGGACAGCAGGTCCAGCAGCGTGACATAGGGCAGGCCGGCCTCGCTCTGGGACGGCGCGGCGCTCAGCACGCGCCAGCCGGAGCGGGCCCGGTCGGCGACGAGCGCCCGGCCGAGTGCGGACTTGCCGATTCCGGTCGGGCCGTAGAGCAGCACGGAGCCACTGGTCTCGAGCTGCGTCCGCGCACGCTCGACCAGTCCGGCGCGCCCGACCAGCTCGTCGTCAGTCATCGATCAACATTCTCCCCGAAGGATTACATTCGCGGACATCACAGTCGAGTGCCACTGGACACGGCGAGTGTCACACACGGATATCCGGTCGCCACCCCTTCGTTACCCATCTGTTCACGCCGGGCCCCGTTCGGCCGTGCACAAACGTCCGGCGTGTCGCCCGTGAGCACGCCACATTTTCCTGTTCCACGGTCAGCTCAGAAAGGCCCGGAGCAGCGCCGCGGTCCCGGCCAGGTGCAGCTGCATCGCCGCGCGCGCCGCGGCGGGATCGCCGGCGAGGATCGCGTCGACGATCTGCTGGTGCTGCTCGTCGGAGTGCACGATGTTGCGTTCGAGCAGCGGGATCGCGTCCAGCAGCGCGTTCAGGCGCATCCGTACGTCGGCGACCGCCGAGGTGAGCGACGGCGAGCCGCTGACCTCGGCGACCGCGAGGTGCAGGCGGGAGTCCATGCGGCGGTAATCGGTCAGCTTGGCGGCCGCGGTATCGGCGAGGCAGCGGGTGAGATGGTCGCGCTCCTCGACACCGAGAGCGCGAGAGGCCGCCGCCTCGGCCGCACCGACTTCCAGTGCACCGCGAAGGACCAGGGCGTCTTCGAGGCCGTCACCGAGCTCTCTGACCAGCTTCTTCGCCCCGACGCGCTTCGGCCTCGGCAGGCGGGTGTTGACGAACGTTCCGCCGTACCGGCCGCGGCGGGACTCGACGTACCCGGCCTCGGTGAGCGCACGGATCGCCTCGCGCAGGGTCTCCCGGGAGACGTTCAGCCGGGCGGCGAGGTCGCGCTCGGACGGCAGCCGCTCCCCCGGGCCGACCACGCCGAGCTTGATCGACTGCAACAACCGCTCGACGGTCTCCTCGAACGGGTTCCCGGCCCGCACCGGCCGGAACAGCGCCTCACCGGCCCGCGCCTCCTCGACCACACCGCCACCTCTCCCCGTCAGACCCCTCACCCTAGATCGCCCGCCTCCCCGACTTTGTGCACCGGCCAGCCGCTCTCCCCGCGATTTCGTGGCCGGCCGGTGCTCAAAGTCGGCTTCAGAGCGGTGTCACGTAGGCGCCGGAGATGCCGCCGTCGACCAGGAAGGTGTTGGCGGTGATGAACGACGAGTCGTCGGAGGCCAGGAACGCGACCGCGGCGGCGATCTCCTCGGGTTCGCCGAACCGGCCCATCGGGACGTGCACGAGCCGGCGCTCGGCGCGTTCGGGGTCGGCGGCGAACAGCTCCTGCAGCAGCGGCGTGTTCACCGGGCCGGGGCACAGCGCGTTGACGCGGATCCCCTGCCGGGCGAACTCGACGCCCAGCTCGCGGCTCATCGCGAGCACGCCGCCCTTGGACGCCGAGTACGAGATCTGCGACGTCGCCGCACCCATCACCGCCACGAACGACGCGGTGTTGACGATCGAGCCCTTGCCCTGGCGCTGCATGTACGGGATCGCCGCCTTGCAGCACAGGTAGACCGAGGTCAGGTTGACCTCCTGCACCTTGCGCCACGCCTCCAGCCCGGTGTCCAGGATCGAGGCGTCCTCCGGCGGCGAGATGCCCGCGTTGTTGAACGCGATGTCGACCGAGCCGTAGGTGTCGAAGGCCTGCTGGAAAAGGTTGTCGACCGCGGCGGCGTCGGTGACGTCGGTCGGCACGAACAGCCCGCCGACCTCGTCGGCCGCGGTCTTGCCGGCCACCGGGTCGAGGTCGCCGATCACGACCCGCGCGCCCTCGGCCGCGAGCCGCCGTACGCTCGCCAGACCGATGCCGCTCGCGCCGCCGGTCACCACCGCGACCCGGCCCTCGAGGCGGTGCGCGTGCACGTCTGTCATAGGTCAGTCCTCCGTGGAGATGAAGATGTTCTTGGTCTCGGTGAACGCGGCCAGCGCGTCCGGGCCGAGCTCGCGGCCGAACCCGGACTGCTTGAAGCCGCCGAACGGCGTGGAGTAGCGCACCGACGAGTGCGAGTTGACCGACAGGTTGCCGGCCTCGATCCCGCGGCTGACCCGCAGCGCGCGCCCGACGTCCCGGGTCCAGATCGAGCCGGACAGCCCGTACGCCGAGTCGTTGGCCCGGCGGATCGCGTCGGCCTCGTCGTCGAACGGGACCACCACGACGACCGGGCCGAAGATCTCCTCCGTCAGCGCCGGCGAGTCCTCGGCGAGCCCGGTCAGGACGGTGGGCGGGAACCAGTACCCCGGCCCGTCCGGCGCCGTACCGCGAAAGGCGACCGACTCGGAGTCGACGTACGACGCCACCCGCTCGCGCTGCCGCGCGGAGATCAGCGGACCCATCTCGGTCCGGTCGTTGCTCGGGTCACCCACCCGAACGCCCTTCACCGCGGGCTCGAGCAGCTCCAGGAACCGGTCGTGCACCGACCGCTCGACCAGGATCCGCGAGCGTGCGCAGCAGTCCTGCCCGGCGTTGTCGAACACCCCGTACGGCGCCTGCGCCGCGGCTTTCTCCAGGTCGGCGTCGGCGAAGACCACGTTCGCGGACTTGCCGCCGAGCTCCAGCGTCACCCGCTTCACCTGGTCGGCGCAGCCCGCCATCACCCGCTTGCCGACGCCGGTCGAGCCGGTGAACACGACCTTGCGGACCGCGGGATGCATGACGAAGCGCTGCCCGACAACCTGGCCCGCACCGGGCACGATCTCCAGCACGCCCGGCGGGATCCCCGCCTCCAGCGCGAGTTCGCCGAGACGCAGAGCGGTCAGCGGGGTGAGCTCCGCGGGCTTCAGTACGACGGTGTTGCCGGCTGCCAGCGCCGGCGCGAAGCCCCAGCCGGCGATCGGCATCGGGAAGTTCCACGGCACGATCACGCCGACCACGCCGAGCGGCTCGGCCACGGTCAGGTCGATGCCTCCGGCAACGGGAATCTGCCGGCCGAAGAGGCGTTCGGGCGCGGCCGCGTAGTAGTGCAGGACGTCGCGCACGTTGCCCGCCTCCCAGCGGGCGTTGCCGATCGTGTGGCCGGCGTTCTCGACCTCGAGCGCGGCCAGGTTCTCCAGGTCGGCGTCGACCGCGTCGGCGAACCGGCGCAGCAGCCGGCCGCGGTCCGCCGGAGCGACCGCGCGCCAGGTGGTGAACGCCTCGGCGGCGCGTCGGATGGCCGCGTCGGTCTGCTCGACGCTTGCGAGCTCGATGGTGCGGACCACCTTCTCGGTGGCCGGGTTGATCACGTCGTACGTCACGGGGTTCTTCTCCTCGCTGCTTCGGCGACCAGGGCGGTGAACAGCCGCAGGTCGTCGGGGTTCTCCTCGGGGTGCCACTGGACGCCGAGCGCGAAGGCCTTGCCCTCGACCTCGGCGGCTTCGACCGTGCCGTCGCCTGCGCGGGCCGTCACGTGCAGGTCGTCGGCCACGACGTCGAGGGCCTGGTGGTGGTAGCAGTGCACGGTCGTTCGGTCGCCGAACAGTTCGGCGGTGCGGGAGCCGGGGTCGATCTTCACGTCGGTACGGCCGAAGATCGCCGGTGACGGCCGGTGCTCGTCGTGGCCCACCGCCTCGGGCAGGTGCTGCTGCAGGGTCCCGCCGAGCGTGACGTTGAGCATCTGCAGGCCGCGGCAGATCGCGAGCAGCGGGAGATCTCTGTCGAGGGCGGCTTCGATGAGGACCTTCTCGTGGTCGTCGCGGCCGGGTCTGGTGTCGACGGTCTCCGAGTGCGGCACAGCGCCGTACGAGGTGGGGTCGACGTCGCAGCCGCCCGCGATCACGAGTCCGTCGAGGATGTCGAGGATCGACGGGTCGGTGCCGACCGGTGGAAGCAGGATCGGTGTGCCGCCGGCAGCGACGACGGAGTCGAGATAGACCCTCGGGAGAAGTGCGGCGTCACGTTCCCACACACCCCAGATGGTCGGCTCGAGGTAGGTGGTGATGCCGATCCTCGGCCTCTCAGAGCCGTTCGAAGCCACGGACGCGCTCCCAGTCGGTGACGGCGGCGTCGTACGCATCCAGCTCCACCCGGGCCGCGTTGACGTAGTGGTCGACCATCTCGTCGCCGAACGCCTCGCGGGCCATCTTCGACCCGCCGAACAGCGCCGAGGCCTCGCGCAGCGTCGTGGCGACGTGCGGTTTGTCGCTGGTGTAGGCGTTTCCGGCGAGCAGCGGCTCGAGCTCCAGCTCGTTCTCGATGCCGTGCAGGCCGGACGCGATCAGCGCGGCGACGGCGAGGTACGGGTTCACATCGCCGCCAGGCAAGCGGTTCTCGACCCGGAGCGACTGGCCGTGACCGACGACGCGGAGCGCGCAGGTGCGGTTGTCGAGGCCCCAGGCGACCGCGGTCGGCGCGAAGCTGCCGGGCTGGAAACGCTTGTAGGAGTTGATGTTCGGCGCGAGCAGGTAGGTGAGCTCGGGCAGGCACGCGAGCTGGCCGGCAATGAACTGCTCCATCAGCACGCTGAACCCGTGCTCGCGATCGCCCGCCAGCACCGGATCTCCGTCGGCCCCGCGAAACGAAAGGTGGATGTGGCACGAGTTGCCCTCGCGCTCGTCGTACTTGGCCATGAAGGTCAGGCTCTTGCCGTGCTTGACCGCGATCTCCTTCGCGCCGGTCTTGTAGATCGAGTGGTTGTCGCAGGTCTTCAGCGCTTCGTCGTACCGGAAGGCGATCTCCTGCTGGCCGAGGTTGCACTCACCCTTGGCCGACTCGACGTACAGGCCGGCGCCCTCCATCGAGTTGCGGATGTCGCGCAGCAGCGGCTCGATCCGCGCGGTGCCGAGCAGCGAGTAGTCGACGTTGTACTGGTTCGCGGGATCGAGGTCCTTGTAGGTCTTGGACCAGGCCTGCTCGAAGGTGTCGTTGAACACGATGAACTCGAGCTCGGTGCCGACGTACGCCGTGAGGCCGCGCGCGGCGAGCCGGTCGAGCTGTGCCTTGAGGATCTGCCGCGGGCTGGCCGGCATCGGCTTGCCGTCGAGCCACTGGACGTCGCAGAGCACGAGCGCGGTGCCGTCGAGCCAGGGCAGCAGCCTGAGTGTGTCGAGATCGGGAGCCATCAGCAGGTCGCCGTACCCGCTCTCCCACGACGACATCGCGTAGCCGTCGACCGTGTTCATGTCGACGTCGACCGCGAGCAGGTAGTTGCAGCCTTCGGTGCCGTGCTGCAGCACCTCCTCGAGGAAGTAGCGCGCACCGCAGCGTTTGCCCTGCAGGCGGCCCTGCATGTCGGTGATCGCGACCAGCACGGTGTCGATCGCGCCTTCCGCCACCAGGTCCCGCAGTTGCTGCACGGTCAGCTTGCCGGTGCTTGAGGCCACGGTCTCTCTCCCGGAGTTCTATTGGTCTGCGGTCAGTCCATTGACGCAAGGCTCCGGCGCGATGTCAATGCGGAGTTTCCCTTGACAGCGGGTCGCGGCGCGAGGAACCTCGTGGCCATTCCTAGTGGTATGCCCATAGACCATTGGAGCCACGATGAGCCGGAAGACCTCGCGCGTCGACTACCAGCAGGTGGGCAAGGAGTACCTGGAGCAACGCCAGCTCCGCCGGGGCGCGGCGGGCTGGGTGCTGCTGGCCGGGCTGGGCGTCGCCTACGTCATCTCCGGCGACTTCGCCGGCTGGAACTTCGGCCTGGCCGAGGGCGGCTGGGGCGGGCTGCTGATCGCGACCGTGCTGATGGCGACGATGTACACCTGCATGGTGTTCGGGCTGGCCGAGCTCGCGTCGGCGATCCCGGTCGCCGGGGCGGGCTACGGTTTCGCCCGGCGGGCGCTCGGGCCGTTGGGCGGCTTCGCCACCGGTACGGCGATCCTGATCGAGTACGCGATCGCACCGGCCGCGATCGCGACGTTCATCGGCGGGTACATCGAGGCGCTCGGGCTGTTCGGGCTCACGTCGAGCTGGCCGGTCTACCTGGGCTGCTACGTGATCTTCATCGGCATTCACCTGTACGGCGTGGGCGAGGCGCTGCGGCTCACGCTCGGCATCACCGCGGTCGCGGTGGTCGCGCTGGTGGTGTTCGTGGTCGCGATGGTCCCGCAGTTCGACGCCGACAAGCTGTTCGACATCGTGCCGAACGACGCCGCGGGGGCGAGCGAGTTCATCCCGTTCGGGTACGCCGGCGTACTCGCTGCTCTGGTCTACGGGATCTGGTTCTTCCTCGCCGTCGAGGGGGTGCCGCTGGCCGCTGAGGAAGCTCGCGATCCGGTCCGCGACATGCCGCGCGGGATCATCACCGCGATGGGCATCCTGCTCGTCTTCGCCGCGCTGATGCTGGTCTTCACCGCCGGCGGAGCTGGATCGTCTGTTGTCGCCGACTCGGACAACCCGCTGCCGCTAGCCCTTCGTACGGCGCTGGGCGGTGACCCGTGGGTCGCCGACTTCGTCAACTACGTCGGCCTCGCCGGGTTGGTCGCGAGCTTCTTCTCCATCGTCTACGCCTACTCCCGCCAGCTCTTCGCGCTCTCCCGCGCCGGCTACCTCCCGCGCTTCCTGTCGGTCACCGGCAAGCGCAAGACGCCGTACCTGGCCCTGCTCGTCCCCGGCGCCATCGGCTTCCTGCTCGCCGCCATCACCCAGGACGGCGCCCTCCTGATCAACATCGCGGTCTTCGGCGCGACGGTCTCGTACGTCCTGATGACCCTGTCCCACATCGTCCTGCGCGTCCGCGAACCCGACCTCGCCCGCCCCTACCGCACCCCCGGCGGCGTCGTCACCACCGGCATCGCCCTGTTCCTGGCCGTCATCGCCGTCGTCGCCACCTTCTTCGTCGACAAACTCGCCGCCGGCATCACCGCCGCCCTGTTCGTCGTAGCCCTCGCCTACTTCTGGTTCTACAGCCGCCACCACCTGGTCGCCACCGCCCCCGAGGAGGAGTTCGCCGCCATCCACCAGGCGGAATCCGAGCTGTCGTAGAATTGAATAGAAAGAAGAAAAAGCAGAACAACAACAAGCGACATAGAAATTGAGATAATAGAAAGTATAAATAAGATTCTGTGGCTGAGGTCTGCGAAATACCACGACGGACAGCTGCACGAACGCCGCCACAAAGCCCACATTCCTCAGAGGGAAGATTGACGAGGAGGCTGTCCAGACAGGGACTGGGGAGTCAGCTACCGAGTCGCGACAGTCCACTCACCCACGCACGGAATCCCGCCCTCGGTCCAGCGGCCGTCGATCTTGACGGTACCCGCACCTTGGATCGGAATCAGAAGCCACTGCATCTCCGAGCGAGGGTGAACCGTCACCGGCCCATCCGGTCCATCGAAGTGAAAGAGACCCTCCTCGCCAGCCAACGATTTGACAGTGAAGGTTAAATCTTCAGCTGCAACGCTGGACTCATTCACAACAATCAGGTCATTAACTCTAGTTCGATACTTGGCTTTGCCGTTCCGATCTGTACCGGTGAGCTCGCGCTCCTGCCGATGACTCCATCGGAGTTGGGCCCCCACTCGCGAAGTACTCGCCAACTGCCCCGCCCAGCCATGCTCCGTAATATCGTGCTGCACTGCGTACTCAATCTGCCCCGCAAGATCAGCCGGGTCGCTGTACTCACCCAGAAGGCCCGCCTGCTGCAGTTCGCCCTTGAACGCTCGCAGGGCGGCAAGCTGATCCAAGTCCGCTTCGCGCGGGAGGGGCTCAGTCGAGAAGTACACGTGTACCGGCTTACCAGCCCCCACAGCGCGGCGAATCTCTTCGGCTGTGCCTGAGACGTCGACGCCGGTGCTCGACCCGAGCCTAGAGTCGAAGAAAGCAACGACTATGTCCGCTTGGTCTACTGCCTGCGCGTTGATCAGCGCCTGAGGACGACCACCCATCGCCGGGACCGCATGCCGTTCGTAGAGCCAGGGCATGAGAACTACGCCTTGCCTACGGCCGTGCTTGATGCTCCAGTCGTTCAGCGATTCGCGGACAGCAGCACGCTCCTCAGCTGCGTCGCCGGGTGATGCGACGACAACGAGAACGGAGTTCACCGGCTCTGGCATACGACCTCCCCTACCATGGCGCGCCCAGCCGCCATCCGCGGCGACCGTGCAGCACCACCGTAGCTGTTCTTGGTCGGGCAACAGATTGGCGAGACAGATGGGCCGGCGGTGCGGGGCCGAGAGGATCGTCTTGACCTCAGCCGGCCGCTTGCTGCAGGTCGGCGTGGGCCTTAGCCACTGACTGCGCTCCGAACTCTCTCTTTGTCCTTGTCCTTGTCCTTGGTTGTTGGTTCTTGTTCTTGTCTCTCCTGGATCTCTCTTCTTCTGTGTCTGTGGCGGGCTTTCCCTTTTAGCGGCGCAGTACTGCCGTGGCACTGGCGGGTCTTGGAGTGACCCGGGATGGTGCTGAAAATCGGGGGATTCGGCCGCACCGCCCAAGCGGCCCGATCTGGAGGAGCGCGTCATGCGATCTTTCGTCACCCGTCCCCGCGCGTTCGCCGTACTGCTGGCCGGTACGGCGCTCGTGTTCAGTCCGCTCGGCGGTCAGGCAGAAGCGAAGCTGCCGGCCGACGCGACCGGTACGCCGTGCTACAGCCCGGCCGAGGCGACCTCGGCGCGAGGTGGTCAGGAGGCCGACCACCGGGAGCTGAGCCTGGCCGAGCAGAAGTCCATCGACGCGCGGACCGCCGAGCTGGTCGCGGCCAAGCGGGCCCGCGGGCTGGCTCCGGCGCCCGGCAAGCTGGCCGCGGCGAGCGTGCCGGTCTACATCCACGTCATGCGCAGCAGCTCCGGCGCCGGTGACGTGACCGCGAGCCAGATCACCCAGCAGATCGCCGAGCTGAACCAGAACTTCGCCGGTGGCGAGTCGAGCGCGGCCGCGAACACCGGGTTCAGCTTCTACCTGGCCGGTACCTATCGGTACAACAACAACACCTGGCACACCGACGGCCAGAGCACGACGTACCGGTCGCAGACCCGCAAGGGCGGCAAGAACGCGCTCAACATCTGGCTGGTCAACTTCAGCTACCTCGGCATCGCCACCTTCCCGTGGGACTACTCCGGCAACCCGTCGATCGACGGGATCCGGGTGCAGTACAGCTCGCTGCCCGGCGGCTCGTCGACGAACTTCAACCTCGGCAAGACCGCGACCCACGAGGCCGGTCACTGGTTCGGGCTTTACCACACGTTCCAGGGCGGCTGCACGTCCACGAACGACTCGGTCTCCGACACCCCGGCGCAGGGCAGCGCGAGCAGCGGCTGCCCGACCGGCCGGAACTCGTGCTCGCTGCCCGGCGTGGACCCGATCCACAACTACATGGACTACTCCTACGACTCCTGCTACAACCAGTTC
The DNA here is from genome assembly GCF_049844575.1 of Kribbella sp. DT2. Lineage (NCBI taxonomy): Bacteria > Bacillati > Actinomycetota > Actinomycetes > Propionibacteriales > Kribbellaceae > Kribbella > Kribbella sp. DT2. The sequence continues at coordinate 237,438 of NZ_JBNCLH010000008.1, read as the reverse complement.
ACGCCGGGCCAGAGCAGCCGGATCAGCAGCATGTGGACGGCGTACCGCGCCTGATGCCGACGGCCGCGGGCTTCCTCGTCGTACAACCTTTCGCCGGTACCGTCGCGTCAGGACGGGTAAGTGACCACCGAACGAAGGAGAAATGCCTTGAGGAAGTCCGCAGTCTTCGTGTCCGTCCTGGCCGCGAGCGCGCTGGCCGCCGTACCGGTCGCGGCGCACGCCGCTCCGGCCGCGGCGGGGACCACCCAGCCGTACACCCACCTCGTGACGGGCAAGACCTGGACCACGGGTGGCACGTACGTCGCCAAGGGCGGCGAGATCAAGCTCACGCTGAAGACGCTGCCCAAGGCGACCGACGTCTTCGTCGAGGAGTGCGAGAGCGCGGACCTGGGCGACGTCAAGACCTTCACCCCGCAGGCGAACAGCCAGGTCCTGGCCACGGGAGTGGCCAAGGGCACGTGCTTCGTGGTGCTCCTGAAGCCGCACGCGGGCACCGGCGACTACCAGGTCCGCGGGACGCTCGGCTACTGATCCGAGGGGCCCGTACGGCGCCTGATATGCCAACCTTCGCGTGACTGATGGCCTGGAGGTTGTCTAGAGTGCCGCCGATGCGTGTGCTCCTGACGGCGTGCGCGACCACCGTGATGCTGGTGGCCGGCCCGCTCACAGCGACCGCCGCCGCCCAGGGCTCCCGGAGCCCGGTCGGTGGCCTCCAGCTGACCTCGGAGTCGACGGTCGTCGCCGTCGGCGCGACCCCGCCTGCGGTGCAGGCGGGGTCGTTCGTCGTCGCCGACCTCGACACCGGGCGGGTACTGGCCGCCAAGGCGCCGCACGCGAAGCTGCGGCCGGCCAGCACGCTGAAGACGCTGACGGCGCTGGTGCTGCTGCCGCGGCTGAACAAGGCCGACGTCGTGGTCGGGTCGGACCGCGACGCGGGGATCGAGGGCAGCAAGGTCGGGGTGTACCCGGGGCTGCGGTACTCGGTCGATCTGCTGTTCCAGGGGATGTTCCTGGCGTCCGGGAACGATGCCGTGCACGCGCTGGCCGAGCACGACCAGGGCGGGACCGCGGCGACCATCGACCGGATGAACAAGAAGGCCACCGAGATCGGTGCGCTCGACACGCACGTGACGGACCCGACGGGGCTGGACGCGGACGGGCAGGTGTCCTCGGCGTACGACCTGGCGCTGTTCGCGCAGGCCGGGCTGGGGCGGCCGGACTTCGCGAAGTACGCGTCGACGAAGTACACGAACTTTCCGCTGGCCAAGGCGGGGACCTACCAGGTCGCGAACCAGAACAAGCTGCTGTTCAACTACGACGGCGCGCTGGGGATCAAGACCGGCTACACAACGCTGGCCCGCAACACGTTCATCGGCGCCGCTCGGCGCGGCGGGCACACGCTGGTCGTCACGTTGATGAACGCCCCGCACGGCATCACCGAGGACGCCACGAGGCTGCTCGACTGGTCCTTCAGCCACTACACGGCGCTCAGCCCGGTCGGCACGCTGGTCAGGCCGGCGACGGCGGCCAAGACCGGCCCCAACGTGTCGAAGAAGTCCGCCGCCGGTACGCCGCTGCCGAAGCGTACGCAAGCGGCTCTGATGCCGGCCCTGGCCGTGCAGTCGCTGGCGTTGAGGATCCCGTCCTGGGCGTACGCCGCGCCGCTGTTCCTGCTGCTGGCCCTCTTCCTGCGCAGACCCAGAGCGCTGAAAATCCACACCAAGCGACGCAGGAGCAGAAGGCACTAGCTGCCGAGCACGTGGTTCAGGGAGGGGGGCGCCGTCCCGGCCGCTGCCTCCGGCGCGGGAGCACGGCGGCGCGGGGCTGCCGTACGCATGCGTCCGACGAAGCCGCATGCGTCCGACGAAGCCGAGGCTATAGCGCACCCTTCTTCGGACGCACGCGAGTTCTTCGGACGCTGCGCTGCGGAGATCGGCGCCCGCGTCAGCGGCGGAGGGAGCGGGCTGCTTTGGCCAGCTGGAGTGTGATGGCGGAGGCTGTGACGCCCAGGAGGGCGCCGGCGGCTACTGCGACCGTGTCGGCCTTGCGGGCGGGGATGGGGACGACCTTGAACTTCTTGCCGGGTGGGCCGGGCAGGAAGCCGTTCTCGTCGGGCTCGGGGTTGGTGGAGCCGTTCGTACGGCGGCGCGGGACGACCTGCTCGGTCTCGAACGGCATCGCGGCGCGGGCCGCCTCCTCGGCCTCGCCGGTGTGCCAGCGGTGGTCGAGCGTGGCTTCCTTGGTCCAGGCGGCGATCAGCATGATCACCCGGGTCATCAGGTAGATCCACACCAGCAGCGCCAGCGGCAGCGCGAGCGCGCCGTACGCCGCGTTGTTGCCGATCACGTTCTTCACGTAGGCGTTCCCGAGCCTCTGGGCGGCGAAGAACACGATGCCGCCGGCAACTGCCGCGATCAGCGCGACCTTGCGGGGCAGGATGATCCGCGGCATCGCCGTCTGCAGGTACAGGAACAGCACCGCGCCGGCCGCGATGCCGACCACCACGCTGATCAGGCCGAGGCCCCAGTGCGCCAGCCAGGTGCCGTCCAGCTGGACCCACTCCACGATCTTCTCCGACAGCCCGGACAGCACCGACGAGGCCAGCGTGGCGAAGACACCGATCAGCCCGAGACCGACCAGGGCGCCGAGGTCGGTCGCCTTCAGCTTGATCGCGTTGCCCGGCTGGTCGTCCAGCTCGTGCATCGACCGGATCGAGGCGCGCAACGAGTCGATCCAGCCGAGGCCGGTGAGCAGCAGCGAGACGCCGGAGATCAGCCCGATGGTGCCCGCGTTGGCGATCAGCGAGTCGATGTCGATCTGGTCGCCGATGCCCGGCAGGTTCTTCGCCAGGGCCTTCTTCATCACGTCGATCGCTTTCGGCGGCAGCAACTTCCCGACGACGGCCGCGGCCAGCACGATCAGCGGGAACATCGACAGGAACCCGAAGAAGCTCGTTGCCCCGGCCAACCGGTTGCCGCGACGGTCGCCGTACCGCTTCCAGGCCCGCCACAGCTGCGTGCGGCTGAACCGCGCCCAGACCGCCTTGCCCCGTTCCTTGACGCCCATTGCTCTCCTGTACCCGTCCTGCCGGCCTGTACGCCGTACAGCCTGGCAGGTGGTTCAGCCCTTGAGCGGGAAGGCGCGCTGCGGGCGCCAGACGCCGTCGGCGCCGTGCTCGTACCGGCTGAACGCGGACACGTCGAAGGCGCAGTCGTAGTCCGCGAGCGTGTCGTACGCGCGGTCCAGCGACTCCTTGTCGAGGTCGTGCGCGACCGTCACGTGCGGGTGGTACGGGAAGCGCAGGTCGACCGCGAGCGGGCCGGAACGGACCTGCGACTGCAGAACCTCGCAGGAGGAGATGCCTTCGGCGAGCGTGACGAAGACCACGGGTGAGATCGGGCGGAACGTCGCCGTCCCGCGCAGACGGATCCGGAAGCTCGGGAACCGCGCGGCGAGCTCGAGCAGGTGCTCGTCGATCCGCGCGAGGTCCTCGTCGGGGACCTCGGTCGGCGGGAGCAGGGTCACGTGGGTCGGGATCGAGCTGGCCATCGGGTCGCCGAAGTCGGCCCGGTACTTCTGCAGCTCCGAGCCGAAGGGTTCGGCGATCGGAATCGCGACACCGATCGTCGCCATCCGCCTACCGCCCCGACGCCTGGGCGGCGGTGGGGTGCGCGGGAGTGAGGTCGAGGACGGCTGCTGGCATACCTCGATTCTGACACCGCTCCGGGTCTGAGCCGTAGCCGGGACGGTGTCTGATTGCTCATAGTAATTGGGTTATGAGCTGGCTACAGGCTGGTGGGCCTGTGTGGTCGTAGGGTCGGGGGATGAGTTCTCGTCAGGCTGTGGTGGTTCCCGGTGGGGAGTACGGGCCTCAGGGGCCGTTGCTGATGTTTGCGGGGGAGGCCGCTGAGCGGCGGGGGGCGACGGTTCATCCGGTGGAGTGGCAGAACCGGGAGGCTGCGGCGACGCTGACCGAGGGGCAGTTGCTGGCGTGGGTGATCGGGCAGGTGTCGCCGCATCTTCCGGTCGGGGTTGCCGGGTCCGGGCTGTTGCTGATCGGGAAGTCGCTGGGGACGCATGCGGCGGCGCTGGCGGCCGAGCGCGGGCATCCCGCGGTGTGGCTGACGCCGTTGCTGAAGCGCAGGCAGGTTGTGGAAGCTCTGGAGCGCTCCAGAGCGCCGTTCCTGCTGGTGGGCGGGACCAACGACCCGCTGTGGGACGGCGACGTGGCGCGGCAGTTGACGCCGTACGTACTGGAGGTCCCGGAAGCCGACCACGGGATGTACGTCCCGGGCCGGCTCGCGGCGTCTGCCGAGGTGCTTGGCCAGGTGGCTACCGCTGTTGAGAACTTCCTCGACGAGGTGGTCTGGGTCTAGGCCGTTCAGTAACTTCTCGCAACATCGCTAACACGCGACACTGGGGAACCCCAGACTGAGCGACGCAGGTCTGATCATGTGGCAAACGGGCGAGCCGTACGGCGAGCAAAGATCGTCTCCGAACCGCTGAGTGACTATCAGCGCTGGGCGTACCCCCTGGTCGGCCCGATGGTCGACGCCGCCGAAGACATCCGGCGGACGAGGTCAAGGTTCGAGCGGATCGGATTCTCCGCCCAGCTCGGCCCGAGGCCTTCAGCCCAGGCGTGGTCAGCTTCTGCAACGCTTCCCACTGCCGGGTACCAGAGACTCTTCCGGTAGTCATGGTCCCCAAGCATGATCTCAACGGGGACGTTCTCCGCGCTGCGAAGCTCCAGATAGGCGGAGAGTAGATCGCGAGCGAAACCCCTCAGTCAGAGGTCACCGAAACCGTCGTCCTCCTCCTGCCCCAATGCCTCGTCAGGCCAGGAAGCCCAGCGTGCGCCATTGGGGCGGTACTCGGCTCCAGCCGCCAGGAAGTCTGTGATCACCGCGACGAGGACGTCTAGGCCGACCAGTGAGTCCGCGGGGAACAGTTCTTCGTGTCCCATGTACTGATAGCTGACTGGGTCCGGTCCGTCCTGGGCGCCGACGGCATACCAGGCGTCTAGGCCGTTGACGTAGCGGATGCTGCCGAGTTTGCGGTTCGGCAGGATACCGAAGCGTAATTCGTGGTCGGGTACGCCGATCTCGTGGCGGGGCCGTTCCGCGATGTAGAGCGCGGCGGTCGAGTTCTCAACGGGCTGTCGCAGCATGACGTCGACGAGCGCTTGGGCATCCTCGGCGGTAGTGATCACAACGGGGTTGTCGTCGTGCCCGTGTTGGTAGTACGCCCTTGCCGTGAAGCTCATGTCTCATCCCTTCCCGTGAATGTCCATGGTCCGCCGCCGGGCCAGTGAACGGTGAGTTCCGCACCCTTGGGCAGAAAGGTCTCGATCCACTCCGGGCAACTTGCTTCGCCCTCGCAGGGGCGATTGTTGATGTAGATGGTCTCATCGCGTAGTCCTCGCTCTCGCATGAAGAGGGCAAACTTGATCTCGACGTGCGAGGTGTTGCTCATTGGCCTCAGGCCAAGCCGCCGCGCGTGCTGGTCGGCCAGTTGTTGGTAGCGGCCGCGACCGCTGGCCAGCGGCTTCTCTTCACCATCGGGCGCCTTCCAGAAGCCTCGAGTCTTGCCGGAGTCGTTCTCGCGGACTGGCAAGCGACGGATGACATCTTGTGCGTCCGGCTCGCCGCCGTCTTCTGGTGGACGAGGAACTGACGGACCTTGCACGGGGTCCGGACCCTTTGAGGGACGCGACTGGCCCGCCGGCCCACGCTCCGGCACCGTGGGACCTTTCGGGCGCCCGACTCCCCCACCTCCCACTCCCGCTGACCCGCCGCTCGCGTTGCTCACCATCTGCACGGCCCAGTCCCTGCCGCGCTGCCATGCGATCTCGCAGAAGTGGGCCGCCTCCTCGCAGTCCTTCGCGGCGGCATCAAGCTGGAGCGCCGCTGCCTGTAGTACCGCGCTTCCGCTCGACAGGCCACCGACGTATCCGGCCACCTCACGACTCCGGCGGGCTCGCTCGTGCAGGGCCGCGACCACCCGAGGCATCATGTCCAGGCATGCCGCTAGGTCTCCGGCGACTCGCTGCAACTCGGACGGCATCGGCAGCTAGATCTGCTGGCGTACTGCCCGCACTTGTGGGACGCGATCTGCAGTGAGTCACCGCTGAGGCGAGCGATTTCGATGCAGCGTCCAGCACCTCGGCGATGTCGCGATCGGCGCCGGTCGCCGAGCCTTGAATCAGAGCGAGTACCTGCTGGCTGGCCTGGCTGAACTTGTTTTGGAAACCACCGAGGCTGGCGGCTCCCTGGTTCGCGTCCTGGGCGACCGCGTGTAGCTGCCCGCGCAGTTGTTCGACTACCGACATTCCCCGCTCCTCACTACTGAAGATGCTGTTAGGTGAGCGGCCCCGACCTACAGGGCGAAGCCGGGGCCGCTCTTTCGCCTGGACGCCGTACGCGCAGGGACTGGCGTCAGGTGGTGACGACCCGCAGTCCTGCTGGGTCGTCGCTTCCGCCGCGAGGCATGGCAGCTCGGTGGGCGGAAGGTTGGAAGGCGAGACGTACGCGGACGCGCATGAATCAGCGCGTACGCCCCGCCGGTCTTTGGGAGTGGGTATGGCGGCACTCCGGGCCTACTCATCGTCAAGCCACCTCGTCCCGACGACATCGCGGTGGTAGCCCTTGTGATAGCCGATGACACATGCGCGGCCGGTCGCCGGATTCGCGCCTTCGCACGGTTGAGTGCCGTCCGAAAACCGCAGTACCGGCCATGCCTGCGCGTCGCCTTCGGCTGCGGGCTGCTCATCCGCGTCGCCCCGCCAAGCGCTCTTGCGCTCGCCGCCACCGCAGTTGGTCATGCAATGAGATTCCCGCGAGTGGCCGGACGACGACACTGCGTCAAGGGACGCGTACTGGACGTCTTATGCTGAAAAGACGTCCCATAGGAGTGAGTATGCGTAACGAGCGACTACGAGCCACGATGACGGCCCGAGGCATGACGTCCCAGGCTCTGGCAGAGAAGACGGGCGTCGACGCCAAGACCGTCGAGCGCTGGATCAGTACCGGACGGGTGCCGTATGTACGGGCCGCCGTCGCTGCTGCTGGCGTGTTGGAGGAAGACCCCGTGTATCTCTGGCCGACACTTCATCGCGGGCGCTCAGCGCGCGCGCTCTCGTCCGAGGTTGTGGCTGTCCACGAGCAGCGCTCTCAGATCTCCCCCCGCCCAGTGGAAGAGCTTCTTCGACTCGGGCAACAACCACATAGACATCCTTGTCTATGCAGCCGTCTTCCTGCACGAGCAGATCCTCGGCTTCAACGATCTCCTCATCAGCAAGGCAAAGGCTGGGTGCCAGATTCGGATTGCCCTGGGTGACGCGCATTCAGCGAACGTTCGAGCACGCGGCCTCGAAGAGAAGTTTGGTCACGGCATCGAGACGCGATGCGAGCTCGCTCTCATCCACTACCGACCCGTCATCGGGACGAAGAACATCGAGGTCCGAACCCATGGGACGACCCTCTACAACTCCATCTACCGCGCCGACGACGAGATGTTCGTGAACGCCCACATCTTCGGAGTCAACGCATTCTCCGCACCGCTCTGGCACTACCGGAAAGCGGCGACCGGCACGCTGATCGCCAGCTATCAAGAATCCTTCGACACTGTTTGGGAAACTGCGAAGGTGGTCGGCGACGAATGAGGAAAGATTTCTACAACGACCCGGACGCCCCGATGCCGAACTCGCTGGTCGTGGCCGCGTCGGCCGTCATCGAAGAGTCGGGGAAAGTCCTCATGGTTCGCCGCTCGGACTCGGGCAACTGGGCGCTTCCCGGTGGGCGGCTGGAGCTGGGTGAATCGCTGGCCGCGTGCGCTCGCCGGGAGGTCTTGGAGGAAACCGGCCTCACCGTAGAAGTCACGGGCATCGTGGGCATCTATAGCGACCCCAACCATGTTATCCAATACTCGGACGGCGAGGTTCGGCAGCAGTTCAATGTCTGTCTCACCGCCCGTCGGACCGCCGGCCAAGCGAAGGTTGGCGACGCGGAATCCACCTCGGTCGGGTACTTCTCCTCCGCCGAGATCGAAAGCCTGTCACTGCATCCGACTCAGCAAATCCGCCTGCGCGACTACTTCTGCGGCAACCTCAGCTTGCTTTGAAACTCTCCACTGCGAGGCGTGTTTGACACGATCTCAGCCACACGCAAGCAGCCTTCGAGTACTGGACCGAGTTCCTCGGGGCACACCGAACGATCTGGACGAGACGATCGCGGCGCGAAGGGCACGGCAGTCAGTTCTGCACGAGGGGCACGAACGTTCGCGATCTGCACTCGTCTGATCCCCAGAACAACCCACCGCAACTGTTAATCTGTTCTTCTCTCTGTTCTTCTCTCTGTTCTTCTCTCTGTTCTTCTCTCTGTTCTTCTCTCTGTTCTTCTCTCTGTTCTTCTCTAGGCCGTCGTCGCGGGGTCGCCGTCGACCGCGGCCTTCAGCTTGGGGACGAGCTGGTCGAGCACGGTCGGCAGGCTGAGGACCGAGACGAAGCTGGTCGCGCCGTACAGCGGGTCGTCGTAGTTCTCCTCGACGAAGACGTCGCGGCCCTGGGTGCGCACCGGCAGGTTCTTGTACAACGGGTCGCTCTGCAGCTTCGCGGTGCCACCCTTGGTCGGGAACCAGACCAGCGCCTGCTGGTCGAGCAGCTTGATCTGTTCCTTGCTGATGTTGGCGCCGAACTTGTCGCCGATCAGACCGTCCAGGCCGCTCGGCAGCGTGAAGCCCAGGTCGGTCAGCAGCCGCGAGCGCGGGTCCTGGCTGCCGTAGATGAAGTACCCCTCGTACGGCGTCGCCATCAGCGCCGGCTTGTCCTTGAACTCGGGGTGCTCGGAGCGCACGGTCGCGAAGCGCGTCTCGATGCCCTTGACCAGCTCGTCGGCCTGCTTCGGCTTGCCGACCGCCTGGCCGACCGTGCGGGCCACGTCCTGCCAGGCCACGCCGTAGTCCGGTACGCCGGGCAGCTGCGCCACCGTCGGGGCGATCGCGGTCAGCTTCTTGTAGTCGTCAGCGGTGATGCCGGAGTACAGCCCGATGATCAGGTCCGGCCGCAGCGCGGCGACCTTCTCGAACTGGATGCCGTCCTTGTCGCTCAGCACGGTCGGCACCGGCCGGTCGCCGAGCTTGTCCTTGGCCCACGGGAACAGCGCGCCAGGCTTCTCGCCGAACCACTCGGTGGTACCGACCGGCGCGACGTCGAGCGCGAGCAGCGCGTCCTGCTCGATCAGGCCGACCGAGACGACCCGCTGCGGCGCGGCCTTGACCTCGGTGGTGCCGAACTTGTTCTTGATCGACACCGGGAAGGCGCCGGCCTCGGAACCGGCCGACGGCCCGCTCTGCGCGGCGGGCTCGTCGGAGCCGGACCCGCAGGCGGCGAGAGCGAACGGGACGACGGCCAGCACCGCGAGCGGTCGCAGGAGGGAGCGCATGAAGACCTCACAGAAGGACAGGAAGTACTTAGGTTGCCCTTACCTTACGAGGTCCGTCAGTCCCGGTGGTACTTGGTGACGGATTTGTCCTGCTTCACCTGGTCGGCCGCTGCCTGCAGGCGGGCGGTCCACTCGTCGGCGCGGAAGGCGCCGGCCAGGAACTGGCCGGTCAGGTCCCCGGCGGCCTTGCCCAGCGTCGGGTACCAGTCGGCGAAGTACCAGCTGATCGCCTGGTCCCCCGCGGCCGTCAGCAGGTCCCGCGCCGAGCGCAGCGCCGTACTGATCTCCTGCCCGTCAGCAGCACCCCGTACGACGGTCAGCCGGTTGGCCTCCTTGGTCACCTGCCCGGCGACCTCGCGCGACAGCATCGCCCGCAGGTACTCGAGCCCGCCCGAGGCGTTCGGCCCCTGCTGCGGCACCAGCAGCGGCGAGCCCGGCGCCACGTGCACGCCCCGCGGCAGCGCCGGCGACCCGTCCAGCGGCGGCAGCGTGAACATGGTCAGCCCGAAGCCGGCCGGGATGGCCGGCTTCATCTCGTTCTCCAGCCAGTTCCCGCACGGCAGCAGCCCGGCCTTCGACTGCAGCAGCCGGGTCTGGGAGGCGGTGTGGTCGAGCTCGGCGGTCCCGGTCGCGATCAGCCCGCGCTTGGCGAGCTCACCGAAGGCGGTGATCGCCCGAGTGACGCTCTTGTCCTTCCAGGCGCCGTCCTCGAGGTTGTCGATCCGCTGGGCGACCTCGTGCCCGCCGGTCTTCACCGCGAGCGTCATGACGGCTTCGAACACGTAGTACGGGTGCGCTCCGGCGTACGTGAAGGGCCCGAGCCCGGCGGCCCGCATCTCGGCGCCCAGCGCGAGCAGCTCGGGCCAGGTGCGCGGCACGTCCCAGTTGCGCTGCTGGAAGAGCCGGGCGGAGTACCAGAGGCCGTAGACGTCGACCAGATAGTTCAGCGAGCGCAGCGTTCCGTCGTACCGGCCGTAGTCGAGCAGGCCGGGCAGTACGACGTCCTTGACCTTCGCGTCCTGGTTCTCCCAGGAGGGCGCGTCCAGCAGCGGCCCGAGATCGGCCAGGTGCCCGTCGGCGACCAGGCGGCTCACGGTCAGCGCCTTGTCCCCGGTGTTCAGTACGACGTCCGGCGGGCTGCCCGCGGCGAACCGCGACTGCAGCAGGTCCCGCAGCTGCTTGGTCGGCGTGACGGTGACGACCGCCTGTTCGTACTTGGTCCGGTACTGCGGCGCGCCGAAGCCGCCGTACTCCTCGGCGACGACCACCTCGAGCGGCCGATCGGCGACCACACCGAACGGATTGTCCTGCGTCTGGGCCGGTCCGCTGGGCTTCCCGGTCGAGCAACCGGCCAGCAGGGCGCTCGTGAGAGCGCCCTGCAGTACCGTACGCCGCTTCAGCACGACCCGAAGGCTACTTCACGCCTCCGGCGGTCACGGAGACCTGCAGCTGGCGCTGGAAGATGATGTAGACGACCAGCACCGGCGCCACCGTGATCACCACGGCCGCGAACAGGGCACCGAAGTCCACCGCGTAGCCGGCCTGCGACGCGAACGACGCCATGCCCTGGGAGAGCACGTAGTTGTTCGAGTCGGTGTTCAGGGCGACCGGGAGCAGGAACTGGTTCCACAGCCCCAGGAAGTTGAAGATCGCGACCGACGCCATGCCCGGCCGCGCCATCGGCAGCATCACCGAGAAGAACGTGCGCCACTCCCCGGCGCCGTCGATCTGCGCCGCCTCGTAGATCTCACCCGGCAGCGCCTTGAAGAAGCTGTGCAGGAAGAAGACCGTGAACGGCAGCGCGAACGCGACGTAGGTGATGATCAGCCCTGGCAGGGTGTTCAGCAGTGCGAGGTTCTTCAGCACGAAGAACAGCGGCACGATCGCCAGGAAGACCGGGAACGTCAGACCGGCCAGCATGCTGTAGTAGATCAGCCGGTTGCCGGGGAACGTGAACCTGGCCAGCACGTATGCGCACATGGCGCCGAGGACCATCACCAGCACCAGCGCGACGCCCACGACGATCACCGTGTTCGCGAAGTAGCGGCCGATCCCGGCCGTCGTCCAGGCGTTCGCGTAGTTCTCGAACCGCAGCTTGCCCGGCAGCGACAGCGGGTTGCCCAGGACCTCCTGCGTCGACTTGAACGAGGACAGCACGGTCCACACCAGCGGCAGGATCACCAGCAGCGACCACAGGATCAGCGCGATGTGGGCGGCGGTGGCCACGCCTCTGCCCTCCGGGGCCCGTTGGCGGGGCACGCGGGCACCGGCCATGACGCGCCGGTCGGCGGTGGTTGTGGTCATCGGCGTTTCACCTTCCGCTCACGTCCGCCGGTCAGGGCGTTCACCGTGAACACCAGGAGCGCGAACAGCATCGTCACCGCGGCCAGGATCACGCCCATCGCCGTCGAGTAGCCGAACTGGCCCTTGGTGAAGGCCGTGGTGAACAGTTGCTGGGGCATCACGAGGGTCGAGTTCTGCGGCCCGCCGCCGGGGTTCAGCGCCTGCATGTAGACGAAGGCGTCCAGGGCGGCGATGCCGAGGTAGATGTACGCCGTCTGCACGTTGTCGCGGATCAGCGGCACCGTGATGGAGACCGCGGTCCGGAACCGGCCGGCGCCGTCGATCCGGGCCGCCTCGAAGATCTCCGGCTCGATGCCCCGGATGGCGGCGATGAACAGCACCATGTAGAAGCCGACGAAGCCCCAGATCATCACGAACATCGAGGCCGGCATCGCGGTCCGCGCGTCACCGAGCCAGGCGTAGTTCTCGAACCCGTGCAGCCCGATCTTCGACAGCACCGCGTCCAGCACGCCCGAGCCCGGAGTGAACACCTGGGCCCAGATCAGTCCGATCACGATCGCCGGGATCACGTACGGGAAGAACGAGACGATCCGGTAGAACCCGGCGTTGCGCAGTCCCCGGACGGTCCCGGTGCCCGAGCCGCCGACGGTCACGAGCGTGGCCAGCGTCAGCGCCAGCACGATCGTCACGACCGGTACGACGATCGCGAGCAGGACGTTGTTGCGCACGGCCTTGAGGAAGATGTCGTCGTGGAACAGCTTCACGTAGTTGTCGAAGCCGACGAAGTTCATCCCCGAGCTGAACCCGGACCAGTCGGTCAACGAGTACCACAGCGCCTGCACGAACGGCGAGACCACGAAGATCACGAAGACCGCCAGCGGCAGGCCGAGAAACACGACCATGAAGCTGGCGCGGTCGAACGTCAGCGGCCGGCGGCGCCGCCGGACGGCGGGCCGGTGAGGCCCGCCGTCCGGCACGACATCTGGCGTCATGGTCACTTGGTGACCGGGATCTTCTTGACGGAGCTGTCGTTGCGCACCTTGTCCGTGATCTGCTGCAGGCCCTTGGTCAGGCCGGCCGCGTCGGTCTGACCGGACAGGAACGAGTTCCAGACCACGAGGTTGTCGGTGTTCATCCCGTACAGGGTGACGAACTGGTAGTCGAAGATGTTCGTACCGGCCGCGTCCAGCATCGCGGTCTGCGACTGCAGCGCGGTCGAGCCGAACCCGTCGGCCGGGACCAGGCCCTTGACGATGGTCGGCGCGAGCCGGGTCTTGGCGAAGTTGGTCGCCGCGTCCTTGGACAGCATCGCCCGCAGGAGCTCCTTGCCGCCGGCAACGTTCTTGCCCTTGGCCGGGACGATGAACGGCTCGCCGGCCGCGCTGCGCAGCGACTCGTACGGCAGCTTCGGGCTGGCCGTCAGCGTCGGCTCCGGGATGCCCTTCATCTGGAACCCGCTCTTGGTGGCCTTCTTCATCTCGTTCTCGATCCACGAGCCCGAGGGGTAGAGCACGGCCTGCTGGTCGTTGCTCCACTTGGCCTGCGCGGCGGTGAACTGGGTGCCGGCGCCGCCGGGCACGAAGTAGCCGCTCTTGACCATCGTCTCCAGGGCCTTGAACACGGCCTGGATCTGCGGCTTGGACCAGCAGTCGCCCTCGAGGTTCTCCAGCGGCAGCCGGACGTCGTCGCCACCCTCCTTGATCGCCGAGTCGACGGCCATCGTGTGGTAGTAGGTGGCGGCTTCCTTGCCCCAGACGAACAGGTACTTGCCCTTGGCCTTGGCCTTGGCGCCGAGGTCGAGCAGCGCGTCGTAGGTCTTCGGCGGCTCCCAGCCGTTCTCCTTGAACAGCGCCTCGGAGTACCACAGGCCGTAGAGCGTGAGCACGTAGTTCATCGCGACGAACTTGCCGTCGTAGGTGCCGGGAACCTTGGCACCGGGGTACAGCGTGTCGGCGATCTTCGTGCCCTCGTAGTTGTTGGCCTCGAAGACGTCGTCCAGCGGCGCCAGCTGGTCCAGGATCGTGTTGAAGCCGATCTGGTTCGCGCCGGAGTTGTCGATCAGGTCCGGCGGGTTGCCGCCGACGAAGCGCGGCTGCAGCTGCTGGGCGATCTGGGTGGACGGCGCGACCTTGAAGGCCGAGCCGGCGAACTTCTTCTGCGCGATGTCGGCCGCGAACTGCACGTAGTCGTAACCGTAGCCGCCGTTGAAGATCACCGCGTCGACGGTGGCCTTGTCCGCCAGGCCGAACGGGTTGTCCGCGGTCTTGTCCGCGTCACTGCCGCCGGACCCGGTGTCGTCACTGCCGCTGCCGGCGCAGGCCGCCAGCAGCGTGCTGCCGCCGGTGGCCAGCAGGGTGCCGACCGCCGCGCGCTGCAGGAACAGCCGCCGCGACACTTTGTTGGGAGTACTCATGGTCCCGCCTTCCGAGAGTGTTTCAGGCAGTACGACGGATCCGGCCGGCGTACTTTGCTTCCAGGGCGTGATTGTGGTCGTCGCCGCCGGGAATGTTCGCGGACAGGTAGACCGGTGGTGTTTCGCCTGCCTCGGCCAGCCGGCGCAGGACCTCAGCAACCAGCATCTGCGCGATCAGCGCGGCGGTGATGGACGACACGGCGCAAACCTTGCCGAATCCCGGCAGTTCGAGCACGGAGTCGCCGTACGGCGCGTGGTTGTCGAGCACCACGTCGGCGAAGTCGATCAGTTTCTTGCCCGACGGGTGCCGTGACTCGACACCGGCGGTGTGCTGCAGCGAGGTGATCGCGATCAGCGGGTGACCGTGCTCCTTGACGACGCTGGCCAGCTCCACGATCGAGCCGTTGACGCCGGAGTTGGAGGCGATCACGAACAGGTCGTTCTTCTGCGCGGCGCTGAGCTCGTACAGCCGGCGGGAGATCGACGGGTCGCGCTCGAGCTCGCCGCCGCGCAGCAGCTCGACCGGCTCACCGCCGAGCAGGACCAGGTCGCGCAGGGCGAGCCGGTTGGTGGCGATCAGGCCACCGGCGCGGCCGGCGATCTCCATCGCGAGGGCCTCGGAGTGGCCGGACCCGAAGGCCTGGATCACGCCGTCGCCCCGCAGCGAGGTGACGAAGAGGTCCGCGGCGTCCTGGATCGGGCCGTCGATCTGCTCGGTGACCGCGGCCAGGATCGGTGTCAGCGTGTGAACATACGACTGCGCACTGACGCCACCGGTGTCCGTCCCCGATCCCGCGTGTGCGCCCGTGCTGCCGCCCGTCGTACTGGCCATCAGAGGCCCCACCCCTCGACTAATCTGTTCGCCGCGACACACCTGGTGCCGACAAGTGCGCAAGTTTGCGGTTTGCTGGACAGAACTTTTCTCACCTGACAGCTAAAGTCAAGGCTCATCTCACTCTTCCTTCCAGATCGGGACCGTTGCGTAACCTTGCACGTTATTGTCCATAAACGCTCTGATTGAGCAGTTTGGAGCACCGCCTATGTCCGTCGACCACGCCCTTCCGGAACCACAGGACGCAGTGGTCCTGCGACCTGTCACCACACTGGTCCTGGGCGGGGACCTCGGCGGCACGTCCACCCGGATCGTGATCGCCGATATGGAAGGCAACGTAGTCGGTCGAGGGGCTGCCGCGGGCGGAAACCCGACCAGTCACCCCGCGAGTGCCGCGGCGAACTTCGGCCAGGCGATCCGCCAGGCGCTCACCGGCCTCGATCCGGCCCTGGTGAAGGCGGCCGTGATCGGCGCGGCGGGCGGGTCCGCACTGTCCAAGCCGGAGGTCGCCGCCCAGTTCGACGCCGCCTGGTCGGGCGCCGGGCTGGTCTGCGTCCCCCGCTACATCGGCGACCTGGAGGTCGCGTTCGCATCCGGTACGCCGGAAGCGGACGGCGCCGTGCTGATCGCGGGCACGGGCAGCGCGGCCGGACTGGTCCGCGACCACCGTCTGGTCGGTACGGCGGACGGCCACGGCTGGCTGCTCGGCGACGACGGGTCCGGCTTCTGGCTCGGCCGCGAGGCGCTGCGCAGTCTGTTGCGCGCGCTCGACCTGGGCGAGCCGATCGGGCTGCTCGGCGACGCCGTGGTCCAGGCCGTCCTGCCGGGCTGGGACCCGGGCGCTGTCGCGGAACGTGAAGGCTACGATCTGCTCCGTGACGACCTGATCAGGACCGTGAACTCGCGCCCACCGGTGCTGCTGGCCGAACTGGCCCGGACGGTGGTGGCGGCGTACGACCAGAACGACAAGACGGCGCACGCGCTGGTGAAACGCGCAGCCGAACTGCTCACAGAAACGGTCAGCCGGCTGCGGACAACGTCGGACAACGGTCCGCTGGTGCTCGCGGGCAGTGTCGCGGGCGAGTCGTCGCCGGTCGGCCGGTTGCTGCGTCAGAGCATCCGCGACCACTTCCACGGTGAGGTCCTCACCGCCCACGACGGCGTCGGCGGCGCCACCTGGCTGGCGCTGGGCGCGCTGGACCCGGCCCTCGCCACTCGCGAC
The DNA here is from genome assembly GCF_049844575.1 of Kribbella sp. DT2. NCBI lineage: Bacteria > Bacillati > Actinomycetota > Actinomycetes > Propionibacteriales > Kribbellaceae > Kribbella > Kribbella sp. DT2. Next base: position 221,230 of record NZ_JBNCLH010000008.1, on the reverse strand, counting down.
AACCACACCCGCCTGGTCGCACCGCCCACCTGAGCGTCTTCGGGCACCGGCCGGTCGGTGCCCGAAGTGAGGCTTGCGGGGGCGGTGGGATGATGGCGGGCGTGACTGCTCTCACCGCTGCGACGACTCGGGTGACACCGCGACGTTGTGCGCAGTGGGCGCTCGACCTGTTCGCGGTGCTGGTCGTGTCGACCCTGATCACGGTCGGGAGCCTGTTCCTCCTGGTCAAGGCGGGCGCGCACGGTCGCGGCCTCGGAAACGTCCTGGGTGGCGTCTTCCTCGGCTCGGCCTTCGTGCTGCAGGTCGTGAACGAGATCCTGCTCCCCCGCCGCAACGGCGGCCGGACCGTCGGGATGCTGGCGTTCGGGCTCCGCACGCTCACGCTGGAAGGCACGCTGCCGAGCTGGAAGCAGTTCCTGGTCCGGTACCTGCTCTGGGTGGTCGACGGCCTGTTCTGGGGGCTGGTCGCTCTCGTGGTCGTCTGCTGCACGCGGTACCGGCAGCGGGTCGGCGACCTGGCCGCCCGGACCGTGGTGGTCCGGTCGACGGTGTCAGTCGACGAGCCGGTTCTCCCAGGCCCAGACGGCGAGCTCGGTGCGGTTGCGCAGCCCGAGCTTCCGCTGGGCGCTGGCCAGGTGCGACTTGACGGTAGAGAGTGACAGCGTCAACTCGTCGGTGATCTCGCTGTTCATCCGCCCGCGCGCGACCGCGCGGACCACGTCGGCCTCCCGCTCGGTCAACGGGTGCGCCGCCGGAGCCGTCGGGGCGGCCGCCTGGGTGAAGCGTTCGAGCAGCCGCGCGGTGACCGACGGCGAGACGATCGACTCGCCGTCCGCCGCGGCGCGGACCGCCTCGACCAGCAGCCGCGGACCGGCGTCCTTGACCAGGAACCCGCAGGCCCCGGCGCGCAGCGCGGCGTACACGTTCTCGTCCACGTCGTAGGTCGTCACCACGACCACCCGCAGCGGATCGGCCACCCCGGGCCCCGCGAGCAGCTTCGTCGCCTGGATGCCGTCGATCAGCGGCATCCGGATGTCCATCAGTACGACGTCCGGCCGCAGCTCGCGCGCCTTCCGGACCGCTTCCTCGCCGTCGGTGGCCTCGGCGACCACCTCGAGGCCGGGCTCGGACTCCAGGATCAGCCGGAACCCGGTCCGCACCATCGCCTGGTCGTCGGCCAGCAGCACCCGTACGGCCATCGTCGTCTCCTTCACCGGAACGGCTGCCCCGAGTCGACCGGCAGCGTCGCGTGCACCCGCCAGCGCCCTTCCGGGCCGGCGCCGGACGACAACGTACCGCCCAGCGCCTGCGCGCGTTCGGCCATGCCCACCAATCCGTACCCTTCCCCTCGCTCGGCCTGGACCGGTACGGCGTTGACGACCGTGAGCTCCAGCGCCGCGGTCAGGCCCCTGCGGCGCAGTCCGGCCGACACCTCGATCGGCGAACCCGGTACGGCGTACCGCCGCGCGTTGGTGACCGCCTCGAGCACGATCCGGTGCGCCGCGGTGATTGTTGTTGGAGGCAACGACAACTGGTCGAGCTCGGCGGCGGCGGTCAGCCGCACCCGAGGATCGTTGCCGCAGGCCTCCTTCAGCTCGGCCAGCAGCGCCGGTCCATCGCCGGTCGGTGTCCGGCTCGTTCCGCCGCCGCCCGGCTCCTCGGTGGTCCCCGCGCGGCTCGTTCCGCCGCCGCCCGGCTCCTCGGTGCGGAGCATGCCGACCAGCCTTCGCATCGCGCTCAGGGCTTCACTGCCTGCTTGCTCGATCTCCGGGTAGGCGCCGGGCTTCTCGTCGCGCCGGGTCGCGGCGACTTGCGCCCCCTGGGCAAGGACAACGATCCCGGTCACGTGGTGCGCGACGAAGTCGTGCAGCTCCCGGGCCAGCGTGAGCCGCTCGGACTCCCGCGCGCGGGCCAACTCCGCGTCGTACCGGCTGTCGGAATCGCGCAGGACGAGACCGGTCGCCACGCTGCCACCCCACATCAGCGCGGCCGGTACGGCGAGCAAGGCCCACGAAGAGTGCAGCCCGAACCGCAGCGGCGCAGCAACGGTCGCGGCCACCCCGACCAGTACGACGAGCGGCGCGACCGACCGCGACGGCAGCCGGTGGCAGACCGCTCCGCACAGCAGCGCCAGCGCGAGCGCCTCGGCCAAGGGCGACTGCGCCTGTACGGCCGCCCCGGCCCAGGACGCCAGACCGCTGCCGACACTGACCAGCAGGGACGTGGAAGCGACCACCACGGTCAACAGCACGAGCCGATCGAAGTGGCGCCGGAGCACGGCGACCACGGCGGCGCCCAGCCCGATCGCTGGCGTGATCGCGGTGAACGACGCGGCGAGCAGCCCACCGGTCGGCGCCGGGTGCACGAGCGTGATCGCGAGGTCGGCCGCGGTGAGCAGCGCGAGCGCCGCGATCTCCGCGACCAGCGGCGCCCGCCGGCGGTGGGCGGCAACCAGCGGCGCACGCCCATCGTGGCCGCCGGCCGCCGCCGCGCGCCGGGCGCGGGCGTCGGCACCGTCCGGCACCGGGCCGGATCCGCTGGCGTGGCCGGGACTCGTCATGGTTCCAGCATGCCTTCCCGAACCGTCTCCGCACGTCAGCTCGACGGCTGGACTCCACCCTGGCCGAAAGGACGAGGTGCCGCCGCCGATCCGGCCGTTCGGTCGTGCCGCGCAGGCGACGGGCGGAAATACGTTCGTGGCGAGAAGGTTCGCCCACCGTGAGGAAGGCAAGGCAAGGGTATGAGACGCCTACGAGCAGGACTCGCCGCCGCGACGTCGATCTCGTTGCTCGCCGTGATGAGTCCACTGACAGCCGGCGCCGCACCGGATCTGTCGAAGTACACCGGACAGAAGTTGACCTGGGGTGCGTGCACCTTCAAGGCCGAGGTGCCCGTCCAGTGCGCGCAACTGACCGTGCCGCGGGACTGGTCGGCGCCGGAGGCCGGCAAGGACCTGAAGGTGACGGTCAGCCGGGTCGCGGCGACCGGTGCCGAGGACAACTACCAGGGGATCGTGCTGACCAACCCCGGCGGGCCCGGCGGCCAGGGCACGGGGCTCGCCGCCGACCTCGCCAAGCTGCAGCCGACGCTGAACGCGCAGTACGACGTACTCGGCATGGATCCTCGGGGCACCGGACAACAAGGTGCGGCCGGGCAGGCCGGGCTCGGCATCACCTGCCAGGTGCCGGTCGGACGGTTGCCCGAGGGACCGCTGGACGCCCGGGACCGGTCGCCGAAGAGCATCGCGGACCACCAGCAGACCCCTAAGGTGATCGCCGAGGCCTGCCAGAGCGTGGCGGAGGCGCCGTACATCACCACCTGGCAGACCGCGCACGACATGGACCTGCTGCGACAGTTGCTCAAGGCACCTAAGTTGAACTACGTCGGGTACTCGTACGGGACCTGGCTGGGCGCGAAGTACGCGTCGCAGTTCCCGGCCACCACCGGACGGATCGTGCTCGACTCGAGCGTGGACTTCCAGGGCCGGCTGCAGGCCGACTTCGAGGACTTCCCGCGGATGGGGCAGCGGCAGGCCGACGACGTGTTCCTGCCCTGGCTGACCCGCACGATGCCGGACGTCTTCGGTACGACGACCAAGCAGGCCGCGGCCGCGATCGAGAGCGGCCGGAGCAAGGCCTCGGCGCTGGGCACCAGCCCGGACAGCTACGACGCGCTCCTGATCGGCAACGGCAGCGAGCTCGGCTGGCTGCTGCGCCTGCTGGTGCTCAGTGTCGTGATCACGGGCGACACGGCCGACCTCCAGAAGCTGCCGGCCGGGCTGCGTGGCCAGGTCGACGCGTTGTCGCGCGAGCGGTTCGGTGTCACCACGGCGAAGCTGACCACCGCCGCCGTGGCGAAGGCCGACCTCGGCCAGGCCACGCCGGACTACCAGCAGTTGCCGATCACCCGGTACGCCGTAGCCTGCGGCGACCAGGTGACGAAGTCGACCCAGTCGTACAAGACGCTGAGCGACGTCCAGGGCCGCAAGTACCCGGCGTACGGCTGGCAGTACGGGCTCAGCGAGGTCTGCGGTCCCTGGTCGGACGCGCCGAAGGAGACGCTGCCGGACCTGCCGAAGTCGGTTCGGGACAACGTGCTGGTGGTGCAGGGCGAGTTCGACCCGCAGACGTCGTACGAGCAGGCGACGAGCGCGGTGCGCAAGGCGCCCGGCGTGGACCTGCTGCGAGTGGACGACGCGGCCTTCCACGGGCAGTACGGCCTGCAGGGCAACCCGTGCGTCGACGGTGTCGTGAACACGTACCTGCTGTACGGCTCGAAGAGCGACAACAGCCTGTGCCCGTCGGTGCCGCTGCCGGGTGAGGACAAGGTCTTCCCGGTCCGCGGACCGGTCGACAAGTACCTGGGCACCCATCGAACGGGCCGCGCCGGGGCGCTGAAGTCGGTCGACAACCAGCTCCGGATCGAGCTGTCCGACCGGATCTCGGTACTGAACCAGCCGGTCAGGTAGCGATCGGCCGCAGCTCGCCCGTCGCGGTCAGCTCGGCGAGCAGGGTGGTTCCTTTCGTCGGAACGGATCTTCGCGGCAGAGGTCGGAGGCGGTCCGCGGTCGTCGACATTTCGCCCGTTCTCGGGGGAACGGACGAAATGTCGAGCCGCGGGCGGCGGTGGCGACGTACCGTCCGAACACCGACCCGGAGGACTGTGATGGAAGAGACCGACCTGCGCCTGCCCGACGGCCGCACGCTGCACGTGTACGACACGCACCCGGGCGACGACCACCGTGTCCCGGTCGTCTGGCACCACGGCACGCCCAACCTCGGCGTCCCGCCCGTGCCGCTGCGCGAAGCCTCCGACTGGCTGGGGCTGCGGTGGGTCTCGTTCGACCGGCCCGGGTACGGCGGGTCGACGGTCGCGCCCGGCCGGACGATGCGGTCGGTCGCGCGGGACGTCGAGCACGTCGCCGACACGCTCGGCCTCGGCCGGTTCAGCGTGATGGGCTACTCCGGCGGCGGCTCGTACGCGCTCGCCTGCGCGGCGACGCTCGGCGACCGCGTCCAGGCGGTCGTCAGCCTGGCCGGCATCGCGCCGTACGGCGTACCGGGCCTGGACTGGTTCGGCGGGATGATCCCGTCGGGCGTCGCCGCGCTCCAGGCGGCGCGGGCCGGCCGGGAGGCGCGGGCGGCGCTGCCGGACGACGACTACGACCCGGAGTTCGCGCCCGTCGACCTGGCGCTCTTCGACGGTCCGTGGGGCTGGCTCGGTCAGATCGCCGGGCCGGTCGCGCTCACCGCCGGCCCGTACGGTCCGATCGACGACGACGTCTCGTACCTGCAGCCCTGGGGCTGCGACCCCGCCGAGATCACCGCGCCCGTCCTGCTCGTGCACGGCGGCATCGACCGCATCATCCCGCCGACCCACGCCCGCTGGCTGGCCGCCCACATCCCGTACGCCGAACACGTCGAGCACCCGTCCGACAGCCACATCTCCGTCCTCGGCCACGCCGAGCCCACCCTCGACTGGCTCCGCGACCGCGCCGACGGCCCCACGGCGTACCCGCTCGGCTAGGCGCGTCCGCCGGGGGTGTTCGCCAGGGTGGCCCCCGAGCTACGGGCCGTACGGGAAGCTCTGGAGCGCATGCCCGGCGGGTACCTGGCCCGGATGAGGCGTGACGTGCTGGTGGCCGAGCGGTACCGAGTGGGTGATCCACTCGGGCGCGGTGGCATGGGCGAGGTGTTCCGGGCGACCGACGAACTGCTCGGCCGGGAGGTCGCGATCAAGCTGCTGCTCCCCGCGCGGCGCGAGCCGGAGATGGCCGAACGGTTCCACCGCGAGGCCCGGGCGGCGGCATCGCTGTCCGACCCGCACGTCGTCGCGGCGTACGACTTCGGCCCGTACGAGGACGGCTTCTTCCTGGTGATGGAGCTCGTCGAGGGCCGTACCATCGCGGTGGAGCTACGGCGGTCCGGCCCGTTCGGTCCCGAGCGTGCGCTGGACGTGATCCGGCAGAGCGCGGCGGGCCTGGCCGCGGCACACCACAACGACATCGTGCACCGGGACGTGAAGCCGCAGAACCTGCTGATCACGCCCGACGGCACGGTCAAGGTCACCGACTTCGGGATCGCGCGCTTCCTCACCGACACCACGACGACGCTGACCGCGACCGGGCAGATCCTCGGGTCGATCCACTACCTGGCTCCCGAGCGCGCCCAGGGGCTGCCGGCGGGCAAGGCGTCGGACGTGTACGCGCTGGGGTGCGTGCTCTACCAGTTGGTCACCGGGCATCCGCCGTTCCAAGGCGATCAGCCGGCCGTGGTGATGTACCAGCAGGTGTCGACCGAGCCCACCCCGCCGAGCGACCTGCGGCCGCAGCTGGCCGGTGAGTTCGAGGCGCTGCTGATGAGCATGCTCGCGAAGAACCCGGACGACAGGCCGACCGCGGCCCAGGTCGCCGCCGGTACGACGCCGCATTCCGTCGCGACCGCCCGGCTGGCCGATGGTCCTGTGTCCCGCGGCCATGCGACTCCCAGGCCGGGCGGCGCCACGGCCTCCCAACGGTCGCGGCGGAGGCTGATCGGCGCCGGCGCCGCGGTCGCCGTCCTCGCCGGCGTCGGCGCGGGCGTCGTACTGGACAACCGCGATCGGCGGCTGCCGGAGACGACCAACCTGACGCCACCGTCGACCCAGCGGAGCACGCCGACAGCGCCGACGGCGACGGCGAAGCCCACCGCGACCCGCCCGCCCGTCACCACCACCGTCAGCACCGAGCGGCGGGTGAGTACGACCGGCAAGCCGGCCACGAACCCACCGAAGACGACCATTCCGCCCGGCCCACCGAAGCCCGGCAAACCCGAGCAGCCCGGCAAACCGGACAACCCCGGGCAGGGCAAGTCGAACGGCAAGGGCCCGAAGAAGCCCTAGCTCCCCGACCTATTCCAAGCAACAGCTTGACATCGTCCGTCGTCTGCCGCATATTCCAAGCATGTCTTTGGAATCTGAGGATCCTCGTCGGCGGCGGTTGCTGGACGATCCGCTGGCGATCCGGGCGATGGCGCACCCGGTGCGGCTCGACCTGCAGGCGCTGCTGGGCAAAGAAGGTCCGCTGACCGCGGCCGACGCGGCCCGGCGGCTGGGGATCAGCCAGGCGTTGGCGTCGCACCACCTGCGGCAGCTGGCGAAGTACGACTTCGTCGAGCCGGCGCCCGGCAAGGACAACCGCGAGCGTCCGTGGCGACTCGTGTCCACCTCGCAGACCTGGCGCAGTGCGCGGCTGACCGGCGAAGGCGCGGCGGCCGCGGACATTCTCGAGCAGCTGATCGCCGAGCGGGCGCTGAACAACCTGGCCGACTGGCAGCAGCGGCGGCGCACCGAGCCCGACGTACTGGTCGAGAACTCGGGCATCAGTCACACCGGCGTCTACCTGACGGGCGAGGAGCTGGCCGAGCTCGAGGAACAGGTCAGCGCCCTGCTGCAGCGGTACGCCGAGGAGCGGCCGATCGACGACAAGTCCACCCGGCCACCGGGCAGCCGGTTGGTCGACATCACCCGGATCGTCAGCGTGCTTCCCGAGGGGGACTCATGAGGGACCTGTGGGCGGTGCTCGTCCGGCGCCGCGACTACCGGCTAGTGCTGAGCGCCGGGCTGATCTCGCTGACCGGCGACTGGATCCTGCGGACCGGGCTCGCCTTCCACGTGTACACGCTCACCGGCTCGACGCTGGCCTCCGGCGGGTTGCTGCTGGCGTCGTTCGTGCCGCTGGTGGTGCTGGGTTCGCTGGCCGGGGTGTTCGTCGACCGGTGGGACCGGCGGCGGACGATGATCGTGGTCAACCTGCTGCACGCGATCGTGCTGCTGCCGCTGCTCGCCGTACGGGACGAGAGCGGGTTGTGGGTGATCTACGTGATCGTGTTCGCGCAGAGTTGCCTGCAACAGTTCTTCCGGCCGGCCGAGCAGTCGCTGGTGCCGCACCTGGTGGATCCGCGGCAGCTCGTGACGGCGAACGCGTTGAACAGTCAGAGCAACGACATCGCCCGGCTCGTCGGGGCCGCAGTCGGCGGAGTCCTGGCCGCGGCGGGTGGGCTGCCGTTGCTCGCGGCCGTCGATGCGGCGACCTACCTCCTGGCGATGGGCTTGCTGATCGGCGTGAAGCACCGGGCCGTGGCCGTGGTGCGCGAACGGACCTCCGGCGCGGTGCAGCGGTTGAAGACCGAGTGGACCGACGGGTTGCGGATCTGCCTGAGCAGCAAGGCGATGCGGATCGTGTTCGTCTTCGGGCTGGTGACCGGCGTCGGTGAGGGCGCGATGAGTACGTTGTTCGCGCCGTTCGTGAGCTCCGAGCTGGGCGGCGACGGTACGGCGTACGGACTGATCGTGTCGGCGCAGGCGGTCGGCGGGATCGTCGGCGGGCTGGTCGCGGCGGCGGTCGGAGCGCGCTTCGCGGCAGCGAAGCTGTGGGGTGTGGGGGCGGTGCTGTTCGGGCTGATCGACCTGGCGCTGTTCTGCTACCCGTTGTTCTACGACGGCCTGACGCCGGCGTACGTACTGATGGTCGCGGTGGGTCTCCCGGGCGCGTTCGTCGTCGCCGCCTCGATGACCGTGGTGCAGCGGCTCACCGACGACGCGTCACGAGGCCGCGTCTTCGGCGCGCTGTTCGCCGCCGAAGGACTCGCGGTGCTCGTCGGCATCGTCGCCTCCGGCCTGCTCGGCGAGGTCGTCGGCATCATCCCGGTGCTGGTCTTCCAGGGCCTCGGCTTCACCGCCGGAGGGCTGGTGGTCCTCGCCAGGAGCAATCTGCTCGAGGAGAAGGCACCAGCCCTCGTACCGGTCTAGCTGACATCCTCGGTGGCGACCTGGTGCACCCGGACGCGGGCGACGCGGCGGCCGTCCATCTCGGTGACGGTGATGTTGTAGCCGTCGACGGCGCCCTCGTCGCCGACCGTGGGAACGCGGCCGAGCTGGGCGGCGAGGAAGCCGGCGACGGTCTCGTACGGCCCGTCGGGCAGCTCGACACCGGTCTCGTCGGCGAAGTCGTCGAGGTTGAGCAGGCCGTCGACCTCGACGTCACCGCTGCGCAGACGGGTGGTCTCGCCCGCCTCCTCGTCGTACTCGTCCTTGATGTCGCCGATCAGCTCCTCGACCAGGTCCTCGAGCGTGACGATGCCGGCGGTGCCGCCGTACTCGTCGAGCACGATCGCCAGGTGCGTCGAGCGCCGGCGCATCTCGGTCAGCGTCGGCAGCAGCTTCGCGGTGTCCGGCAGCATCAGGACATCGCGGGCCAGGTCGCCGACCCGGACCGACCGCGACGCGACCGCCGGGTCGAACAGGTCGCGCACGTGCACGAACCCGACGATGTCGTCGGCCGAGCCGTTCATCACCGGGTAGCGCGAGTGCGGCCGCTCGGCGGCGAACTTCACCGCCTTGTACGCCGGCATCTCGGCGTCGACGAAGTCCACCTCGGTCCGCGGCAGCATCAGCTCGCGCAGCTGCCGGCCGCCGGCCTCGAAGACGTCGTCGACGATCCGGCGCTCCTCCTCGCCGAGCGACTCGTGCCCGGACACCAGGTCGCGCAGCTCCTCGTCGCTCATCACCTCACGGTTGGCGTTCGGGTCGCCGCCGAGCGCGCGGACGACCAGGTCGGTGGACCTGGACAGCAGCCAGATCACCGGCCGGACGGCCGAGGCGATCCGGTCGACCAGCGGGGCCAGGCCGAGCGCGAACACCTCGGCGCGCTGCAGCGCGAGCCGCTTGGCCGCCAGCTCACCGATCACGATCGACACGTAGGAGATGGCCACCGTGATCAGCACCAGCGCGACGGTGCTGGCGACGGACTCGGGCAGGCCGAGGTCCTCCAGGTGCGGTGCCAGCCCGTCGGCCAGTGTCGCGCCACCGAAGGCGGCGGACAGGAAGCCCATCAGGGTGACGCCGATCTGCACGGCGGACAGGAAACGGTTCGGGTTCGCGGCGACCCGGGCGACGGTCTCGCCGCGCCGGCCTCGGGTGGCGATCGACTTGATCTGGCTCTCCCTCAGGGAGACCAGGGCCATCTCGGCGGCGGCGAACACACCACCGATCAGCACGAAGACGAAGATCAAAACGATGTTGAGCAGGGTCTCGTTCATGAGCTGGGAGTTCCTAGCGTCCTCTCCGGCACGGGAGAGGACGCGGAAGTAGGGCGACGTCCATCGATCCAGAGTAGCGGCGCCGGGTCGCACCATGCATGTTCAATTCTGTTGGTTTATGATCATTCGCATGACGATGCGTGGCGCGCGACGGACAGACACCAAGCTGTCCGACGGCCGGGACCTCATCTACTACGACCCGGCCGACGCTCCGCCGCGGGTCCCGCCGGCCGACACCCGCGACCTGGCGGCGCCGAAACCGCAGGTCGATCTGCGGACCGACCCGCTCACCGGCGACGTGATCACCTTCGCCACCCATCGCAACACCCGGACCTACCTGCCGCCGGCCGACCAGTGCCCGCTCGACGCCAGTACGCCGGACAACCCGACGGAGATCCCCGACCACGACTACAACGTGGCCGTCTTCGCCAACCGGTTCCCGTCGTTCGCCGGCCCCGGCCGGACCGAGGTCGTCTGCTTCACCAGCGACCACACCAAGTCGTTCACCGACCTGTCGCAGGGCCAGGCCCGGCTGGTCGTCGAGGCCTGGGCCGACCGGGTCGCCGAGCTGAGCGCCCGGCCGGACGTCGAGTACGTCTTCCCGTTCGAGAACCGCGGCCGGGAGATCGGCGTCACACTGAGCCACCCGCACGGCCAGATCTACGCCTACCCGTTCCTCCCGCCGCGGATGCGGACGCTGATGGCCCGCGCCCGCGAGCACTTCGAGGCGACCGGCGGCAACCTGTTCGCCGACATCCTGGCCGCCGAGCGCAAGGACGGCCGCCGCATCGTCGCCGAGAACGCGAACTGGACCGCGTTCGTGCCGGAGGCCGCCCGCTGGCCCGTCGAGGTGCACCTCTACCCGCACCGCCAGGTCGCCGACATCAGCGAGCTGACCGACACCGAGCGCGACGACTTCGTCCAGCTGTACCTCGACGTCCTGCGCCGCTTCGACGGCCTGTACGACGACCGCCTGCCGTACATCGCCGCCTGGCACGCGGCTCCCGTTCGCGTCGACCGCGAGCTCGGGTACCTGCACCTCGAGCTGCTGTCGATCCGCCGGGCCGCGGACAAGATCAAGTACCTGGCGGGTTCGGAGTCGGGCATGGGTGCTTTCATCTCGGACACCCGGCCCGAGGATGTCGCCGAGACTCTCCGTAAGGTCGGCGCATGAGCACGTTCGAAGAGGTCTTCGGTACGACGCCGGACGGCGCCTGGCGGGCTCCCGGCCGGGTCAACCTGATCGGTGAGCACACCGACTACAACGACGGCCTGGTGCTGCCGATCGCGTTGCCGAACCAGATCTCCGTCACCGCGTCAGCGCGTGAGGACGGCATCGTCGCGGTCTCGTCGAACGGGCAGGACGCGGTCGTCGAGTTCGCTCTCGACTCGCTGCGGCCCGGTTCGGTCACCGACTGGGCGACGTACCCGGCGGGCATGGCGTGGATCCTGCGCGAGTCCGGCTACCCGATCGGCGGCGCGAACCTGTTCGTCGACTCCGACCTGCCGACCGGCGCCGGCCTGTCGTCGTCGGCCGCGCTGCTCTGCGCGACCGGCGTCGCGCTGCTCGGCCTGCGGGGCATCGAGGTCGACCCCGCCGAGGTCGCGCGGTTGGCGCAGAAAGCTGAGAACCAGTACGTCGGTGCGCCGGTCGGGCTGATGGACCAGATGGCGTCGATGTGCTGCACCGCCGGGCACGCGCTGTACTTCGACATCCGCGCGATGTCGACGACGCAGATCCCGTTCGACCCCGAGGCCGACGGGCTCACGCTGCTGGTGATCGACGTGAAGGCTCCGCACCGCCACGTCGACGGCGAGTACGCCGCGCGGCGGAAGAGCTGCGAGAACGCGGCCGAGCTTCTCGGCGTACCGGCACTGCGCTCGATCGCCTTCGAGGAACTGGACGCTGCCCTGGCGAAGCTCCCCGAGGACGTCGACCGGCGCCGGGTGCGACACGTGGTGACCGAGATCCGGCGGGTGGAAGACGCGGTCGCCCTGATGCACGCCGGCCGGCTGCGCGACGTCGGCCCACTGTTCACCGCGTCCCACGCCTCCCTCCGCGACGACTTCGAGATCACCGTCCCCGAGCTCGACGTCGCCGTCGACACCGCGTTGTCCGCAGGAGCCCTCGGCGCCCGCATGACCGGCGGCGGCTTCGGCGGCTGCATCATCGCCCTGGTCGAGACATCCGAAGCAGACAAAACCTTCACAGCCATCGAAAAGGCCTTCGCCGACAACGGCTTCCGCGCACCCACCTCCCTCGCGGCAACCCCATCCGCAGGGGCATCGAAGCTGCACTAACCCACACCGGTTCGTGCATGGGGTGGGGTGGGGGGCACGCCCGCCCCGAAGCCCCTGCGACTCCGCCGCGGCGCGGATGGGCTGCGGCTACACCGGCACGGATGACCTGCCGCTCCGCCGCCGCACGGATGACCTGCGGCGCCGCATGCGGCCCGGGTGGGCTGCGGCTCCACGCACCGCTGCATGGCGCACCTTGCTTTTCTCCGGCCGCAGCGGCCCTCCGCCCTTGCGACTCTTCCGGCCGCATTGCAGCGGACCTCAGCCCAGGCCCCCATCCCAGGCGCGCCCATGGGGGTGGGGCGGGTGGGGGGTGGGGGCACGCTCGCCCCGAAGCGCCTGCGGCTCCGCCGCGGCGCGGGCGAGCTGCGGCACTGGTGACCTGCGGCGCGGGTGGCTGAGCTTGCTTCGCCTCTAGCCGGCGGCCAGTACCAGTTCGCAGCCGGTGTCTCGCGTGGACTTGCGGGCTGCTGGGGTGAGGCCCGTGTCGGTGACTACGACGTCGAGGTCGTTCCAGGTAGCGAAGGTACTCAGGCCGACCGTGCCCCACTTGGTGTGGTCGGCTACCAGGACGACCTCGCGGCTGGCGGCGATGAAGGACCGGTTCGTCTCGGCCTCCATCAGGTTCGGGGTGCTGAGGCCGTGCTCGGCGTCGACGCCGTGGGCGCCGAGGAACAGCATGTCGAGGTGCAGCGACTGCAGCGCGGCTGTTGCGATCGGGCCGACCAGCGCGTCCGACGGCGTACGGATGCCGCCGATCAGTACGACGGTGCGGTCCGAGCGGCCGTTGCCGTGGAACACGTCGGCGATCCGCGCCGAGTTCGTCACGACGGTCAGGTTCTCGACGCGCAGCAGCTGACGCGCCAGCGCGTACGTCGTCGTACCGGCGCCGATACCGATCGCGCTGTCCGGCCGGACGCGACGCGCGGCCTCGGCGGCGATGGCCTGCTTGGCGCCCGACTCCTGCGTCAGCTTCGCGTCGAACCCGGGCTCGTGCGCGCTGCGCAGCCCGACCGACGTCGCGCCGCCGTGCACCTTGTGCAGCAGGCCGCTGGAGTCCAGCGCGTCCAGGTCGCGGCGGATCGTCATGTCCGAGACCCCGAACCGGTCGACCAGCTCGGCGACCGTGACCGCGCCCCGGCTGTTGACCTCGGCAACGATCGTGGCCTGCCGCTGGGCAGCCAGCTGACCGCCCCGGCCGCGGGTCGGTTCGGCGTTTCCGGCAGCGTTCACACGCACAGACTACGGTCTGCGCCGCCGCGGCGCAGTGGGAAAGTGTTGCTTCCTGTGCGCCTGGCCCGAAATGCCGTTGCCCATCGACTGTTCCGGGCGTCACGCTTCGGGTATGCGATTCCCCGACGACGTCCCGGTGCTCACCGACGGCCCGGTCACCCTGCGCGCCCACACGGCCGCCGACATCGGCCCGGCGTACGAGACGTGCCAGGACCCGGAGATGCAGCGCTGGACGACCATCCCGGTCCCCTACCTGCAGGAGCACGCGGTCAGCTTCCTGACCGAGCAGATCCCGGCCAACTGGGCCGACGGCAGCTCCTACGCCTGGGCGATCCAGTACGACGGCCGGTACGCCGGCACGATCGACCTGCGCGACGGCCGCGGCGGCGTCGGCGAGGTCGGGTTCGCGGCGGCGCCGTGGGCCCGCGGCAACGGCGTGATGACGCGGGCGGTCAAGCTCGTGGTCCGGTACGCGTTCGACCGGCTCGGCTGGAGCCGGGTGATCTGGCGCGCGTACGTCGGCAACTGGGGTTCACGGCGGGTCGCCTGGAAGGCCGGGTTCCGGTCGCTGGTGACGATGCCGCAGGAAGGCCTGCAGCGCGGCGTACGGCGGGACGAGTGGGTCGCGTCGGTAACCCCCGACGATGACCTCGAGCCGCAGGGCCACTGGTGGGACATCCCGGTGATCGAGAGCAACGGCGTCCGCCTGCGCCCGCTGGTGCCGACGGACGCCGAGCGGGTGATGGCCGCGTGCAACGACGAGCGCACCAAGCTCTGGCTGGCCGGCCTGCCGTCGCCGTACGGGCTGGACGACGCGCACGGGTTCATCGAGGGCCGGATCAGCTGGGCCGCCGACGGCGACGGCGTCTCCTGGGCGATCGCGGACCCGGAGACCGACGAGCTGCTCGGCAACGTCAGCGCGTTCGACCTGCGTAACCGCAACGACCCGACGATCGCCGAGATCGGCTACTGGGGCCACCCGGACGCCCGCGGCCGCGGCGTGATGTCGGCGGCGGTCGGGCTCGCGATCAAGCACGCGTTCACGCCGCTCGACGACGGCGGGCTCGGCCGGCGCCGCCTCGTCCTGTACGCCGCCGCGCCGAACACCGCGTCAGCGCACGTGGCCGAGGTCAACGGTTTCGTCCGCACCGGCCTGGCCCGCTCCGCGAGCGCGCGCCGCGACGGCACGTACGAGGATCTGATCAGCTTCGACCTGCTCGCCACGGAACACCCCGACTACCGGAAACTGCTGGAAAACGTGGCCGATTGAGCGAGACGTCCACAGTGTGAGGCGGATTTGTTCGCCTGGCGACACCAGTTCCCCTCGCCGTCCGGCGCCAGGGCTGCTTGAATCGACAGGTGAGAGATCGTGAGGAGCTCGTCCGCCGCTGGCAGGCGGGGTGGTCGGTGTCGAGGGGCTGGACCAAGGTCGAGGACGACAACGACGGGATCCTGACCGTGCGCGCGGGTGAGGACAACCGCGCCATGGAGTACGTCGTGCTCGACGCGGACGACAAACCGGAACGGGTCGAGCGTGCGGCCGAGCTGGCGATGGCTGCCGGTGGTGGCCGGGGCGCCGGCTGGATCACGCTGGCCACCGACGACCGGGAGGCGCGGGTCGACCAGTTCGAGGACCTCGGGCTGGAGGTGCAGCGCGAGCAGGACTGGTTGATGACCATCCAGCTGTCGGAGCAGCCGGCCCTGCAGCTGAACGACCGGTACGCGCTGCACACCGAGCTCGAGTCCGACCTGATCGTCTGCCGCGCCACCGTGCACGGCGGCGTGGTGTCGAGCGGCCGGATGGCGGTGGTCGGCGAGGACGCCGTGGCGGACCGGATCGAGACCGACCCGCAGCACCGGCGGCGCGGCCTCGGCAGCGCCGTGATGGCGTCGCTGGTCGAGACCGCGGCGGCTCACGGCGCCAAGCGCGGCATCCTGATCGCGTCGATCGACGGCCTGAGGCTGTACCGCAGCCTCGGCTGGAAGGTCGTCGCGGACATCGTCATCGCCCGCTGCTAGCGACGCGGCCCTGGGCCGACCCACCTCGTGCTGGTGGGCCGGCCCCACTGGTGTGCCGTTACTTCTGGGGCCCGTTACTTCTGGGCCGCTTCGACGGTCGCGTGCAGCGCGACCTCGGTCTCGACCGGCTGGATGCCGAAGGCTTCTTCGGCCTCCGTCGAGTCGAGCACGAACGGCTTGCGGAACTGGTACTGCAGCTCCCGGATCTCCTTCGCCTGCGGGTTGAACAACCCGCCGAGCCACAGCACCGCGCTCGGCATCTCGGTCACCCGTGCCGCCGGCAGGCCGGCCAGCCGGGCCGCGTGCGCCGACAGGTCCCGGATCGACACCGGCGGCGCGGTCGGCACCAGCCACGTCCGGCCCCACGCGTTCTCGTCGCCGGCGACCGCCAGCATCGTCCGCGCGACGTCGTCGATCGCCGTCCAGCTGTGCAACGCGTCCAGGTCCGCGGGCACCGCGACCTGCTTGCCCTTCAGCAGTCCGGGCAGCACGCCCACGGTGAAGAACGACACCGCACCCGCGCCCAGGTAGTCCGAGCCGCGCACTTCCGCCGTACGGATCCGTCCGGCACGGTGAGCTGCCAGCGCGTCGGCCCACACCTTCGCGCGGACCTCGCCCTTCGCCGAGTTCGGCCGGTCCGGGTCCTGCTCGCGCATCGGCCCGACCGGATCGCCGTACGGGTAGAGGTTTCCGGTCGTGACCAGTACGGCGCCGGTCTTCTCCGCCGCCGCGACCAACGACGCACCAAGCTTCGGCCACAACGAGACCCACTGCGGGTACGGCGGGCCTCCACAACTCAGCAGCGTGCTCGCACCGTCCGCGACCACGCTCAACGCCGCCGGGTCCGACGCGTCCGCGGCCACCTTGGTGAGTCCTGGAAGATCCGGCCCACTCCCCCGCCGGGTGACCAGCTTGACCTCTTCTCCTCGGTCGACCAGCAACCGCGCGACCGCCGTACCAACTGGCCCCGCACCGACGACTACGTGCATGAGGTCCTCTCCAGAATTGTGGACTAGGGCTGAACGCTAGTACGTCAAAGGTCTGTAAGGGCCGGAACGTCCTTCGTCACAAGGGCTCGTCGCCGCAGTTGATCTCCGCTACGTTGCCTCGGGTGTCCAACACTCCGTACGACGAAGTCCCAGGCCACCAAGGTCCTCGGCGCGCGAAACGGCGCGGCGTGGCCGGACCCGTGCTCGCGGCCCTCGTCGTCCTCGGGCTGGTCGCGGGTGGCGGGTGGTACCTCACCCGGGACGGCAAGACTGCCGCACCCTCCAGCCAGGACGAGCCGCTGATCGTCGCGACCGACACCCCGCCCACGGACGACGCGCAGCCCACGCCGACGCCGACGCCGACCCCGAGCCTCACCTCGACCGTGACGCCGAGCAAGACCCCGTCGAGGACGCCCAGCGTGACGCCGTCGCCGACCCGGTCGACCACGGCGCCGAGCCGCGGCACCACGCGGACGCCGAAGCCGACGCCCACACCGACGAAGTCGTCGCCGAAGCCGAGCCACACCAGTACGCCGAAGCCGACCACGACCAAGCCGGCCCCGGTCGGCGGCACGATGGAGAACCAGGTCCTGCAGCTCACGAACAACGAGCGCCAGAAGGCCGGCTGCGGACCGCTGCGTACGAACAGCGCGCTGGCCCGGGCGGCCGAGGACCACGCCGCCGACATGGTCGACAACCACTACTTCGACCACAACAGCCAGGACGGGCGCAGCCCGTTCGACCGGATGAAGACCGCCGGGTTCAAGGGCGGCTCGATGGCCGAGAACATCGCCGTCGGCTACAGCTCCGCGGCGGCCGTGGTGAAGGGCTGGATGAACAGCGAGGGCCACCGCAAGAACATGCTCAACTGCAGCTACTCGATGATGGGCGTCGGGTACGACAGCGGGCAGGTCAAGTCCGACTGGGGCAACGGCAGCTGGGTCCAGGACTTCGGCGGGTAGTGCGAATCTTCGGGGTTCGTTAAGACCGAACGAGCGTTTGTAACAGTGGCCTTGCCGGTCGGTTAAGGTCACTGTTCGGTAACCAGGGGGGCCTGGAGCTACGCGGGGATCGACGGACGACTCGGTACGAACGAAAACGAAGAGGATTCGCCCACCCATGACGGACTCGCCAACCCCTGGGCGACACCGGAGCAGAAGAGCAGCGCGCAAACGCAGCCGAGGCCTGATCGGCCCGGTCGTGAGCGCCCTGTCGGTGTTGCTGGCCATCGGACCCGTGGTCTACCTGATGTCGCACCGCGACGGCTCGGACGTCGCCGACGGGCAGACCAAGGTCCTCAACGTCTCCGAGGACGACTCCGGCCCCGCGGCCGTCGACGACACCTCCGCACCTCCCGGCAAGCCGCTCGTGACCGTCACCAAGACGCTGCCGAACGGCGTCACCACCACGATCGCCCCGACCGGTACGCCGGCGCTGGGATCGGCCGAGTCGACCACCACGTCGACGGCCACCGACGCGCCGACCACCGTGGTCACCTCCGCGCCGGGCGGCGTCGTCACGGTGACGGTGAAGCCGAGCGGTCGGCCGACGGTCGCCGGTGAGACCGTGAAGCCGAAGCCGTCGACCACGAAGTCGACCACCAAGACGCCGCGGCCGCCGACGAACGACCCGACGACGCCGGACGACCCGCCGCCGCCCCCGTCGGGTGGAGGCGGCACCAGCTCGATCGAGCGCGAGGTGCTCGACCTGACCAACGCGGCCCGGCGCAATCAGGGCTGCCGCCCGCTGCAGTTGGACGACAGCCTGGTCGAGGCGGCCGGCCGGCACGCGTCGGACATGGTCCGACGGCACTACATGGACCACACCAACCCCGACGGTCAGGACCCGGGCGACCGGATCTCGGCGGCCGGGTTCCACGGCAACGGCTGGGGCGAGAACATCGCCGCCGGCTACTCCACCGCGCAGCGTGTCTTCAACGGCTGGATGAACAGCGAAGGCCACCGCGCGAACATCCTGAACTGCAAGTTCAACCGGATCGGCATCGGGTACGACGACGGCCAGGTCAAGTCGGAGTGGGGCCCGGGCAGCTGGGTCCAGGACTTCGGGCGCGTCAGCAACTGATCCACGGCCGGCTTGTCGAGCGCGACACGCCCTGGTGATTTTGTCAGGACAATGTTTTGTCGTCGCTCCACCGTCCGGCCGGTGCGGTTTGTCGAACAGCAACAGCCGCCGGCCGCTTGGCCGGTAGCAGCAGCGGGTAGATCCGTCCTTGCACTTCGCTCGGCGTCCCTCACAGGCGCCCGGCGACCTCACCGCGAGACGAATGAGGCACGTCTTGGGGGCGACCGTGAAGGGAACACGCACGTAATGTCAGAGCCCGGAGCCACCGCTCGGCGCCGGCGCAGCAGAAGGGCCGCTCCGCAACCGTCGCGGATCCGCCGTCCGCTGATCGCCATCGCATCCGTGATCCTGGTGATCACCCCGATCTCCTGGATCCTGCTGCACCAGCCGCAGAGCGACCAGGCCGACGCGTCCGTCCCGTACGTCACGCGCGACGACGACACGTACATCACCGCGTCGACGGACCCCGCGGTCGACACCACGGACGCCCCGCCGACCGCCGTACCGTCGACTCCGCCGACGCCGGGGCAGACCCCGACGCCAGGCGAGACGCCGACACCGGGTGAGACGCCGACGCCCGGCGAGACGCCTGGCACCCCGGGCACGACGGACCCGACGGTGACGCCGTCGGACGGCCCGACCGACCCGCCGACCTCGGGTACGACGACCGCGCCGCCACCGAGCACCGAGACGCAGGACCCGCGACCAACCAAGACGCCGACCCGGACGCCGACGGACGACCCGACGACGCCGGAACCGCCGAAGGACGGCGGCGACCAGAGCGGCGCGGAGCGCGAGCTGTTCAGCTTGGTCGACAACGCCCGCCAGGAGCGCGGCTGCGCCCCGCTGCGCAACAACACCGGCCT
The DNA here is from genome assembly GCF_049844575.1 of Kribbella sp. DT2. Taxonomy (NCBI): domain Bacteria; kingdom Bacillati; phylum Actinomycetota; class Actinomycetes; order Propionibacteriales; family Kribbellaceae; genus Kribbella; species Kribbella sp. DT2. The sequence goes on along the minus strand of NZ_JBNCLH010000008.1, from coordinate 201,667 downwards.
TGACCATGGCGCCGGCGGAGAGGCTCAGGAGCGCGCTGAGAGCGGCCAGGTCTCCGCGACCGGCAACTCCAAAGCGGCGGCCGGCGGCAAGGACATGAGCGCCAAGTCAGCGTTCGACAAGCTGAAGTCGGAGAGCTCGGGCACGATCTTCAACTGTGGACTGAAGGAGCTCGGAGTCGGTCGCGGTGACTACGAGTACTGCGCCACCCAGGTGATCCTGTGCCTGTCGAAGGCCAATCGTGTCGGGTGGGTCGTCGACTTCGACTAGGTGAGACCATGGGGAAAGGTGCTTGAGCCGACAACGTTCGCGGGGTTAGCTTGAGCCTCCACCGATCCGTGGGAGGCCGGATGTCCGGGGAGCGCGACGATCTCGATCCGGCCCGGCCTGCGCTGTTCGGGATCCCTCCGGACGCGCTGGCCGACGAACGCCCCGACAACCGCCCCGGCGAGGCCAAACGGATGGGCCTGAGCCGCCACACCGAGGAAGGCGCCGTCCTGGCCTTCGCCTCGTCCCTCGACCGCGCCAAACCAGGCCACCGCATGGTCGCCTGGCTCCTCCTGGTGATGTTCAGCGCCCCCGCCCTCTACACCCTCATCGCCCTGCTCTAGGTGTACTGCTCAGGCAGTTCGGTGAACGTCCCCGCCTAACCCATGGCAACTGACGGCCTCCCACCAGTCCCCACTGGCGAACGCATCTCTGCCGTCCCGGCCCGCATGTACGGCCCCGCCGTCCCGCACGCGCGACCCCCCGTACCACCCGCGTCCCGCGGGCTGAACCCGTCCCGCAGCCGCGATCTCGTCGCCCCGCACGACCGACCCCGCCCCGCAGGACTGTCCGCGACGCACGACTGCCTCCAAACCCCACGACTGCCCCGGTACATCGCGCCAGTCGTCCAACAAGGCGTCAGTCGTGCATCAAGGCGTCAGCCACCGGATGGCCGACCGGGGACGCAGCCGCCAGCGTCCGGACAACCGTGGCCTGTAGCGCACCCTTTTTCGGACGCAACAAGCCCAGGCATCCGGCGACGAAGGCGACTTTGAGCACGAACCAGTCACGTGAACAGCGAAATCGTGGCTGGCCGGTGCACAAAGTGTGATGGGGGCGGGGCAGGCTCGGCCGTCGGGTCGCGTCGCGGTCACGTGGGGGTCGCGGTCACGTCGTGGTGGTCGTGATGGGAGTGGGCTTGTTGGAGCTGTCGGGGGTGGGTGGTGGGACTAACCGACCGAATGGTTCGTCCAGAACTGGGTGAGGTTTTTGGTCGTGGCGGCTTGGGCGGCTGACTTGAAGGCTTCGGGGGTGGCTACGCCGTACCAGTGGGCTGCTGTGTAGGACTTGAGCAGCTTGGCCATCGGCTCGGTGCCGAGGGTGCGTTCGAGGTCGGCGAGCATGCAGCCGCCGTAGAAGTAGACGTACGACGACCAGTCGGGTGTCCGTTGCCAGTAGCCCATGTCGTTGGTGATCAGGTGGTCCAGGCGGCCGGGCCAGCAGTTGGGCTGGGTGTCGCCGGTGTGGACGTACGACGCGTAGACGGCGAAGGACTCGTCGAGCCACGGGTCGGCGTACTCGTTGTTGCCGACGATGCCGTAGAACCACTGGTGGGCGAGTTCGTGCACGACCGGGCCCTCCTCGTTCGGCGGCGCGACCAGGAGGACGAGACCGGGGTACTCCATGCCGGAGAAGGACTCCCAGCGGTCGTTCAGCACCAGGTCGACCTCGCCGTACGGGTACTTGCCGAAGCGGCGGCCGAAGTCGTCGATCGCGGCGGCGGCCCGGGTCTGGGCGTCCTTGACCGCGCCGGCCGTGACGACGCCGGTCCACGACGTGCGGATCGTGATGCCGCCCGGCGACTTGGTCGTCGCCTGCTGGAACGGCCCCGCGGCCCAGGCGAAGTCCCTGACCTGCTTGGCCTTCGAGATCGTCGTCGTACGACGTGAGCTGCTGACCGTGCCGGTCGCCGGGACCACCAGGCCGGCCGGGTGGTCGAGGCGGACGGTGAAGTCGGCGGCGAGCGTGTAGTAGCTCTCGCCGATGCCGACGTCGGGCTCCAGGTGCCAACCGGCCTGGTCGCGCACGGCCAGCACGGGAAGGGCGTTGCCGAAGAAGCTGTACGCGCCCGAGCGGCCGAACCGCTCGGTCCGCGCCGGCGCCGTCATCGTGACGTCGAAGGCGACCGAGCCGCGTTGCCCCGGCCGCAGCGGCTTCTTCAGGTCGACCTTGACCACTGTGCAGTTCACCGTCGGCGCGGCCGCGGTCCCGCCCTCGAAGCGGCTGACCTTCACCGGCGACTTGCAGCCGTCCCACGCGTTGCCCCACAGCCGCAGGTACACCTCGCCCAGCGGCGTGTCGCCGGTGTTGGTGAAGGTGATCTGCTCCCGCCCGGTCCAGGTCGTGCCGCCGGCGTCAGCGGCCAGCCGGACGTCGTACGCCGCCTGGCCCGGGGTCCGCCCGGCGGTCAGCACCTGGTTGTTGCTCTCGGCAACCGCAGTGGGAGCCGTCAAAGCGGCAAGCAGAAGCGCCAGCACTACAATCCGTCGCACGGTGACTCCCCAGGGTCAGCAGGTGCGACGAGACTACCGACTCAGCGGCGCCGGGTCGGGACCTTCAGGCAGCCATTCCCCCACGGCGAAGGTGTCGCCCACCGAGACCACGCCCGGCGTCAGCACCGCGGCCTTCATCCCGAAGCTGACACCACCGCCGTACGCCGGTTCGCGCCGGTACCTGGCCAGCGTCCGCGTCGGCTCCGGACCGGTCTTGCGACCGGTCACCTGGTCCACGGTCGGCACGGCGCAGCGGATCGCCCGCGCGGCGTACCCGAGCTCCAGCGAACCCGCGGCGGCCCGCAGCACACGATCCTCGGCGTGCGGCTCGGTCCAGCCCGCGACGACGAGGTTCGGCCGGAAGCGGTTCATCGGGATCGGTTCGCCGCCGGACTCCACGATCCGCGCGTTCAGCTCGTCGAGCGAGGCCAGCGAGGTGATCAGCAGCGCGTGCGCGTCACCGAACCCGGTCTGCCCGGGGTTGACGCCCCAGCCCGGGCGCTCGTGCTCCGGCGTGACGCGGACCAGCGTCGCCGCCTTCCCGAGCCGCTCGGTGAACCACGCGTCGGCCGCCGGGTCCTGCGCCACGCCCGCGCCGAACCACTTGGCGAACAGGCTCACGTCGCGCCGCTTCCCGTCGTACGCGATCTCGATCTCGAGCTGGTCCCGCCCGTCCGAGAGTCGCAGGCCGTCGTCGAGCACCTCGACCCGCAGCGGCGCCATCGCGGGCAGGCTGCGCTGGCTGTAGAACGCGCCGTCGGGGCCGACGAGCATGAAGCTGCGGTCGTGCTTCAGCCCGGTGGGACCGATCTCGGCGCGGTCGACGGACACGCCGGCCAGCCCCTTCACCGGGTAGTAGGTCAGCGCGGAAACTCGAACGTCGGCCACCGGCCCACAGTAGACGCCACCGAGGCCGCGCACGGGCGAAGCTGACGCCGAATTGTTCAGTTAGCCGAAGGTTCCCGACGGTGCCGCCGGGGACACGAAGGTCTCGCCGTCGGTCAGCGGCTCGGCCTTGCCGGCCAGCTCGCCCAGCGGCATCACCTCGTACGGCGGTTGCGAGCGCCGCCCGGCGGCGGTCAGGTCGGGCACCGGCTGCCGGGAGGCGACCAGGACGACGTTGCCGAACGACTTTCCGCGCAGGACCTTCCGCTCGGCCAGGACGACGCCTTCGCCGAAGGTCTCGCGCGCGGTCGCGGCCACTCGGCGGACGAAGCCCAGGCCGGACGAGCCGTCGATCAGGTTCTGCACCAGTACGCCGCCCGGCCGCAGCACCCGCGCGCACTCGGCGGCGAACTCGCGGGTCACCAGGTTCTCCGGGACGGCCTCGCGCACGAACGCGTCGACGACCAGGAGGTCGACCGAGTCCTCGTACACGCCGGTGATCCCGGCCCGGCCGGTCTCCGGACGCACCTTGATCCCGGACCGCTTCGGCAACGGCAGCGCCTCGCGCACGAACTCGGTCAGGTCCTCGTCCGGTTCGAGCACGATCTGCCGCGAGCGCGGGCGCGTGACGGCGACGTACCGGGGCAGCGAAAGCCCGGCGCCGCCGACGTGCAGCACCGAGATCGGCTGCTTGCGCGCCGCGACCGCGTCCACCACGTCGCCGATCCGCCGCATGTACTCGAAGCTGAGCTGCGCCGGGTCGGCCAGGTCGACCTGAGACTGCAGAGAGCCGTCCACCCGCACGACGTACGTCCCGTCGGCCGCGGCTTCGACGGTCGCCGTACCGGACCCGACCTTGCGCTCCATCCGGCCATCCTCCCAGCTGGTGGCCGGGGGCGGTGGAGTGGTACGGCTGGGGTGGCAGGAATCACCGGCCCCACCGTCGCCACGGCGCGTGCGGGTTGCTAGCGTCCGAAGTACAGCCAGTCGAGTTCCCAAGGAGCGTGTCGTGAGCACTACCCCCGTGAAGGTGGCCGTCACCGGCGCCGCCGGTCAGATCGGTTACAGCCTGCTGTTCCGGATCGCGAGCGGCGCACTGCTGGGCCCGGACACCCCGGTCGAGCTGCGGCTGCTGGAGATCACCCCGGCGCTGAAGGCGCTGGAGGGGGTCGTGATGGAGCTCGACGACAGCGCGTTCCCGACGCTGGCCGGCGTCGAGATCGGCGACGACCCGAACGTCATCTTCGACGGCGCGAACGTCGCCCTGCTGGTCGGCGCCCGGCCGCGGACCAAGGGCATGGAGCGCGGTGACCTGCTCGAGGCCAACGGCGCGATCTTCACCGGCCAGGGCAAGGCGCTGAACGCCCACGCCGCCGACGACATCCGGATCACGGTCACCGGCAACCCGGCCAACACCAACGCGCTGATCGCCAAGAGCAACGCGCCGGACATCCCGGCCGAGCGCTTCTCCGCGCTGACCCGGCTGGACCACAACCGCGCGCTGGCGCAGCTGTCGAAGAAGACCGGCCTGCCGGTGACCGAGATCAAGAAGCTGACGATCTGGGGCAACCACTCGGCGACGCAGTACCCGGACATCTTCCACGCCGAGGTCGGCGGCAAGAACGCGGCCGAGCTGATCAACGACCAGGCCTGGCTGGAGAACGACTTCATCCCGACCACGCAGAAGCGCGGCGCCGCGATCATCGAGGCGCGCGGTTCGTCCAGCGCCGCCTCGGCCGCGGCCGCGACGATCGACCACACCCGGGACTGGCTGCGCGGTTCGGCCGACGGCGACTGGCTGTCGATGGCGGTCGTGTCCGACGGTTCGTACGGCGTACCGGAGGGTCTGATCTCGTCGTTCCCGGTGACCGTCAAGGACGGCAACTGGGAGATCGTCCAGGGCCTGGAGATCAACGACTTCTCGCGCGGCAAGATCGACGCCACCACCAAGGAGCTCGGCGAGGAGCGCGACGCGGTCAAGGGCCTCGGCCTGATCGCCTGACCCACCAGCACGTACGAAGGCCCCCAGGGACGTCCCTGGGGGCCTTCGCCTTGTCCAGCGCAACCGGTACGCGTTCAGCACGGTCTGCGTCGCGGTGTTGCCGTCCTGGTCGACGACCACGAACCTCAGCGAGACCAGCTGACCGTCCGGCGTACGAAGACCGCCTTGTACTTGCCCTTCCCGGCCGGCTACGACGTGTGAGGAGAGCGAAATGATGGCGCGGGTTCCGGAGCCTGCCCGTTCGGTCAGCCGTTCGGGACGATCAGGCCCAGCAGCAGGATCGCGGCGCCGACACCGAGCAGCAGCGCGGTGTCGAACATCCGACCCCGCACGTGCAGCAGACCGGCCTGCTCGTCACTCAGTACGACGCGCAGCAGTCCGGCCAGCAGGACGCTGCCGGAGAAGATGAGGATCCCGTTGCGCCAGTTGTAGAACGTCAGCACGATCAGCCCTGCCAGCCCCGCCAGCGTGCAGACAGCCAACGGCCACTCGCTCCGCCGCTCGGTCGCCGCCGCCATCAGCCGGCCGCCCGTCTGATGGTGGAGGCGGTCATGCGGCGGCTGCTTCGGCGGCTTCGACGACGTTGGTGAGCAGCATCGCGCGGGTCATCGGGCCGATGCCGCCGGGCATCGGCGCGATCCAGGCCGCGGCCTCGCGGGCCGCCGGGTCGATGTCGCCGACGATCTTGCCCTCGGCGCTGCGGCTGGTGCCGACGTCGAGCAGGACCGCGCCCGGCTTCACCATGTCGGCCGTGATCAGCCCGGCCGAACCGGCGGCGGCGATCACGATGTCGCCGGTGCGGACCACCGAGGCCAGGTCCTTGGTGCCCGTGTGGCACTGGGTGACGGTCGCGTTCTCGGACTTGCGGGTGAGCAGCAGCCCCATCGGCCGCCCGGCGGTGACGCCGCGGCCGACCACGACCACGTGCGCGCCGGCGATCGGTACGTCGTACCGGCGCAGGATCTCGACGCAGCCCTTCGGCGTACAGGGCAGCGGCCCGTCCTGCCCGAGCACCAGCTTGCCGAGACTCACCGGGTGCAGCCCGTCAGCGTCCTTGAGCGGGTCGATCAGCCCGAGAATCACGTTGGTGTCCACGTGCTTCGGCAACGGCAACTGCACGATGAACCCGGTACAGGCCGGGTTCTCGTTCAGCTCCCGAACCTTCGCCGCGATCTCGTCCTGCGTCGTGTCGGCCGGCAGCACGACCTCGATCGAGGAGATCCCCACCGCCGCACAGTCCCGATGCTTCCCGGCGACGTACGCCCGGCTCCCCGGATCGTCCCCGACCAGAATCGTCCCCAGCCCAGGAACGATCCCCTGCTCGGCCAACTTGGCCACCCGGACCTTCAACTCGTCCTTGATCGCCGCCGCCGTCGCCTTACCGTCCAAAACCTGAGCCGTCACAACACAGGAGTCTGCCACGCCTCCACCCACCCCCGAGCGCCACCCAGCACCACGTCGACAGCAACTACTTGAAAGACAGGGAGGGAGGCCGCCCCCGAGTCCTGCCTCCGGCGGACAACCCCGCGCGGAGTGCCGCCCACGCCCGCCCGCCCACACCCCGCGCTACCAGCCACGACGTCAGTCTTGCGAGGCACCGCAGATCCACACCCACCACCTCCGCCCCACACCTCCCACCCACCAGCACCACCTCCGCCCCACACCTCCCACCCACCAGCACCACCTCCGCCCCACACCTCCCACCCCCATCCACCACCTCCGAACCACAACTGCCACAGCAAATACCGACCCCCGACCCCCGCACGGCTCCTCTCACGCCCACCGCCCGAGAGGCTCGCGACCCCTCACCCAGCACACATCTGCGAGCTTGCCTCGCCCCTAGCCCCGCGCCCTCCCGCACCCAACCAACACCCCCACCCCGCGCACTTCCGCGAGCTTGCCTCGCCCCCAGCCCCCCACCCCCGCACCCAACCAACAACCCCAACCACCCCCACCTCCGCCCCACATCGCAGTACGCCCCCGAGTGAGCTGCCCCACAACACCTGACCGATCGGTTGAAAACTGTCCGATCGGTCAGGCAAGCTGGTTGACATGGCAGAGAGCACCCCCGCCCGCGAGCGCACCCGGCGGGAGATCGAGCAGCAGGCCGTCGCGCTGTTCGCGAGCAAGGGGTACAGCGCGACCTCGTTGCAGGACATCGCGACGGCGGCCGGCTGTTCCAAGGCGACCGTGCTCTACCACTTCAACGGCAAGGCCGCCGTCCTGGCGGCCGCGCTGGAGCCGTCCAAGCAGGCGCTCAAGGAGGTCATCGGCGAGGCCGAGCAGCTGCCCGCGGACGAGGCGCAGGAGCTGGCGATCGTGCGGTTCAGCGAGCTGGCGGTCGGCGCCCGCGGGCTGATCGCCGTACTGTCCGACATCCTGCCGATGATGGACGGCATGCCCGAGTTCGCCGAGCTGATCGGCGAGGGCATCCGGCTCACCGAGATCATGGCCGGCCAGAGCGCCGACCAACTGGAGCTCGACGTCGCCAAGTTCGCCATCAACGGTCTGCTCGGCGAGTGCCGGCACCCGGGCGAGCGCAGCGACACCGAACTGCTCGAGCTCTGCAACACGGCGCTCCGGCGCCTGCTGAGACCACCTGGCCGCCCCGCCTGAATCCCCTGCCCGCCCGGAACCACCCGAAACGGACGTACTGACTGATGGCGAATCTCCTGTACCGGCTCGGCCGGTTCTCCTACCAACGCCGGCGGCTCGTCGCCGCGATCTGGACCTTCGTACTGGTCCTGCTCGGCGTCGGCGCGCTGACCCTGGGCGGCCAGACCGCGAACACGTTCTCGATCCCGGGCACCGAGTCGCAGCGCGCGCTCGACGCCCTGGCCAAGGACATGCCGGCTGCCAGCGGCGCGACGGCCAGCGTCGTGGTGAAGGCACCGGCCGGCAAGACGCTGATGGACCCGGCGGTGAAGGCCGCGGTCGGCGTCACGGTCGCGAAGGTGGCGAAGGTCCCCGAGGTGGCCGGCGCCGTCGACCCGTACACGGCGAAGGCGATCAGCCAGGACGGTTCGACCGGACTGATCCAGGTCTCGTTCACCAAGTCCGCGGACCAGCTCTCCAAGGAGAGCACCACGGCGTACGACGAGTTGGACTCGCTCAGCTCCGGTGACCTGCAGGTCGTCCCGGGTGGCGCCGTGGTCGGTGGGCCGCCGGAGATCGGCAGCACCGAGGTGATCGGGGTCGCGATCGCGGCCATCATCCTGATCGTCACGTTCGGGTCGCTGGTCGCGGCGGGCATGACGTTGCTGACGGCACTCATCGGCGTACTGGCCGGGATGGCGGGCCTGTTCCTGGTCACCGCGTTCACCGAGGTCTCCTCGACCGCGCCGATCCTGGCGCTGATGCTCGGCCTTGCGGTCGGCATCGACTACGCGTTGTTCATCAGCTCCCGGCACCGCTCGCAGCTGGCCGAGGGGATGGACCCGGAGGAGTCGGTCGCGCGGGCGACGGCGACCGCTGGTTCCGCCGTGCTGTTCGCCGGTGCGACCGTCGTGATCGCGCTGGCCGGGCTGAGCCTGGTCGGGGTTCCGTTCCTGACCGCGATGGGTCTGGCCGCGGCCGCGACCGTGCTGACCGCCGTACTGGTGGCCCTGACGCTGCTTCCGGCGATGCTCGGCTTCGTCGGCAACCGCGTGCTGCCCCGCAAGCTGCGCCACCACGGCGCCCACGCCGCCGAGCCGGCTCCCACCAAGGAGGGCTTCGGCTTCCGCTGGGCCCGTCTGGTGACCCGCTTCCGGGTCCCGATCGTTGCCCTGGGCATCCTCGGGCTCGGCGCGCTGGCGCTGCCGGTGCGGGACATGCAGCTGGCGATGCCGGACGGCGCGACCGCGACGGAGAACTCGAACCAGCGGATCGCGTACGACCTGTCCGCGGCCGCCTTCGGCCCGGGGTCGAACGGCCCGCTCGTGGTCGTCGTGAAGACCCCGAACGCCCAGCAGTCCGAGGCGCTGGTCGGTCAGGTGCTCGGACTGACCAAGAACTTCAAGGACATCGTCGCGGCCCAGCCCGGCCCGGCCAGCGAGAACGGCGCGACCCGGCTGGTCAGCGTGATCCCGGCCAGCGGTCCGGCGAGCGAGCAGACCAGCGACCTGGTCGGTGACCTGCGCGACTCGTTGAAGCCGCTGTCGGTCAACGGCGCGGACATCTCGATCACCGGCAACACGGCGATCGGGGTCGACGTCTCGCAGAAGCTGACCGACGCGCTCCCGACGTACCTGCTGGTCGTGATCGGGTTGTCGTTCCTGCTGCTCCTGCTGGCGTTCCGGTCGATCCTGGTCCCGCTGAAGGCGACGCTGGGCTTCCTGCTGACGATCGGCGCGACGTTCGGCATCACCGTCGGGGTCTTCCAGCTCGGCTGGGGCGCGGCGCTGTTCGGGGTGGATTCCCCCGGGCCGCTGGTCAGCTTCCTGCCGATCATCATGATGGGCATCCTGTTCGGCCTGGCGATGGACTACGAGGTGTTCATCGTGTCCCGGGTCCGGGAGGAGTTCGTGCACGGCAAGCACGCCACCGAGGCGACCATCGCCGGTGTCGGGCACGGCGCCCGCGTGGTGACCGCGGCCGCGCTGATCATGGCGGCGGTGTTCGCGGGCTTCATCCTGGTGCACGACCCGATCATCAAGACGATCGGCTTCGGGCTGACCGTCGGCGTGCTGATCGACGCGTTCGTGGTCCGGATGACCGTCGTACCGGCGGTGCTCTCGCTGCTCGGCGACCGCGCCTGGTGGTTCCCGAAGTGGCTGGACAAGATCACCCCCAAGGTCGACATCGAGGGCGAGTCCCTGCGCGTCGACGAGCCGGCCAAGCCGGCCGAGAAGGACCTCGTCGAGGCCTGAGGTTGCTGCCGCGAGGGGCCGGGCGATTGCCCGGCCCTTCGTCGTACCGGAATGTGTGCGCTCTTGCTGTGGTTGGGCCAGTTAGTTTATTCTTGAACTACCTGTTCAGCGAGGAGACCTCATGCCTGCCGTGACCGTCAGCGACATCACCGTGCTGCCCCGCGTCCACCAGCCCGACCCAGCCGGGTCCCGCGAGCGTGCGGTCCGGTCGGTGACGTCGGCCCCGACCGGGTACGAGGGCGAGGGCTTCCCCGTACGGCGGGCCTTCGCGGGTGTGGACCTGCGGGACCTCGACCCCTTCATCCACATGGACCAGATGGGCGAGGTCGAGTACGCGCCCGGCGAGCCGAAGGGCACGCCGTGGCACCCGCACCGCGGCTTCGAGACCGTCACCTACATGCTCGACGGGATCATGGAGCACCAGGACTCGCAGGGCAACGGTGGTGTGATCACCAACGGTGACACGCAGTGGATGACCGCCGGGTCCGGACTGCTGCACATCGAGACGCCGCCGGAGCACCTGGTGCTGAGCGGCGGGCTGTTCCACGGGATCCAGCTGTGGGTGAACCTGCCCGCCGCGCAGAAGTGGGCGGCGCCGCGCTACCAGGACATTCGCGGTGGCGACTCGGCGCTGCTGTCGACGCCGGACGGTGGCGCGCTGATCCGCGTCATCGCGGGTTCGGTCGACGGGCACGACGGGCCCGGGTCGACGCACACGCCGATCACGCTGGTGCACGCCTCTGTGAGCCCTGGTGCGGAGATGGTGCTGCCGTGGCAGGCCGACTACAACGCGCTGGTCTACGTGCTGGCCGGACAGGGCACGGTGGGTGCCGAGCGGCGTCCGTTCCGGAAGGGACAGCTCGCGCTGTTCGGACCTGGCGACAGGATCCGTACGGCGGCCTCGACCTCGCAGCCGGCGGCGGAGCCGAACCTCGACGTCCTGGTGCTGGGCGGTCGCCCGATCCGCGAACCGGTCGCGATGGCCGGGCCGTTCGTGATGAACACGCGCGACGAGGTCGTCCAGGCGTTCGAAGACTTCCAGGCCGGGAAGCTCGGGACCATCCCGGCCGTGCACAGTGCGCCGACGGAACTGCGTGAGTCGAACTAGCCCTCGGGGTAGAAGATGAAGATCGCGCACCCCTCGGTGGACTGAGGGATGTGCTGACTGCCGGCCGGGCAGTGGATGAAGCTGCCGGCCGGGTAGTCGCGGAGGCCGTCGTTGAAGACGCCGTCGACGACGTACACCTCCTCGGGGCCCGGCTCGTGCACGTCGATGCCCTGCCACGTCGAGCCGGGGTCCATCTCAAGGACGTGGGCTGACGCTCCGGCGGGGCTCTTCCAGAGCGATCGCAGGCGGATGCCGGGGAAGAGCTCGCGAGTCGGGGCGTCGGCCGTCGTGGTCCATTCGAAGTCCATGGGCTTCAGCCTGCCGGTGACGATGGCCGATCGACAGTGTCAGGAAAGTCTCTATCGGGTACTTTTCTGCCATGGCGAGTCATCGGGTGGTCGCGCTGGTGAAGGCACCACAGAGCACCTTCGAGCTGGGGTGTGCGGCGGGAGTTTTCCGGGGGGACGACTACAGCTTCAGCGTGTGTACGGAGAAACCCGGCGCGGTGCCGACGCTGAACGGTTTCGAGATGCTCGTGCCGTTGGGCCTGCGGGCGCTCGATCGTGCCGACACGGTGATCGTGCCCGGGTGGTTGCCGATCGACGAGGCGCCGTCGCCGGCTGTTCTTCGTGCGCTCCAGCGAGCCCATCGGCGTGGGGCCCGCCTGGTGAGCATCTGCTCCGGCGCGTTCGCTCTGGCCGCGACGGGTCTGTTGGACGGGCGAACCGCCACGACACATTGGGCGTACGGCGAGGAGCTGCAGCGCCGCTTTCCCGCCGTACGGGTTGATCCTGATGTGCTCTACATCGACCACGGCGACGTCGCCACGAGCGCCGGCTCGGGCACCGGACTCGACCTGTGCCTGCACCTGGTCCGCACCGACCACGGTGCCGCGTACGCCGCCCGTGTCGCGCGCCGGATGGTGATGCCGCCTCAGCGCGAGGGCGGCCAGGTCCAGTACCGCGTCGAAACGCCCAACCCCGCCGTCGATTCCCTCGCGCCTTTGCTCGACTGGGCCTCCGACCGGTTGTCCGAGCCGCTGACCGTCGAAGACCTCGCCGTTCAGTCCTCGATATCCCCGCGGACCCTCACCCGCCGCTTCACCGAACAACTCGGCACCACCCCCGGCCAGTGGCTGCTCGCCCAACGCATCGCCCGAACGCGCCAACTCCTCGAAACGACCGACCTCCCCGTCGAAACCATCGCCCACCAGGTCGGCCTCTCCACCGCGGTCAACCTCCGCCGCCGCTTCCAGTCCGCCCTGCACACCACCCCGAGCGCCTACCGCCGCACGTTCAAGGGCTCTGGTCGAGCTTGATGTAGAAGGGGATTCGGTCGTCCTCCGGGTCCGCCCCGTAGTCCAGCGCGAACGAACGCGCCGCCGGCGGGCCGCCGTACTGGGGGTTGAGGTCGCCGGACAGGCTCATCGTCATCAGCGCGACGTCGACGTACGGGTCCCCGAGGCCGAGCCGGCTCAGATCCAGTACGCCGGTGAACCGCAGCGTCTCCGGGTCGACCAAGATGTTCGGCAGACAGTAGTCGCCGTGCGTGACCACGGTCCCCGCGCCGGGGAACGGCGAGACGAACGGGCAGCCGGTCAGCGCGTGCAGCTCCCGAAGGCAGTCGGCAACAGCTCGCAGTACGGCGGGCCGCTCGGCGGCCGGCCACGGCTGCGACGCGTCCCGTCCGGGCAACGCGGAGGTCAGCATCCAGTCGTTGCCTCGATCAAGCAGTTGCGGACTGCCGAAGCCGGTCGCACCCAGCCAGGCGACCCGATCGGCCTCGTCGGAGACGTCCGCACCGGCCTTGTAGTACAGGGTTTCCCCCGCACGCTCCAGCCGTACGACGGTCGCACCGGAGCATCCGACGTGCACCGGTTCGGCGCGCTGCGCGCCGAACCGGTCGGTCAGGGTGTCGAGGTCCACCCCGACACCCTAGGCCTTCGTCAGCGAGATCTCACCGGAGATTCCGGTGCAGGGCGGTGATCAGTTCGCCGTTCGACGTGTCGCCGTCCAGCGACCAGATCATCGCGCCGCCGAGGTCGCGCTGGTTGATGTAGCGCGCTTTGCGCTTCATCTCGACCGGGTCGTCCCAGGTCCAGAACGTCGTACCGTCGAACAGCCAGGCGAAGCCGGCCTTCTCGTCGCGGTGGACGGTGAAGTTGCCCAGCTGCGCCTTGAGCAGCTTGTAGTCCTCGTACCCTGCCTCGTACGTCGCCGGAGCGGCGGCCGTGGCGGCCTGGAAGAGCCCGTTGTTCTGGTTCGTCACGCCGGTCCAGCCGCGGCTGTAGAACGGGACGCCCATCACCAGCTTGCCGCGCGGCGCACCGCGGGTCAGGTACGCGTCGATCGTCACCTGCGAGCTGAACTCGGCCGGCGCGGGATCACCCTTCGGACCGTCGATCGCGGACTGCTGGTTGGTCTGCAGGTCCCAGGCGCCGTGGTAGTCGTAGCCCTGCGTCGTACCGAAGGTGAGGTCCTTGAAGATCTTCTTGACCTCGAACCCATTGTCCACCTGGGCCGGTGCGGCCGGCAGGAACGCCGACAGCGTGTAGCGGCCCTTGAACGGCCACGACGACCGGTCGAGCTGCTTCCGGTACTCGTGCACCAGTGCGGTGAAGTTCTGCTTGTCCTCCGGGCGGATCACGTTGCCCGGCGCACCTTCGCTGCCCGGCCACTCCCAGTCGAGGTCGATGCCGTCGAAGACGCCCTTCGCCGCACCGGCCGGGGCACCGGGCAGGTTGCCCTTGATCCACAGGTCGAGGCAGGACTTCACGCTCGCCGCCCGACTGGCCGGCGTGAGCGCAGCGTCGGAGAAGTACTTCGACCCGGTCCAGCCGCCGAGCGAGATGCTGATCCGCAGCTTCGGGTACTTCTTCTTCAGCTGCTTGAGCTGGTTCAGGTTCCCCGACAGCGGCTGACCGGCGACGTCGGCCTTCCCGCTGACGCTCTGCTCCGCGGTGAACGGCCGCTGGTAGTCGGCCCATGCGTCGCTGCTGACGCACTTGCCCTGCTCGTCCAGGAACCCGAACGCGTAGTTCAGGTGCGTCAGCTTGGCCGCCGTACCGCTCTTCACCAGGTCGCTGACCAGGAAGTTGCGGTCGTAGCCGCTCCACTGCGTGTAGTACCCGACCACGCGCTTGCCGCTGCCGTGCGCCTCGGCCGGCACCGCGGTCAGCCCCACCGGCGCCACCACGGCCAGAGCCGTGAGCACCACCAAACTCCGACGTTTCACGAACATGGATCTCCCCACCAGGCGGTCACATTGGGACAGGTGCGGCTCACCCTAGGTGCCACCGGGGAGTTCGGCAATGTCTCTACCGAAGTCACTTTGGCACCATCACGCCACGCTCGGCAGCGCTTCCTTACCCCACACTCTTGGGTTAGTCGCTCGACCTCCGGACGACGAGCTCGAACCGGCTCGTCAGGTGCTCGGCCGGCCGCTCGGGATCAGCCAGCCGCCGGACCAGCAGCTCGACCCCGCGCCGCGCGATCTCGTCGACCGACGGCGCGACGCTGGTCAACGGCGGACTGCTGTACCGGGCCTCCTCGACGTCGTCGAAACCGACCACCGCCAGCTCTCCCGGTACGTCGATCCCGCGCTCCGCGCAGCCCGCCAGGACGCCGAGCGCCAGCGAGTCGTTGAGCGCGAAGACGGCATCCGGGGCCCCGCGCAGGAGGTCTTTCGCCGCTGCCCGTCCCGCCTCCCGCGTCCACGGAACCGCCAGCTCGTCCCTGGGCTCCAGTGCCGCCTCGGCCAGCGCCGCCAGGAATCCCTTTCGCCGCAGCCGGCCGGACTTGTTCGCCTTCGCGTCACCCAGCAGCGCGATCCGACGCTTGCCTGAGGCAACCAAATGCTCCGTCGCCGCCCGCGCCCCCGCGACGTTCGGGATCGCCACCTGGTCGAACGGCCCGTCCAGGTGCCGGTCGCCGATCAGCACCAGCGGGTACGCCGTACCAGCAAGCCGCGCGTCCGCCTTGGTCAGCTCGATCGCACTCAGCAACGCGCCGTCGGTCAGGCTGCTCCGCCCACCGCCGAGCACCAGCCGCTCGCGCTCCCGCCGTCCGCCCGTCACCTCGACCATCACGGTCAGCTCGTGCCGCTCGGCCTCACGCACGACCGCGTCGGCCAGGTCCGCGAAGTACCGTTCCCGCAGACTCGGTACGCCGAGCGCGATCAGCCCGGTCCGCCCCAGCCGCAGCCCGCGCGCCGCCGCGCTCCGCTGGTACCCGAGCTCGTCGATCGCCGCCTGGACCTTCGCCCGCACCTCGGCCGACACGTGCACGTAGCCGTTGACCACGTTCGACACGGTCCGCGGCGACACCCCGGCGTACCGGGCTACGTCGCTCTGCCGCACCACCACCCGCGCTCCTCACACCCGCGTACGCCGACCGCTCCCGGACGCCTCGATGATCGCAGCACAGATCTCCAGCGCCCGCAGCCCCGCCGTCGCCGGCACCGGCGGGCGTTCACCTTGGCGCAGCGCGGCGAGCAGTACGTCGAGATGCCGGTCGAAGGTCTGCTCGAACGACCGGTTCCGATCGTCGAAGTAGCCGGCCTCCCAGACCTCGCGCGTCGGGTCGCCGGCCTGCGAGAACGTGTAGCGCTTCACGGTGTCCTCGATCAGCAGACGGCCGGCGCGGCCGTTGACCTCCAGGTGCTGCGTCCCTGGATAGGCGTACGACGAGTCGTAGCTTCCGACCAGCGATCCGACAGCCCCACTGGCGAATCGCAGCGCCGCGGCGACGGTGCCGCCCTTCATTTCCGCCGACACCGCCTCGATCGGGCCGCCGAGGTGTTCCAGCAGGTCGATGCCGTGGCACTGGGTCTCGACCAGGTTCGCGTACGGGTGGTGCGCGGAGCTGCCCTCGCCGGCGAACCGCCAGGTCAGGAACTCCAGCTCGCCCAGGCGCCCGGCCTGGAGGTCGTCGTACGCGCGCTGAGCCGGTACGGCGTACCGGTGGTTGAAGTTGATCGCGAAGAACGTATCACCGGCCTCGTCGAGCAGCGTCCGTCCTTCGCCGAGGTCGAAGACGAGCGGCTTCTCCACCAGCAAAGGGATTTCGCGCGTCAGCAGGTGCCGGGTCAGGGCGAAGTGCTCGGTGTTCGGCAGGCAGACCGAGACGAGGTCGGGCCCGGTCTCGTCGATCATCCGGTCGACGTCGTCGTACCCGGTCGTGTGCCACTCGGCCGCTCTCGCCTGGGCCTTGCCGAGATCGCGCGACCAGATCCCGACGAGCTCGGCCTCCGGGTGCTGCGCGAACGCTCGCGCGTGCTGCCGTCCCCACCCGCCGGCACCGACGACCGCGACCCGCTCAGGCATCCTGCGTCACCACGATCTTGCCGCTCTCCCCGGACAGGAAGGTCTCGAACGCCAACTGGGTCTCGGACAGGTCGAACTGGTGGGTGATCAGCTTGCTCGCCTGGTCGAGGTTGTCCACCAGCAGGGCATGGTTGCGCTCGAAGTCGCCGTACGGGAAGTACTCGCTGCCGATCACCGCGGCCTCATTGGACACCAGGTCCCGCGAAACATCCAGCTCGAGTCGTTGCCCATGGCCCACGCACACCAGCACCCCACGCCGCCCCAACCGCCGTACGGCGGCCTGCCGCGCCTCGGTCCGACCGCTCGCATCCACCGCGGCATCCACCAACGGCAACTCCTCCACCTTCCGGGGCGCCGCCCCCAACCCCGCCGCGAACTCCACCCGCCACGGCGACACATCACTCACGTACACAGGGAAATCCACCCCGAACCGCAGCTTCGCCATCAGCAGCACCCCGAGCCCCACCGGCCCGACCCCCGCGACGTACAGGTCCTCGATCTCCGGCCGCAGCATCAACGCCCGATCCAGCGCGTGCCCACTCGTCCCCATCACATCCAGCAACGCGGTAGCCGTAGCGAACGGCACCCGGTCATCCACCGGAAAGAACACCCGCTCATCCACCACCTCGTACGGCCCCAGCCCACCCGCCCGGTTGAACCCCATGTCCCCTCGCTTGTCGAGACACACGTTGGTCGCCCCGGCCCGGCAACTGCGGCACTCCCCGCAGAACACCATCAGGTAGACCACCCCACGCGTCCCCACCGCCGTCGACGTCCCCGCCCCGGCCGCGATCACCTCCCCCGCAGCCTCGTGCCCCTGCACCACCGCGGCCCCGCTGTCGAAGGCCCCCCGATCACTCCCACAGATCGCATTGGCCCGGCACCGCACCACCAACTCCCCAACCCCCGGCTCCGGCCGCTCCACCTCCCGGAACCCAACCCGCCCGTCCCCGATGAGCACCGCCGCAGTCTTCGCCATGCCCCTTGCCTTCCACGTTTTGCCACGTGGCAAACCTCGACCTGCCACCACGCGGCGAGCAATCCCGGGCGCCGGGGTATCGTCGGCCGGTGAAGATCCGAGGGGGAACGGCGACCGCTGTGCTGGTCGCGCTGGTGATCGCAGGATGTGCCGCGAAAACGCCAGAGGAACAGGCCGCCTCGGCCACGGACGAGGCGCGGGCAGCGCTGGCCTCGGTCACACCCACCGTCGCTGTTCAGCCCCAGCCGGCTGTGCTGACGAGCAACCCGTTGTACCGGACCGGACGCGTTGCTCCGGCGGGCTGCACGATGCCCGGGTACGCGATCACCTCGCTGTCGACCGCTCGTGACTTCTACACCGATCTGTTGCGGTGCCTGAACAAGGCATGGGCGCCGGTGGTCCGCGCGGCCGGGTCCGCCTTCCAGCCGCCCAAGCTGGTGGTGACCAGGGGCCGGGCGGCCTCGTCGCCGTGCACGTTCCCCGATGGACTGGCCTACTACTGTGACCGGACCATCTACATGGACGCCGACGCCGACCTGTCCGTGAAGGGACTCTTCCCGGGGGTGCAGGATGTCTGGATGGCGTTCAACTTCGGTCACGAGTACGCCCACCATGTGCAGGCGCTGACCGGGATCCTGCAGGCGAAGGAGCAACGTCGCTCGACACTCGGCGACCCGGAGACGGCGCGGGAGGACACCCGCCGTACCGAACTGCAGGCGTCGTGCCTCAGCGGCGTGTACTTCGGCGCGGACGCCGCCTCGATCCCTGTCACCGCGGGCTGGCGTTCGGTCTACCGCTCGATCTTCGCCAACAGCGTGGACCGCGCCGGCGACCACGGCAACAAGGAGAACCAGGAACGCTGGGCGACCGCCGGCCTGAACGCAGCCGACCCGTCCGCCTGCAACACCTTCACCGCCACCCCCGCCGAGGTGTCCTGACCATCACCCAGCGCTGAACCGCAGCTCCGCCAGCTCATTCAGGTCGATCCCGTACCGTGTGTAGACCTTCACGGTGTTCTCGCCCGTCAGCTGCTCCTGTCGATCTCCAGCCGCGCCCCCGCCAGCTCGAAGCTCTCCCGTCGGTTCTCCTGGTACGACTTCGCGCTGAAGCCGACGCGCTGCAGGAGCTCGTGATGCGGTGCCGGACGTCGGCGACGTCGATCCCCTGCACCTTCGCCTCGTACTCGATCGGCCTGCGGTCCTTTCGAGGGGTGAACGCAGAGAAGGCGACCGCAGGAGTGCGATCGCCTTCTCCGGGTGGAGAAACTCAGTGGAAGAAGTGCCGGGTCCCCGTGAAGTACATGGTGACGCCGGCCTTCTGCGCGGCCTCGATGGCGGCTTCGTCGCGGATGGAGCCGCCGGGCTGGACGACCGCGGTGATGCCGGCTTCGAGGAGGACCTCGAGGCCGTCGGGGAACGGGAAGAAGGCGTCGGAGGCGGCGACCGAGCCGGCGGCGCGTTCGCCGGCGCGGGTGACGGCCAGGCGGCAGGAGTCGACGCGGTTGACCTGGCCCATGCCTACGCCGACCGACGCGCCCTGCGAGGCGAGCAGGATGGCGTTGGACTTGACGGCGCGGCAGGCCTTCCAGGCGAAGGCGAGGTCGGCGAGGACCTCCGGCGAGGCTGCTTCACCGGCGGCCAGGGTCCAGGCGTTCGGGTCGTCGCCCTCGGCCTGGAAGCGGTCGGTGTGCTGGAGCAGCAGACCGCCGCTGATGGCGCGCATCTCGACCAGCTCGGCCTCCGAGCGCGGGGGCGCGACGAGCAGGCGGATGTTCTTCTTGGCCTGCAGGACCTCGACCGCGCCGTCCTCGTACGCCGGGGCGACGAGCACCTCGGTGAAGATCTCCGCGACCTGCTTGGCCATCTCGACCGAGACCGGCGCGTTGGTCGCGATCACACCGCCGTACGCCGAGACCGGGTCGCACTCGTGCGCGCGCCGATGTGCCTCGGCGATGTCGGCGCCGACCGCGATGCCGCACGGGTTGGCGTGCTTGATGATCGCCACCGCCGGCTCGGCGAAGTCGTACGCCGTCCGTCGCGCGGCGTCCGCGTCGACGTAGTTGTTGTACGACATCTCCTTGCCGTGCAGCTGCTCGGCGCCGGCCAGGCCGCCGCGGCCGTTCAGGTACAGCGCGGCCGGCTGGTGCGGGTTCTCGCCGTACCGGAGCACGGCCTTCTTGTCCCACGCCGACCCGACCCAGGCCGGGAACACCGAACCCTCGCCGGTGTCGGTGAGCACGCTGCCCATCCAGGACGCGACGGCGACGTCGTACTCGGCGGTGTGCACGAAGGCCGCGGCGGCCAGCTTCTGCCGCTCGGCCAGTGAGAAGCCGCCCTCGTCGAGCACGGTGTAGATCGCGTCGTACTGCGACGGCGAGGTGACCACGGCGACGTTCGCGTGGTTCTTGGCCGCACCGCGGACCATCGACGGGCCGCCGATGTCGATCTGCTCGATGCACTCCTCGGTGGAGGCGCCGGAGGCGACCGTCTCGGTGAACGGGTACAGGTTGCTGACCAGCAGGTCGAACGGCTCGACCCGCATCTCGGCCAGCTGCTCGACGTGGTCGGGCTTGCGGACGTCGGCCAGCAGCCCGGCGTGCACCTTCGGGTGCAGGGTCTTGACCCGCCCGTCCAGGCACTCGGGGAAGCCGGTCAGCTCCTCCACCTTGGTCACCGCCACGCCGGCCGCGGCGATCCGCGCGGCCGTGGAACCGGTGGAGACGATCTGGACGCCGGCCTCGGACAGCGCCTTCGCGAGCTCCTCCAGACCGGTCTTGTCGTAGACGCTGATCAGCGCCCGGCGGATCGGCCTGCGGTCGGTGCTCACTTCAGTCGAACCTTTCGTCCGGTGATGGTCCAGCCCTGGCGAACCAGCCGGCCGACCCAGTCCACCAGTTGGCGGCGCTCGACCTCCTTGATCCGCTCGGTCAGGGTGTCTTCGGTGTCGTCGTCCTCGACGGTCACGACGACCTGGCCGATGATCGGCCCGGTGTCGACGCCGCCGTCGACGAAGAACAGCGTCGCGCCGGCCACCTTCACGCCGTACGCGAGCGCGTCGCGGGGGCCGTGGATGCCGGGGAAGGCCGGCAGCAGCGCGTTGTGGGTGTTGATGTAGCGGTCCCCGAAGGCGGCGAGGAAGTCGTCGCCGACCAGCTTCAGGAACCCGGCCGAGACCACGAGGTCAGGCCGGTACGACGCGACCGACGCGGTCAGCGCGCGGTCCCAGTCGGCCCGCTCGGCGTACTCCTTGACCTTGTGCACGAACGTCGGGACACCGGCCGCCGCAGCCTTGTCGAGCCCGGCGATGCCGTCGCGGTCCGCGCCGACGGCAACCACCTGGGCGCCGTACGCGGGATCCTCGCAGGCGTCGAGCAGGGCCTGCAGGTTCGAGCCGGAGCCGGAGACGAGCACGACCAGCCGCGCGGGTTCAGGCGTGGGCGCCACCGGGTCTGTCACGCGCCAAACCTTATCGCCCGGTCCCGAGCGACCGACGGCCGCCCGCTCGGAGCGGCCGATGGTCACTCGATGTGGTCGGGTGCTTTCCGCCGGGCAGCCAGTACGCCGGCCGCGACCGCCCCGCCGATCGCCATCCCCGCGCCGAGCAGCCCAGCGGCCGGGAGCGCGCTGGAGACGCCGAAGTCGGCCATCCGCCCGGGCCCGGCCGACCCGCCGGCCAGCAGCATCAGGATCAGCAGCCCCACGCTCGCCAGCAGCGCCGACATCGCGCCGCGCAGCGCGAACGCGTCCCAGCCCAGCGCGTCGGACTCCGGCGCGGCCAGTCCACGCCGAGCCACCACGAGCCCGGCGACGGCTCCGGCGAGCAGCGGCACGATCGCGGTCAGCACGAGGAAGTACGTCGGCGTACCGCCATCACTCGGTACGGCGGCCAGCAGCGGCACGGCGGGCAGGTTCCCGACGTCCACACCGGTCGGCGCGATCGACGTCCCGACGCCCAACTGGAAGCCGGGCCCGGCGAGGAACCCGACGAAGTACAGGACCAGGTTCGGCAGCAGACCGAGGCAGATCGCGAACAGCACGACGGCCCCGACGACGCCGGTGTCGAGCAGGTCCAGCATCGCGGTCACCCGGGAGAACCGGACTGCCAGCAGTACGCCGTACAGGAGGGAGGCGACGCCGATCACGGTCAGCGCGGCGGCAGCCGCAGCCGGTACGGCGTCGCGCAGGCCGGTCGGAGTGGCGTCCGCGAGATCGGCGGCAGCCCCGGACTCGACCAGAATCCCGGCCGAGCCCGCGACGATCGCCAGCGAGGCGGCGCCGAGGAACGCCAACAGCGGCGAGACCTTGAGCGCGCCCTCGGAGGTGAGCAGCGCGATGATCAGCGCCCCGAACCCGTACGTCGCCGCGAACACGCCCGCGGCCACCAGCAGGTCCTTGCCCCGGTCGGCGGCGCTGATCCGCGCGGTGAACCGGCCACCGCGGTACAGGCACCAGGCGGCGAAGGCGGTCAGGCCGAGCGGCGCGACCGTGATCGAGGCGCCTTCGAGGCTGACACCGGCCTTGTGAGCGAGCAGCCAGACCGAGGCACCGGCCCGGACGGCCCCGGAGGCCCCGCCGAACGTTGCGGCCAGCCACCCGATCACCGCGACCGCGGCACACGCCAGCAGGCCGGCGAGCAGACAAGTGCCGGCTCCGACGACAGCAGCGAGCACCACCGGCCTGGGTGGGACAGTCGGCGCGGGCTGGGCGGGCCCGGGCGCCTGGTGGGCTCTACTGGTTGTTCGCTCGCTAAGCTCGCTCATCGAATCTCCATCGTCCACCTCCTCCGGACACAGCTCGTTCTGACACGCCGGATGTGGAACACTTCCCCGGAGTTGACCTCGGCGTGGCTGCTTGCCTGGTACCGGGTAGATTCGTGGACCAGGGGTTGAGTCAGGAGGTCTGGAGTCATTGTCCGGTTCCCACCGTGCGCCCCGCGGCGGCGGTCGCGCCGCCGCCCGTGAGGCGCGGCGCCAGCAGTCCCGCCGCCGGAACCAGCTGATCGGCGCCGGTGCGGCGGTCGTGGTCCTGCTCGGCGGCGGCGGTATCGCCGCGGTGAACGCCTTCGGCGGTGACGACTCCCCGGGCGACTCCAAGTCCAGCAGCCCCGACGACTCCCAGGGCGGCGGAGGCGACGAGAACGCGCTGGCCGACGCCAAGGTGCTGATCGACGGACCGGCGGCCAAGCCGCTGACCGCGTCCGGCAGCTGGGCGATCGCCGCGACCGCCGACGGCAGCAGCGCGCCCGACAAGTCGTTCGTCTGCCAGGCCCAGCGTTTCGCCGACCCGGCCGGGATCCGGACCTGGGTGCGGACGTTCAAGAACGCCGCCACCAAGGACACCGCGGTCCAGTACGTCGAGGTCTCCAACGACACCGCCGCGGCCGGCAAGGCGTACACCACGATCACCGGCTGGCTGAGCCAGTGCAACACCCCGCAGGTCCGCCTGGTCGCGAGCTACACCGCCGAGGGGCTCGGCGAACGCGGCGTGATCGCGGTCTTCGGCCAGCCCAACGGCACGAAGTCGAGCAAGTACCGGACCGTCAGCGTGACCACGGCCGGCCAGGCCACGATGGTCCTCGAGCACGACACCACCGGCGGTACGCCGCCCAAGCCGGACGGCGTCCTCGCGACCGCCGGCGCCGGGCTGAAGCGGATCTGCACCGAGACCGGCGCGGACTGCGGCTCCGGCAACCTGCAGGCCAAGACCGGGCTGCTATCGACCCAGGAGAGCGCCGGGTTCATGGCGCCGATCGACCTGCCGGTGCTGTCCAGCGTCGAGAAGCCGTGGGTCAGCGTCGACGGCGAGGTCCGGTCCGGCACGCTGTGCGAGAAGATCGACCTGAAGAAGGCCAAGGCGACCAAGTACAAGACGCAGACGTACGTCGTACCGGAGGCGCCGGTGCCGACCGAGTTCGGGATGGACGCCACCGTCGCCAAGTTCGCGACGCCGGCCGCGTCGGCGGCGTTCGTCGCGCAGATCCGCAAGAACGTCGACGGCTGCGCCAAGTCGACCTCGACCGCGACGGTGAAGTCGACCGGCTCGCTGACCAGTGCGGTCAAGGGCGAGACCTGGAAGGCGACCTACGACACCGGCGGCGGCAAGGTCTTCACGTTCCGGATCGGCATCGCCGGCTCCGGCGACCGCGCGGTGTACCTGCTGTACCCGGTGCTGAAGAACCTGGACATCACCGACACCGTGTTCACCGAGGTCCTCGCCCGCGCCGCCGACCGCTCGGCCACTTTCAAATAGCAGAAGGCCGCGACCCCCGAGGGGACCGCGGCCTTGTCCGGCTTACCTACTTGCTCAGACCCTGCATGCTGTTACTTTTTCAGGCCTTGCATGATGGCGCGCATCAGGTTGGCCGTCTCGGTCGGCGTCTTGCCGACCTTCACGCCGACCGCCTCGAGCGCTTCCTGCTTGGCGGCCGCCGTACCGGACGAGCCGGACACGATCGCGCCCGCGTGGCCCATCGTCTTGCCCTCCGGCGCGGTGAAGCCCGCGACGTAGCCGACGACCGGCTTGGTGACGTTGTCCTTGATGAACGCCGCCGCCCGCTCCTCGGCGTCGCCGCCGATCTCGCCGATCATCACGATCGCGTCGGTGTCCGGGTCGTCCTGGAACGCCTGCAGCGCGTCGATGTGCGTCGTACCGACGATCGGGTCGCCGCCGATGCCGATCGCGGTGGAGAAGCCGAAGTCGCTCAGCTCGTACATCATCTGGTACGTCAGCGTGCCCGACTTCGACACCAGACCGATCCGGCCGGCACCGGCGATGGTGGCCGGGATGATGCCGGCATTGGACTCGCCCGGGGTGATGATGCCGGGGCAGTTCGGCCCAATGATCCGGGTCGTGCCGGAGGCCTGCGCGGCGGCGAAGAACGCGGCGGTGTCGTGCACCGGCACACCCTCGGTGATCACCACGACCAGCGGCATCTCGGCCGCGATCGCCTCGAGCACCGCGTCCTTGGTGAACTTCGGCGGCACGAAGACGACCGACACGTTCGCGCCGGTCTCCTTGATCGCGTCGGCGACGCCACCGAAGACCGGGACGGCCTTACCGTCGAAGTCGACGCTCTCGCCGGCCTTGCGCGGGTTCACGCCGCCGACGATGTTGGTGCCGGAGGCAAGCATCCGGGTGGTGTGCTTGGTGCCCTCGGAGCCGGTCATGCCCTGGACGATGACCTTGCTGTCCTTGGTCAGGAAGATAGACATGTTCAGCGATCCCTTACTTCGCAGCCAGCTCGGCGGCCCGCTTGGCGGCGCCGTCCATCGTGTCGACCCGCTCCAGACCGGCCAGGCCGGCCTCGTCGAGGATCCGGCGACCCTCGTCGGCGTTGTTGCCGTCCAGGCGGACGACCAGCGGCTTGCTGACGGCCTCGCCGCGGCCCGCGAGCAGCGCGAAGGCCTGGACGATGCCGTTGGCAACCGCGTCGCAGGCGGTGATGCCGCCGAAGACGTTCACGAACACGCTCTTCACCTGCGGGTCGGAGATGATGATCTCCAGGCCGTTGGCCATCACCTCGGCGCTCGCGCCGCCGCCGATGTCCAGGAAGTTCGCGGGCTTCTGGCCACCGAACTCCTCACCGGCGTACGCGACGACGTCGAGGGTGCTCATCACGAGGCCCGCGCCGTTGCCGATGATGCCGACGGAACCGTCGAGCTTCACGTAGTTCAGGCCCTTGGCCTTGGCCGCGGCCTCCAGCGGGTCGGCCGTCGACGAGTCGGCGTACTCGGCGAACTCCGGGTGCCGGAACTCGGCGTTCTCGTCGAGCGAGACCTTGCCGTCCAGCGCCTCGACGTTGCCGTCCTTGAGCTTGACCAGCGGGTTGACCTCGACCAGCGTCGCGTCCTCGGCCAGGAAGACCTCGTACAGCTTGACGATCTCCGGCGCGACCGCGTCGATGATGTCGGCCGGGTACCCCGCCGACGTCGCGATCTCGCGGGCCAAGGCCACGTCGACACCGGTGGCCGGGTCGATCGAGATCTTGGCGACCGCGTCCGGGTTGGTGTGCGCGACCTCCTCGATCTCCATCCCGCCGGCGGCGGAGGCGATGCAGAGGTAGTTGCGGTTGGCCCGGTCGATCAGGAAGGAGAAGTAGTACTCCTCCGCGATCGCGGCCGCCGGAACGATGTTCAGCGTCTTGACGACGTGACCCTTGATGTCGAGACCGAGGATCTCGCGGGCCCGGACCTCCGCCTCGTCGGGCGAGGTGGCGATCTTGACGCCGCCGGCCTTGCCGCGCCCGCCGGTCAGCACCTGGGCCTTCACGACCACCGTGCCGCCACCGAGCTTCTCGGCCGCCGCGCGGGCTTCCTCGGGCGTGTGGACGACTTCACCCACCGTCGTCCGTACACCGTGCTTGGCGAAGACAGTCTTCGCCTGGTACTCCATCAAGTCCACGACTGTGGTCCCTCTCTCGCCTTTTCGAGTTAGGCCGCGGCAGGCTGCGGTGCGGAGAGGCACGGTCGCCGGCGCGTTCCGTCGGGCTGAGACTAGCCACCCCGGCGTGCGTGGCAACAGCCGGGGTACACGCTGAGACGACTGTCACAAGTTGGTTGCCCCAGCGTGAAAGGCTGGTCGGCATGACTGAAGGATCAACCAGACCAGCTGACGACTGGTGGCGTAGTGCCGTCGTCTACCAGGTGTACCCCCGGTCGTTCGCCGACGCGGACGCCGACGGCACCGGGGACGTGAACGGGATCCGGGCCCGGCTGCCGTACCTGGCCGAGCTCGGCATCGACGCCATCTGGATCAGCCCGTGGTACCCGTCCCCGCTGCTCGACGGCGGGTACGACGTGGCCGACTACCGCGACATCAATCCCGAGTTCGGCACGCTCGCGGACGCCGACGCGCTGATCGCGGAGGCGCACGCGCTGGGGATCCGGATCCTGATCGACCTGGTGCCGAACCACTGCTCCTGGGAGCACCCGGCGTTCAAGGCGGCGCTGGCCGCGGGCAAGGGCTCGCCCGAGCGCGACCTGTTCTGGTTCCGCGACGGCGCCGACGGGCAGCCGCCGACGAACTGGCCGGCCGCGTTCGGAGGTGGCGCCTGGCAGCAGATCGAGGACGGCCAGTGGTACCTGCACATGTTCGACATCTCCCAGCCCGACTGGAACTGGGACAACCCGAAGGTGGTCGAGGAGTTCGACTCGATCCTGCGGTTCTGGTTCGACCGGGGCATCGACGGCTTCCGGATCGACGTCGCGGACTCGATGGCCAAGGACGCCTCGCTGCCCGACGTACCGCTGAAGGACGGGCAGCCGACCCGGGACAAGTACGTCGGCAACCCGTTCTACGACCAGCCGGGCGTGCACACGATCCACCAGCGCTGGCGCGCGATCGCCGACGAGTACGCCGGTACGCCGCAGGGCCCGCGGGTCTTCGTCGCCGAGGCGTGGCTGTCGCCGGCTGAGCGCCTGGCCCAGTACGTGCGCTCCAACGAGCTGCACTCGGCGTTCAACTTCGACGTACTGCGGTGTGCGTGGGACGCGAAGGATCTGCGCCAGGTCATCGACTACACGACCGAGAGCCTGTGGGCGGTCGGTGCGCCGGCCACGTGGGTGCTGAGCAACCACGACACCATCCGGCACCGCACGCGCTACGGCCGGGCGCTGCAGGACGCGCTGGCCGGTGCGGGCGAGGTCCCGACAGACCTGGCGCTCGGACTGCGCCGGGCGCGGGCGGCGGCGCTGCTGGAGCTGGCTCTACCGGGTGGCGCGTACATCTACCAGGGCGACGAGCTGGGCCTGCCCGAGGTCGAGGACCTGCCCGAATCGTCCTTGGACGACCCCACGTGGGAGCGCTCCGGCCACACCGTCCGCGGCCGCGACGGCTGCCGGGTGCCGATGCCGTGGAGCGGCAGCGAGTCGCCGTACGGGTTCGGTGGTGGCGGCGGCCAGCCCTGGCTGCCGCAGCCCGCGGACTGGGCGCCGCTGACGGCGGAGGCGCAGGTGGGCGATCCGGAGAGCCACCTGAACCTCTACAAGGCCGCGCTGAAGATCCGGCGCGCCGAGCAGGCGCTGGGCGAGGGCCGGCTGGCCTGGGACGACGACGCTCCGGCCGGGGTGCTGTCGTTCACGCGTGATCCGGGCTTCCGCTGCGTGGTCAACCTCGGTGGTTCGCCGATCGAGCTGCCCGCCGGTGAGGTCCTGCTCGCGTCCGAGCCGCTGCTCGAGGGCAAGCTCCCTGTCGACGCGACCGTCTGGCTGAAGGTCTGAGCTTCGTCGGGAGAACGAGAACGGCGCCCCGGGAGTCCCGGGGCGCCGTTCCTGTGTTCGGTGGTTCCTGTGTTCAGCGCCGGTCGCTGTCGCGCCGGTCCCGGTCTTCCCGATCGCGGCGTTCCCGATCTTCACGATCGCGGCGGTCGGTCTCTTCGCGGTCCCGGCGGTCGCGGTCTTCCCGATCGCGCCGTTTCTGCTCGTCGCCGTAGCTCACTTCACACCTCCAGCTGTCAGACCAGCGACGATACGCCGGTTCCAGCTCTCACCTCATCCCGCCGGCAGCCGGACCGCGAAGATCTCAGGGGGTGCTGAAGTAGATCTTCTGCCAGATTTGATTTCCGGAGCCGTTGCAACTCAAGGTGTAGACCGTCCCTTGAGAATTGCTGTCCAGACAGCGCCCACCAATGTATGTCCACAGCGCGCCGGTGGTGTGCGGCAACCAGACTTGTGCCGACGAACCGTTGCACGACGCCGTTGACACGGCGCCCGTTGCAGATCCGCTCGCCAACGCGTAGGTAAGGCAACGGCCCGTGGCTACATTCCATATGCGCTGGTTGGAAGAAATTTCGAAGCGCCACTGCTGGTAAGTGCTCGCACTGTTGCAAGGAGTCGTGTAAGGAGACCCCGCAGCATTACTCGCAAGGCAACGCTGGGTCTGCTGGTTTCGGATCAAGGCCCTTTTGGTCACCTGCACGACGCCTTCACTGCCCGACGAATGCACCTCTTGCCCGGCCGCCGAAGACTGCCGGGCTACTTCACCCGTCGTCGCACCAGGGGCAGCCGTCGCTTGAGGAGCTGTCATGACACCAGCAACGGCCAGTAGAACAGTCGTAACGACAGCAGTCATGGAGATACGCATAGTATTTTCCATCAAAACCTCCCTCGACGTCGCCTCTGGCGGCGCGCAACAAGACGAATGGATCCCTTCCAACCGCAGATCTGATGCAGCTCGCCTTCGTGACGCTAGATGCGGGCCCGGCCAGGCGCAATGGACAAGTACTGCAACTACCTGCAACCCGAACAGAAGAGCTTCTACCGTTGTGGGGACACGCGCCGAATCAGGCGGGGCATGCCCAAGGGGCCGGAACCTGACGGTTCCGACCCCTTGACTCAGTGGCTGCTACCGGCCGCGCCGTTCGCGGCCCCAACCCCTACTTCACGCCACCGGCAGTCAGACCCGCCACGATTCGCCGCTGGAACAGCAGCACCGCGATCACGAGCGGAATCGTCACCACGACCCCGGCCGCCATCTGGGTGCCGAACGGCTGGTCGAAGCCGGAGATCCCCTGGAACTTCGAGATCGCCACGTTCGCGGTCTGGATCGACGACTTGTTCACCATGCTCAGCGCGATCAGGAACTCGTTCCAGGCCGCGATGAACGTGATGATCGCCGTGGTGAACACGCCCGGTGCGGCCAGCGGCAGGATGACCTTGTAGAACGCCTGCGCCGGCGTACAGCCGTCGACCATCGCCGCCTGCTCCAGCTCCCGCGGCATCTGCCGGAAGAACGTGGTCAGCGTCCACACCGCCAGCGGCAGCGCGAACGACAGGCTGGGCACGATCATCGCCTGGTAGGTGTTGATCCACTTGATGTCGATGAACAGCTTCAGCAGCGGGATCACCAGCGAGATGCCCGGGAACATCGACGTGGTGATGATGATCGCCAGCACCACGTTCTTGAACCGGAACTCCAGCCGGGCCAGCGTGTACGCCGCGATCAGCCCGACGATCAGGGTCAGGATCGTCGTCACGCCGGCCACGATCAGGCTGTTCAGCAGGGCGCGGCCGAAGCCGACGCCCTCACCGAAGACAGCCCGCAGGTTGTCCAGTGAGAACGGTGCTGGAATCAGCGAGTTGTCGAACTGGTCCAGCGGCCGTCGGAACGCCGACACGACCATCCAGTAGAACGGCGCCAGGCAGTACAGCACGATGACTGCGACGCCGAGCAACGGCAGGTACTTGCGGATAGGGCTCGCCTCGGCCGCCTTGATGTCGGTGCTCATCCGACACCACCTCCTCCGCTGGCCGATCCGGCCATCGCGGTGATCGTGGCGCCCTCGGGCGCCTGGTCCTTGCTCTTCTTCTTGCCGTTCTTACCGTTCTTGCCGCCGGCCTTCTTCTGCACCCGGTCACCGAGCACGTCGGCCCCGAGCAGCTTGACGAAGGCGTAGGCGACCACCGCGACGTACAGGAACAGGATCGTGGCGTACGCCGAGGCTGGTCCGTACCGGGTTCTCGAAGCTTCGTCGTAGGCCAGCATCGACAACGTCTCGACCGAGGTCTTGTTCGCACCGACCAGCACGAACGGCAGGTCGAAGATGCGCAGCGTGTCGAGGATGCGGAACAGGACAGCAACCAGCAGAGCCGGCTTCACCAGCGGCAGCGTGATCCGCAGGAACGCCTGCCACGGACTGGCGCCGTCGACCTTGGCCGCTTCGTACACCTCTTCGGGAATGGTCTGCAGGCCCGCGAGCACCAGGAGTCCGATGAACGGCGCGGTCTTCCAGGTGTCGGCCACGATCACCGACAGCACCGACTGCCAGCCCTCGGTGGACCACAGGATCTGCTGACCCAGCAGCGCGTTGGCGGCGCCGTCGGCCTGGAAGATCCACTTCCACAGCAGCGCCGACACCACGGTCGGGATCGCCCACGGGACCAGGATGCTGGCCCGCACGATGGCCCGGCCCTTGAATGCCTTGTGCATCACCAGTGCCATCGCAATGCCGAGCACCGTCTCGAGCAGGACACAGGTGACCGTGAAGAACGTGGTGTTGTAGAAGGCGTTCCAGAACCGGTCCCCGGTCTCGCCGGAGAAGATCGCGGTGTAGTTGTCCAGCCCGACGAACTGCGACCCCTCGACGACGAAACCGTCGGCGTCGACCTGCTGGCCGCTGGTGTACAGCGACTCCCGCAGGGCGGAGATGATCGGGTAGACGACCACCAGGGCGAGCACGAGCAGGGTGGGTGACAGCAGCAGAGCGGCCAACTTGCCGGTGCCTTCGTCGAATGTTGTCTGCCGTTTGACCTTGGTCTTGCCCGGCAGGGCGGATGCACTCATCTCAGCCTCCTTCTGTCTGCCTGGAATCGCAGGCAGGGACAGGCCGGGGCCGGTGCGTGGAAAGTCCCGCCACGCACCGGCCCCGCCAATTCGATCATTGAGTGATGAGCGAGCTCAACTTGGTCTGCAGGTCGGTGAGCGCATCCTTGGGCGGCGTCTTGTTCGTCATCGCGCCGTAGGCCGCCTCCTGGATCGCGGTCGTCACGTCGCCGTACTTGATCACCTTCGGCCGCGACTTCGCGGACTCGATGGACGCCTTCAGCGGCGCCAGGTACGGGAACTGCTTGTTCAGCGCCGGGTCGTCGTACAGCGACGCCCAGGTCGGGGCCTGCGAGGTCTTCTCGACGTTCGCCTTCTGGCGCTCCTCGCTGGACATGAACTTGATGAAGTCGGCCGCCGTCGCCTTGTTCTTGGTGAACTCGGAGATGCCGTAGTTGTGGCCACCCAGCGTCGAGACGCCCGGTCCAGCCTTGCCCGGCAGCGGAGCGACCTGGAACTTGCCGGCGACCTTCGACGAGCCGTCGGTCTTACCCGCCAGCGCGTACACGTACGGCCAGTTGCGCAGGAAGACGAGCTTGCCCTCCTGGAACGCGCGCCGGCTCTCCTCTTCCTTGTAGGTGATCGCGGCGGCGGGGAACTCCTTGTCCTTGAAGCCGTTCACCAGCTGCTCGAGACCGGCCAGCGCCTCCGGCGTGTCGACGTTCGGCTTACCGTCCTCGCCGACGACGACACCGCCCGCGGAGTTGACCGCCTCGGAGAAGTTCACCGTCAGGCCTTCGTACTTCTCGAACTGACCTGCGTAGCAGCTGGCGCCCTTGGCGTCCGGCAGCGCGAGGACCTTCGTGCAGGCCGCCTGCATCTCGTCCCACGTCTTCGGCGCCGTCGTGATGCCGGCCTTCTGCAGCCAGTCGTTGCGGTAGTACAGCAGCCCACCGTCCGACGTCACCGGTACGGCGTACAGCTTGTCGCGGTACTTGCCGGTGTCAACGGTCGACGGCAGCAACTTGCCCAGATCGGGGAACTGATCCTCGGGCAGCTCGGCGATCCAGCGGTTGGCCGCGAACTCGGCGGTCCACACCACGTCCAGGTTCAGCACGGAGAACGCGTCGGACTTCGCCTGCGCGTTCTGCACCATCTGCTGGCGCTGGGTGTCCGCGGACTCCGGCAGTTCCTTGATCTCGACCTTCTCGTCCGGGTGCTGGGAGTTCCAGGCCGCGACCTGGTTCACCAGGTTTCCCGACGTGTCCTTGCCGGTGGCAAACGTGATCGGACCGCGCCCTTCGAGCGCTCCCCCGGCCGAGCCGCCGTCACCGCTGTCCCCGTCGTCACCGCCGCACGCGGAGGCCAGCAGCACAAGGCTGCCGGTCATGGCCAGAGCGACCGCCCGGCGTGCGTGTGATCGTTCAAACCTCATCGTGTACCTGCCCTTTCCCGATGGGACTCACTTGGTCCTGCGCAGGTCGTCCACAGTCCCCCACCACGCTGCGATCCGCCCTGTCCGGACAGTAACCGAGATCGGGGGCGATGTGTCCTGAGCCACACACCTGACCGACCGTCGCCTGCACGGACAAACGCATGCCTGTATGCGACCGCGATTCGACAGCCCGCACAACCAGGTCTTTCTTAACGATTCGGTATTACCGATTAGTAACTCACCGGGTGGCGCACAGGGTTGTTCAGGGCGGCTACGGACAGTGATCAGGCGGTGGTCGCCGACGCGTCGCCGACGTTGGTCCGGACCCAGTCGACGATCTCGTGGGTCGGGGCGCCCGGGGTGAAGATCCGGCGGACGCCGAGCTCGGCCAGCGGGGCCAGGTCGGCCTCGGGAATGATCCCGCCGCCGAACACGACGATGTCGTCGGCGTCCCGGGCGGCCAGCAGCTCGCGCACCTTCTTG
Organism: Kribbella sp. DT2; assembly: GCF_049844575.1. Taxonomy (NCBI): domain Bacteria; kingdom Bacillati; phylum Actinomycetota; class Actinomycetes; order Propionibacteriales; family Kribbellaceae; genus Kribbella; species Kribbella sp. DT2. Next base: position 168,808 of record NZ_JBNCLH010000008.1, on the reverse strand, counting down.
AACAGCGTCATGTGCGCGCCGGACAGCACCGACAGGCCGATCGCGTCGGCATCCTCCGCGATCGCGGTCTCGACGATCTGCTCCGGGGTCTGGTGCAGGCCGGTGTAGATGACCTCCATCCCGGCGTCGCGCAGCGCCCGGGCGACGATCTTCGCGCCTCGGTCGTGCCCGTCCAGGCCCGGCTTGGCGACGACGATGCGCAGGGTGCTGGTGGCAGGCATGGATCGGCCTTTCAGTACTGGAGCGCGGCGTTGCGTCCAGTTTCGCAGGTTATCCGAGCGGCACCTCACGGATAAGACACGAAGGCGTGTGTTCCCCGCCACGCGCTCTGGGAACCGGTTACCGTGAAAGAGAAGTCAGACCAGTAGTGCGGGGGGTCTGATGGGAGTGAGGAGTCGCCGATGAGTGCTGAGGCGGTCGAGCAGCCTGATGCTCCGGGTGCGCGCAGCGGTCTGCGGGAAGCACTCGACGGACTCCGGTACGGCGCGCGCTCGGCGCTGTCGCCCCGCGTACTCCAAGGTGCGGCCGTCGAGATCGGCTGGCTGACCACTCACCTGGCCATGTACCCGCTCGGCCTGGTCGGCGGTGCGGGCAGGCGAACGGACCGGCTCAGCCTGGACGGTCTCACCCCGGCCCAGCGCAGCCTGCTGGTCGGCGACGTACAGGCTGCCGGGACGCCGATCCTGCTGGCGCACGGGATCGTCGACAACCACACCGTCTTCGCGCTGATGCGCCGGCAGCTGCTGCGCCGCGGGTTCAGCCGGATCCACACGTTCTCCTACTCGCCGCTCACGCTGGACGTCCGCTCGACCGCCGAGCGGATGGCTGCCGAGGTCGAGGCGCTGTGCGAGGAGTACGGGTCCGACCAGATCCACATCGTCGGCCACAGCCTGGGCGGGCTGATCGCCCGGTACTACGTGCAGCGCCTCGGCGGGGACGAGCGCGTCCACACGTGCGTCACGCTCGGGACGCCGCACCAGGGCACGGTCGCCGCCCGCCTGCTGCCCTGGCCGTTGGTGAAGCAGCTACGGCCGGAGAGCGACCTGATGGACGAGCTCGCCGAGCCCGCTCCGGACTGCCGGACCAGGTTCGTCGCGTTCTACAGCGACGTCGATCAGCTGATCGTCCCGCAGCGGCGGGCGCGGATCGCGCATCCGGACCTGATCGCGCGGAACGTGCGGATCCGTGGGGTCGGACACCTGTCGCTGCCGTTCCACGGGGACGTGGTGCACCAGATCTCCGGCGTACTGGCTCATCTGGACGAACAGGTTGCCTGAGTCCTGAAAACAAAACTTGCCGGATCTTTGTCAGGATCTCGGCCCGAAACTGGTTGACCTAGCAGGTTGTCAGGCGGGTGAGCGGATGCACGTGCAGCGGCTCATGCAAAAGTTTCGTGAAGGAGGGGCGGAAAAGGGGGTGGCAGGGTTTGTCGCCTCGTGACCCGTCCGTTATGGTGCTTGAGCCCGCCAGGGGGAATAAATCTCCAGGCGAGCGGACAGTGCCCCTCCCCTGTGACCGAAAGGCCACGTTGTGTCCCAGCACCGTGCCGCGGGAAACCGCGTCACGCCAGGCAACAGTGCTGCGCGCAAGACCGGCGCATCACGTCACGCCAAACATCGTGTTGCCCGGCGTAACACCCCCAGCAGTACCCAGATCGTTGGTCTCACCGCAGCGCTCGCTGCGGCGGCAGGCGCTGTCGGCTTCAGCCACAGCTCCCTGGCGTCGCCGACGCAGGCGAACTCCGCGGTCAACATCGCCGCTCTGTCGGGCGGCACCAGCCTTTCCGAGGTCACCACGGCCCGGATCGAGCGCCGTCAGCTGGCCACCCGTGACTCCTCCCGGGTCGAGCTCACCAGCACCGACGCCACCAAGAAGCAGGCCGCCGCGGACCGGCTGTCCAAGGCCCGCGCTGCCAAGCTCGACGCCACCCGCGCGCTGACCGCCAAGCGCGCCTCCTCCCTCGCCGCCGCCAAGGTCGCCGCGGCCGCCGCCGCCGAGAAGGCCCGCGAGTCGGCCACCCGCTGCGAGATGATGATCTCCGGCTACCACATCACCGCCACCTTCGGTCAGGGCGGCAGCCGCTGGGCCGCGAACCACACCGGCACCGACTTCGCCGCCGCGATCGGCACCCCGATCCGCTCGGTGATGAAGGGCAAGGTCGTCCACGCCGACTGGGCCGGCGCCTACGGCCGCCAGGTCCAGGTCGAGCACGAGGACGGCACCGTCACCTGGTACAACCACATGTCGAAGTTCAGCGTCGAGGTCGGCGAGATCGTGTACGCCGGCGACCAGGTCGGCGCGGTCGGCGTCACCGGCAACACCACCGGCCCGCACCTGCACTTCGAGGTCCACCCCAACGGTGGCTCCGCGATCAACCCGATGCCGTGGCTGCGCGAGGTCTGCGGGCTCAACCCCTGATCCACCTACTCGTTGCCCTGGGCTCGCTCGACCCCGGCTTGCCCGGCCCCGCCCCCGCGTCATCCGCTCCGGCCTGACGCAGCCCCGCGCTGGTGCCTCTGATCGACCAGCGCGCCCGGCCCGGAATCGGTTCGCCGACGGGCCGCCGTACCTCCTAAGCTGCTCGGCATGCGTCCGGCGGCTGGTGAGGTCCTGCACTTCTCCGAAGACCCCACGATCAAGGTCTTCCGCCCGCACGTCGCCGCCACCGCTCAGCAGCAGGCGCCGTACGTCTGGGCCGTCGGGCACGACCGTGCCCCCGACTACTGGTTCCCCCGGCAGTGCCCCCGCGCGATGGCGTGGGCGGGCCCCGGCACCACCCCCGAAGACCTCGCCCACATCATCGGCCCCGGCTCCGCTCCCCGCGTCCACGCGATCGAGTACGGCTGGCTGGAAGCGCTACGCACCGTCGAGCTGTACGCCTACCGGCTGCCCGCCGCTTCCTTCGTCGAACACGACGCCGCAGTCGTCGCCACCACCGAGGTCACGCCTCTCGGCCCACCCGCACGCGTCGGCAACCTCTTCACCCTCCACGCCGAGGCCGGCATCCAACTCCGCGTCCTACCAAACCTGCACGCCTTCTGGGACGCGGTGACCGCCAGCAGCCTGGAGTTCAGCGGCATCCGCCTCCGCAACGCACTCGGCCGACCACCCGCGCCACTGACCTAGCCGAGACTCCAGCGACCGACCGCTCGCGCCACTGACCTAGCCGAGACTCCAGCGACCGACCGCTCGCAGCCTCAGCCGAGACTCCAGCTACCAACCGCCTCGCAGACCTAAGCGAGGACACACCGCCCCGGAGCGCCAAGCCCCGCCCCCGCCACCTCCGTCGGCTACTGCTCCTGTGCACTTCTCCGGCCGTCGCGACCTCAAGCCGCACGACGTTCCCGGCCGCATCGCCGCCGGCCCAGCCCGGCACCCGGCGACCAATTCGGTGGACGGGCGGCGTAGTGGGCGGGCAGATGGGCTGGCACGATGTGCCGGTGAGCAGCGCTGGCGCGACGTACCGGGAGACGGCCGAGGCCGCCTGGCAGTGGACGCTGGCGCAGGTGCGGTGGGGCGACGACGGGCCTTGGATTCCGACGAGTGTGACGGGTTCGTCCGGCTCGCCCGGTTTCTCCGGGTTGTCCGGCGACCAGCCGGAGATCCCGGACGACCGGGACGGGATGTACAGCGGGATCGCAGGGCTGGCCCACACGCTGGCGGAGATCCGGCTGAGCCGGCCGTTGACGTCGGTGGAGAGCGAACTGGCCGACGGGATCGCCGAGCGGCTGATCCGCGGGATCCCGAGCTGCTCCGACGTCACGTTCTTCGACGGGCTGGTCAGCACGATTGGCGCGTTGATCGCGCTCGACCGGCTGGACGGCGTACGGGCTGCTGTCGCGCGATCGCACGAGCTCGCGGAGCACGACGGCTGGCCGCAGACGGTGATGGTCCCGCCGCGTTTCCTGCCGGGTGCTCGGATCCACGACATGACACTTGGTACGGCGGGAGTGCTGCTCGGCGGCGTGTGGGCCGCCCGGCACGGTGTGGACGGCGGGCGTGAGTTTGCCGATCGGGCGGCGGAGATCCTGCTGACCGAGGCCGAGACTGAGACAGCGGATGTCGGTTGGCCGTTCATGCCCCGGCGGTTCCGGGCCGACGCGGGTGCGGTGATGCCGAATCTGTCGCACGGACTGGCCGGGGTCTCGGCGGCGTTGGCCTCCGCGGGGCTTTCACTGGGCCGGCCCGAGCTGATTGCCGCGGCGGCGCGGGTGGGCGAGCAGTTGGTGTCGTTGGGAGTGACGGACGGGCGCGGGTTCGTCGTACAGCGGTACATCCCGACGGACGTCAACGACGAGGACGAGTTCACCTACACGTGGTGCCACGGGGCTTCGGGGACGTCGCTGGCCTTCGCCGCGCTGGACGCCGCGGGGGTCGAGTCGGTCGCGGGCGCGGCGCCTGCGGACTGGCGTGAGCGCTGCCTGTACAGCGTCCGTACGTCGGGGCTGCCGGCACGACTCCACCCCGGCTTCTGGGACAACGACGGCCGCTGCTGCGGTACCGCCGGCGTCGGCGACATCCTCCTGGACGCCTGGCACCGCACGGGTTCAGAGGAGGACCTGACCTTCGCGATCCTGCTGGCCGACACTCTCGTCGAGCACGCCCTGCACGAGGGCGGCACGTACTGGCGCTTCACCGAACACCGCAATGAGGATCCGCTCCTCCCGCCCGCCGTCGGCTGGATGCAGGGCGCCGCGGGCATCGCGGCGTACCTGCTGCACACAGCCCGAGTGGTCGAGCAGGGTGCTGAGGCCAAGACCCAGCCGCGGATGGACACCTGGTGGGCAAGCGCGAGCTGACGAGGTTGATGCACGACCGGCCGCGAGCGGACGCGCTGGGGCGTCGCACCAGCAGACCCGTCGGCCGTCGTACGAGCGGTTGCCCGGCGTACTAGCGGCGCCAGACCTCGGCGGTGGTGAGGAAGGCGGACGAACCCGGGCGGTCGTGGGAGCCGTCGACCTGGACGAAGCCGGGGACGGAGGCGCCGCCGATGGAGACCGTGGCGGAGCGGACGGGGGCGATCACCAGGCTCAGGCTGTGCATGCCTTCGGCGAGCTGGAACGTGTCGGTCGCGAACAGGCGCCGGTCCAACACGCCGCCCATCTCGATCTGGATGTCGGCGGCCTTCGCGCTGAGGCCGTCGGCGAGGTTCATGGAGACCTGGACGAGGTCGCGTTCGACCGCCGGTTCGTGCCAGGGCAGGCCCTGGACCTCGAGGAACGAGCGGACGAAGTACCGCTCCAGCCACGCGGCGAGGTCGACGTCCTCCGAGACCACTCGGACGATCCCGTCGAACCACAGCACCACCGCCGTACCGGATCCGCGCACCGACCAGTCGACCATCCAGATCGACGCGTACGCCGTCACCTTGCCCTTCTCGTCGAACAGCCGCAGCCCAGGGTTGGCTCCCGCCAGGATGATCCGGCGGTTGGAGCTGTCAGCTGCCTTGGGCATGGGAGGACCTGTCGTCCGGGGAGGGCCGAAGCCCCAGAGTGACCCACGGCAGGCTCACCGCGCAACGCGAACGTCTCATTCGTTGCGGTCTTCGTGGGAAGATCGCCGTCTCTCAGCGCCGAGGAAGGTCGCCGATGCCGTCAGCCGGTCCCACCCACTGGACGACCACCCTGCGTGAGGACGGCCGCGTCGCGGTCGGCCCCGAGTGCACGCGCCTCGTCCTCAGCCTCGTCGTCTCCGGCGGGATCCTCCTCGTCAACGGCACCCGCACGATCGGCCACGTCTCGAGCGGGGACTCCTGGGACCTCTTCGCCTACCTCCGTACGATCCTCGCGGCCGGCGCCGCCATCGCGCTGCTGATGATCCTCAACAACCTGCGCACCCGCCGCTGGACCGTCGTCGTCGACTCGACCGGCGTCACCCTGGGCACCCAGCACCTGGCGTGGTCGGGCATCTCCCGGATCACCGCCGCGAAGGAACAGGTCATCCTGTCCCCCGCGCCGGGCGGCGAGGAGCTCCGCATCACCAACAACACCGTCCGCGACCCGTCGGCCTTCGCCCTCTGGCTGGCCACCGAGCTCGAAACCCACCACTAGGGCGAACCGCCGTGGGACGATCACCCTCCCCATCCCTGAGGAGGTCATGCCGATGCCGTCCGACGGCCCCGCGCAGTGGACAACCACTCTCCGATCAGACGGCCGACTGGTCCTTCGCGCCCCCAACCGCTTTCACGTCCTGCAGCTCATCGTCTACACCGGTCTCCTGCTGACCAACGGCATCAGCACCCTCGACCAGCTCACCGGCGACGAGCCCTGGGGCCCCCTCGCGTACTTCCGCGCAGCCTTCGCCATCGTCGCCTTGGTCGTCGTGGTGGGCTTCCTGAGCTACCTCCTCACCGGCGCCTGGACGCTGACCGTCGACGCCCGAGGCGTCACCATCGGCCGCCACCACCTCGCCTGGCCCGACATCGCCGACATCACCGGCACCGACCAGAAGGTCCTCGTCCGCCCCCACGCCGGCGACACCGAACTCCGCATCACCGGCAACACCCTCAAAGATCCACAAGCCTTCGCCCGCTGGCTGACCACCGAGCTGGAATCCCGCCGCTGACCGCCTCACTAAAACGCCGTACCAGCGACTGGTACGGCGTTTCATCGGTCGACTTGCGCGATCTGGGACACTGGCACGGTCGTGGCGGTGGGCAACGAACAGGCTCCCGGCGCGACGTGTCCGTTCCGGCCGGATCAGCAGAGATTCGGCGTTCGACCGGGAGGATCCCTTGCTCGACATCAGTGGGTTGACCTGGGCCGTGACGATCGGCCTGATCGTGGTGCTGCTGGCCGTGGACCTGGTGCTGGCCTCGCTCCGGCCGCACCGCGTCGGGTTCGGGGAGGCGACCGCCTGGTCGGTGTTCTACGTCCTGGTCGCCGTCGGCTTCGGTATCTGGTTCGCCGGCCAGTACGGCGGAGCGGCCGGTACGGAGTACTTCGCCGGCTACATCGTCGAGAAGAGCCTGTCGGTCGACAACCTCTTCGTCTTCGTGATCATCATGACGACGTTCGCCGTGCCGGAGAAGCACCAGCACAAGGTGCTGACCTTCGGCATCGTGCTCGCGCTGGTGATGCGGGCGATCTTCATCGCGGTCGGCGCGACGCTGCTGTCGCTGTTCTCCTTCATGTTCCTGCTGTTCGGGCTGCTGCTGCTGTTCACCGCGGTCCAGCTGTTCCGGCACCGCAACGAGGACCCCGACGTCGAGAACAACGTCGTCGTCCGCACGGCGCGGCGGGTGCTGCCGATCACCGACGACTACGTCGACGGCAAGCTGGTGACCCGGTTGGACGGCCGCCGGATGGTGACGCCGCTGTTCGTCGTACTGGTGGCAATCGGTGGGGTCGACCTGCTGTTCGCGCTGGACTCGATCCCGGCGGTGTTCGGGGTGACCGACGAGCCGTTCATCGTCTTCGCGGCGAACGCGTTCGCGCTGCTCGGGCTGCGCGCGCTGTTCTTCCTGGTCAAGGGCTTGCTGGACCGGCTGGTGTACCTGTCGGCCGGGCTCGCGGTGATCCTGGCGTTCATCGGCGTGAAGCTGATCCTGCACTGGGCCCACGTCGACATCGACACGCGGGTGCCGGAGGTGCCGACGTCGGTCAGCCTCGGCGTCATCGTCGTCGTGCTGGTCGTGGTCGTGGTGGCCAGCCTGCTGAAGACCAAGAACGCTCCGGACACCAAGGCGCACGCGGGGTCGCTGCGAGCTTCCCGGCGTCAGGACGACGCTGGGGCTTAGATCTTCTCCACCGGCGCGTACCTCAGCAGCAGCCGCTTGACGCCCTCGGAGCCGAAGTCGATGTCCGCCTGGGCCTGCTGCCCCTCGCCGCGGACGACGACGACCGTGCCCATGCCGAAGCTGTCGTGGACCACGCGGTCGCCCGGGTTCAGGTTGATGACCGGCTTGTCCGACGACGACGTACGGCGGGCCGGCTCGTACCGGCTCGGGATCCCGCCGCCGCGCGACCCCGACGTCCCGGTGCCCGACCAGCGCGTGATCGCGGACTCGTCGCGCCGCCAGTCGAGCAGCTCCGGCGGGATCTCCTCCAGGAAACGCGACGGCGGGTTGTGCTGCGGTGCGCCGTACGCCGATCGCACGGCGGCACGGGAGATCGCCAGCCGCTGCCGGGCGCGCGTGATGCCGACGTACGCGAGACGTCGCTCTTCCTCGAGCTCCTTCAGGTCGTTCAGCGACCGGGAGTGCGGGAAGATGCCGTCCTCCATCCCGGTCAGGAACACGACCGGGAACTCCAGGCCCTTGGCGGTGTGCAGCGTCATCAGCGTGACCACTCCACCGTCGTCGGCGGCGTCGGGAATCTGGTCGGCGTCCGCGACCAGCGCGACCCGCTCCAGGAACGCCTGCAGGTCCGACGGCTCGGCGGCCGCCGTACGCTCCTCGACGAACTCCCGGGCGACCGAGATGAACTCGTCGAGGTTCTCCACGCGGGTCTCGTCCTGCGGGTCCGGCGACTTCTGCAGCTCCTCGTAGTACCCGGAGCGGTGCAGCGCGACGTCCAGGATGTCGTCCGGCGGGGCACCGGAGTCGACCATCGCGGTCAGCTCGTCGAGGATGTCGACGAACGCCTGGACGGCGTTGACCGACCGCGACGCCATCGCCGGCGCGTCCTGCGCCCGGCGCATCGCCTGCGCGAACGAGATCCGGTCCCGCGCCGCCAGCGCCTCGATCGCCGCCTCGGCCCGGTCGCCGATGCCGCGCTTGGGCACGTTCATGATCCGGCGCAGCGAGACGGTGTCCTCGGGGTTGACCAGCACGCGCAGGTACGCGAGCGCGTCGCGGACCTCCTTGCGCTCGTAGAACCGGACGCCGCCGACCACCTTGTACGGGTGTCCGGTGCGGATGAACACTTCCTCGAACACCCGCGACTGCGCGTTGGTCCGGTAGAACACCGCGACGTCGTACGGCTTGACCTTGTCGGTGTCGGCGAGCCGGTCGATCTCGTCGGCGACGAACTGCGCCTCGTCGTGCTCGTTGTCGGCGACGTACACCGCGATCTGCTCACCCTGGCCCTGGTCGGACCACAGGTTCTTCGCCATCCGGCCCTCGTTGCGGCTGATCACCGAGTTCGCCGCGGTCAGGATGGTCTGGGTGGAGCGGTAGTTCTGCTCCAGCAGGATCGTCTCGGCGCCGGCGAAGTCCTCCTCGAAGGCGAGGATGTTGCGGATCGTGGCGCCGCGGAAGGCGTAGATCGACTGGTCGGAGTCACCGACCACCATCAGCTCGGCCGGCGGCGCGCTCGGACCGTTGCGGTCCGGCTCGTCCTCGCCGCAGAGCTCGCGGATCAGCGTGTACTGCGCGTGGTTGGTGTCCTGGTACTCGTCGACGAGCACGTGACGGAACCGGCGCCGGTAGTACTCCCGGACCTCGGGGAAGGCCTGCAGCAGGTTGACCGTCGTCATCAGCAGGTCGTCGAAGTCCAGCGCGTTGGCCTGCGCGAGCCGCTCCTGGTAGATGCGGTAGCACTCGGCGTACTTCTCCTCGAGGTGGTTCTCGGTCTTCGAGGCGGCCGACTCGTGGTCGACCAGCTCATTCTTCTGGGCGGAGATCCAGTTCAGCACGGCGCGCGGGTTGTACTGCTTGACGTCCAGGTCGAGCTCGCGGCAGACCAGCGTCATCAGCCGGCGCGAGTCGGTGGCGTCGTAGATCGAGAACGTCGAGCTGATCCCGAACCGCTTGATGTCCCTGCGCAGGATCCGCACGCACGAGCTGTGGAAGGTCGACACCCACATCAGCTTCGCCCGCGGACCCACCAGGTCCACCACGCGCTCCCGCATCTCAGCGGCCGCCTTGTTGGTGAACGTGATCGCCAGGATCGCCCCCGGGTGCGCGTCCCGCGCCGCCAGCAGGTACGCGATCCGGCGCGTCAGCACCCGCGTCTTCCCCGACCCCGCGCCCGCCACCACCAGCAGCGGCTTCCCCGCGTGCACCACCGCGGCCCGCTGCTGAGGATTCAACCCCTCCAGCAGCTCCTCAGGGTCGGCTTTACCCTTCCTGGGCGCCTCGAGCGGCACCGGAAGCTCATCAGGAGAAAAAAGCGTCGTCATCGCCCACCAGGGTAGGCGCACCTTCCGACAGTCTCTGTACGGCGGTCCGTCAGCTCACCCGACGAGCCCCTCCGGGACGCCCAGAAGCCGCTCGCCCAGGACTCGACGCCGGCAGAGAGTCTGCCAGCGGCCGGTGTTGGCTGAGAGCAGAGTTGCTTGCAGCAGAAAAGGTGGGGTACGGCGTACCGGCGCGGTCATGGTGGGTGCATGGCTGATGAGAACAAGGCGCCGCTCTTCGGGGAGCAGGCTCGGTTGCAACTGTTGCGGCGGCGGGTCGTCGTACTGGACGGTGTGCTGAACGACGACAACGGGACTCTGATCGCGACGCAGTTGCTGACGTTGGCGGCGGAGGATCCGGAGACCGACATCGCGCTGTGGATCCACTCGCTGGGTGGGTCGGTGCCGTCGATGCTGGCGATTCGGGACGTGATGCGGCTGGTGCCGTGCGACGTGGCGACGGTGGCGCTCGGGCTGGCCTGCAGTGCGGGGCAGTTCCTGCTGTCGGCGGGGACCAAGGGCAAGCGGTACGCGCTGCCGCACGCACGGGTGCTGATGCACCAGGGGTCGGCGGGGATCGGTGGGTCGGCGGTGGAGATCGAGATCCAGGCCAACGACCTGCGGCACATCCGCGACACCGTGCTCGGGCTGATCGCGGACGACACCGGGCAGCCGGTGGAGACCGTGTACGAGGACTCGCTGCACGACCACTGGTACACGGCGCGCGAGGCGATGGAGTTCGGCTTCATCGATCACCTGGTGGAGTCGTTCGACCAGGTCATGCCGCTGCGGACGGAGGCGGCGAAGTGAGCAGCTACACGATTCCCAACGTGATCACGCAGAGCGCACGCGGCGAGCGGATCATGGACGTCTACTCGCACCTGCTGTCGGAGCGCATCATCTACCTCGGCACCGGGATCGACGCCGGGGTCGCGAACGCGATGATCGCGCAGCTGCTGCACCTGGAGGCGGACAAGCCGGAGCAGCCGATCAACCTGTACATCAACTGCGAGGGCGGCGACATGACCGCGATGCTCGCGATCTACGACACGATGCAGTACATCAGTTCGCCGATCTCCACGTTTTGCATCGGCCAGGCGATCGCCGCCGGGGCTGTTCTGCTCGCGGCGGGTGAGCCGGGTCAGCGCGCGGTCGTGCCGCATGCGCGCGTCGTACTGCACCAGCCGGCGGCGCGCGGGCAGGGGACGATCCCGGATCTGATCCTGCAGGCGGACGAGGTGGTGCGTGTTCGGGCGGAGGTCGAGACGATCCTCTCGAACCACACCGGCCAGTCGATCGAGCAGCTGCGCCACGACACCGATCGCGATCACGTACTGCGCGCCGAGGCGGCGAAGGCGTACGGGATCGTCGACTCGGTGATTCAGCAACGGCGGCCGTTGGCGACGTTCGCGGCTCGCTGACCACCGGTACGACAAGATAGTTGCCCTCAGCACCTTGATTATGGGTGCTGAGGGCAACGAAGTTCACCCGTTGCGTGGCGCGTACATGATGATAACCACTCCGACGAGACAGATCCCGGCCCCCAGCAGGTCCCACCGGTCAGGCCGGAACCCGTCGACGAGCATGCCCCAGGCAAGCGATCCGGCAACGAACACTCCGCCGTACGCCGCGAGGATGCGTCCGAAGTTCGGATCCGGCTGGAACGTCGCGACGAACCCGTACGCGCCGAGCGCGATCACCCCGCCCGCGATCCACCACAGCCCCCGGTGCTCGCGCCAGCCCTGCCAGATCAACCACGCGCCACCGATCTCCGCGATCGCCGCCAGGACGAACAGCGCGATCGAGCGGACGACGTTCACCGGCGCCGGTCCAGGACGAGCGGGCAGCCAGGGGTCGCGACGCAGGTCTCGAGGTCGTCGCACCCCGCATCGAGCGCGGCCCGCAGAGTCGCGGCGATCAAGGTCAGGTCGGCGATCTTGGATTGCACGTCGGCCAGCTTCTCGCGAGTCCGGGCCTGGAGGTCGGCTCCCTCGCCGGGGCGGTGGAGGTGACGGGCGCTGGCGAGCAGGTCGGCGATCTCGTCCAGCGTGAATCCGAGGCGCTGGGCGGCCTTGATCGTGCGGACGGTAGTGACGGCGCGCTCGGGGTAGAGGCGGTGGCCGCCGAGGGTGCGATCGGGCGTCGGGATGAGGCCGCGGCGTTCGTAGTACCGGAGGGTCTGGAGGTTGACGCCGGCCGCGGTGGCGAGCTGGCCCGAGCGGAGGCTCATCGGGACAGCCGATCAGCTCGATCGGCGAGGGCATCCAGTACGGCGGTGTGCGCGGCGGGGACGGTGATTCCGAGCAGCACGCCCGCGTCTGACCGGGCGACGGAGAAGGTGAAGAACGAGCAGCAGAACGTCTCGCGGGCGATCAGGTCGTCGAGCTCGGGCCGGGCGTCGCCGGTGAGGTCGAGCTCGAGCGACGTGCGGGCAGTACGCCGTACAGCCAGCGCTGTCCGCGTGAAGAGCCGGTCGAACTCCGCGACCCGCAGCGGCTGCTCGGCGGTCGGGAGCGTGCAGGCATCAGGGACCCAAGTCATGCTTCGACGGTAAACCCGTACCCAGGTACCGAATGCAAACCGCTGCCGCTTGCTTGAAGGTTCTACTAAGGTGGTGAGGTGAGCGTACCTGTGGCAAACCCCCGGCCGGACGACGAGATCGAGCGCGTGCTGGTGATCGCCGCGCACCCCGATGACATCGACTTCGCGGCGGCCGGGAGCGTCGCGACGTGGACGAAGGCGGGGATCGAGGTGCACTACTGCCTGGTCACCGACGGCCAGGCCGGCGGGTTCGAGCCCGACCGCGACCGCGCAGAGATGCCCGCCGTACGCCGGGCCGAGCAGACCGCCGCGGCCGCGCAGGTCGGGGTCGACCAGTTGCACTTCCTCGGGTACGCCGACGGCGAGGTCGAGCCGACCCTCGAGCTCGTCCGCGACCTCGTCCGCATCACCCGCAAGGTCCGCCCGCAGCGCCTGGTCAGCCCCTCACCCGAGCGCAACTGGTCCAAGCTCCCGGTCTCGCACCCCGACCACATGGCCACCGGCGAGGCCGCCGTCCGCGCGTTCTTCCCGGCCATCGGCAACCCGTACGCGTTCCCCGACCTCGACGAACCGGCCTGGGACATCGACGAACTGTGGATCATGGAGCACCCCGAAACCAACCACCACGTCGACGTCACCGACGTGATCGACCAGAAACTCGCGGCCATCGAGGCCCACCACAGCCAGCACCGCGACCCCACCCAACTCCTCGCCCGAGTCCGCGAGTTCCTCTCCCGCAACGCGACGAAATCCGGCCTCCCCGAGTCCCACTACGCCGAACTCTTCACCGTCATCCGGCTCTAGTGCGGGATCCGCCGGGAGGGCCGTAGCGTGATCCCCTCCCGGTAGGTCTCGATCACCGCCGCGATCTGCGCCGGGGTGTCGGTCTCGGCGAGCAACTCCAGGTACCCCACGGATCGCGCGAGCCCGAGCAGGTCGACGGCGAAGTACATCGCCATCAGCGGGTTGACGAACAGCTCCGACCCCGCCGTCCGCGCGCCGAGCCCGACGTTGCCGAAGGCCCCGCTCAGAGCCGCCGCGATCTGGCCGTTGACGATGCTCGGACGGACTGCCGTGGCCTTGGCCGCGTGCTCGACCGCCTCCCGGTACGCCGTGGCTTCGGCCGACGCCGACGGGATCGAGAACGCCCCGAGGAAGTGCCCGTCGCGGTCGAGGGCGGCGAGGTTCTCCAGTACGTCGGCGTGGTCGACACCGTGGTGCGAGTCGATCCCGAATCCGAGGCAGACAACCACCCGGTCAAGCCCGTCGAGCGCGGCGACGGCGCTCAGGCTGGCCATGTCCTCCACCGGCGTCCCGAGCCCGGACTCGTCGCCGCGCAGCAGGATGTCGGTGCCGCCGTCGACCAGCACGATCGTGTCGACGCCGAGGTGCTCGACCAGTGCCTCGTACGCCGTACGCAAGCGTCGTGCGCCGACGCGAGGAAAGGCGTGGACCACCGGCGCCAACTCGGTCCCGGCGAGCCAGCGCGCGAACGTGCGCTCGGGGAAGTAGTCGGCGGGCCCGCGAGTCGACGGGCCGACGATCGCGACGTCCGGCGCGAGCCAGTCGTCGACGGTCGAGAGGTCCGCGAAAGACAGGTTGGCGAAGGAGATCTGCTTGCCCTGCTTGGCCAGAGCCAGGGCCAGCGGCAGACCGGCGTACACGTCGAACCCGCCACCCGCGCCGGCGATCAGGATCCGGCGCGCGGCCGACAGCCGGGCGAACAGCGGCGGCTCGCTCAGTTCGAACACCTGCCCGGCCTCCCCGCCCATGCCCGCCGCCCCCTGCCCTTTCCGAGTTGAGGGTACAAGCGAGACGGTCGAGGACGGCCTAGTTATCCACAGGCTCAAGCGGACAGCGCGCCGACGACCGCGGCGGTGGCGGCGATGACGGCGGCTCGGTGGGTTGCTTGGCGGGTGGTGGGGTTGGGGTCGCCGACGGCCTGGAGGGCGGGGGCGGTGGTGGTCCAGGCGGTGCAGAGGCTTAGGACGAGGATGAAGATGTCCATCGCCTGGGTCTCGGTGAGGGCGGTGGCTGAGGCGGCGGCGATGGCTTGGGCTTTGGAGTGGTGGGACTCGACCTCGGCGGGGGTGACTTCGGCGCGTTCGAGCCAGGCCCACTGGGTCAGGCGGAGGATGTCGGGGTTGTCCTGGAGGGCGTCGAAGAGTGCGCCGGCGTACGCGGGGAGGTCGTCGGGGGTGAAGGGGGCGGCATCGGCGAGGCTGCTCATGCGGACGGCGAGCATCGCGTCGAACAGGCCGTCCTTGGAGCCGAAGTAGGCGTAGATCGCCTGCTTGTTCGCGCGTGCCTCGGCGGCGATGCGGTCGACCCGCGCTCCGGCCAGGCCGCGGGCGGAGAACTCGTCGTACGCCGCGTCGAGCAGGCGCGAGCGCGTGGCGGCGGAGTCGTACGGCATGGGGCCAGGATAGCAATCCAACTGGATGGTTGAAATCTTCCCGTCGCGCGGCCTATGGTTTAAACCATCCAGTTGGATTAGACCTTGCGGAGGATGACAGATGACCACCAGGACCTGGCTGATCACCGGCGCGACGTCCGGCATCGGGCGCGCGCTCACCGAACGGCTGCTCGCGGCCGGCGATCGCGTCGCCGCCACCGCGCGCAAGCCCGAGCGCCTCGGCGATCTCGCGAACCAGTACGGCGAGCAGCTGTGGACCGCTGAGCTCGACGTCACCGACGTACCGCAGCTGCGTTCCGTCGTCGACCGCGCGTTCGCCGAGCTCGGGCGGATCGACGTGGTCGTGTCGAATGCCGGGTACGGCACGTTCGGGGCGGCCGAGGAGTTCACCGACGCGCAGGTCGCGGCGCAGATCGCCACCAACCTGGTCGCGCCGATCCAGCTGACGCGTGCCGTCCTGCCGCATTTGAGGGCTCAGGGCAACGGTCGGGTCGTGCAGCTGTCGAGCGCGGGTGGGCAGGTGACGTTCCCGGGTGGAAACCTCTACCACGCGACGAAGTGGGGCGTCGAAGGGTTCTTCGAGGCGCTGGTCGGCGAGGTCGCGCCGTTCGGGATCGGGGTGACGCTGGTCGAGCCGGGGATCTCGCGGACGGGCTTCGGTACGTCGCTCGACATCGCGCCGGCGATGGCGGCGTACGCCGGTACGCCGATCGGGCAGGCTCGGCCGGCGATGGAGGCGCCGGAGGGGGTTACCGCGAATGGGCCGGGTGATCCGGAGAAGATCGCTGGCGCGATCATCGCGTCGGTCGCTGTGGAGCCGGCGCCGCGGCGGATTGCGTTGGGGAGCGATGCGTACGAGTGGATCCACGCTGGACTGACGGCTCGGTTGCAGGAGCTGGAGTCGGCGAAGGAGTTGGCACACTCGACCGACTTGGACTGAGGGCGGGCGGCAGAGGTCGGTGCCCATGCGGCCGACTCGGTCGGCGGTGGTCGAGGTCGCGGCGGCCGGAAGTTCGCGCAAGGAGATCTGCATCCGGGTGCCGGGCGACGGGCGACGCCGAGGGCGCCGAGGGCGCCGAGGGTGCCGCGGGCGCGGGGGCGCCGGGATTGCCGGGGCGCCAGGAGCGCCAGGGGGTTACGGCCGAAGCCGAGGGCGCCGGGAGCGCCAGGGTTACAGGCGACGCCGGGAGCGCCGGGGGGTACCGGGCGACGCCGGGAGCGCCGGGGCGCCGGCCGGCTTTAAGCATTTGCGGCGGGGGCTTCGAGACGTGAGGCTCCTCGTATGACGATTCATCATGCGGTGGTGGGCGATGGGCCCGCGGTGTTGCTGGTTCATGCGGGGGTGGCGGATTCGCGGATGTGGGGGCCGCAGGTTGAGGATCTGGGGCGGGATCATCGGGTGATCACCGTCGATCTGCGGGGGTACGGCGAGACGCCGCTGGGGGTTGGTGCGAGTTACTCCGATGCCGGTGATCTGTTGGAGTTGCTCGACGTGCTCCAGGCGGAGGGGACCGTCGGCGAGCAGGTGGCGGTGGTTGCGGCGTCGTACGGCGGGAACGTGGTGCTGCAGGCGGTGAGTCGGGCGCCGGGGCGGTTCAGTCGGGTGGTGCTGCTGGCGCCGCCGGTGGACGGGGTGGAGCCGACGGCTGACCTCCGTGCCGCGTGGGACGAGGAGGAGGCCCTGCTGGAGAAGGGGGATGTCGACGGGGCGACGGCCGTCAACGTTCGGACCTGGCTCGGGCCGGAGGCCGACGACGCGGCGCGGGAACTGCTGTTCGCGATGCAGAAGCTGGCGTTCGAGCTGCAGCTCGCGGCCGGTGACGTGGAGAACGAGGAGTACGAGGTGACGCCGGAGAAGTTCACCATGCCGGTGAAGCTGTTCGTCGGGGCGCACGACCTCGAGTTCTTCCGGACGGGCGCCGCGCACCTGGCGAGTCAGCTGCCGAACGTGGAGTTCACCGAGCTGGACTGGGCGGGGCACCTGCCGACGATGGAGCGTCGCGACGAAGGCGTCACGCTCGTCCGCGAAGCCCTCACGAAGTAAGACGAAAAGGCCCCGGACAACCGTCCGGGGCCTCACGCCGAGCCAACGCTCGTACGCCGTACAAAAGCTCAGCCAGTAGAAACCTCAGTCCGCGAGCGCGCCCATCGGGTCCCACGCCGGCAGCACGATCGGCTCCTCGTCGAAGGCGGCCTGCAACGAAGCCGGCAGCGCCGATCGCCGTACGGCGATCTCGAACACGTGCTCGCCGAACCACGAGTCGTTCATCGTCCAGAAGCCGCTGTCGGCCTTCTCGTCGCCCCAGCTGTTCTCGACCCGCCAGCGCCGCGGCGCGCCGTCGACCACGTCGACGCCGGTGAACAGCATCGCGTGCGTCATCAGCGTCTCGTGGTGCAGCAGGCGCTCGGCCTTGTCGAGCGTGAACTTCGTGTCGTACACAGCCTCGTAGTCGTACAGCGCGGCGTCCCAGAAGCCGAGGTCGGCCGACATCTGCTTGCCGACGTCGCAGCCGAACCAGACCGGCTCGCCGCCGACGATCGCGTCCTGGGCGAGCTGCTTCATCAGGTCCATCTCGACGTTCAGGTAGACCACCGGCGGCGCGTCGATCACGTTGCCGAGGTAGTCGACGGTGAAGGTCTTGCCGGTCGGGCTGGACGCGCGCGGGTCGTGCACGATGCAGACGTAGTCGTCGACCGGCAGCGTCACGTACGACGCCGCGAACTCGGCGGGGGTGGTCCAGCCGTCGCGGTGGAAGGCCTTGTCGCTGTCCTTCCACTGCCACAGGAACTTCTGCGGCGGCGTGCCGAGGTGGATGCTCAGCACCCGGTGGATGGTGGTCAGCAGCTCGCGTTTGTGCGCGCGCTGGGCCTCGACGTCGCCGAGCTTGCGCAGGTCGCGCGCGCCCTGGCGGAGCAGCTTGCGGAGCGTGTCGTTGAGCTGGGCGGTCGCCGACGAGCTCTCGGTCTCCGGCATCGCGGTCTTCGGGACCAGGCCGTGCTTGCGGACGAGGGCGACGAACATGTTCCACTGGCCGCCGTCGCCGATCGGGTCGGACAGCAGGTGCGCGACGGTCCGGTCGTCGACGTCGCGCTCGGTGGTCTCGATCGCGGCTTCCAGGAAGAAGTTGGCGCGCTCGAACTTGTCCCAGAACAGCAGGTAGTTCTGGGAGAACTCGAAGTCCTTCACGCCGAGCTTCTCGGCCGCACCGGCCCGGAGCAGGTTCAGGCCCGCGAACAACCAGCAGCGACCACTCTTCTTCTGATTGGTCACCTTCCAGTCGTCCAGCAGGTTCGACACCGAGTGGTCGATCGAGGTGACGACCTGGCGATCCAGGGCAATCTTGGCGACCGGCGTTTCCGTGACGGCGTTCTGCATCACCCGGTACTGCGGGGTCGACGCGAACTCCTTCTCGAAGAGCGCCAGCTGTTCGGCAGTGAGATTCCGCTCCATAACCATCGACGGTATCTCAGCCCCGAAGCCCGTCGCGCCCCTGCCGGGGTGGCGCATGTGTGCCCTGTCCGGAACTCGCCAGCCCTGTCCCATATGGCGGTACGACGTGCTACGGCAGAGTGGGTACGCCGCACCACCCGGTCACCAGGGCGCCGTCGTACGGCGTACTCGTCGTACAGGTCAGACCAGGCGGCGGTCCGTGGCCCAGCGGGTGAGTTCGTGGCGGTTGGACAGCTGCAGCTTGCGCAGGACCGACGAGACGTGGGTCTCGACGGTCTTGACCGAGATGAACAGCTCGCGGGCCACTTCCTTGTACGCGTAACCCCGCGCGATCAGCCGGAGCACCTCGCGCTCGCGCTGCGAGAGCCGGTCGAGGTCCTCGTCGACCGACGCGATGTCGATCGCGCCGGAGAACGCGTCCAGCACGAACCCGGCCAGGCGGGGCGAGAAGACCGCGTCGCCGTCGGCCACCCGGCCGATCGCGTCGACCAGCTCGGTGCCGCTGATGTTCTTGGTGACGTACCCGCGCGCGCCGGCCCGGATCACGCCGATCACGTCCTCGGCCGCGTCGGAGACCGACAGCGCCAGGAACTTGATCTCCGGGTGCCGCTGGTGCACCTGCTTCATCACCTCGGTGCCACCGCCGCCGGGCAGGTGGACGTCGAGCAGGACCACGTCCGGCTCGGTCGCCACGATCGCCTTCACGGCACTGTCCACGTCGGCGCCCTCGCCGACGATCTCCACCGCCGTACCGATCTCGCTACGGACTCCGGCCCGGAACATGTCGTGGTCGTCGATGACGACCACCCGTCGTTGACTCATCTGTCCATCTCCAGTCGCACTTCGGTGCCTGTTTCCGGGCTCGACCGCACCGTCGCGCGGCCGCCGTGCCGTTCCATTCTCCCCATCACGCTGTGCCGCAGACCGAGCCGGTCCTCGGGCACACCGTCGGCGTCGAAGCCCTTGCCGCGGTCCCGGACGAACATCTCCGCCCGGTCGCCGTCGACCTCGACGAACACGTCGATCTTGTCCGCGCCGGAGTGCTTGGCCGCGTTGACCATCGACTCCCGCGCCGCGCGCACCATCGCCGACAGCCCTTCGGTCAGGTCGCAGTCGCCGACCGTGACCACCTCGACCGGTACGCCGTGGGAGTCCTCGACCTCGGCCGCGGCGCGTTTCGCGGCGCCGGCCAGAGTCTTGTCGGTCTGGTCGTCCTCGTCGTACAGCCAGGCCCGCAGCTCGCGCTCCTGGGAGCGGGCCAGCCGGGTCACCGCCTTCGGATCGGCCGCCTGCTTCTGGATCAGGGCCAGCGTCTGCAGGACCGAGTCGTGCAGGTGCGCGGCCATGTCGGCGCGTTCCTGCGACCGGATCCGCTCGCCGCGCTCGGCGTTCAGGTCGCGGCTCAGCCGGTGCACCCACGGGCCGGCGATGACGCCGAGGCCGACGACCGCGAGCAGCAGCGCGACCAGGACGTCGCCGACCTGCGAGAGCCGGCCGTTCTGCACCAGGAACACGGTGACCGCGGTCCCGAGCAGGATCACGCCGACGACGACGCGGACGATCGACTTCATCCCGCCCTTGCCGAGCAGGTTGCCGAGCGTCGGCGCCTTGTTGGTCCAGGCGGCCTTCTGGGTCTCGTCGGCCTGCCGCCAGATCAGCGCGAGACCGGTGCCGGCGAAGACCAGCGGCCAGAACATCTTGCCCGCGATGCCGAGTCCGGCGGCCTGCAGAAGCAGCAGTACGCCGGCCGAGACGACCACGAGCGCGATCATCTGGCCGCGGTTCTTCTCGCGGCGCCGGGTGCGCGCCTCGGTGATCGGCGGTGGCGGGGGCTGGTCGGACCGCATGTTCTTCCGGGTCGCCGCGGCCAGTCCCGGCGCGGCCGGAACGGTCGGTGCCGCGAGCGGCATCAGGAACCACAGCGCCGCATAGATCAGTACGCCGAACCCGCCGAAGACCGTCGCCCCGATGAACACCAGCCGCACCGCGATGTCCGGCACGTTCAGGTGGTCGGCGACCCCGCCGGCCACGCCGCTGACGACGCGCCCCTCGGAGCGCCGGTAGGCCCGTCGTACCGGCGGGGGCTCGGGAGCAGGACCAGGCGGTCCGTACGGCGGCTGCCCGTACGCCGGACCGCCGGGCTGCCCCAGCCGCGTGGCACCAGGCGGCCCGTACGCCGTACCGGCAGCCGGCCCGTACGCCGCACTCCCGGCGGGCCCGCCGTGCCAGTGCCGGTACTGATCAGCACGCTGGCCCGCGGCACCGGCCGCACCCTGCTGGTCGGCCCCGGCGGACTGGTTCTGCCCGTGCGGTGGCCCGGCGGGGCCTCCTGCACCGGAGGATCCGCCTGGGGGCGCGGCTGCGGCTGGCTGACTCATCACCACGATCGTCACATGCGGACAGGGCCGACACCAGCAGGCTTGTCCCCGGCCGCCACCTCAGCGCGGAGCCCCAGCGGTCAGGGTCAGCTCGGGGACAACCCGGAGCCGACCGCCTGGAGACCGGCCGGACCGGCGAGTTCCAGGGGTCGGCAGAGGGGGATCCCCGATGTGGCCGGGGCATGCCGCGGGACACTATCGATGTCATGGAGCAGAACCAGAGCGGCTTCGATCGCAGTCGGCTGCACGATGTGCAGAGCTGGCGACGGAGCAGAAGCGACCGGATGGTGGCCGGCGTCTGCGGCGGGATCGGCCGCGCGCTGAACGTCGACCCCGTGCTGGTCCGGGTCCTGATGGCCGTCCTGGTGCTGGCCGGCCCGGGCATCCTGTTCTACGCCGCCGGCTGGATCCTGATGCCCGACGAGGGCTCGGACCGGGCGCCGGTCGAGGGACTGCTCGGGAACCGCGTCCGTCCCGACCACCCGTGGCTGTGGCCGGTCGTGCTCGGGATCTGCGTGTTCCTCGCGATCGCGGTGATGTCGTCCTTCGACGTCGGCAAGCTGATCCCCGGGCCGCTGGTGGTGCTCGTGCTGATCGTGCTGTTCCTCTTCAAGCGCAAGCCGAAGAACGGCGACCGCTCGCACTGGTCGCAGATGAACCTGAACCTGCACGGCCGCCCCCAGGACCCCACGCCGTACGCACAGAACCCGCAGAGCCAGTACGTCGGCCAGCAGGCTCCCCAGAACGGCCCGCCACCTCCCCCGGCGGGCACGTCGTCCTCGGCCACCCGGCGACCACAGGACCGCACCGTCGAATCGGTCCAGCCGGTGTGGACCGAGGACGATCCCCTGGGCCTGTACGTCGACGAGCCGCCGGCCCGCTCGGCCCCGGCCGCGACGCGGCCCGCTGAGCCACCGGCCAAGGGCGTCCGCGGCGTGAAGCCCGCCGTCGTCGCGCTCACCGGCCTCGCGATCGCGATCGCCTGGATCGCCGGGTCGTCGACGCCGACGATGCTCGCGATCGGGGTGGCCACGCTCGGCGCCGGGATGCTGATCGGCGGGTTCCTCGGCCGGACCATGGCGCTGCTCCCGCTCGGCATCCTGCTCGCGCTCGGCGTCGCGGCCAGCACGATCTTCCCGAGCGTGCCGCGCGACTTCAAGGACGTGAACGTGGTCGCGACGCCGGAGCAGGCGGTGACCGCGACCAGCACCAGCTACTCGTTCGACGCCGGGTCGGTGCACCTCGACCTGACCAAGGCGACGTTCGCGCCGGGCGCGCAGGTGACGATCAACGGCGGCGTCGGTGAGGTCGTGCTGAAGGTCCCGGCCGACGTCGACGTCACCGGTACGCTGAACGCGCGGACCGGCGAGGTGATCGGCCTGGGCGGGCAGCGTGAGGGCGGTCGCAACGCGCAGATCACGCTCAACGACCTCGGCACCGACGGCAAGGCAGGACCGGACAAGCTCGTGATCGACGCACAGCTCAAGCTCGGCAGCATCACGGTGGAGCGCGGATGAGGAAACCGAAGGCGGACGTCCCCGGCATCATCACCGGCACCGTCGTGACCGGCGCCGCCACCATCTACCTGCTCAACGACCAGGGCGTCGTCCCCACCGACGACCTCGGCCTGACCTCCGCGATCCTGCTGGTGGTCGCCGGAGCAGTGGGCCTGGCCGCCTCGCGCCGTAGTTAACTCTTTGCGGCCGGGCAGCTCACACTTCTAGGATTGCGGTGTGTCCACTCCCGAGGCCGACAGAGGCTAGCCACCGACCGCTCGGTGGCTGATCCTCCTTTCGCAGCTTCAGCCTGTCCCGGGCCGTCGGCGATGTGTGTTCTCGCGCGGCAGCTCTGCCGCGTCCATCGCTCTCGTGGTCGTGGAGTCCTCGATGCCTTCTGTGCTGTACCTGCTCGCCCTGGCCGTGTTCGCCCAGGCGACCTCCGAATTCATGCTCTCCGGGCTCACCCCGGAGATCGCCGCCGATCTCACCGTCTCGATCCCCACCGCGGGCTGGCTCACGTCGGCGTTCGCGCTCGGCATGGTCGTCGGCGCGCCCGCGATCGCCGTACTCGGCCGTCGCTGGCCGCGGCGCATCACCCTGTTGTCGACGCTGACCGTCTTCCTGCTTGCCCATGTCGTCGGTGCGTTGGCTGACGACTTCACCGTCCTGCTGATCACGCGTCTGGTCGCGGCGCTGTCCAACGCCGGGTTCCTCGCGGTCGCTCTGGCGACCGCGTCGACCCTGGTCGAGGCCAAGGGCCGCGCGACCGCCGTACTGCTCGCCGGTACGACGCTCGCCTGCATCGCCGGCGTACCGGCTGGGGCCTGGCTCGGTCAGCAGTTCGGCTGGCGCTCCGCGTTCTGGGCCGTCGCGCTGATCTGCCTGCCCGCGCTGGTCGCGATCTTCCGCTCGATCCCCCGCGAGTCCGCGTCAGCAACCTCCGCTGTCGTGCGGCTCCGGCCCACCCCGCGGCTCGTCGTCCTGCTCGCGCTCGGCGCTCTGGTGAACGGGGCAACGTTCTGCACCTTCACCTATCTCGCCCCGATCCTCACCGACGTCACCGGCCTCGAGCGCTCGTGGATCCCCGCGCTGCTGATGCTCTTCGGCCTGGGCTCCTTCGCGGGCGTCACGCTCGCCGGCCGGTACGCCGACCGCCAGGCGCACGGCGTACTGGCTGCCGCCGGAGTCGCGCTCCTGGTCGGCTGGTGCGCCTTCGCCTGGTCCGCACACCTGACCGCCGCCGCTGTCGTGCTGGTGTTCGTCCAGGGCCTGCTCTCGTTCGCCGTCGGATCGGCGCTGATCTCGCTCGCCCTGTACGCCGGTGCGGAGTCGCCCGTCCTGGCCGGCGGCCTGGCCACCGCCGCGCTCAACGTGGGCGCCGCCCTCGGCCCGGTCGCGGGCGGCATCGGCATCACGTTGACGGGCGACCGAGCACCCCTGTGGTGCAGCGCCGCGCTGGTCGCGAGCGCCCTCGCGGTGGCAGCTGCCGCGCGCGCTCTGGCGCGCACGGCGCGGGACGCGACGGTCGCGCGCTGACGGCCCGCGCCGGACCGGTCCGGCGTACAGCGTGGGACCGGTCCGGCATACAGCGTGGGACCGGTCCGGCATACAGCGTGGGACCGGTCCGGCGTACAGCGTGGGACCGGTCCGGCGTACGGCGTGGGACCGGTCCGGCGTACAGGCCGGGGTTCGGCTAGTCTGGTGAGCCGCTCGGCACGGCCGGACTCCGGCTGACGGGCACCGGAGGGGCCCGAGTACGCGGGTCCCGTTGAGGGTCACGGGAGTTTCCAATGGTGCGCGGCACCGTGAAGTGGTTCAACGCCGACAAGGGCTACGGGTTCCTGGCGGTCGACGGACAGGACGACGTGTTCGTCCACTGGAGCCGGATCGTCTCCGACGGCTACAAGACCCTCGAGGACGGCCAGCAGGTCGAGTTCGAGGTCGTCGACGGGCCGAAGGGCCGCGAGGCCGACACCGTCACCCCGGTCTGACCCCGGCAAACCTCTCCGCCCGATCCCGAGCGTCCGAAGAATCCGCAGACGTCCGAAGAACCGTGGCCTATAGCCTCGGGTTCTTCGGACGCACACGCGTTCTTCGGACGCAAGCGGGTGAGCACACCGGTCCGACTGCGAGCGTCGGCGGCAACCGATAGCCTGACGACCCACGCCTTTGGGAGGGGTTGCCGCGGTGAGCGAGCCGGTGCACGTGATCAGGAAGCTCGAGAAAGCACTGGCCGACGACGACTTCTCCTGGTCGTTGCTGCTGGTCGGCGAGGACCAGACCGACAAGCTGGCCACGCTGACCGGCGACCTCCGCGGCCCGTACTCGACGACCGGGGACGGCAAACAGATCACGTCCGGCTTCTCGTACTGGGGTATCGGCCCGACGATCGCCTGGGCGAACGCGACCAACGACCCGTTCTACCTGGTGATGAAGGCCGGTGCCGAGTCGTTCCAGCGGCACTGGCGCCAGGTCCGGCCGCACGTCGACCGCGGCGGGTTCCACTTCGTCAGCCTCGGCGTCGGGACCGGCGTCAAGGACCGCACGATCGTGGCCGACCTGCACCGCGACAACCCGGACATGTTCTACGTCCCGGTCGACATGAGCTCGGAGATGCTCCGGCTGGGCACGCTCGAACCGGTCCGCGGCGCGGGCTTCCCGATGGCGCAGGTGCTGCCCGTCCAGCTCGACTTCTCGATCGCCGACAACGTCGAGCAGCTCGGGCAGATGCTGGCCAAGCTGGTCGGCGACGAACCGCTGCTGTACGGGATGACCGGCAACACGCTGGCCAACTTCGAGAGCGACCTCGAGCTGCTGCAGACGATCACCAAGGTGCTGCGCCCGCAGGACCGGCTGCTGCTCGAGGTCGCCAGCACGAACGCGCTGAACGCGGAGACGGCGAAGGAGGCCGCCGAGGAGTACCACCAGACGCGGGCGTTCGCGGAGTTCGTCACCAGCGCGCTGCGGTACAACACCGACCTGCGGATCGAGCTGGACAACCTCGACTTCCGCGGCGAGGTCGAGGACGACGACGCGCTGCTGGTGAAGATCGTCTGGCAGAACAACACCCCCGACCAGATCGTGATGGGCCTGCCCGACCACACCGACGTCGCGCTCGACAAGGGCGACACGATCCTGCTCTACACGACGCGCAAGTTCTCCACCGAGCGGCTGAAGAAGCTCACGTCGACCTGCGAGCTCACCCCGGTCGAGCACGCCCGCTCCCGCTTCCGCCGGACTCGTAAACCCAGTCCGTTCGGCCTCGACATGCTGCTGCTCGCCCCCAGTTCGGCCCACACCACCAGCTCCCTGGCCGACGACATCTGGCGATGAGCGCCCCATCCGGTACGCCGGGGACCACCGGAGGGAGCGGCGGGAGCGGCGGGAGCGGCGCCGAGCAAAGCCAAGGCGGGGGCGGCGCCGGGGCCGGCGCCGAGCGAAGCGAAGGCGGGGGCGGCGGCCCTCGCCCCTCCACCCCCGAGCGGCGGATCGCGACCGCGCGGCTGCGGGTCCTGGGCCGTCTGCGCAAGCTCACCAAGGCGTTGCCCGAGGCAACCAATCGCGCGGCCTGGGCGGCGTCCCGCCGTACGGTCGTCTCGGTGGTCAGCTACGGCCTGCTCGCGGTCGCGTTCGTGCTCGGTGTGATCTGGTTCTTCAAGCCCGACAACTCCCGCTGGGAACCAGCGGTCAACTCGCTCACCCTGATCGCCGGCCTGACCGGCATCTTCGTCGAGCGCCTCACCGCCGCCGCCGAACGCCGTACCGAGGTGCTGCGCGCGGTCGCCGACGAGCTGCAGGAGAACACCAACCTGCTCGCCGACGAGCGTTTCTCACCGACTCCACCCAGCCACCGCCAGGTCTACCCCCGCCTGGTCGTCTCGGCGGTCGACCTCGCGCTCGTGTCCGGCGCCCTCGGCCTGCACCGCGACGCCGAGCTCGTCGGCCTGCTGCACCGCTGGCGCGACACCGTGCACCTGTTCAACCGCCGCCTCGACCTGACCGAGATCAGCACGTTCTCGAGCACGATCACCAGCGCCGAGCTGGCCGCGTTCCACCGCGCGCTCAACCACGAGAACAGCTACTTCGCGACCACGCGCCAGATGCTCGAGACCCTGCTCGCCCGCCTACCCAAGGACGCCTGACGGCCGGATCACCGTCACGCCCGCCGGCGTACCGGACGACAACTCGTCGAGAGCAGCCGGTACGTCGTCCAGCGTGATCGTCCGCGTCACCAGATCAGCAGGCTTCAGTACGCCGGACGCCACCAGCTCGAGCATCTCCGGGTAGGTGTGCGCCGCCATCCCGTGGCTCCCGAGCCACTGCAGCTCCTGCCCGATCACCCGCGACACATCCAGCTGTACGCCGTCCGGCAGCAGCCCGACCTGCAGATGCCGGCCCCGTGGCCGCAACACCCGCAGTGCCTGCTGCACGATCTCGTTCGACCCCAAAGCATCCATCGTCACCCGAGCCCCACCACCAGTCAGTGCGCGGATCTCCTCCTCAGCCGGCGGCCCCGCGACGACCGTCTCCGCAGCGCCGTACTTCCGCGCCAGCTCCAACGCCCCAGGATTGGTGTCCACGGCAACCACCCGCGCCCCGAGCGCGGCGGCGATCATCACCGCCGACAGCCCGACACCCCCGCACCCGAACACCACGACGTCCTCACCCGGCTGCACCTTCCCCACCTGGTGCACCGCCCGGAACGAGGTCGCAAACCGGCACCCCAGCCCGGCCGCGGTGTCGAACGACATCCCCTCCGGCAGCCGCACCAGGTTCACCGCGGCGAACGGCAGAGCGACGTACTCGGCAAACGAGCCCCAGTAGTTGAACCCAGGCTGCAGCTGGTTCGGGCAGACCTGGTGGTTCCCCTCCAGGCACTGCTCGCACTCCCCACAAGCACAGATGAACGGCGTCGTCACCCGATCCCCGACCGCCCACCCCTGCACCCCGTCCCCCACCGCGGCGATCGTCCCCGCCACCTCGTGCCCCGGCACGTGCGGCAGCACGATGTCCGAGTCGTGCCCCTGCCACCCGTGCCAGTCGCTGCGGCACAACCCGGTCGCCTCGACCTTCAGCACGACTCCCCCGGCGGTCACCTCCGGCTCCGCAACCTGTCGCACCTCAGGCAGCACGCCGAACTCCTCCACCACAATGGCTCGCATGCCGCCATCCTCAGCGACCCAGCCGATCAACGCCAGTCGACCGACGCCCACCACTGATCAACCACACCTCGAGCCGCCGTCCCAGGCCTAAACCGACCTGCGCGACCACCGTCAGCAGAGCTTGATCAGTGGTGCACGTCGGCCTCCCGGCTCCTAGGATCGCGGTGTGAGCGAGAATCCCGAGTTCGACCATCTGCTGCACTGCGTGCCGGACGTCGCCGCAGCGGCCGAGGCCTACACCGCCGCCGGACTGCCGGCGCACGTGAACCCGCCGTACCTCGGCTTCCAGAACGCCGGGTGGCGGCTGGACGAGCGGTACCTGGAGATCCTCACGATCGTCGACGCGGACGAGTTCGCGACGTCGCCGTTCGGGGTGTCCACGATCTCCTGGCAGCCGACGGTCGACCGGCTGATCGCCGACGGTGGAGGTGCGCTGAACTTCGCGATCAACGTCACCGACGTCACGGCGACGCAGGAGCGGCTGCTGGAGCAGGGCGTGCCGTGCCAGCTGCACACGTTCACCCGCGAGGGATCGCCGGTGTCCTTCCAGGAGCTGATCCTGCTCGACGCCCCGTCCTGGGCGCCGTTCTTCATCACCTACACACCCGAGCGCGTCACGCTGGTCAAGCAGTACGCCGCCCACCTGGTCGACCGCGGCGAGCACGACCTGGTGGCCTTCGTCATCGAGACACCTGACCCACAAGAGGCCGCGCGCTGGCTCGGCGAGCTGACCGGGCTCACGCCGTACGACGTCAAGCTCCCGCTGCCCGGCGGAGAGGTCTGGTTCGAGGAGGGCCCGGCCGACCGACTCACCGCACTCGTCCTCACCGGCCAACCATCCACGCACGAGATCCTCGGGCTGGAGCTCCGCCATGTTTCGTGAGGCGCGGGAGGACGACTTCGACGCGATCGCCAGGCTCTACCAGCAACTGCACCCGGAAGAGCCGCTCCTGACCGACCGCTCGGGCTTCGACACGATCATCGCCTCGGAGTCGTTCCGCCTGTACGTGCTCGAGAGGGACGGCGCGGTCGTCGCCACGACGTACCTGAACCTCGTCCCCAACCTCACCCGCGGCAGCAGACCGTACGCCGTGATCGAGAACGTGGTGGTGGACGAGCAGCACCGCGGCACTGGACTGGGCCAGGAGATCATGGCCGGCACGCTGCAAGCAGCGTGGGACGCCGGGTGCTACAAGGCGATGCTGATGACCGGCTCGAAGCGTGAGTCCACGCACGCGTTCTACCGCGCGTGCGGGTTCCGCGATGACGTCAAGCAGGCGTTCCAGGCGCGGCCGCCGGCCTAGAAACACCGAAGCACCCCTCGGATCGAGGGGTGCTTCAGCGGAGAAGAAGGTTCAGCAGCCGCCGGCGACGGCCGGGATGATCGAGACCTGCCCGCCGTCCTTGATCGCCGTCTGCAGGCCCTCGGAGAAGCGGACGTCGTCGTTGTCGACGTACACGTTGACGAAGCGGCGCAGCTCGCCCGAGTCGTCCAGGACCCGGCTCTTGATGCCCGGGTACGACGAGTCGAGCGACTCGAGCACCTCGCTCAGGGTCGAGCCTTCGACGGAGACCTCGGACGCGCCCTGGGTGTAGGGGCGCAGGATGGTCGGGACGCGGACACTGACGCTCACTGCAGACCTGCCTTCACGAAGGCGTCGTACGACGCGGGGATGGTCACCTTCGGGCCGACCCGGTCGGCCACCGCGTCGAGCGTCTTCAGCCCGTCGCCGGAGTTGATGATCACCGTCTCGGCCTCGGGGTCGAGCTGGCCGGTCGCGATCAGCTTCTTCAGCGTCGCGACGGTCACCCCGCCCGCGGTCTCGGTGAAGATGCCCTCGGTCCGGGCCAGCAGCTGGATGCCCTCGATGACCTCTTCGTCGCTGACGTCCTCGATCACACCACCGGTACGCCGGGCGACGTCGAGCACGTACGGCCCGTCGGCCGGGTTGCCGATCGCCAGCGACTTCGCGATGGTGTCCGGCTTGACCGGCTTGACCACGTCGTGGCCGTCGCGGAACGCCTGCGCGACGGGTGAGCACCCGGTCGCCTGGGCGCCGTAGATCTTGTAGTCGGTCGCGTCGACCAGGCCCAGCTTGCCGAGCTCGGTGAAGCCCTTGTCGATCTTGGTCAGCTGCGAACCGGACGCGACCGGGATCACGACCTGCTGCGGGATCCGCCAGCCGAGCTGCTCGGCGATCTCGAAGGCCAGGGTCTTCGAGCCCTCGGAGTAGTACGGCCGCACGTTCACGTTGACGAACGCCCAGCCCTCCTCCTCGCCGGCGATCTCGGAGGCGAGCTTGTTCACGTCGTCGTAGTTGCCCTCGACGGCGACCAGCGTGCCGCCGTACACGGCGGTGGTGATGATCTTGGGACGCTCGAGGTCCTTGGGGATGAAGACGACGGAGCGGATCCCGGCCCGGGCGGCGGCCGCGGCGACGGCGTTGGCCAGGTTGCCGGTGGAGGGGCAGGCGAAGACCTTCATGCCCAGCTCACGGGTGGCGCTCAGGGCACTCGCGACCACACGGTCCTTGAAGGAGTGCGTGGGGTTGCCCGAGTCGTCCTTCACCCAGAGCTTGCGCAGGCCCAGCTCGCGGGCCAGGTTTCCGGCGTCGATCAGCCGGGTGTAGCCGGGCTCGGTGTTCGGGTAGCTGGCCACGTCGACGGGGACGGGCAGCAGCGGCTGGTAGCGCCAGATGTTCTTGGGACCGGCCTCGATCTGCTCACGAGTGATCGTCGGGAACTCGTACCCGACCTCGAGAGGACCGAAGCACTCCATACAGGCGTAGAACGGACCGAGCGGCGACTTCGCGCCACAGGCCCGGCAGCTGAGGTGCGTACCGTTGCCGAAGGCCCCTTCACGGATGGTGTGGGGCGTGGCGGCGGTGGTCTGGCTCATGGAGAGGTTCCTCCTCATCTTCCCCGGGCGCCGGATCTCGGCGTGGGACGGATTTGGCACCGGTCCACCGCGAGCACCCCAGGACGGGGCCTCCACGGGGAGGGTTGCCGGGACTTCAACGGGCCGTTTCCCTCAGTCCCTCTGGATGAGCAGGTTCGAGGTTACCCAATCGGGTCCATATTGTGTCTTGTGATCCCACCATGCGAGACGTCGGATCTCAGCCTGGCACGACCCTCCGAGCTCGACTTGCAGGCCCCCGCAGTCACCCCGTACGGCGGGCGCGGAAGGTCCGCCGGTACGCCGACGGCGACGTCTGCATCGTCCTGCCGAAGTGGTGCCGGAACGTCACCGGCGTCGCGAACCCGGCCGCGACGGCGATCTCCTCGACCGGCGCGTCGCCGGCTTCCAGCATCGCCAGCGCCGCCTGGATCCGCTGGGCGATCAGCCACTTCGCGGGCGTCGTACCGGTCTCGCGGGTGAAGTGCCGCAGGTACGTCCGCGGGGACAGCCCGGCCTCGCGGGCCAGATCCGGTACGCCGATCGGCTCGGCCAGGTGCTCCAGCGCCCAGCCGAGACTGCGCGCGACCGGGGCGTCGACCGGGTCGGGCGGCATCGGGGACTCGATGTACTGCGCCTGCCCGCCCGACCGGTAGGGCTGGATCACCAGCCGCCGGGCGACGGCGTTCGCGACGGCGGCGCCGAGGTCCTTGCGGACCAGGTGCAGCGCGAGGTCGAGACCGGCCGCGCAGCCGGCGCTGGTCAGGACGTCGCCCTCATCGGTGTAGAGCGGCTCGGGGTCGACATCGATCGCGGGGTAGCGCTCGCTCAACTGGCCGGCGTACCGCCAGTGCGTGGTCGCGCGGCGACCGTCGAGCAGTCCGGCGGCGGCCAGCGCGAAGGCGCCGGAGCAGATCGAAACCATCCGGGCTCCTCGCGCGTGTGCGCGCTGGAGGGCCTCGATGAGCTGCGGAGAGATGGTCTCGCCCGGATCCTTGATGCTCGGCACGACGACGGTGTCCGCGGCGGCGAACTCGTCCAGCCCGTACGGCGTGGAGAGCGTCGCGCCACCGATCACACGGACCGGATCCGGGGCCTCGGTGCAGATCTTCAGGTCGTACCAGGGCTCGTCGATGTCGGGCCAGACCAGGCCGAACACCTCGATCACGATGCCCGCCTCGAACGCGGTCATGCCGTCGTACGCGAGCACGGAGACGGTTCTCGAAGCCATGTCGAAATCTTAGCGGTAAGCGTCTTCTACGCCACTTCTGCGGACGCGCTCAGGCTCGGAGGATGGAATCATGATCGAGAAGCTGAAGGACTTTCTGGCCGGGATCCACGCCGCGTCCGCCGTCCGGCACGGGGCCGAGCCGCCGGCTCGGGCGCGCCGCGTTCCGTCGTACGGGCCGGCGCCGAAGGTGCGCGGGCGGGTGGCGCGCACTCGTCGAGAGGTCAGGCCCCGCGGCGGCGTTCGAGCATTCGCATCAGCGGAGTCGCCGCGATGCCGTGTACAACCACGCTGAGCACGACGGTGAAGCCGACGGTCGCCCACAGCCAGGGCAGGTCGTCGGCGAAGTCCGACCCGGCGTACGCGAGGTAGAAGATCGAACCGACCCCTCGGACGCCGAACGACGCGGTGACCCAGCGCTCGGAGCGACGCAGCGGGGTCTTGCGCAGGCTGATCCAGGCGGTCAGCGGGCGGATGACGACGATCAGGAGGACACCGAGCGCGACGCCGGTGAGGTCGAGCGGCTCGAGCAACCCGCCGGTCACCGCGACGCCGAGCAGCATCAGGATCCCCCAGGTGAAGATGTGCTCGAGCTGCTCGAGGAACCCGTGCAGGTCCTCGTGGAAGTCGTGCCCGCGCTCCTCGTTGCGCAGGGTCAGCGCGGCGACGAAGACGGCGAGGAAGCCGTACCCGTGCAGCACTTCCGCGAGGCCGTAGACCCCGAGCGTCATCGCCAGCGCCAGGACGGGCTCCCGCGAGTCCGCCAGCCGGAAGCTCGGTGAGGGCGCCGAGAACGCCATCCGCCCGAGCAACCATCCCGCGGCGGCACCGATCGCGACCCCGATCACGGTCTTGCCGATCAGGTCCCAGGCGATCCACTCCAGCGCCCAGTCCCCGAGCGCTCCCTTGGTCGCGGCGAAGATCGCCAGGTAGACCAGCGGGAACGCGAGCCCGTCGTTCAACCCGGCCTCGGAGGTCAGCGCGAACCGCACCTCGTCGTCCTCGTCAGGCTCGGCCCCTTCACCGGTGGTCGGCCCTTGCACCTGTACGTCGGACGCCAGCACCGGGTCGGTCGGCGCCAGCACGGCGCCGACCAGCAAAGCCACCGCCGGCGCCAGCCCCAGCAACCACCCCAGCCCCGCGACGGCGGCAACACAAGCCGGCATCGCCACGAACAACAGCCGCCAGGTGACCCGCCACCGCTTCCACCCGATCGGCCGATCGATCGCCAGCCCGACGCCCATCAACGCGACCAGGATCGTCAGCTCCGCCAGATGCTCGGTCAGCCCCGGCTCGGCCATCGGGCTCAACTTCCCCCGATCCACCACGAACCCGAGCAGCACCCCCGCCGCCAGGAACGCGATCGGCGCCGACACGGCGTACCGCTTCAGCAGCCGAGGCAACACAGCCCCCACCAGCAGCGCAAGCCCCGCCACCAGGTAAAGCCCGTCCCCGTCGATCCGCATGATGGGAACCTAGTGCCCGCTCACCCCCACCCAACCCACCCCACACCGCGTGACCCGCGCCACCTGGCCGGCGCGCTCCAGCCGACACTCAGCCGGCACCGGCGCGGTCCAACCCCCACGACGGAGCGGGGAACGGGGCGCAGCCTCCCGCGGGTGAGGGCGCCTCCCTCTCCGCATCACCGCAGGCGGTGGGTGGCTCCTGGGGTGTGGGTGGGGAGGGACTTTCGAGGGCCGTAACGCGGGTGCATGATCCCGGCCAGGGCCAGGAGGGCCTGGACTCGGTAGCGGTGGCCTCGGTAGGGCTCGATGAGTTCGGCGGTGGCGTCGTCGTCGAGCTCTTCGCCGGTGAGGGCGTAGGAGACGTTGCGGGAGACGTGGTAGTCGGCGAAGGAGAAGGCGTCGGCGTCGCCGTGGGCCCGTTGGCGGACCTCGGCGGCGGTCCACACTCCGACGCCGGGGAGCGACCTGAGGCGGCGCTCGATCTCCACCGAATCAGTCAGCTCCAACGTGCGCTCGAGGGCGCGAGCGCGCGTAGCGGCCGTGATGACGACGCGCGAACGGCGACCCTCGACGCCGGCGCGGAGCCATTGCCAGGAAGGAATCAACCGCCACTGCTCCGGCGACGGCGGGACCATCATCACGCGTCCGTCAGGAGCGACCGGCCCCGGCGCCACTTCGCCGTACTCGCGTAAGAGCACCCGCCACGCGCGGAACGCCTCCTTGCCGGTGACGACCTGCTCGATCCCCGCCGCGGCCATCGCCTCGAAGACCGCGCGCGTCCGCGGCACCCGGAAGTCCCCGAACCGCCGCGCCGCATCCACCAACGCGCCGTGCTCGGCCAACGGCGCGAACCCGTCCCACGAGTCCAACTCCCCGAGCAGCTCCGGCACCCCGTCCAGTGCCCACGCAGTCCCCGGCCCCCACGCCTCGGCCTCCACCTCACCCATCGACGAGTACGGCGTCAACCGCAGCTGCACCGGCCCCTCCGGAGTCCGCGTCGCCCGCCACACCGTCCGCCGTCCGGGGTCCAGCACGTACGCCGGGTCCCCCGGCCCTTTCCGCAACCCACCGATCACCTGGTGCGGATCCACCGGACGCCCGGGCCGCCAGCGTCGTACCACCGAACTCACGCCACCCAGTCTGGCCTACTGCACCGACAACGCCGCGAGCAGGCGCCCACGCATCCAGGGGTACGGATCGACCACCGGAGTACGCGCCTCGAGCACCTCATGCCGAACCGCGGCCAACCGCTCCCCGATCACGTAGTGCCTCCCCTTGGTTTCACCGACGGCCCGCAGCAGGCCCAGTTCGACGAGTCTTGCCAGATCGCGGGTGGCGGTCCGCTGCTCGATTTCTGCACGGCGAACATAGGTCGAGCGGCGAATCCGAAATCCGAGGGTCGCGTCGAAGAGTTCATCGGCCACGCGCTCAGGCAGCCGGAACGCCGCGATCAGCTCGTCAAAGGCGCTCCACAGTCTGGCCGCCTCGCGATAGCGCCGCGCAACGGTCTGGGCCTGGATGTGGTGGGCACGCAGGTTGAACTTGACCCACAAAGCGGCCGATCTGTCCGGCTGCCAACTCCCGTCACCGGTCAGGGCGAGCACCCGGTAGTAGTCCTCGGTATTGCTTCCCAGCCATTCCTCGATGCTGGAGAAGGCCGGCTCACCGATCCCGCACTGCGACAGGACCAGCGTCTGCAGGGCCCGCGCCATCCGGCCGTTGCCATCGCGGAATGGGTGGATCATCACCAGATTCAGGTGAGCCATGGACGCCCGGACCAAGTTGTCGACCTGGCTGACGCCGGCCAGCTCGACCATCAACTCCTCGACCAGCCCTGGAACCTCTTCCGCGCTGGGACCTTCGTAGACGTTTCGACCGGTCTTTTCGTCATGGATGTAAATCTCACGCTGCCGGTAGCTTCCGGGACTCTTGGACAGGTCGTGGCTGAGCATCATGAAGTGCATGGCTCGGACAGCGGCCACATCCAGACGGAAGTCGGCGTCCTCGGCCATCGCAAGCACGTAACCCAGCGCTTGCCGGTACCCCCTGATCTCGGCGAAGGTCCGTTCGTCCGCACTCAATGCCTCCTCATCATCGAGGGCAGCCACAGCATCGTCGACCGCGACCTCGTATCCCTCGATGCTGTTCGAGCCCTGGATCGCCCGCGCGAGCATGCTGCGCCGAAGGCCGCCGGCCCAACGCTTGGGCATCCGCATGACGTCGGCCAACTCGGATCGGTACGCGTGGATCTGGTCGAGGACCAAGAGATCTTCGCGGTCTGGTTCCGGCGTACTGAAGATGGTCACCTGATGTCCTAATGTCGCAATTCTTAGGACAACCCTATCTCGATGTCCTAAGAATTGCGACATTAGGACAGGGTGACATCGCGGGCGCGATACTGGCTGGATGGGCATGACCGCCGCGCAGAGACTCAAGCTGGTGGTGAACTTTGTCAACCTGTCCACCCTGGCCGGGCTCCTGGTCGCCGTGATCGGCCGCGCGAAGGTGAGCCGCGGCCCCCGCGGTCTGTTCTACGCGAACGGCTACCGGATCGGTTTCCCGATCGCCAACGCGTTCACCATCGGCAACGTCGTACTGACCAAGAACGACCGCGCCTACCTCGACGCCCGCCCGGTCCTGGTCAGGCACGAGGAACGCCACTCCTGGCAGTACTTCTGCCTGATCGGCCTCCCGATGCTTCCCCTGTACGTCGTCGCCGTCGCCTGGTCCTGGGTCCGGACCGGCTGCCCCGCCTCCCGCAACCCGTTCGAACGCCTGGCCGGCCTGAAGGACGGCAACTACACCGAGCATCCGCCCCAGCCGTTCGGCCAGACCCTCCAGCAGACCTTCAGCAGAAGGCGTTAACTCCGCGCCGCGATCGCGTCCGACAGCGCGGTGAGCACGGTGACCACTCCGGCCGGGTCGTCCACCACGATGTCGGCGGCGTCGACCAGCTCGGCAGCACCGGACGACCGAGCAGCCACCAGTACGGCGAACAGCCCGTCCGCCCGCGCAGCGTCCAGCGCCCGGAAGGCGGCGAGGTCGCCGAGGTCGTCCCCGGCGTACAAGACCGAACGGGCGCCGGTCGACTCGATCAGCCGCCGAATCGCGACGCCCTTGTCGATCCCCGGCGGACGCAGCTCGAGCACCAGGTTCCCCGGCTCCAGCCGCAGCTCGACCGCCTCGGCCAGCGCCGTCAACGGCTGGCGAAGCACCTCAAGAGCCCCGGTCGGATCGGCCAGCCGCCGGGTGTGCACGGCGAGCGAGCTCTCCTTGTCCTCCACGAACGCGTCCGGAAGCCCAGCCGCCTGCAGCACCGACGGCAGCTGCTCCCGCGCAACAGCAACCCCAGCAGGCACCGGATCGCTGGTCACCGCACCGGTCGCCGCCTCCCAGCGTTCCAACCCGTAGTGCCCGAGCACCACCAACGAACCGAGCCCAGGATGACCGCTGACCCCCGACAACTCCGTCGCGACCAGCGCCGGCCGCCCGGTGACGATCGCCAGCTGGTTCACCGAACGCCCCAGCCGGGCCAGCGCGTCCAGCGCGCCGTCGGCGGCACGCGACCGCGACGGGTCCTCGACCAGCGGCGACAGCGTCCCGTCGAAGTCCGACGCGATCACCGCTCCGGCCGGATCGGTGACGATCGCTTCCCAGCCCTCCCGCCCGGCGGCGGTCGCCAGCACGGGAGTGCTCATCCGGAGTATTCCGAGGTGAGGATGACGGTGAGCCGGTCCTTCTTCATGTTGTCCAGCGCGTCCTTGATCCGCGGGACGCCGAGGTCCTGCGCGAGCTGCGCGGCCTCGGCCTGCATGCCGGCCGGGTAGTAGACGGTGCTGGTGACGATCTTGCCGTGCCAGTTGTCGGCGCCGGTGACGGTCCAGCCCGCCTGGTGCGCGCGGCCGCCGACCGACTGGGCCAGCCCCTTGCGCCCGGTGTTGTTGTAGATCTCCACCGCGGGCCGTTCCGACGGCGGTACGGCGACCGTCGGCGTCGGTACGGCGGGCGTCGGCTGGGTCGTCGCAGCGGTCGTCGGCGCCACCGGAGCGGTCGGCTCAGGCGTCGGCACCTCGGTCGGGTCGTGCGTCGGCTCCGAGCTGATCGCGAAAGTCGGTGTCGCACTGGGAGCAACCGACGGCGTAGCGGCCGGCTTGCCCTCGTCCGCGACGCTGTCGTTGCCGCGGGTGCCGAACAGCACCAGCAGCCCTCCGACGATCGCGACGACGGCCAGCACCGCCACGAGGGAGGAGAGAACCTGTCCCCGTTCGTCCTTGCGGGTCAAGGTCTAGACCTCGATGCCCAGACGCCGGGCGGAACGGGCGCGCTGGCGGGCGGCGCGCAACCGGCGCAGCCGCTTGACCAGCAACGGGTCGTGCGCGAGGGCCTCGGGCCGGTCGATCAGCGCGTTGAGGACCTGGTAGTAACGGGTGGCCGACATCTGGAACTGGTCGCGGATCGCCTGCTCCTTGGCCCCGGCGTACTTCCACCAGTGCCGTTCGAAGCCGAGGATGGCGCCGTCCCGCTCCGAGAGCCCGGCGACGGACGGCAGCGCCGCCTCGGCGTCCGGTCCGTTGGAGCTCGCGTTCGCGCTGTCCATCTGCTGGTGACTCCCGTGCGGTCGGTGATCGTCCGTCCGCGCTCCACTCTACGGGTTGAACAACAGCCATGTCATTCACCCGGCAACGATCCGGCCGTGTCGTTTCCGGTCCTTTCCGGTGTCCGGCGAGCCCCCTCCCGGCCCGCTCAACCGTGGCAGGATCTTGGAGGTGAGCTCACCTCGACAGGGCTCCGGTGGTGCGTCACCGGACCCTCGACCCGCCCTCGCATCGGTCGAAGAGCTGCAGGCCAGGATGCGTGAGGTCGATTCCCTCGTCCGTTCGGTCTGTACGCCGAACCCCGCTGCGGCGTCCGACGCGGCCCGGCTCGACACGGAGCGTGACGACGGGCGCACACGCGGTCCGCTGCACGGCGTACCGGTGCTGGTGAAGGACAACATCGACACCGCCGACCTGGCCACCACCGCCGGGTCCCTGGCGCTGGCCGACCAGCCGCCGCCTCCGGACGACGCGGTCCTCGTACGGCGGCTGCGCGAGGCCGGCTGCGTGATCCTCGGCAAGACCAACCTCAGCGAGTGGGCCAACTTCCGCGGCTACGGCTCGTCGTCCGGCTGGAGCGCGTACGGCGGCCTGACGCGGAACCCGTACGCCCTGAACCGGTCCGCCGGCGGCTCGTCGAGCGGCTCCGGCGCCGCGGTCGCCGCCGGCCTGGCCGACTTCGCGATCGGCACCGAGACGAACGGCTCGATCGTCTGCCCGGCCGCCCTCAACGGTGTCGTCGGGCTGAAGCCGACCGTCGGCCTGGTGCCCCAGCAGGGCATCATCCCGATCTCCCACTCGCAGGACACGGCCGGACCGATGACCCGTACGGTCGAGCAGGCTGCTGCCCTGCTGACTGTGCTCACCGGTAGCGGCGCCGACTATGTGGAGGCCTGCCGCGGCACGGACCTCAGCGACGTACGGATCGGCGTACTGCGGGGATCGCTGTGGGGCTACTCGACCGGCCTCGACCAGGTCACCGAGAAGGCACTGGAGACGCTCAGCCGCTGCGGTGCGACTCTGGTCGACCACCTGTCGCTGCGGACACCAGGCGACGACGACCAGCTGCAGGTCCCGCTGCACGAGCTGAAGGTCGGCCTGGCCAAGTACCTGGCGACCCGCAAGGAGGGGGCGCCGCGGACGCTGGCCGAGCTGATCGCGTTCAACCAGGCGCACGTCGAGGACGAGCTGCCCTGGTTCGGCCAGGAGCTGTTCGAGCGGGCCGAGGAGACCGGTGGGCTGGACTCGCCGATCTACGTGGCCGCCCGGTTGTCCGCACTGCGGACCGGCCGTGACGGGATCGACACGTTGCTGCGGGAGAATCAGCTCGACGCCCTGGTCAGCCCCGCGTACTCGCCGGCCTGGACGATCGACCTGGTCAACGGCGACCACGTGCTCGGCAGTTCGTCCTCGCACGCCGCGCTGGCCGGTTACCCACTGCTGTCGGTACCGTCCGGAACGGTCGCCGGACTGCCGGTCGGCATCGTTCTCGGCGGCACCGCCGGGAGTGACTCCACCCTCATTCGCTTGGCCCACGCCTTCGAGACCGCGAGAATCGAGTCCGACGGCCCGTTCCCGACCCCGGAGTTCACACAGTGGGTATAGACCAGGTCCGTTGGGGTGTAGTTGCTACCGGCAACATCTCGACGCAGTTCACCAGAGACCTCGCCGAGCTGGACGACGCGGTCGCGACCGCCGTCGCGTCCCGATCGCTCAGCAGCGCCACCGCGTTCGCCGACGAGCACGGCATCGAGCACCGGTACGACGACTATCGGCAACTGATCGAGTCCGGCACCGTCGACGTCCTCTACATCGGTACGCCGCACCCGCAGCACTACGCGATCGCACGCACCGCGCTGCAGGCCGGCATCGCCGTCCTGTGCGAGAAGCCGGTGACGCTGACCGCCCGGCAGGCCAAGGACCTGATCGCCGTCGCCCACGAGCACGACACGTTGTTCGCCGAGGCGATGTGGATGCGCACCAATCCCGTCGTACAGGCCATGTTCGCGGACCTCGCCAAGGGCGTGATCGGTGAGCCGATGGAGGCCCTGGCCGACTTCGGTTTCCACAAGCCGCAACTGCCCGCGCGGCTGCTCGACCCCGCGCTCGGCGGCGGCGCGCTGATGGACGGCGGCATCTACCCGATGACGTTCGTGCACATGGCGCTCGGCCGCCCCGACGAGGTCAAGGCCGTCGGCTCGCTGAACGACGACGGCATCGACCTGAACGTCGCGATGGCCTGGCGGTACGACTCCGGCGCGGTCGCCGGCCTGACCTGCGGCCTGCGGTCGCAGAACCCGTGGACCGCCTCGGTGAGTGGTCCGGAGGGCAGCTTGCTGCTGCCGAACCGGTTCCACCACCCCGACTACTACGTGCGCAGCACTGCGTCGGGGCAGGAGCGGATCGACGTACCGACGCATGGCCTTGGGTACCACTACGAAGCAGCCGAGGTGATGCGCACCTTGCGCGCCGGACAGATCGAGTGTCCGGCGCTGCCGCACGCCGCGACGGTCGAGATCCTCGAACTGCTCGACGAGACACGCCGACAGATCGGGGTCACGTACCCCGGCGACGACGAATACCTGGGTGGATAACAGCAGATGCCGAGCGGACGCAGTTCCTTCGTGGTGGTGGCCAACCGGTTGCCGGTCGACCGGGTCGAGATGCCCGACGGAAGTACGGCGTGGCGGCGCAGCCCAGGAGGACTGGTCACCGCCCTCGCACCGGTGATGCAGCGCCACCACGGCGCGTGGGTCGGCTGGACCGGCGGCAAGGACGAGAAGGTCGACCCGTTCGACACCGACGGCATGCACCTGGTCCCGGTGACGCTGTCGGCCGAGGACGTCGAGCTGTACTACGAGGGCTTCTCGAACGCGACGCTCTGGCCGCTGTACCACGACGTGATCGTGGCACCGGAGTTCCACCGGGAGTGGTGGGAGGCGTACGTCGCGGTGAACCGGCGGTTCGCCGAGGCGGCCGCGGACGCCGCCGACGACAACGCGGTGGTCTGGGTGCACGACTACCAGCTGCAGCTGGTCCCGGCGATGCTGCGCCGGCTGCGTCCCGACGTACGGATCGGGTTCTTCCTGCACATCCCGTTCCCGCCGACCGAGCTGTTCGCGCAGATGCCGTGGCGCCGGCAGATCCTGGACGGCCTGATGGGCGCCGACCTGGTCGGCTTCCAAAGGCCGGGCGCCGCCTCGAACTTCGCGCGGCTGGCCCGTAACCGGATGGGCCTGCGGACCCGCGGCGACCGGATCCACCTGCCCGACGACCGGATCGTGCGGGCCAAGGCGTTCCCGATCTCGATCGACGTCGGCGAGCTGGAGCAGATCGCCCGGCAGCCCGAGACCGAGGCCCGCGC
The DNA here is from genome assembly GCF_049844575.1 of Kribbella sp. DT2. Taxonomy (NCBI): domain Bacteria; kingdom Bacillati; phylum Actinomycetota; class Actinomycetes; order Propionibacteriales; family Kribbellaceae; genus Kribbella; species Kribbella sp. DT2. The sequence continues at coordinate 127,753 of NZ_JBNCLH010000008.1, read as the reverse complement.
CGCGGAGATGCGCAAGGAGGTCGGCAACCCGCAGCACATCCTGCTCGGCGTCGACCGGTTGGACTACACCAAGGGCATCCGGCAGCGGCTGCGCGCGTTCGGTGAGCTGCTGGACGAGAAGCGTGTCTCGGTCGACGACGCCGTGTTCATCCAGGTCGCGACCCCGTCGCGCGAGCGCGTCGAGCAGTACCGCGTACTGCGCGACGAGATCGAGCTGCTGGTCGGCCGGATCAACGGCGAGCACGGCCGGATCGGCACGCCGGCGATCAACTACCTGCACACGTCGTACTCGCGGACCGAGATGGCCGCGCTGTTCCGGGCCGCCGACGTCGCCGTGGTGACGCCGCTGCGGGACGGCATGAACCTGGTCGCCAAGGAGTACGTCGCCTGCCGGTACGACGACACCGGCGCGCTGGTGCTGAGCGAGTTCGCCGGCGCGGCCGACGAGTTCCGGCAGGCGTTCCTGGTCAACCCGCACGACATCAACGGCATGAAGGACACCATCGTCGACGCGATGAACACCGACGACCGCCAGCTCGGCCGCCGGATGAAGGCGATGCGCAAGCACCTGGCCGCGCACGACGTGAACGTCTGGGCGGCGTCGTTCCTCGAGGCGTTGCATGCCGCCGAGTGACGGCCGGTACGACGGTCCGCCCGCCGGCGACCGGCTGCTGGCGCTTGATCTCGGGACGTCCTCGGCGCGTGCTCTCGTCCTGTCGGCGGCCGACGCGTCGCCGATCCCCGGCGCGCTGGCGCGGCACAAGATCTCCCCGACGTACGCGACCGGCGGCTCGGCGACGATCGACCTGCACGCGTACGTCGAGGGCCTGCTCAGCTGCCTCGACGAGCTGCAGCAGAACGGCCATCTCGACGGCATCACCGCGATCGTGCTCTCCTCGCAGTGGCACTCGATCGTTGCCCTCGACAACCATGGCGACGCGCTGACCCCGCTGATCACCTGGGCCGACACCCGCTCGGTCCAGCCCCGGCTCGACCCGGCGTTCGACGAGCACGCCTTCCACGCCCGCACCGGCGCCTGGCTGCACCGCCTGTACTGGCCGCGCCGCATCCCGTGGCTGCTGTCCGAGGTCCCCGCCACCGCGTCCTTCGCCGGCCTGCCCGACCTCGTGCTCGAACGCCTCACCGGCGAGCGCGTCACCTCGGTCTCGATCGCTTCCGGCACCGGTTCGCTCGATCTCGCGACGGGTGAGTACGACGCCGAAGCGCTCGCGATCGCCGGCGTCACGCCCGACCGGCTGCCCGCGATCGTGCCGAGCGGCTGGACCGGCGTACTGGCTGCTTCCTACGCGCGCCGCTGGCCCGGGCTGGCCGGCGTACCGATTCATCCGCCGACGGGCGACGGCGCCGCCTCGAACGTCGGCACCGGCGGGTACGACGAGTCGACCGCGGCCGTCACCGTCGGCACGTCGGCCGCCGTACGGGTCGTGCACCCGATCGACCAGGCGCCCGAGCTCCCGTGGGAACTCTGGCGCTACCGCGTCGACGACCAGCGTGCGGTGACCGGCATGGCGTTCTCGGCCGCCGGAAACCTGCACGCCTGGCTCACCAACGTGCTCCAGCTCGACGAGGAGCACCAGGAACCCACGGACATCGAAATCGGCTCGTCGAGCGTCATCGCGATCCCCTTCCAGGCCGGCACCCGCCCACCGGAAACCGTCCCCGGCGGCTCAGGCGTCTACTTCGGCCTGTCCTTCGACGACAACGCCGCCGACCTGCTCGCCGCGTCCCTCCAAGGCGCGTCACTGGAGATCGACCGCGGCCTCCGCATGCTCGACACCCTGTTCGGCCGCGAGCTCGAGGTCGTCCTCGGCGGCGGAGGCATCGACGCCTCCGCCTGGTGGCGCCGCTGCCTCACCGCCACCTTCGCCCGCCCCACGGACGTCTGCGCCGAAGCCGAAGTAGGCGCCCGAGGCGCCGCCGCGGTAGCCCTGGGCCTCTCCCCCCAACCAGGCGGCGAACACCTCAAGCCGGCGGCCCCCGAAGTCGAACGCATCGAACTCCTCCGCCCTCGCTACACCACCCTCCGAACCCTCGCCGTACAGGCCGCAAAAGAACTCACAAAATGACAGAAGAAGAACATTGGACATGAAACACAAAACTCAAGAAACAAAGAAGAATTAAGAGTTCAAAAAATAATACAAAAGAATAATTTGAGGTAGCTCCGCTGTGGCTGAGGCCGGCGGTCGACAACAGGCAGCGTGGGGTTTATCAGACCAGTTGGCCGCTTCGCGCCACTCACCGGCGCGGCGCCAGGGAACGCCGTTATCAGTTGAATTAAAGAGGCTTCCAGGTCGGCCAGGGCCGTGGTCCGCGATCTCCACGTAAACAGGCCATCCGCAGCGCCGCCTCGTCCCGCAGGGCCGGATCCTCACTTGCTCGTTGAGCCGCATAGCAGGTCACCCGAAGCTCACGGATGTTCCGCAAGGTCTCGAAGCCAGACCATTGCATGACGTCGTAGTCGTAGGCGCTGGCGAAGTGATCGTATTCGTCGGTCGACATCGTGCCGAAGGTGCTGCGGCGGATGGCAGTGCTGACCAGGTCCCACTCGGGTGGCCCGATCGCGCAGCGCTCCAAATCAAGAAGGAACGTATCGCCGTCGTCGGTCACCACGACGTTGCCCGCCCACGCATCGCCGTGGATGACGCTCTCTGGCAGGCCGTCAGGAAGGTCACCGTACGCCTCGCGCAGTTCGTCCAGTCGCCCACGCAACCAACTGCGGTCGTCGTTGCTCAGCGTCAATGCACCATCGATTCGCTCAGCCAACCGAACAAACGGCGCGAGGTCTGCCAGATCGAAGTCGGTTGGTACTGGCGCAGCATGCAGCTGCTTGAGGACGGCAGCCACCTCAGACGGCTTACCGTGCCGGTGGCCGGGCAGCTCACGCCAGAAGGTCATCGGCACGTTATCCAGAACAACAGGCTGGTCAACGTCCGCGAGTGCCTCGATCGCTTTGACTCCGACCGTCGCCATCCACCGGGAGACAGCTACTTCCTTCATAGCCGCGTCGGCCTGGCCCTCGCGAGCAATCCGCACCACCACATTGCCTGGGAGGCGGTACAAGGTGTTCTCCCCCTGTCGGATCAGCTCAGCACCACCAGCAGAAAGGCCGACCTGCGCACACGCCACTTTGAGTAGGGCCTCGGGCGTCCTGGACGTCACGAAGCGGCCAGCACTGTGCGGATATCGCGACGAAGGGATGCCACCTCGTGGATCCCTTCATAGGCAGTGGCGCGTCGGGCAAGGTCGCGCAGATCGTCGGCGGCCCTTCGTGAGCGGAGCGACCGGGCGCCTTTGAGCGCCTGCTCCGCGATGACCGCGGCCTCTTGCGGATCGCCGACGGTCATTGTCAGCGACGCCAACTTGATTCCACTCATCGCTCGGGATCGCACGTAGGTGTCGGTGTGGCCGGTAACAGCGCTGGCCAACCGGGCAGAAGCATCTTGCCCAGCTTCGCCGTGGCCGACGGCCAGATCCCACAGAGCGTGACCGGTGTCGCCGAGGTGCTGGGCTTGGTCGTAGTACCGCATCCAGTCCGGGTCATTCGCCGGCTCAGCTTGAGCGAACTGCTCGTCGGCCATGCCGACCGTGCGCAACGTGTCCTGGACGTTCCCCAGCTTGGCGAGGGCACGAGCTCGAGCGGACAGGAGCATGGCCCGCTCTGTTGCGGTCAACCGGTCAGCCCGCACGAGCGCCAGCTCCGTCAGCGTCAGACCTTGGTCCGGATCACCGCACCAGATCGCTTGCCGCGCCATCGAAGAGAAGGTCTTAGCCCGTAGGTTCCAGTCTCCCGCCTCATCGGCACAGGCCTGAGTGAAGCGAAACATCCGGCGAGCATCATCATGGGCGTAGGCGTCGAACGCCATCATGGCGCAGACATGGCCGAGGAAGCCGACCGACGCGAACAGCGCAGGACGCAGGTTCTCGGGACAGCGCACTTCCAGCATTTCGGCTGAGTGGCGCAGCTGGGCGATCACGGCTTCGCGGGCCAGCCCACCGCCATAGTGGTTGTCCCAGGAGCCGAAGACACGAGCAGCCGTCCGCACGCCATCCACGTCTGCCTGTGTAATGAAGTTCGGGGTTGCAGTCGCCTCAGCCGAGGTCAGGAGATCCAGCAACGGCGCTGAGGAGACGGCGGCCGCGCCGACGCCGACAACGGCACGTAGGAAGGCTTTTCGATCCACGTTCTCCACCGCAGGGGACGAGTGGCGGCGCACCCGGAATCCCAACTCAGGGTCCGTGCGCACACCGGTGATAGCCCTCAGCGCGGCTCGGTAATCAGCCTGAGGGCTTCGGATCAGTCCCCGTTCCAACTTGCCGATGTAATTGGCGTCGACATCAGTCCGCCGTCCACGATGCTGCCAGACCCACTCGTTGACCAACTCGGCGAGTTCCTGGCGTGACGCCGGTTGCCCCGGGGCATGAGGCGACTCCACGCGCTCACGCGCGTGGCGAAGCTGATCGTTCGCCACCGTCACCACCTGATCGTGCCACACGCTGTGACGGCGGGTCACCTGAGCGCGATGATTCCTCCCCAATTCATCCCACCAAGATCCCCGCTGATATCCCTCCCCCGGGTCTCTCCCGACCGCCATGGTTAGTGGCATGACAGCCAGTACATGGGTCCTTACACTCATTGCCGCAGTGCTGTACGCGTTCATGATCCGCGACATCGCTGAAGAGGTGCGTGGAGAATGACCACGCTTGCAGAGCCTCCACTTCCGACAGACCGCCGTGTCCGTGTCTGGTTCGGGGAGCACGTCATCGCGGAGTACACCGATGAGCCCGAAGTTGCGCTGCACTACCAGGCCGCGATGACTCGGCGCTTTGCCAGTCTGCGGGTCACCATCGAGCCGGCGGTGTCCGATGCAGACCTCTCGTGAAAGGCCGGCCGCGTCGGCCGAATACACGCGTCCTCTGCTGCTCGGGTACATCCTCAAGCACCTGCTGATGACCGATGGCGAACTGGCTGACCTCAAGGACCAATTGGAGGAGTTCGCCAAGGTCGAGGGCTTCTCGATGGGCACGATCTACACCGAGGAAACCGATACGACGCCAGCCGCGTTCGAAGCTCTGATCGAGGCCGTCAACCGGTACGACGTGACCACCGTCGTCATCCCGAGCCGCTTGCACTTCGACGCCCTCGCCGTCACCCACGACGTCAGAAACACCTTTGAGCGGGCGACCGGCGCCCGGGTCGTCATCGCGAGCAACACCCATGAACGGGCGGGACCGGTGGAGTCGTCCTCATCCCCTCCGTGCAGTGTGATCGCTGCACACCCACCGGTCCTGTCACCCAAAGCGGTTCCTGCCCGAGTGCGCCTCTATCCCTGCCGGCCTCGAGCTCGGGCAGGAACCCCAAAGAACCGGCTGTCCCGGCGTAGCAGTGAGGCTGCACCGGGGCAGCCGTTCCGAGCCTCCCGCTAGAGGTGTTGACGCGCCTGGAGTGACCGCGCCGTCCTGTTCGGTCGTCAAGATCCGGCAGCCGCGCGGCCTGTCTGATCGCCCCACAGACAACGAAATGAGGTCCTGATGTCCGACGTCCAACGACTCAAGCAGCAGTTGCACCAGGTCGCGAACGAAGCCAAGCAGGCATCCGGCGGACTGGCCGGGTTCAAGCAGCGCTTCGGCCAGCACAGCGCGCAGATCGAGTCCCTGATCGCCGGGACGGCTACCGGCACAGACCGCGACATCGCCGAGATCCTGGACGCCGCGAGCACGGCCGTCACCCAAGCGGTCGAAGCACTGGAAATCGCCTCGGCCGGCTGCAAGAGCTACGCCGACCAGATCTAGCCGCGCGACACCGTGCCCTCCGAACTCCAACGCGTCGCCCAAGGTCTCGTTGATTGTCTGGACGAGGCTCCCCGAGTCATGGCTGCGCTACAGCGGCGAGCCGACATCTGCCGACAAGACGCCGCCGTGGTCATGCAGCTGTCGAGCGGACGGGCAACGGTGGCCGCTCAGCAGCTCGACGCAGCCGCCAGAGCCTGTGAAGCAGCCGCGCACTATCTGAGCCTGGCTCCGCCGAGGGCCCGCGACTGGGCACTGCGGATGGTCGAGGGAGTCCGTACGAGACCAGCCGGTGACGGCTCAGCCCGCCGGCCAGATGCACCAAGCGGAAGCATGCCGCCCACGCAGCGCCGACCGACCGACAGCGTGGCGGAGCCGGAGGCCGACCAACCGGACAAGACCGCAGGGGCCGACGATACGAGTCCGGAGAAGGAATCGCCTCCGACACCGCGGATCAGCGACGAGCAGGCCCGAGATCTCCAGCGACGGCTACCGGTGCGAGAGGAGACCCTCGGTCGCCGCGACAAGACCCGGGGAACCTGGGTCGACGATGACGGTCAAGAGCACGACCTCGTCAGCGGGGAGGCCGACTACTTCGAGCAGGTCAAGCAGTTCTTGACCGATCTCGACATCGGACCTCAGCGCGGGGAGCTGATGGTCGCCTCGCACGTCGAATCGAAGTTCGCCATGTTCATGCGTCTGCACGGGCGCAAACACGAGACAATCGTGGTCAACCAGGATCCCTGTCGAGGCAAGTGGGGGTGCGAAGAACTGATCGGCCGCATCCTGCCGCATGGTTCGTCCCTGACGGTACTCGGCCCGAACGACTTCAAGCAGACCTATCCCAAGCCACCACCGAGAGGATCCGAGCAAACATGAGCGGTGCAACGTCCGGCTACTTCACCTACGATCACGGCGACCGCCCGGTCATCCTGCGGACCGCCGATGACGCGGACGCCTTCGTCGACGCCATGCTCCGCGAGAAGCCAACCAACTCTGTCGCCGCGCTCTACGCCGAGGATCGTCCGCTCAAGTCCGACCTGCCCGATCACGAGCTGCGAATCGCGGTCAACACCGAGGTCAAGCTAGGCGGCATCCGCTACGCCGGTGGCGACCTCGGCAACACCTGCTATGTACCAGGAGTCGTCAGTGAGCGCGACGAGGTCTTCTACTACTACATGGGTCATGACGAGGGATGGCCCAAAGACTCTGAGGTCAGCATCGAGCAGGTTCGTCAGGCAGTGCGCGAGTTCGTCGAGAGCAACGGAGCGCGGCCGACTGGACTCGAGTGGATCGAGTGGCCGGAGGGCGTGCGCTGAGTTCATGGCCAACAATCCACTGGGGGCGAACGAGCCTCCGCTCGAAATGTTCTGGTGGCGCATCCAGCGCATCGTCACTTCCGTGGGTCATTTCCGTAGGCAGTCAGCTCCGTCACGAATGCTGTAGCCAGTCAGGAAAGGCGCCAGAGCTGCGGTGTGCGATCTGTCAGAGCCTCGAACCCCAGCCGCAGCATGTTGGCCAGCGACGGGTTGTGCCTGCCTGGCTCGGGCTTGTACGAGCCCGTGGTGACCAGGTCGCAGCCTTGCGCGAAGGCGTCAGCGGTTCGGCGGGTGAGCAGCGCCGACTGCGCGCCTCTTCCCCGGTACGCCGGGTGGGTCGCGCCGCTGCGCAGCCGGCCGACGCCGTCCACGACGTGCAGGGAGCCGGTGGCAACCATCGTGTCGCCGTCCCACGCGGCGTACGCCGTGGCTCCGGGCCAGTCGGGGTACGCCGCGAGCATGGCGCGGAAGCCGTCGTCGCGCATCTCGTACGCGTCCACTTGCAGCTGCGCCCAGTCATCGGCGTGCTGCGGCCCGATCGGCTCGATGCGGAAGTCGGACGGCGCCTGCTCGATGGGCCCGACCGCGCGCGCGACCTGGACCGTGGTCTGGCCGGCAGTGATTCCGTACGACGTGGCGATGGCGTCCCAGTCCGGCGGAAGCGCACTCGGGGCGATGCTCAGGCCGGCCGTCGTACAACCGGCCGCTTTCAGCTGGTCGACGACCTCGCCGATCACCGCTGAGGTCACCGGCCCGTCCAGTCCGAACCCGGACGCCTGGGACCAGAACGACAAGGTGTCCCGTGGTGCCGCCAGAACCACGACCGAGCCGAACCGGCCGCGCGTCAGCCCCAGTAGCGACGGGCCGGGTCCGGGGATGTCACCGTAACTCCAGACCAACTCCGTCTCGGCCCGTTCGATCCGCTCGATCAGCTCCACCCCGCCATGATGCCGGACCGACACGGCCGGAGGGCTTCCCACTCCTCCTCCCGGCCGTACGCCGTCAGGTCGAGCAGGTTGAGGTCAGGCAAGTCCATTCCCACACCAGGCCGCGCCCGCCCCACGGGCAACAGCCTCAGGCGAAAAGCGTTTCCGCCCGGCGGCACCCGGGTGATGAGGTGGTGACGTGAGCGACCACCCGGTAGTCCGACCGAAGACCCTGGCCTGGGTCGCCGATCGGCTCGCTGGCGGTGAACGGGTCGTCGGCGTCGAGGTGCTGGTCGGCGGGATCTCCGCCGAGATGCGACGGCTGACCATCTCCGGCCCGCACGACTGCCGCGATTCCGCACGACTGCCGCGGTTCCGCACGACTGCTGCGATTTCGCGTGACTGCTGCGGTACATCGGATCAGTCATCACAATCGGCGTCAGCCGACGCACAAGGCTCAGTCGAGGCGCGGGACAAGCCTCGAGCAGCGGCGCCCGCCGCCGATCCTCGTCTCCCGGCCATGCCTGTCTCCTGACCTCCCGACACACCGCCACTGCCACCTCCTCGCACCGCGACCAGCGTCCCGGGCCGACCGCGACCTCAACTTTGTGCACCGCCCAGCCACGAAAACCGCATTCTGGTGACTGGCCGGTGCACGAAGTGGCCGTCAAGAGCGGCAGAGCGTGGATCGGCTCGACGGAATCCACGGATCCACGGATCCACGGATCCAGGCTGAGGTCTTAGGATCGGCTGCCTGCCCAGCCCGTGACCACCACCACTGACAGGCCTCGCCCCGGCCTGGATGATGGCGCGCATGTTGCGCGAGATGATGAAGTCGAAGGTGCACCGGGCCACCGTTACCCAGGCGGACCTGGACTACGTCGGGTCCTGCACGCTGGACGTGGCGCTGATGGACGCGGCGGACCTGCTGGCGGGTGAGAAGGTCGACATCGTCGACATCACCAACGGGAACCGGCTGTCGACGTACCTGATCGAAGGGCCGCGGGACTCGGGCGTGGTCGGGATCAACGGTGCGGCGGCGCACCTGATCCATCCCGGTGACCTGGTCATCCTGATCGCGTACGGGCAGTTCGCGGACGAGGAGGCGAAGGCGTTCACGCCGAGCGTAGTCTTCGTGGACGGGCGGAACGCGATCACCCGCGTCGGCTCCGACCCCGCCGAGGCGCTGCCGGACAGCGGCACGCTCCGCGGTGACCATGTGTACACCCAGCGTTGAGACGAGGACCGGTCGACGATGACCCAGAGCACCGAGAAGGCCCCGAAGACGGCCAGCCACGACAACGAGCCGAAGGACAAGCTGCGCACGTTCATGAACTCCGGCTGGGGTGACATCGAGCGCACCGACGCCAGCCTGCGCGACGTGGCGGCCTGGACCGAGAAGCGGCGCGCGGCGCTGTCGCAGGCCTTCCCCGGCGAGCGTCTGGTGATCCCCGCCGGCACCTACAAGGTTCGCTCGAACGACACCGACTTCGTCTTCCGCCCGCACACCGACTACGTCTGGCTGGCCGGCGACCAGACCTCGGACGCCGTCCTGGTGCTCGAGCCGAACGGCAGCGGCCACGACTCGGTGCTGTACTTCCGCCCGCGGTCCGAGCGCAGCCAGGGCGAGGAGTTCTGGCGCGACCGGATGTACGGCGAGCTGTGGGCCGGCCGGCGTCCGTCGCTGACCGAGACGGCCAAGGAGTTCGGCCTGGAGACCCGGCACGTCGACGAGCTGGCCGGCGCGCTGAAGAGCGACGTACCGACCCGCGTACGGCGGGGCGAGGACAGCTCGCTGGCCTCCCTGCTCAGCGGTGCGAAGGTCGACGCCGACCGCGACCGGGAGCTGGCCTCGACGCTGTCCGAGCTGCGGCTGGTCAAGGACCCGTTCGAGATCGAGCAGCTGCGGGACGCGGTCGCGATCACGCATCGCGGCTTCTCCGACGTACTGGCCGAGATGGAGCAGGTCCGCAAGTACGGCGAACGCTGGATCGAGGGCACGTTCTGGCGCCGGGCCCGCGCGGAGGGCAACGACGTCGGCTACACGTCGATCGCCGCGGCCGGCTCGCACGCGACGACGCTGCACTGGATCGAGAACGACGGCCCGGTGGACAACGGCCACCTGATGCTGCTCGACATGGGCGTGGAGAACCGCAACCTCTACACCGCCGACATCACCCGCACCCTGCCGGTGAACGGCGAGTTCACCCCGCGGCAGCGCGACCTCTACCAGCTCGTCCTGGATGCGCAGAACGCCGGTATCGCGGCGCTGCGTCCCGGTGTCGCGTTCGGTTCCGGCCACAAGGCCGCGATCGAGGTGCTGGTCAAGGGCCTGGAGGCGATGGAGCTCCTGCAGGTGAGTGCCGAGGAGGCGCTCGAGACCACGGTCTACCAGCGCTACACGCTGCACGGTGTCAGCCACATGCTCGGCCTCGACGTGCACGACTGCGCCGCGGCCCGCAACGAGCACTACCGCGGCGACCTGAAGACCGGTTACGTGCTGACGGTCGAGCCCGGCCTGTACTTCCAGGCCGAGGACCTGACCGTGCCGGAGGACCTGCGCGGGATCGGGATCCGGATCGAGGACGACATCCTGATCACCGAGGACGGCACCGAGAACCTCTCGGCGGCGATGCCGAGGGAGATCGATGCCCTCCAGAACTGGATGAGCTGATCCACCCGAAAGCGCCGGTCCCCGTCGGGAGGCCGGCGCTTTCGTCGCTCACCAGATCTTGACGCGGTCCTTCTCGTCCAGCCACATCGCGTCGCCTTCGGCAGTGCCGAACGCGGTGTGGAACGCGTCGATGTTCCGCACCACCGCGTTGCACCGGAACTCCGGCGGCGAGTGCGGGTCGATCGCCAGCCGCCGGACCACCTCGGCCGGCCGGGTCTTGGTCGACCACGCCTTGCCCCACGCGACGAAGAACCGCTCGGCCCCGGTCAGCCCGTCGACCACCGGCGGCTCCGCGCCGTCCAGCGAGATCTCGTACGCCGTGTAGGCGATCGACAGCCCGCCCAGGTCACCGATGTTCTCGCCCAGCGTGAGCTTGCCGTTCACCTTCTGCCCGTCGGCGCCGGTCGGCGAGAGTTCGTCGTACTGGGCGACCAGGGCGTTGGCCCGGACCTCGAACGCGGCCCGGTCGTCGTCGGTCCACCAGTCGCTGATGTTGCCGTCGCCGTCGTACTTGGAGCCCTGGTCGTCGAAACCGTGGCCGATCTCGTGCCCGATCACGGCGCCGATCGCGCCGTAGTTCAGCGCGTCGTCGGAGTCGAGCCCGAAGAACGGCGGGCGCAGGATCGCGGCCGGGAAGACGATCTCGTTGGCGCGCGGGTTGTAGTAGGCGTTGACGGTCTGCGGCGTCATCTGCCACTCGTCGGGGTCGACCGGCGTGCCTAACTTGGCCAGGTCACGGACGGTCTCGACCGCGATCGAGCGGCGGACGTTGCCGGCCAGGTCGCCGGGGACGATCTCGAGCGCGCTGTAGTCGCGCCACTTGTCCGGGTAGCCGATCTTGGGCGTGAACCGGCCGAGCTTGTCCAGCGCCCGCTTCCGGGTCTCCGGGCCCATCCAGTCCAGCGCCTCGATCCGGCGCCGGTACGCCTCGACCAGGTTGCCGACCAGGTCGACCATGCGGGCCTTGGCGGCCGGCGGGAAGAACTCGGCGACGTACAGCTGGGCGACCGCCTCGCCGAGCGCCGACTCGACCACGCCGAGCCCGCGCTTCCACCGCTCGCGCAGCTCGGGCGCACCGGTCAGCGTCCGGCCGTAGAACTCGAAGTTCTCCTTGACGAACGCCGAGCTGAGCAGCGGCGCCGCGGCGTGCACGATCCGCCAGCTGAGCCACTCCTTCCAGTGGTCCAGCTCGATCTCCCGCAGCGCCTCCGCGGCGACGGTCAGGTAGTCCGGCTGCTGCACGACGAGCGTGTCGAAAGCACCCTCCGGTACGCCGGCCGCTGCCATCCAGGCCGACCAGTCGAAGCCCGGCGTCAGCGCCTCCAGCTCCGCCCGGCTGACCTTGTTGTACGTCGCGGTGACGTCGCGCGTCCTCACCCGGTCCCAGTGCCCGGCCGCGAGCCGGGTCTCCAGCGCGAGCACCCGCTCGGCCGCGCCCTCGGGGTCGGCGAGCCCGGCCAGGCCGAGCATCCGCGCCACGTGCGCGACGTACGCCGTGCGCTGCTCGGCGAACGAGTCCTCGCGGTAGTACGACTCGTCAGGCAGGCTGAGGCCGCCCTGGAGCACGTACACGACGTACTGGTCGGACTGCTTGGCGTCGATGTCGACGCCGTACCGGAAGACGCCGCCGACGCCCTGCAGCTCGAGCGTCCCGAGCGCCTCGACCAGGTCGGCGCGGTCCTCGATCGAGCCGGCCAGCGCGAGCTGGTCGGCGATCGGGTCGGCGCCGAGCCGCTCGACGGTCTCCTCGTCCAGGAAGCTGCCGTACAGGTCGGCGATCTTGCGCGCCTCGCTGCCGGCCGGGTGACCGGCGGTGAGGGTCTGCTCGACCAGCCCGCGGACGCTCTGCTCGGCGTCGTCGGCCAGCGCGTGGAACGCGCCGTAGATCGCCTTGTCGGCGGGGATCTCGTGCGTGTCCAGCCACGGGCCGTTGGTGTACAGGTACAGGTCGTCCTGCGGCCGGTCGGACGTGGACAGCTCCGAAATGTCGATCCCTGAGGTCATCGAACTCCCCTGCGTGCGCGGCCCGCGGATCCTGGTCCGGCGACCTGTTGACATGTCTGCCAGCGACATTACCCAATCGCGTTGAACCCTTGCGCCCTTGGAACCGTTGTCTAGGGTCGAGAGCAATCGTCGGCTTCGGGGGCGATCGAGTCGGCGCTAGGTCACCGACCAGGAGGTCATCCAGCTCATGTCCGGCCCGTTGTCCCGTCGCGCCTTCGTCGCCACGGTCTCCGTCTCCGCTCTGCTCCTGACCACCGCCGGGACCGCCACCGCGGCCCCCGCCGGCACCACGCACGCCGCTCGTACGGCGTACCCGAAGCACTTCGACCTGCCCGACGGCTTCCAGCCCGAGGGCATCGCGATCGACCGCGGCAAGGCGTACTTCGGTTCCCGCGTCGACGGCGACATCTACGCGGCCGACCTGCGCACCGGCAAGGGCCGCGTGCTCAGCCAAGGACCCGGTACGGCGTCGCTCGGGATGAAGGTCGACGACCGCGGCCGCCTGTTCGTGGCCGGCGCCGCCGGCGGCAACGGCCGGGTGATCGACACCCGCACCGGCAAGGTCCTCGCGAGCTACACGTTCACCACCGCGACGCCGACGTTCGTGAACGACGTGATCCTCGGCCGCGACGCGGCGTACTTCACCGACTCACGGCAGCCGGTGCTCTACAAGGTCCCGATCGGCCGGCACGGCCAGCTCGGGCCGGCCCAGACGATCCCGTTGAGCGGCGACTACGTGCACGACGCGGTGAACAACAACGCCAACGGCATCGAGCTGACGCCGGACGGGCGGGCACTGATCATCGTGCAGTCCGCGACCGGGTTCCTGCTCAAGGTCGACGCGCGGACCGGCGTGACCCGGAAGATCGACCTCGGCAGCGCGGTGATGACCAACGGCGACGGCCTGCTGCGTTCCAAGGACACCCTGTACGTCGTGCAGAACCGGCTGAACAAGATCGCCGTGCTCGACCTGAACGGCTCGGGCACTCGCGGCCGGCTGGTCCGCGAGATCAGCAGCGCGGACTTCGACGTACCGACCACGGCGGCCTTCTTCGGGCACCGCATCTACCTGCCGAACGCCCGGTTCAGCACCCCGCCGACGGCTGAGACGCCGTACTGGGTGACGGCGGTCAGCCGCTGATCGTCCGCAGGTCTCCGCGTGCGGCAGCCTTCAGCCGGCTGCCGCACGACAGCCGGACCGAGTAGCCGGCCGGGATCGACAGCGGCTCGCCGGTCTGCGGGTTGCGGCCGGTGCGCGGCGCGCGCATCACCCGCTCGATGCTGAGCAGACCGGTCAGCGAGACCTTGTCGCCCTTGTGCACGGCCTCGGTGACCACGTCGCCCAGTGCGTCGAGGACCCTCTCGGCCTGGTTGCGCGGGATCCCCGCCTTCTCCGCCACCCCTGTCACCAACTCGTTTCGATTCACGGTCGAGACACTAACTAAAATGATTGTCGTTAGCAAGAGGGGTCAGAGGCCGTCGCGGTCGTGCCAGTGGGCCTGCCACCGCCCGTCGACCGCCAGCTCTGCCGGCTGGTAACGGATGTCGGTCGACAGCCGCACCCGGTCGTCCACGTTGTCCAGCGCCGCGTGCACGGTGTGCGCGGTGTGGATCACCACGTCGCCCGCCGCGTAGTCCGCGACCAGCCAGCGCGCGTCGTACTCCTCGGCCAGAGCGGGCAGGTCCGCGGTGATCGACGCCGCCGGACGCTTGAGCCGGCCCTCGGCCTCCTCGCGCAGCACGCGGTGATGGCTGCCTTCCAGGTACGTCAGCCCGCCGCGCTCGACCGGGCAGTCGCCGAGCGGGATCCACGCGGACAGCACCTGGTCGGTGCCTCCGCGCAGGTACACGAGGTCGTAGTGCGCCTGCGTCGCCGTACCGATGCCGTTCTCGCCCGGCGCCGTGTGCCGGATGATCTTGCGCCGGTGCAGGAAGATCTCCGCGCCGAAGAACCAGCTGAACCAGTCCTGGATCGCGGTCTGCCGGCAGAACGCGTCGTACTCGGCACCCGGTACGACGTCCCCGAACAGCACCTCTCGCAACGCCGCGCGGTCGACCTGCTGCGGTCGCCCGTCTTCGTCGGCCACGCCGGTGCGCTCGAAGTAATACTGCCGGAAGGCGTTGCTCACCGAGGGATCCAGCAACCCCGTGAGCCACAAGTAGCCGTCGCGCCACAGTCGCGCCCTGAGCGCCTCGCGATCATCGCGCTCCGCCGCCGGCACCTCGACCAGGCGTCCCAGCCGTCGTTCGTCCAGTCGATACCCGTTGGAAGTCAGCATTCACCCAGTCCACCGCCCGGGCGCCCGATCTGGAATGGACACAGCAGAGCGACTTCTTGGACTCTTGTTCAGTGACCGACTGGTCGATCTACCTGACACCCAACGACGCTCAGCGTCGACTTGGACTCTTCTGCCTCGGCGCCGGTGAGCAGACGAACCCGCCGAGGCCTTCACCGGAGCGCGCGCTCGGCTGCCACGCCGCCGTACTGGTTCGTCGTGGTCGAGGCCATCTCCTGCACGGCGCCGACCGTCAGCTGCACGAGGTCACCGGCCCGGCGGTCCTCTGGCTCTTCCCCGGCGTTCTGCATGCCTACCGCCCGACCACCACCTGGCAGCAGTCCTGGGTCCTCTTCGGCGGTCCCGCCGCCGACGCCCTCGCCGACCTCGGCCATCTCGATCCGGATCAGCCCGTACGCCGGTACGCCGACCCGCGCCCGGCCGAGCGCACCTTCTCCAAGCTCCTGCGCACCGCCCGATCCGGCGGCCCCGACGTCCATCTCATCGCCGCCCTCTACGAACTCGCCGGCCTCAGCGATCCGGCGGAAGCTGATCTGATCGATCGTCTCCGCGCCCTCGCCACCCGCCCACTGTCGATTCCGGACTACGCCGCTGAGCTCGGCCTGACCGTGCCCGAGCTGCGCGAGGCCGTCCGGCTATCGACCGGATCCACGCCGCAGGAGGTGATCCTGACCACCCGCCTGAACGCGGCGAAGGCCTTGCTGGCCGAGACCGATCTGCCCGTTGCGACGATCGCCCGCGAGGTCGGGTACGACGACGCGGCGTACTTCAGCAGGCTGTTCGCGGCCCGGACCGGCCAGCCGCCGCGCACGTTCCGGGCGGTTGGTTCGATCCAGGCGGCGAATTCGTCCTTTCGGCGGAGGCCCGGGGCGACCGCGGTCTGAAAGTCTGGGCCCAAACCGTTCGTCGGGGTGACGCGGGAGCACCGCGAAGCCCGCTACGGTCGTGCCATGAGTCAACCGCAGCCCATCGACCCCCGCCTGGTCGGCCGTACTCCGGCCCGCCCGAAGAAGCGGCGCAGCCTGGTCGGCCGCCTGATCGGCTTGGTCATCCTGCTGTTCGTGCTGACGCTGATCTGCGTCCCGCTGTACGCGTGGAGCCGCATCGACAAGGTCGACGCGGCTCCGGCCGGCAACCGCCCCGCGGACGCCGCCGGTACGACGTACCTGCTGGTGGGGTCCGACAGCCGCGAAGGCCTGTCGACCGAGGAGAAGAAGAAGCTCGGCACGGGCAGCGTCGGCGGCAACCGCACCGACACGATCATCCTGCTGCACGTCCCGGAGTCCGGCCCGCCGGCGCTGGTCAGCGTGCCGCGCGACAGTTGGGTGCCGGTCCCGGGCCGCGGGGACGCGAAGATCAACACCGCGTTCGAGGGCAGCAAAGGCGGCCCGAAGCTGCTGACGCAGACCATCGAGAACTACACCGGTCTGCGGATCGACCACTACGTCGAGATCGGCTTCGGCGGGTTCGCCTCGATCATCGACAGCGTCGGCGGTGTCGACGTCGACGTGAAGAAGGCGATGAAGGACAAGGACGCGCACATCAACCTGAAGCCGGGCCGCCAGAAGCTCGACGGCACCACCGCGCTCGGCTACGTCCGGTCCCGCAAGGTCCCCGGCCTCGGCGACGACTTCGGCCGGGCCGAGCGGCAGCGCGAGGTGATCGGCCTGACCGCGAGCAACGCCCTGTCGTGGAAGACGTTCGTCAACCCGGTCCGGTACTACAAGATCGGCACCTCCGGCGCGGACGCGCTGACCGTCGACGACGAGATGGGACCGTTCGACGTGGCCAAGTTCGCCCTCGCGATGCGCAAGGTCACCAGTGGCGGCGAAGGGGTCTCGCTGGGTCTCCCGGTCTCCAACCCGAACGCCCACCGCAAGGGCCAGAGCGTCGTACTGCTGAGCGAGACCAAGGTCAAGGCGCTGGTCAAGGCCCTCAAGGCCGGCCAGACCGCCGGCTTGAAGTCGAGCTGATCGGGCACCTGACCACCATGACGACCCTGGACGACCTGGCCGCGCTGCGCTTCTCGTACGACGCGGTCGGGTCGACCCGCTTCGACAACACCCCCGACGGCTACCACCGGATGGATCTGCGCACCCGGCTCGGCGAGGGCGACAAGCTCTTCCGCCGGGCCGGCGAGGTCGTCACCACCTGGCAGATGCACCGCGCCGCCGGCGTCCGCATCTTCGCCACCGACACCCCCGCCACCATCGGCGCCAACTGCCTGGGCCGCCTCGGCCCGCTCACCATCCCCTGCCGAGTCGTCTGGACCGCCGATGACGACAGCCAGATCGGCTTCGCCTACGGCACCCTCCCCGGCCACCCCGAGTCCGGCGAGGAGTCCTTCCTGGTCACCAACGAACCCGACGGCGTCTTCTTCAGCCTCCGCGCCTACAGCCGTCCCGGCACCTGGTACACCAAACTCGCCGGCCCTGTCGGCCGCACCACCCAGCAGTTCTACGCCCGCCGCTACACCAAGGCCCTGCAGCACCTGGTGGCCTGAAGAACTTCCACGGAAGTGGACCTGTAGCGCACCCCGTACGGCGCCCTACTGTCCGGAGCATGATCCGCGAAGCCACCCCCGCCGACATCCCGCAGCTCGTCGCCGCCTACGACTGGCTCTTCGCCCCACCCGGCACCAAGCCCACCCACTGGGACCCCGCCGTCGCCGCCGACCGCCTCACCCGAGTCATCCCCGGCCCGCGCACCGCCGTACTGGTAGCCGCCGACGACGACCAACTCATCGCCTTCTGCACCCTCTACCTCGACATCGAGTCAGTCCGCTTCGGCCAACGCTGCTGGCTCGAGGACTTCGCGGTCGCCCCCACCCAACGCTCCAACGGCCTGGGCACCAAGCTCTTGGCGGCAGCCCACCAATGGGCAGCGCAAAACGGCGCCACCCACCTAGAGCTCGACTCAGCCAACACCCGCACCGACGCCCACCGCTTCTACAACCGCCACCAGCCGTCGCCGCCGTCCACCGTCTTCAGCTGGCCCTTGACAGAGCGCTGGCCCTTGACAGAGCAAGGCCCCGCAAGCTCATACCCTGCGGGGCCGCCGACATTTCTACCCGGTCAGGCCAACCTCCAGGCCAACCGACACGCGAACTCTGGGTGACCTCTGCCAGTTGGCGCAGGTTCCACCCCCGGGGTGCGCGACGAGGTGGGGGCTGGGATGCTGTGGCGGGTGAGTTCCAAGTCGTTGGGTGACCTGATCGCGGCGGACTGGGCTGAGGCCCTGGTGCCGGTGAGTGAGAACGTGGCGCGGATGGGGGAGTTCCTGCGGGCGGAGATCGCCGCGGGGCGGCCTTACCTGCCGGCCGGGGAGAACGTGCTGCGCGCGTTCCAGCGGCCGTTGGCGGACGTGAAGGTGCTGGTCGTCGGGCAGGATCCCTACCCGACGCCGGGACACCCGGTCGGGCTGAGCTTCTCGGTCGCGCCGGACGTGCGGCCGGTGCCGCGGAGTCTGGCGAACATCTACCGCGAGCTGATGGCCGACGTCGGCGCCGACAAGCCGACCAACGGTGACCTGACGCCGTGGGCCGACCAGGGGGTGCTGATGCTCAACAGGGTGCTCACCGTGCAGCCCGGGAAGCCCGCGTCACATCGTGGCAAGGGCTGGGAGGCCGTCACCGAGCAGGCGATCCACGCGCTGGTGAAGCGCGGCGGGCCGCTCGTCGCGATCCTGTGGGGACGCGACGCGCAGACCCTCAAGCCGATGCTCGGCGACACCCCGTACGTCGAGAGCGCGCACCCGAGCCCGATGTCGGCCGACCGCGGCTTCTTCGGCTCCAAGCCGTTCAGCCGGGTGAACGCCCTGCTGCAGGAGCAGGGCGGTTCCCCTATCGACTGGCGCCTTCCGTAGCCGACGCGGCATCCGTCGCCGACGGGTCCGTGCCCGTCCAGCTGTGCCAGAGCTGCGCGTAGCGTCCCCGCGACGCGAGCAGCTCCGCGTGCGTCCCGGACTCGACCAGCTTGCCCTGGTCCATCACGATGATCCTGTCCGCCTGCTCGGCCTGCGTGAGCCGGTGTGCGACGACGAGCGTCGTACGGCCCTCTGTGGCAGCAGCACTCGCCCGCTCGAGCTCACGCGCGCCAGCTGATCCCGCTTCGGCCGTCGCTTCATCCAGTACGGCGACCGGCGGGTCAGCGAGGACCAGCCGGGCCAGCGCGACCTGCTGCGACTGTGCACCGGTCAGCTGCTCGCCGTTCTCACCCACGTGAGTGTCCAGCCCGTCCGGCAACGCCCGGACCCACGCCAGCGCTCCGACTCGCTTCAGCGCGGCCTCGACCTCGTCAACCCCAGCGTCAGCCTTGGCAAGCCGTACGTCGTCCACCAGCGGCCCGGAGAACACGTGGACCTCCTGGCTCAGCAGGGCAACGTGTGAACGCGTCCGAGCCTCACCGAGCTCCCGGATGTCCACTCCGCCGATCCGGACAACCCCACCGGTCGGCACCAGCACTCCGGCGGCGACAGCAGCCAGTGTGGTCTTCCCGGCGCCACTCGCTCCGACCAGTGCGACCCGCTCACCAGGCACCAGCTTCAGCGAAGCACCGTCGACTACCAGCGGGCCGTCGTACGAGTGCTGTACGTCGACCAGCTCCAGCGTCGAGTCGGCCGGCTCCGGCCCGGCCGGCGGCTCCGGAACAGTGGGGATCTCCACCACGCCGGCCAGCCGTGCCAGCCCCGCAGCAGCGGTCTGGACTGCGTCGAACTCCATGAGCAGGGCGCCGACCGGGTTGAACAGCCGGTGGAAGTACAACGCGGCCGCGGTCACCGCGCCAACCGTCACCAGATCACCACGTACCAAGAAGAATCCGGCGGTCAGGATCGCGGTCAGGCCGACGAACTCGGCGTGGTTGATCCGCGACGAGAAGAAGCTGAACAGGCGGAAGACGTTCAGCGACAGGTCGCGGGCAACTGCCGAGCGGTCCCGGATCCGTTCGAGCTGGGTGTCCTCGAGCCGGTATGCCCGGACCGTCGCGCTGCCGCGCAGCGACGTGATGATCGCCTCGGAGCGTTCGCCGAGCGCGGCGCGCTCGCGGGCGTAGAAGGGCGCGGAGCGCGGCAGGTACCAGCGCAGGGCCCACAGGTACATCGGCATCGACAGCAGGCCTGCCACGCCGAGCCGCCAGTCCAATGCGAACAGCCCGGCCGCTGTCAGCACGATCGTCAGCGTCGCCGACAGCAGCACCGGCCCGATCTCGGTCAACGCCGCCGCCACCGCGGAGACGTCGTCACCGACCCGGGACAGCAGGTCCCCGGCCCGCACCTTGTCCAGCACGGGCGCCGGCAGCTGCAGCACCCGGTCCAGCACTTTCTCCCGCAGCCGCGCGAGCACGGTCTCGCCGACCCGGGCCACCAACGTCACACCGACGGCGGTCAACGCACCGGACAGCAGAGCGCCCACACCGATCAGCAGCACCACCCGTACGACGGACGACCGGTCCGCCCCGGTGGCGATGTCGTCAACCAACATCCCCAGGGCCCAAGGCGCGACCAGCCCGGCGGCACTGGCCACGGTGATCACCAGGGCAGCAACCAGAGACGTCCCCGGCAACCGCCGAATCTCCCGCCACAGAACGGACCAGGTAGCTCTAGAACCAGCAATAGGAAGCAGTTCAGGCTCACTCATCGGAGCACCGCCTCTGCGTACGCCTGGTTCTCGGCGGCCAGCTCGGCGTGCGACCCCGAGGCCACGACCTCGCCGTCCGCGAGCACCACCACCCGGTGCATCTTCCCCAGCAGCGCCGGGCTGCTGGTCAGCACCAGCGTCCCCAACGACGACACCCCACGCACCTCCGCCAGACCTTCAGCCAAGACCTCCTCCGTCATCGCATCCACCGCCGTACTGGGGTCGTGCAGCACCAGCACCGGTGGCTCCGCCAGCAGCGCCCGGGCCAACCCGAGTCTCTGTCGCTGCCCGCCCGACAACGTCCTCCCCCGATCCGACAGCGGATGGTCCAGCCCGTCTGCGTGCGCATCGACAACATCCACAGCCGCTGCAGCCGCGACCACCCCGCGCAGCCGCCCTTCGTCAGCAGTGGACCCCGCCAGCAGGTTGCTCCGCAGCGTCCCCTCGAAGAGGTCCGTCTCGTGCTGCTCGACCAGCACCGACCGCCGCAGCAGGTCGATGTCCAGCTCCTCCATCGCCTGCCCACCAACCGCAACCGACCCAGAGTGCTCCGGAGCCCGCCCGGAAACGACCGCCAGCAAGGCATCCGCGTCCCGCGGGTCGTAACAGAGCACCCCCACCAGCTCACCCCGCCCGACCGTCAGATCCACCCCGCCCAACGTCTTGTGCCCCACCCCACGAAGCTCCAGCAGCGGCCGCTCAGGATCCACCGAGGCAACCGACCCGGTCAGCATCAACGGCGGCGAGCTCAGCACCGACGCCAGCCGAGCAGCCGAGGCCCGGGACATCGCCAGCACCTGGCTGACGTACCCCAGCGTCCCCACCGGCTCCGCCACGAACTGCGCCAGCCCCACCACTGTGATCAGCTCACCGATACTGATCCGTCCGTTCAGCGCGAACCACCCAGCCACACCAGCCACCGCCGCGAGCAGCAGCCCGCTCGCCGCAGTAGTGAGCCCGTCCTGCAACCCATTGGTCGACGCAGCCTTCAACGTAGCCCGCAGCGTCTCCTGCGAAGACCGCCGGTACCGCTCAGCCGCGTTGTGCTGAGCACCGATCCCCCGCAGCGCCCGCAGCCCGCTCACCAGGTCGGTCGCCAGCGCCGTCGTACTGGCCACCGACTCCTGCTGCGTGGAGGTCTGCCGAGTCAGCAGCGGCGAGAGCGTTTGGATGCCGACCACCAGCAGCGGTACGCCGATCAGCACGCCAAGCCCCAGCGGCACGTCGATCAGCAGCAGCACCACCGACGACACCACCAGCGCCGTGGTAGCCGCCGTACCGATCGCCAACGCCCGCATGATCAGCGCGGCCTTCTCCGCGTCCGAGGTGGCGATCGACAGCAGCTCACCCGCCCGCATCCCGGTCCGGTGCCCCCGGGGATCCAGCACCCGCTGGGCGACCTCCAGCCGCAGCTGGTGCATCTCGTACTCCGCCGAGCGCACCCCCTGCCGCGCACCGGTCTTCCAAGCCGTCGACAGTACGGCGAACAACCCCGCCATCATCAGCACGCACCACAGCAGCGGCTCCAGCCGGCCGGTCGACACCGCACGGTCGACGAAGATGCCGATCGTCACCGGGACGGCGGCCTCGGTCGCCTGGTGCAGCGACAGCCAGAACACCCCGAGGGCGAGCCGTTTGCGGTGCCGGCCGACGGCGCGGCGCAGCAACTGGCCGCCGGTGATCGTGTGCCCCACTTCGTACGTCACGAACAAGCTCTCCCCACGCGGACCGGACCAGACAGGTAAGCACACCCTAACCTCGACGCCCGGAAAACGGTTCCGGCACCAGTTCGGCCAACTGATTGACACCGCCCAGCGCGCCCCGTACGGTCTCGCGGTAATAGGAAACTTTCCTAACAGTTGGCGGGAATCGGCACGCCGCCCGCATCAGACGGCCGAAGGAGGGCAGGGTTAGCGCATGGCCAGTACTCCCGGCACTCCCCGGCTGCTCCGCGCGATGAACGACCGCGCCGCTCTCGACCTCCTGCTCGCCCAGGGACCGCTGTCCCGGACGACGCTCGGCAACCTGACCGGCCTGTCCAAGCCGACCGCCTCCCAGCTGCTGTCCCGCCTGGAGAACGTCGGCCTGGTCCGCCCGAGCGGCACCAGCGCCGGCCGCCCCGGCCCGAACGCCCAGCTCTACGAGATCAACGGCGGCATCGCGTACGTCGCCGGGCTGGACGTCACCCCGACCCGGATCCGCTCGGCCGTCGCGGACCTGACCGGCAAGGTCGTCGGCACCTACGAACTGCCGACCCCGGGCCGCAGCGCCAAGGGCACCGTCGAGCGGGTGGTCAAGGCGATCGAAGGCGCCCTCGGCGAGGCCGCGCTGACCAAGGACCGCCTGCACCGCGTCTCGATCGGTACGCCGGGTGGCTTCGACCCGACCACCGGCCGCCTGCGCTACGCGATGCACCTCCCGGGCTGGCACGCGCCGCACCTGCTCGAGGAGCTCGCCGCCGCGATCGCCGTACCGCTCGAGGTCGAGAACGACGTCAACCTCGCCGCCGTCGCCGAGCAGCGCGTCGGCCACGCCGCCGACAGCGGCAACTTCGTCCTGCTCTGGGGCGAGGAGGGCATCGGCGCCGCGGTCGTCATCAACGGCCGGCTGGTCCGCGGCGCGACCGGCGGTGCCGGCGAGGTCGCCTTCCTGCCCCTGCCCGGTACGCCGCTGGTCCGCAACGTCGGCCGCAACAACGCCGGCGGCTTCCAGGAACTCGCCGGCGGCGAACCCGTCCTGGCCCTGGCCCGGTCCCACGGCCTCAAAGCGCGTACGGCGGAAGCCGCGATCGCCACCGCCCTCACCACCCCCGGCGCGGGCGACACCGTCCTGGCCGAGTTCGCGCACCGCCTCGCCGTCGGTCTGGCCGCCGTCGTCGCCGTGGTCGACCCCGAACTGATCATCCTGTCCGGCGGCGTGATCACCGCCGGCGGGGAACGGCTGCGCGGCCTGATCCAGGACGAGCTGGCCGAGCTGGCCGTCCCCCGGCCGCGGCTGCTGATGACCGCCGTACCGAACGACCCCGTGCTGTCCGGGGCGCTGCAGTCCGCCCTGAGCATCACCCGCGACGAAGTCTTCGACACTGCCGGCCCGACGAGTGGGGGCGGCGCCGACTAACCACCCGCACCACCTTCCGCACCCCCCAACGGACAGGCCCGTGGCCTGCTCCGGTGGATCCGTACGCGCCAGATCAGGGAGAACCGTCATGTCCCGTGTCCACAAGGCCGCCCTGGCCGCCGCCGCGGTCGCGCTGCTCGCCACCGCCTGCACCGGTACGTCGAGCGCGCCGCCGGCCAACGACGACGCCACGCAGGAGACCACGATCACCTTCTGGCACGGCTGGTCCGCGCCCAGCGAGGCGGCCGCGATCGACGCCAACGTGAAGGCCTTCGAGGCCGCGCACCCCAACATCAAGGTCAAGGTCGTCGGCAACATCAACGACGACAAGATCAAGCAGGCGCTGCGAGCCGGCGGCCCGAACTCGCCGGACGTGGTCTCGTCGTTCACCACCGACAACGTCGGGACCTTCTGCCAGTCGAAGGTCTTCGCGGACCTGAAGCCGTTCCTGGAGAAGTCGAACGTCGACCTGGACAAGACGTTCCCGAAGGCGCTGCAGGACTACACCCAGTTCGAGGGCACCCGCTGCACGCTGCCGCTGCTGAACGACGCGTACGGCCTGTACTACAACAAGGACGCGTTCAAGGCGGCCGGCATCACCACCCCGCCGAAGACGCTGTCGGAGTTCGACGCCGTGGCCAAGAGGCTGACCAAGGCCAAGGGCGACAGCTTCAGCCAGCTCGGCTTCATGCCGAACTTCCACGGCTACGAGTCGACCACCACGCACTTCGCGGCGCAGTGGAACCCGACGTACTTCACCGCCGACGGCAAGTCGAACCTGGCCGCCGACCCGGCGTTCGGCAAGATGCTCACCTGGCAGAAGAACCTGGTCACCGAGCTCGGCGGCTTCGCCAAGCTGGAGAAGTACCGGGCCACCTTCGGTGACGAGTTCGGCGCCAAGAACCCGTTCCACACCGGCCAGGTCGCGATGGCGATCGACGGCGAGTGGCGGCTCGGGATGGCCAAGGAGGCCGGGACCAAGTTCGAGATCGGCGTCGCGCCGTTCCCGGTGCCGGACGACCAGGCCGACAGCTACGGCAAGGGCTACCTGTCCGGCACGATCATCGGGATCGCCAGCACCAGCGAGAAGCAGAACGCGGCCTGGGAGCTGGTCAAGTACATGACCACCGACACCGACGCCGTGGTCAACTTCGCCAACGCGATCCACAACGTGCCGTCCACGCTGGACGCGCTGAAGTCGCCCAAGCTGCAGGCCGACGAGAACTTCAAGGTCTTCCTGGAGATCGCCCAGCACCCGAAGAGCAGCACCACGCCGGCCAGCCCGAACGGTGGTGCGTACCAGCTCACGCTGCAGGACTTCGGCTTCGCCTTCGAGTCCGGCAAGCAGGCCGACCTGGCCGGCGGGCTGGCGAAGACCGACCAGCAGATCGACAAGGACCTCGCGCAGGCCAAGTGATGACAACCGCCACCACTGTGATCAAGCCGGGTCCCGGATTGCGCGGCAAGCAGCGCCGGGACCGGCTCCGCATCCTCGCGTTCCTGTCCCCCTGGCTGATCGGCGTCAGCGTCTTCTTCCTCTACCCGCTGGTCTCGACCGTCTACTTCAGCTTCATGAAGTACGACGGGTTCACGCCGCCGACCTGGACCGGGCTGAAGAACTGGTCCTACGTCTTCAACGACTACCCGTTCTTCTGGCCGGCGCTGCGCAACACGCTGTGGCTGGTGATCGTGATGGTCACCCTGCGGGTCGTGTTCGGCCTCGGCATCGGCATGCTGATCACGAAGGTGAAGACCGGCGCCGGGTTCTTCCGGACCGCCTTCTACCTGCCGTACCTGGCCCCGCCGGTCGCCGCGACGATGGCGTTCGCCTTCCTGCTCAACCCGGGCACGGGTCCGGTGAACAACATCCTCGGCAGCCTCGGGCTCCCGCAGCCGGGCTGGTTCAACGACCCGTCCTGGTCGAAGCCGGCGCTGACACTCCTTGCTCTGTGGGGAATCGGCGACCTGATGGTGATCTTCATGGCCTCGCTGCTCGACGTACCGCAGGACCAGTACGAGGCGGCGTCGCTGGACGGCGCCGGGGCGTGGCAGAAGTTCCGGTTCGTCACGCTGCCGAACATCTCGCCGATCGTGCTGTTCGCGGTCGTCACCGGGATCATCCAGACCATGCAGTACTACACCCAGCCACTCGTGGCCGGGAAGGTCGCCAGCGGCGTGATCGGTGGCTCAGGGCAACAGTTCCAGCCCGGCTACCCGGAGAACTCGACGGTGACGCTGCCGCAGCTGGTGTACAACCTCGGGTTCCAGCGGTTCGACACCGGTGGCGCGAGTGTGGTCGCGCTGGTGCTGTTCGCGCTGGCGATGGTGTTCACCGCGATCCTGATGCGCCGCCGCAGCGGTTTCCTGGGCACGGACGACTGAGGGGTCTGCCGAGATGACGATGACGACTTCCCTGACCGCCGCGCCGGTCCCGATGACCGCGGCGGGGCGCACAGCACGCCGTACGAGGTTCCTGCACTGGATCGCCGTGCACTCGCTGGCGATCGCCGTGGCACTGTTCTTCCTGCTGCCGTTCGTGTTCGTCGCGCTGACCGCGCTGATGAGCGACCAGCAGGCGCTGACCCGCGACCTGTGGCCGGACGCCTGGCACTGGGAGAACCTGCGCACGGTGTGGGAGACCCCGGGCTTCCTGACCTGGTGGAAGAACACCCTGCTGTACGCCGGACTCGGCACCGCGCTGACGCTGCTGTCCAGCATCCCGGTCGCGTACGCGCTGGCCCGGTTCAGGTTCCGCGGCCGCAACCTGGCGCTGATGCTGGTGATCGCGACGATGATGCTGCCGCCGCAGGTGGTGATCGTGCCGATGTACCTGTTCTGGGCCAAGCAGATGCACTTGTCCGGGACACTGTGGCCGCTGATCATCCCGATGGCGTTCACCGACGCGTTCTCGATCTTCCTGCTGCGGCAGTTCCTGCTGACCATCCCGAAGGACTACGTCGACGCCGCCAAGGTGGACGGCTGCGGCGAGTTCAAGGCCCTGGTCCGGATCGTGCTGCCGATGGCCCGGCCGGCCATCGCCGCCGTCGCGCTGTTCCAGTTCTTCTACTGCTGGAACGACTACTTCGGCCCGCAGATCTACGCCTCCGAGAACCCGGCCGCCTGGACCCTGAGCTACGGCCTGGAGTCCTTCAAGGGCGCCCACCAGACCAACTGGAACCTCACCATGGCAGCGACCCTGCTGGTGATGGCACCGGTGATCATCCTGTTTTTCTTCGCCCAAAAGGCCTTCATCGAAGGCGTCACACTCACAGGGGTCAAAGGTTGAAACTCACAGTCGTAGGCGGCGGATCCACCTACACGCCCGAGCTCGTCGACGGGTTCGCCCGGCTGCGTGACTCGCTGCCGGTGGACGAACTCGTCCTGGTCGACCCGGCCGCGGACCGGCTCGCGCTGGTCGGTGGGCTGGCCCAGCGGATCTTCGCCAAACAAGGACATCCCGGCAAGGTCACCACGACCAGCGACCTCGACGCGGGCATCGACGGCGCGGACGCCGTACTGCTGCAGCTGCGGGTCGGCGGCCAGGCGGCGCGGAACCAGGACGAGACGTGGCCGCTCGAATGTGGGTGCGTCGGGCAGGAGACGACGGGCGCGGGCGGGCTCGCGAAGGCGCTGCGGACCGTGCCTGTGGTGCTGGACATCGCGGAGCGCGTCCGGCGGTCGAACCCGGACGCGTGGATCATCGACTTCACGAACCCGGTCGGCATCGTCACGCGGGCGCTGCTGTCCGAGGGGCACAAGGCCGTCGGGCTGTGCAACGTGGCGATTGGGTTCCAGCGGCGCTTCGCGCGGCTGCTCGGGGTGACGCCGGAGGAGGTCGCGCTCGATCACGTGGGGCTCAACCACCTGACGTGGGAGCGTGGCGTCCGGGTCGATGGGGTTGACCGGCTGCCTTCGTTGCTGGCCTCGCATGTGGGTGAACTGGCTGAGGATCTTCATCTGCCGGCTTCGTTGCTGCTGCAGTTGGGCGTCGTACCGTCGTACTACCTGCGCTACTTCTACGCCCACGACGAGGTGGTGCGCGAGCTGCTGCAGAAGCCGTCGCGGGCCGCCGAGGTCGCGGCGATCGAGCAGCAGCTGCTCGACCTGTACGCCGATCCTGCGCTGGACGAGAAACCGGCGCTGCTGGAGCAGCGTGGTGGTGCGTACTACTCCGAGGCCGCTGTCGCGCTGGCGTCGTCGCTGCTGAACGACACGGGCGATGTGCAGGTCGTCAACACGCTGAACAACGGCGCGCTGCCGTTCCTCCCGGACGACGCGGTGATCGAGGTCCCGGCGACGGTCGACGCCTCCGGCACGAAGCCACTGCCGATCTCACCTCTTGAACCGTTGTACGCCGGGCTGGTCGCGAACGTCACGGCGTACGAGAATCTGGCTCTCGAAGCAGCTCTGAAGGGTGGTGCGGACCGCGTGTTCACTGCGTTGCTGGCGCACCCGCTGGTCGGGCAGATCGAGTACGCCCAGACGCTCACCGAGAAGCTGCTCGCCCACAACCACGAATACCTCCCATGGGCGTGACCGTGGCAACCGAACCCCTGCACACCCCGCTCGTCCCCGGCGGAGTCCTGGCCTTCGACGCCGGCAACAGCAAGACCGACGTCGCCCTGGTCGCCGCCGATGGCACCATCCTCGCCACCGCCCGAGGAGGCGGCTTCGAGCCGCACCTAGTGGGCGCCCAAGCCGCAGTCGACGGCCTCCTGCCTTTGGTCGCCGAAGCAGCCCGCGCCGCGGGTCTGCCGTTCCCCGGCGGACGCCTCACTCTGCAACCGACCGGCACCACAGACGCCGTCGCCGAAGGCGACAGGCGCTTCGGGGCGGCCGGCTCCCCCTCCCTCCCCCCTCTGGTGGAACAGATCTCCGCGTGCCTGGCGAATGCGGATCTGCCCATCGAGGAGGAGCGTTTGGCCGATGCCTTCCGTGCGTACGGGTGGGCCTCGCGGGTCCACGTCGCCAACGACACCTTCGCCCTGCTCCGCGCGGGCCTGGACGAGCCCCGCGGAGTAGCCGTCGTCTGCGGCGCCGGCATCAACTGTTGCGGGCTCCTCCCCGACGGCCGCACCGCCCGCTTCCCCGCGGTCGGCCGGATCTCCGGCGACTGGGGCGGAGGTCAGCAGCTCGCCGAGGAAGCCATCTGGGCCGCCGCCCGCGCCGACGACGGCCGCGGCCCCGCGACCGCGCTGATGAGCGTCCTCCCGCAACACTTCGGCGTCCACTCGATGACCGAGTTGATCGAGGCCATGCACCTGGGCGACATCTCCCTCGTACGCCGCCTGGAAGCCGGCCCGATCCTCTTCCAGGTAGCCGCCGCCGGCGACCCGGTCGCCACCGCGGTGGTCCACCGCCAGGCCGAGGAGATCGTCGCCATGGCAGCCGTAGCCCTCGGCCGCCTCGACCTCCTCGACACCCCCACCCCAGTCATCCTCGGCGGCGGAGTCCTCACCGCCAACCACCCCCTCCTCCTCGAGGAGATCACCACCCAACTGGCCGCGGCCGCCCCCCAAGCAATCCCCCAGATCGTCGAGGTCCCACCCGTAGTAGGCGCCATCCTCCTAGGCCTGGACCACACCGAAGCCGCCCCAGAAGCCCACACCACCATCCGCACCGCGTACAGCCCGAAATCCCCAGCCCCCAACCCCGCCTAGCCCCAGCCCAAGAGGGCAACTCCCCCACGGACCGCCGGTCCGGTCCGGCCCCCGTCCCGGACCGGACCGGCACCCCGTGGCAAACGGCTCCACCCCACCGCCACCCCAGCCCCGACCCGTATCCCGCCACGGCCAGCGGATCCAGCCCCGACAGCCCTCGCCCGACCCTGCCCACCCCCGGCCGGCTCTAGCCCAGCCCCGCCCCGTGCCGACTGGCTCCTTGTTGCTCCACTGACGCGATGTATCGCGGCAGTGGTGACAATCGGAAGCAGTCGTGCAAAGCGGCGTCAGTGAGGGCCAAGACTGTTACCCCGGCCGGCCGGCCCAGCCCCAGCCCCCAGCCCCCAGCCCCCGCCCAGAGCGCCCACCCAGGCCCAGCCCCTGGCCCCTGGAACCCCGCCCCCGCCCCCGCGCCCACCCCTGCCTGGAACTCCAGCCCAGCGCGCACCCTCTCCCACCCACCTGATGACAAGAATTTGCTATCGGTGTAATCATGTAAGCATGAGTACACAGCAGGACGACGAGCGAGTGAGCGGCTGGCTAGCAGGCCGCCTCCCGCAGGAGTGGTTCGACGGCGCTCCGGAGGTGAGCCTCGATCGGGACGAGATCCTGATCGTCGGCACCATCGCAGCGCCCGAGCAGGCCGGGGACGTCAGCCCGGCCGCACGGTCCGCCGCCGAAGAGGGCCGGATCAAGCAGTTCCGTGAGGACACCCGCGACCGCCGGATCGAGATCGCCCGCGAGCTCGAGCACACGACCCGCCGGAAGGTCGCCTGGGGCGTCCGCTGCGGGGAGACCCGTACGGTCTTCACCTCCCTGTCCGCCCCCGTGATGACCCGCCTGCGCCAGCCCGAGCGCCAGGTCCTCGACACCCTCGTCGACGCCGGCGTCGCCCGTTCGCGCAGTGACGCGCTCGGCTGGTGCGTGAAGCTCGTCGCGCAGCACAGCGAGACCTGGCTGAAGGATCTCCGCGACGCGATGACGAAGGTCGACGACGTCCGCCGCGCCGGCCCGGACGCCGTACAGGAGTAGACAAAAGCAGGGTGGGTGCGACCCGATCCGGTCGCACCCACCCTGCTGGCTCCCGCCGGAGGTGACCCCTTCCGGCAGAAGTGGTCTAGCGCTGCTGGCCGTCCGACCAGTTCGTGGTGTTCTCGCCGGTCCAGTTGCCGTTGGCACCGGCCGTGCCGTTGGAGTAGCCACCGTTCTGCGGTGCACCGTGCGTGGCCGGGTACTGCTCGGTCGGGTACTGCTGCTGCTCGGTCGGGTAGCCCGACTGCTCGGCCTGGTAGCCATCGCCGTTCTGGTAGCCGTTGCCCGCCTGCTGGTACGACGCGTCAGCGCCACCCGCCGGACGGTTCGCGGCCATCGCCTGACCCCGGTCGAACAGCGTGCGCAGCGCCTCGCCGGCCATCTCCCGGCCACCGAGACCGAAAGCCAGACCCAGCGCGAGCGCCGCACCGCCGAGCACGATCAGCAGCGTGTTGCCGGTCAGCTGGACCGCGATGCCCAGCTGCGTCAGCGCGGCGAACGCGGCGTACACGAGGATCGCGTACTTGCCGACCTTGGCCAGCGTCTCGTTGCCGGTGGCCCCGCGGATGATCGCGGCCAGGAAGTTCGCGAACAGCGCGGCCAGGCAGACGATCACGATCGCGGCGAAGATCCGCGGGATGTAACCGAGCATGGCGCTCATGAAGTTCGAGATCTCCGGCACGCCGAGTGCCGAGGCGAACATCGTGAAGCTGATCAGGAACACGAACCAGAACACGACCTTGCCGAGCATCGCCGAAGCGGTCAGCCCCGTGCCGGACCGCTGCAGGACGCCGGACACGCCGGCTCGTTCCATCCACTGGTCGAAGCCGACCTTGCCGAGCAGCTTGCCGACCAGGTTGCCGAGCAGTTTCGCGACGAAGTACCCGACCGCCAGGATGACCAGGCCACCGAGCAGGTTGGGGATGAACCCGAGAAGCTTGCCGAAGGCATCTTCAAAGGGCTGGGTGAAGTCGATTGCCAGTGGTGCGCTCATCGGACATCTTTCCTTCCGGACTGAGCCCGCACCGCCGCCACGCGCACCGCTCCACGCGACCCCGGCCACGGGCGGTGCAGTGGTGTCTCAACCACCCGTTCCCTCAGGTAACCCCCGCAAACGCCTTCTGGGTAACGCAATGTGATTGCATAAGGCAAGTACTGTGACGGCGAAAGATGCTGGCCCGGTCAACTAACCGGTTCAGTCACCTGCGAAACTCTGCCCATGACCGCTGCCGAGATCCGCCGCGCCACCCTTGCCGACGTGCCCGCGATCGTCGCGCTGATCGCCGACGACCAACTCGGCACCACCCGCGAGTCGCTCGACGACCTCACGCCGTACGCCGAAGCCTTCGCCGCCCTCGACGCCGACCCCCACCAGCTCCTGATCGTTGCCGACCGCAACGGCGAGGTGGTCGGCACCTTCCAGCTCACGTTCATCCCCGGCCTGTCCCGCCGCGGCTCCTGGCGGGCCCAGATCGAAGCCGTCCGCGTCGCCCCGTCGACCCGCGGCACCGGCCTCGGCAGCACGCTGATGCAGTGGGCGATCGACGAGTCCCGCCGCCGCGGCTGCGCCCTCGTCCAGCTCACCTCGGACAAGACCCGCACCGACGCCCACCGCTTCTACACGACCCTCGGCTTCACCATGAGCCACGAAGGCTTCAAGCTCACCCTCTGACGGTACGACGACCAGCTCACCTTCACGGCTGCGGTGCGGGTGCGGTCAACTCACTTTCGCCGCGGGTGCGGTGAAGGTGTTGCACGAGGCCGGGTTCGCGGACTTGAAGGCGGGACCGGCCCACAGCCACTGGCTCTTCCGGGAGCCGTGGTCGCGCTTCTTGTCCGGGTTGTACTCGTCGCCGGAGTGCTGGGTCTGGTACTCCCACAGGTCCAGACGGTTGCCGGTCAGCCGGAGGCCGGCCTGGTTGGCGCCGAGGAAGACTCCGCCGAGGCAGCTGGCCTGGAGCTCGAACCGGCGGCTCTCCTCGAGCTTGGCCGGTTCCGTGGTCGCCCACCCCTTGCGGGAGAACGAGGAGATCAGGATGTTGGTGAGCTGCTGGACGTGGTGGCCGTACTCGTGCGCCAGCGTGTCCATCATGTCGATCCGCGCAGCGTCGCCGTACTGCCGGAAGGACTGGGCGTCGAGGTCGCCGCGCATCGTGATCACCTCGCCGTCGTCGCAGTAGAACGCGACGTCCCTGGGCACGCCGGCGCAGGCGCCCTGGCCCTTCGCGAACAGGACGAGCTTCGGCGGACGGAACTCGTACCCCGCCTTGCGAATGATCGGCGCCCACGCGCGGTTCAGGCACGGCAGCAGCGCCTGGTAGTAGCGCAGCGCGGCGACCTCGGTGTTCGGCTTCACCTTCGGCTCCGCGCAGCTCACCGCGGCAACCTTGCCGGCCTTGTAGAGCCCGTTCTGCTGCACCCGTACGGCGTCCGGCACCGGCGTCGCGGTCACCGTGACGGTCGGTTGCGGCGGCGCCATCGGGACCTCGGTCTGCTTGACCGACGGGTTGGCGAGCGGGTTCGCGACGGTGTCGAAGGTGTCCATCGCGCGGTAACCGAGCACGGCGGCGGTGACCAGGGCGACCATTCCGGCGACGGCCGCGCTGACCAGGACCGGCTTCGGCAGGCCTCGTTTCGGGCCCTCCGGCGGCGGGGCGGTGAACTGCGGCGCCTGACGCGCGGACGGGGAGCTCCAGCCGACCGGCCGGCTCCCACCGCGCTGCCGCGCCCCGGTCAACGGCGCCGACGAAGCGCCCGGCAGCGGAGCCGGCGGAGGTGCGCCGAACCCGGCCTGCCCGGGCTCGGTCGGCAGCGGAGCGCCCTTGCGCTGCGTCGGTTCATCCGCCGAGACCGGCTTGGCCTTGCTCAACCCCGTCGGCTGGCCACGCCGTACCGGACGATTCACTGCCTCCGCTGAGGTCTCCCCGTCCCCACCAGGAAGAAAGTGCCCAGGAGCAGGCGAGGGTGTCTCGGAAGCCGGGGTGGGCGGGTCGAGCTCGGTCATCGCAGTCCCAGTCTTCTCGCGTCAGCTGACCTTGGCGGGGGTCGCCGTGAAAGTGTTGCAGGCGCCCGGATCGCCGCTACCGAAGCCCCGGGCCATCCACTGCTCGACGCTCTTGCGGGAGCCGTGGTCGCGCACCTTGTCCTCGGTGAGCTCGTCACCGCTGTTCTTCGTCCGCCACTGGTACTGCGTGAGCAGCTCGCCCCGCAACGGGAAGGTCGCCTTCTCGGTCGCCAGGAACACCGCCGACAGACAGGCCGCCTGCAGCGCCTGCCGCCGGTCCAGCTCCAGCCGGGACTTCTCGTTCGGCGCGGTGTCACCCATCGAACCGGCCGCCTCGAAGATCCCGGTCAGGTGCTGGACGTGCAGCGCGTACATGTACCCGAGGTCGTAGGCCAGGTCGACCCGCGCCAGCGGCCGGTTCTCGGCGTAGTCCTCCGGCCAGTCCTCCCACTGCATCGCCATCACACCGCCGTCGGCCGCGCAGTACGTGTTCACCGGCTTGTCGTGCACGCCGCACGCCGTCTCCTGGCCGTTGTCGAAGATCACCAGCTTCGGCGGGTCGAACTCGGCGCCGGTCTTGCGCACCACCGGCTCCCATGCCTTGTTCAGGCAGGCGAGCAGCGTCTCGTAGTAGGCGCGCACGTTGTCCTTGGTCGTCGGCCGGTACGACGGCTCCTTGCAACCGGCCGCCTTGAGCTTGCCGGCCGTGTAGAGCTTGCTCTGCCCGGTCAGTACGGCGTCCGGCACCGCCTCGGTCGGCTTGGCGTCGATCGGCTGCTCGGTGCCGAGCACCGACGGCTTGCCGACCGGGTTCGCGACGTAGTCGTCGTACGACGCCAGCAGCTTCGTCCCGCCGAACGCGACGCCACCGATCAGCACGATGATCCCGAGGACGCCGCCGGCGACCAGCAGCTTCGACCGCGTCTTCGGTACGAACGGGATCGGCTCCGGCCGGTACCGCGCGTTGAACGCGGCGACCGCGGCGTCCCCCGGCGGGGGCGGCCCGATCCGCGACCCCTGCAGTTGCGGCGGTCCCGCGGGAGCCTCCGCCCCCAGCCGCGGAGTCGGCGCCGCCAGCGGCGTCAAGCCGGCAGCCGGCGTCGCGTCCGCGGGCGTCTCCCCTTCAGGCGCCGTACCGAACAGTGCGGCCGAGGCCTGCGGTGCTGCCGCAGGTGCGGCCAGCGCGGGCTGGTCGCCGGCGCCGCCGGGCAGAAAGTGCCCAGGCTTGGGTGTTCCTTCGTTGGCCATGCTGTCCTGCGTCTCCCCAGTTCGCGGCCGCGAGAGGCCGGCCCGCCCAAATTCCGTACGGCGACCGGTCACCACCCCCTGGCCCCGAACCGCCGCATGATGCTACTGCGCGACACGCCGAACGGCGTACTGGATTGCAGCTATTGACATCGATCCGCGACCTCGCGCGGCGGTGTCCTACGCTGAGTCACCCGCCACCAACGTTACGGAGTACCGGATGAGCGTGCTGGACACTTTCGGGCTGGACGGCCGCCGGGTCCTGGTGACCGGCGGGAACCGCGGGCTCGGCCGCGCCTTCGCGCTCGCGCTGGCCGAGGCCGGCGCCGACGTCGCGATCGCCGGGCGGGACACCGGGCGCAACGACCGCGTCGTCACCGAGATCACCGACCGCGGCCGCCGCGGCCTGGCCGTCACCGCCGACATCACCCGCCGCGAGGACGTCGCCGCGATGGTCGAGCAGGTCACCGCGGAGCTGGGCGGTATCGACGTTCTGGTCAACAACGCCGGGATCGCCATCCACCGACCGGCGCTCGAGGTCCCGGACGACGAGTGGCAGCAGGTCATCGACCTCAACCTGACCGCCCTGTGGAACACCAGTACGGCGGTCGCCCGCGGCATGATCGCGGCCGGCGGAGGCGTGATCGTCAACGTCGGCAGCATGTCCGCGCAGATCGTCAACCGCCCGCAGTGGCAGGCGTCGTACAACGCCTCGAAGGCCGCCGTCCACCACCTGACCCGCAGCCTGGCGGCCGAGTGGGCACCGCACAACATCCGCGTCAACGCCATCGCGCCGGGCTACGTGAAGACCGACATGGCGCCGGTCGACCAGCCCGAGTTCCGCCGGCACTGGATCCTCGACGCACCCCAGCAGCGCTACGCGACCCCCGAGGAGATCGCTCCGTCAGTCGTCTACCTGGCCAGCCCCGCGAGCTCCTTCATGACCGGCTCAGTCCTCCTGATCGACGGCGGCTACTCCGTCTACTAGGAGACCTGGTTTTCGGTCAGGCCGAGGGTCAGCTCGACGTCGCCGTACTCGTCCTCGCCGTGGTTCGTGAAGCCCGCGGTGCGCAGCGTCGCGAGAGCGGCGGTGTTCGTGGGCTCGACGCCGACGTGGACCGAGGTCGCGCCCTGCTCGCGGGCCAGCTCGATCAGCAGCGCGAGTGTTTGGTGCCCGAATCCCTGACCACGGCGATCGGGCGCGACGTAGTACGTGATCTCGGCCTCGGCGTCGAGGATCTCCAGGTCGACGAACCCGATCGGTCCGGTGTCGTCGCGGACCAGCCGCCCGAAGCGCGTCGGTGCCTGCAGCAACGGCGCCCAGCGGCGTACGGCGTCGCCGTAGAAGCCGCCGAAGATCGCGCCGCCGACCGGGTCGGCCGCCAGCCAGGTCTCGACCTGGCGCAGCCCGTCGGCGTCCATCGCCTCCATCCGCATGCGACGACTCTGCCTGGACCGGGGGCTGCTCACAACCTCGAAATCGGTTGCGACCCGCGGGCCGAGGCCGTTGGCTGGGCGGATGGAGCTGAACCGGCCGGAGTACCCGCTGTCCTCGAAGTACGACGCCGCGTGGGTGATCGCCAACGACATGGGCCCGCACCCGCTCTGGCTGCTGGAGGACCTCGCCAAGGACCTCGATCTCAAGCCGGGCATGCGTGTCCTCGATCTCGGCTCCGGCAAGGGCGCGACCAGCGTCTTCCTGGCCAAGGAGTACGGCGTCCAGGTCTGGGCCACGGACCTGTGGATCGACCCGACCGAGGCCGCGGCCAACTTCGCCGGGCTCGACATCACCGCGCTCAAGGCGGAGGCCCACGCGCTGCCGTTCGCCCGCGGCTTCTTCGACGCGATCGTCTGCATCGACGCCTACGAGTACTTCGGTACGGCGGACGGCTACCTCGCGTACCTCACCGGCTTCCTCAAGCCCGGCGGCCAGCTCGGCGTCGCCACCCCGGCCATGCGGCGGGAGGTCCGCGAGCTGGGCCACATCCCGGCGCACATCAAGAAGCTGGTCGGCTGGGAGGCGATCGCCTGGCACACCGCGGACTGGTGGCGGTTCCAGTGGGAGATCACCGAACTGGTCGAGGTCACGTCGGCCCGGCTGCAGGAGTCCGGCTGGCAGGACTGGCTGCTCTGGGCCCAGGCCTGCAGCGCCCACCGTGGCTCACCGGACCCCGCTGTCGCGATGCTGGAGGAGGACCAGGGTGAGTACCTGACGTTCGCGCTTCTCACCGCCCGTACTGTGGGGCCATGAGCTGGGCTATTTACGCGTTGCGAGGACCGGGTGGTGTCCGCCGGCTGGACGAGTTGCCGGAGGACTACGCGCCACCGTCGCTGGGGACCGCCGACGAGGTGGTCGAGATCGTCCGTGAGGTGGCGCCGGGGATCGACGCCACCAAGCGGTCGTGGCTGGTGCTGCAGAGCGACGAGCACGACGTCGAGCTGACCATCGGCAAGGGCATCGACGTCCGCGACATCACCTTCTACCTGAACGACGGCGCCCGGTCGATCCCGCTGGTGATGGAGATCAGCCGCCGCCTCGGCGTGACGGCGTACGACACCGAGTCCGGCGACTTCCTCACCGAGGAGTCCCGCCCGCCGGTCCCGCCGCCGCTGACCGAGGAAGAGATCAAGGCCAACAAGCCCAAGTGGTGGAAGTTCGGCCGCGCCTAAGCCGGCCGGGTGGCCACCAGGGTGCCGATCTTGTTGATCCGGTGCTCGGGGTTGCCCAGGGCGTCCTTCCAGTAGTTGCCTTGGGCATGGTCTTCCGGGGTGGCGCAGGTGCTCAGCGTGAGCTTCGCCTGCGTCGGCCGTACGCCGGGCCGCCCGGGCACCGCCGCGTTCTGCTGCGCCAGCTCGGCCGGCCTGCGGAACGAGATCGTCATCGTCCGGTCGATCACGTAGTCGTGGACCACGCCGTTGGCGGCGACCAGCACGTGGTCGCCGTTCTTCAGCGCCGGCACCCGCCCGAACGGCCGCCCGTGCGTGGTCCGGTGCGCGGTGACGATGAAGTTCCCGACCTCCCCCGGCCCGACCCCGCCGCGCGCTCCTCGCGGTGAGGCCGCGACGCCACGATTCTGGATCACGGTCCCCGGGCGGTCGTCGGCCGTGCCCGTGTACGGCACCACGCGCATCACCTTGCCCAGCGCGGGAATCCGCAGCACCGAGGTCGTCATCGGCCGCACGGTCGGCGAGGGCGTCGTCGGCATGGGACTCGGCGTCGGCGTCGGCGATGATGTCGGCGTCGGCGTCGGGCTGACGCTCGTCGGGCTCGCGCTGGAAGGCGTCGAAGCAGTCGGCGATTCCGCCAGGTCCTCGGCAACGTCCGAGCACCCCACCAGCACGCCGGCCAGCAGCCCCGCCGCCAACCTCCACCTCACCATTCCCAAAAGCTAGCCCCACTCACCGAAAGCCCGCCGAAATCAAACCCTGAGCACTGCCGACCCGAGCCGAAGCTCCCCGTCGTCCAACGGCTCGCACCGCACCCCACCGTGCCCGCGCAGCCCCTTGAAAGCCCCCGGCGCCACCGCCACATCCATCCACGCACACGGATTCGCCGGCCGGTACGCCTGAAACCTCACCGGCCCGGACCCGGAGTCGAGCGAGAACACCCGCCCCTCCACCCGACTCCCGTCCGCCAACCGCCGGGCCGCCAGCTCGTCCACCGGGAACCCCCGCAGCACCACGTTCCGCCGCAGCAGATGCGGGTCAGGCACCGGCAACCCCAACTCGTCAGCCAGCGACTCCAGCGCCTCGACGTCGAAGAACGTCACCGCAGCCTTCCGGTGCACCGCCTGGTTGAAGTACCGATCCCCCACCAGCCCCAACCCCGCCCGCACAGTCACCCGGTCGACCACCCCGTCCAGCGGGTCGACCCGCGGCCCGTCCTGCGGTCGCCCCTCAAAAGCATGCACCGGCGACACCAGCAGCCCGACGATCTCCGCCTGCACCTCACTCACCTGACTCAGGCCGTGGCAGCCAAGCCCCCTCCGGCTGGTCCAGCCAGCCCCCAGCCGTCGTTAGGCGATCCACTGCAGCGTGCAGAGCCACCAACCCCGGATGGCGAGCCTCTCGCCGCCAGAACATCGCCCACGGATACAGGGGTTCCGGCTCGACCACCGGTCGCACCACCGACCCAGGCACCCGCGGCTGGGACGTCAGCGACAGGATGGGCGCGTTCCGGTCCCGCAGGTGCTGGGCCACCTCGTCAGCCCCGAGCACATGCGGATGCGCCCCACCCGCCTCGATCCCCAACGGCCCCAGCAGTTGCAGTACGGCGTGCTCCCACCCAGCCGTCACGTGATCACCGGCCCGGAAGCACACCCCCGCCGGGCCCAGCTCAGCCACCGGTACGGCGTCCAGCTCGGCCAGCGGGTGCCCGATCGGCAGCAGCACGGTCAGCGGCTCCCGGCGTACGTCGCGACGCTCCAGCTCGCCGTACGAGCCAGTGAGCCGGCCGAACGTGACGTCGAGCCGCTCGGCCAGCAGGTGCGGCGCTGCGGACTCTCCACCGCTGTGGAACCGAGCGAAGAACTCCACCTCCGGCGCGATCCGCCGGGCCTCCGCCAGGACGAGCGAAGGAGTCAGTCCGGGCCCGACGACATCCACAGTCAGCGAGCGGGCCTCCCCCTGCAGCTCCAGCACTGTCGTGTCGTGCAGGGCGATCAGCTGGCGAGCCCTGTCGAGCAGAGTCCGCCCGGCCGGGGTCAGCGTCACCCGTCGGGTGGTCCGGTCCAGCAGCCGTACGCCGGCACGCTCCTCCAGCCGCTGGATGTCCCGGCTGAGCGCCTGCTGGGCGACGTACAGCTTCTCGGCGGCCCGGCTGAAGTGCAGCTCCTCGGCGACCGCGACGAAGTAGCGCAGCAGGCGGATCTCCAGGTCGTCGGGCACGCCACCCATTAACACACGTGGAGTGTTAAGCGGAGCAGCTCACCGCGGTGATCGCGCACGAGCCGCCGGTCGTCGGTCTGCTGGAGCTCCACGGCTGGGCGTTGGGAAGGCGCTTGCCCCGGCGCGCCTGGTCGGCGTACGCGCTGACAGGGGGTAACAGTGGGGTGATGACCAGAGGTGACCAGAAGCCCGAGTGCAAGCCGTGGTGCAGCCCCAAGCACTACCGGTTCTGCGGTGGCGCGTGCTGCCCGCACCTGCACCAGGTCACCCGGGACGGGAAAGACGCCGGCCGAGACCCGGCCCGCCCCTCTGGCCGCACTCGCGCCGGCGTCTGAAGTTCACCGTCGTGACTGGTGCTCCCCGGCAGTGCCCACGGGGAACGCATCGCATGCCTGTGATCTGAACCACACAGTACGACGCTCAGCGCCGGTTGGCCACCTCGAAGGCCACCACAGCTGCCGCGACCGCCACGTTGAGCGACTCGACACCGTTGTGCAGCGGGATCCGCAGGTCGGTGTCGGTGCGGACGGAGATCCCGTGCGTCTCCCCACCGAGCACGAACACCGACCGCGGCGCCAGCTCGGTCCGGAACAGCGACCGCTGCGACCGCGCCGACAGCCCGTAGATCTCGTACCCGGCCTCGCGGAAGGCGTCGACCGCACCGGCGGCGGTCGGCGCGTTCACGATCGGCGCCTGGAACGCGATCCCGGCCGACGCCTTGATCACCAGCGGCCCGACGTGCGGCGTCCCGGCGCGCGGCAGCACGACGCCGTCGAAGCCCGCGCCGGTGGCGGTCCGCAGGATCATCCCGACGTTGCCCGGGTTCGTGACGCCGTCCAGCAGGAAGACCTGCGTGGGCCGGCGACCGCGGTTGCGCAGGAAGTTCTGCAGCGGGGTCATCCGGGGCGCGTCGACGTCGGCGACCACGCCCTGGTCCTGCTTGCCGTTGCCGGCCAGCCACTTCACCCGCGTCGCGGTGGCGCGCTCGACCGGCGTACCGACGCGGCGGGCGGTGGCCACGATCTCGTCCAGCGAGTCACCGCCGGCGTTGTCGGCGACGACCACCTTGGCGACGGTCAGCGCGGGGTCGTTCAGCGCCTCCAGCACCGGCTTGCGGCCGAAGATCGTGATCCACTTGTCCCGCGGCGACAGCTCGGCCCGGTCGCCCTCGCCGGTCCGCGGACCGCGGCCCTGCGGGGACCTGGGCTGCCTGGGTGCTCCACCATCTGTCCGCCGACTCACCGAGCCACCTTATCCGCCGTTCTGCGGGCTCCAGCCAACCTCCCGTGGGCCGACCGGCATCTGTGTCCTCGTCAGCACGCGTTATCTGGGGGATGGTGAGGCGGTGAGGTTTCACCTGCTCGGGCCGGTCGAAGCGGTCGTGGCGGAGCGCAACGTCGTTCCGCCCGGTCGCGGACGGCTCGTGCTCGCCGCGCTCCTGCTGCGCGCGAACAGCACGGTGTCCCGCAACGACCTGGTGGACGCCCTGTGGGAGTCCGACCTGCCGGCCAACCCGGAGGCGGCCCTGCAGACGACGGTCTCGCGCCTGCGGTCCGCGCTCGACAGCTGCCGCAACCAGATCACCACCGAGCCGCACGGCTACCGGATCACCATCGACCCGGCGCAGCTGGACCTCCTGCAGTTCCGGACCACCGTCGACGACGCCGTACAGGAGCAGGACGCGCCCACCCGGGTGGAGCTGCTCCGCAAGGCCCTGACGCAGTGGCGGGGTGAGCCACTCAGCGGGCTGCCACCGTCGGCGCTGGTCCGCGACAACGCCCCGGCGCTGACCGAGGAGCGGCTCCGGGCGATCGAACTGCTCTCCACCGACCAGATCGAGCTGGCCCAGCACGCCGAGATCGTGCCGCAGCTGACCTCGCTGGCCCGGCGGTACCCGGCCCGTGAGCGCCTCGCCGTCCTGCTGATGGAGGCGCAGTACCGGTCCGGCCACCAGGCCGAGGCCCTGCACGTGTACCACCGCATCCGGACCTACCTGGCCGACGAGCTCGGTGTCGATCCCGGTCCGGACCTGCGCCGCCTGTACGACGAAGTGCTGAACAGTGGCGAGCCCAGAACCACCCGGCGTCGCCGCGAGCACCACCGGCCTCGTCAGCTCCCCACCGACATCACCCGCTTCACCGGGCGCACCGCAGACCTCGCCGTACTCGACACTCTGGTCCCTGACGCCGCCCAGCCTCCTGTCGTCATCGTGGCGCTCGACGGACCGGGTGGAGTCGGCAAGACCGCGCTGGCCGTGCACTGGGCGCACAGCGTCAAGCACCAGTTCCCGGACGGCCAGCTCTACCTGAACCTGCGCGGCCACGGACCGGGCCGTCCGCTCGAGTCGTCGATGGCGATCGAGACCGTGCTGCGCTCGATCGGCATCACCGACCAGCAGATCCCCACGGACCTCGACGGCCGGTCCGCAATGCTCCGGACCGTCCTGGCCGGCAAGCGCATGCTCCTACTGCTCGACAACGCCTTCGACGCCAGTCAGATCCGCCCGCTGCTCCCCGGCTCAGGCAGCCTGGTCCTGATCACCAGCAGGACCCAGTTGCGCGGTCTGGTCGTCCGCGAAGGCGCCAACCGCCTCACGCTCGACCAACTGCCCCGCAGCGAGGCAGCTGACCTCCTGACCCAGATCATCGGCGACCGCGCACGCCTCGCGCCCACTGCCATCACCGACCTCGTACGCCGGTGCAACGGGCTCCCGCTGGCGCTGGTGATCGCCGCGGAGCGAGCAACCAGGTCCCCCGACGCCCGGCTCGACGACCTGGTCGCCGAGCTGTCCGGAGAGCGCGACCAGCTGGACTTCCTCGGCAGCGACGACGACCCGAGCACTGACATCCGCAGCGTCTTCTCCTGGTCGTACCACGCACTCTCACCCGATGCGGCCGCCCTGCTGCGGCTCCTGGCGACCTTCCCGGGCGCGGACATCGGCGTACCGGCTGCTGCTGCGCTGGCAGATCTCTCCCAGTCGCAGACACTTCGCCTGCTCGACCAGCTGATCGACACCAGCCAGCTGATGAACCGCAGACCCGGCCGGTACGAGCTGCACGACCTGATGCGCACGTACGTCGCTGAGCTGGCCGAGGAGCTCGACCCACCCGAGGTGCGGTCGGCCGCACTCCACCGGCTGGTCGACAACTACCTGCAGTCCGCCGTTGCCGCGCGGCCCTGGCTGCAGGCCGGTGAGCCCGCCATCGACTTCCCGACCGGGCCGAGCGAGCCGGAGGCGATCGGGGACGCCCGGTCCGCGCTGGCCTGGCACGAGACCGAAGGGCGCAACCTGGTCGCCGTGGCGAAGCTCGCCGTCGACCAGGGCTTCGACGACCTGTGCTGGCGGTTCGCGTACGCCGCCTGGGTCGGTCCGCACCGCGGCAACAACTGGCAGGACCTGCTGGAGATCCAGCAGGCCGGACTGCTGGCGGCACAACGCGCCGGAGCCTTGATCGGCCAGGCGCACGGGCACTCCGGCATCGGCGGCGCGCACCGAGGCGCTGGACGCCAGGACGAGGCCATCGCCGAACAGCTGAAGGCCTTGAAGCTCTTCCGGCAGATAGGCGACCCCTCTGGTCAGGCGGCGACGCTGCGGAACCTCTCGGCGGTCTGCCTGGACGCCGGCCGGCACACGGAGGCGCTGGCCTACGGCAGCTCGGCACAGGTCACCGACAAGTCCACCGGACAGCCTGGCAACACGGCCAAGTCGGCGTACCAGGTCGCTCTGACGTTGCTTGCCCTAGGCAAGTACGACGAGGCGGTGGTGGTCGGCACCGAGGCCTGCGCGCTGTTCCGCGAGGTCGGGCAGCGCCGGGCCGAGGCCGGCGCCCTGCACCTG
The DNA here is from genome assembly GCF_049844575.1 of Kribbella sp. DT2. Lineage (NCBI taxonomy): Bacteria > Bacillati > Actinomycetota > Actinomycetes > Propionibacteriales > Kribbellaceae > Kribbella > Kribbella sp. DT2. Next base: position 84,307 of record NZ_JBNCLH010000008.1, on the reverse strand, counting down.
CTGGCGACCGCGTGGGGCCGGCTGGGCGAGCACAAGGCCGCGATCGACGCGGCCCGGGCAGCGGTCGAGATCCGCGCCACGATGGGCGATCACGCGTTCCAGGCGGTCGCACTGGAGCAGCTCGGCGACCTGCTGCTGTCCATCGGCCGTCGTACCGAAGCAGACCGGGCCTGGCTGGAGGCGCTGGGCATCCTGGACGACCTGGGCGATCCGGCGGCCGACGTACTGCGGTCGCGGCTGGGCGACCTGGCCGTCGGCGGCAACCTCTGGCCGACGCCTGGTCCGCTGAGGGTCCGCTAGGTCAGCTGACCGCGACAGCCTCCTTCTGGGCCGACCGCCTCCGGGCCGGTCGGCCCAGTGCTACACCTGTCAGGACCAGCGCCAGACCAGCCACCTGCTCCAACGACAGGTGGTCGCCGGCCAGCGTCGTCCCGAGCAGGACCCCGGCGACCGGGTTGAGCAGGCCGACCAGCCCGACCGTGGCCGCGTCGAGGTGCCGCAGACCGGTGAACCAGGCCACGTACGCACCCGCCGTAGCAATCAGTACGACGTACGCGAAACCACCGATCGCCCGCAGGTCGAGCGACGGCGGCGCCCCCTCGACCACCACCGCGAACGGGATCAGCACCAGACCACCCGCGACCAGCTGCCAGGCAGTGGTCGCCAGGAGGTCGCCACCGCGGCCCCACTTCTTGGCCAGCACGTAGCCGCAGGACGACAACGTCAGCGCGGCCACTGACGCCAGCACACCGGCCAGACGGATGCCGCCTGTCCCACCACCGAGCATCAGGCAGACGCCGGCGATCCCAGCGACCGCTCCGATCAGCGCGCGCCCGGAGGGCCGGGCACCGAGCAGGATCCAGCCGAACAGGCCCATCGTCAGCGGCGTGGCCGACATGATCGTCGAGGCGACGCTGACCGGCAGCAGCTGCGACGCGACGTAGATCAGCGCGAAGAACGCGCCCACGTTGCAGATGCCGAGTACCAGCGACTTCCACCACCAGTCACCGCGCGGCAGGGTCCGGGCCAGCGCGAGCAGCAGGAGCCCGGCGGGCAGCGCGCGGATCACCCCGCCGTACAGGGGAAAGCCGGCCGGCAGGAACTCGTGCGTGACGTAGTAGTTGGTTCCCCACGCGATCGGCGCGATCGCCGTCACCAGCAGCCAGCGCCAGGATTTATCTTCCATGGAAGACAGTATATCTTCCGTGGAAGTTATATGCTGACCGGGTGAGCGAAGACCGTGTCGACCGGATCCAGGCCGCCTGGCGGACCGAACGCCCCGACCTCGACGTCAGCCCTCAGGGAGTGATCGGCCGACTGCACCGGATCGCGGCCCACCTGACGGCGGAGCTGACCGTGGTCTACGGCAAGTTCGGGCTCTCCGAGGGCGAGTTCGACGTCCTCGCGGCGCTGCGGCGCGCCGGTACGCCGTACGAGCGCGCGCCTGGCGAGATCGCGCTGCACACGATGGTCACCACCGGTGCGGTCAGCAAGCGCGTCGACCGGCTCGAGGAGGCCGGACTGGTCCGGCGGATGCGCAGCAGCACCGACGGCCGCGGCCGCGTCGTACGACTGACTCCAGCCGGCCGCCGCCTGATCGACAAGGCCTTCACAGCCCACATGGCCAACGAGCAGCGCCTGCTGGCAGGGCTGGGCCCAGCGCAGACCACTCAACTGGAGGCCCTGCTGAAGACCTGGCTGACCGACCTCGAGCCCTAGGGCGTAACGGTGAGGTCCGTGATCGTGACGTCCACTCCGTCGTCACCGAAGCCCGGGCCCAGCAGGTCGGTGAAGACCTCGTAGACCAGTGAGCGCACCTGATCGGCCAGCAGCTGCAGGTCCTGCCCGTACGTCGTGACGACGACGTCGACCACTGCACCTGTGCAGGTGTCGTCGCCACCGATCAGCCGCACCCGGTCCAGCTCGCAGCCGGGCAGTGCGGCGATCCGCCGCCGGAGCTGGCTGATCAGGACGTGGTCGGTGACGTAGATGAGCTCGCCGGTGTCGGTGGCCGCCCGCAGCGGCCTGGTCCGTCGTGTCACCGACTTGAGCCGCTGCTGGATGGAGGCGGAGATGTCGATCCAGCCGGGCTCACCGGACGCGCGCGCCTCGGCCGCTGCCTGCTGCAGGATGTCGTCGATCATCGCCACTCCTCCAGCCGCTCCTGCAGCGCGGTCCGGCCGCGGGCGAGCTGACCGCGGACAACCGTCGGCGTGGTGTTCAGGGCGGTGGCGATCTCGGCGTAGCTCAACTGCTCGACCTCCCGGAGCAGCCAGGCCGCTCGCTGTAGGTACGGCAACTGGGCCAGCGCGGCGTCGAGCGCCTGGAGCAGCCCGGCACCTTCGGCCGGGTCGGCGTTCGCCGCCGGTACGTCGGCCAGCAGCACGTCCTCGATCGGCGTCGGCCGCTTCTTGCGCAGTACGTCGACGGCCTTGCGCCCGGTGATCGTGAACAGCCAGGTCCGCAGGCTCGAGTCGCCACGGAAGTCGGGGAGCGCTTTCCACGCGGCGACGAACGCATCCTGCACCACCTCCTCGGCGTCTCCGTGATCGTTCAGCAGCCGGCGCGCGTACCGGAACATTGCGGGTCCGTGCCGGTCCAGGATCTCCGCGAACGCGTCCGTGTCGCCCAGCGCGGCGGCGCGGCGTAACGAGTCGTCGGAGGTCACTGTTGGTACGACGAGGTCACCGGCTGGTTCGTCACGCGGCGTTTCGGTGACCCTGTTCACACCGTGAAATGTAGTGGCACGGCGTGACATCGGTGCCCACTGCCACGACTCAGTCACTGAACGATCCGAACACTTTCCCGGTCCGAACCCCCTCGAACCGGTCCCTTCTCCGAGAGGCAGTGCGATGACGCAGACCCCCACCGGCACCCCGACCACCGGTCCGAAGGCAGTCCCGGCGCACGACCTGAGCCCGGTCGACACCTCGGCGCTGACCAGCGAGCACGGCAAGACCACGATCGCCGACCAGGTGGTCTCGAAGATCGCCGGCATCGCGGCCCGCGAGGTGACCGGTGTGCACGACCTCGGCGGTACGGCGGCCCGCACCGTCGGCATGCTGCGCGAGCGGATCCCGGGCTCGCGCACCAACCTGTCCCAGGGCGTCTCGGTCGAGGTCGGCGAGAAGCAGGCCGCGATCGACCTGCAGATCATCGTCGAGTACGGCGTCGGCATCGCCGACCTGGCCGAGGGCATCCGCCGCAACGTGATCAGCGCGGTCGAGCGGATGACCGGCCTGGAGGTCACCGAGGTCAACATCGCCGTCAGCGACATCCACCTCGAGGGCGAGGACGACGACACCGCCCCGACCGACGAGCCCACCACCGAACGCCGGGTCCAGTGACCGACCCGACCTCACCCGGCGCGGTCCCACCCGGCCGCGGCGGAGCCGCTGTGCCGGCCGGCGCGGCCCCCACCCCACCCCCTGATCCCACTGGCGCCGACCTGTCGTCGCGGATCGCGGAGTTGACGCGGGCGGTGCCCGGTGTGGCCGATCTGCACGGTGGGGTGTTCGGCGAGGTCGCGACGTACCTGCCCGGCGGCCGCGTCTCCGGCGTACGGATCCGTCCGGACCACACCGAGGTCCACGTCACCGTCTTCTGGGACCACCCGGTCCGCGCCACCGCGGACGCCGTTCGCACCACCCTCGAGGCCCTCGTCGGGACGCCGGTCCTGGTCACCGTCGAGGACGTCGTCCACCCCACCAAGGAGAACCAGTGAACGCATCCACCATCGGCCTGTTCGCCGGACTGCTGATCGCCATCGCGGCGGCCGCCGGTGGGTTCGCCGGTTTCCTGCTCGCCCTCGTCCTCGGTGCCGTCGGCTTCGTCGCCGGCCGGTTGCTGTCCGACGGCAGCAAGGGCCTGGACGACCTCCTGTCCCGCCGCGGCCGTGGCTGACACGACCACCCTCCCGGACACCCGGTCCGGGAATCCAGGAGCGCGGGGGCGCCTGGAGATCAGCCCACGAGCGATCGAGAAGCTCGCCGAACGCGCGGCGCTCGACATCGCCTCGGTGACCCACCGTGGCACCACGTTCGGCCGCGGCCTGCCCAAGGCGAGCTCGAGCACCGTCGGCACCCGGGTCCGCCTCACGCTCCAGCTCGCCGTGCTCTGGGGACGCCCGCTGCCCGAGATCGCCGCCGACACCCGTGCCCATGTCGCGACGACCGTCGCCGACCTGACCGGCCTGAGCGTCGACCTGGTGGACGTCGAGATCACCGCCGTACTAGCGCGCCCTGAGCCCATCGAGGCCGAGCCGACCAGGAGGTTGCTGTGAACAACAATCCCGCGAAGCGCCCGGTCGCCGCCCCCGCCGCCGCGACCGCCGGCATCCTGCTCGCCCTCGCGCTGATCGCCCTCGGCGTCGCCGGCGTCCAGCACGCCTCGGCCTCCGCCGGCTGGATCAACGAGTCGTCGTGGCTCGACTGGATCGCGACGAAAGCCGAGGTCCTCCGCCCGGCCGACTGGATGACGTACGCCGGAATCGCCGCCGCCCTGATCGGGATCTGGCTGATCGCGACCGCGCTGACCCCGCGCCGCCCGACCCACCTGGCCGTCGGCGACGAGGACATCTGGATCCGCCCCGGCGACCTGGCCCGCCTGGCCGCCGACACGGCCCGCACCACCAGCGAGGTCTCCTCGGCGTCCGCGAAGTCCACCCGCCGCGCCGTCAAGCTCACCGCCACCGCGGTCACCCCGGACACGGTCCAACTGGTCCAGTCCCTCAACACCGCGATCGCCACCCGCCTGCAGTCGGTTCAGCCGCCCCCGCGCATCCGCGTCCACGTGACCCCCGAGGAGCTCTGACATGCGCCGCCCTGTCACCGCCGAGGCGAGCCGCACGCGCCGCCCCGTCACCGCCCGCGCCGCGCGCCCTGTCCTCCCCACCCTCGAGGAGCTCTGACATGCGTCGCTCGATCGTCGCGCTCGACCGCCTCGCCGCGCTGGTCGCGGGCCTCGTCCTGCTCGCCGCGGGCGCGGCCGCGTTCGCCTGGCGCCAGGACTGGATCCCCGACGCCCCCGACCGCATCCGCTCGCCCTGGCTCACCACCGCCACCTCCGCCGACTGGTGGCCCTGGGCAACCGGTTTCGGCGGCCTGCTGCTGGTAGTGCTCGGCCTGTCCTGGCTCGCCCGTCACCTCCCACGCCGAGGCAACGGCCGCCTCCGCCTGACCGGTTCCGACGCGTCCGGCCGTCTCACCGCCGACGTCAACGCCGCGGTCACCACCGCCGGCGAGCTCCTCGCCGAGACCCCCGGCATCCGCTCGGCCGACGGCCGCGTCGTACTGGACCGCGGCCAGCTCGTCGCCGAGCTCCACCCCGTGCTCGAACCAGGCGCCGACCTCGACCAGGTCCGCGCTGCCGCCGCGCAGACCGGCCGCGACCTGCTGCAGCTCGTCGGCCGCGACGACTTGTCCTGCCGGGTGAAGCTTCGGGTCGCCCGGCAGGACAAGACCCCCGCCGTACCGCGCGTGCAGTAACCGGTACGCCGTACGACGTACCGCCGGTGTCTCCTCCAGGCCGATGCCCGCACGGCTGTGCCTCCGCGATCGTGGTGAGCCAACGAACGGAGGCCCACCATGCATCGCCGCACCTTCCTGACCGTCCTCGGCACCGCCGCCCTCACCCCCGCGATCCCTGCAGCGGCAACAAAACCACCGCTCGAGAACTGGATCGCCCGCAACGCCACACCGTTGCGCACGCTCAGACCCGACGCCCCGCTCGACGACCTGAACCACCTCGAACGCCCGCTCGCCGGCGCACGGATCGTCGCGCTCGGCGAGGCCTCGCACGACACCGCCGAGATCACCCGCCTCAAGCACCGCACCCTGCGCCACCTGATCGAGCAGCAAGGGTTCCGCGCGATCGCCTGGGAGGACGACTGGTCGCTCGGCACGCTGCTGAACCAGTACATCCTCACCGGCCGCGGCGACCTGCGCGCGCTGATGGGTCAGATGAGCGACGCCTGGCGCTCGGAGGAGGTCAAGGCGGTCTTCGAGTACCTCCGCGCCTACAACGCCGAGCACCGCGACAAGGTCCGGTTCGCCGGCGTCGAGTACTTCTCCACCCGGCACCTCGCGTACGACGCGGTCGACGCGTACGTCGCCCAGCACGCGCCGCACCGGCTGGCCGAGCTGCGGGCCGTGCTCAAACCGATCGTCCCGCACCTGAGCGACATGGGCGAATACGTGTACTGGTACTGGAAGGAGGTCGCCGACAAAGCGCCGTACATCCAGAAGTCCAAGACCGTGCACGCGTTGCTGGAAAGCCTCCACCACCACAGCCGCTCGTACGCCGTGGCGCTGCACCACGCCCGCCAGATCGCATCGTTCTACGAGGCGTTCAGCCTGGACGACAACTACGCCTACCGCGACGCCCGCGCCGCCGAGAACCTCCAGTGGTGGCACGAGTTCACCGGCGAGAAAGTCATCTACTGGGCCGCCGCCGCGCACACCGCGAACGCGCCGGACCTCCAGGTCTCCAACCCAGCGGGCCCCGGCTTCGCCTACCCCACCGCCGGTTCCCACCTCCGTCGCCGGTACGGCGCCCGCTACCGCACGATCGGCTTCACCTTCGACCACGGCACCATGCACGGCCCCGTCGACATGCCGCCGCCGCGCGACACCTGGTTCGAGCACCCGCTGGGCAAGGTCCGCCACGCCCACTACACCCTCGACCTCCACCACCCGGCCAACGCCGCCGCCCGCACCTGGCTGCAGGCACCCCTCAGAACCCGCGGCTTCCCGCACCTCGGCGCCGCCTCGGAGATGACCGGCGGCACGCTCGCGGACTGGCACGACGTCCTGATCCACACCCAGCAGGTCACCCCGATCCACCCGCTCTGAACTCGCACCCATCCGGTGGCGGATCGGCTCCGAATGCTGCTTGGCCGACGTGCCCGTCAGGGCGCGCCGGCTCCAGGTCCCCGTCGGGGGCCGCCCACCTGAGCCGATTCTCGCCATTTGGAGAGAAGCGCATGTTCGACAAGCTGTTCATCCGCAACGCCATCGACCGCAGTGCAGAGAACGCGCTCGACCGCAGACGCTTCCTGCGGTCCGCGAGCGCGGCCGGGATGGGCGTCGCCGGCGCCGGCCTGCTGACCGCAGGGGCCGCGGGCAACGCCTTCGCCGACACCTCCGGCTGGGGTCACCACGACCCGCACGCGAAGCCGAGCGACGGTGCCGTGCTCAACTTCGCGCTCAACCTGGAGTACCTCGAGGCCGAGTTCTACCTGCGCGCGGTCAAGGGTTACGGCCTGTCCGCGACCATGGTCACCGGTAAGGGCAAGCCCGGTGGCGTCAAGGGCGGCCGGAAGGTGAAGTTCAAGACCAAGGCCGTTCGGGCGTACGCCGAGGAGATCGCGGCCGACGAGCTGGCCCACGTGAAGTTCCTCCGCAGCGCGCTCGGCGCGGCGGCGGTCTCGCGGCCGGCGATCGACATCGACGCGGCCTTCACCGCCGCGGCGACCGCGGCCGGCCTGATCAAGCCCGGTCAGAAGTTCGACGCCTACGCCAACGAGAACAACTTCCTGCTCGCGGCGTACGTCTTCGAGGACGTCGGCGTCACGGCGTACAAGGGTGCCGCGCCGCTGATCACCAACAAGACCTTCCTGGAGGCGGCGGCCGGCATCCTCGCGGTCGAGGCGTACCACGCGGCCAACATCCGCACGAGCCTGGTCGCGGCCGGCCTGGAGGTCCCCTCGGTGGCGATCTCCAACGCGCGCGACAGCCTGGACGGCAAGACGGACCTCGACCAGGGCGTCACCTACCAGGGCAAGACGAACATCGTCCCGACCGACGCGAACGGCATCGCGTTCAGCCGCGGCGCCGACCAGGTCCTGAACGTCGTCTACCTGACCCCGAAGAAGGCCACCAAGGGTGGCTTCTTCCCGGCCGGCGTCAACGGCGAGATCAACACCAGCCGCGCCAACGGCTGACCGGAACCGCCCTGCTCCCTTCCTGAGGGGGAGCAGGGCCCCGTCCGTTCAGAGGCCCGACTGCTGGACGTGCCAGTCGACCAGCGCCTGGTAGCACTCGTCCTCGGCCGGACTCAACGGCCGCACCGACTCGTACCCGGCGCGCAGCGTCCGTCGTACGGCGGGAGGCGTCGGTCCCCAGTCCGTGAACCGGGTAGCAAGGTAGACCGCGGCGTGGGCCAGGTCCTCCACCCGATGTCCCTGGGTGATCTCGTCGAAGTCGAGCACGCCGACGATCTTCGCTCCCCGCATGAGGACGTTCGCGGCCCGGAAGTCGTTGTGCACCAACTGCTTCGCGTCGCCCCGCGGGAGCAGCTCAGCCGGCATCCGCACCCGCGGATCGCTGGTCGGCAACCGCTCGTCGTCGTACCCACTCAGCGCGTTGTGCAGCTCGGCCAAGCACGCCCCTGCCGCTCGGACCGCCTCCTCGTCCTCGATGTCGAGCCAGTCCCCACTGACCTCCGGCAGCACCGCCACCGACAGCGCACCGATCGGCCCGTCGACCACCACCCGATCGCGCCCGTCGACGGTCTGCAGCGGAGCCGCCACCGGAACACCCCGCTCGTCCAGCACCCGCAGCAGCCGCGCCGACGCGTCCAGCACCGCGAACCGGTCCGCCGCCCGCGACCACTTCACCACCAGCGGCCCCCGGTCGCTGTCCACCCACACGATCGCGTTCTGGTCACTGATCACCATCCGCCCGCAGCCCGCGGCCTCGATCCCCCAGACCTCCGCCAGCACTCCCGGCACCCACTCGGCGACCGCCGCGAACCCGTCGAACCCGAAGCGTTCCCGCAGCGCCGGCTCCGGCTCGGTCTTCTCCCACAACATCGACAACCCCATCGGCAACATCGCTCCACCGTACGAGGCAGCGAGGTCGGCCCGAGTTCACACCGGCCCGAGCCGCTCGGCGGTTTTGGGGGTGGCGCCCTCTAGGCTTCCGCGGGTGAGTACTTATGACGCCGACCCGTTCGAGCATCTGGCCCCAGCATCGTTGCCGCAGCGCCAGCAGCAGATCCTGGTGGTGATCCGCGACTGGGTGAACCGGCACGGCTACTCACCGAGCACCCGGCAGATCGGCGACGCCGTCGGCCTGCGCTCGTCGTCCTCGGTCGGCAAGCACCTGGCCGCCCTCGAGGACAAGGGATTCCTCCAGCGCGGTACGTCGGTGTCCCGCCCGATCGACGTCCGCCTGTTCCTGCACCACGACGCCACGGCCGCGACCTCCGACAACTCGGTCTCCGTGCCGGTCGTCGGCGACATCGCCGCCGGTACGCCGATCTCCGCGATCGAGCACGTCGACGAGCAGCTCAGCCTCCCCCGCGACCTGACCGGCCGCGGCACCGTCTTCGCCCTCCGCGTCCGCGGCGAGTCGATGGTCGACGCCGCGATCTGCGACGGCGACATGGTCGTCGTCCGCCAGCAGTCCGAGGCCCACTCCGGCCAGATCGTCGCCGCGATGATCGACGAGGAGGCGACGGTCAAGGTCTACCGCCGCCGCAACGGCCACGTCTACCTGGAGCCCCGCAACCCGGCGTACGAGGTGATCGACGGCGACAACGCCACCATCCTCGGCGTGGTCGTGTCGGTGCTTCGTACGGTCTAGGCCGGTACGGCGGTCCAGCTGGCCAGGAGGGCCAGGCGCTCCGCGGTCGGTGAACCGGCGGCGGCCAGGTAGGTGATCAGCGACAGCTCGGTGTCCTGGGCGACGTCGAGCCGCTCGTACGCCAGGTTCAGCTCACCGACCAGCGGATGGTTGAGCCGCTTGCGTCCCTGCGTCTTCTCCCGCACCGTGTGGTCGGCCCACAGCTTCCGGAACTCCGCGCTGTGGATGCTCAGCTCACCGACCAGCTCGGCCAGCCACCGATCGTGCGGGTGCCGCGCGGTCTGCAACCGCAGCTCGGCGGTGATCGTCTCGGCGTCGCCCGCCCAGTCGACGAAGAACTCCCGCGCCGCGGGATCGAGCCAGAAGAACCGCGCCCGGTCCCGCGTCCGCGGATCGTCGGTCAGCCCGAACGCCGCCGCTCCGAGGGCGTTGGACCCCACGATCATCATCCGGTAGTCCACAACGATCGCCGGTACGTCGCGCAGGCTGTCCAGCAACTGCCGCACACTCGGCCGGATCACGAGCCGCGCGGGCTCCTCGTCCCGCTGCGGCCGCGCCAGGTCGTACAGGTAGGAGCGCTCGGTCGGATCGAGCCGCAGCGCCCGACTGATCGCATCCAGTACGGCGTCCGACACCTGCCGCCCACGCCCCTGCTCGAGCCGCGTGTAGTAGTCCGGGCTCATCCCCGCGAGCTGCGCGACCTCCTCGCGCCGGAGCCCAGGAACCCGCCGCCGCCCGTGCTGCACCACCCCGACGTCCTCAGGGTCCAGCCGACCACGCCGCGACCGCAGAAACTCCCCAAGCTGAGCGTTCACCTTTCCAGAGTAGGTCGTCCAGCCGGCCCGAGCCTGGGCCTGCCAGACCCAGGCTCACTCCCGCCCGGCCGACGTGAAGTTCATGTCCGCGTACCGCGTCCCAGCCACTCCGGCCGCGATCAGCTGCAACCTCCCGAGCTCCTCATCACTCAGCTCGACCAGCGCGCCCCGAGCGTTCTCCACCACCCGCGCACTGCTCCGCGTCCCCGGGATCGGCACCACCGTCACCCCGAACACCCGCTCCTGCGCGTGCAACCACCCGAGCGCGACCTGCGCCGACGTCACACCCCGCTCCGCGGCGATCTCCCGCAGCGGCGCCAGCAGATCCTGGTTCACCGCGTGGTTGTCCTCGTCGAACCGCGGCATGTCCCGCCGGGCATCGTCCGCCCCGAGCTGGCCCACCGCCCCCGTCAGCACTCCGCGCCCAAGCGGCGAGTACGGCACCAACGCCACGCCCAGCTCCGCGGCGGCCGGCACGACCCGAGCCTCGATGTCCCGGCTGAACAGCGACCACTCCGACTCGACCGCCACGATCGGATGCACGCCGTACGCCGTGCGCAGCTCCTCGGCCGTCACCTCACTCAGCCCCAGATGCCGCACCTTGCCTTCGCGCACGAGCTCGGCCATCGTCCCGACCGTCTCCTCGATCGGCACCTCCACGTTCCGCCGATGCATGTAGTACACGTCCAGGTGGTCCACCCCGAGCCGCCGCAGGCTCGCGTCGGCGGCCGCCCGGATCGACGCCGCGTCGTTCACGATCTCGCCCGTACGCCGAATGCGTCCCAGCCCGAACTTGGTCGCGATCACCACCTCGTCGCGGTGGGCGGCGAGGAACGGCGCGAGGAACTGCTCGTTCGCCCCGTCGCCGTACGCGTCGGCCGTGTCGAACAGCGTGACGCCGACCTCGAGCGCCTGCTCCAAGGTCGCCCGCGCGGCCGCTTCGTCGGTCGGTCCGTAGTACCCGGTGTTGATGGCCATCGCACCGAAGCCCTGGTGTCCCACCAGCGGTCCGTCGGCGCCGAGCCTGACTGTGTCGAGCCTGAAATCCGTCATGCCCCGAGCCTTCCGCGCGGCCTCGCGGCGGACCAGATCACCCGCAACCTAGGACCGGCAGAACCACCACGCCACCACGGCCTGCGGCATCACGCCGGCCGACCTGCGGCGTCACGCCACCCGGCCTGCGGGGTCCCGCCGGCCTGGCCGCCGCCGGCCTCGCTCGAGTTCCGGCTAGCCTGCCGCTCATGGGACTTCGTCGCCTCACCCGTGACCAGGCACGCCGGATCGCCGTCCGCGCCCAGTTGCTCGACGCGCCACGCCCGACCGACCTGGTCGCGACGGTCGAGCAGCTGACGCTCCTGCAGATCGACCCGACCGCCGCGGTCGCCCCCAGCGCGGACCTGGTCGCCTGGAGCCGCCTCGGGCCGTCGTACCAGCCGGAGCAGCTGAAGCAGTCCGTCGAGGTGGACCGGACCCTTTTCGAGTTCAACGCCCTGATCCGCCCGATGACGGACGTCGCCCTGTACCTCGCCGACTGGACGCCGCACCCGACCATCCGGGACTGGATGATGGCGAACGAGTCCTTCCAGCGCGACATCCTCGCCGTCCTGGCCGACCGCGGCGCGATCACCTCACGCGAGATCCCCGACACCTGCCCGGTCCCCTGGAAGTCCACCGGCTGGACCAACAACCGCAACGTCACCAAGATGCTCGAGCTGCTGGTCATGACCGGCAAGGTCGCGATCGCCGGCCGCACCGGACGCGAGCGCATCTGGGACCTGGCCACGAACGTCTACCCCTCCGACCTCGTCATCCCGTCCCCGGCCGAGGCCGAGGCCCGCAAGAACGAACGCCGCCTGAGCTCGCTCGGCATCGCCCGCGCCAAGGGCACCGAGGTCCCCGTCGAGCTCGCCACCGTCGGCGAGACCGGCGAACCGCTCGAGGTCGAGGACACAACCGGCATCTGGCAGGTGGACCCGGCCGCCCTGGCCGCGGTCGACGACTTCACTCCCCGGACGGCGCTGCTGTCCCCCTTCGACCGCCTGATCCACAACCGCACCCGGGCGTTGGAGCTCTGGGACTTCGAGTACACCCTCGAGATGTACAAGCCGGCCACCCAACGCCGCTGGGGCTACTTCGCGCTCCCCATCCTGTACGGCGACCAACTGGTCGGAAAGGCAGACCTCAAGGCCGACCGCAAGGCCGGCGTACTGCGGGTCCTCGCACTGCACCCCGACGTCCGCTTCACCCGCGCCATCACCAAGGGCATCAACGAAGAGCTGGACAACCTCGCGGCCTGGCTGGCCCTTCCCGCCATCGAGCGCCCATGAAGGTCACCGTCGTCGACTACCACACCGCCGGCGAGCCGTTCCGGATCGCGCTGGACGGCGTCCCCGAGATCCCCGGCGCCACGATCCTCGAGCGCCGGGCCTTCGCCCAGCAGTCCCCCGAGTTCGATGCCTACCGCAAGTTTCTCGTCAACGAGCCGCGCGGCCACGCGGACATGTACGGCGGCTTCCTGGTCCCGCCCAACGACGACGGCGCCCACTTCGGCGTCCTGTTCTGGCACAAGGACGGCTACTCCACCGCCTGCGGCCACGGCACCATCGCCCTGGCCACCTGGGCCGTCAGCACCGGCCGGGTCCCGGCCGCGGAGGACGGTGACACCGACGTCGTCATCGACGTCCCGTCGGGCCGCGTCACCGCCCGGGTCACCCGCTCCGCGGGCGTGGTCAAGAACGTTGCCTTTCGCAACATTCCGTCGTACGTGGTGGTCCGTGACGTCGCGGTCCACACGACCCGCGGCGACGTGCACGCCGACATCAGCTACGGCGGCGCCCTCTACGCCTCGGTCGACGCAGCGTCCCTGGGCCTGGGCGTCACCCCCACGCACTACTCGGACCTGATCTCCATCGGCCGGGAGATCAAGTGGCTGCTCAACGACACCGAGTGGTCCAAGCACCCCACGGACCCCCGCCTGAACGGCATCTACGGCACGATCCTGTACGACGACCTCGGCCCGTCCGCGACCGGTCCCCACCAGCGCAACCTCACCATCTTCGCCGACGGCGAGGCCGACCGCTCACCCTGCGGCTCCGGCACCTCGGCCCGAGTCGCTCTCCTGTCCGCCGAGGGCCGCCTCACCGTGGACCAGACCCTTCACCACGACTCGATCATCAACACCACGTTCCAGGCCCGGGTCGTCGCCTCCGTCGAGTCCGACAACCACCCGGCCGTCATCACCGAGGTCAACGGCACGGCGTACGAAACCGGCCGCGCCACCTTCACCCTCGACCCTGACGACACTCTCGGCACGGGCTTCACCCTCCGCTAGGACGGATGTGCGACGCTCGGTTCCATGACCGATCTCGCCGCAAAGGCCAGCGAACTCCTCCGTCTCCACCACACCGGCACCACCCTCGTCCTCCCGACCGTCTGGGACGCCTGGTCGGCCCGCACGGTCGTGGCCGCCGGCTTCCCCGCGCTCAGCGTCGGCAGCCACCCGCTGGCCGATTCCCGCGGCCAGAAGGACAACGAGGGCATGACGCTGGACGACGCCCTCGACGGCATCCGCCGCATCACCGCCGCCGTGGACGTCCCCGTCACCGCCGACCTCGAGTCCGGCTACAACACCCCGGCCGCCGAGCTGGTCGACCGCGCCCTCGACGCCGGCATCGCAGGCATCAACATCGAGGACACCGTCCACAGCGAGTCCCGCCTCCGGGACCTCACCGAGCACGCCGACTACATCGCGGCCCTCCGCGCCGCCGCGGACCAAGCAGGCGTGGAGCTCGTCATCAACGCCCGCACCGACGCCCTGATCACCAAGCTGGTCACCTTCGACGACCCGCTGACCGAAGCCGTCGACCGTTCCAAGGCCTGCGAGTCCGCCGGCGCCCGCTGCGTCTACCCGGTCGGAGTCCCCAACGCCGAGGCGCTGCAGACCCTGCTGAAGGAACTGTCCGGCCCCCTCAACGTCACCGCCGACCCGGTCAAGGGCGCCTACTCAGGCTCGTACGCCGAGCTCCAGGCCGCCGGGGTCCACCGCATCACGTTCGGCCCGCTCCTCCAGTTCACCCTCACCGAGAAGATCACCGAACTGCTGAACCCCTGGCACTAGACGGCGTCCGGGTGTCAGCCAGGCTCGGGCTCCGCAGGTGCTACCTCCACGCCGGCGGGCCGGTCGAGGCTCTGCGGAAGCAGCTCGTCGCCTGAGCCGACCTACCGACACGTGCAAAGTGCCCCGGCCTCTCGGCCGGGGCACCGTCGTACTGCTGTCGTCTGTGAAGGGGGTCAGCGAAGGCGGGCGATGCCGCCGAACTCGATCCACTCCTGGGTCAGCTGCTCGGCAGCGGGCTGCTCGTCGTCGGGACGCCATTCGGAGACCTCGACGAGACCCGGCTCGAGGATGTCCATCCCCTCGAACCAGGCGGCGACGTCCTGCTCCTGCCGCACCCGGCCCCAGTGCCCCTGCGTGGCCTGGTCCATGAACTTGGTGACGGAGTCACGGATGGCGGGGTCCTCGCTGACCAGCTGGCACATGACCAGGAAGCTGCCCGGAACCAGGCGGTCCTTGACCCGGGCGACCACGGCCGGCGGGCCGTCGGTCTCGCTGTCCGGGATGCAGTGGAAGACCGAGTTGAACAGCACGGCGACCGGCTGCGAGAAGTCGATCAGCCGCAGGGTCTCTTCGTGGTTGAAGAAGGTTTCCGTGTCGCGCATGTCGGCCTGGATGACCGTCGTCCGGTCGTCCTCGACGAGCAGGGCGCGGCCGTGCGCGAGCACCACCGGGTCGTTGTCGACGTAGACGACCCGCGACTCCGGGTCGATCCGCTGGGCGACGTGGTGCACGTTGTTCTGCGTGGGCAGGCCGGATCCGATGTCGAGGAACTGCCGGATGCCGTGCTCCTTGGCCAGGGCGCCCACCGCGCGCTGCAGGAACGCCCGGTTGTTCACCGCCAGGGCGCGGGTGCTGGGAACGACCTTGTCCAGCTCCTCGACGGCCGCTCGGTCGGCGGCGAAGTTGTCCTTGCCACCGAGGTAGTAGTCGTACATTCGAGCCGCTGTCGGGATCGATTCGTTGACCGTGGACTGTGGCGCCTCAGGCTGCATGACCTACCCCAACTTCCGAGCTGTGCCGACCGGACCGCCGACCGACGACAGAGTACTAGTTCTTGGTCACGAGGGGTATCGGCGAGCCACGCCAAGTGACAGCCGGCCGCCGTGAACGCCTTCGCGATCTACGACCGGATCGCCGCGGCTACCGGTGGAGTGCCGACGGCTTCCCGGGTGGGTGAAGAAAACCGCCGCCGCGTGGTCGCCGTACCGGTCGTACGCCGCCGCGCTGCTCTGGGCCTCGCTCGCCCCGGCGGGCGAGCTCTCCGATCCGAAGGCGCGCGCCTTGGCCCGCACTGACCCGACCCGGTACGGCGGCTAGCCCACGGCGTACCGGGAGCGGCTCATCACCGCGATGCCGATCGTTGCCACGAGCCCGTAAAGCGCCGGGGCGAGGAACACGTGCGGCAGGCCGAGCAGGCCCACGCCGAGGCTGCCGGTCAGTCCGCCGAGCGCGCTGGCCAGCGCGGTGGAGCTCATGAAGATCGCCGACGCGGTCGCGACGGCCGTCGGCAGCAGTCGTTGGGCGACGATGATGCCCAGGCCGGCGAAGACGCCCCACACCCCACCCATCAGGATCTGCCCGGCGAACATGCCCGCCGCGTTGCCGGTCAGGGCGAAGCACAGGTTGGCACCGACGCCGAAGGCCGCGGCGAGGACCATCAGGCGCATCATCCCGATCCGGCGCGCGACGACCACGGCGACCGGCATCAGGATCAGTTCGACGAAGGGCTGGATGCCGATCACCGCGCCGCTGATCGCCGTCGGCAGGTGGAGGCCGTTGTTCATGTAGATGGTGAGGTAGCCGTACTTGATCGGCTCGCCCGCGTAGACCAGGACGTACAGCCCGGTGAACGCGAGCAGCGGGAACATGGCCCGCCTGCCGGAGAGATGCGTGAGGTGCGCAGGCACAGGCGCCGGCGGTTGGGGTTGCGGCTCCGGTGTCGCGACGGGCGTCGCGGCAGGCGGCGCCGAGCGAGCACGGGCGAAGCCCATCGGAACGATCTGCGCGAGCGTGCACACCCCCGTCGCCACGAACATCGCGCGAGGTCCGGCGGCCGTCGCCAGCAGCGAACCGCCCACCGGGCCGACGATCCAGCCCGCCGTCAGCGCCATCCGAACGATCGACACCACCCCGTCACCGACCGGACTGGCGGTCGCCTGCAGGTCGTCGTGCACCGCGGCGAACAACTGCGACCCCGCGGCACCGGCGAAGGCCAGCACCACCGTACTGATCACGAACGGCATCCACACCTGGTCGACCAGCGCCATCGCGCACCAGCCGAGAAACCCTGCCAGGGCGCAGAGACGAAAGAGCCCGAGGCGCTTCCCCGTACGGTCCGACCGCGCACCGATGAAGTATCCGGCGATCGGCGCGGTCAAGCTGGTCAGGTAGTACAGCCCGGCCGTGGTCAGCGAAACGTGCAGCTCGTCCACCAGGAACAAGGTGATCTGCGGCGCGGCCGCCGAGGTCCCCAGCCCCGACAGGAACAACGCCACCGTCGCGCCGCGGTACAGCGGCGATCTCCACACGACCCGCGTCGCAGACTGACTGCCGGTGCCACCGTGGGCGGCAAGTGCTCCAGGCAAGACGACCCCTTGTTCGTTTGAGCGGAAGACCCCGCTCACCTTATCCGAACAAACACTTTCTATGTTCGAATGGTCGAATTTTGTTCGACATCCCGGTCATGGGGCTTGATCGGACTCCAGGTGCGCAATGCGCCGACGGAGGAACCGCGGCTGAAGCAGCGCGACCCCGCAGACCGCAACACCGCACAAGGGGAGAATCACTCGCCGCCACTCGATGTCGTCATCGATGAGACCAAGCACCGAACTCGCCAGGAGGAACACGACCCCGACGACGAGGGTCACCCGGACCCATCGTGGCTCTGCCTGCGCGAGCTGCCGGCGGGCGAACCGCGCCGCGACCGCCCGGACTTCCGGATCGTCAGGGATCGGTCCCCACTGGGCCGCGCGCAGTGCCCGTCCGCGCTGCTTCCGGTCCAACGTGTCGCCTTCGAACGGTCCGAACAAGCGCTTCGTTCTCCGGTTGACCAGGCCCATCGCAAGACCGAACGCCGGAGCGGGGGCTGCTCCCGCGACCAGCGCGGCAGTCCAGCTCTCGTCCATCAGGAACCTCACGGCCAAGCCGAACAGCACGCCGTACGCCAGTCCGGAGACGAGCCCGACCAGCCAGTTGGAGGCATCGAGAAGATAGGTGCGCATGATGCATCGTCGCGGAACCAGCTAGCTCAGGCCGACCTCCACGGCGTGGTTGCAGCTTTTGCCACCCCGACTCGTTGCTCAGCCCCGGCTGGTCCTCAGCAGCGTCTCGGCGGTCGCGGTCCGCGCGTACAGGACCGAGTGCCCGGCCCGATGGGCACTCACCAGCCCGGCGGACTTGAGGACCGCCAGATGCTGCGAGGCACCGCCCGCGGTGATCCCTGTTCGCGCTGCCAGGTCACTCGTCGAGGCCGGAACGGCCAGTTCGCTCAGCAACTTGGCTCGCGACGCTCCGAGCACGCCGGCCAGACCGTCGGCAGGACCGTCGGCCGGTCCGGAGTTCGTTGCCGTCCACAACGACTCGGCACCCAGCGCCGGGTAGGTGAGCCGGGGCTGGTCAGGGGGGACGGCGACCGGCCAGGGCCCCGACCAGGCGAAGGCCGACGGCATCATCAGCAGCTCCGCACCGCCGGTGTCGCGCGACGTGCTGGGTCCGGTGTGCTCGACGAGCAGCGACCGTCCGTCCCAGCGAACCCCTGGGTGTTCTGCCAGCGGCCTGTCGCCCGCCGTCCGCCCTCGCTCGGTCAGGTCGTCGGTCAGGACCGCCCGGATCCGGCCCCAGCGCGGTGCGAGCGCGGCCTTCCAGTACAGCTCGATCTGGTGACCGAGCTCGATCAACCCTGCCGCCGGGTCGTCGTACAAGTGATCCAGCGGGTCGGGCAGCGGACCACGCCCAGGTGCAGGACCCGCCGGTACGCCGGCCTCGCCGCGCGTCGCGAGGACCCAGGCCAGCAGGTCGAGATCCTGCCGGACCTGCTCGGGTGAGGTGCCGCGCAGGCCCACCAGGTCAGCCGTCAGGTCCGGCACCGGTGTCGAAGGCGGCACGAAGAGGAAGCCTGGTACGTAGGGCAACGCGGGCCGGACAAGCCCGAACAGCAAGCTCAACCGCCGCCGGTGGCGTCTCACCCGACGCAGCGCCCAGTCCGCCCACTCCGGGTACGCCGCTCGGCCGGCTTCGTCCTGCAGCACCCTGACGCTGGCGAGCGTCTCCCACAACGGCGACAGCACGAAGCGGGTCTCCGGCTCTCCCGCGGGGAACCGCAGTCTCAACGTGCCGGTCATCGGGTCGCCACGCGCCGGTACCGGGAGACCGCCAGCGTGAGGAAGATCGCGATGATCCCGATCGAGCAGAGCACCGTGTAGAGGATCGCGTGCTCGGCCGGCCAGCCCTGCGGCTGGGGCAGGGCGGCGGGTGTCGGGTTGCCGAAGAGCTCCCGCCCCGCGTTGGCCAGCGAGGTGATCGGGTTCCACTCGGCGATCGTCGCGAGCGGCTGCGGCATCGCCGTCACCGACACGAAGCCCGAGGAGATGAAGGTTGCCGGGAACAACCAGATCAGGCCGAGGCTCTGCGCGACCTCGACGCTCCGCGCGACCAGGGCGATGTACGCGCCGACCCAGGACATCGCGAACGCGAAGAGCAGGATCAGCCCGTAGCCCGCGAGGGCGTCGAGCAGCCCGCCGCGGATCCGCCAGCCGATCAGCAGTCCGCACAGGCTGGTCACCGTCAGGCTGATCACGCTGGTCGCGAGGTCGGAGGTGGTCCGGCCGAGCAGCACCGCGATCCTTGACATCGGCAACGACCGGAACCGGTCGACGACGCCTTTCTGCAGGTCGTTGGCCAGCCCGATGGTGGTGAACGAGGCGTTGAAGGTGACCGTCTGGGCGAAGATCCCGCCCATGATGAACTCACGGTAGGCGTCGCCGCCGAGGCTGCCGCCGAACACGTACCCGAGCAGCAGCACGAACATGATCGGCTGCAGGATGCTGGCGAAGATCGAGCCCGGCGTACGGCGGATGTTCAGCAGGTTCCGCCACGCCAGCGCGCTGCTGTCGCGGGTCATCTGGGCGATGCTCATGCGCCCAGCTCCGCCCGGCCCGGAGCGGCGTCCGGGCCGGACCCGGTCAGCGCGAGGAACACGTCGTCCAGGGTCGCTCGCCGCAGCCCGATGTCCAGCACGTGGATCCTCTCCTGGTTGAGCCGCCCCAGTACGGCGGCCAGCGCCAGCTGCCCGCTCTGCACGGCGACCTCGAGCCGCCGGACCCGTCGGTCGACGGTCGGGTCCGCGATTCCCACACCGCTCAAGATCCGGTACGCCGCGGCGAGGTCCCCCTCCTGCGCCGTCACCAGCTCCAGCCGCTCCCCGCCGGTCCGGCTCTTCAGCTCGTCACTCGTACCGTTCGCGATCACCCGGCCGTGGTCGATCACCGCGATCCGGTCGGCGAGCTGGTCGGCCTCCTCCAGGTACTGGGTGGTGAGCAGCACGGTCGCGCCCTCGCGGACCAGCTCCCCCACCACGTCCCAGGTGTCCAGCCGGCTCTGCGGATCGAGTCCGGTGGTCGGCTCGTCCAGTACGACGACCGGCGGGGCCGCCACCAGCGCCCCCGCGAGGTCGAGCCGGCGCCGCATTCCTCCCGAGTAGGTCCCGGTCAGCCGGTCGGCCGCGTCCGTGAGGTGGAACCGTTCGAGCAGCTCGCGCGACGTCACGCTCGCCTGCCGCGCGCGCATCCCGTAGAGCTTCGCGACCAGGTAAAGGTTCTCGAACCCGGTCAGCTTGTCGTCGACGGCCGCGTACTGGCCGGACAGACCGATCGAGCGCCGGACGCCTTCCGGGTCGTCGCTCACGTTCCGGCCCGCGACCGTCACCAGTCCCGAGTCCGGCCGGAGCAGGGTGGTGATGATCCGTACGGTGGTCGTCTTGCCCGCGCCGTTCGGGCCGAGCAGCGCGAAGACCTTGCCGGTCGGCATCGCGAGGTCGACGCCGTCGAGCGCGACCTTGGTGCCGAACGACTTGCGGAGATCCTCGATCACCACCGCGTGGTCCCCCGCCAGCCGTTGCGGTGCGCGCCGGGCGACCGGACTTCGCGACGGCGGCTCGGGCGGACCCTTGCTGCGGCGGTGGCGTGCGCTCACCGGCCGCTCTCCTGCGCCTGCAGGCTGAGCGGCGTGATGTCGGTCCAGTTGGTCTCGACGAACTCCAGGCAGGTCTGCCGGGAGTCCGGCCCGAAGACCCGCGTCCAGCCCGCCGGCACCTCGGCGAACACCGGCCACAGCGAGTGCTGCTGCTCCGCGTTGGTCAGGATCACGTACTGGTCGTCGGGCGACTCGAACGGGTTGGTGGTGCGTTCACTCATCGTCGGTTCCTGTCCATGCTCGGTGGTGGTCGAGGGCCGCGTCCTGGCGTTCGACCAGGGCGCGCGCGATCAGCGGCCCGATCTCGGCCAGCGCCGCGGGCTGGGTGAGTTGTGCGTGCTTCGAGGCGACCGGGTGCTCGTCGATCCGCCCACTCACCACGCTCTGCCAGTCCTGCGGCACCGGGCCGTCGGCCGGCCGGTCCACGGTGGCGGTGACGAAGATCAGGTCGCCGGTGAAGGGCCTCGGGACGAAGTCCCGCATCAGGACGGCCTGGGTCACGAACGCGTCGACCATCGCGCCCAGCTGGTCCTCGGTCAGGCTGCCCATCGGGTTGCCGGTCTCGCGGTACACCTCCAGCACCCGCGCCCGGTCGATCGCGCCGTCCGGCACCGGCAGCCCCTGGTTGTGCAGCAGCGACCCGAAGATCTGGGTCTCGGTCGCCGACTCGAGCCCGTCGGCCGGCACCTCGGGGTAGGCGTCCAGCAAGGCGAGCAGCCCGACGTCCTGACCAGCGGCCTGGAGCTGTCCGGCGACCTCGTGGGCGAGGTTGCCGCCGAAGGACCAGCCGAGCAGGAAGTACGGCCCTTCCGGCTGCACGGCCTGGATCTGCTCGATGTAGTCGGCCGCGATGGCCTCGATGCTGACCGGCTCGTACGACGGCTCGGACAGCTTGCGCGACTGCAGCCCGTACAGCGGCTGGTCCGGCGCCAGGTGACGCAGGAGCCCGGAGTACGTCCACGAGATCCCGCTCGCGGGGTGGACGCAGAACAGCGGCGGCCGCTGCCCTCCGGACCTCAGCGGCAGCAGCACGTCGAGGTCGCCACCGTCGGTCGCCGCGTCGAGCTCCTCGGCCAGGCCGGCCACCGTCGGGTGCTCGAACAACCGGCGGATCGGCATTTCGACCCCGAAGGCGGTCCGGACCTTGCTGATCAGCGAGCTGGCCAGCAACGAGTGGCCACCGAGGTCGAAGAAGTTGTCGTCAACCCCGACCCGCTCGACTCCGAGCGACTCCGCGAACAGCTTGCAGAGCAGGTCTTCGCGCGGCGACCGCGGGCCGCGGCCCGGCTCGGTCGCCACCGGCTCCACCTCGGGCAACCGCCGCTCGTCGACCTTCCCGTTCGGCGTCAACGGCATCGTGTCCACCGCGACGAAAGCGGTCGGCACCATGTACTCGGGCAGGACGCGACCGAGGGCGACGCGCGTCTCCCGGACGTCTCCCCCACCGACCACGTAGGCCACCAGGTGCTCACCGGCCTCCGACGGACGCACCCGTACGACGGCCTGCTCGATCCCCGGCAGCGCGACCAGCGCGGCCTCGATCTCGCCGGGCTCGACGCGGAAACCACGCACCTTGACCTGGTCGTCGACGCGGCCGAAGTACTCCAGCGTGGCGTCGTCGCGCCAGCGCGCCAGGTCGCCGGTGCGGTACATCCGCTCGCCGTCGTCGCCGAACGGGTCGGCGACGAACCGCTCCGAGGTCAGCGGTGCCCGGTTGAGGTAGCCGCGAGCCACGCCGGCACCGGCCAGGTACAGCTCGCCGGGAACACCGGCGGGCACCGGCCGGAGCCGGGCGTCGAGAACGTAGGCCCTCGTGTTGTCCACCGGCCGGCCGATCACCGGCCGGTGCTGACCGTCGAGCCCCGCGACGACCGAGTCGACCGTCGACTCGGTCGGTCCGTAGAAGTTGTAGCAGGTCACGCCGTCCAGAGCGCGCAGTTCGGACCACAGCGCCTCGTCGACGGCCTCCCCGCCCAGCGCGAGCACGCGAGGACGGTGATCGCCGTCCAGCAGTCCCGCCGTCCGAAGTTGCCGCAGGTACGACGGCGTCGTCTCGACCACCTCGACGCGGTGCTCCCGCAGGTGGCGGACCAACGCGTCCGCGTCCCGGCGGGTGTCCTCGTCGACCAGGTGCAACTCGTGACCGGCGATCATCCAGAGCACCGGGTCCCAGGACGCGTCGAACGCGAGGGCCGCGGTCAGCGCGACCTTCAACCGGGCCGAACCCACCTGCGCGACCGCGGGCTCGAACACACTCGTCTCGTGGTGCTGCAGCAGGTTGGCCAGCGACCGATGCTCGACCACGACGCCCTTGGGCCGACCGGTCGAACCGGACGTGTAGATCACGTACGCCGGGTGGCCCGGTCGCAACGGCGCCTTCCGGTCACCGTCGGACAGGTCCTCGGACGAGGCAGCCGCCAGCGCGGACGTGGTGGACGAGGAGTCCAGGTCCAGCCGTACGACGGCCTCCGGCAGCTGAACGCCGGTCTCGGTGACGACGAGGGCGGGCGCGGCGTCGGTCAGCACGGCGCTGATCCGGTCGGCCGGGTAGCTGAGATCGATCGGCAGGTACGCAGCGCCTGACTTCAGGACCGCGAGCAGCGCGACCATCGTCCGCGTCGATCGTCCGAGCGCGACTCCGACCGTGTCGCCGGTGCCGACGCCTTCGGCCCGCAGGACTCTGGCCAACCGGTTCGCGGCTGCGTTCAGCTGCTGCCGGCCCAACCGGCCGTCGACCGCGACGACAGCGACGTCGTCCTCTTGAGCACGCCGCGCATGCTGCTCGAACACTTCGACGACCGTGCTCGTCGGCAGGCTCCGGCCCGTGTCGTTCCAGCTCCTGAGGACGGTCTCCAGCTCGTCCGTGGCCAGCAGTTCGAGATCGTTGACCCGGCGGTGCGGATCCGAGGTCGCGGCGCCGAGCAGCTGACCGAGCCAGCCGACCAGCCGTTGCGCCGTCCGGTGCTCGAAGAGGTCCGCATTGTACTCCAGCGTCCCGGTCAGACCGGCCGGCGACCCGTCCGCATGGTTGCGCTCGGCAACAGACAGGGAGAGGTCGAACTTGGCGGTCTCCGCGGCCTGCGCGTCGATCACCGTGACGTCGAGTCCCGGCAGGGCGAGCGTTGCCTCCGGCGTGTTCTGCAGGGTCAGCATGGTCTGGAACAGCGGGTGCCGGCTGAGACTCCGGCTCGGCGACAGCTCCTCGACCACCCGCTCGAACGGGACGTCCTGGTGCTCGAAGGCGGCCAGGTCGGCAGCCCGCACCCGGGCGAGCAGGTCGGCGAAGCTGGGGTCACCCGACAGGTCGGTGCGCAGGACCAGCGTGTTGACGAAGAAGCCGACCAGTTCGTCGAGTGCCTCGTCGGTCCGGCCCGCGACCGGCGTACCGATCGCGATGTCGCTGCCGCCGCCGAGGCGTGACAGCAACGCGGCCAGACCGGCGTGCAGAACCATGAACAGGCTGACGCCGTGCGCGGCCGCGACCGACGCCAGGCGCCGGTGCAGCTCCTCCGGCAGGGCGATCGGGAGCAGCCCCGCGCGCCGTACGGCCTCCGCAGGTCGCGAGTGGTCGTACGGGAGCGGCAACTCTTCGGGCACCCCGCTGAGGGCGCCCTTCCAGAAGTCGAGCTGACGCCGCGACAGGCTGCGCGGCTCGGTGTCGTCGCCCAGAACCTCCTGCTGCCACAGTGCGTAGTCGGCGTACTGGACGGGCAGGTCCGGCCACGAGGTCGTCGTACCGGTCGAGTGCGCCGAGTACGCGGCGGCCAGGTCACGCGCCAGCGGGGCGGTCGACCAGCCGTCGGTCGCGATGTGGTGCATCACGAGCAGCAGCACGTGTTCCTGCTCGGCGACCTCGAACAGCGTCGCGCGCAACGGCAGCTCCTGCTCGAGGGCGAACGGCCGCGCGACGGCAGCCCGGATCGCGTCCTGCAGCTGGTCGCGCCGCGCCGGCAGCACCGGCATCGCGAGGTCCGCGCTCCCGAGGACCTGCTGGTACGGCGTTCCGTCGTCGGTCCGGAAGACCGTCCGCAGGCTTTCGTGCCGGGCCACGACGTCGTTCAGCGCCGCGGTCAGCGCGTCCCGGTCGAGCCGGCCGGACAGGTTCAGTGCCATCGGCAGGTGGTAGCTCGCGCCGGCGTTCTCGAAGCTGTTCAGGAACCACAGCCGGCGCTGGGCGAAGGACAGCGGTACCCGTTCCGGACGGGTCCGCGGTCGCAACGACACCCGCGCACCAGAAGTTGCCGCCGGCCACCGAACGGCCAGCGCGGCCGGGGTCGGCGCCTCGAAGACCGTCCGGATGGCGAGGTCGACACCGAACCGGGCGCGGATCCTGCTGACCAGGCGCGTGACGAGCAACGAGTGGCCGCCGAGGGCGAAGAAGTCGTCGTCAGGACCGACCTCCTCGACCGCGAGGGTCTCCGCGAACAGGTCGCACAGCTCCTCCTCGAGCGCGTTCCCCACCCTTCGGCCCGCACCGGTGACGGTCGTCGGCTCAGGCAGCCGCGACCGGTCGAGCTTCCCGTTCGCGGTCAGCGGCAGCTCCGGTACGACGACCACCGCGGCCGGCACCATGTAGTCGGGCAGCTCGCGCGCCACTTTCTGCCGCAGCGCGGTCGGCTCCGGCGCTGTACCGGCCGCCGGTACGACGTACGCGGCCAGCCGGTCCGGCCCTTCGGCCGGCCGATGGACCACGACCACCGCCGCGGAGACGTCGCGGAACGAGACCAGCGTGGACTCGATCTCGCCCAGCTCCACCCGGAATCCGCGGATCTTCACCTGGTCGTCGACGCGGCCCCGGAACTCCAGCGCGGCATCACGGTTCCAGCGGACCAGGTCGCCGGTGCGGTACATCCGCGTACCGGGTTCGCCGTACGGGTCGGCGACGAAGCGTTCGGCGGTGAGCGCCGACCGGGCGTGGTACCCGCGCGCCAGACCGGCACCGGCCAGGTACAGCTCGCCCGCGACACCGTCCGGGACCGGCTGGAGGTTCGCGTCGAGCACGTAGGTCCGGAGGTTCTGCACCCCGCTACCGATGACGGGAGCCCGATCGTTGCGGATCTCGGCGATCACCGAGTCGACCGTGCACTCGGTCGGGCCGTAGAAGTTGTAGGCCAGCAGACCGTCGGCGGCCGCCAGTTGCGACCAGAGCCGGGCGTCGACCGCCTCGCCACCGAGCGCGAGAACCGTCGGCCGGTGATGGCCTGAGTCGAGCAGGCCCATGCCCAGCAGGTGCTGCACGTACGACGGCGTCGTCTCCATCGCGTCGATCCGCAGCGCGTCCACGTAGGTCAGCAGCGCTTCGGGATCCCGCCGGACGTCGTCGCCCAGCAGGTGCAGCTCGTGCCCGTCGAGCATCCACAGGATCGGGTCCCAGGACGCGTCGAACGACACTCCGGCGGTGTGCGCCACCCGGAGAACCTCGTGCCCGCGGGCCTTTCGCGCCGGGCCGAAGACCTGCCGCCGGTGGCTGTGGAAGAGGTTGGCGAGCGCGCCGTGCTCGACCGCGACCCCCTTCGGGCGGCCGGTCGACCCCGAGGTGTAGAGCAGGTAGGCGAGATCGGTCCGGCGAACCGGCGTTCCGTCGTACGCCGGTGCCGGGCCGACCCAGAGCGTGGGGTCGTCGAGCAGGATCCGTTCGGCGGACACCTCGACGTGTGCCACCGCCGACGTACTGACCACGAGCGCGGGCCGGGCGTCGGCCAGCAGGTAGCTGATCCGCTCGGCCGGGTACTCGACGTCCACGGGAAGGTAGACGGCGCCGGTCTTCAGGATCGCCAGCAGCGCGACGACAGTGTCCGCGCTCCGCGGCAGAACGACGGCGACCGGTTCACCCGAACGCGCGCCGCGAGCACTCAGCACGCTCGCCAGATGGTTCACCCGTTCGTTCAGCTCCTCGAACGTCAGGCTCCGGTCCGGCGCGACCACGGCAGTGCGGTCCGGCGTAGCAGCGGCCTGCTCCTCGAACAGCTGGACCACGGTGCTCGGCGGGATCTCACGGGCAGGCCCGTGCCGGTCCTCGAGCAGCTCCCGGCGCTCGGCCGGCGTCAGCAGCTCCGCCTGGTGCAACGGAAGCTCAGGAGCATCCAGTACGACGTCCAGCAGGCGATCGAGGCAGTCGCCGATCCAGCGAGCGGTCCCGGCATCGAACAGGTCCGCGTCGTACTCGAGCCCACCGGTCAGCCCCGCCGGACGGCCTCCGGCGTCGAACTGCTCGGTGAGGTCCAGGGAAAGGTCGAACTTGGCCGCGCCCGTCGCCGCCGGAGGATGCACGGCGACCTCGAGATCGCCCAGCGCGGTCACCGGCGCCGGAGTGTTCTGCAGACTCAGCATCACCTGGAACAACGGGTTGCGCCCCGCGATCCGCTCGGGTTCGAGCTCCTCGACGATGCGGTCGAACGGAACGTCCTGGTTCTCGTACGCCGTCAGATCGGTCTCGCGCACCCGCCGTACCAGCTCCTGGAAACTGGGATCGCCCGAGACGTCCGTCCGCAGCACCAGGGTCGAGACGAAGAACCCGACCAGCTCGTCCAGGGCCCGTTCGCTGCGTCCGGCCACCGGCGTCCCGAGCGGGATGTCGGTGCCGGCGCCGAGCTTCGACAGCAGGGCCGCCGTCGCCGCGTGCAGCACCATGAACAGGCTGGCGCCGTTGTCCGCGGCGAACCGCGCGAGGCGGCCGTGGAGGTCGGCGGACAGCTCCACCGGCACCGTGCCGCCTGCGCCCGAAGGCGTCAGCGGGCGAGGGCGATCGGTCGGCAGCGTCAGCTCGCTCGGAAGATCCTCCAGCGCCGAGGTCCAGTACGTGAGCTGGCTGGAGATCCGGCTCTTCTGGTCGTCCTCGTCGCCGAGGAGGTCCCGCTGCCAGAGCGCGTAGTCGGCGTACTGAACCGCGAGCGGTGCGCTCGGCAGACCCGCGTACGCCGTCGCGAGGTCACGCGCGAGCGGTCCGAGGGACCAGCCGTCAGCGGCGATGTGGTGGATCACCAGCAGCAGTACGTGATCCCGCGGAGCCAGGCGGATCAGCGTCGGCCGGAACGGGAGTTGGTGCGCCAGGTCGAAAGGCTGCGCCGCGAGCGACGTCAGGTCCTGGTCGAGCGTCTGCGTCGTACTGAACGCGGTCTCCAGACCGACTCCCGCCTCGTCAGCAGGCAGAACGCGCTGGAACGGCTCACCGTCGGCCTCCTCGATCACCGTCCGCAGGCTCTCGTGCCGGGCCACCAACTGGTTCAGCGCGCTCCGGAGGGCGTCCACGTCCAGGTCGCCGGTCAACCGGAGAGTGGCCGGGAGGTGGTAGTCGGCCGAGGCCGGGTCGAGGCGGTGCAGGAACCAGAGACGCCGCTGGGCGAACGACAACGGGATCCGCGCCGGCCGAACGGCCGGAAGGAGTTGCGGACGGTCGTCCGTCGCGGCGATCCGCAGCCGGTCCGCCAGCGCGGCCGGTGTCGCCGCCTCGAACAGCGTGCGGATGCTGACCTCGGTCGTCAGCTGGTCCCTGATCCGGCCGACCACCCGGGTCGCCAGCAGCGAGTGCCCACCGAGCGCGAAGAAGTCGTCGTCGACACCGACCGCGGGCAGCTCGAGGACCTCGGCGAAGATCTGGCACAGCGACTGCTCCAGGTCGTTCGCCGGCCGGCGGCCGCTCACCTCGGACGCCGTGTCCGCCGGCAGCGCGGCCTTGTCCAGCTTGCCGTGCGCGGTCAGCGGCAGCTCGTCGAGGACGACGATCCGCTGCGGAACCAGGTACTCCGGCAGCTGCCGCGTGAGCTGTTCACGGAGCTCCCGCCCGGTCGCCGTCGACACGGCGTACGCGATCAGCCGCTCGCCGCTCACGACCACGGCCGCCTGACCGACCTCGTCGAGTGACGTCAGCGCCGCCTCGACCTCGCCGAGCTCGATCCGGAAACCGCGGATCTTCACCTGCTGGTCGGAACGACCGACGAAGTCCAGCGTTCCGGCCGCGGTCCAGCGGACCAGGTCTCCGGTCCGGTACATGCGCGCGCCGGTGCCGTCGTACGGGTTCGCCACGAAGCGCTCGGCCGTCAGGCCGGTGCGGCCCTGGTAGCCGCGGGCGACGCCGGCGCCTGCGAGGTACAGCTCGCCGGTCTGGCCGACGGGGACCGGCTGCAGCGCGGCGTCGAGCACGTAGGCCTGGACGTTGCGGATCGGCCGGCCGATCGTGGGACGCGGCGTACCGGCCAGCCGCGCGATCACCGCGTCGACGGTCGCCTCGGTCGGCCCGTAGAAGTTGTAGACGACGCCGGTCGCGGCGGACAGCTGGGTCCACAGGGAGGCGTCGACCGCCTCGCCGCCGAGAGCCCAGACGGTCGGCGTGTGGTGCTCGGGGTCCAGGACGTCGGCCGAGAGCAGCTGGCGCACGTACGACGGTGTCGACTCGACCGAGTCGATGCGCTCGTCCGCGAGGTACTGGACGCAGGCCTCGGGATCCCGCCGGACCTCGTCGGGCACGATGTGGACCTCGTGGCCGGCCAGCATCCAGAGAATCGGGTCCCAGGCGGCGTCGAACGCCGGGCCGGTCAGGTGGGCGACGCGCAGAGTCGCGCGCCCGGTCGCCGCGACGGCGTCCGCGAAGATCGTGGCCCGGTGGCTGGCCAGCAGGTTCGCCAGCGCACGGTGCTCGACCGCGACGGGCTTCGGCCGGCCGGTCGAGCCGGAGGTGTAGGTGAGGTAGGCCAGATCGGCCGGCGACGGCGGCGTCCGCCGTACGGGCGAGTCGTCGTGCTTGCTCTGCTCGTCGAGGAGAAGCATCGAAGTGGTTGCCGGAAGCAACTCGGACGTCGCCTCGTCGGTGACGACGACCGCCGGCCGCGCGTCGGCGAGCAGAGTCGCCAACCGCTCCCGCGGGTAGGACGTGTCCAGCGGCAGGTACGCCGCTCCGGTCTTGCTGATCGCCAGCAGCGCGACGACCGTCTCCACCGACCGCGGCAAGGCTGTCGCCACGGTGGTTCCGGCGCTGATCCCCCGCCTGGCGAGCGCGTCGGCGAGGTCGTCGGACTCGGCGTCCAGCTGCGCGAAACTGAGACTTCTCCGCTCGTCGGAGACCGCCGGGGCCTGCGGGCTCTCGGCGACCTGCGCCGCGAAGATCTCCGGCACCGTGGATTCCGTGGCGTCGGCCCGCGTGCCCTTCCCGCTGTCGAGCAGCTGCGCACGGTCGTCCGCGGACAGCAGGTCGACCGCTCCCACCTCCTGGTCCGGGGCGTCGACGAGCGCCCGGAGAACCCGGACGAACTGACCGTGGTGACGCGCCAGGTCGTCCGCGTCGTACCGGCGTGGGTTCGCCGCGAGGTCGATCCGGAGACCGTGGCGCGCGGAGATGCCCTGGACGATCACGGACAGGTCGTCGATCGGCCCGACCGACAGGTTGTGCATCGCGGCGTCGTGCGACCCGAACTCCATCTGCGGGTCGAACGGAAGAATGTTGATCGTCGGGCCGTGCAGAGCGTCGTCCCGGCCCAGACCGAGGTCCCTGCGCAGGTCCTCGGCGCGGTACCGCTGCCGCTTGAGCGCGGCCCGGGCGACCGTCACGGCCTGCGCGACCAGCTCGGTGAAGGTAGTCGACGGGGTCACCTTCAGCCGCAGCGGGATGACGTTCGACAGCATCGACGGCGTCGTCTTGTGCAGCTCGGAACGGCGTGACATCACCGGCAGCCCGAAGACCACCTCACGGTCGCCCGTCGCGCGGTGCAGGAAGGCGGCCATCGCCGCGATCGCCAGCATCGACCAGTCCGTGCGGAGGCCACGGGCCGCGATCCGCAGCTCCTCGGCCTCGACGGGCGAGAACTGTCCGGTGTGCTGGCTGAAGGTGTGGGCCATGGCGGCCGGCTCGCTCAGCAGCGTCGCGTCCGGCAGGTCGCCGTACGTCGTACGCCAGAACTCCTGGTCGACGCCGTACTGCTCAGAGCCCGGGTACTCGAGGTCGTCGGCAACCAGCGCCGGCAGCGAACCGAACCAGGCCGGCTCGACCTCTTCGCCGAGCTCCAGCGCACGGTAGATCCGGGCGAGCCGCAGCACGAGCAGCGTGGCGCCGTAGCCGTCGACGAGCAGGTGGTGGATGCGCTGGTAGAGGAAGAACCGCTCGTCGTCCAGCTTGAGCAGAACGGCGGCGAACAGCCTGTCCCCGGTCGGGTCGAGCGGAGTGTTGATGTCCTCGTCGAGCCAGGCCCGGGCCGCCGCCTCGGGATCGGGCCGCGCGCTCAGGTCGACGACCGGCAAGGACCACGGCCCGAGCGGTTCGATCACCTGCATCGGCCGTCCGTCGACCTCGCCGAACCGGGCCCGGACCGACTCCGCCTCGGTCACCACCTGCCGGATCGCCCGCTCGAGGCGCTCGGCGTCCACCGGACCCCGGATGTCGAGGTACTGCCCGATGTTGAACATCGGCGAGGCGGGATCGAGGCGCTGGGCGTACCAGACGCCGGTCTGGGCAGCGGTCAGAGGAATTGCCTCACGCAGGGAGAACACAGGACCTGGCCTTCGAGATCGGCAGATGGTTCCGGGTGACCGGCGTCGGCAGTCCGGGCGGCGCCGACGGGCGGTCTGGTGTCAGAGCCGTCTCCCGGCGGCCGGCGAGGCGACCCATCGCCAGGCCACCAGGAAACGATCGGTGGAAAACTTCAGAAGATGCTGATGTTTCCGAAGGAGATGATCAGGTTCACGATCGACTGCATGTAGCTCATTTCTTCGCCCCACTTCCTGGTCCTCGACAGATCCGGGCCGCGAGCAACCGTTGCCTACGGCCACGGTCCCGTCCCGGGAACACAGGACCTTCGGGGCTCACCCCGGGCACGGATAGGTCCTGGTGACCCAGCACACACGGACGTTTCACCCAGTGGCTCGTACCGGCCGGTCGTGCCTTCGTGAATCAGCTCTGACTAAAAGTTCCGGCCCGCCGAAACCTTCACCGACCTCTGCGTCCGCGCCGCCCTCGGCACGGTCGCGGTCTCGCAGCCGCCGGCCGTCGCCGAGTACCACCGGTGTCCGGTGGATTTCCGGCACTTGTCCCGGTCGGCCCAGCCGGAGCCCTCGCGGTGACGAACTACGCGTCATGAGTTCCTCACTGAACGCGACCTTGATCCGGTTCGAAGGATCCGTCCACGGCTGGCTGGTCCTGCACTCGATCACCGCCCTGCGGATCAGCATGGGCGCCGTCTTCGTCGTGTTCGGAGCACTGAAGTACTTCCCCGGCGTCAGTCCCGCCCAAGACCTCACCGTCACCACGATCGACCTCATCACCTTCGGCCTCGTTCCGGCCACACCGGCGCTGATCCTGACCGCCACCCTGGAGTGCCTGATCGGCCTCGGCCTCCTGGTCGGCCGCGGCCTCAGGACGACCGTCTACCTGCTGGCCGTGCAGTTGCTGGGCATCCTGTCGCCCCTGCTCGTCCTCCCCGACCGTCTGTTCAGCGGCCCCCACCACGCACCGACCCTCGAAGGCCAGTACGTCCTGAAAGACCTCATCCTGGTAGCCGCCGCCATGGTCATCGCCACCCGATTCCGCGGCGCCCGAATCACCACCAGCCCCGATCCAGTCAGCCCCTGAGGCCGACCACCACCCTCGACTTCAAAGGCATTCGCGCGCACAGCTAGATCATCCGGTAGTCACTAGGTGACTGTCGGAGCATGCGGGAACCCAATCTGCGGATCCGTCCGCGTTGCGGGTCCGGACTACTTCGCGATGGCGCCGGGGCCGGGCGAGACTGTCGTCTGCTGGGCGGTCAGGTCACGGTGGCCGGTGGCGCAGACGATCTCTGCTCGCACCGGCGCATCGCAGCCGCGGTGGGTGATGTGAACCGGGGGGCGCTGACCGTCGGCCAGGTACCGGTCGCCCCACTGCATAAGGGCCACGACGGCGGGCAGCAGGTCCAGGCCTTTGGCCGTGAGGCGGTACTCGTAGCGCTCTCGCTGCCCGGCCTCGCGGTAGCTGCAACGCTCGAGCACGTCATGTTCAACCAAGGTCGCCAGGCGGTCGGAGAGGATGTTGCGCGCGCATCCGATCGCGGTCAGGAAGTCGGCGAAGCGTCGTACGCCGTAGAAGGCCTCGCGCAGGACCAGCAGCGTCCACTTCTCGCCGACGATCTCCAGGGTGCGGGCGATCGAGCAATTCTCGGCCGAGTACTCCAGGCGATTGGCGAGCATCTGCCCGATCCTATCTAGGTTGACATTCAAAACCCAGCCTGCGACCTTGAGTCCTTAATCGCAACCTAGATGCCTTCAGACAGGGAGCACCACCGCATGCCGATGATGGACGCATTCATTCCCGAGGGCGCACTGAGCGCTGAGGCCGAGCGGCAGCTGCTCACCGATCTCACGGACATCCTGCTGGTGCACGAGGGTGCCGACCCGACCAACGAGGTCGCGCGCTCGATCGCGTGGATCTTCCTCAACCGGCCCGTCGCTGTCTACGTCGCCGGTGCGCCGGCCCAGGCTCCGCACTACCGGATGGTCTGCGCGGTCCCCGAGGGCCAGTTCGACCCCGAGCGACGGCAGGCAATCGTCGAGGCGGTGACGGAGCGCGTCCTCGACGCCGAGGAGGGCGCCCATCCGCGTGACGCGTCGCGCGTGTGGGTGATCACCTCTGAGGTCCCCGACGGCACCTGGGGTGGCAACGGCCGCATCGTCACGCTGGCCGACATCGCGACGCTCGTCACCGGCGACAAGGAACTGGGCCGCAAGCATGCCGAGCAGCGCTTGGCCTCTCGCGCGGGCTGATGCCAGGCCGGCCCGGCTCGATGGCGGAGGCGGGTGGGAGACCTACGACCGGGTGCGAGGTCGGTCCGCGAGGGCGGGATGCTCGAGGTGATCGTCAACGGTGAGGGCGGCGCCTTCGGCGCAGTGGGTGGTGGAATTGATTGCTGCGTACGGTCTGCGCATATGCGTGATGAGGCATGTGGTCGATGGTCGTAGATGGCCGCTGTTTGTCGCTGAATGAGGTGAGCGGGGGCCAGCTTGGCCACGATCTCAGTGTTGCTCTAGGCAAGCTTTCGGTCCATCACACGCGCGCGTCAGGCCGATCGCGTCGCGGAGCTCGCGTCAGCGTCGGGCAGGTCGCGGTCGAGGTGGTCGGCGTGGAACAGCGCCTGGTCCAGCAGACCTTTCACGTGGTCGTCGGCGGCGGAGTAGTACACGAACGTCCCCTCCCGGCGGCCCTTCACCAGACCGGCCAGGCGCAGCTTGGCCAGGTGCTGACTCACCGCGGCGGGAGCGGCGCCGGCGAGTTCGGCGAGGCACGCTACCGACGACTCGCCCTGCAGGAGAGCCCACAGGACCTTGATCCGGGTGGGGTCGGCCATCAGCCGGAACGACTCCGCGGCCAGGTGGACCTGCTCTTCGTTCGGCATCTCGAAGTTCTCGATCGACGAGTGCATCCACCCACACTACAACCCACCCGCTTACTTGCGTATATGCATGTGTGCGCAGCTAGCATGTACAGGTGGCGACAGACACCGAAACTGCGGCAGTCCGTGACGAGACGCCGATTTCAGCTCGAACGGCGCCCGGCGGCGACTGGTGGCGCAGCGCCTGGACGCTGCCCGAGGTGCGCTGGGCGACCGCGGCGACGGTCCTGTTCCTGGCCGGGCTGGTCGTCGACCTGGCCGGCGGTCCGACGTGGGTCTACTGGTCACTGTTCTTGGCCTGCTACGTCGCCGGCGGCTGGGAACCGGGCTGGGCCGGGCTCCAGGAGCTGCGGAACAAGCGCCTCGACGTCGACCTGCTGATGGTCGTCGCCGCGATCGGTGCCGCCTCGATCGGGCAGGTGCTCGACGGCGGGCTGCTGATCGTCATCTTCGCCACCTCCGGCGCGCTGGAGGCGGTCGCGACCAAACGCACCGAAGACTCCGTACGCGGACTGCTCGACCTCGCACCCGACACCGCCACCCGCATCGCGACCGCCGACGATGCCGCCGGGACGCTGGAGGAGACGGTGCGGGTCACCGACCTGGCCGTCGGCGACGTCGTGCTGGTGCGGCCGGGCGAGCGGATCGGCGCCGATGGGACCGTGCTCGACGGCGCCAGCGAGGTCGACCAGGCCACCATCACCGGCGAACCGCTGCCGGTCGACAAGACCACCGGTGACGAGGTGTTCGCCGGAACGCTCAACGGCACCGGGGCACTACAGGTCCGAGTCGACCGCGCGGCCGCCGAGTCGGTAGTCGCCCGGATCGCCGGGCTGGTCGAGGAAGCCGCACGAACCAGGGCCAAGACGCAGCTGTTCATCGAGAAGATCGAGCAGCGGTACTCGATCGGCATGGTTGCCGCCACCGTCGTACTGTTCGTGGTCCCGTTGCTGTTCGGGCAACCGGTCACCCCGACGCTGCTTCGGGCGATGACGTTCATGATCGTCGCCTCACCCTGCGCGGTCGTGCTCGCGACTATGCCGCCACTGCTGGCGGCGATCGCCAACGCCGGGCGCCACGGCGTACTGGTCAAGTCCGCAGTGGTGATGGAACAGCTCGGCGCCACCACCCAGGTCGCGATCGACAAGACCGGCACGCTGACCCGCGGCACACCGCATCTGGCCGAGATCCGGCTCCTCGAGGACACCTCCTTCACTCGCGACGAAGTGCTCGCGATCGCCGCGTCGGCCGAGCATCCCAGCGAGCACCCGCTCGCGACCGCGGTCGTGTCCGCGGCCCGCGCCGCCGAACTGCCCCTGACACCCGTCGACGCCTTCACCGCCACCGCCGGCCTCGGCGTGACAGCCACGATCGACGGATGGCACGTCCAGATCGGGGCCCCTGCCGCGCTCCTTGCCGGCTCGTGCGGTCGCGACCAGGCAGCCCGGGCCGCGACCGACGAACTGCAACAGGCGGGAGCTACCGCGGTCGCCGTGCTGATCGACGACGCGCCGGTCGCGGTCCTCGGCATCGTCGACCAGCTCCGCCCCGAAGCACCAGGTGCGATACAGCAGCTGACCCAGCTGACCGGCAAACCCCCGGTGCTGCTCACCGGAGACAACAGCGCGACCGCCACTCAGGTCGCCGCTGCGGTCGGAATCACCAGCATCCACTCCGAACTGTTGCCCGACGACAAGGTCGCCGCGGTCCGCGAGCTCCAAGCCGCCGGCGAAAGGGTCACCGTCGTCGGCGACGGCATCAACGACGCGCCAGCACTGGCTACCGCCGATGCCGGCATCGCCATGGGCGGAGCTGGATCCGACCTGACCCTGCAGGCCGCCGACGCAGTCGTGGTCCGTGACGACCTGACCACGATCCCGGCCGTCATCGCACTGTCGCGCCGAGCGCGCCGGGTCGTGATCGCGAACCTGATCATCGCGGCCACCTTCATCACCGTCTTGGTGATCTGGGACCTGGTCGGTCACCTGCCCTTGCCGCTCGGGGTCGCCGGACACGAGGGCTCGACCGTCATCGTCGGCCTGAACGGGCTCAGACTGCTCCGCAATGCCGCCTGGAACCGGGCCGCTGCCGAGACCGGACAGCTCCGATGACCGCCCTCGCACCGACCGGGGGCGATTCAGCCCAGCATCCGCTGTTCGGCGGGTTGATGCTGCTCGGCGGTCGCGCGGCCGACCTGTTCGGCCCCCGCCGCGTGGTGCTGACCGGCCTGCTCGTGTTCACCGTGGCCTCGCTGGTCACGGGACTGGCCGACAACGCCACCACGGTGATCGCCGGCCGCGTTGCCCAAGGCATCGGTGCGGCGATGCTGTCCCCCGCCGCGGGGCCGTGATCCTGTACGCCGTGTTCGCCGCCGTACAGCGTGCGGTGAAGTCGCCGCTGATGGATCTCGCCATCTTGACCCGGCGTCCGGTGGCCGCGGGAACGTTCCTGATCCTGGTCGCGACGGCGCTGATGATCGCGGTGTTCTTCCTCGGCTCGTTCTACCTGCAGCACCACCAGGGCTACGGCCCTCTCCGCACCGGCCTGCTGTTCCTGCCGGTAGCGGTCGCCACGATCCTCGGCGCACAACTGGCCGGCCGCTCGATCGGCAGCGCGGGCGCACGCAAGATCGCCGCGACCGGACTGCTGACCGCCGCCGCCGGAACAGCCATCGCGGCGATCTGGGACGGCCCGGTCACGGTCGTCGCCGGCATCAGCCTCGGCGCCGCCGGCATCGGCGCAGCCTTCGTCGCCTCGTCGGCCACCACCCTGTCCCAGGTGGCCCACCACGAAGCCGGTACGGCGTCCGGCCTGCTGAGCACGTTCCACGAGTTCGGCGCGGCCCTCGGAGTCGCGGTGGTCTCCAGCATCGCCGCCGCAAGCATCGCGGGAACCACCGGCACAGGATTCACCGGCGGCTTCACCTTCGCCGCCGTCACCGCCGCCATCGCGGCACTGCTCGCACTCCTGGTCGTCCCGACGACCAAGCCTCCGGCAGGCGCCGCGACTCACACCCGCTGACGCGGCCCGCGAGGCCAGTCGCCACCATCAACAAAGGGCCGGACCACGAGCATCGCTCGAGGTCCGGCCCTTTGGGCGCGACGGCCAGATCGCGGCCCAGCAACAGGGGATGCATCGAACGCACGGTCGCCGAACGGCGCTACTTGCCCCGCACAACGATTCCCTCGCGGCCTCTCGGCATCGAGTTCAGGAACGCACCAGCCGCGCGATCGCCTCGGAGGCTTCCTTGAGCTTGCGGTCGGCCTCCGGTCCGCCGGCGGCGGCCGCGTCGAGCACGCAGTGCGCCAGGTGGTCGTTCAGCAGTCCGAGCGCGACCGATTCCAGCGCCTTCGTCATGGCCGAGATCTGGGTGAGGATGTCGATGCAGTACTTCTCGTCCTCGACCATCCCCTGCAGACCCCGGGCCTGGCCCTCGATCCGCTTCAGCCGCCGCAAGTAGGCCTCTTTGTCCTCGATGTACCCGTGCTGTGCCTGCTGGGCCACGCCCACCACTTCCTTCCCTGACCTCGCCGCGAACCCTACCGGCCAATCACCTACCAGATCCTGCCAACCCTTGCCCATCGATAGAGTACCCCCCTAGGGTATCCCATTGTCCCCCAGATTCAGCAGAGAGACTTCGCGGGGTTGATCAATACCCCATACCGGTAGGGAGTAAAAGAATGAGTCAAACAGAAACACCGGCGTCGTCGCGGCGCTGGTGGGCGCTCGGCCTGATCGCCGCGGCGCAGTTCATGGTGATCATGGACACCTCGATCATCGGCGTCGCGCTGCCGAAGATGCAGACCGATCTCGGGTTCAGCCCCGGGGACCTGTCGTGGGTGTTCAACGCCTACGTGGTCGCCTTCGGCGGTCTGCTGCTGCTCGGCGGCCGGCTGTCTGACCTGCTCGGTGCCCGCCGGGTCTTCGCGGCCGGCTGGGTGGTCCTGCTGGCCGGGTCGCTGGTCGCCGGGTTCGCGGGCAGTGTCGCCGCCGAACTCACCGGCCGCGCGGTTCAGGGTGTCGGCGCGGCACTGATCGCCCCGGCGGCGCTGACGCTGCTGATGATGCTGTTCGGCGCCAACCCCAAGGAGCTGACCAAGGCGATCGCGCTGTACGGCGCGGCCGCGCCGGCCGGCGGAACGGCCGGGGTGTTCCTGGGCGGTGTGATCACCGAGTACCTGTCATGGCCGTGGGTGTTCTTCCTCAACGTCCCCATCGCGCTGGTCGCGCTGATCGCGACCCCGGCCCTGATGCCGCAGGCGCCGGCGCGGCGCGGCTCCATCGACTTCGTCGGTGCGCTGACGGTCACCCTCGGGCTCGGCGCCGGGGTGTACGCGATCGTGCGGGCACCCGAGGTCGGCTGGACCGACAGCTCGACCCTGCTCGTCGGCGCGGTCGCGATCGCATTGCTGGTGGTCTTCGTGGCCGTACAGGCGAAGCGGCGTGAGCCGTTGATGCGCCTGGGGATCTTCACCGCTCCGAATCTCGCGGCAGCCAACGTGGCGCAGCTCCTGCTGGGCGCGGCGTGGGTGCCGATGTGGTTCTTCCTGAACCTGTACCTGCAGCAGGTGCTCGGTTTGAGCGCGTTCCCGAGTGGCGCGGCGCTGTTGCCGATGACGACGTTCATCATGCTCGGCATGATCGTGGTCGCCCCGAAGGCGATCGCCGCGATCGGCCCGAAGAAGACCCTCATCAGCGGGATGACGATCCTCACCGCGGGCCTGGCAGGGTTGTCGCTGATCCGTTCCGACGGGTCGTTCTGGGCCGACGTCTTGCCCGCGTCGCTGATCGCGGCGGCGGGGATGTCGCTGGCGTTCATTCCCAGCCTCGGCATAGCGCTGTCCTCGGCACGGCCCGAGGAAGGTGGACTGGCGTCAGGCATCGTCAATACCAGCTACCAGATCGGTTCCGCGCTCGGCTTGGCGGCGATGACCGCGGTTGCCGCGGTCAACGGCGCCGACAAGCTCGGCGACCTGGCCGCGCTCACCGACGGGTACTCCGCGGCGTTCATCGGCGCGGCCGTCATCGCGGCGGTCGGTGCGGTGCTTGCCGCGATCTCCGTACGCAGCGCGCCGCCAGCTGACGCTGAGGCCACGGCGTCCGCTTCCACCGACACCCCGGCAGGCCGGTGAACTCCGTCACCAATTCCTCAGGGCCGCGCGTGCGCGGCCCTGAGGACCGGTGGCTGCGGATCACACTCAGGGTCGTCGGGATCAGCTTCCTCGCCGGCGTCTATCCGTTCATTCACCTGTGGCCGGCCGGTTTCCGCTGGCAGCCCGGGCAGTCCGAGTACGAGCAGATGATCGCAGCGATCTACGCGGTGCTCGGGATTTTCTTGATCCGCGCCGCCCGCGACCCTTTGAACCACCTGTCCCTGGTGTGGTTCACCGTGTGGTCGAGCCTGGCCCACGCCGCGGTCATGGCCGCAGCCGCAGTGAGGAACAGCCATCAGTGGGTCCATCTGATCGGCGACGTTCCGGCGCTGCTGGTCGCAGCCGCGGCACTCGCGGCGCTCGCTCCACGTCAACCGAAGGCACCACCCGGCCCCGGACAGTCCGATACCAGCAACTGGCTAGGCTTGGGTCGATGAACAGCCAGCACACCAGCACACGACGAGGGTCCACCCGGGCCCTGGTCGCCGTGGTGCTGCTGGCGGGCGTCTTCACCATGCACGGACTGACCGGCAACCACGACGCTGCCATGGCCATGACTCACCAGAAGCCACTCCCCCGCGGCGACCGGCCACCCCGAATCCGTCACGGCCCTCCCGCCTGCGCCGGACCATCACAAGGACATGGCACCCACCACGGCACACCTGAGCACCGGCGTGGCCGGCCCAGCCGCACCGTCGATGGACTCCGGTGAACCCCTGCCTGGATTGACCGCCCTGGCTGACCAGCACGGACACCTGCACTCGATGGGCGATGTCTGCCTGGCGATGCTGCTCGCACTCCTGCTCGCGCTCATCGCCGCCCTCGCACGGCGCAGCCTCACCGCCGCGCACCCGGTCGTACCGGCTGACACGACGGTTCCCGTTGCCGCAGCCTTGCCGTCGCCTCCGTGGCGCCGGCCGACCTTGTCGAAGCTCTGCATTCTGCGGACCTAGGCCGAACCCTGCCCAAACCGGGTCGTCGGCCGCTTCTGCGCGCCGCCCCGGGATTCCGCAGTCCCCGGCTTCGAAACGACAAGGACTTCAATCATGCGACACCACCTGTGGAAAATCGCTGCCCGACGGCCCTGATCGTCTTGGGCAGCCTGACTCTGGCCGCCTGCGGCGACGACACCGACAGCGGCTCCATGCCAGGCATGAACCACGGCGCACCTTCAGCCAGCAGCTCGAGCACCTCGACCGCGCCGGCCGGCGACTTCAACGACGCCGACGTCACGTTCGCCACCCAGATGATCCCGCACCACCAGCAGGCCGTGCAGATGGCCAACATGGCCGGCTATAACGCCACCACACCCGACGTGAAGAACCTCGCCACCGCGATCAAGGCCGCCCAAGACCCGGAGATCAAGACGCCCTCTGTACCCGGTGCCTGCCGTCCCTGGCCATGAAGGCAACACAGATTTCTGATCTATACGGAATACCCCTATGGGGTATATTGTTCGGTGTCGTGAGGCCGCGCTCGCCGCGGCCACACCAGTATTGGACGCTGAGAGGACTCATCATGGTGAAGGCCACCCAACCCGGCCAGGATCACCAGCACCCTGGCGACGAACAGCACCACCACGACGCGCACCAGGCGCCGACCGGCACAGCAGCCGGCTCCGCCGGACACGCTCAGCAGGCCGAGCACGGCGCGCATGCTGGGCACGGAGGTCACGGTGGGCACGACAAGCACGCGGGTCACGACCCGGAGATGTTCCGGCGCAAGTTCTGGCTCAGCCTGCTGCTGACGCTGCCGATCGTTGCCACCAGCCACATGGTGATGGACTGGTTCGGCTACACCCTGGACTTCCCCGCCATGAGCTGGGTCGGTCCGGTGCTCGGCACGTTCGTGTTCTTCTACGGCGGCTGGCCGTTCCTGGTCGGCGGCGTCCAGGAAGCGCGCGACCGGGTCCCGGGCATGATGCTGCTGATCTCGATGGCGATCACTGTCGCCTACGTCGCCTCGCTCGCTACCAGTCTCGGCGCGTTCGACCTGGACTTCTGGTGGGAACTCGCAGCACTGGTCACCATCATGCTGCTGGGCCACTGGCAGGAGATGAAGGCCATCGGCCAGGCCCAAGGAGCCCTCGCAGCCCTGGCCGCGCTGCTACCCGATGACGCAGAACGCGTCACCGGCGACGGCGTCGAGACCGTCGCCGTGTCCGACCTGCGCGTCGGCGACGTCGTACTGGTCAGGTCCGGTGCACGGGTGCCGGCCGACGGCCAGATCGTCGAGGGCGCCGCCGAGCTGGACGAGTCGATGATCACCGGTGAATCCCGGCCGGTCTCCCGGACCATCGGCGACCGCGTGGTCGCAGGCACAGTGGCGACCGATTCGGCGATCCGGGTCCGCGTCGACGCCGTCGGCGAAGACACCGCCCTGGCAGGGATCCAGCGCCTCGTCACCCAGGCCCAGCAGTCCAGCGGACGCGCCCAGGTCCTGGCCGACCGCTTCGCCGCGATGCTCTTCTACATCGCCACCGCGGCCGCGCTGATCACCTTCCTCGCCTGGTGGGCCTTCGGAACCCTCGACGAGTCCGTCGTCCGGACCGTGACCGTCCTGGTCATCGCCTGCCCGCACGCCCTCGGGCTGGCGATCCCGCTGGTGATCGCGCTGTCGACAGCGGTCGCCGCGAAGGCCGGGATCTTGGTCAAGGACCGGCTGGCGCTGGAGCGGATGCGGACCGTGAACGCCGTCCTGTTCGACAAAACAGGCACCCTGACCAAGGGCGAACACGTCGTCACCGGCATCGCCGGCGACGGGATCGACGAGGACGAGGTCCTGCGGCTGGCCGGTGCCGTCGAGGCCGACAGCGAGCACCCGCTCGCCCGGGCCATCGTCACCGCCGCCGACCAGCGTGCGGGGCGCGCCAAAGCCAGTGACTTCAAGTCGCTCACCGGACGCGGCGTGCAGGCAACGGTCGACGGCGCGACCTACGCGATCGGCGGACCCGCGCTGCTGCGGGAACTCGACGCCACCGTGCCGAGCGTCCTTCGCGACCGTGCCGAGGAGTGGTCCGGCCGCGGAGCCGCGGTGCTGTATCTACTGCAAGTTGACGGTTCGACCTCCGTCGCCGCCGGAGCGATCGCACTCGAGGACGAAGTACGGCCTGAGGCGCGGGA
The DNA here is from genome assembly GCF_049844575.1 of Kribbella sp. DT2. Lineage (NCBI taxonomy): Bacteria > Bacillati > Actinomycetota > Actinomycetes > Propionibacteriales > Kribbellaceae > Kribbella > Kribbella sp. DT2. The sequence goes on along the minus strand of NZ_JBNCLH010000008.1, from coordinate 41,975 downwards.
AGCGGTCGAACAACTGCGAGCAGCCGGTGTCGGCAAGATCGTCATGATCACCGGAGACGCCGAACCGGTCGCTCGCGCGGTGGCCGCCGATCTCGGCTTCCGCGACGGCGTCGACGAGGTGTTCGCCGAAGTGCTCCCGGCCGACAAGGACAAAGCCGTCATCGAACTGCAGGCTCGCGGCCTGACCGTGGCGATGGTCGGCGACGGCGTCAACGACGCCCCCGCCCTGGCCCGCGCCGACGTCGGTATCGCGATCGGCGCCGGCACCGACGTCGCCATCGAGTCGGCCGGAGTCGTGCTCGCCTCCTCCGACCCGCGCGGCGTCACCGGCGTGATCCGCCTGTCCAAGGCGTCGTACCGCAAGATGATCCAGAACCTCGCCTGGGCCGCCGGCTACAACGTCATCGCCATCCCACTCGCCGCCGGCGCTCTCGCCTGGGCCGGAATCAGCCTCAGCCCTGCCGTCGGCGCCGTCTTGATGTCAGCCTCCACCATCGTCGTCGCCGCCAACGCCCAACTCCTGCGCCGGGTCCGCCTCACACCGGACCGCTGACCGCGCAGACCAACTCCCAACACCGATTAATTCAGGAGAGGAACCACTATGTGCACCGACTGCAGCTGCAGCACCGTCAACATCGAGACCGCCCCGCCGACCACTGAGGACACCACCGCCACGACCTACAACGTCGTCGGCATGACCTGCAGCGGTTGCGCCAGCTCGGTCAGCACCAGCATCGGCAAACTCGACGGTGTCACCTCCGTCGACGTCGACGTCACCACCGGAACGGTCGCCGTTCACACGAGCACCCCGCTGACCGACGACCAGATCCGCACCGCCGTCGAAGACGCCGGCTACACGATGGCGACCGCCTGACCACGCACGCCCTACCCGACGGCCCGGCTTGCGCACCCGCGCAGCCGGGCCGCTGTACGTCCCCAGCTAGTCGAACGGACAACACGCTGTTAGCAAGTCGTCGAAGCATCAGTCGAACGCTCTATCAGGAAGGTCGACGAGGTTAGCGGTCGCCTAGCAGGGTGTACTAAATCCCACTGTCGTGAACCAGATTCTCGGCGCCGGTGCGAGTGGCCACGATCGAGCTCTGGCTCTCAGCAGCCTTCCAGGCCGTCGTACCCGATAGACGACAAACGAGGCCAGGAGTCCGACGGACAGTCTGCAAGTACGCAGAACCCAGGGTGGCTTCTTCGTTCCGAACGCCAGCTTCAAGGCTGTCGTGGACCGAGGATCCTTCTCGCTGCCCGCGACTTGCCTGCCAAGCGCCGAAGAACCCCGCCTGAAAACCAGCTGGTTCCTCGATCACAGTTGACACACAGACAGTGCAGCTGCGTGATCAGCCTTACCCACCAGCTTCATTCGACTGCCGGTCGCCGCAGGCGCAGTCGCCTTGATCGCGATCACCAGGCGTCACCGTTAGCGGACCGAGCCGGCCTTCAAGGGCGATGTTCTCGCGATCCAGTGCCTCGGCAAGTGTGACGCTCGGATCGGCCATGATGTGTGGGTGATGCACCTGCGACTGATCCTTCCGCCCGACCGCACAGATCTGGTCGTGGACTCGCTGGTGGCCGACGAGCGGACGACCAACATCGTCGTACTGCCTGCCGCGGCCAAGCGCCCGGCAGGCGACGTCGTGCACTGCGACGTCACGCGGGAGGCCACCTCCGACATCCTCGAGTGGCTCAAAGGGCAAGGCGTCTACGAGGACGGAGCCGTCGCCCTGTCCACCGTCGACGCATCGCCTTCCCGCAACGCCCGGGAGACCGAGCACGCAGCACCCGGCGCCCCTGACGACGCGGTCGTGTGGGACGCCGTGGTCGACCAGGGGTACGCCGAAGCGCGTGGCTCCTGGGCGTTCTACGCGTTCCTGACCCTCGCGACGATGATCGCGGCGATCGCTGTCATCACCGACTCGGCCATCCTCGTGGTCGGCGCGATGGTCGTAGGGCCGGAGTTCGGAGTAGTGGCCGCCCTGGCGCTCGGTCTCGCGCTGGGAAGGGTGCGACTCACTTCGCAGGCCTTCCTTCTGCTGGCCAAAGGATTCCTGCTGGCGATCGTCCTGACCACGCTGGCCGCGCTCCTGGCCCGAGCCGTCGGGTGGGTCGACACGGGTGACGTCACGGCTGCTCGCCCGCTCACCGGCTTCATCTGGCGTCCCGACAAGTGGTCGGCAGTCGTCGCCGTCCTGGCCGGCTGCGCCGGCGTACTGTCACAAACTGCGGGCCGCTCGAACGCCCTGGTCGGTGTCTTCATCTCCGTCACCACCGTCCCGGCCGCCGGTGACCTCGCGCTCTCGGTCGCGCTCTGGGCACCGCACCAGATCGGTGGCTCCGCAGCCCAACTGGGGATCAACCTCGCCGGAATGACGATTGCGGGAGTCGCGACACTTGTCCTTCAACGATTCGTCTGGCGATGGCTGATCAGCCGCAAGGCGCCGTCTCGCCGACGGAGAGCCCGAACTCACCTTCCCGACTGAATCCCCGGCAGAACGGAGCTGGGGTCAGCCGACACCAGTTGCCGCGCCACACTCGGCGTTCGACACGATGCAACGCAGCAGAGGTCGGCGAACACTGCTCAGGGTGCGTCGAGATCGCGATGCTCGAAGGGGCTGCGGCCGGCGAGGGCGAGGACCGCCGATAGATGTCGGAACGATCAGCGGAACAGTCTCCAGTCGCGCGAGTGACATCACCGTCAGATGACTGAACGGTGACAGATCCGCGACCAACGACGGCAGGTCGAGCAATGAGCCGAACATGCCGAAGAGGAACGCGCAACAAGCCGATCGCCCAACCCGGTACGGACACTCGCTGCTGCCGGAGCAGCGGCCACCATCGCAGTTCGACGAACGGACACAGTTCACCGCGGCCGAGGCCCGGTCCTCAAGGCCGCCATGCCGTTCATCGCGAAGTAGGAGGAGCAACTCATGACGGACACGACGCGTGACCTGATCCACGGCAACGCTTCCGCAGTACCGGCCGGAGTGGCAATCGGTGCACGGAAGAGCGGTTTCAACATGGCCGGCGCCAAGGACTTCAAGAACGACATCGAGGTCCTGACTACGCTCTCGCGCTGGAGTCCTGCGTGAACCAACGTCCTGACCGCCGTCGCGCCGTTCCTGGTCGACCCAGCCACGGTCGTCGCCGCCACTACCTACTGACCTGAGGGCGGTCCCGGCGCTCGGTGAGAGAGCGCCGGGAGCACCAACCGAACAAGCCGCCGAGAGTTCCCTCGCAGCCCGATCCGGTCCCCGGCAAGCCGACAAGATTCCGGCAGTTCTCGGGTGAGTCCGATCTACGGTGCGTCTAGGTCACGGCGCTGGAAGAGCGTTCGGCCGAGGAGGCCCAGGGCCAGGGCGATCGCGGTGATGATGACCAGCGGTGCGGCCTCCAGACCGGCCAGCGGCATCACTGTCAGGTGGTTGAACGGCGACAGGTTCGCGACCAGTGACGGCAGGTCGAGCAGCGCGCCGAACATGCCGAAGAAGAAGGCGTACCCGACGAGCAGCCAGGCCCAGACCGCCAAGCCGGGGCGGAGGCCGAACAACGCCGCCGCGAGACCGATGACCACCAGCACGGGCGGAAGGAACGCGAGCGTCGCGAGCAGCACCTCGCCGACGACTCCCGGGCCGGCCGCACCGCTGACCGCGCCGAGACCGACGCCGAGACCGCTGACCAGGAGCAGGAAGATCGAAGCGAGGACCGTGAACCCGGTCCAGGCAGAGATCCACCGCCGGCGGCTCACCGCGGTCGCGAGCACCGCTTCGGTGTGCCCGGTCCGCTCCTCCGATCGCAGCCGCAGTACCGAGGTGACGGCGAACGCCGCGATCATCAACGCGAAGAACAAGGCCATCGTGGAGTAGAAGCCGTCGGTCGGGTCGAGTCCGTTGCGGGCGAACACCTCCGCCATCGTCGGGTTCTCCGCCGCCGCGTCGGTCACCGAGTCGCTCAGCGAGCCGGTCGCGACCGCGAACACGAACAAGCCGGCCGCCCAGCCGATCACCGACGCCCGCTGCTGCCGTACGGCGAGCCCGAACGGCGTCGACAACGACGCGGCAGCGTCGGGGCGTCCGAGTCGCGCGGGAATCAGTCCCGCGCCGACATCGCGTCGTCCCGCCAGAGCACGAGCAACGGCCACCGTGGCGACCAGGACACCGACCGGCAACAGCAGCGGCCACCAGCGCAGGTCAACGAACGGGCGGGTCTGCTGGATCCAGGCCAGCGGCGAGAACCACGAGACCACGCTGCCACCCGGCTGCGCGGCATCGCCGACAGCCCGGACCAGGAAGGCCGCGCCGAGCACCACCATCGCCAGGCCGGCTGCCGACCGGGCGCGCTCGGTGAGCTGCGCGGTCACCGTCGCGACGCCGGCGAACGCCAGTCCGGTCAGCCCGAGACCGATGCCGACGGCAACCGAGTTCGTCACGCCGAGTCCACCGCTCATCATCGCCGGCACCGTCAGTGCGGCGACCCCGAGGTTCGCCACGACAGCAACCAGCAACGCCGACACCGGTGCGGCGTGCCGGCCGACCACCGCCGACCTGATCAGCTCGGCGCGGCCGGTCTCCTCCTCGGCCCGCGTGTGGCGGACGACGAGGAAGATGCTCATCATCGCAGCCGGGATCGCCAGCCACAGCACCATCTCGTTGGTGATCATCGCGCCGAGGGTGTAGTCGTCCAGGCCGTAGCCGGGTCCGGACATCATCGTTGCCGCCGGCGACTTCATCAGGTCGGCCCGGACCTGCCGCTCGGCGGGCGTCGAGTAGACGGTGGGCAACGCCGAGACGGCGTACAGCATGCCCAGGCCGATCGCGCCGATCCAGATCGGCAGCTTGACGCGGTCCCGGCGGAGCGCGAACCGGACCAGGTCGCCGGTGGCGGTCAGGCTCTCGAAGCGTGAGGTCATGCCGGCACCTCCACGGCGGCCGGCTGGTCGCCGTACTGGCGCAGGAACAGCTGCTCCAGCGACGGCGGCACGCTGTTCAGGCTCTGTACGCCGAGGGCGCCGAGCGCCTGAACGGTCCCGGCCATCTGGTCGTGGTCGACGTCGAAGGTGACGACCTCGTCATCGATCCGCAGGTCGTGCACCCCTGGCAGCGCGGACAACGACGCCGGGGAGCCGGTGACGGTGGCGGTGATGGTCGTGCGGGTGAGATGGCGCAGCTCGGCGAGCGTGCCGGTCTGGACGGCGCGGCCGGCCCGGATGATCGTCACCGTGTCGCACAGCTTCTCGACCTCGGCGAGGATGTGGCTCGACAGCAGCACCGACCGTCCGGCCGCCTTCGCCTCCCCAATGCAATCCTGGAACACGGTCTCCATCAGCGGGTCGAGCCCGGACGTCGGCTCGTCGAGTACGAGCAATTCCACGTCGGTGGCGAGCGCGGCAACCAGGGCGACCTTCTGCCGGTTGCCCTTGCTGTACGTGCGGCCCTTCTTGGTCGGGTCGAGCTCGAAGCGTTCGAGCAGCTCCGCCTTGCGAGCCTTGTCCGCGCCACCGCGCAGGCGGCAGAGCAGGTCGATCGCCTCGCCGCCGGTCAGGTTCGGCCACAGGCTCACATCGCCGGGAACATAGGCGAGCCGCCGGTGCAGCTCGACAGCGTCGTCCCACGGGTGCCGGCCGAGGACCTCGACCGTGCCGCCGTCCGCCCGCAGCAGACCGAGCAGGACCCGGATGGTGGTCGACTTCCCTGCGCCGTTCGGGCCGAGGAACCCGGCCACCTGGCCGGTGGGGACGGTCAGGTCGAGCCCGTCGAGAGCCTTCACCTGACCGAAGGACTTGTGCAGTTGCCGGATGTTCAGGGCAGCGCTCATCGCTGATCCTCATTCTGGTGGTCCGGACAGATCCGGTGTGATGTCGTCGTGAGGGGCGTCCCAGGCCGGGACGCGTGTCCGCTACGGAGTCGCGGGCCCGCCGGGCGGATCGGGGACGTACATCAGGTACTCGTCCAGCATCGTCCGGTCAACGAACAGGCCCTCGGTGAACAACTCGAGCGCGGGCAGCGTGATCTGGTCGGAGATCTCCCGCAGGGCCGAGCGGAAGTCGTCGAGCGACACCGCCCCGGGACGCAGCGAGATCCACAGCATCAGCGATCCCATGTTCTGGTAGGTCAGGTACTTCGCCCTCGCCGCCGGATTCCGGCTCGGCCGAAAGGTCCCTGCGGCCACACCGGCGGCCAGGTACTCCTCGGCATCCCGGACCATCTGGCGGACGAAGGCGGTCGCCAGGTCTCCACCAGCCTGGAGACTCCGTACGGCATACAGCGCGAACGGCCCGTACTGCTCGACCTCGGCCAGCTGCGCGAGCACGCCGGCCGCACTCGACGCCGTTGCCGCGCGCAACTTCTCCGAGCGGATCACTCCCAGCACGTAGTCGTCACAGGCCCGCCGCAGACCGTCCTTCGAGCCGAAGTGGTGAACCACGAGGCCGGCGGTCACCCCGGCATCGGAGGCGACCGCGCGCAGCGAGGCCGCGAAGCCGTCCCGGCCGAACCGCGCCACCGCGGCGTCCCGGATCCGCTCGCCGGTCACTCCACCGGGAGTGGGGACGGAGGCTTCGGTTGAACGCATGTTCAATGCTAAACACGTGTTCAATCCCCGCGCAAGTCGCCAGGCTGGCGGATCAGAATGTTAGTCGCTAACATTCTGTTCGTGGTCACCAAGCTGATGCGAACACGCGCCCGGCTGCTCGCAGCGGCGCTGGAACTGTTCGCCGCGCAGGGGTTCGACGAGACGACGGCAGCACAGATCGCCGACCGGGCCGGAGTGACCCAGATGACCTTCTTCCGGCACTTCCCCACCAAGGCCGCCGTCCTGATCGGCGATCCGTACGATCCCGTGATCGGCGAGATGATCCGGAGCGAACCTCCCGGCGCCGACCCGATCACCCGCGCCGCCCGCGGCGTACGGAAGGCCTGGCGGGAGCTGCCGCCACCGGCCGCCGAAGAGGTCCGGCTCCGGGTGCGGATCGTCGCCCGGACGCCGTCGCTACGTGCCGATCTCGCTGCCGGCACAGCGGCCACCGAGACAGCCGTCACCGAGGCGCTGACGGATCTCGGCACCGATCCACGCGAAGCGGCCGTCGCCGCCGGGGCCGTCGTGGGTGCGCTCAACGCCGCCCTGCTCACCTGGAGCCAGACCGGCGACGACCTCGGCGTGGCGATCAACGCAGCCCTCGACACCCTCGAGCAACGCCATGACTGAGTACGCCGTCCAAGCCCGCGGCCTGGTCCGGGTCTTCGACGACGGCACCGGCGTCCGCGGCGCCGATCTGTTCGTCTCCCCCGGCGAGATCCACGCACTGGTCGGCCTCAACGGCGCCGGGAAGTCCACCCTCATGCGCCTCCTGCTCGGCATGCTCAAGCCAACCAGCGGCAGCATCACCATCGCCGGCCGCGGCCTGGAGCACGCGGACTGGTCGGCCGTCGGCCACCTCGTCGAGTACCCGCTCGCCTACCGCGAACTGACCTGCCGCCAGAACCTCGCCCTCGGCGCCCGCCTCCACGGCGTACCGGCGCACCGCGTCCCGGTGATGACCGCGGCGGTCATCACCGAGCTCCACCTGGACCAGTACACCGACCGCAGGAGTGGGAAGCTGTCTCTCGGCAACCGCCAGCGTCTCGGCCTCGCCTCCGCTCTGCAGCACGATCCGCGACTGCTGGTGCTCGACGAGCCCACCAACTCGCTCGACCCCTCCGGCGTTCTCCTGCTTCGCGAGGCACTGATCCGCCGGGCCGCCGACGGTGCCGGCATCCTGGTCAGCAGCCATCACCTCGACGAGGTCGCCCGGGTCGCCGACCGCATCTCGATCCTCAACGCCGGCCGCGTGATCGGCACCCTCGATCCGCACGAGCAGGATCTCGAACGCACCTTCTTCGACCAGCTCCTCGCCGACGACCGATCCGACGACAGGGCCACCGCGTGAACGCCGCGCTGACCACCGAGGCCGTCAAGTTCCGGCACGCCACCGTCGTGCGGGCGAGCACGCTGCTGATGGTGCTCGGCATCGCTGTGATCTGCTCCTCGTTCCAGCTCGCCGCCGGTACCGACGACCCGCAACTCGCCGCGAAGCTCGGTCCGCTGATCGACCCGGGCGGCTGGAACGGCTACCTGGCGACAGCTGCGCAGGTCACCGGCGCGGCAGGCCTGCTGGCGCAGGGCGTCGTGGTCAGCTGGTTGTTCGGCCGCGAGTTCGCCGACGGTACGATCACCGCCCTGTTCGCCCTCCCCGTCCCTCGGCGTTCCCTCGCCGCCGCGAAACTCGTCATCTACCTGGCGTGGTCCGCGTGCGCGAGTTGCGCGCTGCTCGTTGCCCTCGTCGTCCTCGGGTTCACGGCGGGCCTCGGCGCGATCCCCGGCGACGCCGTACCGGACCTCGGCCGGCAACTTGCCCTGTCCGTGCTCACCGGCGCGATCGCCGTACCGGCCGCCTGGGCGACCACTGCGGCGCGATCCGTCCTGGCCGGGATCGCGACCACGATCGGCATCGTCGTCCTGTCCCAGCTCAGCGCCGTCGCCGGTGCCGGCGGCTGGTTCCCGTTCGCCGCACCAGCCCTCTGGGCGATCAGCGCAGGGACCGAGGTCTCCGCGGTCCAGCTCCTGCTCGTCGTACCGGTCGTGCTCAGTGCCGCAGCACTCGCCGTCCTCAGCTGGCACCGCCTGCAGCTCGATCGCTGACGATCTTCGGGTGGCTGCACTTTGTGTGAAAGTTGTTCCCACCCGAACCAGCTGTCCGCCGGCATTGACCAGCCCGGCTGACAACAGATCGGGAGGGTGCCTTCCAGAGCATTCACCGCCCGGCGGTTCGGCGGGCGCGGGCCAGCCATCCGAGCGTGACGGCGATCAGACCCACCAGTACGGCGACGTAGGCGCCGCCCAGCCCGTTGCCGGTGCCGAGACCACCGTCGGCGGTGGCTGCGATCGATCCCCCGACGACCACGGCGACCAGACCCGCCCCGAGAGCTGCGACGGCCCCGTTCCGCCGGGTCCAGTTGCCGATGTGACCCTTGCCAGTGGTGCGGGTCAAGGCCAGGCCACCACTGACCGCGCCGAGGAGTCCGACCACCGCGGCCAACGAGGCTCCGACGCGGCCGACGCTCAAGGTGTAGAAGCTTGCGGCGGCCGGCTGGACAGCGGGGGCCGCAGCCGCGGGTTCGGCGAGCATCAGACCGCTGATCAGGACGGCCCCTGCCACGGTAAGCACAGTGCGGACTGACATGACGTGCTCCTTCTTCTGACGGAACTGGATCACCCGAGCATGTCCGCCCGAGCCGCCTCGGTCGTCCGACGGATGCAGACACTTCGCACTACCGCGAATGCAGCAGGGGCCGCGTACGTACTGCCTCCGTGGTAGCCGATCGCTCATCCGCGGGCTGGACTTGCCCGAGGCCGCAGCCGACTAGGGTGCTCGCATGGGCACAAGGTGGTCCGGTGCGAGGGACTGGGCGATCGCAGTCGGCATGGCTGCGACGTTGTTGATCACCGGCCTGTCCGAACAGCACTCCGGCATGGACTTCGCTCTGCTCGGCTACACACTGCTGGCGGCCGGCGGCCTGGCGCTCGTCTGGCGCCGCCGGGCTCCGGTTCCCGTCCTGGCCGCCACCGGGCTGTGCGCGCTGGGATACCAGGCGGCCGGTCTCGACGTGCCCGCCGTCGCGTTCCTGTTCGCGGTGTACGCGGCGGTGCGGGAGGGACACCGCACCGCCGGCGTGGTGGCGAGCGTGGCTGTGTTGGCGGCGCTCCCCGTCGCCGCCCTGGCCTCGGGCGTGCATGGGACGGGCGAGGCGTTCGCGCAGGCCCGCGGCGCCCTGGAGATCGCGTGGCTCATCGCCGCGGGAGCCGCGGGAGAAGCGTTGCGGCAGGCCGAGCGGCGGGCGGACGAAGCCGAGCGCACCCGGGAGGAGACCGCGCGGCACCGCGCCGACGAAGAGCGTCTGCACATCGCGCGGGAGCTGCACGATTCGCTTACCCACCAGATCTCGGTCATCAAGGTACAGTCCGAAGTCGCCGTCCACCTGGCGCGCAAGCGCGGCGAACCGGTACCGGACGCCCTGCTGGCGATCAGGGAGGCCGGTCGGGAGGCAACCCGGGAACTGCGGGCCACCCTGGAGGCGCTACGCGACGACGACAAGAACCCGCCGCGCGGGCTCGACCAGGTCCCGGAGCTGGTGGCGCGGTTCCGCCTCACCGGCACGGACACAAGTCTGGCGATCGAAGGACAGCGACACCGCGTACCGGCCGCGGTGGGCCGGACCGTCTACCGGATCGTTCAGGAGTCGCTCACCAACATCGCCCGTCACGCGGACGCCGCCACAGCATCGGTCCGGATCGACTGCGGCCCGGACGTCCTCGCGATCCACATCGAGGACGACGGCAAGGCCGCGACCGACACCGCCCCGACGCTCGGCGTCGGACTGCTCGGCATGCGCGAACGCGTCACGGCCCTCGGTGGCCGGCTGCGCGCGGAGCCACGGGAGCAGGGCGGCTTCACCGTCCGGGCCGAGCTCCCCGTGGAGCAGCTGTCATGATCCGTGTCCTGCTGGTCGACGACCAGCCCCTCATCCGCAGCGGTTTCCGCGCGCTCCTCGATCTCGAGGACGACATCGAGGTGGTGGCGGAGGCCGCCGACGGACAGGAGGGGCTGGCGCTGGCCAGGGAACATCTGCCCGATGTCGCGCTCATCGACATTCAGATGCCGGTCGTCGACGGCATCGAGGCGACCCGGCGCATCGCCGCGGACCCGGATCTGGCCAGGGTGCACGTGGTCATCCTGACCAACTACGGCCTGGACGAGTACGTCTACAACGCATTGCGCGCCGGCGCGGCCGGTTTCCTCGTCAAGGACATCGTGCCGGAGGACTTCTTGCACGCCGTACGCGTCGCCGCGCGGGGTGACGCCCTGCTCGCACCCTCGATCACCCGCAAGCTCATCACCAGATACGTCACCCAACCGCTCAACCCCGGTGCCAGGACTGTGCTCGAAGAGCTGACCAACCGCGAACGCGAGGCAGTTGTCCTGGTCGCCCAGGGCCTGACCAACGACCAGGTCGCCGAGCGCATGGTGATCAGCCCGACGACCGCGAAGACCCACATCAACCGGGCCATGACCAAGCTCCACGCCCGCGACCGCGCCCAGCTCGTGGTCCTCGCCTACGAATCCGGTCTGGTCAGCCCGCACAACCCCTGACATCCACGCCGCGGATCCAGCGCGGCCGCTGAGCGATCCTCATCCTCCGCGGCGAAAGCCACGGGCGTACGGCGGGCAGACGCCTCCCAGCGATCGCGCAGATGGTCAGGCCAGACAGAGGCCGGCTCCGACCAGGACGCTTTACGTAGCGCCGGCCACCAGGAGCACCCGGTCGCGGAAGAGGTCGTGTTCGGGGAGTTCTCCTCGGCCGGTGGAGATGAGGAAGTCGTAGCGGAGCAGCGCGGTGAGGAAGGGGAGGAACGAGACGGCCAGGAGCTGGCGGATGATGTCGTGGCCCAGGTACTGGAAGGCCCACAGCCCCGTATGAGAGTGACGGGCCCAGCAGGGTGACCGTCGTGAGCTGGTCCAACCAGGCTGTTGAGTGCGCCGCCAGGACCGGGCGGCTGCGGGCATCGGTCGTGGTGGAGCCGCGTTCGGCTCGGCATTTGCCGGAGACGAGAAAGAGGGCGCCGAAGAGCGAGACGAGGAGGCCGACGGCGGCGGTAGTCGCTCCCAGGCGTACGCGAGGGGTGGGCTGACAGCACCGGAGGCAACGAGCCGGTGTTGCTTGCGGGAATCGCGACGGCCGCGACGGTGGCTCGGAGCAACGACTGCGGTTGGTCGATGACACCGGCCGCGGCGGACGCGGCGTACAGCATCACCGCCTTGTGCCACTGCTGCGGACGACTCAGGCGAAGCAGCGCGCGGCCGGGGCCGACCGGCGCGACGACGGCGGGCGGGTTGCGGAGGTCGGTCATCGGGTCACCACGTAGAAGAAGTCGCGCTGGTCGTCGATCAGGTACCGGTCGATCGGCGACTGCATCGACGGCAACAGGCGTCGCCCGGCCACGGTCCCGTCGGCGCTCGGCTGCTCGGTGGTGAAGCTGACCATCGCCGCGTGGATGTCGAGCTCCATGCCCTGCTGGATTCCGGCCTGCTGCATCGCCGAGGCCAGACTCGCCAGCGGCAGCCCTTGCCCGGCGACGTAGATGAGGTTGCCCTTGGCATCGGTCCCGAGCCCGGACCGCCAGGTCTACTGGAACTGGCTCCGCACGCTCCCCCACCGCCCCTGCGCGTTCAGGGTCAATCCGTCGACCAGGCGTCCACCGGTGACGACCAGATCGAGGTTCTGCCGTACGGCGACCACGTCGGACGTCATCTTCACGTCCCGCGGCAACAAGGCTGCGGCGGCGGTCACCGGCAAGTGCGCCGGATCAGGCCGGAACCACGAGGTCCACACCAGCGGACGCCCCTGTGCATCCGTCCGCGCGGCCGCCCACAGACCCTCGTGCGGTAAAGCACTCACCCCGGAGAGCGTTCCGACCTTCGGCAGCCCGGCTGATCCACCAGCGACCGGAGTCGGCGCCGGCACGGCCGGCATGTCCTGCGGTGCACCACTCGCAGGCGGCGCCTGCCGCGAGTACTTTTACGTCTCGACCGCGTCGATCACACCGCCACCACCGTGGTCCCGAACCCACTCCACGAGACGCTCGCCGTGATCTGGAGCGGGATCGATCGGAAGACGGGCGTCGTCGACTGCAGCCACCAGATCCAGCGTCTCCGCAGGCAGGGTCTGGTATGGCGGGAAGTGAAGACGGCGGCCGGTGAACGCTTCTCATTCTGCCGGGCTGGGCGCTGGAGGTGGTCAACGCCCGATGGACTCCGGAGACGCCGCCAGACGCGCCACTGTTCCCGGCCTCCAACGGCGGCTTCCGGGATCCGCACAACGTGCAAAGCGCGCTACGGAGGGCGCGTCCGCCGGTCGGTAACCGGCGTCGAGCCGAGTTGGGGAAGAGCCTGAAGGCCTTCCGGCGCGCGGCTGAGAAGACGCAGAACGAGGTCGTGGCAGTTGGGTGACCTCACACAAGTTCCGGAAGTCAGTTGGGGCCATTTCTTCCATGGCCACCAGGGCATAAGCCCAGTTCAGAGAGCCGACGAGGGGACTCGAACCCCTAACCACCGCTTTCTCGTGCCAGGCTTGTCAACCGTGGTCGACGACGCTCGTTGCTGGTCGTGACCTGCAGGTATGAGTATTGAGGCATGCGGTCGGTAGTCATAAGTCGCGGCTGTTTGCCGTTGAAAGCGGTGAGTTATCCGGTGAGTGCATCAGCCCCCGGGGTTGCACCAACCTCACGAGCGAACCGGGTGTTCGAGCACGATTGCGCTCAGCTGGAAGTTTGAGAGCCGGAGGCAACGACCTCGACACCGTTGCCGAACCCGACGCAATCCAATCTTTGCCACCGGCGGGATCTGAGGTGCCACGCGTTTCCAGACAGCCTTTTGATGGCTAATTCAGGCGGCAGATTGTGTTTCCAGGTAGTCGTCATGGGCTTGCTGCGGGGTACGGTAGCCGAGCCCTGAGTGACGGCGTTTAGTATTGTAGCGTAGTTCGATGTAGCGGGCGATATCGCGAGTGGCGTGCTCGCGAGTCGGATACTCGGTGCGGTGGGTGCGTTCGTTCTTGAGGGCGCCGAAGAAAGATTCCGCCATAGCGTTGTCGTAGCAGCTGCCGGTCCTGCCGACTGATTGACGAAGATTATTGTTCTTCAAAGTCGCAGCGAACTGGGCGGAAGTGTACGGCGCCGGATCAGCTGTGGGAGGCCGCCGTACGGCAGGCCGCGGTGATCAGCCGCCTGGCCGCGGTCGACACGGCCAGCGTGACCGCAGTGGACGAGGCAGCCGACGAGCTCGGGCTGTCGCGGCGCCAGGTTTACGTGCTGCTGGGCCGGTGGCGTACCGGCGGCGGTGTGGTGTCGGATCTGCTGCCGGGCCGGTCCACCGGTGGTCGCGGCGGAAGCCGACTGTCCGACGACGTCGAGGCGATCATCCGGCAAGTTCTGCAGGCTCGGTACCTGACCCGTCAGCGCCGCTCGGTCGCAGCGGTCAGCCGCGAGATCACCAGACTGTGCAGGGTCCACGGCCTGCAGGGTCCACGGCCTGCAGGTGCCGTCTCGTGGCACGGTGCTGCGCCGGGTCGCGCAGCTGGATCCGCTGAAGGCCACGCAGGCACGGGAGGGACGTGACGCTGCCCGCTCGAAGCGGTCAGCGGGCGGCGCACCGCCCGAGATCGTCGGCCTGCTGCAGCAGGTGCAGATGGATCACACACCGGTCGACGTGATCGTGGTCGACGAGCGGCACCGGCTGCCGATCGGCCGCCCGTACGTCACCGTGGCGATCGACGTGGTGAGCCGCTGCATCGTCGGCCTGGTGGTGACACTCGAAGCTCCGTCGGCGACGTCGGTCGGGTTGTGCCTGGCGCGGATGGCGACCGGCAAGCAGGCCTGGCTGGAGCAGCTGGGGGTGGATGCGGTGTGGCCGATGAGCGGGAAGCCGCACGAGCTGTACGTGGACAACGCAGCGGAGTTCAAGAGCGAGGCGCTGCGCCGGGGCTGCGAGCAGCACGGCATCGCGCTGTCGTACCGGCCGCCGGGTCTGCCGCACTTCGGCGGGATCGTGGAGCGGGTGATCGGCACGATGATGCGCCTGGTCCACGACGAGCTGCCCGGTACGACGTTCTCGAACGTCGGCGAGCGCGGCGCCTACGACTCCGACGGCCGCGCGGTGATGACGATGACCGAGCTGAACGCGTGGCTGGCGCTGGCGGTGGCCTGCTACCACGGCCAGATCCACGACGGCCTCAGTCGGACGCCGGCGGCGATCTGGGCAGAGCTGGCCGAGCGGGACGGTACGCCGGGCACGGTGTCGAACGAGACCGCGTTCTTGATCGACTTCCTGCCGGTGATCCGCCGTACCGTCACGCGCAGCGGATTCCAGGTCGACCACGTGCAGTACTACTGCGACGCGCTCAAACCGTGGATCGCGCAGCGCGCTCAGCTGGCAAGTTCGTGCTGCGCCGGGATCCGCGCGACATCTCCCGGATCTGGGCGCTCGATCCGGACGGTACGACGTACCTGCAGGTGCCGTACCGGATCCTGTCGCGACCACCGATCAGCATTTGGGAACAGCAGGCCGCGATCACCCGCCTGCGTGAGCAGGGCCGCGCCGACGTCGACGAGCAGCTGTTGTTCGCCACGGTCGCCCAGATGCGCGACATCACCGATACGGCCGCAACGACGACCCGCAAGGCGCGGCGGGACAGAGAGCGGCGTAGCGCCGTGCCGGCTGCCGTCGACCGGGTCGTGCCGCCGCCACCGGCAGACACCCAGCCAAGCGCGGCCGAGCCGTTCGAGGTGATCGAGCAGTGGTGACCACGCAGACTGGGCTCGACGCCGGCGATCTCGACTTGAGTCACCTGCACGAGTCGGTGCGGCCGATCGCCGATCTCCCGGCCAGTGAGCGGCTGGGCTACATCCGGGCTGACCGGTGGATCGGCTACCCGGCCGCCAACGAAGCGTTGCAGCGACTGGAGACGCTGCTGGCGTGGCCGGCCAAGCAGCGGATGCCCAACCTGCTGCTGGTTGGCCCGACGAACAACGGCAAGTCGATGATCATCGAGAAGTTCCGCCGTACCCACCCGGTCATCTCCCACGAAGACCGCGAAGAGATCCCGGTGCTGGTGCTGCAGATGCCGTCCGAACCCTCGGTCGGACGCTTCTATGCCGCGATCCTGGCCGCGGTCGGCGCGCCCCAGCGCAACTACCGGGCCGCTGAGGCCGAACAGGTCGTGGTGCGACTGCTGCGAGCTACCGGCGTACGGATGCTGATCATTGATGAGCTGCACAACATGCTCGGCGGCCGCAGTGATCGTCGGCGCGAGTTCCTGAACCTGCTGCGGTTTCTGGGCAACGAGCTGCGGATCCCGCTGGTCGGTGTCGGCACCCGCGACGCCTATCTCGCAATCCTGGCCGACGATCAGCTGGAGAACAGGTTCGCGCCGCTGACTCTGTCGACGTGGGAGCCGACCGGTGACGCGTGTTCGCTGATGGCCAGCTTCGCCGCGTCGTACCCGCTGCACCGGCCGTCGCCGATTGCCACACCGGCGATGACGTCGTACCTGCTGACTCGCAGCGAGGGAACGATCGGTGAACTCGCCACGCTCCTCACCGCAGCCGCGACGGTCGCGATCACCACCGGTGCGGAGTCGATCAACCAGGCCACGCTGCAGCAGGCAACGTACGCCGGCCCGACCGAACGGCGCCGCCTGTTCGAGCGCGAGCTCGCATGACCACCACGGTGGGCAGATGGCCGGTGCATCCCCGGCCGGCCGCTCACGGCGAACTCAGAGCAGCCCGTCGTCGACCGGTCGATTCGTCCGTGGTCGACGTGTCCCAGCGCCGGCTGCAAGACGGATAGGGCTGACGCTAGTCATGTCGGTCGCGATTCCCTCTTCTGACCTGCGCTCCCGAGTGCCCCGAGCCATCACCTATGAGGTGATGGCTAACGAAATCGCACCACGTCCTGATCGCTGCCGGCGCCGCGGTTCGGTGCGTGCCCGGGAAAGCGATCAGCTGCTTGTCAGGCGATCCCAGGAGCTCGAACAACTCGAACTGTCCGGCGCGGGGGAAGAGTTCGTCATCCCACTGCACATGGAACAGAACCGGGACAGTGATCCGGGGAGCGTCCCGGGTGAATCGCGAAGCCATGTTCACCGCAGCCGGCATGGCGGGCGGCTGGCGCATTCCATACTTGCCGAGTACTGCGCAGCACAGCCGGCGACCTGCCTCGGCCACAAACGGCAGCCCGAACCGTGTCCCCATCGAGAAGCCGAGATAGGCGACGCGGCTGGCATCGATGGCGTCCAGTTCACCGAGGGCATCCAGGCTCGCGCACCAGTCGCCCACCATGCTGTCGGTGACCGTGTCGACTCCGATCGCCGCCATCCGGTCCTGGTACTGCCGACTGTCGACCGGCTCGGTTACCCGATCGCCATGGTAAGGACCGTCGATTGCGACGGCTGCGATCTGTGACTCGCCGGCGAACCAACGGCCAAGACGTAGTTGCCGATCGGCCCTCTTGTGACCGCTGCCACCATGCCCCATGAGGACGAGCGGAAGGGGTCGCTCAGGCCGCGGCGGCAGCCACAAGATGCCCGGGACGACATCCACGCCCCGCACCAGGCGGAACCGACGCTCGGTTACGCCGCGCTCGGTGACCGGCTCGCCAATCCACTGGAATACGTTCACAGGTCCTTCTAGTGCCTTCCGATCATGACGCGCGGGATGGCTGGGACGGCTTCGCACAGTCCAGAAGCGGTTGACCGGTCACGGCGCATCGACCTTGACCGGACGGGCGGCGGGCACGACCGCAAGCCTACGGCGAAGCCTGGCAAGGAAAGGTCGGAACCTTCTGACAGGCTGGCGGAATGGAGAATCGAACCGATGCGCTGATTGCCGAGCTCGACGCCTTCATGGCGGAGTACGACAAGCGAACCAACGCACACGACGTGAACCGTTGGAGAGAGCTCGTCGCCGCCGACGCGACCTACTGGTTCACCGACGGGTCCTTTGAAGGCATCGACGCCATCGCGGATGCTGTTCAGCGAACCTTTGACGAGATTCAAGACGAGGTCTACACGATCAGTGACCTGCACTGGGTCTCTGCTTCAGCTGATTGCGCCGTCGTGCGATACCGCTTCCATTGGATGGGCTACACCAACGGCCAGAGGCGCGAAGGCCAGGGCCGAGGCACGAACGCGATGATCAAACAGAACGGCCGCTGGCAGATGATCCACGAACACCTCAGCGCCTAACTCGAGCTGGACCGGCGGCCAGCCCGGTCGCCTAGTTGCCCATGACCACGGTGCCAGCCCCGAGTCCAGCTCGAGTCCACGGTGCTGCGGCGGCCAGATCGACTGCGCCGTCGTGGACATGTCCACGACGCTCACAACCAGCAAAACGGCAGGACCCAGCGATCGACTCAAGATAAACGGCGAGCTGGTCGCCTACGTCGACGGGCGACTGTCGTTCGACGCGCTCCAGCGCCGCATGGCGACTTCCTCCGGCCGGGGGCCGGCGACGTCGTACGTCGCGTTCGACCTGCTCGCGATCGGCGGCGTCGACCTGCGGCGGCTGCGCTGGACGGTACGCCGTACCCGCCTCGAAGGCCTCGCTGAAGGTTGGGCTAGTACATCGCTGCTGCAGCTGTGCCCGGCGACTGACGACATCGACGAGGCCCGCGAGTGGTTCGACGTCCTGCCGGATGCGATGGGCATCGAAGGCCTTGTGTGCAAGGGAGCGTCGAGCCGGTACGTCGGCGGGCGGAGGACCGACTGGCTCAAGGTGAATTCTATTGGGGTGGGGGTGTCCGATCGGTTCGCGTCCGGCACAAGGTGCCCAGGTCAGGTGGCAGCCTGGCATCCGGCGGTAGTGCGCGACAGGTGTCGGGGACGAGTGGTGGCTGGCTGATGGCGAAGCGACTTGAACTGGTGTGCGCTCCAGGTCCTAACGTGCCGTGCATGGACTATAGATATCTCGGAGCGACCGGTCTCAAGGTCAGTGAACTGTGCTTGGGCGCGATGATGTTCGGCGACCGGACGGACGAACAGGCCAGTATGGAGATCCTGCACAAGTTCACGGGGGCAGGCGGAACCTTCATCGACACCGCTGACGTCTATGGCGAGGGCAGGTCCGAGGAAGTGCTCGGCCGTTGGCTGAAGACGCAGCGGCGTGACGACCATGTCATCGCGACCAAGGTCGGGGGCGCGATGGGGCGACAGCCGAACGACCGCGGCCTATCTCGCAAGCACATTCTCGAAGCTGTCGATGCGAGCCTGCGCCGTCTCGGTACGGACTACATCGACCTCTATCAAATGCATCTCTGGGACGACGGCACACCGCTTACCGAGACGCTGTCGACCCTCGACACCCTCGTGCGGTCCGGCAAGGTCCGCTACATCGGAGCCAGCAACTTCCGTGGATGGCAACTCCAGCAGGCGATCGACCGGTGCCGGCAGCACGGCTGGGAGCCACTCACCAGTTTGCAACCGCTCTATACCCTTCTCGACCGGGCATCCGAGTGGGAGCTGCTTCCGGTGTGCCAGAACGAAGGCGTCGGGGTCATCACCTGGTCTCCCCTGCGTTCCGGATGGTTGTCCGGCGGCTACCGGCGTGGCATGACGGCGCCGCCGAAGAACAGTAAGCTCTCGTCGCCTGGAAGTCATTCCTGGGACCGGTATGCCAACGACCACACCTGGCGTGTGATCGAGGAACTGGCGGCGGTCGCGGAGGGTGCCGGGCGTACGATGCCGCAGGTGGCAGTCCGTTGGCTGCTGCAGCGCCCGGGGGTCACCGCGCCGATTATCGGCCCGCGGACGCCGAGCTACCTCGACGATCTCCTGGGTGCCGTGGGATGGTCGCTCACGCCGGAGCAGATGGAACGGCTCGACCTCGCCAGTGAGCCGGAACGATCGCCCTATCCGTACTTCCTCTGAGCGGATCTGGTGACGTGGCCACGTCGTTCGACGGGGGTCACGAACCGGATCGGTCGCCGGGTCCGTTGGCCGAGGCTTGCGTGCGGTAGTGGGTGATCTTGCCGTCCAGAACGCCGAGCGCGAGGTTCACCTTGGCGACCTCGGCTCGCAGTCTGGCCCGGTGACTCTCGAGCAGTTCGACCACGTCGGCGTTGTCGTTCGATCGGTCACGCAGTCTGCTCATGAACCGCTGGAGGTCGGTGATCCCCAAGCCGGCCTGGCGCAGGCAGACCAGCAGTCGCACCCAGGCCACGTCGAGTTCGGTGTAGATCCGCTTGCCGCCGGCCGTACGCCTGACCGGGCCGTACAGGCCGAGGCGTTCGTAGTAGCGCAAGGTGTCCAGGCTGAGACCGGTGCGCTCGGATGCCTCGGCCGGTGCGTATGACCTCATGCGGTCCATCATCCGACCTGGAGCGTGCTCCAGGTCAAGCCTGGTGTCAAGCTGCAGAAGATCGCCCCACGTCCGAAGGAGGTGTCGCGCACCAGTCGATCAACCACCCCGCGCGACAATGCACGACGCCAAACTCAGCCCCATAAAGGATCAAGCGGCGCAACACGGTCGATGGAATCGTGGGCGGCGTGATCGGGCCGATCGACCGCCCCGAGTACGTGATCGTCGGTCGCTACCGGTCCGGCGAGCTCGTCGTGTTCGCGCACACCACCGCCCTTACCGAGTCGCAGTCAGTCCAGCTCGGGGCCGTCCTGACTCCAGCGAAACCCGGCCACCCCTGGCCAGCCGAGATCTCGACGCGCTGGCGATCGGCCAAGCGGCCGCTCACCAAGGTCGAGCCAACGCTGGTTGTCGAGCTCGCGGCCGACGCCGCTGCCCAGGCCGGCCGCGTACGCCACGCCGCCCGGTTCGTCCGGCTGAGGCCCGACGTCGCCCGGCCGACGTACCGACACTTCCCCACCGCCCGGGGGACAGTAACGCTGAGCGCGTGTTGCCCGATACAACGACCGGGGAGGAGACCGGGGTTGTGTGAAACGTCGCGGCGGCTGTTGGCGCTGCTGAGGATGCTCGAGCGGTGTACGGCGTCGTACGGCGCCGACCCGATCGACGTCGACGGCGTCGTCATCGATGCGTGGTTCGGACGGTACTCACCGCTGACGGTGCCTGCCGCCGAGCCGAGCTGACCGGTACGACCGAGGCCCCCGCAAAACGCGGCGGCGTCGGTCGTCAGCACCAGCCCAGTAGCAATCCTTGCCGAGTCGTTGGAGCGGTGACCCAGGTTTCCGGCCGGTGGCCGGCGCGGATCGCGTTGAGCCGCTGGCGGAGCACTGCTGCGT
Organism: Kribbella sp. DT2; assembly: GCF_049844575.1. NCBI lineage: Bacteria > Bacillati > Actinomycetota > Actinomycetes > Propionibacteriales > Kribbellaceae > Kribbella > Kribbella sp. DT2. The sequence goes on along the minus strand of NZ_JBNCLH010000008.1, from coordinate 21,129 downwards.
ACGACGGGTTCGACACCCGGCGGATCGGTCCGGGTAGCTGGGCGAGATCACGCATGGCCAGAAGCGCTTCGTAGCCGATGCTGTCGCGGAGGTCGTAGCCATAGCGCTTGACGAAGCCTTGGATCCAGGCCTCGTCGCGTCCGTAGCGAAACGCGGCATGCCAGGTCGGGATCAGGTCCACTTCCAGGGGTCCGTGGCTGACCCGATCCCAGTCACAGACCATGGCGCGGTGGGGATCGTCGGTGGACCACAGCAGGTTTCCGGCCCATGCGTCGCCATGGATCAGGCCGTGGCCGAGCGGCCATTCCAGCTCGCCCAGCTCGGTTTCCAGTTCTTCGATCCGGTGCATCAGCCAGCGCCGGTCGTTCGGGGAGAGTGCGTCGTCAGCGGCTGGGTCGGCGAGTGCGTTCTGGAGAGACTCCAGTGGTTTCCAGGGCGACACCTCGATCGGCGGTGGTGGGGTGTGATGGAGGGTGCGCAGCAGCTCTCCGAGGTGCGTCGAGGTGAGTTCAGGGGCGGTGACTGGCTGGCGGTAGTAGATCCAGAACGTGACCACGGTCGACGCGTCGGTCTGAACAAGGTCAGCTCCGGGCAATGGAGCTGTGGCCGCGAATCCTTGGTCTGCGACGAGCCACGATGTGATCGCTTGGGTGGTCTCCAGGCGGCTGGCGGTCTCACCACCGGTGTTGATCCGGGCGACGGCTCCGGCAGCGGGCAGGATGTAGACCGCGTTGCTGTAGTGGTGGATCAGCTTCGCGTCCGTCGGGTCGATGCTTTGCTGGCTGCAGGCGGTGTGCAGGATTTCGTCAAGGTCGGTGCGCACGGCGGCACTCTAGACGCCGGCGATGGCGAACTCCGCGAAGGTCTGCTCGACCTGCTGCACAGCAAGGCAGTGGTCGGTCCGGCGCGAGGTGACGCCGTACGGCGTTGATCGAGGTCAGCCCTCGAGCGCTGGTGAGGCTGGCTGCTGAAGACAGCAGCTCCTGCCCCTGACCGACCCACGCTCGGGCGGGTCAGCGGCTGCTTGCCACGCCGCCGTTGACCTGGATCACCTGCGCGGTGATGTGACTAGCGTCCTCGGAGGCGAGGAAGCGCAGCGTCTTCGCTACGTCGCTCGGTACGCCGACCCGGCCGGTCGCGGTCTCTTCGACGCGCAGCTTCAGTCGTTCTTCGGTCATCGGTTGTCCGAAGAACGGCGTCTCATCGATCAGTCCGGGCGCGACGGCGTTGACCGTGATGCGCCGCGGTCCTAGCTCTTGAGCGAGCCGGACGGCGTACGGGTGGAGCGCGGCCTTGGCCGCGCCGTACGGCACCCGACCGGATCCGCGGAACGCCGCGATCGAGGTGATGAACAGCACGCGCCCGGCGCCGTCGACCAGGTGCTCCTTGAGCCCCTCCGTCAGCAGTACAGCTGTCAGGGTGTTGAGCCGGAAGTTCAGCGACCAATCGTGAGCGATCGCCTCCAGCGGATCCGCATGCTCAACCGGCGTTTCGAGGACGCCGTTCCCGCCGGCACTGTGAACGATGACGTCGACGGCACCGTACTGCTGGGAGATGAAGTCGACGGCTGCCCGAGTGGCGTACGGATCAGTGAGATCGGCCGAGAAGTAGGCGGCGCCGAGGATCTTCTCGGCGGCCTCAGCGAGCTTGCTCTGCCGGCGGCCGAGCAGGACCACCTGGTCGCCTTCAGAGGCGAACGTCTCCGCGACTGCGAACCCGATGCCAGTTCCTCCGCCGCTGATCACCACGGTGCGCGCCATTGGTAGTCAGGGGCGCACTGCCGTTGCCGGCGTGGTTCCCCATCCCCCTTTCAATCCGTACGTGCGGTTTTCCCGCATACGGCTTACCGATGATCTTCTTGACATGGTTACGCAGCCTTCGGGTAGCGGATAGTGCCAGCGAGTTGATGCAGTCCCTGGTCGTGGAACCAGGACGGAGTCCACCTATCGGCCTGCCCGGCGCGCAGGTTGCGTCCGCGCCTCTTGATCAGCAGACGTTTCAGCCGCCACGCAACGTGCCGGTCTATCTGGGTGAACTTGACGGAGGCGTTACCGGTGCGAAAGTAGCTGCCCCATCCCCGCAGGAAAAGATTCAACGCGGCGATGGTGTCTTGCAACTCTGTTCCGACCCGGCTCCGACCGGTGAGGACCTTGACCCTGGCACGGGCCCGCTTCATCGACCGCTGCGACGGCCAGCGATGCAGGTAATAGCGGCGTATCCGCCGCTGCTCCCACAACCGGCCCGACATGCGAGCATGAAGATGGCACCCGAGGAAATCAAAGCCTTCCTTACCTTCCCGGAGATCGACCACACGGGTCTTGTCCGGATGCAGCTCCAACCCGAACTCACCCAACAAGACCTGCGCCCTGCGATGAGCCTGCTCGGCCTGACTGCCTGACCGGCACAACACCACGAAATCATCCGCGTAACGGACCAAATCGCCAGTGCCATGTTCAGCCCAGGCCCGATCGAACGCATGCAGGAAAATGTTGGCCAGCAACGGGGAAATCACCCCGCCCTGCGGCGTCCCGGTGACCGTCTCCGAGACCACACCCTTCACAGGGTCCAGCACACCTGCACTCAACCATTGCCGAAGCAGCTTCAGTACCCGACGATCACTGACCCGCTGCCCGACCAGATCCATCAACTTGTCATGATCGATCGTGCCGAAGAAATCACGGATGTCGGCCTCGAAGACAAACTGCCGTCCCCGCGGAAACGCCACCCTGATCGCCTCCAACGCGCCAGTCGCGGACCGCTTCGGCCGGAAACCGTACGAGCACGGCAAGAAATCCGCCTCGAAAATCGGCTCCAGCACCAACTTGGCCGCCTGCTGGCAGACCCGGTCCCGCACCGTCGGAATACCCAGCGGCCGCATCCGGCCATCCGGTTTCGGGATCTCCACCCGCCGCACCAGCGACGGACGATAAGACCCACCACGGAGATCATCACGCAACTCACGCAACATGCGGTCCACGCCATAACCCTCCACCGCTGCCAAAGTCACCCGATCAACCCCGGCCGCGCCACGATTTACTCGCACCCGTTCCCACGCCTCCACCAAGACGTCACCTCGATGGATCCGGTCAAACAGAGCATGGAAACGCCGCCCTGAAGACTGCTTGGCCGCAGCCCATAGCGCACGTTGAAGTCTTCGCACGTTCCCCGGATCCGACCGCAGCCGAACCCCGGAATCGACGAGCCTAGATTGCCCGCCGGGGTAGTTGGACCGGGCGATCCCGGTCATGCCCTTGCGCTTACCCTCTCCACACACATGATCAAAGTCAGGGCCCTTCCCTCCCGGCGCGTTATGTTCCACGCCGATCACCGGTACTACGACCCCGTCGGACTCCCGCTGCCCTCCGGACGCTTTCACCATCGGCTTATACGACCGGTCTTTGCCCGACAAAGGCCAGACAGACGGGTCTCTCCTGTTCCGAACCAGACCGTGCGCACGTGCCACCACCCGTACCCCGCAGAGACCCGACGAGCTGACCCCGGAACAGGGCCCGCCAGGCACGGCCTCCGCCGTGACATGAGCGGCTCAGCTCTCCCACTGTCAATCTGACGAGGCTGCAGAGTTCGCTTAACGCTGCGGCCCGCACGCTTGCTCCCTCCAAAGAGGCTCTCGACACCCCGCTCAGCCCGCCAGATCTCTCCGACGAACCGGGGCCTGCTACCCGGCGCTCCGGTACCTACCGGGACGGGACTCACACCCGCTGGCCTGATCCAGCTTCCAGGACGCAACATGATCGGATCTTACGAGCGGAGAACCGACCCACGCGCGACCAGCCCTGAGCGGGCAATACTGGTTGCCGTGAGCTTTGGCATCGAGAAACTGTTCGACGGGCGCCCGAACGTCCTCGATCCTGACGAGGTGGCGGCGATCCTGCGCTTGTCGGTACAAACCGTACGCCGTGAGCTGCGGTCCGGTGGCCTGCCAGGTTTCAGGATCGGGACCGGCAAGAACACGTCCTGGCGGGTCCCCACAGCTAGCCTGTCGACCACCTGAAGTCATTGTCGAACCGACGCGAACCAGTTGCCGACGATATCGAGCCGGCCAACAGCGGCGAATAGGTCAGCGCTGTGGGTGGCAGGCGCGCGACCACCCGTGCAACCGGTCGTCAGAGGCGGCGCCATCGCTGACTTGTGTCGCCTTGGCGTAGTTGTGAGATGCGGGAGTGCACTTCGCTGGCGGCGGGGCTGCCGGCTGGTGATTTGCGGGCGTTGGTGGTGATCATGCGGAGTTCGCGCAGGTCGCGAAGTGTGGCGTAGCCGGACCAGTCGCGGATGTCGATGCCGTAGGTGTTGGTGAAAACGGTGTACTCGTGCGGGTCGTCAAAGAACCGCCGGCAGTGGATCTCGATGGTGACGAGATCCCATTCCCTAGGGCCGATGCAGGCACCGTCCCAGTCGATCAGTGCGGTCCCGGTGTCGGTCTGCAGAGCGTTGTGGTGTTGCGGATCTTCATGGATCAGGCCTTCGGGGAGCTCGTAGCGCAGCTCAGGAATCGCTGCAGCGAGCTCGGTGCAGTAGCTGGCCAGGTACTGCTTCTCGTCGGTGCTGAGGATTCGGCTGCTCGCGACCGAGCGCTGGATGGTATCGGCGACTTCGAGCGCCGGCAGCTCAAGTGGGGCTGTGAGTTGGTGCAGCGCATGCAGCGGCTGGCCGAGATCGCCAGCGGTCACGGGAGACCGACCGTCCTGGTCGACGTAGGGCCAGAACGTGGCAAGGCAGCCCCTGACGTACTGGGGCTGCTGATGACCGGTCGGGGCGATGGTCAGTACGCCGTGGTCAGACAGCCAGCGCACCAGAGTGAGCGTCCTCGCGACGTCGTCGGGCTGCTCTGAGGGCCGGCTGATCTTGACCACGACCTGTTCGGTCGGGAGCAGGTAGACGGCGTTGGTCTGGTGCCGCAGCAGGACGGCATCGGCGGCGGTGAGCCCTGCCTGGTCGCAGGCCTGCTGGAGTAGCTGCTGGGTGGTGTTGGGGGTGAAGGTCTCTTCGGTCAGCGCCGAGGTCATTGGGCGGCGCTGGTGAGCGCGAGGACCTCGCGCAGGTCGTCCGCGGCGGGCAGAGCTCGCGCGTTGCGTGGGAGAGCGGAAAGCACGTCACTTCCTCGGGTGAGCACTATCTGGGTCCGGTGGCCCGGGGGCACCGACTCCAGTGTCTCCTGTGTCAGTTCGCACGCTCCCACCGCATCAATGGATGCCAGGCCGGCGGCCCGATCGAGCTGGATCAGGGTGGGGTCGAGTACGAACGCCCCACCCTGTGCGGAGTACAGCTGAAGCGCCCGGTCCTGGAGCGGCGCGGCACGATCTGGTTCGTCGAGGTGGGTCAGCGCGCCCGACAGGTAGAGCAGCAGCCGCTTCTCCGGGAAGGCGAAGGCGTCGTTGCTGTCGGGGTCGGGGATCTGGTTGAAGATCTCCTGCGCCCGTGCGATGGCCTGTTCGGCGGCATCGCGGTTGCCCAGCCGCGCCCACGCGCGGCCTTCAGCCGCCGCCGCGAGGCAGGCCGCGGCGCAGGGAAGGTTCCCGGCGATGCGCTGGGCTTCTTGGGCCAGGTGGATCGTGCGGGGCAGGTCCCCGTAGTAGTACGGCAGCATCGCTTCCTGGGCCCTGATCTGGGCGCGCAGGGCCCGATCTTCGGTGTCGTCACCGGCCAGCTGGGCGGTGCGGTACCAGGAGTGACTGTCGGCGGTTTCGCCGAGCTTCATGAGGCTGTCCGCGGCCAGTGTCGCGAGCTGGGCAGTTGCGCCGGCCAGACGGCTTCTGATCCGGGCGGTCTGGCGATGTTCGGTCAGGCTGACGACGTCGAAGAATTCTGGCAGAAGAGCTGCCAGCATCGTGTTCGGGGAGTGGTGGACGTGGTCGCGGCGCAGCTGGTCGACTGCCGCTTCGATGATGGTCATGCGTGATCCGGTGACCGTGCCGGCGGAGAGAACGTCATCGGTGCCGCGGCGCAGCTGGTCGATCGAATCCAGCAGGTGCGCCGAGACAGGCCCGCGGCCACGCGAGGGCAGCTGACGTACCAGTTGCCTGATGCCCGTTCTCGTCAACGCATCGAGCCCACTGGCGTCGCGCTCAGGCTCAACTGGCGCAGGAACAACCAGTTGAGGCCTCGCGGGTACGACGGAGGCGCTCGTCGGTGCCGGGCGCATCGCCGCGAGCGCGATGCGGTCCCGCGACGGTAGCTGCGAAACGTCCGCGGGCGAAACCAACTGATGCGGCGCCACGTCGTAGGCCTGCGCCAGCAGCACCAAGTTGTAGATCGTCGGCGCCTTCCCGCCCTGCCCCGGCCACTGCTCGAGCTTGGAAATCAGGCTGGAGTCAGCGCTGGCTCGCGGATCGTCGGCGGCTTCGTTGTAGCGGCGTGCAACGTCGGCCTGCGACATCTCGACGGCGTAGCGGTACGACGCGAGCGTGCTGTACGCCCACCGCTGGCGAAACTCCGCGGCGACCTCATCGACTCCACAGCCCTGATCGTGGAGCTGGCGCCGCAGGGCGCTGCGGGAGGCCTTGTCGCCGCTTCTACCCCGTGTAGTCACAAGCCCCACTTTCTGTCAGCTTCGTCCAGGATGGGCCGGATCACAGGCCAGAACAAGGCGGTTCTTCGGCGATTCGTTGAACCACGTTCAAGGTTTTCCCGATCAGCGAGCTCATCGCCGCTCCCCAGGCACCTGTTTCGGTTCAACGAAACTTTGGCGCCAGCGACCGTGAACCGCACCACCTTCCGGCTGTTCACTCTTGGTTACCGCAAGAGCACGCCAGCGTTCGCAGTCAGCGCGACTAGCGAAGCGGCCGATCGGGGTAGCGACCTCACTTCCTCCCGGTCAGTCAGTGGCCCGCCCAAGGTACCGATGAACGGGGAGACGAAGACGTGAACAGTCATTGGCAGATCACCGAGCACCTCGGGGCGGTGCCGGCGCTGGTCAGCACCGCGCCGGCGTGGAACAGCAGTCTGGCCATAGCCCTTCTGGCGTTCGCCGCAGCGGCGGCCTACGTCTGCATGGGCCGCGAGCTCGCCGCCGAGCTGAGGGACGAGTGATGCGACGCGCGGCAACGCTCCGGGCGCGGATCTGCATCGCCTTGGCGGAGCGCTGATGAGTGCCGACATCGCTGCTCCGCCTGCCGTACGACAGATCCAGGTCTGGCTCGGCAGCCACGCCTTCATCGACCACCTCGAACCCGATCCCGTCGAGGCGGCGTCGTACGAGGACGCCATGCGCCGGCAGTTCGCCTGCTGCCGAGTGACCAACACTCCGCACGGCGAGGCACCTCCAGACGAGACCGCAGCTGGCGGGCCAACCGGCCAATGAGCCCAGGGGCAGGGATCACGTCGTCGTCCAGCTCGGCGCCAGTGCCGAGCATGGTCTCTGCCTCTGGTCTCCAGGTCCTCGGTCGCCAAAGGCCCTCGTCGGCCGAGGACTATCCCCTGTCGGCGCGGCGGTCGTACGAGCACACGTCGGCGCCCGCCGCGCCGCTCCATCTGCAGCGCCGACCACCGAGCTCGACAGGACAACCCGAGGTGAAAGCACCAGCCAGCAGCCGCCACCAGACGCTGACCACCGCGGCTACTCCTACCGGGAAGGACCACGATGCACCCCAACTCCGGCGGTGAACGACGCGGACAAGCTCGTCGCTGTAGCACGGATTCTGGACAGCGCCCTGCCCTTCGAGCAGAAGCTATCCGGAATCCGACTGGTGCTGCGCGTCGGCACTGTCCGCCTCACCAGCTCGGGCCAGCGGTCTACCTGGCGTCGCGACGACGACCCCGAGGTCCGCGGCCGCAGCGGCAACCACCGCTCCGACAGGCCACGCCCACCTCACAGGACGGACCCCGCATCATGACGATCCGCCGCTTCAAGCTTCACCGTTTCGTCGACGTCTCTGACGTCAGCGGTCCCGGAGATGTTGCCGAAGGCATTCAGTTCAGCGATGGCTCGGTCGCCGTCCGGTGGATCTCCGAAACCCCTTGTACGGCGGTCTGGGACAACATCGAAGCGCTCCTGGTCGTCCACGGCCACAACGGCAAAACCGAGGTGCAGTGGATCGACCCTGATCCTGACCCCGCGACCGAGTTCGAGCTGGCTACCGCCGGTACCGGTAGGTGCCTCGCATGACCACATCGACCGTCTACGGTCGCCGGGGTCCCGCACTGCTCCCCAGCGTGATCGCGGCCGGCGCCGCCGACGACGTCGGCGAAGATCCTGCCGACGACGCGACCCGGCTGTTCGTGCTCGGCTACGTCGACGCAGCCCAGCTGCCCGACGAGGCGGCGCTCGCAGACGCCCGGGCGCGGCTCAGCCAGTACGCCATCGCCGGGCGCCTGCAGCTCGGCAGCATCTACGTCGACCAGCGCGGCCACGGCGGATCGATGTTCCGTGCGCTCCTGGCGTCGATCGAGCGATACAACCCTGCCCACGTCCTCGTCCCGAGCCTCGACCACGTCGCGCCTCTCGGCCGACCAGGTGCCGACAGCAAGCAGCAGCACATCGAGACCCGCACCGGCGCGACGATCCGCCCCGTGGGCACCTGAACCGAGGCGGGATCGGCGTACCGGAGGCCTCCTCAGCCTCCAGACACCAAGCAGCCGGCGTCATCCTCAGCGCCAGCTCCCGATCCCGCCTCCCTGACCGGAGTCTCCAGCAACCTCGATCCGCAGCCCGGCCGGACCTGTCCGGCCGTCGAGGTACTCCCCCGAGGCTGGGGACTCCGCCAGGCCGGGGCGAGCACGTACACGCTCGCTCCGGCCTGGGCATCTCGAACGTCAGCTGCGGTCGCCGTCGCCGAGCCGAGCCTCAGCGACAGTGGTCCACTGGTACATCCTGTGGTCGCGGTGCAGGTCGATGAGGGCGACGGAATCGACTGTCACCTGCGCGGTTCGGGGTTCATGGCGAGCCAAGGCCTCCAGCGCGCGATGAGCTGGGCCGGTGGTGTTGGTGTAGCCGAGCGAGACGTGCGGCCGGTAGTCCGGTGACTCGGTGACGTTGTCAGGTCCGCGGACATCTGCGATTGCTGCGCGGATGGCGTCGCGGATCCCGGTCAGTGGTTCGACCGGTTGTACCGGCAGGCGTAGCGCCTCGGGGTCGATCTCGGCGGGCCCGATGGTGACCGTGACCGGCGCTACCTCGGCGAGCCGGGTACGGGCGGCGTCGACGACCTGGTCGATGATCCCGCGCTCGACCTCGTCGGTGAATCCGATTCCCTGCATCGTCAGATGCAGCCATTCCAGCGGGATCGGGTCGTATTCGGGCAGGTCGGCCAGGGCGGCGGCGTACTGCTCGGCGAGCGTCGCGACCTCCGGTGCGGCGGCAAACGTGATGTGCCAGGTGTAGAAGGACCGGCCGACCTCCCAGCCGGGACGCCAGTACCAGTGGTCACGAAGTTCCGTCACGTTGGTCATGCAGGTCATCTTCGCGCTCAGCAGGTCCCGTACACCGTCCGGCCCGGCGTGCCCCCCTGCGCGGGCAGCTGGATCACCCGGAGGAGTGGGGTCAGCTGGTTGCGGTGGAGTGCCGGGCGAAGTCCGCGATGCTGTCGCGGATCCCGGTCGTGATCGCCGCCGCCGGCCGCGACCCTTCTACCTGAGCGAGGGCTGCGACCTCGCTGACCCGGCGCAGCAACGGCCGCACTCGGTGCCCGGGCGGCGTCTCCAGGACCGGCTGCAGCGCTTCAGCGGCGCCGTCGGGTTCGCCAAGCATCAGGTGCGCTTTGGCCAGCTGCAGCCGGACCATCCGTTCGCTGCCCGCATTGCGCTCCGCGATGGGAGTTCGCTCGAAGGCGGTCAGACCGTCCAGAGTGAGCGCGAGAGCTTCGGTGGGCTGGTGGAGCCCGAAATGAGTGTCGGCCCACAGGCCGGCGCCTCGGCCGGTCGTGCACTGGAACGGGCCGCCGACTTCGTCAGGTGACATCTGTAACCGATCGGCCAGGTGGCGCGCCTCGGTGAGTACCTCGTGCGCCCGCTCGAGCTGGTGACTGCGGGACAGATCCATGGCGTGTGCGCTCGCGAGATACAGCGCGGCGGACCCTTCGGCGTAACGGCGGCCTTCGGCGGCGTACTGCGCGGCGCGGGCGAAGTCGTCTTGCCAGAAGGCAGCGGTGTGCTGGGTCGCGCATACCCATGCCCGCAGGCTGTCAAGGTCGGCGTTGTCCGCGCAGATCCGTGCGGATCGGGCATGCGTCTCGGCGACGTCGGGCCGACCGAGGTCGACTGTCATCCAGGCCAGCAGCGTCAGGGCCCATCCGGCGGCGGCGTACAGCTGGCGGGTCTGCGCCGGACGCTGCCGCCCTTCCAGGAGTACGAAGGCCCGATCCCGCAGGGCGCGGGTGCGGGTGAACAACGGCCCGGTGGGTGTCTTCAGGTACGACTTAGCGATCCGGCGTACGTCGGCGTGCAGCTGCTCAACGGTCAGCTCACCGACGTTCGAGCTTTCCGCCAGCGACAGCCAAGTGGCCGATTCGCTCGCGGCGTCCATCAGCTCGGTGTCCAGATCGTTGCCCGAGTCAAGGACCGGCCATGTCTGGGAGAGCCGCCGTTGCGGCGGAACCGTGGACGTGACAGCTGGTACGGCGGGGTCGAAGCCGAGATCGGCGTCGCTGCCGGCGTTGAGTACGTAGCGAAGGGCGGCCCGGTATTCGTTGCGGGGTCGCACGACCAGACCACGCTCAAGCTTTCCGAGGTAGTGCCCGTCGAAGGGGAACTCGCGGCCGGTCGTGGCCAGCAGCCACGCACGTACTGCGTCGGCCACCTCGGCGCGGGGCATTGGCCGGCCGGGTGTGCGCACGGACCGAGTGCGTTGACGGGCGGCGATCAGGCGCTCGTTCGGCGTGACCACATGCCCAGTGTAAGCAGCCGTGCACTCGGCGTTGGAGGCATGCTGCGGTGCCTGCCCGGTCCGGGCACGGCAAGTGCCCGGAGTTGCCCGGCGCGATGAGGGCAAATGCCCTTCGCCGCGGCCGGAGGGCTCGGGATGATCCGAGCACTGCCGACAGCTCCGCGCCACCGCAGTTGGGGACTCGGAGCTGACCGACTGAATCAACGGGGAAACCATGACAGCCGTAGCCGAAGCACCTCTCCTGCAGCCCGACGACCTGCCCGGCCAGGTGCGGGTGCAGGCCTGGTTCGGGTCGCACCTGATCAGCGACTGGTCCGGGCCGGCGAACCTCGGGCAACAGATCGCCACGCTGCAGAAGCGGGATCTGTCTACAAAGTGCACAGTCGTGTGCGAATCGATCCAGCCATCCCCGGCAGGAACCATGGCAGGGGCACGATGAGCGAGGCTGAGATATTGGCCGCGGTCCGCCGCATCCTGGATCAGCGGCTACCGGCCGAGGAGACCATTCGGGCGATCCGCCAGCTGGTCGAACCCCAACGTAAGCCACACCCGCTCGAGCGGACCGAGGGCTGCTGGCCGATCCTTCGGACGTCCGACGACGCGTGGGAGCGTCACGACGATCCGGAAATGTCATGACGTCGAGCGAAAGCAGCCAGCGATCAGCGCCGTGGCGCTACCGGCGAGTGCAGAGTCTGCGCCGCCGCCACCTACCGGAGCCCCCGGCAACCATCTGCTCTCCCCCTGTGGAGTGGATTGTGCCCATTCCTCCCCCGGGCAGCCGGGGGCTCCTACTCGTTCACAGCCGACGACAATCCCCGAGAGGCCCGTACGATGGCGAGTGAACCAAGGCCCGAGCTGCAGACAGCCCTCAGGGCCGCCGGGGTGCGCATCGAGTTCCCGTCGATGGCCCGGCTTTGGGATTACGCCGGCGGCGGCAAAGACAACTTCCAAGCCGACCGCGACCTGTATGCCGAGATCGCCGAAGTGACTGCGCTCTTCCCCGACCTCGTAGTCACGAACAGTCGGTTCGTCCGGGGCGCCGCGACCTTCCTCGCGGCCGAGCTCGGCATCACCCAGTACATCGATCTCGGCGTCGGCATGCCGACCCCTCGCAACCTCCACAACATCGTGCAACCGCTGAGCTCGCGGACCAAGGTCGTGTACGTCGACCAGGACCCGATCGTCCTCGCCCACGCTCGCGGACTTCTGGGCAGGAGCGATGGAGTGCTCGTTGTCGCTGGCAACGTCTTCGACCCAGTCGAGCTGCTTGAGCAGCCCGAGCTCGCCACGTTCCTGGACTGGGACCAGCCGATCGCCGTGTTCTGCACCGCCGTACTGCACTACCACCCCGGCAGCGCCAGCGATGTCGCGGCGACCATGCAGACCTACGTCGACGCCCTACCCGCCGGATCGTGCACAGTGATCACCCACTTCCTCGAGCCTGACAAGGCAGAGGAGCGTGGCACGGTACGCCAGATCGAGAAGGTGCTGACCGCCAGCCCGATCGCGGCGGGCTGGGTCCGCACCCAGGACGACATCGAGACCATGTTCCCTGGCCAGACCCTGCTCCAGGCCGGCGTCCACCCCTGCCACGAGTGGTGGCCCGGGCTCGAACCGAAGCTGGCCCACACCTGGATCCAGGACTGCATCGTCGGCGGTATCGGCCAGAAGAGCCCCGCTTGACCGCGATGCCTTCCTGAAGCCTCAGACACCAACCCTGCGCCGACGGGCCGCCCGTCCAGTCGCGCCCTTAGATCGGACCCAAAGCCACCGTGCACTACGTGTCCTTCGTCCCGCCTTGGATCGGCCACCACGCCTACCGAATCCTGCTCGCCGCGTACGCCGTTCAGCTCGCCTATACGACTGCCGACATGCTCGCCGGGTTCCCCCGCGACCTCGCCTACGGGCTTGATCTCAGCTGGACCGCGACCGTCTTTTACGCTGGCCTCGCGCTAGTCCTGCATGCCCGCGGACCGCTGTGCGAGCGCTGTATCGCTGAAATGCCACTCGACGGATCCGCCCGAGCCGAGCGGTACCGCCGGAACCTAACGACGGTCCACTGGCTCCGGGCTCGCCCTCTGGGCTGGATCGTGGTCGCGCCCGCGACCGTCGCGCTGCTGGCTCTCGCTCGGCAGACCGGCCTGATCTCCCGGCAGGTCGAAACGCTTCTCCTCGTCGCGCCCGCCATGTGGGTCTTTCTGTCGCTCTCTCGCCACTCGCGACTGCAGCCGTGGTGTTCCCAGTGCCGTGGTGACGGCGGAGGAAACGGCCGCGACCGCCGTCCGGCCTCCGGGCCGAAACCACGTCTCGCGCTGAGCTGCTGATCGCGCCCGACCACTCGACCTATCCCCCGTACGCCGGCGTACGGGGATGCATCTTCATGCCAGCGTGTGTGTTCGCCTGGGTTGCCGTTACAGGACACAATCCAGCAGGCCTGCGGCCTGAACGAGCCGACTTCGTCGGCACCGCGAAAGGAGTTCTTCTCCCCCTCCTGTCGACTTCATGATGACCCGACACTCGCGGAGGTCAACGGATCTGCCGCCGACCTGTAGGGGTCGGGACATCCGTAGTGTCCCGACCCTTGCTGCCGCTGTGGCGGTCTCGCGGCCGAAGGGGCATCGAGCCCTTTCGACCGTGTGGTTTCGGATTTAAGAGGATCGAGCCCCTCAGATCCGAGCTGCCGCGTGGTGGCCGGCCTGGTCGGAGCGGGCCGGTCGTAGAAGTCAGACCGGGATGAAGAAGACCTTCTGATTACCAGCCGAGCTCGGCGTACGCCGTACCGCTCAGGTAGTTGTCGAGGCCGGCCTTCGGGTACGGCACCATCTCCGCCGGTAGCTGATCGAACGGGAACCACTCGATCGCCCCGCACTTGTGCGGCTCGGCGTTGAACGGGTCGCCTTCCCACGTCGTCGCGACGAAGAACAGCCCGAGGCGCGGCAGCTCCGTCTCGTGGCCGCGGTGCATCGTGTGGACCAGCTGCAGCGATGCCGGGTCGACCTTGATGCCGGTCTCCTCGTTGGCCTCCCGCGCGGCGCACTCGGTGGCGCTCTCGCCCTCCTCGAGGTGACCTGACGGCATGTGCCACTGCCCGTCGGCGTACCCGGTCCCCTGCCGCTGAGCGAGAAGGATCTCGCGGTCACGGATGAGGAGCAGATGAACGTCGATGATGGTGCGGAACCGCTCGGATTTCATGCTGTCGCGCCTTGCTGGTAGTCGATTGCTGGCTCAGCGAGGCTAGCCCACCGGGACCTGATCGCCGTACTGATCACGCGCACCGTGTCGCACGGCCGATGCTGGTCGACGTCGATCAAGAGCACGTCGACGCCTCGGCCCGCGAGCAGTTCGGCAGCGTCCGCGTAGTAGCCCAGGTCGACGTCGATCCCGTCGTTGTCCTCGAACCGGCCTGAACTCACTCCCCGCGCGCTAAGCCGAGCGCGAATCGTCGATGCCTTCGCGACCAGGATGATCGCCAGATCCGGCGCGTCAGCGCCGCTGTTGACGGCGTCGATGAAGTCGACCGGTACGCCGTCTCGGCGCTGCAGCACCAGGGAGGTAGCGACGTACCGGTCACACAGCACCAGGCGGCCGGCGTGCAGCGCAGGGCGCAGCACGGTGTCGAGGTGGTGATACCGGTCGGCAGCGACCAGACAGGCCAAAGCCTGTCCGCTGAAATCGTGGGTTCCGTGCCGAGCGAGCTCGCCGATCGCGCCCCGCGACGGCTCGGTGGTCTGCTGAACCGGAACGGAGTACTCCGCAAGCTCGGCGGTCAGACCCGCAACAGCCGTGGATTTGCCGACCCCGCCAGGGCCGTCGAGGGTGACGAAGAAGCCGGGCCAGCGCCGATCCTGAGTCATGCCGGTGTCGTTTCGCGGTTGCGCGCGAACTGCTCGCGCGACAGGTCGGCCATGTGCCGGCGGACTTCGTCCACAGGTGCTTGCCCGAACTGGATCCCGACCGAGAAGTTGAACTCGTCGCGTGAGCGCATCGCCTCGTCCAAGCCCTCGTCGGTCAGATCGACCGCGCCGTAGGCGAGCAGCTGCTCAGCTGTGTAGTTGCCGGTGGCCATCAGCCGGCCCCATTCCGGCGTACCGGGGTACGGGCGGAACTCGAACACCGAGGCCCGGAAACTTCCCGGGAGGTGATCGGTCATCCCCCACAGCTCGTGCACCAGGTCGACGGTGTCGAGCATTTCGGCGCGCTGCTCGCCGGGGAACCCGAGGATGAAGTAGCCCTTCACGCGGATCCCGCGCTCGGTCAGCCGCCGTACCGTGCGCTGCACCATGCCGGGATCGATGCGCTTGTCGATGTAGCGCAGCACCCGCGGATTGCCGGACTCGATCCCGAGCGCGACCTCGCGCAGCCCGTTCGCGGCGAGCCGGTCCAGCTCTGCGTCATTGACCTTGTCGAGGACGTTGATCCGGCCGGTGGCATCCCACTGCGCCCACTCCCCCACGCGCTCGGCGGCGAACGGCGCCATCATCGCCTTGATCACCCGCGGGACCCCGAGGAACAAGTCGTCCACGAACCGGTACGCCGTGACGCCGTACCGGTCGCGCAGCTCGTACATCTCGCCGAGGATGTTCTCCGCCGTGCGCACCCGGATCGTGATGTCCGGGTTCGCCGAGACGGCCGCGCCGCAAAACGAGCAGTCGTACGGACAGCCCCGGGCGCCGACCATGTTGGCCTCAAGCCGCCCATCGCCTGCCAGGTAAGGATCCTGGACCAGATAGCGGCGGTCGACGTAGGCGAGATGGTCGATCGGTGGCGCGAGGTGGGTGTTGCTGCCGCGCCCGGTGTTGATCGTCTCCAGGAGCGGATCGCGCCACATGACGCCCGGCAGCTCTGCGCGCCGGCGGTGGTCGCCCAGGAGCTCGACGACCCGGCTTTCGCCCTCCCCGAGGACAAGAGCAGCGGTCGAGCGCATCCGGGGATCGGTGAGGATCTCGGTCGGCATCGCCTTGGCCTGGTGGCCGCCGAGCATCAACATGATGGCCGGATCGAGGCCGGCGGCGATGCGCGCGCTGATCTCGTAGGTGGGGGCCAGGAGGTTGAACCCGGCCCAGCGCGGCGAAAGCTGGTTGACCAGCCCGATGGTCTGGTCGATCCCGAGACCGTGGGCCTCGGCGTCGATGACGCCGGTGTTGAACCCGGCCCCGGCGGCCGCGGTGGCGATGTAGGCCATCCCGAGCACGGGAAGGGTGAAATCGTTCACCCTTGGGCGGAGCGAGTAGTCACGAAGTGGTGCGTTGACGAGCAGCAGATCTAGTGGACGGCCGGGGTCGCCTCCGGCGACGAGGCCGGGGTCAAGGTTCGCTGGTAGCACGTGCGCCTCCCTGGGCAAGGGTGAGCAGAGTGAGTGCAGACAGGTGTTCACCGGCGCCGGCCAGCCACAGCGGACCGAACTCGGCGTCGTTGTTCGGCCAGTCGAGGCTGGGCGCTGCGGTGCGCGCCCAGTGGCGAACGGCCATGTCGTAGTACGGGTACTGCGTGAAGTCGTTCGACCAGTCCGCCACGGCGGCACCGGCGGTCCACGGACCGATCCGGTACACGCCCCTGAGCGCTGTGACGAGCTCGGCCGGCGGCAGTTCGGCCCACACCTTGCTGTTGGCCAGGTAGGCATCGGCGGCCGCGCGCAACATCGGCCGCTTGAACTTCATCCCGAGACCGTCGAAGTCCTCATCGGCCAGTGCGGCGACCCGCTCGGCCGACGGGAACAAGTACATGACGCCGGCAGGGGTCAGGACCTGCTCGCCGTAGGCGATGCAGAACCGCTGGTGCGTCGTCCTGGCCTGAGTGACCGTGACGACCTGCCGGTTGATCGCCGTGCCGATCGCGTCCCACAGGTCGCAGTTGCGCACCCGTGCGACCGGCCCGGAGGCGGCCAGCGCCTGGCCGAGCGGTCCGAACAGCTCGGCCGCCGTGCCGGGGTCGACGACGTCGACGACCGGGCGCGGATCCGCCAGAGCAGGCGCGTCAGCAGGCGATACGTCGAGGTCCCCGGTGGACGAGTCCCACGTCAGGTGCCACGTAGTCGATCCGGATCGCATGACCCTCGTGTAGCCGGTCGGTGTGGTGACCCAGCCCGGGTGTTCCTGCATCAGATTCGGCATCAAGAGATCCCTTCGTGGAGTGAGCGCGCGTCATAGTCAACGCGCTCGCCCCAGCCGCCATCGGGTGCCGCGCTCGGGCCAGAGCCGAGCTGTTCCGGGGCCTCGGGCGCCGGGGGGACAGTCAGGCTCGCTGCCAGGCCGAACAGGCTGCAGCCGATCGCGACCGACATGTCCATCACCCAGAGCTCGACGTTCACCAACCCAGCCCTGCCGAGAGGCGGGCGGGTAAGAGGTTGGAGCGGCGGGCGGTCGCAGGACGCATCCAGTACGACCGCCCACCGAGCTTGTGAGGTGTCCTCGGCTCGGCTGGCCTGGAGGTGGTTACCAGCCGGAGCCGAGGACACCAGGTGGACGGGACGGGGACCGCGACCCTGAGGAGATCGACGGTTGAGGAGACCCGGCCTCGTCGCACAGGAATGCCGAACCACAGACCCGGTTCGCCGCGATCGGCAGTAGACGGCCGGTGTGACACGTCGACTCCCGTCTTTTGGCGCGGAACCGATACGGTCCGGCAACATGAAGGATGTAAGACATCCTGCATCTGCTGTGAAGGGGTGTCAATAGCCACGTATGACATCGGATGACGCACCACTGCGGGCTATGATGAGCGCTACGCGCGGACGGAAAGGGGCCGGAGATGACCCAGATCGAGGCACCGCGACCCCGATTCGCGCAGATCGCCGACATCCTGCGCGACCGGATCAACAAGCAAGTGCACGCACCGGGCTCGCCGCTGCCAGGCGAGCACGAACTCTCCCGGGAGTTCGGAGTCTCCCGGATCACGATCAACCGCGCCGTCGGGATCCTGCGGACGGAAGGGCTCGTTCTGGTCCGCCGGGGCAAGGGTGCCTTCGTCCGGCCGATCCCGGTCATCACCCGCATTGCGACACGCCGCCACGGCGCCCGCGACAAAGGCCGCGGCGCCTACGACGTCGAAATTCGCCGCATGGGCCTCGAGCCAAGCTGGACAGCCTCAGTGGAACGGGTGCCGGCATCCGAACTGACCGCCGGCCTACTCGATGTCGCGGTCGGCGCCGAACTCGTCGTACGACGCCGCAAGTACTTCGCCAACGATCTCCCGACACAGATCGCAGACACGTACCTGGTCAGCGAGCTCGCCGAGAAGGCCGGCGTCACGGAGGAGAACACCGGACCCGGCGGCACCTACTCCAGACTTGCCGACATCGGCCGCGGACCAATCCACTTCACCGAAGAGATCGGCCTGCGCGGTCCAACGACCACCGAATGCACCTTTCTCGACATGGAGCCGAGCCAGTCCGTCTTCGAGATCCTCTTCGTCGCCGCCGACCGCGAACACCGGCCCGTCGCCGTCACCCGCCACGTCATGCCGGGACACCAATGGCGGCTGCGCTACGAATGGACCGACGAACCAGAAAGCGGATCCGAGTGATCGACGCCCACATCGCAACCCGGCCCGGCTCG
This sequence comes from Kribbella sp. DT2, assembly GCF_049844575.1. Taxonomy (NCBI): domain Bacteria; kingdom Bacillati; phylum Actinomycetota; class Actinomycetes; order Propionibacteriales; family Kribbellaceae; genus Kribbella; species Kribbella sp. DT2. Next base: position 2,739 of record NZ_JBNCLH010000008.1, on the reverse strand, counting down.
CCGCAGCGACCCAACGAGGACTCATACGCCGCGGTCGCGGACCTGGTCGTCGTGGCCGACGGTGCCACCGCTCCCCCGAGCCTTGGCACCGGATGCGTCCACGATCCGCGCTGGTACTCGCGAGAACTCACCGCCCAAGCCGCCGCCGCACATGTCCGCGGTCCGGGGGCCTCACTGGCTGACATCCTCAGCGCGGCGATCAGCGCCACCGCCGCCGCCCACACGGCCACGTGCGACCCCAACCACCCCGGCACGCCCTCGTCGACCGTCGTCATGCTGCGCGCCCGGCACGAAGCTCTCGACTGGCTCGTGCTCGGTGACGCAACCCTCGTCCTTGAGACCCCGGCCGGCCTCAGCACAATCTGCGATGACCGGCTGTTCCGCACGAACAAGGACCTGCGCGAGCAGGTTCTGAGTACGGCGGCCGACGATCCGGAGCGCCCAGCGAGAATCGCCGCGCTGGTCGATGCCCAGCGCAACTTCCGAAACGTCGACGGAGGCTTCTGGGTCGCCGCGTCAGATCCCAGCGCAGCCCACAAAGCCCTCGCCGGCACCGAGCCGATCTCCGCCGGAACCACGTGGCGTGCCGCGCTCCTCACCGACGGAGCCTCAGCCGCAGTCGACACCTACAGCCTCACCGACTGGCGCGGCCTCCTCGACCTCCTCGACGCCGCCGGCCCGAACGCCCTGCTGGAATCCGTCCGCAAGATCGAGAACGACGACCCCACAGCACACCGCTACCCCAGGATCAAACGATCCGACGACGCCACCGTCGCCTACCTCACCGGAGCACCTGCGTGAGCGAGATTCCCCTGCACCGCATCGGCGTCTCCGCCGTGACGATCGACGACCAAGGCCGCGCGCTCGTCATCCAGCGCCGCGACAACGGCCGCTGGGAAGCCCCCGGCGGCTTTCTCGAACTGGCCGAGACCATCGAAGAAGGCGCACGCCGCGAAGTACTCGAGGAAACCGGGCTCGTCGTCGAACTGCAGAACCTGACCGGGATCTACAAAAACATGACGCTGGGCGTCATCAACTTCGTCTTCAGGGCACGAGCCATCTCCGGCGAACCCACCGTCGGCCCCGAAACCAAAGACACCCGATGGGTGACCAAAGACGAAGTCGCAGCCCTCATCCCCATCGAAGCCTTCTCCATCAGAACCCTCGACGCCCTCGACAACCCCGCCGCACCGCGCATCCGGCACCACGACGGCGTACGGCTGCAGTGAGCCGACGTCAGAAGGCCGCTCGGTCAGCAGCTGCCGGCCGACACCCCTCAACGGCGGACCGAAGCGTGCCGGACACTGCGAGGCGTGCGATCGAATCGGCCCTGCAGTGCTAGCCTCCGAAGCCGGGCAGTAGGGTGCCCGGTCTCCTGGCTCCTGACCTGGCTTTGCAGACAAAGTGCCGCGGACACACCCCCGCAACCATCTCAGTTATCGGGGTTCACCCACGTTCACGGGCCGGGTCAGCGGCGACCGGAGAACAGTCATGACCATTCGCCACCGCGACCTCGCCACTCTTCGAGCCCGAGCGACCCTAGAGCCCTACGCAGCCGCGTGGGCGAAGGTCGCATCAGCGCCGGCAGGGAGCCCGGCGGTTCCCGCCCCGATCGAGTCCCAGGCCATCTTGGAGGGATTGGTCTTCCAGGCACTGAGGTGGCTGTACTACCCGCAGGAAGACAGCCGGTTCGACTCCGCTGATCCTGGCGACGATTCGCATTGGGGTCTTCCCGGGGTGATGGAGGCCGTCCGCATCTATCCCGAGGCAGATCTCCTGACGGTCGAGATCGCCCCACGGGCAAGACAAAGCGCCGTCACATTGGGGATGTACCTGCTGCCCGAGATCGATGAGTACGGCGAATGGGGCCAGGTCGGCATCCCTGCTCTCCGGGTCCGTGACATTGGCGATCAGCTCGAGTTTTATCGGATCGGCCACCGCGGGGCCGTTCGCTTCCGAGGTGTCAGCGCGGCCGACTTCTGGGATGCGCACCACTGGGCGCTCGACCACTCCCGGGGCTGCATTGCAGCGAGACATCCCCAGGCGCCGTCCGCGGTCGAGCGTGAGCGTCCGGAGATCTTCTCCCCAGGCCAACTCCGGACGACCAGCTCGATAGTGCGCCACCTCGGACTCCTGATGGATCTGGGAGCAACGGGTATCGACACGTGGACCAACCCGCGCGACCGCGTCATCATCGAGGTCGAGTTGCGCAGCCTGACCGAGGCGCAGTGCGCCAAGCTCATCGAGGACCTCTGCTCCCCAAACCTCTATCTGGGATTGACGCTGGTCAAGAGGCCGATACCGCACCTGGACGGGTTGCTGCCGTGTCTGGTCCAGCTCTTCGATGGCTCGTCCAGAATCGATCTGCGTTTCACCCTCTCGCCGCCCGACGAGGTACCTTCCGAGGACTGGTGGCGCCGGCCTTCGCGGCTGCCCTGACCTTCCTTCGGCGGCCAGAGCTGAGCTAGAGACCGAGGTCGTGCGAACAGAGCTGCCGGGTGCGATATCCACCGGAAACGCCTTGTCCGGCAGCGCCCCAGAAGGCTTCGGCGTCGCGATAGTGGCCCCCGGCGGTGTACCAGCTGAGGCCCGGGTGTTCGGCGCGCAAGGCCGCGAGCGCGGCGGTGGCCAGGCCACACCGGGTGTACCCGTCGTAGGTGTATGAGGTGCCATGCATTTTCCGGACAGTCTATTAACGGTTAGTTCACGCTGCAGACTGTAATTCCAGATACTCGTCGC